>JAUIGE010000008.1 GCA_030430205.1 Bacteroidia bacterium | reverse complement strand
GATTCGAAGGAAGCCATTCCTCGATCGAGGGTGGGAGTAAACTGTATTGACGACGATCTGCTTCTATAAATTTCCGCATCTATATGGAATTTTATTATTTTCGTAAATTACGAATTATTTTGGAAAGTTATAGCTCTCTCCGACAGGCTGCTAGAGATAAGAGATAAGAGAATGGCGAATTTGGAGATTTTGCTTGATCGCTATGAAGCGATTGAGGATTCGGGAGAGAAACAACTATTTGACGTGAGTTTGTTGTGTCTCATGCCCATAAGCATGACCAAGCTGCTGGACTTTGCCAGAAAGCTCGGTATGCGCAGCCCTACGGGCAAGCTCATGTATGCCCAACGCCTGAAAGGCATCATTGGACATTTTGAAGAATTGGGGCTTTGGGTTCAAAAGGAAAACCCTTTGCCTTATAATTCAGGTGGGCAATTTTATGGCGTGCCTGAAGCTTTGCAGGAATATTTGCTTCCTCAATTGGTGCGAAAAGCCGGTTTTGAGGAAAATATGAAGCTGATCAGGCAGGAATTTCCATTTAATATAACAAGGTCCTATGGCCCTTTTGCCTTCCTAAGTAGCGCCAGAGAATTGTTTATTGCAGACGCCCTGGATGATCAGAAAGCCCTTTTGAGGGTCTTAAATATTATTTATCAAAGCTATCCGCACGAACTGAGTGAAAAAGAGCTTTTATCCCAACTATACGGATCCGCTGAAAAAATCCAAAAAATCAAAGGATTGACCTTTGAAATGCAGGCGATGATTCTGGGAGACCTGCTTTCAGAAGCTCTTGAAAAAATCGAGGATTTAGAAAAATACAGAGGCATTCTAACTGATCTGATACCGCTCTATCCGGATGGCAGAGGACGGACTTTCCTGGCTTACATGGTCTTGCTGGACATCATGCAAGGGAACACACGCAAGCTCAGGCACTTCCTCCAGGAAGATGTTTCTGCCAGTCCTTTTGCCCTGAATGTACAGGCATGGGCCCATTTTGTCCTGGGGAATCTCAAAGAATCCATTCAAAGCTATGACAAGGCTTTGAAACTTCTCCGAAAATTGTCCAGCAACAGCACCTACAATTTTCACGATGCTTCGGGCATTTTTTACCCTTTCGCCATTTTTAAGGAAAATGTTTCTAAAGCGTATAAATCGCTGGGAACGCTAAGCAATAAGTCAACCTATTGGTTTGCCCATGGGATCGATTCTCAGGTGAAGGCGGTATTATACGCCCGCCAAAATGACTTCGTCCAGGCTTCTGCCATGCTTCGGAAGTCACCCACCCATACCTTCTCCATCCTTAGCTATGCCTGGGCGGTATTTCTGGTAGATTTTAGCCTTCTTCAGCCGTCGGTCATAGGCTTAATGGAGGTAAAATATGAACAGGCGTGGACGCATGGCTATAAATGGTATGTGCTCGAATTATCAGCTATTTTGGCAAAAATATCCCAAAGCAGAAGAGGGCCTGAGCACTACCGTGCCATAGCCCAAAAACTGCGCGAGGAGTTGAATCTCAAGGCTTTTGTCGATGAAGTAGAAAAAAATGAGCGATGGGAGATCGCCCTGGAAGCCCTGAGTACGCTGAGCAGCAGCAAACAAAAGGCTAGCGCCGGAAGTGATAAGCGCATTATCTGGCTGGTAGATTTTGACAAAAGACTTATTCAGCCCAAAATGCAAAGCCTTTCCAAAAGCGGCAATTGGTCTGCCGGGCGCAATGTCGCCCTGAAGCGCCTTCATGAAGGCGATGTGGAAGAATTGAGTGAGCAAGACAAGAAAATTGCCAAAGCAATTGAAACCTATAGCTATGGCTATTATGGCAGCGTAGAATATGCTTTTGATATGGTAAAAGCATTTCGGGCCATGGTGGGCCATCCCTTGTTATTTTTACATGAATCTCCTTCTGTGGCCGTTGAATTGCTGAAGGATGAAGCCAAATTGGTTCTGGAAGAAACAGAGGCTGGCTATAAGCTGCGGTTTGAAAATATGCCCAGCTCGAGTGGGGTGCAAGTGGCAAAAGAGACGCCTACGCGCTATATCCTAAGAGAATTTAGTGAAAACCACCAAAAACTGCTGCAGGCAATGGGCGGAAAAGACCTCCATATTCCTGCGGAAGGAAAGGAGCGTTTACTTTCCGTCATTGGCAGGGTTTCCTCCCTGATCACGGTTCATTCCACCATAGAGGAGGACAATCGGCATATCAGGCAAGTGGAAAGCGATGCCCGGCCACGGATGCATATTTTACCGATAGGCGATAGCTACCGCATGGAAATGCTTGTGAAGCCTTTTTATTCTCATCCTCCTTACTTCAAGCCGGGCGAGGGGCGCGAGCTGATCATCTCAGAAATTGACGGCGAACAGCTACAGACAAGGAGGGATCTGCCCAAAGAAAAAGAACTGGCAGATGAGATAATAGAAAGCTGCTCCGATCTGAAATACCTCAATGCAGGCACCTGGGAGTGGTTTTTGGAAGATGTAGAGGAATGTCTGGACGTATTGCTTCAGCTCAATCCCCTGCGCGAGCAGGAAAAAATCCTGCTGGAATGGCCCAAGGGCGAGAAGTTCAGAATCGCCAAATCCATTGATTTCAATGACCTGAAGCTGAAAGTTAAGCGAAAAAGCAATTGGTTTGAACTGGATGGAGAGATCCGGATCAATGAAAAAGAGGTTTGGTCTTTCCAGCAATTGCTGCAAAAAGCGCAGCAAACGGATGCGCAATTTGTCGAGATGGGCGATGGGCAGTTCCTTGCCCTGACCAAAGAGCTTCGCAGGAAGCTCGACGAGTGGCAAAGCCTGAGTTCCGCTCATGGGAAAATACAACGCATTCATCCTCTGCAGGTAGCAGGTTTTGATGATTTGGATGAATTGCTCACTTCTTTTCAAAGCGATAAAGCCTGGCGGGAATCCCTCGAATCTTTGCGCAAGGTCTGGCAGCAGACCTTCAGTCTGCCGACTACCTTCAAGGCCGAACTTCGGCCCTACCAGGAGGCCGGCTACCAATGGCTGCAAAGACTTGCAGCCTGGGGCGGCGGCGCATGCCTGGCCGATGATATGGGCCTCGGAAAAACCATACAGGCGCTTGCGCTCCTGCTCGAAAAGGCCGATAAAGGCCCTTCCATGGTGGTGGCGCCAGCCTCCGTGGTCCGCAATTGGCGGAGTGAGTCACAGCGCTTTTGCCCCACACTCAATCCCATCATATTTGGCCCGGGCGACCGGGAAGAGCAGATAAAGGAGCTGAAGCCCTTTGATTTGTTGTTGGTGAGCTATGGGCTGCTTCCGTCGGAAGAAGAGCGCTTATGTAGCGTAAATTTTAACGTCATCATTTTAGACGAAGCCCAATCCATCAAAAACAGCAGCACCAAGCGCTCCAAAGTAGCGATGAAGTTGCAGGCGGATTTCCGCATGATCCTGACGGGCACGCCCATCGAAAATCACCTGGGAGAACTTTGGAACCTGTTCCAATTTATCAATCCGGGTTTGCTGGGGTCGGACAAATCCTTTGCGGATCGCTTTACCGTACCCATTGAGCGGGACAGGGATTTGCAAAAGAAAAAGCACCTGAAGAAGCTCATTCAGCCTTTTATCCTCCGCAGACGCAAAAGTGAAGTGCTGGACGACCTGCCCGAGAAAACGGAAATTTCATTGACAATAGACTTGTCGGAAGAAGAAATGGCATTCTACGAAGCCATGCGCCGGGATGCCGTAGACCGGATAGAAGCAGAAAAAGCTTTTGGTCAAAACAATATGCAGGTCCTGGCCGAAATCATGCGCCTGCGTCAGGCAAGCTGCCACCCTCAGCTGGTAAAAGCAGATGTGAAAATCAAATCTTCCAAATTGGAAGTCCTGGGCGAACTGCTCGAAGAGCTAATCGAAAACAACCATAAGGTCCTCATTTTCAGTCAATTTGTAGGACATTTGAGTTTGATAAAAGCATTTATAGAAAAGAAAAACATCAGCTATCAATACCTCGACGGTCAAACGCCGCTCAACAGGCGGGAAGAAAATGTTCAGGCTTTTCAGCGGGGAGAATCCTCGGTTTTCCTGATCAGCCTCAAGGCCGGAGGCACCGGCCTCAACCTGACTGCCGCCGACTATGTGATCCACATGGATCCCTGGTGGAACCCCGCGGTCGAAGACCAGGCCTCTGACCGCGCCCACCGCATCGGGCAGCAACGGCCTGTCACCGTCTATCGGCTCATCGCGGCCAATACCATTGAAGAAAAAATCGTCAAATTGCATGAGCATAAGCGGGACCTGGCAGATAGCCTGCTGGAAGGCACAGAGGCCAGCGCGAGACTTACGGCGGATGATTTGGTGGCGTTGATAAGAGAGAGTTGAGAGGCGCGAGGCGCGATAAAGAACCAATGAAAAACAGATAATGAAAATATGGCTGGATCATCAAAAGGACCTATTTACGCGGCAATGGCAGCCAATATTGGCATCGCGATTTCCAAATTTGTGGCGGCTGCCCTGAGTGGCAGCTCAGCTATGCTCTCAGAGGGCATTCACTCTTTAGTAGACAGCGGCAACGGTTTGTTGCTGCTCTATGGCATCAATCGGGCGAAGAAGCCCGCAGATCCCGAGCATCCGCTCGGTCATGGCAAAGAACTCTACTTCTGGACGCTGGTAGTAGCGGTGCTCATCTTCGCCATCGGCGGAGGGATTTCTTTTTATGAAGGCGTCATGCATGTCATGCATGTGGAAGATGCCGTGATCGGCGATCCGACGATCAGCTATATTGTATTGGGCCTGGCTATTGTATTTGAAGGTGCAGCCCTGGTCTTTGCGGTTCGTAGTTTTAACAAACAACGTAGCGGAAGACGTAGCTTTATACAGGCGATCCGCAGGAGCAAGGACCCCAGCGCCTTTGCCGTCATCTTTGAAGACGCTGCTGCCCTGATCGGCTTGCTGATCGCTTTTGTGGGCGTTTACCTTACCCAGCTCACGGGTGACCCCATCTACGACGGCCTTGCTTCTCTGCTGATTGGGGTTTTATTGACCATTATTTCCATCCTTCTGGCTTCCGAAAGCAAGGAACTGCTCATAGGCGAAAGCGCACATCCAGAAGTACGAGAGCAGATCCAACAGATCGTTATGGCCGACGAGGGCGTCGACAAAATGATGCCGCCCATCACCATGCACTTCGGCCCTCATGACCTTTTTCTGGCACTGGATGTGGAGTTTCATGACGAACTCTCCGCCGACGATATCGAGGCGACGGTGGCACGAATTGAGAAGGAATTGCGGAAGGAGATTCCGATGATAAAAAGGATTTTTATTGAGGCAAAGGTGGCGCGTTGATGGGGGAGCTGATACTCGTCTCTTTAGGGTTATAAGGTGGAATTCGAAAGAGATTCGCAATTTTGCTAAATTGCATTAAAACCTAAAGGAAATGAATTCATTATTTGAATCATTTTCAAATCAAAGTGAAGGACCTTGGCCCTTAAGGTCAATGGTAGCCGCTTCACATTCTTTTTATTTTCAATTACAAGAAACTAAGAGATTTTGGTTCATCGAGATCTTTAGTGGAGCAGTGCTCCTGGGCATGAAACACCCCTCGTCCTGGACGCCCCCTCAAGGGGGCTGACGTTGATTGAAAGGCGTTAAAACGCCTTCTGGGCAGCGCTAGCCCCCTTGAGGGGGCGATTTTGCGCAAGGGGTGTTACAACTCAAAAGCTTCGTTTTTTTGAACTCCACTAAAATCCTCGATGAACCGAGATTTTTAAAAACAAAAAACGCCCTTCCGCCCATGAAAAACCTCTTTTTCCTCTTCCTGATTCCTATCCTCTTCCTGAGCGCCAGACCGCCAGTAGAAGAAGCCGCCCCTAACTGGACTCCAGAAATGATCTTCGTAAAAGGAGGCAGCTTTAACATGGGCAGCTCAAAAACTTCAGAAGGACATTATAGCGATGAAAAGCTGCATACTCAATCTTTGTCTGACTACTATATAGGCAAATACGAAGTGACAGTTGCGGATTTCGCTCACTTTGTCGAGGATACTCAATACCTAGCAGAAGCTGAAAGGGGAGATGGATCTGTGATGAAGAACTATAAAAGCTGGTGGAAAAAAGTGCCTGACGCCAATTGGCGTTTTGATGTGAAAGGAAAATGTGGGTAGTTTTTTCCCAAATGAGTTAGGCGCATTTGATATGACTGGCAATGTGTGGGAATGGTGCCAGGACTAAACGCTATTGTCGGGTTGCGAAAACGCAACCATAATTACCCGGACTATCGTGCCGGGCACTATGGCTTCCGCCTTTCGAGGACTTCTCCTTAGGCTTTTAGCCTTCTCCCACCAGCACAAATCCCGCCCAATAGCGCGGATGCGCATATTCGGGCTGCGCCTTCACCTCTGCAACTGCCTGCTGTAAGGCCTCCGCCTTCCCATCCCCCGCCAGATACTGGCGGTAAAAAACCTGCATCAGCAGGCTGGTCGCCTGGTCACTCACGCTCCAGAGCGAGACGAGCACGCTGCGCGCCCCCGCCGCGATAAAGGCGCGGCTCAGACCGATCATACCTTCGGCAGATAGCTGGCCCAGGCCTGTCTGGCAGGCGCTGAGCACCACCAACTCTGCCTCCAATTCCAGATCGAAGATGTCACGGGCTTGCAGCATGCCTGCTTCCGGGCTGTCGCTTGTGAAGATAAGGAAAGAGGCGAGCGGATCATCCGCCCGGGTCACGCCATGGGTGGCGAGATGTATGATGCCGTGAAGCGGCATCTCGGCCAGGACCTGGCTGTCGGTGGCGGCTGCACCGATGAGTGTGGTGGCGCGGCTGCCAAAGGCAGCCGACAGCTTTTTCACTTCCGTCTCAGCGCCGCTGAGAGCTTCAAATGCGATTTTATCGCTTCCGAGCTGGAAGGGAGGCGGCATCGTTGGATTGCCGACGAGCAGGGCGGAAAGCTCGCTCCCGGGGCCGTAGCCCGGTTCTTTGCGGATTTCGCTGAGCCATTCGTGCGATGGCGTATAGAGCAGGGAAATTTTCTCGGCCAATGCCTGGCCGCGGGCATCTTCCAATGCTGCAAAAGGCAGCATCCAGAGCGGACCGTGGGCCTCGATGACGAGTTTGGTTGTTATCTGCGAAAGGGAGTTTTCGAAAGGGAAAAGCAGGCTTTTATAGAGTTCCTGCAGCAGCGGTTGAAAGGCTGGGGCCTTTTGAGGTGGCTTGCGGATCAGCAGGGAGCGCAGCCCCAGGGGCGATTGATCGACCAGCAAGGCATCGCGCAAAGCGATGATTTTCTCCTGCAACTGCTTTTCGCTCCAGGCGATTTTGTGGAAATGCAATTTTCCGTCCACTGATACAAGCCAGCAAAAAATTTGCTCCGGCAGCACATGCAAGACCAGCCGGGGCAGGGGAGGGGCATCGACTTCTTCTGCCAGTTCCGGCTCCAGGAAAAAGGGCGCAGAATCAACGCCTATGGCCATCTGAGCCATGATGGGGGGCTCGGAAGGGATGCTGCTCGCGATGTTGGAGGCGAAAAATATATCGCTCATCGGATTCAGTGAATCGGATGAGGAGGAATCAGGCGCTTTTTTGCGCTGGCGGCGGCGGTTGCGCCCGCCGACGAGATCGTTCAAAGCCTGCCCTTTGGCAGTCTCGGAGGTCGCCAGGGCCTGGGCGTGATCGCCCAGTTCGGTATAGCTGCGGATGAGATGCTCATAGATTTCCTGCACGCTTTGCACAAAGGAAACTTTGCCTTCATCGGTCCCCAGTCGCTTTTGGTAGGAGCCTATCAGTTGTATGCTTTTTTCAAAAAAAGAAACCGCTTCCGCCAGTTTGCCTTTCAGCCGAAGGCATTCACCGAGTCCGGCATAAGCCCACCATTGGCTGACCTGATCCTGCAGTTTTTCGCCCAGCTCCGCCGCTATCGAAAACGCCTTTTCTGCGCTTTCCTGCTGTTTTGTTGACATCAACAAATCAGCGTAGCGCAGCAGCAGGCGCGCTTTTCCTTTTTCATCCCCCGCTTTTTCATGCAAAAAAAGAGCCTCCTCATATTGCTGAAGCGCAGCCTGGGGATTTCCCTTTTTGCGCAAAATATCTGCTTTGATCCCGCCGGGCACAGCCCGCTCCACATCCCAGCCTTCGTCTTTCATTTTTGCCAAAATCGCATCTGTTGCAGTTTCTGCATCCTCGCCCAGGCGATGTGCGATCAAAGCCAGATAGCTTTGAATGGTGATTTCTAATTTGGGATGTTGGGAGATCGCCTTTTGCTGCAAAGCCAGTTCGTAGTCTTTGCGGGCAGCCGCATATTGCTTGCGGTTGAGGTAGCTGTTGGCGCTGTTGGTCAGGAGAAAAAGGGCCAGTGCAGGGTCCTGCATAGCTTTTTCTACATCTGCCTCCGTATCCGGATGAATCAGATCGGGGATGGGGAAGTCTTCTTCTTCAGGAGAAAAGCCTTTGCGCATCCGCTGTTTTTGTACCAAAACATCTGAGAGATCGGCTTCGCCGGATTCGCTCAGCAAGCGCAAACCCGCCTCAAAGGCGCGTACGGCCTGAAAAGGTTCTCCTTTTGCTTCAAAAGTCTTCCCGAGTCGGTTGAGTAAAACGGCTGCCAGCCGGTAGTTTTTGGACGCATGCGCACGGCGAATGGCTTCGCTTCGCAGTTCCAGCGCTTCGCGCCAGTTTTGATGTTGGGCTGCCTCCCGGGCAGCGCTTTCGAGTTGGAAGATGTCCTGTTTACTCATGGCGTAACGATTCTATCGGATCTACCGCAGCAGCTTTATTCGCCGGATAAATACCTGAAAGAATCCCCACAACCACACATGATAAAAGGCCAATGCCCAGCCACATCCAGGGAACAACAAAGTTGCCTTTGAGCGTGGCGCTCAGGATATTACCCATTGTCAGCCCTAAAATTACCCCCACTACGCCTCCCAGCATACAGATAACAATGGCTTCTACCAAAAACTGAATCATGATGCTTTTTTTGGGTGCGCCCATGGCTTTTCGAATGCCAATTTCATTGGTGCGCTCGGTAACGGAGAAGAGCATGATGTTGAGCAGGGCGATGGAAGCGCCCAGCAGGGTGACGATGGCCACCGCATTGGCGATGGTGGTGATGATGCTCAGGTTGTCCATGATTTGCTCGGCGAAAGCGTCGCTTTGGGTGACGGAAAAGTCGTTTTCCTGATCGTAGCGCTTTTTTCGTATCAGGCGAAAAGTGCCTGTGGCCTCTTCGATCAGCTCATCCATGCGGCGTACATCGTCTATATAGACATTGAGGGTATAGCTGCGGTTGGGATTGGGACTGGAAGTCCGAAGGGTGGTGACGGGAATATTGACGATTTTATCGCCACCGCTGGAGCCGGCAGAGCCCATTTCATTGTACACACCGATGACGGTGAAAAATTCGCCATTGATCGTCACTTTTTTGCCTACGCCGGGCTCTTTGGGAAAAAGTTTACGCTTTATTTCATAGCCCAAAACCACGACTTTGCGGGAAGAGGAAAGGTCATCGGGGGTGATGGCCCTTCCATCATTTATCGTATAGCGAGCTGTTTTGAGGTAGTTTTCATCCGTACCAATGACATTGATAGTGGGGTTGGTACGCTCTGTTTTATACTGAACGACTGCCCCAAAACTGCCGGAAGCAGTAATGCTGACGGGCACCAGATCAAATTTTTCTTTGAATGCGGTAGCCTCTGCATAGGTAATCGGAGGAAATGTTTTGCGCCTTTCTCCACGCCCCATCACTACAGTGGAAGGACGGTTTTGGATGGAAAAGGTATTGGCACCCAGGGTCGAAAAATTGTTCACCATAGAACTGGTCAGGGCACCAAAAGCCGTATGCACGCCTACCAAAGCAGAAATGCCAATAGCAATGATAAAAACCGTAAAAATCACCAACAGCAGGTTGGAGCGAATAGATTCCAGCGATTGGCTGATATTGAGATACAGGCGCATATTTCTTGTTTCGTAAAAATATGACTATCAGTCTCTCCTAAGTAAGGATAGTTACAGAAAGAAAACCGGATATACTACTAGACAAAATTGTCATACCTCCTTTTTTGACAGGATTACAGGATTTTCAGGATTAACAGGATGCCATTAGTTTTTCTTGTAAATCCTGAAAATCATGTTTATCCTGTCTAAATCTTCTCTTCAGGTTGGCTAACTAGGCAAAATGCCTAGTAGGATGAAAGCCGGATTGTTCCAAACTGCCCCCAAAACCCGAAACCCGAAACCCGAAACCCAAAACCCGAAACCCGAAACCCAAAACCCGAAACCTCTTATTCCCCTCCCTGCTTCGCAGCATATTCAAAAACCTTCTTCAGGATCTCTGAAGTCCTCGCGACCGGATCCTTGCGAATCTTGGCTTCCTCTTCAGCGACTTTGAGGAAAAGGCCATCCATTGCCTTGTAAGTGGCATATTTTACCAGATCGGTTTCTACCTTTTTGTTGGTAAAAGGGATTTGGTTATAGCGGGTGGTGAGTTCGGTCCAGATTTGGGTAGCTCCTACCTGGTCGAGGGTTGATTTGATTTCAGGAGAGAAAGCGTCATACAAACCCTGGCCTGTTCTTGCTTTGAAATAGTCCGTTGCGGCATTTTCGCCACCCAGCAAGATGCCTTTGACATCGTTGAAAGTCATGCCTTTGATGGCATTTTTGAAAATAGGCAAGGCCTTTTGTGCGCCTTTTTCAGCTCCTTCATTGAGCTTTTTCTCAAAATCGTCTACGATTTTTCCCAGGCCGAGGTCTCTCAGCGTTGTAGCTGCAAATTCAGCTTCCTTGGGGAAGGGGATTTTCACCAGAGGATTGTTAAAATAGCCTCCCTCCTGGCCAAGTATGGTCACAGCGGAGGAAATGCCATTACCTAAAGCTTCCTTCAGGCCCATGGCCATTTCACCTGTGGTGGGGTCTGGATCAGGCAGGGTCTCAAGCACCTGATTGAGGGTTTCACAGGCACTGATCAGCAGGATTGCCGGAAGGAGGAAAAGGAATAGATTTTTTTTCATGAGTAAATACAACTTAGATTTTTGATAGGATATCTTTTGGATGAAAAAGGATAAAAATTGTCACCGGGAACAGGAAATCAATTTAAGCCAAATAGCGCTCTTTAACGATATTTACATGATGCTCCTGATGTGCCGCAATAATATACAGCATGGCATGGGCAGTACAATAGAGGTCATTGGCAGTGCCGCCTCTTGCAAGGGCTTCGGCATCCAGGCTGTTGAGCAGGCTGATGGTTGCGTTTCGCACATCCTGCCATTCAGAGAGCAGGCTGTCGATGTTGCGCGCATCAAATTTGCCGGCAGGCACATAGGTGTTTTCGTCAAAACCGGGAAGGTTGGTTTTGTCTCCCCGCGCAAAGCGCAGGGCACGATAAGCCATGATGCGCTCCGTATCTATGAGGTGACCGATCACCTCTTTGATGGACCACTTGCCTGCCGCGTAGCGGTGGAGGAGCTGACTTTCAGTCATTTGCCGAAATTTTTCGAAATGCGCTGCCAGCTTTTCTGTCAAATAACTATTCAAAGGAATATCAGCAGAAATCTGGCTTAGATAACGGCCAAAGTAAGCGGGATAGTCTTCTTTTTGTGGAAACATAATATTTTTAAGTTTATCAATCCTCTGATCTGCCAATCCCCTCCTCTCCCTTCCGCAAAGCCCATTTTACTGCAAGATAAGAAATGACTCCTCCAAAGGTAAATGCGATGGGAATGGCCGCAAAAACGCCTCCCAGCCCATACAAATAGGAACCCAGGTATGCCAGGGGAATATAAAAACCAAACATCATGAGCAGGGTGACAGCCGAGGCATGCAAGGGCCTGTTGAGAACGTTGAGTGCAGTATTGCCGAGGGCATATACACATCGGGCGGCATAGCCGAGCGGGGCGATCGAAAGATATAAAACGATGGCATGGATCACATCTTCATTGTCATTGAAAAGCGGGGCGATATATCTGCGGAGAGAGCTCATGATCAGGAGCATCAAAAGTCCCCAAAGTAGGGCGAAAAGCATACTGAGGCGCACGCCTTCACGGAGACGAGTGAGCTTTTTGGCTCCCATATTCTGGCCGATAAACGGCCCCAGGATGGTCGACAGAGCGACCACGACCGCTATTGCCAGCAAGTCGATACGTGCTGCCACCCCCAGGGCGGCTACCGCCGCCGAGCCATAACCTGCCGCTATCCCGGTGACCAGTGCCGTGGTAAAAGGCACCACCATATTGGTGGCGGCAGCTGGCAGACCGATGAAAAGGATGCCTTTCCAGGATTCCATCATATTGTTGAAAGAAGGAATCTTCAAACTCAGCAGATCGTCTCTGAATTTCAGAAAGTATAGGCCCAGAACCAGGCTGACAGCCCGGGCAAAAACGGTAGCTATGGCCGCTCCCTGCATCCCCATGGCGGGGATAGGGCCCCAACCAAAAATCAAAATGGGATCGAGGATCCCATTTAACAACACCATGCTTACCATGATAAATGCCGGGGTGCGGGTGTCTCCATTGGCTCGGATCGCTGAATTTCCCACAAATGGGACAATCACAAAGATGACTCCCACATACCAGATCTGCATATAATCCCTGATCAGCGGCATGACTTCGGGCGTAGCGCCCAACATGCGAAAAACAGGCTCCAGGCTTATCAAGCCCAGGATAACAAAGACACTGGCGAAAATAACCGCCAGAACCAGGCTGTCTGTGGTCAGTCGCTGCACTTTGCTTTTGTCCCCTTCGCCTATGGCTTTCGAAATAACCGCAGCCGCCCCCATACTTAGACCCATGCCGATGGCGTTGAGAATCAGGACGATAGGGATGGCAAAGCCAAGCGCTGCCAAAGCGTCCTTACCCAATCTCCCTACAAAAAAAGAGTCAACCAGGTTGAAAGCTACCATGCTCAAAACCCCAAAAATCATAGGGATCGTCAGCCGAAAAAGTGTTTTTCCGATAGGTCCTTCTGTAAGTGTAGCTCGTTGTGACTGACTCATTGAACAGGATATGGGGTTTGCTGAGATGTGGAATAATGATGTGCAAATGTAAGAGTCTTTTATTAGCAAATAAGTACATTTCCAGATTCGCTCTTTAACCTATGCAACCAAACTATGCCGTTAGCCGTCAAGTTTCTGTTAAGCTTATTTTTATATGAATAAAGTCCTTCTTACATCTCTTCTGTTTTTCTTCTCTATCACTTTTTCCTTTGCTTTCAAACTGAGCGGCGAATTGATGGATCCTGATGGTAACCCCATTGCTTATGTTCGTGTTCATGCTTTGGAAAGCAACTATGGAGCAACGACAGATGAAGAAGGAAAGTTTAGCCTTCGTATCCCTGAAGGCAGCTACCGCATTCAGTTTCAGCACCTTGCCTATCATACAAAAGTACTTGCATTAGAAATCAATCAGGATGAAAATATCTCTGTTCAACTGATACCCAGAGATATTGAACTGGAGGAAGTAGATATAGAAGGAGGCAAAAAGGATCCGGCCTATGCCATTATGAAGGAGGTTATTGACTATAAAAAGAACCACCTGAAGCAGCTGGATAGTTATAGCTGCGATACCTATATGAAGATTTCTCTTGAAAGGGATACCTTGAAAAAAGTCCAGGCCAATAACCAGGTCAGTTTCACGATTTCCTTTGGCAAAAAGAAAAAAGCGCAGGACAGTGTTTTAGTTGACAGTGTTTCAGTTGACAGTGTTTCAGTCGACAGTCTTCAGGTAGACAGTCTTCAGGTAGACAGTCTTCAGGTAGACAGTCTTCAGTCTGATAGTCTTCTGCCAGGTAGGAAAAAGA
Organism: Bacteroidia bacterium; assembly: GCA_030430205.1. GTDB lineage: Bacteria > Bacteroidota > Bacteroidia > J057 > J057 > JAUIGE01. The sequence goes on along the minus strand of JAUIGE010000008.1, from coordinate 184,687 downwards.
TCGTTTTGGTAGAATCCATGTCCAGCACCTATTTCGATGCGCCCAACCGCTTTAAGACCATCGTCAGAGCCTACCGCAATATTGCGGCGAGGGGAGAAGAAGGCTCCGGCAACTATGGCGTTCGATGGGGAGATGAGGACATGCCTGTCTACCGGACCCAAAGTACCAATCCTTATATCTTCTACCAGGATGTTTCTGATGCGGACTTTAATTTTTACCAAAATCTCATTGATGCACCCAGGCTAGGTGACAGGCCTTTCATCTCTCCGCTCAACAGCAGCATCTGGCAGCTTACCTATAAATACCATCTGGACTCTGCTTATATGGTGGATGGAAAAGTACATTATCATATCAGTTTCTGGCCCAGAAATGTGGACGGCCCTTATTTTAAAGGGAAAATGATCATCCTCGATAAGGTCTTTGCCATCAAATACCTGGAATTTGAAGTGTTGCCTTCCGGCACACCCTATTTTAAACGCTTTCAGATGACCCATCACTACGAGGAGACGGCCGATAAGCGCTGGCTTCTGATGGAAGAGCAATATGTATATGAGATAAAAGATGGTCCCAATACCTATTATGGCGACAATTATGCCCGCCATAGAGACTATGAATTGAATATTGATCTACCCAATAATTTTTTCAAAAATGAATTGAGGCGCACTGACAAGGATGCCTTCGAAAAAGGCGAAGCCTTTTGGGCGGCTGTGCGGCCGGTGGCCCTGGAAGAAAACGAAATTCGTTTTGAACAGGAGCAGGACAGCGTCAATGCATTTTACCTGAGTGATGAATACCTCAGTGAGCAGGATTCGATTTTCAATAAATTGAATATCTGGAATTTTGTCCTGACAGGCATTCAGTTTAGAAACCGCAAACATCGGCTTCGCTTTTACTTTTCGCCTCTGCTGGAGCAGCCCAATCCTTTTGGGGTAGGGGGCTATCGCCATTCACTCAGCACAACTGTGGTCAAGACCTGGAAAAATTACAAAAGCCTTTCGGTGAGTGCCTATGGTGATTATGGCATCGTAAACAAAGACCTGAAAGGCCATATGAATGTTGGCTTTACCTACAGTCCACGGCGCTTTGGGCGCGCTACGGTGCGTTTTGGCGATCAATATCGCCTCATCAACAACAACGAAACCATCACCGCGATCCTCAGCCGCGGCAATTATCTCAACAAAGTTTACTTTGGGATCGGAAACCGAATTGAGTTGGTAAATGGCCTTTTGCTCGATGCGAGCATTGACTTTGCCGATCGCAAACCCATAGATAACCTGGCTCTTGCCCAATGGGCTGAAGACTTATTTGGAACCAACAATGCTCCCCAAAATTTTGACCTCTACCGGGAGTTTTTGATTGATATTAGCCTTCGTTGGACGCCCGGCCAGAAGTATATCATGGAGCCTCACCGCAAGGTGAATCTGGACAGCAGGCTTCCCGTTTTTACCCTACACTATAAAAAAGCCCTCCCAGGCGTGATGGGGAGCGATTTGAACTTTGACTACCTGTCTTTGAATGTCACGCAGGATGTGCAGTTAGGTACTTTTGGCACAAGCAAATGGTCCGTTTTTATGGGGAAATTTCTTCAGGCTGATAACATCAGGTTCACTGATTATACCTTTTTCAGGGGTTCGGACCCCTTCCTTTTTGTAGATCCTCTTAACAATTTTCAATCTCTGGGACCCACCATAAGCACCGAAAATGCCTTTTTTGCCGGTCACTATATGCACAATTTCAATGGGGCTTTGCTGAATAAGGTTCCTTTAATCAAGAAGACCAAACTGCAAACCATGGGTGGGGCAAGCACCCTGATTGTACAGGATGGAAACTTTTTTCATTCGGAGCTATATGCAGGATTGGGACTTCCCTTTCGCATCCGCATGCAACGCTTCAAGGTGAGTGCTTTCTTTGTGACCTCCTACAGCAATTTGGATAACGCCATAGATACCCAATTTAAATTTGGCATAACCCTTTATGATTCCATAAAGAGGCAGTGGGGATACTGATACACAAATTAATTTTGTTGCTGCTATAGGAGTCCTTAAATTATGCTTAATTTTTTCAATTTTGCATATATGAGAAAACTTCTCCTCCTCCTTTTTTTATTCCTCAGCTTCTCTTTTTATCGGGCACAAAACTTCCTTGGATTGGCGAATAGCAACTATTCCGGTGTCTATGGGATAGATTTGCAACCCGCTTCCATAGCGGACAATCGCCTGAGATTTGACATCAATTTTCTGGGAGGAAGCGCCAGCTTCTACAACGATTACCTCGATATCAAGTCTTCCCTTCTATTGGGAAATGCCATGGATTGGGATTCTCTTTCCAATACAGCCGATGGCCGGGCTTTTTTCCCTGAAAGATTAAATGACGGGGAGAAATTTTTCTATGCGCAGCAGGATTTGCATCTGCCCTCCATCATGCTTTCACTGGGACGCAAGCAAAGCATTGCATTTACCTCCCGGATTCGCACCTTTTTGAATGTGGATCATGTGAGCGAAATTCTGGCCCGACAGCTTTACTATGAAATCAATGAGCCGGATTTTTGGGGAACAAGCTACAATAATGACGGCCTTCAAGGCAGTTTGATGAACTATATGGAGTTGGGCCTGGCTTATGCCCGGGTGATGGTCGATAACGACAAGCACTTTCTCAAGGGCGGTGCCCGCCTCAAACGCCTGATCGGCGGCGGCGCGTTTTACTTTCGTGCGGAAAGCATGAACTTCCAGTTTGATCAGGATACCCTGATGAGCGCCACCAATGTGAATGCGGAATACGGGCATTCTCCCAATATTGGACTCGACTACCAGGACCTCCTGGATGTGTTGACAGTCAATGATTTACTGACAGAAAAGAACAGAGGCTGGGGCCTTGATATAGGTTTCGTTTACGAATATCGCCCCAATCGGGAGCGCTACAATTATGGCGTAGGGGAGTACCGGGAAGCTCGCCGGGATCGCGATAAATACCGTTTTCGCATAGGTGCATCCTTGCTGGATCTGGGTGGAATAACTTTTCCAAAAGATCCCATGAGCGGCGATTTCAGTGGTGATATGATTGACTATTCTGTCAATCGCCTTATTCCGGATGGGGCGCTGGATTTGGATCGAATTATTGACAATAATTTCAATCTTTCCAGCGGAGCGCAGGCAGAATTTCGCATGCCGCTGCCTACGGCAGCCAGCCTCCAGCTCGACTACCGCTTCGCGGAGCATTGGGCTGTGAACTTCACGCCTTTTTGGGGATTCAGGCGCGATGGCATCGCCCAGCGGGTGTATATCATGAGCAACAACAGCCTCAGCCTGCGCTGGGATACCAAGTGGCTTGGCCTCACCTTGCCGGTGAGCTTCGGCTCGGGAAAAGAAAGCGCTTTGGGGCTTATGGCCCGAGTGGGGCCCGTGATCGTGGGTTCTGATAATTTATTTTCCCTTACCCAGAAGGAGTTTGTGCGAGGTGCCAATGTATATGCAGCTGTCAGGTTCGGTATTCCTTATGGAAAACCCAAAGACAAAGACCATGATGGCATTCCTAATTTTTATGACAATTGCCCCGAAATTGCAGGTATCGAATCTCTTCAAGGTTGTCGTGACGAAGCCACAGAAGAGCTGATGCCTGTTATAGCCATTGCGTTGCCTGCCCCGGAGCCACCCGATTACGCTTTTTATGTGGCAAAAGCAGACAATCTCAACATCGGCCAAATTCGGGCAAAAGTAGCTGCTTCTAAACCGGAGCCAACACCGATCGAAGTCGTAGTTGAAAAACCTGTTGAAGTCGTTGTTGAAAAACCAGCTGAGGTCGTAGTTGAAAAACCAGTTGAGGTTGTAGTTGAAAAACCAGTTGAGGTTGTAGTTGAAAAACCTGCTGAAGTAGCAGTTGTGCCAAACCCAAAACCCGAAACTCAAAACCCGAAACCCGAAACTCCAAACCCGAAACCCGAAACTTCCCAACCCGAAACTTCCCAACCCCTCGGCCGTCAGCCCATGGAATTGGCAGATATAACACTGGAATGGTCTCCGCGATTAGCTGCGCCAACGCTCGAAAAAGAGCGGATTCAACTCCGCCAGCTGAGGCTCAGAGAGCTGCGCATGCCTCCAGAACCCACCGAATTGGAACCTTATGTACCGATTTACAGCCGGGGAGAAATGCTGCGCCTGATGCCTTATGCGGATTTGGATAAAGACGGTGTTCCCAATGTGGACGATGACTGCCCGGATATTCCGGGGAGCCCTCTGAATGAGGGTTGTCCTGAAGTGGAAGAAGGCTATCTGAAAGAGGATGTATTCAAAAGTCTGTATTTTGATGTGGCAGAATCGGAGCTGCGCCCCAAATCCAAGCGCGTATTGGGAGAAGTCGCTGATTACCTGAAGGAAAATCCCCAGGCAGGCGTCATCCTTGCCGGACATACCGACAACTCGGGTACAGAGCGCGCCAATGTAGGTCTTTCAGATCGCCGCGCCACCCAGGCGGAAAAATACCTGCTTTCACTGGGGGTGAACCCTGTCCAGATTGCTGCTTTCTACTATGGAGAAAGCCTGCCTGCTGCTTCCAATATTACGCCCGCTGGGCGTCAACTTAACCGGAGGGTGGATATTTCCTTCCGGACGAGGAATGAGTAGGCAGTGGGCAGTGGGCAGTGGGCAGTGGGCAGTAGGCAGTAGGCAGTGGGCAGTGGGTGGTAAGCAGTTCTAAAAGTTATTTATGCAAAAAATTGTAATTGCCTCGATGAATCCTGTCAAGGTACAGGCGGGGAAGGATGCTTTTGAGTCTTTTTTTGGAAAGGCATGTGAAGCAGAAGGAATTTCTATTCCATCGGGCGTACCTGACCAGCCCCTTGGGGATGAGGAGACATATCGTGGCGCTTTGAACCGCGCCCGTGGCGCGAAAGAAGCTCGGCCTGAGGCCGATTTTTGGGTGGGGATAGAGGGCGGTATCGCCCTGAATCGTGGCGAAATGGAGACTTTCGCCTGGATGGTAGTCCTCGGAAAGCATGGCCAGGGCCATGCACGAACGGCAGGATTTTTCCTGCCTCCAAGGGTTGCTGAACTTGTGCAGCAGGGCTATGAGCTGGGCGATGCCGACGACATCGTTTTTGGCGCTTCGAACTCGAAGCAGAAGACAGGTGCCCTGGGTCTGTTGACCCGGGATGTGCTTACCCGGCACGAATTGTACAAACCCGCCATCATAATGGCCTTAATTCCTTTTAAAAATCCTGAACTGTATTTCCATGAGTGAAAATCCTTACCTGAAAGCTACCCGTCAATGGGTCGAAAAATTTGTCATAGGGCTGAACCTTTGCCCTTTTGCCCGTCATCCCTTCCAGCAGGGGCGGATCAGATTTGTGCTCAGTGAAGCACAGGACGAAAACCAGCTTGTCCGGGACTTATTGACTGAATTTTTGTTTTTATATGATGCGGAACCCTCCGTCTGGGAGACGAGCCTGTTGGTTCATCCTCATTGCCTGAAAAAGTGGGAAGATTATTGGGACTTTTTAGAAATCGCAGAAGAGTTGTTGGACGAAGCAGGCTTAACAGGTGTTTTTCAACTGGTAGGTTTTCATCCTGATTATCTTTTTGGAGAAGAAGATCCGGCAGATGCCTCTCATTATACCAATCGCTCGCCATTTCCTTTGATTCATATTCTTCGGGAAGAGAGCATCAGTCAAGCCGTTGATACTCACCCGGATATCGATAAAATTCCTGTTGAAAATGTGAAAAAGTTAAGAGAGTTAGGGAAAAGTATTTTGGAAAAAAAGCTCGAAAACTTAAAGAATTGACCTGACATCTATTCAAGCCTTTACTTAAAAACGCTCCTTCTCAATAGTGAAAAGGAGCGCAATTACTAAAGGTGTAAATGGAAAATGAGAATAGATAAATAGATAGAATAAATTTATCTTCTAATCACCTGTTTGAAACTTTTCAGGTGCTTTCTTTCAATACTTCCGGGGACCTGCGCATTGATTTCTGCATAGTAATAGCCAGGAATCAACTCGCTTATGTCCAATTTTATTTTATTGAGGCCATTGCTCAGGCTGAGTTTTTCCTGCCTTACACGCTGGCCTACGGTATTCATGAAATTCAATTCCGCTTCGAGTATTTCAGTAGAATTGATGTTGAGGTATAGCACATCACTGGCTGGGTTGGGGTAGTTTTCGACCTTGATCTCGACGCTGCCTGTTGGGCTTATCATGACGGTAACGATGTCTGAGAAAGCGAAATTTCCGTCAAAATCCACCTGCTTTAGCCGGTAATACGACAAGCCTTTGTAGGGTTTGGGATCAAGGGTAGTGTAAGTCCTTTCCCGGCTGCTGTTGCCAGCTCCGGGCATCTGCTCCAGGCGTTCGAATACAATGCCGTCATGTGAGCGTTGTATCTCAAAATGCGAATTGTTGGTTTCTGTGGCGGTTTGCCAATTGAGGCGAACAACACTGTTGTTTTCCACTATTGCATCGAAGTAGGTCAACCCGACCGGGAATGCTGCTATATAGCAACTCGGAGGTGCGACAAAATTGGGATCTATGATGCCCAGTTTCTGATTTTGCCACTGGCTGAATTGCGTCTCTGAAAGGGTATCGTTACCCGCACCCAACCAATCCTGAAGCAGGGTGGTCAATACCTGACGGTAGTCAAACTGCTTGTTAGTCAGGATATTATTTGAAACAGAACTGAGGTCAGGCGTATTTCCCATGACCCCACCATTGACACCTTTTCCAAAGATCATCATCGGAGCCAGGGTGCCATGGTCTGTACCAGCCGAGCCATTTTGTCCGATCTGCCTTCCAAACTCAGAGAAAGTGACAGCCATCACTTTGTCTGCATTGTTGTTGGCATTGAGATCATCAAAGAATGCCTTTACAGAGCTGGAAAGGTAATACAGCAGCGCAGCGTGATTTCCTTCCGTAGGGTTTCCTGGGGTGATCTGGCTGCTATGCGTATCAAAGCCTGTGAGGCGAACCATATATACCCGGGTCTGCAAACCACCATTGATAAGACGGGCTACGGTCTTGAGCTGTGGCCCCAGCTCATTATTCACATTGTTTCCTGGATTTCCAGGATAGGTGGTTGGATAGACTGCGCTACCGGAATTATTTCCTGTATTGTATGCAGAGTAAATCCGCTGAGCGTAATCATTGCTGCTGGACTGTGTATCCATGATAAATTGCAGCATTTCTCCATAATGAGAGCTAGGCGAAGAAGAGGGCAAAGCGCCGCCTACACCTGTAATCAGGTTGTAAAAATCCTGCGGATCATCCGCGATTGACATGCCTATGGGCGAGCCCGTTTCCCTGTGGAAAGCCAATGAAAGGCTTCTGTTTCCAAATTCCAATGCGATGGGATCAGGTGTTGTGGGGTTAGGATAAGCAAAAGGATAATTGGGAAAACGCTCATCCAGATAACGGCCTACCCATCCAGAATGAATGGTCTGGCCTGCTGGGGAGGAGTCCCCTCCCGTAAGCCAAAGGTCTGATCCTTTGAAGTGAGAGCGATTGATTTCATCATAGCCCACATCCTGAACAATCGTCGCCCAGCCGTTGTCATAAAGGGATTTAATCCCCGTCATATCTGGGTGAAGACCTACACTGGGAGTCACCGAAAGGTATTTTCGGCTACCGCTATCCGGAATTTTGATGGTCGGGCGGTAGTTTGCATAGGTGCTATATTGGTCAACAGGAATAACGGTATTCAGGCCGTCATTTCCTCCGTGAAGTTGAATCAAAACAATGATCCGATCATTCACTTCCTGACACGTCAGTTGGGTCATCATGGGAGTAGCCAGGCTCCTGACAGGAATGCCATTGACTAGCAAAGGGGCAGCGCTCACTGTGAGCATGCTCTTCATAAAAGAGCGTCTATTCAAAGTCATGATTTTCTTGTTTTGTGGTTACATTAATTGAAACTCCGGAGACTGGATGATGGCGCGAATCAACTTCTCTATCCGCGATTTGACTACTGTATCGTCACCAGTAAGGAGGTAGTCGTCCCATTCATCAGCCCATTCGAGGTCGGAATAACTACCCAGGAGGATATCATTTTTGAAATAGCTGAATCTGTCGGCAGGAAGTGCTTCAGGGAAAGCATACTCCACTATTTCCTGCACAAGGGTAGAAGGTGTCCTGGGGTCTGATATATTGACTGGATTTGTACTGTTGACAAAATCCATCACATTGAAGCTTATCTGGATACTTCCCCAGGTCAGGAGTTTGCTGCCAGAATAGAGCATATCCACAAATTTGTAGCGGAATGGCAATGTATTGGCGCTGATCCAGGCCTTGGAGTAGGAGGGCGCCTGGTGGTAGGCATTGTAGCCCGCTACTGAAGGAGGGCTCCAAACATCCATATTCATATTGAGCAAAATGTATCGCAGGACCGTATCGCGGTAAAAATCGTGATAATGCGTGTATGCATTTGCTGTTTCGCTCGGAGGATTGATGTGAAAAAATCGTAGGGTCTTAACAAAAAATTCAAGAGGAGAAGAAACGATACCACCTATTACATTATCAGAAGCGTCACTGTCGTCGGCATCATAAAAATGCTGGCTTTTCAGCAGTTTCTTGATGATGGCCATCATGTTATATCCATTATTCAATAACTCCGTAGCCAGTGGTTGGATGATGTCCTGCTCGATGTCAGGGGTGATGTCGTAGTGAAGAAAGAAGCGATAGATTCTCCTGACATAGGATTGAGCTGTGGCTAATTGGTCAAAAACCATATTGATAAAGGCATCAAATTCCTGATGGATGCCGGCTTCTGTATTGCTCCCTGTGATTGTTTTGCCATTAAAAGCACTGCTGAAGGTTTTATTCCCGCTATCATGGTGAGGGGTGTAAATTTTTCCACGGGAAAGGCCTGTATCCGGATCCCGGTTTGTAGCGCTATCCCAACGGTTTTCCTGTTTGATTCCGGTAAATATTTTTGCAGCCTGCTGCACATCATACTCCGTATAATTGGTATAATTACCGGGACCTATTTGGGGACCTTTCAGGATAGTGAACAATTCGAGAATCTCCCTTGAAAAGTTTTCATTTGGTGCAAAGAGGGTATTTGAATTGCTATCCAAAAACTCGATCATGGCGTTATCCATGATGATTTTGCGGGCGACGGTCTTCACAGAACCATTTGCATATTTTCTAAAAAGTGCCATTTGGTGGTATTGATTCTCCGACCTTTTTGCGTGATGATCCGTCGCAAAAATGGTATGAAGGAAAAAGACCATCTTTTGGGCTATATGTGGAGGTTTCGATTCGAAAGCCTCATCTACCCACCAACCTGTCAGGTAGGTATGGCGCAAATAATCGCCACTTCCCGAGGATTGGCTGTTTTTGGTATTGTCATTTCCCCAGACCCAGGTACTGCCATTGGCAGGGTCCCGTGGATCTGGCGGCGGAGCAAAGCCCGCAGCGTTGGTTACAGCATCAACAGCCTGAGCGGCTGTCATTGTTTTGAAAGAATCAATTTCAGCCCTGCTGGGGCCAAAAGTTACTCTCCTAAGCAGATGAGCTGCCAACCGCTTGCCGAGAGTTCCGGAATGTGGAGCTAGAGAGGGCATAATGTGTTGTGTAAAAATTTGCCATGAAAACGTCAGCCCGGTCATCTTGCATGACCAGCGATTTTCAATTGAAAAATGTGTTAATTCTGATTCTACTTACCTAAATGTACCTAACCTTAAAAGTACCTAACCTGGTATTATCTCTAAATACCTAACCTTTAGACTAAACTAGCTTTTTGACTACCTTTAATATCCTGATGCATAGTTATACATTATTCAGGAAGCTTTTCTGTGATAGTTTTCTCAATTCTTACATAGTAATTATTTTCCATTTGGTGTAAAAAGAAGGTGGGATGATTTTTTTCCCAGGATAATGTCTTACAAAGAGCACTTTGGCAGGACATACTGCCAGAATATAGAGACTACTGTTTCTACAAGTCATTTTTCAAAAAGGTATCCAACAAAGCATTTTGACCTGAATTTTTGGCCCATTCCACATTTATTTGATGAATAATTTGAAAATCGAACAATCTTTTTCGCTAAAAAAAGTATAAAATATTACATTTATTTTATGTGTAATTAAATTAATTCGACTTTCGAAATAGGCTCAAATATCATGGATGGGGATTATTTTGACATTTTCTGAAATGGAATTTATCAGCAATGTAATTGTGTTTCATTACCTGTTTTATTCTGCTCATATAAGTATTTTTATAAATAAGCCCCGAAAAACAGTCAAGTGGATACTTTAATCTACGCATTGACTACAATAGCATACAACTTTTGGGGCAAAAAGAAAATGCTAGCCTTTTGCATAAGCTAGCATTCCTGTTTTTCTGATGGGCCCATTCTTACAGATTCAAATCCTGAAGCGAGAGTTTCAAATACTTAAAACATCACTTTTTGTCCAAAATTTCAAATTTTCTTTCTAACCGCTCCCCATTCATATCTACCAGACTCAATCTGTGAAGGCCTGAAGTAGGCTGTAGCGCCATTTCATGTATTCCCTGGGTTTGTCCCAGGTAATAGTCGTCCAAATGCCAATAAATGATGGCTTCAGAATCTCTATGAGTCACCTCAAAAACGGTTTTGGAGGCCAGACCATCCAGGTCGATCGGAATGTAAATTTTGGTTCTGAATTTAGGGTAAACCAACTCCATCGCCTTTTCCTCCCCTGCGAGTTCCTGGCATTCCGGATGGATAGGAGGCATCGGAATAAAATCCGGATTCCTGCTTTGGTAATAGGATTCCTGTATCGGAGGCAGAACAAAGTATGCCTTATGCGTCATATCCTGAGGCGAATAGCAGGCGTCATCGACGCGAAAATGTCCCTCCGCATCCAAATGGATGCGCTTGTGATAGGGACATGGGCCGCTTTGCTGGCCCTGCCGGTATATCATCATGCTGTCTATCGGACAGTAGGGCCCCGGCTGGTGGCCGCTGAGGCGGCACACAGGGCTCATCACCAGTTCGCCAAAAGGCGCTGCAAACCAACTCTGCTGCCTGCCCAGGGCATCAAAAAGGTCAAACATCACAGGAGCAGCGGCCTCCACCCCCACAAGGCCAGGGCGGCCTTCTCCATCGGCATTGCCGACCCAGACTGCTACCACATAGCGAGGCGTCACGCCTATGGCCCAGGCATCCCGGAAGCCATAGCTGGTGCCCGTCTTCCAGGCAACTTTGCCCGCCGAAGCAAATGTCTGCCAGTTGCGGTCTTCCTCAGGGCGATTCACCTTGCTCATGGCTTCGAATGTCTGAAAACAGGCCGCGGTGCTCAATACGCCATGATCCTGGAGCTTGGCGCGGGAACTTGCCTGTTGCTGTAAAACAAGCGGATGAAAATCACCTTTGTCATATTTGCCATGATACAAGCTATAATGGTTGAGCGTACGGGCCATGCTGGCATACATGCCTGCCAGGTCCCAAAGCGAAGCTTCTGCCCCTCCCAATACCAGCGTCAATCCATAATGATCGGGAGCATAATCCAGGGTTGTCATGCCGTATTGCTGCAAACGGGTGTGAAAACGGGCAAGCCCATATTGATTGAGCATGTGTACTGCCGGTACATTGAGCGAGCGCGAAAGCGCCCGATGGGCAGGTACAGCTCCGTCATAGTCCCTGTCATAATTTTTGGGGTGGTAGCCACCATAGCGGGAGGGTACATCGGGAACGAGCGTATTGGGCAAGATAACGCCATCATCGATCATGGCAGCATATAGGAAGGGTTTGAGAATACTCCCTGTACTCCGCCGGGCGGGGATGACATCGACGGTACATCCGTGCTCCTTTTCGTCGCAGGGGGTATTGCCCACATAAGCCAAAACCTGTCCTGTTTCTATATCAGCGATGATTGCGGCAGCATTGTGGATATCATTTTGGGACAAAAGGTGGTGATGGTGTGCAAGAATGCGGTTGGCTTGTTTTTGCAGGCTAAAATTCAGGCTTGAGCGAAAAATACTTTTCGCTTCTATCTCTTGCTGGCGCACCTGCTCCAGCAGGTGAGGAGCATGTGCCGGCAAAGCCAGCGGCTTTTGCGGGAGAGGTTCATACTGCGCAAGCGCAGCCGTCAGGCTATCTACGATGCCGGTTTCGGCCAATTTCAGGAGCAGATCATCGCGCTTGCGCTTCAGAGCATCCCGGTTTCTGCCGGGATGTATGAGGCTGGGAGCATTGGGCAATACTGCCAGGGTGGCGCTCTCTGCCCAGCTCAGCTGATGTGCTGAGCGCCCAAAGTACTTCCAGGCGGCGGCATCTATGCCCACGACATTGCCGCCAAAGGGGGCATAGGAGGCATATAGTGCAAGGATCTCAGCCTTGCTGTAGCGCGCCTCGAGGCGCGTGGCCAAAATCATCTCGATGATTTTTTCGAAGTAGGAGCGTGACTTGCCCTTGCGGGCAAGCCGGATCACTTGCATGCTCAGCGTGCTGCCGCCGCTGACAACCTCACCTGCCTGCAGGTTGAGGCGGAGGGCACGGCCTGTGGCCAGTGGGTCTACGCCTATATGGCGGTAGAAACGCTTATCCTCAAAAGCGATGATCGCTTTGCTGAATTTTTCAGGCACGCTGTCAGCTGGAGGAAAACGCCATTGGCCATCGTTGGCGATACGCGCTCCCAGCAATTTATTTTCCCTGCTGCTGAGCACCGTACAAAATGGGTCATGAAACAATGGTTCTGGCAGGCAGAAATAGTAGGCAATACCCAAAACCGCAAGTACGATCAGCTTGCGTGGATGTCTTTTCAGTATGTTTTTCCAAAAACTTTTCATAACTGCAAGAAGCAGGGAGATGACATAAGGAAAGGGGCATTCAAAGTAATTGAGGGCATACCCTTCCAAAAGGGGATAAGCCTCTGAGTAAATGAAATCAGCGCTGTTTGATGCCCTGCATCAAAAGCTGAAGCAGCTCCTGCTTGATCTCATGCACCTGCATTTTGCCCTCCGGGCGATACCAGCGCGATATCCAGTTTAAGGCAGACAAAATACTCAAACTAACAAACCGGCTGTGCATGTCCTGAAACAATCCTGCATCCTGGCCTTCTCTGAGTATATCCACAAAACGCTGCTCATAGGCATGTTGAAAGGCAGCATATTGTTTCCGCTTTTCTGCACTCAGGTATTTCCATTGGTCAAAAAAAATGGTGGAGGCATCCCTGTTTTCGATAATGACCTCGATATGTGTTTCAAGCATGGCCTGAAGTTTTTCATCGGGTGGGAGATTTGTCTGGCAAATGGGATCAATTTTTTCAAAAAAATCCTTTGCGCAGCGAAGGGCGATCTCCCATAACATATCTTCCTTAGAGTTGAAGTTGCTGTAAAGGCTTGCTGCCTGTATTTCCAACCGCTTTGCGAGATCTCTCATGGAAGCCGTAGCATAGCCTTTTTCACAAAAAAGAATGCGTGCCTGGGTCAATATTTCTTCCTTTCGCTCACTCAGCGGCTTTATTTCAGGTAATATCATTTTCGATTTTTCTTTTCGCCCCTTAAGTTAGGCTGAAATTTTAGAAATTTGAACATGCAAAAAAGATGCTTGCTTATTAAAACTGGCCTGAGAAGGCGCTTCCCTGTTCAAATGGGGACATTTTTAGGTCTTATCCTGAGTGTTTTCATTTCTGCTTGTTCGACTAAAACAAGCTCCATCCCGCCCCAACGGGCGGTATATTATTGGCAATCCACTTTTCAGTGGCAGTTGGCAGATCAGCAAAAGGCTGATAGCCTGGCTATAGATCGCCTCTACGTCAAATTTTTTGACGTGGAGTTTAGCCCGGCCCTGCGGGCACAGCCCGTGGCTGTCCTGGACGTACAGACGCCTTTTCCCGAAAAGCTGGAAATCATTCCCGTGATTTATATTACCAATGATTGCCTGCTCAAATTGCAGGCAGATGAGATAGAATGGCTGGCGGCACGCATCCAGGAAAAACTGGACGAACTGTGGCAGATAGGTAGGGGAGGGCCCCAAAAAGAAATTCAAATTGATTGTGACTGGACAGAAAGCACACAGGATCGCTACTTCAACTTGTTGAATGAGTTGAAGTCCCGCTATGCGGAACAGGTTTTTTCCGTCACTTTGCGGCTGTATCCTTTTCGCTATCCCGAGAAGATGGGCGTGCCCCCTGTGGACCGGGCGATGCTCATGTTTTACAATATGGGAGAGCTAAAATCTATTCAGGAAACCAACTCTATTTTGAACAATGAAATAGCGCGCACCTATGTTGATCCAGCGGCTACCTATCCGCTTCCCCTGGACATAGCGCTGCCAGCATTCAGTTGGGGAGTGATATTCAGAAATAGTCAATTTTTGGGATTAATGGGCGATTTTAATGGGGATATTGTAGAAGCGAGCGGCTTTTTTAGTAGCTTTGCGCCCAACATATATCTCTGTAGGAAAGACACAGTATGGCGCGCTAAATTCTTCCGTGAGGGAGACCATCTTCGGATCGAAGCCATCTCTGATTCGAACCTCCTGAGTGCTGCCCGCCTCACTGCACCTTTGCGAGACCGATCCGGTGGAACTGTCTCTTTTTTTCAATGGAATGCGCCCAATTTTAGCTCCCTTGCTGATGAAGACCTGGAAACTGTTTTTTCTGTTTTTGACTAATGCCATTTTTGCCCCACATGCTCAGGCATGTGGCTGGTTTCCCATGCCCGAGGATGTACGCGTAAGCGTTTTTGGCCCAGATCTTATGAGCCAAATGGGCTATGAACCTTTTTTTTACACCCGCCATTTTCTCTATGATTATGATGGAGGAAAGCGGAGAGACCTTTTTTGGGAGCAAAATCTCACCGAGTGGGAAGGCTGCCTGGGGCATATCGTTAAGCGAAATGAAATAGACCATTTTCTCAGCGATATTCCTTATAGCGACTTTGACAAAGCGAGTTCCTACGTTTTTGAAAAAGATTTTTTCCGTACGACAGACCTCTACCGCATTTCTCCTGTCGCGCGCTATCTGATTGATAATGAGGAAAATGAGGTCCTTGCCTACTTCTTTTTCGCAAAAGCTGCCGAGCGGCTCGTCAATCCCCAAAATGACCCCAAATCCTGGAAGGGATTCAGGATCAACGAATCCGCTGTCAAAAACCTGATCGCCGAGATGCAGGCTACCTACAAGCGGGTCTCCGACCCGCTGCTCAAAATGCGCTACGCATACCAAATGGTGATGCTGAGTCGCTATATCAAAGAATACAGCCAATGCATCCGCATTTATGACGAGCAGCTCGCGCCCCAGCCGCAATCTTCCCAGATTCGCTGGTTGGCTTTGCTGCACAAAGCCGCTGCCCTGGCGCGGCTTGACCGCCTTGCTGAGGCCAACCTGGCTTTTGCGGAGGTTTTTGAAAATTGCCCCGGGCGCAGGGCGCGCGCATTTTTGGGCTTTGATGCAGGAAAGGCTGACAGCCTTTCTACTCCCATGCTATCGCCGCATGACCAAACCATCATGCTTGCGATGCAAGGGCTAAAAAATCCGGGCCCGATCTTGCCTTTGCTTCAGCAAATTCACGCCCTCAGTCCCAAGCATGAGATGCTCAATTTTTTGCTTATCAGAGAAATCAACAAACTGGAGGATTGGGTGCTTACGCCTCGTTTTTCAGGCTATGAAAACGGACATATTGCTGATTATTGGGAAAATTATGGGGAAAGAAGGACAGAAGATTATTATGCTTTAAACCGGAAGAAAGACCTTTTATATGCAGAAGAAGTCCTGAAATGGGTGGAAAGTGTCATACAATCCGGTAAAATGGCAGAGAATGGCATTTGGATATTAGGTGCTGCGCATCTGGCTCTGATTCGGGAAGATTTTTCCGGAAGCCAGCGTTGGATCCGGGCTTTTGAAGGCTTGAAAAATCCATCCTTTTCCTTGAAGGAGCAGGCAAAACTAACAGCCTTGCTGTCTTTTGTCCGCCTAAAAGGGGAAACAGATCATCAACTGTTGCAGCGCCTTTATCCTTTGATTCAGAAGATAGAAACCCATCTCAACTATGAGAGAGAGTTGCGGGAAAGTCCCTATTTCGTCAGCCCCCTTGCAAAAACCTATGGACACTGCATGCTGGGCCTTGCCCAACGGATGGAGGCGGAAGGCAAATATGACCTGGCTGCTATTTTTATCGCGAAAGTAAACCCTCAACTGCATGAGGATCCTTGGGCTCTGCATGTTCCTTTTTTTCGAAAACCTGCCTATATGTATGGAAACATCAATTATATGCTGCATGGTTTTTTCAATCACTATATGTACCTGGAGGAGAATGCGTCTGCCGCAACGGTAGAAAAGCTCCTGATATGGGCCGAAAAACCCAATAAGGCAGCCTGGGAAAATTATTTTTTGAAGCAGATTATTCAGACAAAAGACAGGCTGTATTTTTCCCTGGGCCGCATGTATATACGGGAAGATCGCCTAAGCAAAGCCCGCACAGCCTTTCAGAAAGTAAGCCCAACAAGCTGGCAATCAGACATATATAAGGAGTTTTGGGAAAATGATCCCTTTGAGCATCCGCTCCCTTTAAAGCCTGTAAAAAAGGCGAAGGAAGTTCATTTGCCTGTCCAAAGTCTGGAGCAAATGATGGCATTGCAAACCCAGGCCGCTCAAAGCGGCCCCGCACAGGTAACAGCCCTGGAGCAGTTGGGAAATGCTTACTATAACCTTTCCTATCATGGAAATCATTGGATTTTGACCCGTTGCTGGAAGTCGATGACGGAGGAAGGCAGTTATGCCCCTTCGGGAAATGAAGACTTTGCCGCAGCCTACTACGGCTGTAGCCGTGCAAAAGCCCAATACCTGAAAGCTTTTGAGCTTTCGCAGGATCGCGAGCAAAAGGCCCGCCTTTTATTGCTTCTGGCACGTTGCGAGGAGCATTATTTTGCCTGGCAAAATAGAGACAAGAAGAGAGAAGAAAGCATACTGCCGGTTGGCAGAAATCCGTATTTCAAACAATTGAAAAGCGACTTTATGCCGGAAAGAGCATATATCGTCAATCGGTGCGACAGACTGAAGTATTATTTGTGATGTGTTTTGATTCTTTGGGCTTTCGCACTAATTTCGCCCTTTATAGATGCGGGAGGAGAGAAGGGAGAGGAGAGAACCGAGAGGAGAGAACCGAGAGGAGAGAACCGAGAGGAGAGAACCGAGAGGAGAGAACCGAGAGGAGAGAGGAGAGAAGCGAGAGGAGAGAAGCGAGAGGCGGGACTTAAGAATAAGATAATAATTTTTTAGGAATATGAATTTTACGCTTGAAGGTCTTAGTCAGTCCACGATGAGCAGCTTGCCGGTTTTGGTTTTGCTGCTGACCGGTTTGGTATTGATGATGTTGGATGCATTTAAGCAGCGGCAGCTTTTGCCCTGGGTGGCTGGTGTTGGCCTGATTATATCTGGCGCATGGGCTATAATGGGACAGCCTGAAGGCGGTGATCTTGTCTTTTTCGGCATGTTGGACGTGGGGCAAATGGCTTCTTATGTGCATCTGTTTCTGTGTATATCAGGCATTTTCACCATCTTTTTTGTGAAAGATTATTTTGGCAGGCATGGCCGGAAAATCAGTGATGTATATGCTTTGATTGTCTTTGCTGTCCTGGGCATGGTCCTTTTGGCAAATGCCAAAGATTTGCTGATGACTTTCATCGGTCTGGAGACCATGTCGATGTGCCTTTACATTTTTGCCTCACTCTACAAGATGGACCCCAAATCCAATGAGTCTGGCCTGAAATATTTTCTGTTGGGTTCTTTCGCTTCAGCTTTTATGCTTTTTGGGATAGCCCTCATTTACGGAGCCAGTGGATATGCCTATGCCACACAAGATGGGAAGGAGATGCTTGTTGGTGGAACAACACAGTTTGAAGGAATCAGAACACAACTGGCTGCTATCCAGGATTTGTACAATCAGGGCCTGAGCCTGAAGATGGCTTTGGGAGATCGTCAGATCGTCTTATTGATCGGCGCAGCCCTTATCATGGTAGGCTTCTTTTTCAAAGTAGCTGCATTCCCTTTTCATAACTGGACACCCGATGTATATGAAGGTGCTCCCACGCCTTTGGCAGGTTTTATGGCCACCGGCAGCAAATTGGCTGCTTTTGTAGCCCTGGGACATGTGATGCTGGATTTGGGATTTCTGAATCCCGAGGGATTGATAGATGGCACCAAGATGAAATGGCTGCTCGCCAGCGTGGCCCTGCTCACGATGGTCTACGGCAACATCGTTGCCGCCCGGCAAGACAACATCAAGCGAATGCTCGCTTACTCCAGCATTGCCCACTCGGGCTATGTATTGCTGGGGCTTTGCGCCGGCGAAGCCGGTTTTAAAGCGGCCATTTTCTATATGTTCATATACCTGCTCATGAATATCGGGGCCTTTGGCCTCGTCGGTATGGCTGAAAAGGATTATCCCGATACCAGGCTCGAAAGTTGGCGGGGTATTGGTAACAAAGCTCCTTTGTTTGCAGGTGCTTTGGCAATCTTTATGCTTTCGCTTGCAGGCATACCGCCCCTGGCGGGTTTTATGGCCAAGTACCTGGTGTTTATTTCTGCGATCAACGCAGGATTGACGCTCCTGGCCATTATTGGTATTCTCAGCTCCGTTATCGGAGCTTATTACTACCTCAAGGTGGTGGTTACCATGTTCTTCAGCAAAGAAGACTCTCAACTCGAATTGAAATTTGGAACAGGCCCAATCATCGCAGCAGCGGTATTGGTAATACTCATCGTGCTGTATGGTATTTTCCCATCTATGCTGATGAATCCGCTGGAGGTTTAGGGATGTTTCGGGTTCCGGGTTCCGGGTTCCGGGTTCCGGGACTCGATTGAAACCCGAAACTCGAAACTCGAAACTCGAAACTCGAAACCCAAAACCCCAAACCCCAAACTCGAAACTTTTAAAACCCATCATGTATGACAAATGACCAACTAAAGGATCTCCAGGAGCGGAAAGTGGCTCTGGGGAACTATCTTTGACGTGGCTCGAAAGCTTGAATTAATCGAAGAAAAAGAAGCCATTTCACACCAGCCCGATTTTTGGGAAAATCCAGATGCCGCCCAGAAGGTAATGCGGGAGATTTCATCACTCAAAATTTGGACAGATGCCTATAAAGAGGTAGAAGAGGTTATCGGCGAGGTAGAAGTCTATTATGATTTCTACAAAATGGATGAAGCCTCCGAGGAGGAGGTAGAAGCAGCTTATGAAAAAGCTTTGGAAGCTGTGGAGGAACTGGAGTTCAAAAACATGCTTTCAGGCGAAGAAGACCGCCTGGATTGCACCATGGTGATCAACTCCGGCGCAGGAGGTACAGAAGCCCAGGACTGGGCCGAGATGATCAAGCGCATGTATGTGCGCTATGCCGAGCAGCATGGCATGAAGTGGAGCCTGCTCGCCGAAACGCCCGGTGATGCCGCAGGCATCAAAAGCTGTGAGCTGGAAATCAATGGCGAGTTCGCCTTTGGCTATCTCAAAGGAGAATCCGGCGTACATCGCCTCGTTCGTGTAAGTCCCTATGACTCCAGCGGCAGGAGGCACACCTCTTTTGCCTCTGTTTATGTTTATCCAAAAGTGGATGATACCATAGATATCCAACTGAACGACAGCGAGATAGACCGACAGACTTATCACTCCAGTGGAAAAGGAGGACAGAATGTGAACAAGGTTGAAACAGCCGTTCGCTTAACCCATATTCCCTCGGGAATCGTGGTGACCTGCCAGATGGAACGGAGCCAGCTCCGAAACTATGAGCGCGCCCTCGAAATGCTGAAAAGCCGCCTCTACCAGGCGGAAATCCAAAGACGACAGGAAGCATCCGATGAAATTGAAGGCACCAAAACGGCTATTGCCTTTGGCTCACAGATCCGCAACTATGTGCTTTTCCCCTATAAACTGGTCAAAGACCTGCGTTCTAATCACGAAAGCACCAATCCGGATGCCGTTTTAGATGGTGGACTGGATGAGTTTATCAAGTCTTATTTGATGCAGACTTCCGGGAAGAAAGCCTAGAAAGTAAACAGTTTGTAGTATGCAGTTGGCAGTAAGTACCCATGCTGATTTCCAGCATCAACTACACACTGCCAACTGCCTCCGCCATGAGCCTCAAACCCTCCAGGGTCAAATTCCTGTCTATTTCATCAAATTCTGTATAGAGACTTGTGATGACGGCAGAAAGCCCTCCAGTAGCAATAACTTGCACCGGAGCTGTCATTTCCGCTTTTATTTTGCCAAGGAGGCCTTTTACCAGACCTTCATAACCCAACAAAATCCCTGCTTGCAGCGCATGGGTGGTGTTTCTGCCCAAAGCTGACTCCGGTACTTCCAAAGGTACCTCTGGCAGTTGTGCTGCTTTTTGAAAGAGGGCATACATCGCTGTTTTTAGGCCAGGGGCGATAGCTACGCCCAGGATATTTCCCCCTTCATCCAAGGCTGTAAATGTCAAAGCCGTCCCAAAATCGACAATGATACAGGCTTGCTTGAAGCGAAGGAAAGCAGCCAGGGCATTGGCTACGAGGTCTGTCCCGATTTCTTCGGGAGAAGGGATGCCGATCGGCAGTTTGCTGTATAGGGACGGTCCGACGGTATGGAGGAAGGCGGAGGCATTATTGCTTAAAATTTCTTTCCAGAGGGGAGTCAGCTGAGGAACTACGCTGCTGATGAGGATGGTTTTGAGCTGATCGGGCTCTTTTCCATTTTTTTTGAGTTGTTGAAAAAAAGTTTCAGCCAAAAAACCATCATCCAGGGACGGAATCCGCCACTGAGAAACCCACTGAAGGCCATCATGCCATGCAAAAGTGGTATCGGTATTGCCTATATCGAGGATGAGAAGAGGATAGATTGCCTGCATAAGGATTCAATTTCTGGATTCTGTTCAGGAATAAGGGGAATATTGTTAATTTCAACAAATGATTAGCTAGTTTGAAAAAAATATATGGATCAGGCGTTTAAAATTTTTGTTGTAGAAGACGATGAGTGGTATCGTGAACTGTTGGGCTACAACCTGGAACTCAACCCCGACTATGAGATCAAAAAATTTGGTACTGCTACCGAATGCCTGGCTGCCTTGCATGAGCAGCCGGATGTAATCACTCTGGATTACCGCCTGCCAGATATGGAAGGAGATGAAGTGCTTCGTCGGGTGAAGGATTTTAATGACCAAATAGAGGTCATCATCATTTCTGAACAGGACAACATAGAGACGGCCGTAGGGCTGCTCAAGCAAGGTGCATACGATTACCTGGTCAAGGCCAAAGACATCCGCGACCGTCTGCTCAATGTGGTCAACAATATCCGTAAAAATGCTTCCCTCAAAACCCGTCTGGACGATCTACAGAAAGAGGTTGGGCAAAAATACAGTTTTGAGAAAAGCATCATAGGGCAAAGTTCTGCTATTAAGCGTGTCTTTGCTCTGCTGGAAAAAGCCACAATTACCAATATTACCGTAACGGTAACAGGGGAAACAGGAACGGGTAAGGAGCTGGTAGCCAAGGCAATACATTTTAATTCTAAAAAAAGAGATCAACCTTTTGTGCCTGTGAATGTAGCGGCAATTCCCAAGGATCTTGTGGAAAGCGAACTTTTTGGCCACGAAAAAGGAGCCTTTACAGGCGCGAATATTCGCCGCATAGGTAAGTTTGAACAGGCTCACAAAGGGACCCTCTTTTTGGATGAAATCGGCGATATGGACCTGAGTATGCAGGTGAAATTGCTGCGGGCCCTGCAGGAAAAGGAGATCGTCAGAATTGGCGGAAACCAAACCGTTAAAACGGATTGCCGCATCATCGTTGCTACGCACAGAAACCTGATGGAGGAAGTGAAAGCCGGAAAATTTCGCGAAGACCTGTATTATCGCCTTTTTGGTTTGCCTATAGAGCTGCCCCCTCTCCGCGATCGCGGCAACGACATCCTGATTCTGGCCAAATCCTTCCTTAAATCCTTTTGTAAGGAAAATGAATTGCCAGATCTTTCACTCAGCACGGGAGCCCAGAAAAAGCTGTTGGCATATAATTATCCCGGAAACGTCCGTGAGCTCAAATCTGTGGTTGAATTGGCAGCCGTCATGGCTTATGATAGCGAAATCACCGAGGACGAAATTTCCTTTGGCACCAATGATGCCCTGCCCGATATTCTCACCCAGGAGATGACCCTGCGCGAGTACAACCACCGCATCATTGACCTCTATTTGAAAAAATATGACAATGACATCAAGATCGTCGCCCAGCAATTGGACATCGGCCAGTCTACTATCTACCGGATGTTGAAAGAAATGAAGGAGTAAGCTTAAGGAAGATGAAATTTCATTTTTAACTGAGCATATTCGCCTTCCGGTGCCTGGACCAGAAAAGGTTTTTTTGCAGCATCCAGCCAAAAGACAATTTCCCGCATCTGTTTTTTCTCCATAGCTGTACATCCCGCTGTACCGCTGCCTGCTTTTCGCCAGGCATGCAGAAAAATGCAGGAACCATCTCCTGCCTGTCTTGATTTTCCATAATTGTGCCCCACCAGGACACCCCATTCATAGAGATCATCTTTGCGAAGCATGTGATCGGCGCTGGTCCAATCCGAAGGGGTTTCCTGGGCATCAATGATTTGATTGTAAAATGCTGAGCCTGTGTCTTCTATGCATTGAGTGAATGCATCTACATGCTCATACGGAAATCCCAGGCCTTTCAGGCTATCGGGATGAGCATAGCCAAAGGCAGAAATTAAAGGAAAAATGCCCGCAGGAGAGCGGCCGTCCCCTTCTCTTTTGGACATCTCGGGATGATCCATCCCAAAATTTTCGAGGCCTTTGCCCCAATACATGCCATTTTTCCCCACATTGATGGGAATGCCTGCGCCTGTTTGTTTCCAATTGTTGCCATCCCCCTCATAACGGATCAGAAGGCCTTCTACCGCATCCCAATGCGGCGTTTTTACCACAAGCAATTGCTGGCTATCAAGCGCCTGGATTACCTTCTCCTCCTGCGAAGAGCAGTTGATAGTCCCCAGCATCAAACTAAAAATACATAGGGATATGTAATAATTGGGGTATGTTTTGCGAATCATATTCATAAAGAATGAGGGTTTGAGTTGTTGGTCTTTTTACCTCATTAAGGTAAAGAAATCCCCTTAGTATTTTCCGAAAAAAACCAGAAATAATACCAATTTATTTAGTAATAAAAGAGAGCAATCCATATATTTGTATAAAACCTTTCGCAATGGTGCCACCTACATTAGCAGATTTCAATTACAAACTGGATGATTTTTGTTTTTATGCTGAAGAAGACAGCAAAGTGATGCGCATTGCCCGAAGGATGCACGTACTTGACAGCTTGCAGGAGCATGGCGAGGACGCTTTGATTTTGTCTTTTTTCTATACTGATAAAAAGGACATCCTGGACCTGGTTGTATTTATATCAGTGCCGCTGGAAGGCGAAGCCAATTATCAGTGTTTTTATTTTAAAGACTTTGTCAGAAGAGCCTATGACATCGGAAGCAGGCTGAAAGAGTGGGTCCCGGCAGATTTGTTGGAGGAAAGAGATTTTCGGACGGAATTGCTAGAGGCTTTGAATTTCCTGCTTCCACAACTTTCGGCCAATACAGTAGCTGAGGGCTATCGCTATCGGGATAGTTGGGGGTTCTATTATAAAGAATACAAAGGATGGAAGTTTCCTGTTTTGAATTAGAAAGCCACTACGATAGAATGAAGCCGGGTTTCATCAGGAATCAGGCTGCTTTCTATTTCTTTTCCCAGAAAGCCTTCCTGCATTTCCACTTCCAAAGATAACCGCAAGTTGAAATGAAGCCCTGTTAGCTCTGATACCGTTAGATCTACCATTTTTTCAGAAGGAATATAAATAGCCTCAAATTTTGCTGCCTTCAATATGCTTTTCAATTCACCAAAAGTTTGGCCTACCCTGATTCCTTCTGTGGTTTGAAACAAAGAAGTTTCTACCCTTATCCGATTGATGTTGCTGATTGGCAATTGATTGGTGGGGTCGCCCTCCTGCACAAAATTTCCTTCTAAAAAGATTTTTCCACTATCTGAAAAAAATAATTCTTTTCCCCTCCACTGGTATCCCCCCTGTGTATAAAGGGTGTCCTGTACCATCAACTCCGCAGGTAAATCCAGCTCATCCATTGGAAATCCCAGCATCGCAATATTTGCAAGTCCAAACTCACAAATGAGGTTCTGGCTGTCTGCGAGGCATTTTTTGTCATTCTCGCTGAGGGCATATCCGTAATTATCTGAAAAAATAGTATCGGGCATAATGATTCCCTGACTATTTTTTATCGGATCATTGCCGTCTTTTGTGATATTTGTATCACAAGCTATCACCAAAAGGGTGATCATTATTGCCAGGAAATAGAGGTAGGATTTTTGCATGTTAACAAAAATTCGAATATTAGCTTAATTTTTTGCGAATCTATTGAGTCATTGCGTCCAAATTACCCAATTTGTTTAATTTTTAAGACTTTTTCCCCTTTTTATGCTCACGATAGGTGAAATTATGACCAAAGAGATCGTGTATTACGATCCATCTCACGCGAAAGCCTGCGCTGAGTTCTGTCGAGAAAGGAAAATATACTTTATGCCGTCTGTTGAAGACGACTTCGTTTATTATCAAATCCAGCCGGATGATACCTTTGCTCGCCGAGAGTTGATCGACCCCAGCCGAAAGGCAGAGTTGGTCACTGATGTAATTTATAAACTAAATGGTGAGTTGATACGGCGGTTGCGAAACCTGACAGCTGAGCTTATGGGTATGGATACCTACAACATGATCAGCGAAGAGGTTATCACAGCCGGCAACCGTTTCAAGCCGATCATCAAAGATCGGATGAAAATCAAAAGCCTGATAGACTCCCAATTGGTAAATGAGTTGGTCGGCGCTTTTGTCAAAACCCAGGCTGATGACCTGCTTATGCGGGTTAGAAAGCGTCTCCCAAGACAAATTGAAGACGAAAGCTGGGCTGAAATTCAGGATAAGTTTTTGAATCAGATTGATTCAGATATCATTTATGCCATTACCCCTATCCTCGTATTCAGGACCCGGCGGGAATGGGTAGATAAACTCAAAGTGGTGAGCCCTCAGGAGAGCATTTTTAAGGAAGATGTTTACGAAAAACTCAGGTATAACTCTTTGCTGTATGTAATGGACCACGGCGCGCGCATCGGCATGGTACATTTCTCCGATTATAATAGCCTTCCGGTATTTACAGATACATTCAAACGCCTTCACCACCTGGAGCGAGAGATGATTAAAGCCCTTATGACCAGGAAGTTACAGGTAAAAGATATATGGAGGATACATCAATTTGAGCCACCTCCCATTCCCGACAAGGAGGTGAAAAACCTGACAGATCGCAAAGGCGGGGATGGTGATGCCTTACTCAAACATCATGATCTGGAGAAGTTTTACCTCAAAACCCTGCTGGTTTTGTATAACTATACGCGGGAGGGCGAAGAGC
This sequence comes from Bacteroidia bacterium, assembly GCA_030430205.1. Lineage (GTDB taxonomy): Bacteria > Bacteroidota > Bacteroidia > J057 > J057 > JAUIGE01. Next base: position 159,299 of record JAUIGE010000008.1, on the reverse strand, counting down.
TGCCCTACACGCCGATCAAGCACCCCAATACCATCAATCTGCTCCGCAACCGAGTTGCGCACTCAAATGATTTGGTAGAATTGGTGGACAATTCCCGCTCCAACCTCATCTACGACTTTAAGTCTTTCGCTGCCTTTTTTCGCCAGCAGAAGGCCCTGGATATTGCCCTTAAGCAGGTTTCCTCACATAACTTCTTTATGTCTCTGACCCAGGTTTGATCCTGTAGACACTGACATTGCTTGTGAGACTCTCCTGCCGGATAATGTAGTTTTGGGAACTTATGATCTCCCCCTGCTGACGCAGGGAAGCAAAGAAGGGCTTCGCCCAGGCCCTGTTGGGCTCACTGAGCCATAGCTCTCCACCGGGGCGCACAAGCGCCGGGAAGGCCTGTCTCAAGGGCATAAATGCCCGCTCTTCATAGGCAACATCTGATGCCAACAGTATATCTGCCTGAAGCTCAGACCTGGGCTGGCGCCAGTCCAGCAACTCAAATTGCCCTTCCTGCTGCATATTATGCAGCCAGTTGAGCCTTGCCAGTTGCAAGGCATCATCCAGATAATCCGTAAGGCAGACTTCTGCCCCACAGCGCCCGGCAGCTATGCCGGGAAGGCCAATCCCACAGCCGATTTCCAATATTTTTTTCCCTTGAACAAATGCCCTGTTTTCAATTACAAAACGAGCCAGCCCTATAGCTGACGCCCACAAATCTGCCCAATAGGGCACCCGCTCGTCTACCATATCCGGATGCTCCTCACCTTTGGCGATCAGTTCGTCCAGAAGCGTATCTACATCATGGATGTAAAACAATTCGAAGCTTTCCTGAGAGAGCGATTGTTGGATGGAGCTTAAGGGCCATTTCTGGTTTAATTTTGCATACAATGCGTTAAAAATGGCGGTAATATTTGAGGTCATAGTCGAAAAATTGAAAAGCGAAGGTAGGCTATTTTCTCTATTTTTCGGGCTGAGGCTACCTATTTCAATTCCCGGGCAAACGGATACTTTTCGATTGCGTACTAAGGGTAAATTTTCCGGGTACTTATGATTTTACTCAAAAAAACCACTTATTTTTTTGCAATAGTTTCAGCTCTCGTTGGGCTTGCCCAGTTTGCCCACGGCTTGTTTCCTGTTCGTACACAGGAAGTTCAGCTGGAAGCTAAACCCTATTGCGATCAGGGGAAAAGGCACATAGAAGATGATATAAATATGGATGTTTCTTATTTTTTTAAGATAAATGGACATCACTTTTCGGTACCAGAAAGAATTTATCATTCCTTTGAAGAGAAAGATATGCTGACCATGCAGCGCAGCAGACTGGATGGAAGGATACTGAACCTTTCTTCAGATGAAAAAAAATATTCACTTACCTATCACCGCTCCTTTCTTCCTTTTTGGGTAAGTATTTGGCTCTATTTTATTCCCCTCGTCGTTTTTGTAAGTGAAACCACCCAAACCCATGCATGGGCGCTACGGCTTTTCCTCTTTTTATCGCTGATCTCCACCGCAACCTTTATTTGGAGCATCATCATGGGAGATAGTGTACTGGTCAATGAAGCTACCCTGACTTATCCCGAAGTCATAAATTATTAGCCCATTCCTATATTTTTCCCTCTTTGTGCAATATTTATATTTCTGTCCTGTCATTAGGGTAGCAAATGGAAGAACGATCTACATGGCAAAGTTTGGTTTCAGCCTGTAAAAAGGGAGACCTCTCTGCACAGGAAGTGCTGTATAAGCGCTATGTAAAAGCGATGCTCAACAGCAGTTTTCGCATCCTGAACAACCGCGAAGACGCCGAAGATGCTGTTCAGGAGGCCTTCCTGAAGGCTTTTGGAAGCTTAAATAGCTTTCGTGGCGAATCCAGTTTTGGTGCCTGGCTTAAACGCATCGTGGTCAATCAGTCAATCAATATTCTCAAAAAAAGAAAAGATGAGGCTGTTCCCTGGGACGAAAAATCCCAATTGGAATGGGAACAAAAAAATGACTGGCAGGATACTGAAAGGCCATATAGTGTACAGGATGCCTATGAAGCCCTGCACCAACTTTCCGATGGCTATCGCAGCGTCTTTTCTCTCTATATGCTGGAAGGCTACGACCATAAAGAGATAGCAGAAATTTTGGGAATCAGTGTTTCGACCTCTATTTCCCAGTACAACCGCGCAAAAAAGCGGCTTCAAACAATCATGAAAAATAAGCAAGGGCATGGACAGGATAGAGCAATTATTTCGCGAAAATAAGGCCGATTTTGATAGGGAAGACCCCCATGACGGCATGTGGGATCGCCTGAAGGCCAGCCTTTCTACTCCTCCATCGATGGGTAGAGGCTGGTTGATATCAGGAGCTATGCTGCTGTTGGTGCTGTTTTCGGCTGTGGCTCTTTGGCCAGGGAAGGGTTTCTCCCCTATAGAAAGAGATCAGACCTTTCCGAATATTGTCATGCAAAGCCCACAGGGAGAAAGCCGTGCCTTATCTGACTTAAAGGGCAAAGTCGTTTTGGTGGAGTTTTGGGCCTCCTGGTGCAATATCTGCAGCGAAAAAAACTGCAATGACCTTTTGCCACTGTATGATATTTATAAAGAAAGAGGATTTGAAATATTCGCCATATCCGTCGATGAAGACCATCGCCAATGGATCAATGGCATCGAAAGCCTTCACCTTCCATGGATACATGTGTCTGATCTTCAGGGATTTGCCTCGCCTATATCTCAAAGGTTTGATGTCAACCAAACGCCTACGACTTATTTATTGGATGAAGAAAGGAAGGTAATCGGGAAAAATCTTACCCGGGAGGAATTGAAAAAGAAACTTCAGGCTTGCTATGGTGACTAAGTCCTTTGGACAGGAAGTTTCTTTTTTTCAAATTAGGACTTTACTTTTGAATAAAGTCCTACGCTTTTGCTTAAACAACTCACATTTTTCCTCCTTGTATCCCTGTGCATGTGGTTTCCCCTACATGCCCAACAATACTCTTTTCAGAATTATTCTGTAAGTGAAGGACTTGCCCAGTCCCAGGTATATACCATGCTCGAAGACCAAAGAGGCTTCCTTTGGTTGGGTACCAATGGCGGGGGGCTCAGCCGTTTTGATGGTCAAAAATTCGAAAACTTTTCCACCCGACAAGGTCTTTCTGACAACCACATCAACGCCTTGTTGGAAGATGAGGAAGGCGATATCTGGATCGCAACCCGTAGTGGTCTTGACTTGTTTGATGGTCGGAAATGCCAGCCCGTATCTTTGCCTCAGCAAGGCAAGTTAAGCATTACCAGCCTTAGCCTGGACAAGGAAGACAGGCTCTGGGTAGCAAGCAACAAAAGCATTTTTTGCAGAAAAAAGGACCAATGGCTGGAGGTAGACTCTCAGATGAACCAGGCAGCGAACTTCCTGTTTTCAGACCAATCTGAGCGCCTGTGGATTGCGTTACCAAGAGGTTTGATGGTCAAAGAAAAGGACGGCTGGATGAATCCCTCCCTTTTCGGAAGTCTGGGCAGAGCCCAACTCACAGGCTTTGCTGAGGACAGCCTCGGCCAAATCTGGATTTCAACCTACAATAGCGGCCTGTATCTCTACAATGGAAGCAAATTCCGTAGGGTCCTTCAGGAAGAGGTCGCACTCAATGGCGCACTCTATTTTGATTTGCTCTTTGATAAAGAGGGCAAATTGTGGTTAGCCACCCAAAATAAGGGGCTGGCACGCTGGAACGGAAAAGACAGTGTGCTGACTTTGCTGAGTAAAAATGATGGCCTCGCCAATGACCATGTGCGCTGCCTACTTGAAGATCGCTGGGGGATACTGTGGTGCGGAACATCCGGAGGCGGCCTCAGTAAATATGCTGGACAGCAATTTGTGCAGTATGGCCCCAATCAGGGGATTTCGGAACAGGCTTATTCTGTGCTTGAAGACAAAGATTGTCGGCTGTGGGTGGGAAATTCCAACAAAGGCCTGACTGTGATCGGTCCTGATACGGTATTTTTTTTAAACAGAAAAAATGGATTCAGAGACCTGAAGGTCAAGCAACTCTTTGAAGACAGGAAGGGACAAATCTGGATAGGGACAGATGGAGGGGGGCTTTTTCGCTATGATAGCGATAGCCTGCTGAATTTTTCAGCCAGTGATGGCCTTGGCAGCAATTGGATCCGTGACATGGAAGAAGATGCCTCCGGCAAGCTATATGTAGCCACCGCAGGCGGAGGCATCTGCCGCATGACGCCAGTCGACACCAACCAATACATCTATCGCTATAAGCGATATACGGAAACCCTGAACTGTCCTGATCGCATCAATAGCCTGCATGTAGACAAATGGAATCGCCTGTGGTTTGGTTCCGTCAGACAAGGTCTGGGCTATATCCGGTCAGATTCTATCCTTGTTTTTATCGACCTGGGAAATGATGGAAATTTACAAACCATCCGGTCACTGACAGAAGATGAGCAGGGGCATCTTTGGGTCGGGACAGAAGGCGGAGGTGTCGTTAGGCTGGATATATATGCGCCTTCGGATACTTTTCCCCGCAAAATTTTCAAAGATAATTTGACCATTGGGCCTACCTATTTCCTGGAAGTGGATGCCATGGGATATTTGTGGATTGGCAATAACAGGGGGGTAGACAGGGCTACGCTGGATGAAAATGCTGACATCATTGAAATCAAGCATTTTGGAAAATCAGAGGGCTTTATTGGGACAGAAAGCTGTCAAAATGCAGTTACCCAGGACCGGGAAGGCAACTTATATTTTGGGACGATCAAGGGCTTGATGCGCTTTAATCTGGGGCAGGGACTGCAAAATTCTATCGCTCCCATTGTCTCGATCCGAAATGTCAATTTATTCTATGAGCCCCTGGCTGCGGGGCCCTATCGGAATTGGGCAGATGTGGAGCATGGCCTCAGCCAAGACCTGCGCTTGCCGTACCACCAAAACCATTTGGGTTTTGATTTTATAGGCATCAACCACCCCAATCCCGAGCAGGTCCGGTATCAATGGCGGCTTTTGGGGATCGAGCCCAAATGGTCTCCCGCTTCTGATAAAACGAGTGCAACTTACAGCAACCTGCCGCCGGGCTCCTACCGCTTTCAACTCAAAGCGGTCAATGAAGATGGTATTTGGTCACAAGTTCAAAGCACCCCCATCGTTGAAATATCTCATCCCTTCTGGCAGGAATGGTGGTTTATCATGGCCCTCATTGGGCTGGCGATTCTGCTTATTTCTCTTTTTATCCGATTTCGAATCAACCAGGTGAGGAGCAAAGCCCGCGCTCAGCAGCAGCGGCTGGAGTTGGAAAATGCCATGCTCGAACTCGAGCAGAAGGCCCTGCGTCTCCAGATGAATCCCCACTTCATCTTCAATGCCCTGAATTCTATTCAGGGACTGATAGCCACTCAGGATACAAAAGCGGCGCGTTATTACCTCGCCAAATTTTCCAAATTGATGCGAAGGGTTTTGGAAAACTCCCGTGAAGCTCAGATTTCACTGGAAAGAGAAATCGAAAGCCTGCAGGTTTACCTGGACCTGGAACGCTTTTGTGGAGGCGAAAAATTTGAATATGTTATTCAAACAGATGAAAAACTCAATCCTGATGAAACCCTTGTGCCTCCGATGCTCATCCAGCCTTTTGTTGAAAATGCCATCATCCATGGAATAAACCACCTGGAGGAACGAAAAGGGAGGATTGAGTTGCGCTTTGAACTGGAAAATGAAAGCCTGATTTGTACCATCAGGGATAACGGTATTGGCCGCGAAAAGGCAAGATTGGTGGAAAAGCACCGTGTTCCGGGGCATAAATCTACCGCTTTGCTGGTCACGCAGGAAAGATTGAATATGATGGCAGGAAAAAAGGGCGCAGGCAGCTCTGGTCTGGAAATCAAAGATTTATATGATAAATCAGGCAAGCCCGAAGGGACGGAGGTTGTTATCCGGATACCCTGGGTAGAAGATTGGTAAAAACACAAAACACAAAATAGCAATATGAAACTACATGCAGTAATTATTGACGATATGCCCCAGGCAATCATAAGCCTGAAAGAAGATTTGGCTACCTATTGCCCTGATGTACAGGTGGTTGGAACTGCCGAGGGCGTATTGAGCGGAGCTAAGGTGATCCGCCAGGAAGAGCCTGACATTGTTTTTCTGGATATCCAGATGCAGGATGGGACGGGCTTTGACTTATTGGAAGTCATGGGTGGCATAAAGGCGAAAGTTATTTTCACAACTGCCTCAGATGCTTATGCGATACGCGCATTTCGATTTTCCGCAGTAGATTATCTGCTTAAGCCCATAGATCCAGATGAACTAAAAGCCGCCGTAGAAAAGGTTCAGGAAAACCAACAGGCCGGACAGCAGGAGCAGGTGGATTTGTTGTTGGACCATCTGAAGAAAAAAGAAGGTGAAAAAATGGATCGCATCGCCATTCATACCACCGAAAAAGTACATGTAGTATGGCTCAAAGATATTGTCCGCTGCGAAGCTGCAAGTAATTATACTGTTTTTCACATGAAAGACAAGCGGCAACTTCTGGTAACCCGTACCCTTAAAGCTTTTGATAAAATCCTGAGTGAGCAAAAATTTTTCCGCCCGCATCAATCCCATTTGGTCAATGGAACTTTTGTGAAGGAATTTGTCAAAGGTGATGGCGGATGGCTTGCACTCACAGACGGATCGGAGATACCTGTTTCCACACGCAAACGTGCAGATGTAGTTCAGTTTATCAATAGCTTGTAGCCTACCATTTGAGTAGGATTTCCAATCCTTTTTCGATCAGGTCTCTTTCGAGTTGGGGAGGATCTGCAGCAAACTCCTGCTTGCCCCGATTGGCAAGGATGGTCGAAAGCGAAGCCGCTTCATGTCCAAATAGTTCGCCGAGTGCCAGGATGGCAGCAGTCTCCATTTCCATATTGAGAAATCTCCATTTCTCATGGCGAAACGGCTGCAAGCCGAGGGGGAAGTTGGGCCAACGCAGGTTGGTTCTTTGGAGGTAGCGGCCCTGTGGGCCGTAGAAGCCAGAGGCTGTGCAGGTGATGCCCTGAAGGATTTCCGGGTATTGGTTTTGGAGCAGGCTACGGATACTTTTTGCAGCTTCTCCCAGGTAAAAAGTAGGGGAGGGGGATTCAAAAGTCCTGCTAAAGTGCTGTTGAAGGCTTGCCTGCAATGCAATTTTTTCGGTCGAAAGTGCTTTTTCCTGTTGATAAAAATTCATGAGGCTATCCATCCCAACAGCAAAGGCGCTTAATACCATCTGACCTAAGGGAACATCGGCCTGTAAACCACCACATGTCCCCAGCCGCAATACTTTCAGCCTGTTTTTGTTCGTTTTCGCTTTCCGTTCTTTAAAATCAATATTAGCCAGGGCGTCCAATTCATTCCAGACAATGTCGATATTGCCTGTGCCAATGCCAGTAGAAATAACCGTAATCTCCTGCCCATCCAATTTTCCAGTATGAATAACAAACTCTCGCTTTTGTTTCTTCGTACTAACAAGGTTGAAATAACGGCTAATCTTTTCAACACGATCCGGGTCCCCCACAAAAATAATTTTGGGCGCTACTTCTTCAGGGAGCAAATTCAGGTGATAAATGCTTCCATCCGGATTCAGGATTAATTCGCTGGGAGGGATCATAAGTAAACTTTATGGTTAAATTATGGTTTCTTCTTCTAACTTAGGCATTAATTTTTTCGAAAAAAAAGTTACAATTAACCAACTCCACCGTCAAGAGGATGATTGTAATTTGAGATAAAAGCCCTAATTTCGCAGTTTACGAGAAATCACAACAAGACAAAATCATTTTCCCAATAGATGAGACAACTTAAAATTAGCAAGCAGATAACCAACAGAGAGTCACAGTCTCTTGATAAATATCTGCAGGAAATTGGAAAAGTAGAACTCCTCACTCCCGACGAAGAGGTTGAGCTGGCACGTCGTATCAAGCAGGGGGATCAACTCGCCCTGGAAAAACTGACCAAAGCAAACCTTCGATTTGTTGTTTCTGTTGCTAAACAGTACCAAAATCAGGGCCTTTCGTTAGGTGATTTGATCAATGAGGGCAATCTGGGCCTTATCAAAGCCGCCAAGCGTTTTGACGAAACCCGTGGTTTTAAATTCATTTCTTATGCCGTTTGGTGGATTCGCCAGAGTATCCTCCAGGCGCTGGCTGAGCAGTCACGGATTGTGCGTTTGCCGCTCAACCGGGTAGGTGCTTTGAATAAAATCGGAAAGGCTTTTTCCAAGCTCGAACAGGAATATGAGCGCGAGCCTTCACCAGAAGAGATCTCTGAGGTGTTGGAGGGTATGAGCGAGGATGAGATTTCTGATACGTTGAAAATTTCAGGCCGTCATGTGTCTGTAGACGCCCCCTTTGTGCAGGGAGAAGAAAACCGACTGCTGGATGTTTTGGAAAATGATGCAGAGCCAGACCCTGACAATGAATTGATAAATGAGAGCTTGAGCAAAGAAGTTGAACGTGCTTTGAGCACCTTAACACAACGTGAAGCTGAAGTTATTCGTCTATATTTTGGGATAGGAGTAGAACATTCACTTACTTTGGAAGAAATCGGTGAAAAGTTCGACCTCACCAGGGAGCGCGTAAGACAAATAAAGGAAAAAGCCATACGGCGCCTGCGTCATACCTCCCGCAGCAAAGGATTAAAAACTTATTTAGGATAAGCGTTTGTTTTTGACTGGTTTAGTTTAATGGCGGCTCCCATCACGGGTGACCGCCTTTTTCTTCTTCTATCCCTCCGCCTCATCCGAAAGCGTCTCACCCGTAGGTGCCTCCAGGTTTTCCTTTGGCTGACCCTGAATTATCACGTTGATGCTTTCGCCAGTCCCAATAGAGTCTCTCCTACGTGGATCAGGAGATTGCATGATGATCAGGCCATCTTTGAATGGATCAACTCCGGTTTTATAGCTCATGGAGCCAATTGCCAAATCATAGCTTCTCACAATCTCCAGAGCCTCTTCGAGGCTTAAGCCCATCAGGTCTGGCAAAGCCACATTTTTGGTTGTTCCTTTACTGACCACGAGGTCAATTTTGGCTCCCTGTGGTACAGGTTTCCCTTCTGTAATAACCATTCCATTGTATCGGACTTCGACTACATAATTTGCATAGTAATCAGAAGCCTTTGAGCTGACTTCTCCCACATTCAGATTCCAGCTTTCCAGCATGGTTCTCGCCTGGTAAAGAGAGATGGATTCTCCATCTTTGGGGTCAGGAATAGGCATTTTCACCATGGGAACGCTCCTTCTGTTCAGGGTAAGAAATACTTTCCTTCCAGGTTTGACCCGGCTGAGGGGAGAAGGGTATTGATCCAAAACTGTCAGCGGATCAAAATCCTGCTGATAGGAAGAGTCTTTTACCTCAAAGCGAAGCTTCGCTTTTTTGAGGTTTTGAGAAGCTTCCTCAAAACTCATCCGCTGTACATTGGGCACCAAAACCCCATCACCGTGGCGGGTATAGGCAGGCACTACCCACAAAAAGATCAGGAGATACAGCACTATCCCCAGGCCGAAAAGCCCAAGTAGGGTGAATAAAAACTCGCGACTGATAAAGTATTTCAACATGGTTTATTTGTTCGTTTTTTGTTCTTCGTTTTAAGTCCCGCTTCCCGCATCTCGCTTCCCTACATCTTCTCCGGCGCCTCAATACCTAAAAGCTTTAAAGAAGCTTTCATCACCACACCTGTAAAAGTCGACAAAGCTAGCCTAAAGCTGCTTGTATGAGGTTTGTCCTGCTGAATAACGCGGCAGTTGGCAAAGAAACTGCTGTAACTTTGTGCCAATTCGTAGACATAGTTAGCGATTTCCGCAGGATTGTAGTTTCGGGCAGCTTCAGCCAGGGCATGCTTGTACCCAAAAAGCTTGAGAAGCAATTCTCTTTCAGATGTATGGAGAGGCTCCTCCAACTGTGCCCCAGCCTGAAATGCCGGCAGCTCATTATCTGCTGCTTTCTGGATCAGGCTTCTCGTACGCGCATGCGCGTATTGGACATAAGGGCCCGTATGGCCCTGGAGCTGTACAGATTCTTCCGGGTTGAAAATCATCCCCTTCCTGGGATCTACCTTTATCAGGAAGAATTTGATGGCGCCCAGCGCCAATTGGTCCAGCAAAACGGTGAGTTCCTCATCGGAAAGGCCGTCTATTTTTTCAGATTCTCCGGTTACTTTCGCCACCGTTTCCCTCACCTCTTCGATCAGGTCATCTGTTTCGACTACCGTTCCTTCACGGGATTTCATCCGACCATCAGGCAACTCCACGAGGCCATAAGACAAATGAAATAATCCATCAGAATAGGGCTTTTCCATTTTTTTCAAAAGCTCGAAAAGTACCTTAAAATGGTAATCCTGCTCGCTTCCGACGACATATACGGACTTTTGCATATTGAAATCCGCATGCTTTTGGTCAGCTACGCCCAGGTCCTGGGTGATATATATGGAGGTTCCATTGGAACGAAGGAGGAGCTTCTGATCCAACTTGGCTTCTTCCAGATCAACCCAGACTGAGTTGTCCTCCTTGCGATAAAACAGACCCTCTTCCAGTCCTTTCAGTACAGCATCTTTGCCTTTTTCATACTCCTCCGACTCGTAGTAGAATTTTTCGAAGGTGACCCCCAGGCGCTTAAATGTATTTGCATGTGCTTCATAGACATAGTCATTCATCTGTTTCCAAAGTGCTCTTATTCCCGGGTCACCGGCCTCCCATTGGATCAACATTTCGTTGATTGCCTGGCTACATTCGGCAGCCTTTTCGGCAGCTTTTTCGTCCATGCCCTGAGCCATAAGCTCAGCTTTTTGTTTTTTGAGCATGTCGGAGAAAGCGACATAATAATCGCCCACGAAAAGGTCGCCCTTTTTGCCCGTAGAAGCCGGGCTGTCATTTTTGCCAGCTAGCTGCCATGCGTACATGGATTTGCAGATGGCAGTGCCTCTGTCATTGTAGAGGCAGACAGGATGCACCTCGAAGCCATTGGCTTCGAGTATGTGGCTGAGCGAGTTGCCCAGCACAATATTGCGCAAATGACCCAGGTGGAGGGGTTTGTTGGTGTTGGGGGAGCAAAATTCCACCACGATAGACTGCCCTTTTCCCTCTGTATTTTGAAGAAAAGCAGGGTTCTGATGCGAAGTGGAGAGGAAGTTTACCCAAAAAGCATCCGTCAGACTCAGGTTCAAAAAACCTTTGATCACATTGTATGATGAAATGAAATCGAGACGTTCTACCAATAATTTCCCCAAAGCTTCGCCTACAATATGAGGAGCGCCCAGGCGGTATTTGGCGAGGGGAAATACGACCAGGGTAAAATCTCCCTCAAAATCTTTGCGGGTTTCTTGCACCTGCAAGATTTGTGGGTCAATTTCGACCCCATAATGATCTTTGACTGCTGCGGCTGCGGCTTGCTGTATGTTTGTAGTTACGTCCACGATTTGTTAAAATTTTCTTCGCTTTTTGAGACCGCCAATTTGGTAATTTTTTCTGGTTTTCCGTTGCAGAAGTGCTGATTAATCGGTTTACTTAGCCATAATCAAATAAAAATTGAAGCTTTTTACCTACATATTACTTTTGGGCCTCCTGGGGATAGGACTGATGGGCCTTCAGGCTCAAAACCTGGGGGAGGACACCACCCCCCAAAAAATTGAAATCATTCAATCTCACTTCCTGCGGCCCTTCCAAACGGACTCCATGTCCGGTATTCGCCTGGTCGGCAATGTGATTCTCAAACATGATTCGACCCTCATCTATTGTGATAGTGTTTACCTCTTTGAACAAACCAACCGGATTCAGGCATTTGACCGCATCCGGGTCATTATGTCTGATAGCCTTACCCTCAAATGCAAGCGGCTTTTTTACGATGGAAATACCCGCATAGCGGAGGCAAAACGCAATATTTTGCTGACCGATGGGGCTACAAACCTGAAAACCAACGATATCAAATACTATCGGAATGAGTCCTATGGAGAATACATGAATGGTGGTAAACTTATCAATGGAGATGATACCCTGACAAGTAAAAAAGGCTATTATTATCCCAATGAAAAAATGGCCTATTTCCGCAAGGATGTAGTACTGCGCAACCCTGATTATAAGTTGACAACGGATACCCTGGGGTATGACACAGAGCGTAAAATCGCCATTTTCCAAGCTTATACCCGCATTGAAAATAAAGATGGAATACTTGAAACAAGCAAAGGGAATTACAATACCGAAACCAACAAAATCGAATTATTTGCAGGCAATAAAATTGAGAATGAAGATTACACGGTTTGGGGAGATAAACTGGATTTTGACAATGAAACAAAAATGGGCTACGCCTATGGGCATGTGGTTATCGAACCCAAGGACAGCTCGCTGAGAATTGAGGGGGATTATGGGGAATTTGACAGGGAAAATAATAAAAGCTATGTAACAGATACGGCTGTTGCTGTTCAATACTTTGAGGAAGATACCCTCTATGTGACAGCAGACACGCTTTATAGCTTTGAAGATACAGCGGAAAACCGGACGTTCCGGGCCTATCACCATGTCTTTTTCTTTATGAATGACCTGCAGGGTCGTGCCGATTCGATGGAATATCTCTTCAGCGATTCGCTGATTGTGCTGACAGGCAAACCTGTCCTCTGGTCAGATAGCAGCCAGATTTCCGCAGATACCATCTGGGTGTACATGGCCGACGGCAAGGCCGATTCCATGAGCCTCTCCAAAAACTGTTTTGTCATCACCATGGCAGACAGCACTGGTTTTAACCAGATAAAAGGGCGCGATATGGAGGCGCAGTTTCGCGAAAACAAGCTCCACCGCCTGCTTGTCACAGGCAATAGCGAGACCATTTATTTCGCCAAAGACGATGAGACAGACACCTATATGGCGAAAAGCAAATCCAGTTCAGATAAGATGGAAATCCTCTTTGAGGACAATGAAGTCGTCAGGGTCAAAAATATCAAAGGGGTTCAGGCCCAGCTTGATCCTTATTGGAAGATCATGTTTGATGAAAACAAACTGGAAGGCATGGTCTGGCGGGGCGCAGAGCGCCCCCGGAAACCCCAAAGCCCACGGGCTTTTGCCGTGAAATACGCCGGAGTGGAGATGAAAGCACCCCCTGTGAGTTTGCCCCCCCAGGAAGCGAGTCCAGCTCCTTCCGAAAGCAAATTACCTCAAGCAGGTCGCGGCGGATTGCAGGGGGTAGAAAATATCAAACCCTGATTTTATGAGATGACCCTACTGTCCATGGCGGATTTGCGCCAGGTGGTGATGGGTATGGTAGATAGTGAAAAACATGATTTCACGGATCGTCAGTTTCCCCAGGAGGGGATGAGGCACCAGGTACTCATCCATTTTATCCTCCTCCCAATGCTTTTCCAGTCTCCTGACTAGCTTTTCTCCCGTTTCCTGCCATTCCAGAAGCATGGCTTCTTTGTTGAAGATGGTGCCTGCTTTGGGAGAATATGGGCCGGTAGAGCGGCCCCCCTCCGCCAGGCGCTCTTTATAGCGCATAACAAGTGCGTCATACGTCCGTGACGGACGGTTGGGCTTTCCGAAGTTTCGAAAAACCACTTTGGGCATTTTGAGGCCACTGGCCACAGGTTTGGAAGAGCGAATCAGGTGATCGAAAATCTCGGCAACAGACCATTTGGGCTCACGCGATGCGACGAAATCCGCTTCAGATATATGGGCAATGGCCTCAGCAGTTTCTGCAAAAATGGCTGCCAGGGCGCTGTTGATGCTTTCTTTTTGATATATCGTATCCATGTTGTTGAGTGCTTTTTTTAAAAGTAGGGAAAATTTGGGAATGCTCTTACCCCAGCTATGTATTAATCCAATTTCTGCCTTATCTTCGGCTATGGATACTACCCTTGTAATCGGAGACAGCCGCCGGATAGAAGATTTTCGTAGCCGGACAGCTCAGTTTAGCAGCTCCTTTCACCTGATAGAAAATGATGAAATAATTCCTGATCTTCAGGACTTTAAGCTGGTTTTTGACCTCTGCCTGGATGAATATCCGGCCCGCCTCGCCCACTACGCGCCACAGGCGCATCTGCTTGTGATCGGCGGAGCCGTCAGGCGTTCCCTCGCAGAGATGGCTGCCGCCATCGACATGCCTCTTCAATGCCGCCTCGCCGGCATCAATGCTTTACCTACTTTTTTGAAAAAAAAGGACTGGGAACTTTCCGTGTGGAAAGAAGAGCTGAAAGAAGCTGTCACAGACAGGCTGAAAGCCTGGGAGATCGGCTGCCACTTTGTGGCAGACAGGGTGGGCATGGTCACGCCACGGATCGTGGCGATGATTATCAATGAAGCCTGCTTCACGGTGCAGGAAGGCACTGCCAGCGTAGCTGGCATAGACCAGGCGATGCGCCTGGGAGTTAATTATCCCGGTGGCCCATTCGAATGGGCCGATCAGATCGGACCCAGGCACATCTATGAGGTGCTGCTACGAATGGCAGAAGACAGCGGCGATAGCCGCTATAAAATCGCGCCCTACCTCAAGCACAGGCAGCTTAAAGCGGAAAATTTTCGAGAAACCCAATAGGAAATGAACATCATGGCCCCAGACAGCTTCAGAACCGCTTTTTTCAGATGGCTCCTGTTGGCTATTTGCCTTTTTGCAGCTACCCTAAAGCTGGACGCTCAGTCCCCCACTCTTCAAATACAAACGAGCAGGGACACCTTTGGGCTTGGCGAATATGTATCCGTTTACCATGATGCTTCGCAAAATGGAACTTTTGAAGAACTCAGGCTAAAGCCTGAACTCTTCCAGCCTGCTGAAAATTTTCCTCCGCCTCAGAAGAAAAACAGTACCTATTGGGTGCGATTTAGGCTGCAAAGCCATCTGGAGCTGCCATCCCAATGGATGATATATCTGGGCTATCCCAGCCTGGCAGATGTCTATTTCTCCGACCCTGATAGCGGAATGATTCACCAAAAAGCGGGTGTTTTTATGCCCCATTCGGCCAGAAGTGTGAATGATGGAGAAATGCAAAAGGTGAGACTTTACCTGGAGCCGGGAGAGCAAAAAGAGGTTTTTATCAAATTAGAAGAAATAGACCATTCAAGGCCCAACTTCCAGCAGTTTATGCTGGTCGAACTGAATTACTGGAGGAGTCTCGACAATGAGCAGGCACATGTGATCATAGGGGTTTTTTGTGGGATGGTGTTGATTATCATCCTGTACAACCTGATTTTGTTTTTTACTACCCGATCGCCCGCCCATGTTTTTTATGCGCTATACCTGTTGTCCGTTTTGTTGTTTGTGCTTTTCGCCACAGGAAGCCTGCGATCCGTTCCTACAGACCATCCCACCCTGATTCCTTATGTCGGGTTTCTGTCCCTGGCCCTCGTTAGCATTTTTTATTTTTCATTTGGACGTGCTTTCCTGAATACCAGGGAGTTAATCCCTGGATGGGATGTTTATATCAGGTGGTATATTTACCTGAAAATTGGGATTTTACTCATTGAACAGCTTATCCTGTTCACTACCTTTTACCTGGAACTGGTAAAGGACATTGAGTTTGCTGTGATGATCGCAGATGCTATTGCCTCTGTGGTATTGATCGTGAAACTGTTGAAAACCAGGAGTCCGTTGGGACGCTTTTTCATTGCAGGTTCATCCTGTGTAATGGTCTTTGCCTTTTCCCTTGCAGTTATCAGCACCATTTTTCATTTCCCCAACGCCTTTCTTTTTTTCCTGGTTGCGGTGGTTTTGGAAATATTGATTTTCTCCCTGGGTCTGGGGTACAAGATCAATATGGCCGAGCAGGAAAAGCTCCACGCCCAGGAGGCGCTCACCCAGCAGCTTTTAGCTGCTGATCGGATGAAAGACGAGTTCCTCGCCAATACCTCCCACGAGCTGCGCACGCCGCTCAACGGCATCATCGGCATCGCCGAATCCATCTACGATGGCGCGGCGGGCACTCCTTCGGAGGAGATGAAGCACAATCTCTCGATGATTGTATCATCGGGCAGACGCCTCACCAACCTGGTGGATGACCTGCTCGATTTTGCCAAACTCAAATCCTTTGACCTGAAAATATACCCCAAAGCCGTTGATATGCATGCACTTACAGATGTGGTGCTTCAGATCAGCGAACCCCTTACGCGAGCTAAAAAACTGGAACTCATCAATGACATACCGGAAGATTTTCCGGCCGTTCATGGCGATGAAAACCGCCTGCAACAAATCATGCACAACCTGCTTGGCAACGCCATCAAATTTACCGAAGTGGGTGAAGTAAGGATAGAAGGCGAATTGTTTGATGATGTGATTTGGATCCACGTCCGGGATACAGGCATCGGTATTCCAGAGGAAAAACAGGACATCGTTTTCAATTCCTTTGAGCAGGGAGATGGTTCTATTGAGCGGAGATACGGCGGCACGGGCCTGGGGCTGAGTATTACCAAAAAATTGGTAGAACTCCACCAGGGAATCATTACCCTGCAGTCCGAACCCGGCAAGGGTTCTGTTTTTTCCTTCTGCCTGCCTTACGCGAAAGAAGGTGCTATTCCGGAAAAGGAAAGCTTGTCAGGCCCCCTTACAAAACCCATTCTGAGACAGGAGACATTCACTGAGAGCGATGCGCAAATCGCTCGCCAATTGCTGCCCGTGGAAGGAGACATTCGTATCCTTGTGGTAGACGATGAGCCGATCAATCAGCAGGTACTGAAAAATCATCTTTCCTTCGAAAACTACCATATCACCGCTGCCCTGAACGGAGAAGATGCCCTGGATGCTTTGAGTAAGGGCCCTGCCTTTGATCTGGTATTACTGGATATCATGATGCCGCGCATGTCGGGCTATGAGGTATGTAAAAAGATCAGGGAAAAATACATGCCCTCAGAGTTGCCGATCATCATGATTACGGCTAAAAATCAGGTATCTGACCTGGTGCAGGGACTATCTTATGGGGCCAATGATTATCTGACCAAACCTTTTTCCAAGGATGAATTTTTGGCCAGGATCAAAACCCACCTCAAGCTGTTCAACATCAATTCGGCTTATGGCCGTTTTGTCCCTCATGAATTTTTGAAAGCCCTGGGCCATGAGTCTATCATAGACATCAAATTGGGAGATCAGGTAGAAAAAGATGTAACGGTTTTTTTCTCCGACATCCGCTCCTATACCACCCTTGCGGAGACCATGACACCGCAGGAAAACTTCAACTTCATCAATGCCTATCTCGGCAGAATGGGCCCCATTATCCAGCAAAACAAAGGTTTTGTCAACCAATACTATGGTGATGGAATCATGGCACTGTTTCTATCCAATCCCTCCGATGCTATCAAAGCATCGGTAGAAATGCAAAAAGAGCTGGACAGCTATAACCGCCAGCGTTTGCAAAGGGGAAGACTCCCGATCAAAGTCGGGATAGGCCTGCATACGGGGCAATTGATGCTGGGCATCATCGGAGACCGCATGCGCATGGAGGCGGGCGTGGTTTCGGATACCGTCAATACGGCTGCCCGTATGGAGGGACTCACCAAATATTTTGGCGTGAATATCATCGTGAGCGATGATTCGGTGAGAAAATTGAAGGACCTGGATGCACACCTTCATCGCTTTTTAGGGAAAGTATTGGTGAAAGGCAAAAAAGAGCCTGCGGCTATTTATGATTTCTTTGCAGGAGATTCCGCTGACCTCATTGAGCTCAAACAACAAAGCCTTGCTGATTTTGATGCAGGGGTAAGGGCCTATTATCAAAAAGATTTTGAACGAGCAGTAGCAGCTTTCCGCAAAGTCCTTTCGATCAATGAGGAGGATGTTACTGCTGCCCGCTATTTGGAAAAGAGCCTTTCCAATCTCGAAGAAGGCGTTGCTGAAGATTGGACTGGGGTTGAAGAGATGACACAGAAATAAAAGCAGATAGAATTGATTATCTTGCTATGAGATGTATTCAAACCTTAAGCATCACTACCTGAAAATTATGTGCAGGAATTTAGTTTTTCCATGCTTGCTCATCTTTTGGCTCCTGGCCTTTTTGCCCCTACAAGCTCAGGATTTTGACTATGCAGAGCTAAAGAGTTCGCTTGAAAAGATCGATAATGACGTTGAGAGGCTGGAAGCCTTGATTCAGATAGCAAAGGCGGCTCGCGCTTTTGAACCCGATGCTGCGATCGCCTATGCCGAAGAGGCCATTGAACTGGGTGAAAAATTGGGGAATAGATCTTCCCAGGCACTTGCCTGGCTTGAGCTCGGCAGGATTCACTTTACCCTGGACCATGTCCAGCGGAGCATCCGGGCGCTTTTGCGCTGTGAGGAGTTGCTCCAGGGCCTGTCCCTGCCCGACGAGCAGTTGGAGTCATATATGCTCCTGAGCAAATTATATCAAAGCCAAAAGCGGAATAAAAAGGCCCTGGAATACCAGGAAATGGCCGTTGTATTGCGCGACAGCATGATGCAGGAGCAAACGGGAGTAACCATCGAAGGATTGAAAGACAGGGCCATTCAGGCTCAGCAGGGAAAAGAGCAGGTCATGAGCCAGCTACAAAAACAGCGGGAAAACCTGCTGCGCAAGGAAGCCGAGATAGCCAAACTTGAAATGGAAGCGGCGGCCCTCGCTCAGCAAAGAGCTGAGCTCGAAAGGGAAAAAGCCACTACCGAAATGAAAGCGGCTCAACAAGCCCTTGAACTTAACCAAACCCGCGCAAGACAAAATGTATTTATCGGCCTGGGTGTTTTGGTCTTACTGCTCTTGTTTGGCCTCTGGCAACGCTATCATTATTTGCAACAGCGCAAGCAGGCGCGTTTTGAGCAGGAGCGGGCAGAGCAGCTTGCTCAGATAGACCGCCTCAAAGACCAGTTTCTGGCTAATACGTCACACGAATTGCGCACCCCGCTCAATGGCATCATCGGCCTGGCAGAAGCGCTCCATGACCGTGCTGAAGAGCTGTCCCTGCCTGAGCGGCGCGATAACCTCGGCATGATTATCTCCTCCGGACAAAGGCTGAGTAGCCTCGTGGATGATATTTTGGATTTCTCCAAACTCCGCAATGCCGAGTTGACCCTCAATCTCAAATCGGTAGATATCAAATCTCTGGTTGAGGTAGTTATCAGAATGAATGAAAGTTCCCTGAGAGGAAGGGATTTGAAACTCATCAATGATCTCCCGGAGAAGTTTTCTCCTGTCCTGGGCGATGAAAATCGCCTGCAACAGATCCTCCACAACCTGATCGGCAATGCCATCAAATTTACCCAAAAGGGAAGCATCCGCATCAGCGGCACAACCCAAAACGGCATGCTCACCCTCTGCGTTGCAGATACGGGCATTGGTATTCCAAAGGAAAAACAGGCCCATGTATTTCGGGAGTTTGAACAGGGTGATGGTTCAACAGACCGAAATTACAGCGGGACAGGCTTGGGGCTGGCGATCTCGCAAAGTTTGGTGGAATTGCATGGAGGGAAAATCTGGCTGGAGTCAGAGGAGGGAAAAGGCAGCAGCTTTTACTTTTCTTTGCCCATATCTGATCAGAAGGCAGCAGAGCAGAATAAAAATCACAGAGAAAGTATTTCCCGACCTCATCTGGATCTTAGTCAGGCTGCGATAGAGACAGAGCTCACACCTGTTTCTCCCATTCTGCCGACTGGCGTCGAGAAAATCAACATCCTCCTCGTGGATGACGAACCGATCAACCTGCAGGTCCTCCGGCACCACCTCGCTGACAGCCTGTATGACATCACAACTGCCCTCAGTGGGGAGGAGGCCCTGGCAGCCATGGAAAAGGGAAAACGCTTTGACATGGTGTTGCTTGACATCATGATGCCCCGCATGTCAGGCTATGAGCTGTGTCAGCGAATCAGGGAAAAGCACCTTCCTTCTGAACTTCCCGTGATCATGATCACGGCCAAAAACCAGGTCAAAGACCTGGTGGAGGGCCTGGCCTTTGGGGCCAATGACTATATCGCCAAGCCTTTCTCCAAACAGGAGTTTCTGGCGCGGGTGAAAACCCACCTGAATCTCTCCCGGATCAATGCGGCCTCTGGCCGGTTTGTGCCGCATGAATTTCTGCGAAATCTGGGCCACGACACCATTTTGGATGTCAAATTGGGCGATGAGGTAGAGCGGGAAGTGACGGTATTTTTTTCCGATATACGGGATTACACCTCCATGTCTGAGGGCATGAGTCCCAAGGAGAATTTTGGTTTTCTCAATGCCTATCTGGGCAGGGTTGGGCCTGTGATCCAGGAGAATAACGGTTTTATCAACCAGTTTATGGGAGATGGGATCATGGCCTTATTTCTGAAATCAGCCGATGATGCGATTAAGGCATCCATTGCCATGCAGCATCGCCTGCTGGCCTACAATATTGAGCGCAAAACCAAAAGAAGACGCGGCATACGTGTAGGCATGGGCATGCACACAGGACCGCTGGTGATGGGAATCATTGGAGATCGGCTGCAGATGGATGCCACGGTGGTCTCTGACAGCGTGAATACGGCCTCCCGTATGGAGGGACTTACCAAATACTATGGTGCCAACATTTTGGCAAGTGAAGCTACCCTCAGCGCGCTGGAAGATCCCCTGCTTTTTTCACATCGGTATTTGGGAAAAATCCAGGTAAAAGGGAAGAAAACCGCCATTGGCGTATATGAGTTTTTCGATGGAGAAACAGAGGCTGTCAGGAATCTGAAGACCCAAACCAAAGCTGAGTTTGAAGATGGCTTGAGAGCCTTTTATGAAAAATCCTTTTCCGATGCAGAACAAGCATTTGCGCATGTGTTGAACAAAAATCCGGACGACAGACCTGCGCAGCAATACCTTTACAAATGCAGAGAACTGCTTGAGAAAGGCATTCCGGCAGATTGGGACGGAGTGGAGCGGATGGACATGAAATAATGTTTATTCATACCTCAAAGCCTCCACAGGATTCGCCTGGGCCGTTTTGATCGCGTGATAGCTGGTGGTCATGAGTGCGATAGCAAAAGCCAATAAGCCCGAAAGTGCAAATACAGACCAGTGCAGAGGAATGCTGTAAGCAAAGCTTTCCAGCCAGTCTTTCATTCCGATATATGCGATAGGGATCGCAAGGACAGCCGCCAGGCCTACCAGCAAAGCAAATTCTTTGGAAAGAAGCCCAATCAACTTAGCGGTCGGAGCGCCCATGATCTTGCGTATGCTGATTTCTTTGGTGCGCTGCTCAGCAGTAAATGCTGAAAGCCCAAACAGGCCGAGGCAGGCCACAAAAATGGCCAGCCAGGTAAAGCTCATGGCCAGGCTGCCAAAGCGTTCGTCGCTTTCGTATTGCTGCGCAAATTCTTCATCGAAGAAGGTATATTCATAAGGCGTGCTGGGATTGACTTTTTCCCATGATTTTTCCAGATGCGCCAGGGTTTCTGCCAAATTATCGGTGTTGATGCGAACGGAAAGTACCCCATTGGCACCTTGCCGGTAAAACATCATCATGGGCTCAATTTTGTGCCGCATATTGGCAAAATGAAAGTCTTTTACCAGACCCACGACCTGAAAAGGTTCGCTTTCGGCGGGTCCCATGCGGATGTTTTTGCCGATGGGATCTTCCCATCCCAGGGCATCAGCCATGGCCTGATTGATCAGTACAGCCCGCTGACCTTCGGTCCCAAATTCTGCCGAAAATTCGCGCCCCGCGACCATCTCCATGCCCATGAGTTGCATATAATGCTCATTCATGGACATCACACTGACGATCCATACGTCATCTTCCGCCGCCCCCTCGGGGCGGATGCCCCGGCGACCAAAGCCTCTTCCAGGCATGGAAGAACTTGTCCCAATGGCCAGGACATTGGGGTCTTTCAGCATTTCTTCCTGAAGGGCTTCGGCTCTTTCCTGAAGCTCGCGATCACCCAGCGAAATATTCACAACCTGCTCAGGATCAAAGCCTTTGTCTTTGTTTTTGAGGTGCCCTATCTGCTGATAAATAATCACCGTTCCGATAATCATGGCGATAGAAGCCGCAAACTGCGTGACCACCAAAATCCGGCGCAGCCAGATGCCTTTGCTCGTGGAGCCAAATTTTCCTTTCAACACTTTTACAGGTAAAAAGGAGGAGAGCATGAAGGCTGGATAGCTGCCAGCCAACAAGCCCAGCAAAAGCGTAAAACCCAGCAAAATGCCCAGCCTTTCCCCATCCAAAACCATCTGAAGGGCCAAATCCCCTCCCATGGGGAAGTCCATCACTGCACCGGCAAAGCTTACCAGAAACAAAGCCAGAACCATGGAAATGAACACCATGACTACCGCTTCAATCAAAAATTGGCGAATCAATTGGGGTTTGACTGCACCTAATACTTTTCGAATGCCCACTTCCATGGCCCGTTTGGTAGAGCGGGCGGTGCTGAGATTCATGAAATTGAATGAGGCAATCAGGATCACAAACAGAGCAATGATGGAAAGGGTTTTCACATAGGTCAGGTCGCCCTTATTCAGATTGGCTCCGTCGAAAAGAATGCCGGAGGAGTTCAGATGGGCTTCTGTCAAGGGTTGGAGGGTGACGGAAAAGTTTTCCCCTACGCCATTATCCCGGATCAGGCTTTCCATTTTTTCCTCCACAGCTTCTTCCTGCGAAATATCATTCAGCCGAACATAGGTTGTCATGGAAATGGAATTCCAGGATTGCAGGTACTGGTTGAAGTTGCTGTCCTGCTCCGTAGGAACCATCGCTATCACGACGTCCATCTGGAGGTGTGAAGGCTGGCTGATTTCATCCATGATGCCCACCACTTCTATCTCGGTATCATTATCCAGGGTAAAGCTTTTCCCGATAGGATTTTCCCCGCCAAAAACGCGCTTCGCCATGTTTTCGCTCAATACAGCGGTATTGGGGCGCTTCAGGACTTCTCCTTTTTCTCCTACTTTCAGCCCAAAATCAAAAAGGGTAAAAAGGGTCTTTTCCGCATAATGCAAATTCTCTGAATAGATATTGTTTTCCTCAAATGTCAGGAGGTTTCTTCCGCTACTTTGCATGCGCAGCCTCTCTTCCACTTCCGGAATGTTCTCCACCATGGCAGGGCCAAGAGCTGGCAAAGTGATGCCCACCAGGTTGCTGCTCACACCCAGTGCTTTATCTATGGTCAGCACCCTGCAGATGCGGTCAGCATCCGCATGCCAGCGATCATAGGATCGCTCATAGCTGACATACAAAAAGATCAAAATGCAGCAGGCAATGCCTATGGCCAATCCCACTACATTGATAAAGGAAAGCCCTTTATTCTTCAATAAATTCCTGAACGCAAGCTTAAAATTGATCATAATATTTTCTTAAATCTGCTAATCCTCTCATCTGCTAATCTCCTAATCCCCTCATCCACTCATCACAAAGCTCAGTGAGCTTATGGCTAAAGTTATTCATGAGGTAGTCCCGCATTTGCGGGGAATTGCGCAGGGCTACGCCCTCTTTCATGCTACCGACCTCAATCATGCTATGATTGGTGCCTTCGAGCAGGGCAAAGCGTGCTTTGCCGGGATGGTAATGGTTGACGATGTCAACGATGGTCTGGTGATTGACCGGGTCGAGGGCCTCGACATCAGCCTCTCCATAGATGGAGAGGACGTGACAGGAAGTGTTTTTCCATATCTCCGTCATGGGCAGGTCGTTGACGCTGTTCCAAAAACTGTAGTGACGTCCGAAGATCATCTCTTCGCCATCCCATTGAAAATCACGCCTGAGCAGGCGGCCATATTCTTCATTTTCTGCAGCCAAATCTTTGGGGCTTTGCTTCAACACATACTGCTTGTACAGCAGGTGATGGTACAGCCGCATGTCTTTTTCGTTTTCGACGAAATCTATCCCAAAGAGGGGATTCTGGACGCGCAGCATGCGCATCAGGTATTCCCACCAGGGCTCATAAGCTGTTCCGTAGACGATTACGCCTTTGGGCTGCACACGGCTGGCTATTTCCGGAGCGCTCAGTCCCCCGAGCGAATGCCCAAAAACAAAGATGTTTTCGCTATCCACAAATTCATATTTCGCGAGGGTATGGTAGCCCGCTTCAAAGGCATCGTTTTCTGTCTCTATGCTCAATTGGTCACAGGGCGTCGGAAATAGGCCATCGCCCATGCCCGGCTTTTCAACCCGCATCACCACATAGCCTTTTTGCACAAAATCATCGATCAATTTGCGGTAGGGATGTATAGGGCTCATGCCATCATAGGAAGCGCAGGGATAACCCGGAATAAAGAGGATCGCAGGCCTTTTCCCTGCTTCTTTAGGCTTATTGACAATGCTTCTGAGGATACCTTCCTGAAAAGGAATTTCGTCATAAATCACTTCACCCCATTCGGATTCCTCCAGGGGCCTTCCCACTGCTTTTGCTTTCAGCATTTTTTCCTTCCCGCCACGCAGGATTTTCATCTGGACTTCGTCGCCTGCCCGCAGTTCCTGCGAGATGCCAAATAGCACAGGCATGCCTGTCATCTTTTCGCCATTGATGGCGAGCAGTATATCACCGGCCTGTAAGCCGGCAGCTTCAGCTGTGGTAGCCGGAAAAACCTGGTTGACGCTGAGGCCATAGGCAGTTTTTTCACTCATCTCCTGCGACAAAGGCTCGGGCCTGATGCCGATGGATGCCTTGCGGCGAAGGCTTTGCTGGGCGCTGAGAGGAAGAATCAGGCAGCTGATCAGGAAAAATAAAATGATTTTTTTCATACCCTAAAAACATAAATTGTTGTCAAATTCGATAGAGGCAAAATTGCTATTCATGGCGCAGCGCATCGATGGGATTGGAGCGTCCGGCCTGTATGGTGTGGTAGCTTATGGTGAAAAATGCAATCAGGAGGGCTACAATTCCCGAAAGGAAAAAATACCCTGCTGAAAGCGGTTCGTGGTAGGCAAACTCTTGCAACCAGCTATTCATGCTGTAGCCCGCTATGGCAGAAGCGATGACAAGTGCGATCACAACGAGGATAGCAAAATCTTTTGTCAGGAGGTAAATAATCTGTGGAAGCTCTGCTCCCATGACCTTTCGGATTCCGATTTCTTTGGTGCGTTGCTGGGTGATATAAGCCGAAAGGCCAAATAAGCCCATGCAGGCAATGAAAATGGTAAGCAGGGTGAAATAGCCAAAAATCGTCATGCGCTTTCCTTCATCCCGGTATTGGGCGGCGAAGGTCTCATCCAGAAAGGAGTAGGCGAGGGGATGATTGGGGTCGTATTCCTGCCATTTTTCTTTCACAAATTCAATCCCTTCCCTCAGCTTATGTTTGTCAATTTTGACAAATAAACGCCCTGGAAATCCCTGGTTGAATACCACGAGCATGGGTTCCAGGCTGTTGTGCAGAGAGGTGAAATGAAAATCTTCCACTACGCCGATGACATGGCCGTCATAAGTCGCCGAATCATTCGGCTGTAAGCCCCATTGTATGCGCTTGCCGATGGGATCATCCCATCCCTGGTAAGCGACCATTTGTTCATTGACCAAAAATGCCTGCCCCCGATCTGTCTGCCTGCTCAGCTCAAAATTTCTGCCCTGCAGAATGGGGATGTCCAGGGTATGGAGGTAATCTTCATCTATCATGATAAAGTGAAAGCCTTTTTCTTCCAGCAGGCCTTCTGTGTTTTCGGCGCGGAAAAGCAAGGTGCCGGGGCGCTTTCCGGGAACGGAGTTCCCGTTGGCTGTAGCTACTTTGAGCACAGCAGGATGCTGCTTGAGGCTTTCCTTGATCTGCGGAAATTTTCGCACCATGGAGGTGTCATAGCCCACCTCCAGGACCATCATCTGATCCTGGTCGAAGCCCAGCTGGTAGTTGCGCAAATAGCGCATCTGGCTGGCGATCACCAGCGATGATATGATCATCGCGATGGAAATGGTGAACTGAAGCACCACCAAAAACTTGCGCAATCCACTGCCTCCGCTGCGTTTTTTTTCTCCTTTCAGGACTGCCACCGGCTTTAGGGAAGCGAGGTAAACCGCAGGATAACTGCCTGCCACGAGCCCTATAAATAGCACAATGACCAACATCATCCCCACCATCGTCGGCTCGAAGATTTCTCCAAAACCGAATTGCTTTTCGGATAGCTGGTTAAATACCGGAATGGCTAATTCCACCAGGATGATCGCCAATCCCAGCCCCAGGATGCTGATAATCAGCGACTCACCCATGAACTGTCGCATAAGTTGGCTGCGCGTAGCGCCTGCCGTTTTGCGGATACCTACCTCCATGCTTCGCCTGGAGGATTGGGCAATGGAGAGGTTGATATAATTGATGCAGGCAATCAGCAGGATAAATACCGCTACCAGCGAAAAGATATAGAGGTATTCGCGATTGCCCTTGGGAGTATCGTAGCTGAGGCTGTTGTCAAAGTGCATCTCGCTGAGCGGGTGAATGCGGTAAGCCATGGAGCCTTTGACATCATTCTGATCCAGCCAGGGCTGGACAAATTTATCGGCAAATTGGTCCAGTTTGTCCTGGAAGCCTGCTGAAGTAGCATTTTCCTTAAAAAGAAAATAGGTATAGTTGCACATGCGCATCCAATCCTGGTCATAGACAGCTTTTGCCTGAGCAGGAAAACTGCTGAGAGACAGCAGGGCATGGAAGCGAAAATCGCTGTTAAGCGGCACATCGGCCATGATGCCGGTGATTTCATAATCGTTTTGACCTATATGGATCTGCTTGCCCATAGGATCTTCCGTACCAAAATACTTTTGGGCAAGACTTTCCGGAAACACAGCTGTTCGGGGCCTGCTCAGGACAGTTTTGGGATTGCCTCGTTTGAGCTCATAACTGAAGATATCGAAGACTGTGGAGTCAGCCATATAGACAAGGCTTTCATTGAACATCTTGTCCTCATAGGTCATGGTCACATTTCCACCCACGGAAAAAAAGCGGCAATACGCCTCAATTTCAGGATATTCCTGATAGAGGGTGGGAGCTACATTCATCCCGACCAGGGCGATATCTTCCGAATTGGAGAGGGTGAGGGTATTGGAAAGGCGAAAAATGCGATCTTTATGTGTATGAAAAGTATCATAGCTCAATTCATCTTTCACATAAAGCGAAATGATCAGACAGCAGGCTATCCCCAGGGCGAGGCCCAGGAGGTTGATGGTGGAACTGACACGGTTACGCCATAAATTGCGAAGCGCTATGTTGAAATAGTTACTAAACATGCGGAATAAGTTGATTTCTGGTTAATCTGCTAATTTTCTCCATCTGCCAATCTTCTAATTATCTGCAACCTTTATTCCTTTTATCAATCCTTTGATAGTCAGATATTTGAAAAAAAAGATTTGAAAAAACAGCTGCCAAACTGCCCGTTTATGGGACGAGAGGTGTACGCTGGCGTACAGTTATGAGTGATTCTAAGATATTGATGATAGATGATGATCGCGACGTTTTGGTCGCGACGCGCATGTTTTTGAAGCAGCATGGCTATGATGTGGACACGGAAGAGCAGCCCGTATTTCTGCCACAATTGCTAAAAAACAAGCAGTATGACCTGATTTTGCTGGACATGAATTTCAGCAAGGGAGCGAACAGGGGAAAAGAAGGCTTTTATTGGTTAGATCAGGTATTGGAGGCGGATCCATCCGCCATCGTGATCATGATCACCGCCTACGGCGATGTGGAGCTCGCCATACAGGCGATCAAAAGAGGCGCAACAGACTTTGTCCAGAAACCCTGGAAGACAGAAAAGCTGCTTGCCACCCTCTCCGCTGCGCTGAAGCTCAGCCACTCCCAAAGGGAAGTCGGCAGGCTGCAAGCCATTCAGCATCAACAACTCAGTGACCAGACGCCTGAAATCATCGGCGGCAGCTCTTCCATGCAAAAGCTTTTTGAGCAAATCCGAAAAGTAGCCGCGACCGACGCCAATGTCCTGCTTCTGGGAGAAAATGGAACGGGCAAGGAGCTCGTAGCCAGAGCCTTACACCGCCAATCTTTGCGGGCAAAGAAGCCTTTTGTGGCTGTAGATATGGGCGCAATCCACGAAGGATTGTTTGAAAGCGAACTCTTTGGTCACGCCAAAGGCGCATTCACAGATGCGCATGAAAATCGAATCGGACGATTCGAGCTGGCCGATAAAGGCACGCTTTTTCTCGATGAAATCGGGAATCTTTCCCTCGCTTTACAGGCAAAGCTGCTTACAGCTTTGCAAAATCGGACGCTTGTGCGTCTGGGCGAAAATCGCCCCATTTCCATCGACATCCGTCTGATCAGCGCCACCAATATGCCCATCCACCAGATGGTGCAGGAGAAGCAATTTCGGCAAGACCTGCTCTACCGCATCAATACGGTAGAAATCAGGCTACCCGCTTTGCGTGACCGCAAAGAAGACATAGCCTTGCTCGCAAGCCATTTTCTCAGGCGATACGCCGCCAAATACAAAAAACAGATGAAGGCCATCAGCCAGGCTGCCATTCGCCGAATGGAAAAATACACCTGGCCCGGCAATGTCCGGGAGCTGGAACACGCCATCGAGCGGGCTGTTATCATGACAGATTCTGAAGTCCTTCAGCCGGAAGATTTCTATTTTTCCCCTGCTTCGGTCACACACGACAGCCTCGAGATGGATACTTACCAACTTGAAGAAGTCGAAAAACTCGTTATTCGGAAAGTCATCAGCAAGCATGGCGGAAATATCAGCCTGGCAGCCAAGGAGTTGGGGCTTACCCGGACGAGCTTGTATAGGAGGATTGAGAAGTATGGGATTTGAGAGGCGGGAGGCGAGAAAAGAGATAAGAGAAAAGAGAAAAGAGATAAGAGATAAGAGATAAGAGATAAGAGATAAGAGATAAGAGAAATGGGAATTTTTTATGAGGTATTTTCGGTTAAATCTGATCATTCGAATTGTCCTTTTATTTGTCAGCCTTTGTCTGCTGGCCTTTATGTGGTTGGGAACTGAGCTGGTTGCGGCGACTTTATTTGTGGGCATAGTGTCTGTGGTTCAGGCTGTTAGCATGATTCGGTTTGTGGAGCAAACCAATGTGATGCTCAAGCGCTTTTTTGCTGCTTTTCACTATGACGATTTCAGTCTGCATCTCAGTGCAGAAAGTGAAGGAAAGTCATTTGCAGCTCTGGAGGAGGTGATGAACGAAGTGATGGAACGCTTCCGGGATATTCGCTCGGAGCGGGAGCAGGGCTATCGCTACCTGGATCAGGTGATCCAGCATGCAGGTGTCGCCATGATTTCATTTGAAGCAAATGAGAACATCAACCTCGCCAATCAATCCGCGAAGCGGCTTTTCCACGCTCCCCAAATGAAGCATTTGGGTGACTTACCGCCTGTGCTACAGGCGGAAATCCGGAATATGCGCCATGGCGAAAAACGCGTTGTCAAGCTCGATCAAGGCCTTTCCAATTTGCAATTGGTGCTTTTACTCACGGAATTCAAACTGGCCAACCGGCCTTTCCGGCTGGTTTCTTTTCAGAATATCCGGGCTGAAATAGACCGCACAGAGCAGCAAGCCTGGCAGAAATTGATTCGGGTGATGACACATGAAATCATGAATTCTGTCACCTCCATTTCGACTTTGGCGATAGCACTCAGAGGCCTTTTTTTCAAAAAAGAAGTGTATACAGGAGAGAAGTTATCTCCTGAGGATCAGCTGGATGCGCGGAATGCCATGGCATTGATTCAGCAGCGAAGCGAAGGTTTACTTCAATTTGTGGATAGCTACCGCAACCTGAGCCGTATTCCTCAACCTCACTTTCAATTGCTTTCCCTGCAAAAGGTATTTGAGGACCTCGCTACTTTGCTCAAAAAGCAAATAGAGGAAGAGGAGATTGCTTTTCACCTGAAAATAGAGCCCGAAAAACTGGAGTTGATCAGTGATCCACAACTCCTTGAGCAGGTACTGCTCAACCTCCTCATCAATGGCATGCATGCCATGGAAGGCGCCAGCAGGCGGGATTTGATACTTTCTGCCCGTCAAAGCCCAGGAGTCATTGAAATTGCTGTTGAGGACAGCGGAACGGGCATTGACGAGGAAATGCTGGAACAGATTTTTATCCCTTTTTTTTCCAGTAAAAAAGAAGGCAGCGGAATAGGCCTGAGCATTTCACGACAGATAGTACAGATGCTGGGGGGAGAATTGGATGTGCGGTCTACGCCGGGAGAGGGGAGTTGCTTTCGCATCCTCATTCCAGTTTGAGAACCCAGCCGCTTTGTCCAAGTCCGCTGAGTGCGCTTTCCGCCGACTCTCTATCTGAAAAGGCACCGTAAGCCAGGCGTTTACCTCTTTCATGAACCAAAATCCGCGTTTCTACGCCCTTATCGGCCAGGTCTTTTTTTGCTTTGTCTGCATTTGCTTCATCCTGAAAACTACCCAAAATGATGCAATAGGCTGCCTGGACAGGCGGTGTTTCCTGTATTTCGGGAGGTGGCTCGGGCAATTTTTCTTCCTTACTTTGGGTAGGAATCGTATTCCACTCTTCTCCCAACCGGAAAGGTGGTTGGGCATAGAAAAAAGGGAAATAGCCTTGTTGGAGCGGGAGCTCAGGCGCTTCAGCCAGCAAAGGCTGGCTCTTCATGCCATGATCTTTGAAGATCATGATGCTGCCCGTATAACAGGCTACCCACAGGGTATTTTCCTCCGAATCCAGGGTGATTCCAATAGGTTTGTTATTCGTTTTAACTCGCTGAACGACAGCCATATCTGAGGTTCTGAGCTTACTCATTTGGTTGTCTTTATAGTTGACGACATATAAAAAGCTGCCGTCAGCTGATAGGACCATGCTGCGGGGAGTTGTGCCAATACTTTTTGCCTTAATCAGTTTGAGGGTTTTCAAATCGTATTTCAACACTTTGCCTTCGGCATTGAGGCTTACATAGAGAAATCGGTCATCAGGGCTGAGGCAAATATGTCTGGGCGTGCGTCCGACTTTTTCCATAAATCGGATGGAAAAATTTTGGAGGTCTACCCGTGCGATTTTGTATGCGCCCATGACAGCGATGTATGCAAATCGCGATTTGCTGTCGATGGCTACGCCTCGCGGATAATTGCCGAGCGCAAGGCTCCGGAGGAGGGTGTCGACCCGGGCATCAAAGATGCTGAGGTCACCGCTGCACCAGTTGCTGACAAGCAAAAAGCGCCCGTCAGGGCTGCAAGCGAGGTGTTTGGGGACACATCCTGCCTGCAGGATGGTCGTGATCCGCAATTGATCTGTATCAATTTTGTAGAGGTAGCTTTTGTCAAAAGCACTGCTTCTCTTGCAATTGTCTGAGCCGGGATTATCAAATCCCTCGCCAAACATCTGGTAATTGCTTACCCAGGCGAAACGGCCATCAGGCGAAAAAGCCGCTTCTACAGGAGAACCCTGGTGCTTCCCCTGAAAGCCTTTTTTACCAAAATCCTTGAAGGAAATTTCATCTGAGATCGTTTTCACCAAAGAAAAATCCCGTTTGTACACTGTGATGCTGTGACGGTACATCATGTTTTGGGCGAAAAACAAGCCCTTATTGTTATGCACCACAGATTTGGGGCGAATGGCGCCAGTGATGGTTTTTTGGTGTACCAGGCCTGTATCTGCCTTTGCAGCCTGAGAAAAAACATCCGTGCAGGGGATTATAAGGAATCCATACAGGAATAATATAATTGAAAACCTATTCAATGGGATAATAGAGTTAAAGGCGAAGAGCAAAAGAGAACAAATTTTAAACCAAAGTGTAGGCTTAGCTGCTTAAATGGGGAAAAATAATTGTCCAATAATAGGTACAATTATTTGGCCGATTTTTAAGGTGAAAAAATTGATATTGTCCCTTTTATTAAACAATTTAGCCGGAATAGATGGCAATAAATGTACCCCCCAAATCGTACTCTTATTGTCGATATCCTTCTTCTACACAACACGAGAGACATATTTAAATTGCCCCGGGCATCATACCCTTTTTCCTTACTTTTTTGGAAAACGGCTTGCATTTTTATTTGTCAAAAAAACGGCAATGAGTGTTTTCTTTTTAGGGCATCTTCAATGGAATTTTTAAGCTGTTAAAAAGTTTCCTTTGACAACAATAGCATACACTTGTTTAATTTTTTATACGGAATAATATTTTGAACTGTGGAGCTTGCTGACTAGATTTATATCGAGAGAATGCTTCATAACGTTGTTTTTCGCCTGTTTGATTTGCCTTAAAGCCAATTTCTGTATGAATGCTTGAATTGTACTTGTCCCCTGGCGAGTACCCCCTTAATTATTTTGGCAGTATGAAAAACGCAATACTTGCACTTGTAAGTCTTTTGTGTGTTATCTGTATCACGCCCAAAACCTACGCTACGCATGCGATGGGGGCTGAGATAACCTACGAATGCATCACCGGAAACTCCTATCAGATCACTTTGTCATTTTATCGGGATTGTGCCGGTGTATTACCCCTGACCAGTTATTCTTTGTCAGTCTATTCCAGTTCTTGTAGTTATACTTCAAATCTGGTTGTGACTCTCCAGTCTGGTTATCCTATTGATGTTTCCCCTCTTTGCCCTTCCCAATTACCTTTTAGTGAATGTAATGGCGGTAATCTTCCTGGCGTACAGCAATACGTGTATAAAGGCACTTTAACTTTGCCCTACGCCTGCCGGGACTGGACCTTTGGGTTCAAAGAAAACTACCGTAATAATTCTATTACCACCCTGGATAAGCCAGGTTCCACCTATCTGTACGTAGAGTCTGTGCTCAACAACCTGGATGTAAGTTGTAATGATTCTCCTACCTTTTTTAATATCCCAACCCCTTTTGTATGCCTAAATCAGCCTTATGTCTACAACCATGGAGCTGTTGATGCCCAGGGAGATTCCCTGGTTTATTCTTTGGTGACAGCCTTGCATGGACAGGGCATACCAGTGACCTACCTGAGTACCTTTAATGGGAACAATCCCATGCCTTCTACTCCTTCGGTGGCCATTGACATGGCCAATGGTAATGTGACGATGAACCCTACAGCTTTGGCTGTGGGAGTGATGGCAGTACGTGTTTCGGAATACCGAAACGGGGTCCTGATCGGCTCTGTAACCCGGGATATGCAGGTTACAGTCCTCAATTGCAGCAACCAGACGCCGATTATCGGCGCGATAACCAACCTGACTGGCGGTGTCCTCCTGGGGCCTCAGGCGATAGAGGTTTGTGCCAATACCCCCATTTCTTTTACCATTCCAGGTACTGACCTGGATCTGCTTCAAAATCTAACCATGAACTGGAATAGTGGGATACCGGGCGCCAGTTTCGTTGCAGGTTCAGGTAGCAATCCAGTAAGTGGTACGTTTAGTTGGACACCTACTTTGGCACATGCTGGTAGCAATACTTTTGTGATTAATCTGGAAGATGATGGTTGCCCTTTATTTGGGAGAACTGCCCTGGCGATTGAAGTTCAGGTTCGGGACGGAGTAAGTGCCGGGCCTGACAAGGTCATCTGTGGATCTGGTGGCGGAACCCAACTGCAAGTGAGTGGAGGTACGGTCCATACATGGCGCGTCATCAGCGGTGATATGGGCAGCCTGAGTTGTACCAATTGCTCCTCGCCTATGGCGAATCCCAGTGTCAGCACGACTTATGAGGTCACTGGAAACCTTCCCTGCAATCCGATAGATACGATTCAAGTCAGTTTGATCCCAGGCTTTAGCCTGGCGATGTCAGCAGATACGGGTGTATGCGAAGGTGCTTCTGTGCCACTCAGTGCTATTGCCAGCCCTGCTGGAGCGTATTCATACCATTGGTCACCTGCATCGAGCCTTAACTCGACCATCACGCCTTTCCCAACGGCGAGCCCCTCAGTAAGCACCGTTTACAAAGTTGAAGTCACAGATCCGGCAACGGGTTGTGTTACAATTGACTCCATAGACGTCAATGTTTCTCAAAATGAATTGGTGGCTGTGCCAAGCAGTTCTGCTTCTCAGTATTGTGCGGGCCAACCAGTAAGTCTTTTTGCCAATGTTGCTGGCGCCTCCTGTACGGGTTACTCAGTTCAGAGTATTCCATACCGGCCGGCAAGCGGGAGTGGAACCAGGCTCAGCCTGGGAGATGAAAGCGTAAGTAACGCACTCCCCATCGGTTTTTCTTTTGATTTTTATTGTAGCTCATACACATCATTATATGTTTCTTCCAATGGCTGGTTGACCTTCTCTAGCTTGTCTGCTTCTGACCCTCAATATGTTACATCAAGTATTCCCAATGCAAATAGCCCCAATGCAATCATTGCATTTGCCTGGGATGACCTCGATCCCGCCTCCGGCGGTACCATGGAATACTTCACCATGGGCTCTGCACCCAACCGGAGGTTTGTTCTCAAACTTGCCAATGTACCTCATTATAGTTGTAGCTTCTGTCTTGTCAGCATGCAGATCATCCTGGAGGAGGGCACCAATGCCATTGAGTTTCACAATACCCGGGTAGATAATCATGGGGTTTCTGGCACCATGACCCAGGGTATAGAAGATGGAACAGGGATCCGGGGACTCACTGTAGCCGGGCGCAACGCCAGCACCTGGAATAGCATTAACGATGCCTATCGCTTCTCTTTAGCAGCTACGCCAGGAAGCTATGCCGTGAATTGGCAGTCACCGCTTGGGACAAATATTGGCTCTGGAGATATATTATCTGTTACCCCTTCTGCAAATACCACCTATCATGCAATTGTTTCTGATACTTCCGGCAATTGCGTGACTACCACCCCATTAAGTGTAAATGTCGCCTATGTAGATGCCGGGCCAGACCACTACATTAATTATGGAGATACAGCCATCCTGGATGGTACCTATGTTGGGCCTCCGCCAGTGGTAGATTGCAACGCATATACCCGTACTGCCATTCCTTACAGTTGGCAATCGGGAACAGGTACAAGTTTGAGCATAGCCACAAATGATATTAGCAGTCCTATTTCTTTGGGCTTTGACTTCGAATATTATTGTAACACCTTTAACAGTGTTCGGGTGGCAGAAGATGGCTTTATTTCCTTTAGTGCAACAAGCGGTAATAATAGCAGCAGCTCCATTCCTTCTGCTACCACACCAGATGGGATGATAGCAGCAGTTTGGGAAAATCTGAAGCAGCGTACTGCGAGTTCCTATAATCCCCGGATCAGCTACCAACGTCTTGGAACAGCTCCCAACAGAAGATTTGTGGTGAAATATGAGGACCTGGTTTTTTACAGATTGATCGGCGGAAGTGACAGGGTTTATGTACAAATTGTGCTATACGAAGGAAGCAACATAATCGAAATTCATAACCAAAGAGTAGATGGCAGCGGAGACCTGGCAACGCAGGGGATCGAAAGCCCCAATGGGCAAAACGGGATGCCGGTAACAGGGAGAAATGCCCAAAGTTGGGTGGTTTCATCCAGTTCGCCGGATGCCTATCGTTTTACCCCGCCATCTTCTTCGATTCAGTATAGTTGGTCTAATTCAGCATACCTCAATAACAATAGCCTGGAAGACCCCAAGGCTTCTCCCCCTTTTGATAGCTGGTTTGTATTGACAGTGGATAATGGAGAATGTATTTTAAAGGACTCTGCCCGGGTGTTTATTCAGCCTTTGCCGATCGAATTGCTGCATTTTGAAGCAAAAAAACAAGAACAAAATGTTCTGGTAAACTGGCTGGCAAAAGAATCGGGAAGCTCTGAGTTTTTTGCTGTCGAAAGAATGACTGATGGTACGGAATTTGTTGAGTTAGAGAGAGTTCCGGCAATGGGAACCTCCAGTGAAATTCAATCGTATGAATTTTTGGATACGGCTCCCAAAGATGGTAAAAACCTGTATCGGCTCTCAATGATAGATGCAAATGGACAAGTCCGATACTCATCTGTAGAAGAAGTTTTCTTTGCCCCACCAACACAGCACAATTTACTGGCAGTCTTCCCCAATCCCAGCAAGAATGCGTTTCATTTTAAGCTGAGAATGGAAAAAGCTGCCCAAGGAAGTATCCAAATCTTTGGCATGGATGGTCGATTGATACGAAGTGAACATTTTGCTGCTTCTCAATCCGGAATCATCAGGCAAATCGTAGATTTGGGAGATCAGGCAGGAGGGATATACCTGTACCGGATCAATATAGATGGTTTACAATTTGATGGTAAAATAAGTTTGATTAAGTAGAGTGTTGTTACCCCAGACCCCGAAAAGGCACCTCGCCAATAAGGGAGTCTGGGAGTTTTTTAAAAAAACATTGTCTATTTTTTTTGCAAAATTGTCAAAATCGACTTACTCTTGTTCAAGAATTCAAAATCAAATGAACACTTTTTCTCAAAATATGTCTTTCAATTGGTGGTGGCACACAAGTATTCCTCTTGTGGGTCATAGGCGTATTTTGTAGATAATTCATATAAAAAATTATTTCAACAACGGCTCGTGATTTACAGATCACGGGCCGTTTTCTTTTTACCCCCTATTCATCCTCAATTCTTTCCTCATGCTTTTTTATAAACTGACAACCAGATACCGAAAAAGACTCGCTGATACCCTGAGCCCGGTAAGCATTTACCTGAAATTGCGCGACCATTATGCCAATACTTTCATGCTGGAAAGCTCTGATTATCATGGACATGAAAACAGTTTTTCCTACATCTGCTTTGATCCGGTAGCACGCTTTGAGCTACATCAGGGGCTGGCAAAGATGAGCTTTCCTGACGGCAACAAAATCGAGATGAAACTCGATGCCGAAGTCAATGCCACCTTTATGCTGCGCGAATTTGTGCGCTCCTTCAAGGTAGATGAACTGCCTTTGCCTTTTATGTATAATGGCCTTTTTGGATACCATAGCTATGATGCTGTGCGCTACTATGAGGATGTAGCGATTCAAACCTATGAGGACGAAGACCAAAAAATTCCGGAAATGCTCTACCAGATTTTTCGATATGTCGTGGTCATAGACCATTTCAAAAACGAACTCTACCTTTTTGAACATTATTTTCAGAAGGAAGGTGAACCACAGGAAGATGCCGAAATTTCTCTTGGAAAAATTGAGCAACTGATCATGAACCGCAATGTGCCGGACTTTCCTTTTGCTACTGTGGGAGAAGAAAGTTCCAATTTGACGGATGAAGCATTTTTGGAAATTTTGCGGAAAGGCCAAAATCACTGCCAGCTCGGAGACGTTTTTCAGATCGTCCTCTCCCGCCAATACCGCCAGCCCTTTCAGGGCGATGAGTTTCAGGTCTACAGAAGCTTACGCTCCGTAAATCCTTCTCCTTACCTCTTTTTCGCCGATTACGGCGACTTCAAGCTCTTTGGGTCCTCACCCGAAGCCCAACTGGTGATCAAGGAGGGCGAGGCGACCATCCACCCGATTGCGGGTACCTTTCTCCGTACGGGAGATGACGCGGAAGACCGGATTCAGGCCGAAAAACTTTCGAATGATCCCAAAGAGAGCTCCGAGCATGTCATGCTCGTAGACCTCGCCCGCAATGACCTCAGCCGCAACGGCAAGGGAGTCAAAGTGGATACTTTTAAGGAAATTCAGTTTTACTCCCATGTCATACATCTGGTATCCAAAGTGACTGCACAAATCGCAGAGGGGGTTTTTGCACTCAAACTGGTTGCCGATACCTTTCCGGCAGGTACGCTGAGCGGCGCTCCCAAGCACCGGGCCCTGCAGCTGATCAACCGTTACGAAAAGCAGAATCGCGGTTTCTATGGCGGATGTATAGGTGTTATCGGCTTTGATGAAAGCTTCAATCATGCCATTATTATTCGTTCTTTTTTGAGCAAAAACAACCAACTCTATTACCAGGCAGGTGCTGGCGTTGTGGCCAAATCGGTTGCTGAAAGCGAGCTTCAGGAAGTCGAAAACAAACTCGCTGCCCTGCGTTCTGCCATCGCACATACGCGGGAGCAACAAGAACAACCCATTCTTCATCATAGCCCAACCCATTAATGCAGACAGAACAATGAAAATCCTTGTTTTAGATAATTACGATTCCTTTACCTACAACCTGGTCCATATCCTGGAGGAACTCGGCCTGAGGAAGCAAACGGATGTTATTCGAAATGACAAAATCGACTTGTCGGAGGTGGAAAAATACGACAAAATCCTGCTCTCGCCGGGGCCCGGTCTTCCTTCCGAGGCGGGCATCATGCCCGCCTTGATTGAGCGCTACGCGCCCCACAAGAGCATTTTGGGCATCTGCCTGGGACACCAGGCCATAGGCGAATGCTTCGGAGCGAAGCTCTACAACCGCGAAACTGTCCTCCACGGCATCGCTACGCTGATCCATTTGGAAAGCAAAAAGGAGCCGCTTTTCCGCGGGCTGGAGGCTGAAATCGTCGTTGGTCGCTATCACTCCTGGGCCATAGAACCGACCAGTGTCGGCAAAACACTTAGCATTACAGCCAGAGACAAAGAGGGGGAGCCGATGGCGATCCGCCATGTTGAATATGACGTGGCCGGGCTGCAATTTCACCCGGAGTCTATCCTCACACCTCACGGAAAACGCATCATTTACAATTGGATTCAAAATGGAAAACATGAAAGCGATACTCAATCATCTATATAACCACAATTCGCTGAGCAAAGCGGAAGCAAAAGAGGTGCTGAAGGACATTGCACAGGGCAAATACAACCTCAGCCAGGTTGCCTCATTTTTGACCATTTACAATATGCGCACGATCACCGTACCAGAGTTGGAGGGTTTTCGCGATGCTATGCTAGACCTGTGTTTGCGGGTGGACATGGCAGATTTTGATCCGATGGATCTTTGCGGTACAGGTGGCGATGGGAAGGACACCTTCAATATTTCGACCCTAACGACCTTTGTGGTGGCCGGAGCAGGCATCCCTGTGGTCAAGCACGGCAATTATGGCGTGTCATCCATCTCCGGCAGCTCCAATGTCATGGAGCAGCTGGGCTACCGCTTTACCAGTGATCCGAAGATGCTTCGGCGGCAAATGGAGCAGGCCCATATTTGCTTTTTGCATGCACCGCTATTTCATCCAGCTATGAAAAATGTTGGACCGATCCGCCGTGAATTAGGCATGAAGACCTTCTTCAATATGCTGGGTCCCATGGTCAATCCGGCTTTTCCCAAAAAGCAATTGGTGGGCGTCTTCAGCCTTGAGTTGCTACGACTCTACCAATACATTTACCAGAAAAGTGCCACCCGCTTTTGTATCCTTCATGCCCTGGATGGCTATGATGAAATCACCCTGACAGACGGCGCAAAAGTGGCTTCTTCGCGTGGAGAGGCCATTTTGCATGCCGGAAATTTTGGATTGGAGAAGGTGAAAGAAGAAGAGTTGGCAGGGGGAAAAACCGTTAAGGAAGCTGCCCAAATTTTCATGCAAGTCTTGCAGGGAAAAGGCTCTAAAGCACAGGAGTCGGTTGTTTTTGCCAATGCTGCATTGGCCATTCACCTGGCAAAACCAGCTTATTCATTGGAAGAAGCGGTCAACATCGCCCGGACTTCCCTCAAAAGTGGAAAAGCCTTGCAGGCATTTGAAAAGTTAGTTGCTGCCTCACAAGCAGTTTTTTCTTAAGTTTGTTCTTTGAAAAAGCATATATCCCATGAGTATTCTCGACAAGATCATCGTCCAAAAAATCCACGAAGTGGAGGCAAACAGAGCTCAGCTGCGCATTGCTGACCTGGAAGAAGGTGTTTTTTTTAAACGTCGGTGTTTTTCACTTGCAAAATCTCTCAAAGCCGAGGGTAGCAACGGCATCATCGCCGAAATAAAACGCCGTTCTCCTTCCAAAGGGGAAATACACCCCGGGCTGGATGTCGTTGAAGTAGCCCAGGGTTACGCCCAGGCTGGCGTGGCGGGCATTTCCGTACTGACGGATGGGCCTTACTTTGGCGGCGGTGGGGAAGACCTTGTTGAGGTAAGGGAAAAGCTTGAATTGCCCATTTTGCGGAAAGACTTCATCGTAGATGAGTACCAGATTGCCGAAGCAAAGGCCATGGGAGCGGATGCCATTCTGCTGATCGCAGCGGTGCTTGCACCCTGGGAAGTCATGCGCTTCAGCAGCATCGCTGAGTCACTGGGGATGGAAGTGCTGCTGGAAATCCACAACGAAAAGGAATTGGAAGAAAGCCTTCGTTTTGACCCGCATGTCAAAATGATCGGCGTCAACAACCGTAACCTGAACAATTTTCAGGTAAATCTGGAAACCTCCTTTTCGCTGGTCGAAAAAATTCCTGATCGCTATGTGAAAGTCGCTGAAAGCGGCATCAAAGAGCCGAACACCGTTCGGCAGCTGAGGGAAGCGGGCTTCCAGGGATTCCTCATCGGTGAGCACTTCATGAGAGAAGCCGATCCGTCTCGGGCTTGCGCTGAGTTTATCCAAAAACTTTAATTGTAGTTCCTGGTTTCTGATTTCAGCTTGCAACCCGAAACCCGAAACCCGAAACCCGAAACGAGGAACCCAAAACCCATCTTTATGCCACTCTTAAAAATTTGTGGCCTGAAATTTCCTGCGAATATTCGGGAGGTTTTGGGCACAAAACCAGACTTTATTGGCCTTATTTTTTACCCCCCATCCTCTCGCTTTGTTGGGCATCTGCTCCAGCCTGATTGGGTGAAAGGACTGGGTGGAAGTAAAAAGGTAGGCGTTTTTGTCAATGCTACTGAGGCTGTGATTCTGCAAACTGCGGAAGACTATGGGCTGGATTTGATCCAGTTGCATGGTCAGGAATCGCCAGCTTTTTGCCAAAGCCTTCATGAAAAAGGCTTGTCTCTGATTAAAGTCTTTGCTGTGAATTCAGCCTTTGATTTTGACAAACTGATCCCTTATCAGGATAGAGTTGACTACTTTCTGTTTGACACCCAAGGCGAACTGCCTGGCGGAAATGGGTATGGCTTTGATTGGTCCATTTTAGACAAATACAGATTGAAAGTGCCATTCTTCCTCAGCGGAGGCATCGGCCCCGACAATATAGATAAAGCGATGCAATTCGCTCATCCTCAGCTTTTTGCTGTGGATATCAACAGCCGCTTTGAAAGCGAGCCGGGGAGGAAGAGGATTGAGCAGATTGAACAGATTAGCAGATGAGTAAATTAGCAAATGAGCAGATGAAACCCGAAACCCAAAACTCAAAACCCGAAACCCAAAACCCGAAACCCAAAACCCAAA
The DNA here is from genome assembly GCA_030430205.1 of Bacteroidia bacterium. Lineage (GTDB taxonomy): Bacteria > Bacteroidota > Bacteroidia > J057 > J057 > JAUIGE01. Next base: position 118,376 of record JAUIGE010000008.1, on the reverse strand, counting down.
ACCCTTCCCCCTTCCAGGTGGACGAAAACGGTTACTATGGGAATTTCGGAGGCGCATTTATCCCGGAAATGCTGTATCCCAATGTAGAAGAACTGCGGCAGCGCTATCTCGGGATCATGGCGGAGCCCTCTTTTCAGCAGGAGTTTCAGCAATTGCTGAAGGATTATGTCGGGCGGCCTTCGCCGCTTTACTTTGCCAAAAGGCTTTCTGAAAAATACCAGACAAATATTTTCCTCAAGCGGGAAGACCTCAACCATACCGGCGCTCACAAAGTGAACAATACCCTGGGCCAGATCCTGCTGGCAAAGCGCCTCGGCAAGCAGAAAATCATCGCCGAAACCGGCGCTGGGCAGCATGGAGTAGCCACGGCTACGGTTTGTGCCCTGATGGGCATGGAATGCATCGTCTACATGGGCGAAGTTGACATCGCCCGGCAGCGCCCCAATGTAGAGCGCATGCTCATGCTCGGTGCCCAGGTCATCCCCGCCCTGACGGGCAGCCGCACCCTCAAAGACGCCACCAACGAAGCCATGCGTCATTGGATAAACCATCCAACGGACACCCACTACATCATCGGTTCGGTGGTCGGGCCGCATCCCTATCCGGATATGGTCGCCCGTTTTCAGTCGGTCATCAGCGAGGAGATGCGCTGGCAACTCAAAGCCCAAACGGGCCGCGAAAATCCGGATTATATCCTGGCCTGCGTAGGTGGTGGCAGCAATGCAGCAGGGGCATTTTACCATTATCTCGATGAAGAGGAAGTGAAACTGGTGGCGGTAGAAGCCGCCGGACATGGCGTCCACACGGATAAATCCGCTGCAACTACCTTTCTGGGAAAGGTGGGGATCCTGCACGGCAGCAAAACCTTGCTGATGCAGACGGCTGATGGACAGGTGATTGAGCCGCATTCTATCTCGGCGGGTCTGGACTATCCGGGCATAGGCCCAATCTATGCCCATCTCAAAGAGAAGGGGCGTGCGATTTTCCTCAGTGCCACCGACGCGGAGTCCATTGAAGCAGGCTTCCTGCTCGCAGAGATGGAGGGAATCATTCCCGCCATAGAATCGGCGCATGCCCTGGCGGCTCTGGATCAGCTTGATTTTCAAGCCAGTGATGTGGTGGTCGTCAATCTCTCTGGCAGAGGCGACAAAGATTTGCAGACCTACATTGAATGGAAAAAGAAGCGAAATGAATAGAATCAAAAGTTGTTTTCAACAAACGGATCGCCCCATCCTCAATATATTTTTCACGGCCGGATTTCCCCGGCTGGAGGATACTCGCAGGATCATCCGCAGCCTGGATAGGGCTGGAGTGGATATGATTGAAATCGGGATTCCCTTTTCTGATCCCATCGCCGATGGGCCGACGATCCAGCACAGCAGCAAGCTGGCGCTTGACAATGGGATGAGCCTTAAGCTGCTCTTTGAGCAGTTGGAAGGCTTGCGGGAGGACACGGGCATTCCAATCCTTCTCATGGGATACCTCAATCCCGTGATGCAATTTGGTATGGACAATTTTTTGGAAAAATGTGCCGAAACAGGCATTGATGGCCTTATTTTGCCTGATTTGCCTATCTCTGAATATGAAAAAAACTACCAACAGGCATTTCAAAAAAATGGCCTCAGCAACATTTTTCTCATCAGTCCGACGACTGCCGAAAACCGCATCCGTAAGATAGACGCGCTCAGCGAGGGCTTTATCTACATGGTTTCCAGTAGTAGTACTACCGGCAAGACAAGCGGCCTTTCTGCTAAGCAGCTCGCTTATTTTGAGCGGGTGAATGCCATGGCGCTGGAGAATCCCCGATTGATCGGGTTTGGGATAAAGGATGCGGAAAGTTTCCGCCAGGCGAGCGCTTATGCGCGGGGAGCCATTATTGGGAGCGCATTTGTGAAAATGCTGGAAGGAAGTTTGGATTTGGAGGGGGATATATTGGGATTTGTGAAATCGTTAAAGGGTTAAGCAAATAGCCTATTTAGCAATCCATACCTTCTTAATCCGGAATACCTCCCCTTCAGCCATCAGCTGAAGCAGATACAATCCGGGATCCAGACCCTCAAAATCCACTTTTTGCTTTTCCCCTGAAGTAAAGGAAAGGGATTGCTCCACAAGCAATCTTCCTTGCATATCATAAAGCATGATCAAGGCTTCTTTTCGCTGTTGGGGAAATGGATTTTGTATGTGAAAACTCCCGTTGTTGGGATTGGGGAAAATAGCACAATCCCTTCCAGGCTCTTCCCGGATTCCACCAATGATAACAGACAATACCTGAGTCGTGATGAGCAAACCCTCATTCCCCACAATCCATATTTTCTGAGAGTCAGGTGTGATAACAATGCCATTCAATTCATTGACACTGCTATCAGGGCTGGGTAATTGCGTCCAGCTTTGACCTGCACTATGGGTATAGAGAATCTGTTGATTCCATCCGATCACCCAACCCGTGTCCAGGTTGGTGAAAAAGGCATCTGTATAAAAAGGAAAGAGAGAATCGGCCGCCATGACTGGGCTTGGAAGTTGTTGCCAGGCCTCCCAATCATTGCTGATTTCATCCAAAAAACCCATTAAGGGTGAACTAAGGGGCCCGGGAGTTCCTACAAGTTCTGGGCAGAAAGAAAGAGGGGGAGCAGGAACAGGAAAAGGAAGAAATGTTTCATACAAATGATGTTGGAATTTTCTAAAAATACATAAACCCTTTTTCAGTACAGGGCAATTTTTCAGGAAAGTCCCCCAAAGTCCTGAAGGGACGCCATATTCAGCATGGGGCGAAGCCCCATGAAGGTAAACGCCCCCAATAGAAGTCCTGAAAGGACGGCATACCTTAGGAAGCCATAGCTAAAATATCGCCCTTTCAGGGCTTTAAGACCTGGTGTGAATCGAATGATCGGGCTTTGCCCGATCGTAGTATATAGCGTCCCTTCAGGACTTTGAGGATGTTTATAATTCATGACTTTCATTTTTTGTCCTGTACTAAGATGGAAATTTTAAGATTATCTTTATATGTAATATTTGCAGGCCTGTTTATATTGGCCTGGAAAAAATATAAGGATGCTAGCTATAAGGTTTTCTTCTATCTCGGAATGGTGGGACTACTGCTTGCTGTTTGGAGCGATTGGGTGGTTCCAGCCATCGACCTCAGCCTGTCTGGAAAAATAATCAACCTGCAGGTGGTAACAACAGTTAGATCTGCTCTTGTTGTTGGGTGGGCCTATGTCATCTATAATTAATTCCAGGATAGACCATCCAACTAATAAGAGCCAGAACGAGCTTCTAAAGAGCCAAATTTCTTCTCTTTTAGGCTTCCTCTTGTTAATGGGGATATTTCTCATTGCTTACGGACTCATGTTTCTGCTATAAGAAGGTAAGTCGAGGAAGAATCAAGCAGGCTATTCCTGAAATCAAGGCATGATTTCCTCAAATATGTACATACCAAATTATTTTCTATCTTGTAACTACCCTCTAAAAAGACAAGGATAGAAAATCAAACTCGCCTATTTTGCTGACGTCAGCAAAATAGGGAGAATGGCTGTAAATGGACATTTTTACAAAATTTTAAGATGAAAATTCAAAAACTTGAACAATTAAGAGAAACGTTTGAAACCTACGTTAATGATGCCGAAGGCATCGAATATTGGCTGGCCAGAGAACTGCAGGAATTACTGGGCTATACCCAATGGCGAAACTTTGAAATCGTCATCGGAAAAGCCAAAATTGCTTGCGAAACATCTGGCGAAGAGGTCATCAATCACTTCTTTCCCATAGAAAAAGAAGTGCGAACAGGTATCGGTCAGCCAAAGATGGTTCCTGACTATATGCTAACACGATATGCCTGTTATCTGATAGCTCAAAATGGTGACCCTCGGAAGGATGTGATTGCATTTGCTCAGGCTTATTTCGCCGTACAAACCAGGCGGGCGGAGATCATTCAGGAGCAGATGGAGCTTTTTGCGCGTATGGAGGCGAGGGAATTGCTTAGGGATTCAGAAAAAGCCCTTTCTGAGGAGATATACCACAGAGGAGTAGACAGCAAAGGATTTGCATATATCCGCAGCAAAGGAGATCAGGCCTTATTTGGAAATCGTTCTACACAGGAAATGAAGGACAAACTGGGGGTACCCAAAAGCCGTCCCTTGGCTGATTTTTTGCCTCGAATCGACGGGTGAAAAGAAAACAGCAAAAACCGGATCGCCTTTCATGATGATAAGTATATTTCTCAGAGCTTGGAGAAGAAAAGATGGGGGCTTCAATGTGGGAAAAGTGACGGTGGATTGCTTCAATAGTATTCACTCCTGGCCTTGATCCTGCCAGATCATCTATTCTTTTTTCCAAGCCATTGATTCACACTACACAAATCATTTCCCTTGAAAAAAAGAAATAAATTTTGTGATTTTTCAAAAACGATCTATCCCATGCCAAAAAATTACTCGCTCCTATTTCTTTTGTTTACCTGGGTGAATCTACAAGCTCAGATTCAGCCACCTGGCTTTGAATGGGCGAAGAGTTTTGGGGGATGGGAAGATGACTACCTTACAGATATGGGCGCAGACGATGAAGGGAATGTGTATGTGTGTGGGGAATTTAAAGACTTTATTTGCTTCGACACCCACTGTTTGTTCTCCCAAATTGAAGATACAACAGATATATTTTTAGCAAAATATGATTCTTTAGGAAATGTAGTATGGGCTAAAGCTTTTGGCGGAAGATGGACAGATGAAGACGCTGAAATGGAAGTTAGCCCAGAAGGAGATATTTACCTTTCAGGAAAATTTAGTGATTCCATCAGGATTGGAACAGAGGTTCTCCATGCCAACGACCCCAACTTTTATCTATATGGTGCCCCTGATTGCTTTATTGCTAAGTTAAATACAGATGGTGAAGTACAATGGGTGATTCATCCTGGTACTTCTCATGTGTTTGATATAAAACTCAAAAATAATGAGTTATATGTTTCGGGAACCCTTTCTGAAATTTTTTTGGAATTTGGTGAGTCTCGTATATGGCGAAATTCAAATAGAGAAGATACTTATTTGGTAAAATTAGATGCTGATGGGCAGGTCATTTGGTCCAAAACCTTTGGGATTATTGGGAACAAAAGTTCTTTAATATCATCTATCGCAGTAAGTGAGGATGAAAAGGTTTTTATTAGTGGAAGGTCGATTGATACACTATTGATTGACACCTTAATGATAACGTATGAATCTAAACCATTGGAATTTATAGTTGGATTAGACGAAAATGGACGTTCCCTTTGGGGAGAATACTTTATTGAAGATTCAAATTTATCCTCTTTTTCTTTAAAAGAAATTGAAGTAGTAGGAAAAAATATGCTTATGGGAGTAGGATATTTAAGAGGAAAAATAGTTTGGGGAGAATCTATATATAGGTCTCGTGAATATAGATACTTTAACTTAGGAATCAATTTTAAAGGAAAATCAAAATGGTTAAAAGCCTATCCTGGCCAACTGAGCATTTCCCAAAGTACAACGTTGAATAACCAGTTATATGTATGTGGAACCTTATCATCAAGTATTTATTTTGATGATACAACTATTTGGGTTAGCAGAAATGGGATAAGCGAAACGGTAGTTCTCCGCCATGATTCGACAGGTAAGCTCGTGTGGGGAAAATCGTTGCCCAGCCCAGCACAAGATGATGGGTTAGGGATTGCCCATACTTCTAATGGCAATATTTATGTAGCAGGAGGCTTTTATGATTATTCTACTCTAATTGATTCTTTAGTGGTATCAAGTAGTCTCTGCTGTAGATTGGAGCTTTGGGTGGGTCGCATGAGCAGAGACAGTTTTCTTAAGCCAGTAATCCCACCAGACCTTATTCCTATAGAATGGAAGGTTTTTCCTAACCCTTTCGTGGATAGCTTATTCCTACGTGGAAAATTTGATACTCCTCTTCAGCTTACCTTATATGATCTTCAGGGACGTTTGGTCTGGGAGTCATCTATTCAAACACCTACATCTCCGACTCAAATTCCTATATCAGTTCCTGAATTAAGCCCCGCCCTTTATATTCTTGTACTCAAGACTAAGCATCAACTAGTTGCCTATAAACTGTTAAAACAACCCTAAAAACTTCTGTATTAGGAACGGTGACGAAATAAACTTTCAGTTTCATTTTTCGCCAGGAGGTTTCATTTCGACAGCCTGCCCTGAGCTTGTCGAAGGAGCCTGCCCTGAGCTTGTCGAAGGGAGTCTTCGAGGAGAAATCTCCTGAGTCATTGATAATCAAGCTTTTAATGAATGAGTTCAGGAGATTTCTCCTCGCAAAGCCTCGTCGAAATGACAAACTACTTGAAACAAACTGATGATTTATTTTATCGCTATTCCTAACCCACATTTTTTTGTCCTGTACTCAGAAATCCCTGACAAATTTTGACGAAGATTAAGTTGACTTTTCCTGAAAATACAAAAACACTTTAGCCCTATCCATGTTATTACATGCAGGTAATGTAGGTTGTGTGTTTTTATAATTTCCAAAGCCGGTTGTTCATTCAACCGGCTTTATTATTTTGAGTCAGATAACTCTCCCCCAATTAGGGGAATGCCCTTCCCCCATTTGGGCATTGCAGGAAATAGCAGACTTCTGCACCTTTGATGATGTGCTAAGTCTGAACCGTAAGGTTTGAAATTGATCGACATGCTAAGGGAGGTGTGTCGATTTTTTATTTGGCTCTGCCGACTTCATACAGCATAAATGCCCATTTATCCGTGATTTCTTCTATGATTTTTTCCGTAGGCTTTCCCGCGCCATGGCCTGCATTGGTTTCGATGCGTATCAGATGAACGCGCTCACTGCTGCTTTTGGCCTGCAGCTCCGCGGTATATTTGAAAGAATGTGCTGGTACCACGCGATCATCATGATCGGCAGTAGTGACCATGATAGCAGGGTAGGGGAGGCCTGGGCGGATGTTGTGCAAAGGCGAATAACCCAACAAATAGCGAAACATTTCTTCACTTTCCTCACTCGAACCATATTCAGGTATCCATCCCCAACCCACCGTAAATTTGTGGTAACGCAGCATATCCATCACGCCTACGGCGGGAAAGGCCACCGCAAACAGCTCAGGCCTTTGGTTGACACAAGCGCCGACCAGCAGGCCGCCATTGGAACCACCAGCAATGGCCAGCCTGGCGGGAGAGGTATATTGCTCAGCAATCAAATATTCCGCCGCAGCAATGAAATCGTCAAAAACGTTTTGCTTTTCCATACGCATCCCAGCCTGATGCCAGGCTTCGCCATATTCACCGCCTCCGCGCAGGTTGGGCATGGCTAGTACGCCGCCCTGCTCCAAAAACAGCAGATGGCTGCTGCTAAAGACAGGCGTGATGCTGATGTTAAAACCACCATATCCGTATAGATAGGTAGGGTTTTTACCATCTGGTTTTACCTCCTTTTTGTGTACAATAAACATCGAAATGGGCGTGCCGTCTTGGGAGGGATAAAACTTTTGTTTTACAGTAAAGGCATTTCTGTCTATGTCGAGTTCCGGCTGAAAGAATACTTCTTCTTTTCCACTGTCTATTACATAGCGATAAACCGCAGAGGGGTAAACAAATGAACTGAAAGCGAAAAAGAGCTCTGTGTCATCCTTATGAGATTCGGCGATTAAAACAGAACCCAAAGTGGGCAGCGGTATTTCCTTTTCCTCTTTGCCTTCCGCATCAAATTGAATCAGGCGATTGGTAGCCTTTTTCAGGTAATTGGCAATCCATTTACCCTGGATGAGGTGAATATCTTCAATCACGGCGTCCTGTCGCTCGGGAATGAGTATCTCCCAATCCTCAGGCGAAGGCTTATCGGCATAAATCTTAACTACTTGCTTATTAGGTGCCAGTTGATCTGTCAGCACATAAAAAGCCCCATCGGTATGATCAAGCACAAAGCTTTTATGCTCAAAACCTGTGAATAGCGGTTGAAATTCCCAGCCAGCATCACTCATCTTTTTGAAGTGCACCTCAAAACCATGTGTGCCTGAACGCACATAGAGAATCAGATAGGCATTATCCTCTGTAAGGATGGCGTTGTGGTAGCGATGCGGATCGGCAGGGTTGGCGTAAATCAGCTCATCCATCTGGGGATCATCCCCCAGCTTGTGGTAGAAAATACTGCTATTGGAAGTAGCAGCTGAGTATTCTTTTCCGGATTCCGGCCGGGGATAGCGTGTATAAAAGAATCCGTCTTCGTACCAGGAGACATTTGAAAATTTTACCCAATCAATGACATCAGGCAGTTCTTTGCCACTTTCTACTTCCTTGATGCGAATCTCTGACCAGTCAGATCCAGCTTTGGAAAATGAGTAGGCGATATAGCGATCATCATCCGAAACCGACAAAAGCGTCAGCGCAACCGTACCTTCCTCAGAAAATGCATTGGGGTCCAGGAAAACTTCCTTTTCGCCCTCCAGGCCTTTTTGTCGGTAAATAACCGCCTGGTTTTGCAAGCCATCATTATGGGAAAAAAGGTAAAAGGCTCCGGCTTTTTTGAGGCCAAAAAGCTTGGGATAATTGAATAGTTCTCGGTAACGGGTTTTGAGTTTATCTCTAAAGGGAATTTGGGATAAATACTGTTCGCTACATTCGTTTTGGGCCTGTATCCAGGCTTCCAGCCTGGGGTCTTCAGGATTCTCCATCCATTGGTATGGATCGGCAATTTCGTTCCCAAAGTAGGACTCTACACTGTTTTCTGCTGTTGTCAGGGGGTAAGAGGGTTTGTCAATCATTATCCGGAATCAAAAATTACACATCAAGGAATTTGGCTGAATTTGTATACGCTTTTATGGCTATAGCTTTGGCCAGGGAGGAGGGTGGTTGTTGGAAAATGGGGATGGTTAGGCGAATCAGGAAAGTGCTGGGCTTCCAGGCAAAAGGCGAACCTTGGGTGAATGGGCTGCCCTGCAGCATCCATTTGACTGCCGTCAAACCAATTGGCGGTGTACAGTTGTACACCCGGCTGGGTGGAAAATACTTCCAACTTCCTACCGGAAGTAGGCTCTGTCACCACAGCCACCGGCGCCAAAGGCGCCGTCGAAGGCCTGACCACAAAGTTGTGGTCGTATCCATTGCCCATGTGAATCAGCCGATCATCGGCTGCAATATCGGCTCCCAGCCGCTTGGGCTGGCGAAAATCCAGGGGATTGTCCGCTACAGATGCAAGGCTGCCTGTCGGCACCAGCTCATCATCGGTTTCGGTAAATTGGTCAGCGAAAAGCTGAAGCTCATGTGCCAGGACATCCTGCTTCATGTTTCCACATAAGTTGAAATAGGCATGGTTGGTCAGATTGACCACGGTAGGTTTATCGCTTTCAGCCTGATACTCAATGATTACCTCATTGGATTCACTCAGCCAATAGCTGACCCGGGCATCGAGTTTGCCGGGGTATCCTTCATCCCCATCGGGGCTCGTAAGCGTGAAAGCGACACCCTTTTTGCCTTCTCCTTCCAGCAGATGGGCATCCCAGATATATTGGTCAAAGCCCTTATTGCCTCCGTGGAGGTGGACATTTCCGTTCAGGTTTTTGGCGAGGGAAAAGCTTTTTCCTCCTAAAGCAAATTTACCATTTGCAATGCGGTTGGCGTATCGGCCGACGGCGCAGCCAAAGAAAGCATCCGCTTTTTCGAGATCGGCCAGGGCCTGTGGCCCGACGATGACTTCTTCCTTGAGGCCGTTTTTATCGGCTACTGACAGGCTGATCCATCGTGCACCATAGGCGCTAAGGAGAAGGCTGCTGCCTTGCTCATTTTGCAGGTGAAACATTTCCACTGCTTTGCCGCTGCTATGAATGCCATGAAGGGATCGAAGGATATCTTTCATACAAAAAAAGGAAGGATGATTAAGCATCCTTCCTCTTCGTGCAAATTTCACGATTAATTCTGAATTTTGTGCAAAAATTACCGAATCCCGCGGCTTGGGATGATCCTTTTGGCCCATCCCATATAGTTGAAACTAGGTTTAGGGAAAGAAGGAAAAATAAAAGGAAGCAATAAAGAGCCAAAGGGTAAAACCAAAAATGCCATAAAAAGCAGGAGCTTTATCATTTGTGTTTTTACTACTTCACGTTCTTCCGGCGTGAGTTTTTCTGATCCCAGTTTTCCCAAAAGCTGGAAAGCGATTTGTGTGGCGTGTACTTCTTCGAGCAGGATGGATTTGAGCGTTTTCATGGCGATAAATAATTGTGCTGTGTTGCCTTACATTTTCATAATTCATGCCACATTTTGTAGAGAAAAGTGGTCATGTTACTTTTTTTTTAATTTTTGTCAAATACTCCCTCCGTATAATTACCTAATCCTTGTTTATTTTTCGTAAAATATCTTCTGTTTCTTTAAAATGTTCAAATTTGCCAACATCTACCCAGAGCCCTTCATCATGTCTGAATCCCGTGATTTTTTCCGTTTTGGAAAGCCTTAAATACATCGGTATGGTAGAAAAAATTCCCTTCTCTTCAATGAGGTCAAAAATCCTGGGATGAATCATTTGAATGCCGCTGAATGCGAAGCTATCTAGCTCATTTTCAGAATTTTGTGTGATTATTTTTTCGCCACTTTTTTCGTTCTTCCATCCCCCTAATTGCATGTTTTTATCAAATAAAAGGTAGCGCGAACTATTTCGTTTTTTGACTGCAAGTGTAGCCAAAGCGCCCTCCTTTTCATGATGGGCGCGAAGTAAATCAAAATCCAGATCACTTACTACATCCACATTGCAAACTAAAAAAGATTTTTTTCCATCCAGGTAAGGTGCAGCTTTTTTAAGTCCACCCCCAGTGTCCAGTAATTGCTTCGATTCATCAGAAATCTGTATATCTAAGCCAAAGTTATTTTTTTGTCGTAAAAAATCTACAATCTTATGGCCTAAATAATGTACATTTATTACAATTTGACTGTATCCAAAATGCTTCAGTTTTTCTATATTGTGTTCAAGCAGGGATTTCCCCCCTACCTCAACCAATGCTTTGGGGGTATTGTCTGTCAAGGGTCGTAGCCGGGTTCCCAGGCCCGCCGCAAAAATCATTGCTTTCATAAACTTCCTTTCTCTTTAAAATCTCATCTCTCATCTCGCCTCTCTCCTCTCTCCCCCAACTGCGGCTGCTCCCTATGCGATAGATGGACTTTCACTCCATACTTCTTGCGCAGATGTTCAGAGAACTGAATGGCGCAGTATACAGAGCGGTGCTGTCCGCCGGTACAGCCAAAGCTGACAGAGAGATGGTCAAAACCTCTTTCGAGGTATTTCTCCACAGCTGGATCTACAGATCGGTAGATGTCCTCGAGGAATTCCTCGACCCGGCTTTCTGCGAGCAGAAATTGCTGGACGGACTCATCATTGCCCGTGAGGGCTTTGTAGGGCGCGTAGCGCCCGGGATTGTGAAGTGCCCGGCAATCGAAAACAAAACCGCCTCCATGCTCGGGATGGCTCTCAGGCCACCCTTTCTTGAAGGAGAAGCTGCTGACCTCAACAGTCAATGGACTGTCTGCTGCTGCCTTTTCAGCAGCTTTCCAGCGCTCTGCCTGGGAGGTCAATGTCTGTAGGCATTCCAGCAGATAGGGCAATTGTTGGTGGGGACCCGCTTGCTTCAGCAGCCAATTGAGGTTTGCTAAAGCATAAGGTATACTTTCGAGAAAATGTGACTTTCTTTCAAATAAACCTCTGTATCCATAAGCTCCTAGCACCTGCAAGGTCCTCAACAACACAAATCCATAATAAAAAGCCTTGAAGGCTTGTGTATTTACCTGCTGATGCTTGCTAAGCTCCTTTATATAAAAATCCAGTAATTCCTCCCGGGTTTCATTGGAAATCTGGGCTTTCGCCTGAAAAAGGATGGAGGCAAGGTCATATTGAAGTGGCCCTTGCCGTGCTCCCTGAAAATCAATGAAATAGGGCTCCTCCTTCATCAACATGATATTTCGGGCCTGAAAGTCTCTGAACATAAGATAGGTAGCTGGAGCTGATAGCAAATAATCAGCAAAAGCCTCAAAGTCTTCCAGGAGACGGGATTCATCATAGGGAATTTCTGCCGGCCTGAAAAAGTAATAGTGGAAATATTGCAGATCTCCCATTATGCCCCTCCGGTCAAAAGACCGTTGCGGGTAGCAATCATTAAAATCCCAGGATTTTGATGCTTCTACCTGAAACAGAAGGAGTTGAGAGAGAGATTTTTTATACAAATCCAAAGGAAAGCCACCCTCCCTTCTTTCTTTGATCACCCGATCAAAAAGGCTTTCTGTACCTAGGTCCTCCTGTAGATATGTATGTTTGCTCATGTCTTCCCGGTACACCTGAGGTGCTTGTATCCCATGCCGGATCAGTTGATGGGAAAGTTTAATAAATGCCTGGTTCTCAGGCGGATTAGGATTGTATACTCCTATCGCGCTGTGCGAATCATTAGCCAGCCGAAAGTATTTTCGGTTGGAACCTGATAGAGGTAGAGCTACACATGTTTGTACCGATTTTCCAGACCAGTCCTTGAACTGTTCTCTGAGCGATTGTTCGTATGATGTATTCAATGCAAAAAGTGATTTAGGTCAAATCTAGCCTTTTGCTGTAAATCCTTTATAAACTCCTAGAAAGAAAACAGAAAGAAACGTTGCCCTTCAGGTGAATGTACCACCTGGTTGGCGTCATTATTACCGCCAGTTCCACCAAAAGCTTCAAAGCTGTCCAGACCTGCCTCTTTTAATACAGCAATCTTGTTAGCCATGTCTTTGGCAAAGAAGGTGATCGCGGAAGTATCAAATTCATCCGTTTGATGAAGGCCAATGATGTTTTGGCCATCTTTTCCGATAGCCCAGGGGTAAGGCCCGCCAAATTTGCGGACTTCAAACCCGATCATTTCCCAAAAAGCAATCTCTTCATCCAAATCCTTTACAGGCACAGCCAGTTCTCCAAAGATCCCCAAATGGGGATTCGGAGCAGGCGCATCGTTCCATTCACTTTCTGGCACATCGGCCAGCGTCTTTCCTGAAGGCTGAAACATCTTGCTGTTATCATAATTGATCAGGCTAATCAAAAAGCCTGATGGCGAACTGAAGATCGCCTGCATGGGCTTTCCTTCATGCGCTACCTCCTGAACAAAGGGCATGCCTTTACTTTTCAGCTTCGTCACTATTTCAGCCATTTGCAGATTGAAATAGGTGAAACCCATATACTGCAAATTGTCCTCATTGAGCAATATCAGGATGGTATCGTCTGTGACCTGGGCCCAGGGATTGGGCCGGGTATTCTGATCAACAATCCGAAAACCCAATTTTTGGTAAAAATCCAAAGATGCCGCCAGGTCGGATGTTCCGATGCTTATTTGGGAGATGTTGCCTAGATATGCCATGAGGATGAGAGGATGATAGGATGAGCAGATTAGAGGATGAGAGGATGGGTTAGATTTTATTCTGGTGCGGAATGGATTGCCATTCGGTTTCCTTCGGTATCGATGAAGATGGCCATATAGCCTACTTCCGGGGAAATTTGGGTTTTGGGTTGGACGATTTTGGCTCCTGCCGCCGCAGCGCGGTCCAGCATCGGTTGGAGGTCATCACCGCCATTGAGGTAGAGTAGGGGACCTGCTTTGTCTGAAGGAATATATTCTTCATATTCAACCAGTGCACCTGTAACAGCACCTTCCACGGGAGACATAACCGCCATTTTAAAGGGGCCCATATTTTCTGGGATTAACTCATGGCCCAATACAGCGCCATAAAATTTGCAGGCGCGGGAAATGTCTTTGGTCGGAATTTCGAACCAGTTGAGTGTATTTGTCATAATGATTTTGGGTTGTTGTTTCTTATAGCAAGAAAGCAAATTTTTGTAGAACAGGCAAGTGGAATACTAAAAATATTTGCCTTTCGCTAAAAATACCGGAGTGATACCATCTGAAAGCAGCTGTCCTTTCGGTAAAGGAAAATGAATCAGCTGCCCGGAACATTTTTTTTAAAAAAAGTGCCCATAATATTTGCTTCATATATCCGACCCTTCTACATTTGCAGAGCTTTTGAAAAAAGCAGCAGGGGGATTAGCTCAGTTGGTTCAGAGCACCTGCCTTACAAGCAGGGGGTCACTGGTTCGAGCCCAGTATCCCCCACCCTGAAAATCAAGGACTTACGCAATTTTGTGTAAGTCCTTTTCATTTATACATCCTTGCCACCTCAAAAAATATCCGCTCAAGTAACCGAAGTTCCTCCGTGATGATTTCTGCCTGGCCAGATAATTCAACCTTGAAATCCAGTTGTTTGCCATAGGTTGTTTCCTGCCCATTTTCAAGAGATATGCTGATCAGGTAGTTTTCTGCCTGTGGAATGGGCGAAATCTGGTCTACATGGCCTGTAAGCATACCAAATTGCTTATAGTCGTAATTGTCGAGTTTGATATTTACAGATTGGCCTGCTTTGAGCTTCCCGGCTCCCCGCTTATTTACAGTAGCTCGGCCGGTAATTTGTTCAGTATCAGGGATTAGGCTAAATATTGGGACACCCAACTCTACTTCCTGGTTTTGAGCCCAGGCCTCAAAATAATAGATGGAGCCCTGTCCGGGGGCTTTAAGAACATAATTTTTTTCCCAGATCGCGATGGCAGCAAGCAGCTGATTGCGACTTTCGAGGACTTGCCTGCTAAGGGAAATTTCATTTTCCTGATTTTGCAAATGCTTTTCTCCTAAAGCATGCTGGTAATTCAGAATCTGAACATTATTGCTGTTAACCTGAGCAGACAATTGCTTGATTTCCATGTTTTTACGAATGTATTCCTTCTCCATTCGCTCCAATTCCATTTGCGAAATAGCCTGGTCTTCAAAAAGTTTTTGATTGATTTCAAAATCTTTTTTGGCCAGTGCTACTTCTCTTTGTTTGAATATCAGTTGCTCTGAGATATTTTGATTTAAGGCTTGAAACTCTGCTGCTTGCTGGCTGCTGAGGCTCTGTGTTTGGGTACGGAAGGACTTACTTGCAGTGAAAAAGGCTTTGAAGTCGAGTGCTTTTTGCAGGGCCGAAAATCCATCCTGCAGACTTCCCAGTTGAAGGTCCTGGAGCAGGGTTAATTTGGGGTATAGGGAGTCCGTTTCTGTTTGGGAGAGAATGTGTTCCAGTTGTTGGATGTGCCGCCAGTTAGCTGGACTTTCCAGCACGCCCAGCCAGTCACCCGTATGTACGGATTCGCCTTCTTCGACAAAGAAATGCACAATTTTGCCCGAATTGGGCGCTTCTAATCGCAGGGGAGGAGGGTTGGTGGAAATAACAAGCTGAGCTGTAAGGATATCGGGAAATCGTATAAACCAGGCCAGAACCAGCACAGCCAGCAGCGCCAAAAATAAAAAGCTGATGCCCCAGCGGAGAATCCAATGAGGAATTTGGCCCATGATTTCCTGCACTTCTTCGGAGCGAATTTCGATGGGTTTATATTCCTGATTGTCACGAAAATCTTTTGAAATGCTCATGTCCCAAGCTCTAATTGATTTTTAACCAACTCATAATATGCGCCTCGCATGGAAGTGAGTTCTTCATGCGTCCCACGCTCTACCATGCGACCATTTGCCAGTACAACAATCATATCTGCATGCTTGACAGTGCTTAACCTATGGGCAACGACCACCACTGTTTTTCCTTCCAAAAAGGAATCCAGTCGTTGCATGATGATCTTTTCGTTGTTGGCATCCAGCGCATTAGTGGCTTCATCAAAAAACAAGTATTGGGGGTTCTTATAAACGGCTCTGGCTATCAGGATTCGTTGCTTTTGCCCTGCACTTAGGCTCACGCCATCAATTCCTAATTGCGTATTGAATCCCAGGGGGAGAGATTCGATGAAATCGAGGATATTGGCTACTATCACTGAATGGAGAAGCTTTTGCTTGTCGATGGGGGTCTCCAGGGCAATATTATGGGCGATAGATTCTGAAAAAATAAAGCCATCCTGCATGACCGTTCCACAGGCTTCCCTCCATACCCAATTGCTGAGATGTTCCAGACTTGCCGCTCCTACTTTGATACGCCCTTGTTGGGGCTGATAAAATTTGAGCAATAATTTAATCAAAGTGGTTTTACCACTTCCACTCATCCCAACGATGGCCGTCGTCTTGCCTTCGCTTATCTCCAGATTGATGTCTGAAAGGACTTCAGGCGAATCAGGCCCGCCATAGCGAAAATGGAGATTTTCAACGCGTATAGATTTATTGAGAGGGAGTTCGCTTAAAAGCGTTTCGCCAGGAGGCTCTTCATCGGTCTGGTTGTGAATTTCCCCCAATCTTTCCAGGCTGATTTTTGCATCCTGGGCTTGCTGTATAAAGCCAATCAACTGGCTGATCGGGCCAATCAACTGGCCTGAAATATAAGTTACAGCCATCATCATACCCAAAGTCATATTGCCATCTATCACAGCCTTTGCTGCAAGAAAAGAGATGATGATATTCTGGGTTTGGGTGATAAAGCGCCCACCACCTTGTTGGTATTGGCTCAATGCCAGTTTTTTGAGGTTGATGCGGAAAAGCCGAGCCTGAATTCTTTCCCATTTCCAGCGTTCTTCCCGCTCTATATTATTGAGCTTGATCTCCTGCATGCCAGTAAGAAGCTGAATGATATTGCTCTGTTCAGCAGCCATTTGAGCGAAGCTCTGGTGGTCCAGTTTGGCTCTCCTTTTCAGAAAAAGCAATACCCAGCCAACATACGCAATGCTTCCTATCAGGAAAATGGAAAAAATCGTGATGCTGTAAAAAGCTAAGACAAACCCAAAGATTGTTAAGGAAAAAAAGGAGAAAAGGGAATTCAATACCGAAGCCGTCAGAAATGATTCTATTCTCTGGTGATCTTGAATCCGTTGAATCAAATCTCCAATTTGTTTGGAGTCAAAAAAGCTGATGGACAGCTTCATCAGTTTGATCAGAAAATCAGAGATAATGGAAATATTGATACGCGTGCTTATATGGATCAAAATCCAGGCTCGGATGAATTCTACCGCTGTTTGGCTGCTAAAAAGTACAAGCTGAGCTATCAGAATCAGGTACACAAAATCCAGGTTTCGGGTTCCTATACCGAAGTCAACTACCGCCTGGGTGAGGAAAGGGAATATCAACTGAAGCAGGCTTCCCATCAATAATCCCAGGATCAATTGAAGAACATGCTTTTTATACTGAAAAAGGTAGCGAAACAGAAAAGATAAATTGTCCTTTCTTTTGTATTCATCCTTCTGGTCAAAAAAGTCAGGAGTAGGCTCAAGCAGGAGGACAACCCCTTTGAGGTCATTGCGAGATTGGTCGCTGGCCCAGAACTTGAGAAATTCTTCTTTTTTGAAAGAGGTCAGGCCAAACCCCGGATCTGCAACAAAGATTTTGTCCCCTTTTATTTTATGTACTACTACAAAGTGATCCTGATTCCAGTGGACAATCGCCGGAAGAGGTACTTCCTTGGCCAATTTTTGAAAACCGATTTTAACCGCAAGGGTACGGAAGCCTATTTCTTCAGCAAGATTGCTGATACTCAGCAGGGAAGTGCCTTCCCGATTTGTGTATCCTTTTTTCCGTAGGCTTTGTCCTGAAAAATGCTTGCCATAATGTTTGGCAAGCATGCGGACGCAGGTGGGCCCGCAATCCATGGTGTCGAGTTGCTGGTAGAATGGAAATTTTGACATGAGTTACTTTTTGCCATGGATTTCTCTTTCCTAAGTGGATGCCCAACGATTGGTCAGGGGATCAAAAGAGCAATCATCTACTTTGTAGTATTTGCCATCCTTAAACACGATATCCGAATTGCTGATGCACATATAGCGAAACTGGCAGGTTCGGCATTTGGCGATCTGGTCATTGCTGATATGCCATTTCTCCTGAAAGTCAGGACTTTCCACTATATCCCGAATGGAATCTCTGGCCACATTCCCAAATGTTTGGGTGTGTGTCAGGTAATTTTTGATATTTCCTGCCCCCAATTCCAATAAATCCTGGAAAAGGAGTTGGTAGTCAAAATCTTCGACGGATTCAATCGCTATGATGGAATTAAAAATAACCCCTGGATGATGGAAATTGAGATCATAGGTAGGAAAATGATGCGGTTCCTCCGTATAAAAGCCATATTCATTTTCCACGAAATGATTCAGGTAGGCATCCAGTCCTTTGATCCATCCGGGATATAAACTCTTCACCTGGGAGACAGGCTGGGTTTTTAATTCATTTTCAAGCAAATCTGCTATTTGACTTTTGATTGGCAAATACCTGCCTCTATGTGTGTCAAGTATGATATTTTCGACCTGACCTCTTGTCAAAAAACAATTGGGATATAAAGTGAAATAGGTCGCTTTCATAGATGGCTAATGGATTTAGGTGGGAGATGGGCAATCATTTTGGCCTTATATGTTTTGCATGAAACGATTTTCCATCTCAATGCCTTGATATTTCTGTCTTTATTAAAAGAGACTTCATTGAGGTGATAGGTGTAGGGAATGAGAGGATTGTCTTTTATCTGAAATTTTGCCATCGTAGATATGGATTAATTCTTCTGCAATCACTTTGTTGAGGTTGTAGTTGCAAGGGCCTGAAATGAAGCCATATTGCCCTACCGGGTTGATTTCAAGGAAATAGTATTCGCCGTCCAGCCCTTTTATCATGTCAATAGAGCCATTGTTTAGCTCTAATTCATCCATGAGCAGGATCAGTTTTTCCTCCAATTCTCCCGGAAGTTGGAAAGGAACGATCCGGGTCGGTTTTTCATCATCATAATTCCTGAAGTCAACCACTGTCTTTTCGTTTCCCTGCGTAAACATGGCCGCTGAGTAGCATTTTCCCTTGAGGTAAAAGATTCGGAGTTCATACTTTTTGTGGATGTTTTTTTGGAAAAGGGTAGGGAAAAAAGCATTGGGAAAATCATCCAGATGCTGGATTCTTTCTGTGAGTCCCCTTATCAGAAATCCTTCCTCTAATACGCCTTCGGGTTGTACAACCTCAAAGAGTGACTTGCTGATGATATCCTGATTATTTTCCTGAAAAAATGCCCGGATCTGATCCATATTAGCGCTCACAAGAGTAGGAGGTACCAGGATGCCATGTTTCCCTGCCAGGCTCAAGTTGCATACTCAGGGTAGACAAGTGTGTACACAGCGATTCAATGGCTTCTTTATCATCCTGGTTGATTCTGAGAAAGGGATAATTGTAATAAATCAACCAATCAATAACTTCATTGGTACTGAAGTCATGTTCATCTGAGAAAATATAAATCATACATCCTCTTAATTCAGTTCCGGCTTGTCCCTTGCCCACTTTGTGTCATTATCGCAATTTCCAATATCCCCTATGGTATGGGCATCATCGGTCTCGATCTTGTAGTGGCTGGCTTCGCTACCTCCTTTAATTCTGTGAAGATTTCTCTTCTCAATTAACTCTTCATTATTGAAGGCTTTGAGAAGGGTATCTGATTGTTTTTTTGACGTGAGACGTTTCATGGTCTTTGTATGTTAATTCTTCTTCTTTAGGAGGTGTTGAAAATCAAAAAAAACAATTAATGACTTGGAAGTTCTGGTTCTTGCCACGGGTCTAATGCCCGCCGGGTATCATTGTCGCAATTGCCAATATCGCCCTCCGTGTGGGCATCATTTGTCTCCCTCTCTTTACCAGTCGGTCCCGTGCCCTGACCTCCTTTAATGTGATAAAGGCTTTCCTTTTCAATTAATTCTTCACTGCTGAATGCGGCCAAAAGGGAGTCCGTTGGATTTTTTTTAGGTGTTGATTTCATGATTTGTTTTATGATTATTTGTTAAATGAAAGACAACATAAAACTAGCTATAGGCATAAAAATATCGGTCACTAGTATTAGTGATAGACTCTCCCTAGAACTAGGTATTTTTGACCTGAACGCCCTTTTTTATGCTGAAAACAGATGAATCGAGTAAGAAGTATGCAAGAAAATCACAATACAGAAATACAAATCGCCAGGCTTGTTTACCTTTGTCTGATGATTCATTTAATTGAGGCAAATGCAAATCAATAACAAAAAATACAGTACCTACATCATGTTTGCTGTGGCTGCACTTTTTCTGCTGCTTATCATTCTTCAAACCAGGCAAACTTCTGAAAGTCCCTATATCAAAGGACTTCAAACTACGCGTGCCGATAAGGATGCACAATTCAAGCAGGCCAAAGATTCACCTATCCCTGAAGCGAATAGAGCAGCCTTTCAGGGACTGACCTACTTTGAACCCAACATCCAATATATTGTTGATGCGAAGTTTGTTGCTGCGGAAGGCAAGGATACGCTCTCACTCATGACGACAAGTGGTGCAGAACGAAAAATGATAGTTGCTGGTAGTTTTCAATTCAGCTTGCAGGGCCTTAACCATCGGTTGATTGCCTATCGCTACCTGGACCCTTCTGTAAAAGAATTATTCATTCCCTTCAAAGATCTGACCTCAGGTGCCGAAACCTATGGTGGTGGCCGATACATGGACCTTGAAGTTGATCTGAATAGCCTGGCAGAAATCCGTCTGGATTTTAATAAAGCTTATAATCCATATTGCGTTTATAATGAGGGCTTTATATGCCCCATCCCTCCCAAAGAAAATAACCTGCTGATTGAGATCAGGGCAGGAGAGAAAATGGCAAAGTAAAGTCCGTCTCTACTCTCTGTTCTCTACTCTCTACTCTCTGTTCTCTACTCTCTGTTCTCTATTCTCTGTTCTCTACTCTCTGTTCTCTACTCTCTGTTCTCTACTCTCTGTTCTCTGCTCTCCCCTCTCCCCAAACAAAAAAGCCTACAAATCCCGAGCGGGATTCATAAGGCTTCCTCCAAATTCAGACGTATATAATAGGTCAGCTAGTAATTGTTGTTTTGGGTTTTGGGTTTCGGGTTTCGGGTTTCGGGTTTCGGGTTTTGGGTTTCGGGTTTCGGGTTTCGGGTTTCGGGCGCAGAGCTTGATAGGTTTAGGCTGCAATTTCGTGCAGGACAGTTTTTCCTGTTTCGATATTGACCTGCAGTACTTCCATTTTGGCCTGAGGCATTTTGCAGTTGTCCATGATTCTGGCGATACTTTGCAGGTTGGTTTGAGGATTCAGCCAGCTTTTCTCCTGGTGTTTAGGCAAAATAAGGGGAATCTGCTTGCCGAACTGAGGATGCGCCTGAGGCAATTCTTTCGTGATGATGGCAAAGCTATAACGAAGCTCACCAGAGGGGCTTTCCCAGCATTCATAAATACCTCCAAAACAAAACATTTCATCCTGCATCAGGCTCACGCCATATTGTGTGCTTTTGTGCAAGGCATCTTTTGTAAAGATGAAACTGTCAGCTGGGATCAGGCAACGCTGTTGGCGAATAGCGTGCTGGAAGGAAGGACGTTGGAATATGTTTCTGGCTGCGGCCGTTTTTCGGTTTTTACCCATAGCAGCTTCGCGGGACCAGGCGGGTATAAGCCCCCATTGAAAGTACCGCAATTGGATACGATTATAAGCATGGATGATTGCAGGGGCAAATGAGCCTGTGTCAATTTCTTCTCCTTCCAATAAATGCAAATTGGGAAAACCAGGGGTATTATTTATTGGCTGATGTTCAAATTTGTTGAAAGAATAAGAGGCTAACATAATTGGTGTCTTGATTTTGACAATACAAGTGTACTAATAAAATTGGTTTATGTCAAGAGTTTTATCCAATTAATCTAAAAAAAAGCGCCAAATATTTGTTGGGAGGGTTTATGGCGAAAACCGGAAGGCTAATTTTATTGGACCTTGAGGTATTTTAAATAGATTATTGTATCTTGATACATCATGAAACCACCCTTTTTGCTGAGATAGTTTGCAAACTTTATGGAGAGTTAATAATAGATAATTAGCTTGCGCCCGAAAATCAGGATTTAATTTTGGAGAGTCCACATTAAATTAACCCAATTATTCAAAATTACTACTTTATGAATCTTTCAAAATGTATGCAATTTGTTTGCGTCACGGTCTTATTGACCCTGATAAGTGGCGCAGTCTATGGACAAGGTGTTACGACATCTTCAATGCAGGGAAGAATCACCGATACTTCCGGTGAAGTCCTTGTAGGTGCGATGCTGGTTGCCGTGCATGAGCCATCGGGAACTGCATTTGGAACAAACTCTGACTCAGAAGGAAACTTCCGTATTCCCAACATGAGAGTAGGGGGTCCCTATAGAGTAACGGTGAGCTATACTGGCTATGGTAAAGTTGAAATTGGCGGTATTTACCTTCGTTTGGGGGAAAATTTCCGTCGCGATTATTCTCTGGAGCAATCAGGTGTTGACCTGGACGTAGTAGAGATTGTAGCCCTGCAGGGAACTGCTGGTGCTAACTCTGGTACCAGTACACAGATTACTTCAGATGATATCGAGTTGGTCCCAACACTCAATCGTAACCTGGGAGATTTTGTCAGACTGACGCCTCAGTCTACAGGTTTTGATGGTGGAACTTCTTTTGGGGGCGTTAACAACCGCTATAATGCCATTTATGTTGATGGAGCGGTAAATAATGATGTCTTCGGCCTTGCCTCCACAGGAACAAATGGAGGCCAAACAGGTATTTCTCCTTTTTCGATTGATATCATTGATCAGATCCAGGTAGTATTGTCTCCTTATGACGTTACTTTGGGTGGATTTGCCGGTGGCGGTGTGAATGCCGTTACCAAGTCCGGAACCAATGAGTTTAAAGGAACAGCTTACTATTTCTTGCAGAATGAAAATATGGTTGGTAAAACCAATAAGACCCTGACTGATCGTACAGGTAGTGAGCGTGAAGCTGTGGCTCCTTTTGATCAAAAGACTTATGGTGCTTCCTTGGGTGGTCCTATTGTAAAAGATAAGGTATTCTTTTTTGCGAATGTGGAAGCTCAGGCTGACCAGACGCCTGCTCCTTTTGATTTTGGTGTGTATACAGGAGACGCTTCTCAATCCCAATTGGAGGGACTGCGCAGCCACCTGATGAATACCTACAACTATGATCCCGGCACTTTCGGTGATGTTCAGGATGAGCTCAATGGCTTAAAAATATTTGCCAAACTTGACTTTAACCTCAATGAGAATCACCGCCTGACGGTTCGCCACAGCTACACCAAAGCAGAGAACATAGATCGCAATGTGTCTGTTGCACGCACCATCAATTTCTCTAATAATGGTGTTTACTTCCCAAGTGTAACCAATTCCTCTGCGCTTGAGTTGAACTCAAGTTTTGGCGCCAAAAGCAGCAATAACCTGATTATCGGTTTTACTTCTGTGCGTGATGACCGTGACCCGCTGGAAGCTGACTTCCCTTATGTTTTTATTAATGATGGAGCAGGAACCTTAGCTTTGGGATCTGAGCAGTTTTCCACAGCCAACGCCCTTGATCAGGACATTTTTACCATTACTGACAACTTCAAAATTTACCAGAAAAACCATACAATTACATTAGGTACCCATAATGAGTTTTATAGCATTTACAACCTGTTTATGCCTCAAAACTACGGTGTATATCGTTTTTCAAGCATCGATGACTTCATCAGTGGCAGCCCTGCCATTGAGTATGATCGTTCTTACTCTCTGGTAGATAACCTCACAGGTGATGGTTCTGCTGCTGCATCTGATTTCAGTGCTATCCAGTTGGGCTTTTATGCCCAGGACGAGTGGTCTGTAAGCTCTGCTTTTACCCTCACAGGCGGCCTCCGTTTGGACATCCCAATAATCACAACCGATCCTGTGATTGATCCTTCATTCAACACAGAGACCCTTCCTAAGCTTCAGGAATTTTATGAGGTGGCCAAGAATATCGAAGGCGGATCTGCTCCCAATGGTCAGTTGATGATTTCTCCGCGTTTGGGGATGGAGTATGATCTCAAAGGAGATCGTTCAAGCGTACTGCGTGGTGGATTAGGCATTTTTACCAGCCGTATTCCTTTTGTATGGCCTGGTGCTATGTACAACAACAATGGTATCACTCAGGGGAGTGTCAATGAAACCAATATCTCAGGCGATATTGACTTTATCGCAAATATTCAGGACCAGTACACCAACCCTAACTTTACCGTTCCTTCTGGTCAGATCAATTTGTTTACCAAGGATTTTAAATACCCACAGGTGTTCCGTGCCAATCTGGCATTGGATACGGAGCTTCCTGGAGAAATCCGCGCTACCATTGAAGGGGTTTATACCAAAACCCTGAATAATGTGGTCTATACCAATGTTAACAGCGACCCAACCGAATCCTTTACCTGGACCAATACAGGTGGAGACGATCGTCCGGTATATGGCAGAACCAGCATTGATCCTACTTATAATGATATTTATGTTGGATCCAATACAAGTGAAGGTTCAGCTTTTAACATTACGGGATCTCTTGCCAAAGATTTTGACTTCGGACTGAGTGCCAGCCTTTCCTATACCTATGGTGATGCTACTGCTGTGAATGAAGGTACTTCTTCTCAGAACTCTTCTCAGTGGAGGGGACAGGTAAGCATTGATGGTCGTAACATGCCTGTTTTGGGCCGTTCGGACTTTGCTTTGGGACAAAGAGTATTAGGCGTTTTGACCTACAAAGTTGATTGGAACAAAGGCAAGAATGTTTCCACATCTATTTCTCTCTTGTATGAAGGTCGCCAGGGTAGCGCGTATTCTTATGTGATCGGAGGAAACGATGCGCGTAACATCAACAATGAAACCGGTAGCACCAGCCGTAACCGCAGCCTGATCTGGATTCCTGAAAGTGCGTCCGAAATCAAGTTGGTAGAGTCTAATGGTGTATCAGCTGCTGAGCAGTGGAACCGCCTGAATGCCTTTATCGAGGCTGATTCATATCTGAGTGCAAATCGTGGTAGCTATGCCGAGAAAAACAGCAATTGGCTTCCTTACACAAGCTTCCTTGACCTGTCCCTTCGCCAGGACTTCGGTTTAGACCTGGGAGGAAAAATGCACAAATTCCAGCTGAGCTGGGATGTGTTTAACCTCGCCAACCTGATCAGCCCATCTGCAGGAGTTCGTTATGTAGTCCCTGGAGACTTCAATAACTACTTCCTGTACAATTTCGAAGGATACGACACAGATGGTACTACACCCACCTTCTCATATACCACAGAGGAAGTTGGAAATGAAGCCTTAAATATCGACAACTTCAGCTCACGCTGGCGTATGCGTTTAGGACTTCGCTATATCTTTAACTAATAAGGTGTAGTTGAAAAAAATAGCTTTACTAAACTTTCAAAGTTTAGTAAAGCTATTTTTTTTAATATCCTCCAAAATCACTACCGCATGCTCAATGGAATTCTCAATAAACCATTTATTGGTTTGCATGCCACCGCAGACCGTGCCTGCGAGGTATAAGTTAGGGACATTGGTCTCAAATGTGTCGGGATTGCGAAAGGGGATACGAAGCGGATCATCGGATACCTGAATGCCGATCTGCTCCAGCCAGCTGAAGTCAGGGTGATAGCCGGTCATAGCCAGCACAAAATCGTTTTCTATTGAGACCAGCCCTTCAGGCGTTTGTATATCCACTTCCTTTTGCCTGATCTCGGCCAGTTGGCTATTAAAATAGACTTTAATACTTCCTTCCTTGATTCGATTTTCAATATCAGGTCTCACCCAGTACTTTACCCGGGAACCTATTTCCGGCCCCCTGTGTACCAATGTCACCTCGGAGCCTTTCCTCCAGGTCTCCAAAGCCACATCTATAGCCGAGTTGGCAGCTCCTACCACCAATACCTTTTGGTCCAGATAGGGGTGAGGCTCGTCATAAAAGTGCTTCACTTTAGGTAAATGCTCTCCCGGCACATCCAGCATATTGGCATGGTCATAAAAACCCGTAGCCACAATCACATAACCGGCAGTGTAAACCGCCTTCTCACTCACTACTGTGAAAGTTTCGGGTTTGGAATTTCGTGTTTCGGGTTTTGGGTTTCGGGTTCCAGTTGTAATCTGCTCATCTGCTAATCCTCTCATCCTCTCAATCCTCTCCACTCCCTCATACATATTCACTTTCAGCCCCCACTGCAGCTTTACTCTGCGGTAGTATTCCAGGGCTTCGCGCCTTGTGGGTTTGGTATCGTGAGATACAAAAGGCACATTTCCAATCTCAATTTTTTCAGATGTGGAAAAAAACTGCATGTTTACGGGATAATGATAAATAGAGTTTACCAGACATCCCTTCTCCAGAATCAGGTAATCCACATTTTGCTTTTCAGCTTCAATGCCACATGCAAGACCAATAGGCCCTGCACCTATAATAATAAGTTGGTATGATTTTTTTTCAGACATAAATACAAAAATACGGAATTTTTTATACTCAAAAGAAGAAACAAGCTTGGAGAAATGAAGTTTGTAAGTGAAAAATATTATTTATAATAAACTGATAGTTAGGATTTTATATGGTGATTTTTTTAAGTATAAAAAGCTCATATTGTGATAATTTGATAATATGTATATATTGGCCTCTTCTATTGAATTAGCCAGCCATTCGCCTGAAATACCCAACCATTTTTCACTCAAATTGGTGTTCAACCTTTTCTTCGGGTAAGACCTTCTATATATAAGAATCAGGTCTTTTCGATGCTTATTTAGATTTATTCTAAATGTGTAGAATGTCAATAAATTATGGGTGCGGACTTTGGCATAATTTGCCGCCAATGTTAACTTGCGCCCTGTTTGATTCAAATGCTTTCAGAATGTTCTGAAAGATGACAAAAGTCATTTGGAAAGATATTTTCGATAAATATTTCGCGCTATTATGTTACGAAGTGCACATTTCCTTAAAATTTTCATCCTTACTTTCTCGCTCATGCTCTCATGGGGCGGCAGCTCACTGATAGCTCAGGATGCAGCGGCAGGGCAGAAAGTATTCCGGTCATATTGTGCTGCCTGTCATAAGATAGACAGAGCGATGACCGGCCCTCAGCTCGGTGGTATTAATGAAAAGTACGCCGGGGATGAGGAGTGGCTATACAGCTGGATTCGCAATGCACCCGAACTCATCAATGCAGGTGACCCTAAAGCCGTTGCTCTTTTTGAGGAATGGGGCACCATGATGCAAGCCAATCCTACCATGACTGATGCTGACATTGATAATGTGTTGGCTTATATTCAGCAGGAGTGGGTTGCATCACAAACTGCTACAGCAGATGGAGGAGCCACAGGGGCCGGAGGAGGCGATCAAGCGAATCCGCTTGATCAACCTCAATTCTACTATGCGCTTTTCGCGCTGGTGGCGGTTTTGTTGTTGATCACTCTCTTGTTGCTGGTGATTACGGCAACATTGGTCTCAGCGGTAAGGGCTAAAGAAGAGCAGGAGCCTCTTCGCCTATCCGAGATTCAAAAACGGACATGGAGCCTGTTGAAAAACAGATTTGTGATTACAGCTATCTCATTGATCGTGCTGGTAGGAGGGCTCACCAAATGGGTGGAATGGTCCAGAGGTATCTCGATCCACCAGGGTTATATGCCAGAGCAGCCGATTAAGTACAGCCACAAACTGCATGCAGGTGAGTATGGCATCGAGTGTGAATACTGCCACTCGGGGGTTACCAAATCTAAGAATGCCTGGATTCCTTCTACCAATGTATGTATGAACTGTCACAAACTCATACAGGAAGGCCCTAAATACGGCAAAGAAGAGATTCAAAAAATATATGATGCCATAGGCTTCGATCCTGCTAAGGGACAATATATAGAAGGCTATGAGCAAAAAGCTGTTGAGTGGGTGCGGATTCACAACCTGCCTGACCATGCATATTTCAATCACGCCCAGCACGTAGTCGTCGGTGGGTTGGAGTGTCAGACATGCCACGGAGAGGTACAGGAGATGGAAGTGGTGTACCAATACTCCACTTTGAGTATGGGCTGGTGTATCAATTGTCACCGTGAAGAAAAGGTTAAAACCTTGGGTAAAGAAAACCCGGAAGGCCTGACAGTTGAAGATATGGGCGGCCTGGATTGTGCAAGATGTCATTATTAATCACCCTGTCACATCTGAAGATTAGAAAATGGAAAAAATGAATACACCAAAATACTGGCGCGGAATAGAAGAGCTGGAGCAAAAACCAGAGTTTCTGGCAACAGTAAAGGATGAATTTCCTACGGATATTCCCATGGATCAGCAGTTGAGCGAGGTCACAGAGGAAAAGCTGGGATTCAAAGCGAATCGCCGCGACTTCCTCAAGCTGATGGGCTTTGGCCTGACAGCAGCTACGCTGAGTGCATGTGTCGAAACTCCCAAAAAATTCGCTATTCCCTATGTGGAAAAGCCTGACGATATTATCCCCGGTGTAGCTAACTACTATGCTACATCTACACTTGAGGGCATTTCTGTAATTGCAAAATGCCGTGAAGGACGCCCCATCAAGTTGGAAGGCAATCCCGATTCTCCTGTTACGCAGGGAGGAATGGATGCCATTGGACAGGCAAGCATTTTGAATCTGTATGATATTGATCGTTATCAGGCACCGATGAGTGGTTCTACAACCGCTGAATGGGATGCCGTTGATAGCGAGATCGCTGCTAAATTAAAGGAGATTAAAAATTCTGGCGGGAAGGTGAGGATTCTTTCTCGTTCCCTCCTGAGTCCATCTCTCAGAAGTGCAGCAGCCAGCTTCCTGGCTGGTTTTGCTGATGCGAAGCATGTCACCTATGATCCCATTTCTTATTCAGCTATCGCTGAAGCAAATGAGAAGTCTTTCGGAAAGAAGGTGATCCCCTCTTACCATATTAATAAGGCCAAAGTACTTGTTGGTGTAGGCTGTGATTTTCTGGGCACATGGTTGGAACCAACCAGCCAGAGCAGCCAATACGCTGAGATGCGCGATCCTGCACATAGCCAAATGTCTCGTCACTACCAGATCGAGTCTATGCTATCAACTACAGGTTCTAACGCGGATATGCGTTTCCCAGTCAAGCCTTCCGATACCGGAAAAGCTTTGATCAGCCTGTATAATGCCGTTGCTCGTCAGCTCGGCAAGCCAACCCTTCCAGGTGGAAGCTTTAGCCTTACAATGGGTGGGGAAAGCATGATCGCCAATGATTTGGTAAAAGCTCAGGGTGCTTCTCTCGTCCTTTGTGGCATAAATGATCCGGCTTGCCAGACCATCACCAATGGTATCAATGATATCCTTGGGAATATGGGCAAAACAATTGATCTGAATACGCCTGTTTATTACAAACAGGGAAGTGATAGCGACATGATGGAATTGGTAGGGGAATTGAACAGCGTGGATGCGCTTTTCTTCCTGGATGCCAATCCTGTGTATGATACGCCTTTTGCAGGTGCATTTGAAAGTGCCATCAAAGGCATGAAGCTCTCCGTTTCTCTGGCTACCAAGCCAGACGAAACTTCCGCACTTTGTGCGTATGTCGCACCCGATCACAATTTCCTGGAATCATGGGGAGACGTGATGGCTGTCGAAGGAATCTATTCTGTTGTTCAGCCTACCATCAATCCTATATACAATACTCGCCAGGCGGGAGACTCACTCCTGAAGTGGAGCGGAGCTTCTACAAAATTTGCAGATCTGCTCAAAAGCAATTGGCAGGCTTTGCATGGCCAGCAAGCTGATGGCTCAAGCTTCCAGGAGTTCTGGGATAAGGTTTTGCGCAAAGGCATTGCCATGGCAAAGAAAGCTCAACCGCCTGTTGAAGGTGAGGAAACAGCTCCTGCTGCCGCTGCAACGATGGACTCCGCAGCACTTAGTGCTGCAGCAAGCCAGGCCCAACAGACTTCAGCGAGTGGCTATGAGTTGGTACTTTATGAAAAAGTAGGTATCCGTGATGGAAGATATGCAGGCAACCCCTGGTTG
This sequence comes from Bacteroidia bacterium, assembly GCA_030430205.1. Lineage (GTDB taxonomy): Bacteria > Bacteroidota > Bacteroidia > J057 > J057 > JAUIGE01. The sequence continues at coordinate 88,656 of JAUIGE010000008.1, read as the reverse complement.
CAGGAGCTACCTGATCCGATCACACGGACAACCTGGGATAACTATATTACAGTTCCTTTCCAGTATGCCAAAGAAAATGGTGTCAAGCAGGAAGATGTACTGAAACTGTCCGTAGGTGGTCAGGAAATCGAAGGTGCTGCTGTGATTTTGCCTGGTCAGGCGATGGGAACCTTTGGTCTTGCGCTGGGCTATGGCCGCAAAAATGGCGGTAGAACCACCAAGCATGTGGAGACCATTGACGCTTATCCTCTCCTGGAAATGCGCGATGGCAATGTTGCATACAGCCGCGCAGGTGTTACTGTGGACAAAACAGGACGCACCTATCCTTTGGCTTGTGTGCAAACTTTCCATACCCTTTTTGACCCCACCAAAAAGACACCTCGTAAACCAGAAGGATCTATCGATAACTACTTTGATCGTACAGAGGAAATTATCAGTGAGGTAGAATCTTTTGAAGAATACAAAAAACATCCAGAGGCTGTCAATGGACATGCTGGAACTGCTTTAAACAAAAAGCATCACCTGATTACCCTTTGGGAAAGTCATTACAGAGATAAAGCCGCCGATCGCTATATCCGTTGGGCTATGGCCATCGACCTGAACAAATGTACAGGTTGCGGTGCTTGTGTGGTCAGCTGTCATGCTGAGAACAATGTCTCTGTTGTTGGAAAAGAGGAGGTTCGCAAGCGCCGTGAGATGCACTGGATTCGCATTGATCGCTACTATAGCGGTGCTCCTGAGAACCCCAATGTTGTTTTCCAGCCGATGATGTGCCAGCACTGTGATAACGCTCCTTGTGAGACCGTTTGTCCGGTATTGGCTACCATCCATAGCCAGGAAGGCCTCAACCAAATGGCTTACAACCGCTGCGTAGGAACGCGCTATTGTGCGAACAACTGTCCGTACAAAGTACGTCGCTTCAACTGGTACAATTATGTCAATGGCGATGATTTCCAAAATGTGAATCCTGCTCATGAGACAAATCCACTGGGACGCTTTGTTCTGAACCCGGATGTGACAGTTCGTTTCCGTGGTGTCATGGAAAAATGTTCATTCTGTGTACAGCGCTTGCAGGAAGGCAAACTGAAAGCCAAAATTCGTGCAGGCAGCTCTCTGAATCCTGACGGTTCTGCAGTCAAGCCAGAGGATGGAAGCATCAAAACAGCTTGTCAGCAGTCCTGTCCTACGGGTGCCATCGTATTCGGTGACCTAAATGATCCGAATAGCGAAGTACACAAACTCTATAAAGAGAATGACCGCTTGTACCATGTAATTGAAGAAGTGAAAACACTGCCTTCAGTAGCATATATGACCAAAATCAGAAACCGCACAGCCGATCAAATCAAGCAGATCGAGGAGCGGACAGAAGAAGTCATGTTTGAAAACGAGTGGTTAGGATAAAAATAAGACACTTGAAACAGTCCAAATTATTAGCATAATAAACATCTCTTGATATGGGTCATCACGTTTCCCCCATTCGCCAGCAATGGGTAACAAATACGGACTATTACGCGCAAATCACCGAGGATATATCTCGGCCGATTGAGGCCAAGCCCAATCTGCGCTGGATCGCGGCTTTTGCGCTGTCGTTCCTCGTCCTGATGCTCTTTGTTGGGGCCGTAACCTGGACCATTTGGGAAGGGATCGGTACCTGGGGTCTTAATAAGACTGTAGGATGGGCGTTTGACATTACCAACTTCGTATTTTGGGTAGGTATTGGTCACGCCGGTACGCTGATTTCAGCTGTACTCCTGCTCTTCCGCCAGGCCTGGCGAAATTCCATTAACCGTGCAACAGAGGCGATGACGATTTTCGCTGTAATATGTGCCGGTATGTTTCCCATTATTCACATGGGACGTCCTTGGTTGGGCCTTTGGTTCCTGCCCCTACCCAACACACGCGGCTCACTTTGGGTGAACTTTAACTCACCTCTGCTTTGGGACGTTTTCGCCATTTCCACTTATTTCTCGGTATCCCTTGTTTTCTGGTACCTCGGTATGATGCCTGACTTTGGCAGCATCCGTGACCGTATGAAACGCCAGGGCATGAAGATCGGCTCCAAAATCTTTGCTTTATTAGCAATGGGGTGGGATGGTTCTAACCGTACCTGGTCTCGCTATGAGCTCGTATCCCTGGTGCTTGCGGCTCTTGCTACCCCTCTGGTACTTTCCGTACACTCCATTGTATCTATGGACTTTGCGACCTCGGTAATTCCGGGTTGGCACACCACAATCTTCCCTCCCTACTTTGTGGCGGGTGCGATCTTCTCTGGATTTGGTATGGTGCAGACGCTACTGATTGTACAGCGCTATGTCTACAAACATGAGAATTATATCACCCTGGACCACATGGAGTCTATTGCAAAAATTGTTATTGCAACAGGATCGCTGGTGGGGCTGGCATACATGACCGAGTTTTTCATAGCCTGGTATTCAGGTTCTATATGGGAACGGTATATTTTCATTAACAGGGCCTTTGGACCCTATTGGTGGGCCTATTGGATCATGTTTAGTTGTAACGTAATCACGCCGCAGATTTTCTGGTTTAAAAAGATCAGGCGAAACATGGTGATCACTTTTATCATTTCGATTTTTATCAATATCGGGATGTGGTTTGAGCGCTTTGTGATTATCGTTACTTCTCTGCATAGAGACTTCCTCCCTTCCAGTTGGGCGATGTATACTCCTAGCTGGGTGGAGGCCAGTATTCTGGCAGGTAGTTTTGGTCTATTCTTTACTTTCTATTTCCTCTTTGCGAAATTTCTCCCTACCATCAATATGTTTGAGGTGAAAACCTTGTTGCATCATCCAAAGCAACCTAAACATACCTTTGAGGTAGGAGAAGCAAACTAGGCGGGATGAATCATCAGAATAATCAAAAATTAACAAAATCATGAAGACATATTTATTAGGAAAATTCTGGCATCCCGACCATGTGTATGATGCACTGGCTAAGATGAGAGAAATAGGGGTAAAAGCAAGAGATGTATTCTCTCCCTTCCCCATGCATGAGATTGAGCCTTTATTGGATATCAAAAGAACTCGTCTGACCATTACAGCTTTTATATATGGTGCATTGGGCACATTGACAGCTGTAACGATGATCTCTGTGATTTATGGGCTAATATGGCCAATGAATATAGGTGGAAAACCCACCCTTCCTATTCCTGACTATGTGCCTATTACCTTTGAGTTGACCGTTCTCTTTGCAGCTCATGGTACAGTTCTTACCTTTTTGATAGTCTCCTCTTATTGGCCGGGTAAAAAGGCCATATTGATGGATGATCGTCAAACGGATGATGTTTTTGTGATAGCTATTGATAAAGACGCTATGCCTGCAGGCTCTGAAGCAGATGCTACCCGGATCATGAATGAGGCGGGTGCGTATGTTGTAACCGAAAAGCAAGTTTAACGCAGAATTTCGCATTCACCCATGAGATATATACATACAATCTGGATTTCAATTGCACTCATCTCTCTGGCCACATCTTGTGCTTACCAGGATGGTGATCGCAATATTGAATATTCGCCCAATATGTACCATTCTATTCCTCTTGAGCCTTACAGCCAGGTAAAGGATGATTGGGCACAAGGAGCAGAGCCACAGACCATTTTCAAAAATGGCCTCAATGCGCAGAATGCCCCTGAAGGTACCCTGCCCCGTACAGAGGGCTGGTACGAAAAAGAAGCCTATCAGCCATATCATTTGGAAAATGATACAGCAGGTTACCGCATTTCTGCCGAGGGACTTAAAAGTCCATTCGAGTCGGTGGGTTATGAATACAATGGCGTTGCCGTTGATTGCTCAGCTGAGACCTTTCAGCGAGGTAAAAGACTCTATGAAGTCTATTGCCAGGTCTGTCATGGCGCAAGCGGGCAAGGAAACGGAAACCTGACAAGCAAAGGGAACAAACCTTTTGATGGCATTGTACCTGATTATACTTCTGACGTAGGTACGGGATTGAAAAATCTGCCAGCAGGCAAGATGTTTCATTCTATCACTTATGGCAAAGGGCAGATGGGTTCTTATGCATCCCAAATGACGCCTCAACAGCGTTGGGAGGTTATTAGTTACATACAATACTTCCAGAGGAAGTAATTAAAATCACTGTTTTGATTCTGTGTTTTACAAACTTTAATTCCTAAGAAATTGGCACACGGAAAGCATTTTACTCAAGAAGAGCTCACCGAGCGCCTGGTCATTCCCCAAAAGATCAGAAGGACTATCTATGGTGCAATAGGCCTGGGGCTTGTGCTACTCATTTTTGGTTTATTGACAGCCAAGGCCCCCAGTGGGCATGTGGATCATGATACGCATGATACTCATTCGGCTCTCGTAGACAATAGTAGCCTTCATAAGACCGGTGGGCAAGATCATGACCAGCACGAAGACAAAGAGCATGGACATGATGACCATGGAGAGCATGCAGAAGAAGCCCATGGAGGTGGACATGGACACGGGCCTCAGCATACCATTACCAAATACACCAGTTTTTTCGCCAACTTCCTGCTGAATAACCTGTATTTTTTGACCCTTGCTATGGGAGCGATGTTTTTCGTAGCAGTGCATCAAATAGGGAATTCCGGGTGGCATACAGCGATTAAGCGGGTACCCGAGGCATTTACCATGTGGCTGCCTGTGGCTATTGTTGGCTTAGCCGTAGTAGCTATTTTTGGCAACCAATTGTATGATTGGCTGGCCGTACCCGAAGGGGCAGATGCACTTATTGATAAGAAAAGAGCTTATCTCAACCTTACCGGATGGGTCATCCGGGGTATTATCTTCCTGGGAGGATGGTACCTGGCAGCACGTGTCCTGCGTAGATTCTCGCTTCGTGAGGATGAGTTGGGTGGTGTCTCTTTCTTTAAGAAAAGCAATGGTGTAGCAGCCGGATTCATCGTCTTCTTTGGCTTTACCTATGTTTTGTTTTCAATCGACTGGGTAAAATCCTTAGAACCACATTGGTTTAGTACCATGTTTGGCGTCTATTTCTTTGCAGGCACCATGGCTACCGTTTCCGCTGTGATGGGATTGTTTGTACATTTCCTCAGGAGATTGGGGTATATGGCTTATGTGAATGACGCCCACGTGCATGACCTTTTCAAATATGCATTTGGATTCAGTATTTTTTGGGGATATATATTTATCGCCCAATACCTCCTTATCTGGTATTCAAATCTTCCTGAGGAGACCATGTATTATGATACACGCTTTGAGTACTACCACTTCTGGTTTGGCTTGAAGATTACGCTATGTTTCATCGTACCATTTCTTGGGTTTATGACAAGGAATGCCAAGCGAATTCCTAAAATGTTTGTCCCGATAGGAATCTTAATGATCTGCGGACACTGGGTAGATTTATTCCTGATGATCATGCCTGGTTCAGTAGGTGAGCATTGGCACTTTGGCCTGACGGAAATTGGGATGTTTGTTACATTTGCCGGTCTTTTTGCATTGGTGGTACTTACAGTAATGAGCAAGGCAAATATGGTGGCTCGTAACCATCCTTACCTTGAGGAAAGTGTACACCACAGCACGGGGGCTGTTTAAGCATTTGTTTTATCCTGTGTATAGAAAATTATTTTAGATAGATAAATCATAAATAAATGGACGCTCAATCCTTACTGTCTTTAACCAAATGGTTACTTGTTTTCATCTTCTTCCTGGTCATCTATAGCATGGCTCTGGTATTGAGGTTGAAAAAGATAGATCCTTTTAAAGAATGGAACCCGACAAAAATTAATGGCGGCCTGATGATGCTGTTCTTTATTGTTGGGACAATTGCTGCCGTTTGGTCCTCTGCTTATTGGTTCCCGAAGTTTGCTCTGGTCCTAGATCCAGCCTCTGAGCATGGAGTCAGCCTGGACCGGATGTTTTGGCGGACTATGATAGTTTCCATTGCTGTGGTAGTTGTTACCCATACAATACTCTTTTATTTCCTTTGGAGGTACCAGGATCGTCCAGGTCAAAAGGCTTTGTATTATCCCCACAACAACAAACTGGAGGTGATCTGGACTGTTGTTCCTGCCATTGTAATGACCATCCTTATTGCTGATGGGGTCCGCAACTGGCATGATATCATGGATCCTGACGAAGCCACCAAAGAAGCATCTATTGATGTGGAACTGACAGGACGCCAGTTCCAGTGGGATATTCGCTATCCAGGTGTGGACAAAGAACTAGGCCAAGCCCATGTGAAATACATTAGTGGTGCAAATACCCTGGGGTTGAATTTTGACGATGTCAAAACCCATGATGATATTTTAGCTACGGAGCTACACCTCCCTGTCGGTGTCCCAGTACATGTACATATTCGGTCAATGGACGTTTTGCATTCTCCTACTTTGATGCAATTCCGGGTAAAAATGGATGCAGTGCCAGGGATGCCCACGAATTTCTATTTTACCCCATCTGTGACTACAAAAGAAATGCGGGAAATCAAGGGAGATCCCGAATTTGAATACGAAATGTCCTGTCAGCAAATCTGTGGTGGAGCACACTACAATATGCGCAGAGTAGTAGTGGTAGAGACCATGGAGGAATACCAGAAATGGTTAAGTGAGCAGAAAGCTTTCTACACCACTTTCAAAGAGATGAATCCTGGTATGGATGAGGGGAAAACTGCTGACGCAGGGGACATCAAAGAGATAGGGACCTTAACTTCAACTAATTGATTTTTTCGAAAATATAATTTCTGGTAGTAATGGCTGAATCAAACATAACTTCGGACTTTCATCTTGAGGTAGGAGATCATGGACATGATGATCACCACCATCATGAGCAAGGTTTTCTTCAGAAATACATTTTTAGCCAGGATCACAAGATCATTGCTAAGCAATTCCTGATTACAGGTATCATCAGTGCAATCGTAGGGATTACCTTCTCTGCTCTGTTTCGCTTACAGTTGGCCTATCCTGATACCGCTTTCCCATTCCTGGAATCTCTTTTGGGAAAATGGGCACCTGGTGGCATAATCAAACCTGAATTTTATCTTGCAATGGTTACCATGCATGGTACGATCATGGTTTTCTTTGTTTTGACTGCCGGTCTCAGTGGTACTTTTAGTAACTTTCTTATACCCTTACAGATAGGAGCACGGGATATGGCTTCGGGATTTATCAATATGCTCTCCTATTGGGCATTCTTTATCTCGGCTGTCATCATGTTTCTTTCGATTTTTATCGAAACAGGGCCTGCTTCAGGTGGCTGGACTATTTACCCGCCATTAAGTGCCTTGCCCCAGGCCATTCCTGGTTCGGGACTAGGAATGACCCTTTGGCTAACCTCTATGGTGTTCTTTATTGCGTCGGGTATGCTCGGGGCGATTAACTATATCACCACGATTCTCAACCTGAGAACAGGAGGTATGACAATGGATCGCATGCCTTTGACAATGTGGGCTTTCTTGTTGACTGCTATCCTGGTGGTTCTCTCCTTCCCTGTATTATTATCTGCAGCTCTGCTGCTGTTTATGGACAGGCTTTTAGGAACAAGTTTCTACCTCTCTGATATATTTATTGGAGGCGAAGTCTTGCACCATGCGGGGGGTAGCCCGGTTCTGTTCCAGCACCTATTCTGGTTCCTGGGGCACCCTGAAGTCTATATTGTACTGCTGCCAGCTCTGGGGATTAGTTCTGAAGTAATCTCAGTCAATTCGCGTAAGCCTATCTTTGGCTACAAAGCGATGATTGGGTCTATGATTGGAATTGCGGTTCTCTCCTTTATTGTATGGGCACACCACATGTTTGTAACGGGTATGAATCCATTCCTTGGAACCGTTTTCATGTTGTTTACCCTGATTATTGCTGTTCCATCAGCTATTAAAGCATTTAACTATATAACGACCCTTTGGAAGGGGAATATTCGATTTACACCAGCGATGATGTTTGCTGTAGGTCTTGTTTCCTTCTTTATAACCGGGGGTATTACAGGTATATTTCTGGGAAATGCAGCTTTGGATATTCCGCTTCACGATACCTATTTCGTGGTAGCCCACTTCCACCTCGTAATGGGTAGTGCTTCAGCCTTTGGCTTGTTTGCGGGTGTATATCACTGGTTCCCTAAGATGTTTGGCAGAATGATGAATCCCCGATTGGGCTACATCCACTTCTGGTTTACTTTTGTGGGTTTGTATTTGGTATTCTTCCCTCAGCATTTCCAGGGAATGGGTGGCGTATCCCGTCACTATTATGCCTTCACAGAGTTTTCCTTCATGGCTGAATTCCTGGACCTAAGTAAGTTTATTACTTATGCGGCCTGGTTTACATTTGTAGGACAGTTCTTCTTCCTCTTCAACTTTATTTACAGCATCTTCCGTGGAAAAGTGGCTCCGGCAAATCCCTGGAAATCAAATACTTTGGAGTGGACAACCCCAATAAAACCTCAGCATGGTAACTGGCCGGGAGAGATTCCTTCCGTTTACCGCTGGCCTTATGATTACAGTAAGCCCGGTTTGAAAGATGATTTCTGTCCTCAGCATATTCCAGATGAAGAACTTGATTATGAGGATGGTTTTGAACCGCCCAAACCGGTAAAACCTAAAGAGCCCGCTCAGACTGAAGGCTCAAAAGAGTAATCATAAATGGATAATAGTGGGGAGAGGATGAATGAGCACGAGCAAAAATCGGTAAGGAATATGAGGCGATTTCGCATCATGTTAAGCATTACGGTTGGCGCAGTTCTCTTCCTGATTTTGGTTGGTGGGATCGTTAGGAGTACGGGTTCTGGTTTGGGATGCCCGGATTGGCCAAAATGTTTTGGACGATATACTCCACCTACTGACATCTCCCAATTGCCTGCAGACTACAAAGAGATTTTTCAGGTTGCAGGTAAAGAAATAGCAGACTTTGACCCTTTCAAAACCTGGGTAGAATATATAAACCGTCTTATTGGGGTTTTGATCGGATTTTTTGCCTTGTTAACGGCATTTTTTTCGCTCTTTGTTTATCGGATTGATCGCAAACTTAGCTGGCTGAGTATACTGGCTTTATTCCTGATCATGGTTCAGGGAGGCGTGGGCGCCATCGTGGTAAAAACCCACCTTTCTACAGGAATGATTACCCTGCATATGATGCTGGCCTTGGTAACGCTGATGCTATATATCGGCACTTTATTAAGATCGCATAGAGACAAATACGAAAGGAAAAACCAACATTTTCCTCCCTCTTTTTGGCTTTGGGGAGTTGCCCTCCTTCTCTTAACGCTTGCCCAGATTGTGATGGGAACGCAGGTTAGGGAGCAGGTTGATATAGCCGCGGAGAACCTTGGCGATGACAATCGCGCTTTATGGCTTGAAGCATTGGGCAATGTTTATCTGGTGCATAAGTTTTTTTACTACGCCGTGCTTGCATCCTTTCTTGGATGGGCAAACGAACTGAGGCGAATGGTATTACAAATAAAGGCGATCCAAACGATCATGATATTGCTGGCAGGAGTTTTACTTGCTGAAATAGTGTTTGGATTATGCATGCACCATTTTGCCATACCGCCTGTCTTACAGCCTTTGCATCTGCTGTTTGCATCACTTCTGATAGCCGGAGAATTTTCCATCCTGGGAATAGGCTTTTTTGCCAAGCAACGGAGTACACATTGAGCAAAAGTGAAATAGAATTTATTTAGAAAAGTTGAAAGAAAATCAATTCATACAAGATACAGTAGCTCCCGAAAACGGACAGGCAACCATTGCTATAAAAGCCAGAGGCTTTATGCAATTGCTTAAGTTTCGGCTTACCTCTTTGGTGGCGATTTCTTCTGTTTTTGGGTATGCGATCGCAGCGGGTTCTGCTTTTGTGTGGTGGCACTTACTTGCCATTGCTTTAGGCGGGTTGCTTGTAACGGGAGCAGCCAATGTGCTCAACCAGGTTATTGAGAAAGAGTACGATAGCCTGATGAAGCGCACCAGCGGCAGACCCCTTCCCAAAGGTATCCTGAGCAACAAAGAAGCAGTTGTTTATGCTTTAATTTTGATGGTCACAGGAATCATCATATTAGGAGGCGTTTTCAATTTGGTAACCGCTTTGTTGAGTTTGATTGGCTTGCTACTATATGCCTTTGTGTATACTCCACTGAAGCGAATTTCTCCCATTTCTGTTTTTGTGGGGGCCATCCCAGGAGCTTTACCACCTATGATTGGTTGGGCAGCAGTGATGGGAGAGTTGAGTATGGGAGCCTGGGTTCTATTGGGCTTTCAGTTTTTCTGGCAGTTTCCTCATTTTTGGGCCATAGCCTGGGTACAGGATGAAGATTATAAGCGGGCAGGATTCAAAATGCTTCCTACAGCTTCGGGCAAAAGCAAATTTTGCGCGATGTTAATTATGATTTATACACTTTGTTTGATCCCTATGGTATTTTTCCCGCTTTCCATGGGAATGATCGGTTGGTGGGGCGCCGCAGGATTGGTTCTTTTAGGCGTGTTTTTCGCATTGCCTTCTATAAAATTGTTTAAAACTCTTGATGATAAGGTCGCCCGGAAATTGATGTTTGCATCATTCCTTTACCTTCCTTTAAGTCAAATAATATTCCTGGTTGGATAAATATGGCAACTACCGGACTAAATATGGCCAAACGCAACTATATCGTACATCCTCATAAGTTTAACCTATGGCTAGCGATCATATCGCTTATTATGGTCTTTGGAGGACTGACGAGTGCGTATCTGGTTGCAAGGTCTATGGTTAAGCAGCCGGAATTTTTTGATATTCCCAATCTGCTTTGGATAAATACCGGGATCATTCTCCTGAGTAGTTTCAGTATGCAGTTTGCTGTTTGGCGTGTGCGAAAAGGGGATGAGAAACAGGCCCTGATCGGCCTGTTATTGACATGCCTCATGGGCATTGTGTTTTTGTTTGGCCAATATAGCGTATATCAGGAGATGGTATTGGGAGGCAATTATTTTGTTGACCCCATGCGTGCCGACGATAGTGTATCTTATTTCTATATCCTCACGGGTTTGCATGGGACACACATTATTGCCGGACTTATCGCTTTGTTCTTTGCGTTGATCAAAACAGGTTTTAAGATGTACAAGCCTGGGAAGAAAATCCTTTCAATAGAAATGACAGCTACATTCTGGCATTTTTTGGATTTGCTTTGGGTATATCTGTTTGTTTTTCTCTTATTTACCCAACAGGGATAAATTTTTAAAAGGCTTTGAATTACATTTTTTCAATAATTTCCTTTTCTGTTAAATTGCACAAAATTAATCTGCATGGCTAATTTGAGCGTTAATCCAAAAGCACTAGTTGAAGGGGAACGACCGGGCCTCCTCAACGCCAGTTATGGCAAGTTGATGATGTGGTTTTTCCTCATGTCAGATGCTTTTACCTTCTCATCTCTGCTGATTGCTTACGGGGCGCTTCGCATCAGATCGATAGCGCAGGCAGTTCCCTGGGCAGATCCCGAGCAGGTATTTACTCATACACCTATCCTGTATGAATCTTTTCACATAGAGGCGCCTTTGGTCTTTGTGGGAATCATGACTTTTATCCTGATTCTTAGTAGTGTGACCATGGTACTTGCAGTGGAAGCGGGGCACCGTAACTCCAAACAAGAGGTAGCCAAATGGATGCTTTGGACCATTCTCGGAGGATTGACCTTCGTGATATGTCAGGCATACGAGTGGTATCACTTCATCATGGGACACGATACAGGAGCCTTAAAGGTGTTAGTTGAAAATGGGCTAGGAGGGCTTAGGCAGGAGACTGCCTTACTTGTGGCCGAACCAGGGGTAATGGCTGTGAAAAACTTCCATGGCGAAATCCTGGCAACAGGCTCTACGGCCTTCTCCAATTTTATCAATACGATTGATTTGGTAGAGGTCTACATCAAAAGCGGTAATGCTGCTCAGATGGTTCCTGACCTGATTCGTTATGCTCAGGAGTATAATGCACCTGAGGTCGCAGCGCTTCTCCAAACCGGTTTGAATGAATATGGGGCCGAGGGCATGCTTACACATGGCGGAGCCAATATGCTCGTCAATGAGTACGGACCACCCGCATTCGCTAACCTTTTCTTCTTCGTAACAGGTTTCCATGGTACCCACGTATTTAGTGGCGTTGTGATCAACTTCATTATCTATATCAATGTGATCAAAGGTACCTATGAGAAAAGAGGCCATTATGAAATGGTAGAAAAAGTAGGCCTATACTGGCACTTTGTGGACCTGGTTTGGGTATTCGTTTTTACCTTCTTCTATCTGATTTAAAGCAAAAGAATTTATATCATGGCGCTTACTGTACAGCAAAGAAATATCATTAAGGTTACCATTATCCTTTCGGCTCTGACCATTTTGGAATTTATTCTCGCTGGTACCAAAGATGGTATTGCAGGACTTCTTGGATGGCAACCCAGTACTGTTAGTACATTGGTTTTACTGACTTTCTTGATCCTAACGATCTTTAAAGCATATTATATCGTCTCTGAATTTATGCACCTTGGTCATGAACTTAGGCGTATGGCTTTGTCAATTTTGCTCCCTTTTATCTTCATCGTCTGGTTGATTATCGGAATGATGATTGAAGGAAACTATTATGGAAAATTGACCAAGCAGGAATATGATAATGAGATCGGTTTTCAGCAAACAAACACACCCGATCAAGAGTTGTTTGTTCTGAAATCTTAATAAAAATTGATGAAACGAAATAAAATACAGGCGGTGATCCTTTTAGTGGTCATCGCCTTTCCTCTTTTTCTGTACTTCTTTGTGAAATACAGCTCAACGGCTCATTTTGAACGTCTGCCCTATCAATATAGCCTTGATGCAAACGGCGATACTATTTTCCATGAGTTGCCTGAGTTTCGTCTACAAGATCAAAATGGCAAGAACTTTGGAAAATCGGATATGCTTGGCGATGTATACCTCATTAGCTTTTTTGATGGGGCTGAAGACGCTCATGTCTCAGATAAAGCTGCCCGATTCAATTATTTGCTGATGCCTAACCTTAAAAAGGTATACGACAATGCTGAGAGGGCCCCTATGGTTAAAATTTTAACAATCAGCACTTCACCTGAAACCGACTCGCTTTCTGTATTAAAGTCCTGGTCCGATCGCTATGGGGGCGATGAAAGCAAATGGATCTTTGCCCGAGGGCCATTAGAAACTGTCTGGACCCTGGGCCTCAACACTTTCTCTCTGAAGGAGTTTATGGATAAGACACGTAGCCGTGGGCCTTTTACAGCAAGGGCTATTGCCCTGGTGGATAAAGAAGGGAAAGTGCGGAAGTATTACGAAGGAACCAATGATTTTTCTATTGAAAAACAGTTATTCGAAGACTTGAGAGCACTGTTGACATTGGAGTATAAAGAAGATTTTGGGAAATGAGTAGATTAGTAGATGAGTAGATTAGCAGATGAGCAGATGAGCAGATGAGAAAGTACTTGATAATAATTGTGTTGGTCGCTATTGGGGTTAGTGCCTGTGAGCCTAATGAGAAGCGATTGCCTTATTATTACCCGATTGTGGAGGGAGAGATACAGAGCAATTTGCCGGGTGATTATGAGGTATTGCCTGACTTTAGGCTGGTGAATCAGAATGGAGATTCTATTGGGAAAGAAGATATCAAAGGCAAGGTGATTGTCGCCGATTTTGTCTTTACCTCCTGTCCTGGTATTTGTCCTACACTTACCAGTCATATGACCCAGATTCAGGAAGCTTTCCTAAAAGATGACAAAGTTCAAATTTTGTCCTTTTCCGTGGACCCGTCTTATGATACGCCTGAGGTACTCAGGGCTTATGTAGAGAAATATGAAATAGATACAGACCGTTGGATGTTGTTGACAGGCGAAAAGGAAAAAATGTATGATTTGATCCAAAACGGCTTTCGCCTTTCCGCTTATGAAGATAGTCTGGCACCCGGAGGGATATATCATGACCAACGCTTTGTCCTGCTTGATGGCAGCTTTCACTTTAGGGGCTATTATTTTGGAACGAAGCAGGAGGACCTGGATCAATTGAAAGAAGATATTTCTTTTTTGAAAAAGGAAATGGAGGCTGCCAAATAAATACATGATAACCCAAAAGCATGAGTGAACAACGACCTCTTATCAGTAAAAAAGTAAAACCCTGGATTTGGGTAGTTTCTATTCTTGTTCCGCTTGTAGTAGGAACCATAGAAAACCCCAGTTTTACCTACAAAATCGATTTAGGATTTAACACTTATATCTTTCCGATGATAAATGCCGGCATCAACACAGTGGTAAGTGTGTTGCTGTTGGTGGGCTTATTTTTAATCAAACAAAGGAAAATTGACCTTCACAGAAAAGTAATGATTAGTGCTTTTGTCTTTTCTGCACTTTTTCTGGTATCATATATTTTGTTTCACCTTTCCACAGCCCAAACGCTATTCTGTGAATCCAGCCCTGTCAGTAAGTCCGTCTATTACTTCGTACTTTTTTCACATATTGGCCTTTCCCTGTTTATTGTTCCTTTGGCTTCCTTCTCCATTTTTCATGGATTGAGGGTAGACTATGAGAAGCACAAAAGATTGGTTAAATTTACCTGGCCGTTATGGTTTTACGTATCTGTAACGGGCGTTTTGGTTTACTTTTTAATATCACCCTGTTATCCAGGATAATGACAAACATCGTATTTCATATCCGAAAAATAAGCTTTCAGCTTCTGGCATTTTTGTCATGGATGCTGTTGTTCTCAACTGATATTTTTAGCCAATGCGCTATGTGCAAAGGACAATTGGAGTCGCATGGCGACAATGGAACCAGCCTGGCCGTGAATTCAGGAATTCTGTACCTGCTGTTGATGCCTTTTCTGTTTGCAGGTTTTATTGGCTTTATGTTTTATAAGAAGAGTAAACAAAAAGATGATAATTAAATTTCCTTTGTGGAAGGAATTTGATATTAGAACTCCAATGATTGTTCTCTAGAAAGCTTTCAAAAATCGGTCGTAGCAGTATATTCAAGAACTAACGAAATAATAGGGCAAGCATCTGCAATAACAAGTCCGTTTTTCATCTTATCTTAATTTTGAAGTATCACTCAAAACATCATCCCAACCTAGATTGGAAATTGGAATATTGTTTTCGGATAAGGTGGTTTCAAAATCCAACCTTGACAAACCTGCTATTTGGGAAGCTTTTCCAATTGTCAGTTTTTGTTTAAGATAAAGTTGAATAGCAAGAGACAATTTGATGTGCCTAACTAACTCGGTTTCTGATTCATTAAGCGTTAGTAAAATGTCTGAAGGAAATTCTATTGATATAGTCTGCGTTTTCATATCTCCGTTTTTTAATGAACATACGAAAAATATCACCTTTTCGCTAAACAAGTAGCCCAGGCTTTTCCACCTCCATCAATCCATCCGGATTGACCGCCTTCAACTCTACTGAAAGGACTTCATTGCCCAAGCCTGCCTGTGCAGCAGTCACCACCTTCACATAGTTGTCGGTAAAACCGAACATCTCCCCCGAAGGCTCATCGCCTTCGAACAAAACCGGGCGTTCCTGCCCGGCAAATTGCTCATAAAAGAAGCGTCGCTTCTTCTCAGACAAGATGCGCAGCATCTTCGAACGCTGATGCCGCACCTTAACAGGCACCACCTCCGGCATATCCCAGGCCGCCGTATTTTCTCTTTCAGAATAGGTGAAAACGTGCAGGTAGGAAATCGGTAATTCCTGCAAATACTGGTAGGTATCCAGAAAATGCGCCTCCGTCTCGCCGGGAAACCCGACGATCACATCCACGCCTATGCAGGCGTGAGGCATGAGCTCTTTGATTTTGTTGACACGTTCGGTGTAAAGCTCCCGCTTATAGCGTCGCCGCATTTTGGCGAGAAGCTCATTGTTGCCGCTTTGCAGCGGCATGTGGAAGTGCGGCATAAAGCGCCTGGAACTTGCTACAAAAGCAATGACATCGTCATTGCAGAGGTTAGGCTCGATAGAGGAAATGCGAAAACGCCGAATGTTTTCAGTGCCTTTGGCGCTATCCAAAGCCCGAATCACTTCCAGGAAATTTCCTGGCTGATCCTTGCCGTAATCGCCAATGTTGACGCCGGTCAGGACGACTTCTTTCACGCCATCGGCGGAGAGATTGCGGGCATTGGAGAGGATATTCTCCAGACTATCGGAGCGGCTTTTGCCGCGCGCGAGCGGAATGGTGCAAAAAGCACATTTGTAGTCACAACCATCCTGAATCTTCAGGAAAGAGCGGGTGCGATCCCCCACAGAATATGCATCGACAAAGCTATTTACTTCATTGATGTTGCTGTTGTAAATGCAGGAATTGTCGCCTTTCTGAAAATCTTTCGCCAGCTCCAGTATGCGAAATTTATCACCGGCACCCAGGACCATGTCCACACCGGGAATTTCCGAAATCTCCTTTGGCTTAAGCTGGGCATAGCAACCCACAACGGTAATATAAGCGGACGGATTTTGTTTGAGGGCTTGTTTGACGATCTTCCGGCACTTGCGGTTGGCATTTTCTGTGACCGAGCAGGTGTTGATCACATAGACATCGGCCTCTTCTTCAAAAGGCACTTTGTCAAATCCAGCAGCCATAAACTGCCTGCCAATAGCTGAAGTTTCTGAAAAATTCAGCTTACATCCAAGGGTATAAAAAGCTACACGATTCATTAGAAGCGCAAAGATAGGGGATTTTGCCTTAAGCTCAACATGCCTTATTTTCCAAATTCCCAGGAGACGCCCCCTGAAATCCATCTGCCGGGCATTTTTGACCCCAAAATATTCTGGTAATAGGTGTCGAAAATATTGTTGACCTGAAGTTGCAGCACGATCCTGGGCTGTAGGTGAAAACCGATTTTGCCATTCCAGACAGAGTAAGCGGCAGCAAGATTGCTGTTGATGGCTTCGGCTGCTCTGGGGTTCCTTTCTTTATACAATCCACTAAATGAAACATTGAGGCGCTTATAATGCAGGATAAAATGACCCGTCAGCAAATGCTTTGCATGGCTGGAAAGGTAGACAGAAACGGTATTTGCCTCGTTGCTGGTTTGGAGAAAGGTATAGCCCAGGGAGAGTTGTATCCTGCCCACAGTCGGTATGCGTTTGCGGTACCATGCCTCGATTTCTATTCCTTTGGTCACCACTTCAGAGATATTTTGTGCAAAAAAATAATCCTGACCTGGCTGCAGCTTGCCGACTTCGCCGATCTCGGCTTCATTTGTCCTGACATAGTCAATAAGCCTTTCAGACTGCCTCAGAAAGCCTGTGGCTTTCAGCTGGAAGTGATTGCCTACGAAATAGTCAAAGCCTATTTCCTCCGACCAACTTTGCTCTGCGAGCAGATCGGGATTCCCCAGGCTGCGGCCTGGAGTGAGGTTTTCCAAATTATTGGAAACATAGCGCTCCGTATAATCCGCTGCGCGGATGCTGCGGCCTGCGGCAGCCCGCAGCACCCATTTGGGAAAGACATAGCTCATATTGAGCTGAGGCAAAAACGCAAGCCCATAGTTTTGGTCATAATCAGCGCGGGCGCTGGCCGAAATATGAAGGGATTCCACGGGTTGGAAATATGTCATCAGGTAGGCGCCTGCATGCCAATCCTGGTGATCCCCTCTGTCATTGCTCGCAACCTGGCGGTGATCAGCCTGAGCGCCCATTTTGATGCTCATACCTCTAAAAATATACAGGTGGTTGAGGTAAAGATTCAGGTATTGGCTGATATGGTTGTTGGTAGAGGGAAAATCAGGGCTAAATACAAATTCATCTGTATTGTATTTGTAGCCGACATTGAAGTCGGTATAAGAGCGGTTGCTGTAGTAGGCGAGTTGGATATGATTCCACCAGTTTTGGGTGATTTCTGTGGACTTGTCAAAAGGGCTGCCCGAATAAAAATAACGCGCGCTAAAATCGCGGTAATCGTAGGCTGTCCTTGCACGCAGGCTGAGCCGGTTGCTCAGGTTGGTGCCAAAAGAAGCGCCAGCGGTTTTGATGTCAAAATAATTGTTAAACCCTTCCAGCACATTGCTGCTGTCAATTCGCTGGCCTTCGACAAACTCACCCAAAGATTGGGTAAGGGAAAGGCCCCCGCCGAAAATATAATTTTCTCCCAGTACAGATATGCCCTGCTGGGCTTGTATGAGTTCATTTTCGCCAAAACTCAATTTCCCACTGGCTTCCATATCTCGCTTTTGTCTGGAGGAAAAAGTCCGCGTAATGATATTGATTACCCCGCCGACGGCATCCGGGCCATATATGGCCGCAGCCGGTCCACGCATCACTTCGATGCGGTCAATCTCAGCCATGGAAACGGGAATATTCCCGTTGAAATGGGCGGTTAGCGGATCGTTGAGGCGCATGCCATCGAGCAGGATTAGGGCCTGCGTGAAGGTTCCTCCACGCAGCAGGATATCTGCCTGTGCGCCAAAGCCGTTTCGGCTTTGGATCTCGACTCCAGGGATCGCCTGGAGAACTTCGTCCAGTGAATTCACAGGCAATAGCTCCATATCCTGGCGCGATATGACGCTGATATTGCGTCCGGTTTGATGAATTTTGAGGGGAATGTGTGCGGAATTTACCTCAACGGTATCAAGTGAAATGACTTTTTGAGCTTTTGTTCCCAAAGACAAAAGGATGAAGAAGAGGAGAAAAAGAGGAAATCTTTTCATGGAGAGGAGGGGATTTTTTTAAACATTAGCTTTTCAAGCGGCAATGTTAGGAATTTTTTTCCCCCATTCATACTTGTAAAATCCACCCTGGCGCTATTCTGTAAGGAGAGTATAAGGAATGAAGGTTAAATTTCGTTTCTCCATTAATCTAAACGCATTAATCAAAAACCATGAAAAAACTCCCCATTATCCTGATCGCACTGGCTTCTTTCCTCTTTTACCAATGCGATATTCTGGATCAGTTTACCCAATTTGACATTCCCTACGAAACGCAGATCACCATTCCCGGTACACCTTCCACAGATGTGCCTTTGGATATTCCCACTCCCAATATTGAAACCAATATCGGGGACATTTTCGCTGATCAGAATACAGATGCTGAGTTGATAGAGGAAGTCTCTCTCAAGGAGATGCTTTTGGCCATCACGATGCCTGATAGCCAGTCATTTGAGTTTCTCAAATCCATCGAAATATTCATCTCGGCAGATGGTCTGGAGGAGCAGCGAATCGCATTTCTGGATAGCCTCCCGACGGATGTCGGGCAGGAGTTGTTGCTGGAAACAACAGGCGTCAACCTGAAAGAATATCTTTTGGCGGCCAACTACAGCATGCGCATCAGCGCTCCCCTGAAAAGCCTTGTGGCTCAGGATACAGATGTCCTGATCAGGCTGATCTTCCATGTAGATGCGAAGATCCTAGTTTAAGCCATCTTTGATCTCAACCAATAGCTGCAGTGCATCTGCGGTGATTTTCCAACGTTCTTGCCATTCAGGCCCTTGGGGTAGCAATACGCCAAGGGTCTCTCCTTTTAGGTAAATCAGCATCTGGTCGGAAAGGCTGAAAACATGCTGTGCGGACGCTTTTACCTGATCTGAAAGCAAAATACCGCTAAAGAAAAGGTCGCTCGCGAGGATTTCAATTTCCGTAGGTAATTCGTGCTTCACACCTACAGCCTTTTCCTGTTTGAAGGAAAGGGGCCATTCGAGTTCCTTCATGCCTTTGGCCAGCCAAATAAATTTTTGATTGGGGTTGGTCATTCGGAGCTGAATGTGTGTCCAGGCTTGCGTTTTTCGGGAGGATGTCTCTGGGAAAAAAGGGCCTATTTCGACCGGATATTTCCGGTAAACACCTTCTATTTTGTACGTTTTGCGATTTTTGTAAAAAATAGAAAGCTGCTTGGATTGGGCAAAAGCCCGCAAATTTTTGCGGTGTTTGAGTGAAAACAGAAGAAAAAGGTTCATAAAAATTTGGATCAAATTTCTTTCAAGGCCCGATCCATATCCCGTCGGGTATCCTTTTCTTTGATGCTGTCCCGTTTGTCATGGATTTTCTTTCCCTGAGCCAGGGCGAGTTCGAGCTTTACATAATTTCGTTCACCAAAAAAAAGCCGGGTAGGGACCAGGGTAAGTCCTTTTTCATCCAGTTTTGACTTGATTTTTCGAATTTGGGCCTTTTTCAGCAAGAGCTTTCTGACCCTGAGAGGCTCATGATTATTGTATGAACCATTGGTGTATTGGGCGATATTCATGCCTGAAATATACAGTTCTCCTTTGTTGTCAATAAAGCAATAGGCCTCCTGTAGGTTTGCCTTCCCGCTGCGCAGGGACTTGACTTCGGTCCCTGTAAGCACAATGCCCGCCTCAAATACCTCCAGGAAGTGATATTCAAATTTTGCCTTCCTATTGGTAATGATATTGCTATTTCTTCCTTTATCTGCCATGATGTGTTAGACCTAAATTAATGCAAAATAAACAATACGGCTTCATCGGCAGAAAGATATGAGGAATTTGTTTTACAAATCTGCTTTGAGCTTTTCGATGTAGCTATCGAATCGGGCCTTGTCAAGGATTTTCTGGCCGGTACGGCCCCTGGCGATGAGGCGATCCCGATGATGCACCTCATAGGTGCAGATGACTTCATGGCCGTTGACGGCCTCCAGGGTGGCGGTGATGTTGACCTCACTGCCCAGGAGGGCAGGGGAGAGGTGCTCCACCGTCAGGAAGGTGCCGATGCCTTCCTCACCTGCCTCTTTCATCTCCAGTACAAACTGTCGGCAGGTCCATTCTGCATCTTGCCCGAGGGCAAAGGTGCCATATACTTCATGCACCACACCCGTTTCGAAACGGGCCAGTTTATCCTGTGTAACCTGAAAAACGAGCTGTTTTGTATCACCCGTTTGGAATGGATTTTTCATGAGAAAATGTAGAAAAGCACTTGATTTTTATATTTTCAACCGATACAAAGAAAAGGTTTGGCCAGTAGGGGAGTTCATATTTCGGTCAACAAAATACAGAAAGCCATTTCGAAACTGGTAATTTTTAATAAAATCATGCCCCTTGAGTTGGATCAATCGCTTGACGCGCAAGCTAAGCGGGTCGATACGCAAAAAGGAGAAGCTTCCGTTATCCTTTAAGGGAGCATAGACAAATCCGCTTACCGGGTCTGTCAGCACTTCGCCGGTCCAGCCCTTTTTTGTATGAAAATCAATGGCTAAAGTGTGGGATAGAGAATCATTTTGGTCAAAAAACAATACCTGATTATCTGCAAAGTCAAATATGCCAATTTGATCTCTGACCAAACAAAGGGGGGCATTCAGAGCTTCCAGAATTTGCTGGTCAAGCCAGTCTTTTCCTACCAAATCCTGAAACTCAGCCAGCCTGTCATGTATCTGATTTACAGTGAGTTTGCCAAAGGGATCTCTGTTCTGAGATTTTAACCTGAGAAAATAATGGATATCATATTGGGAGTTGAGGTAATTGATCTTGTTGCTGTCTGCGAGACTAAAAAGCAGTCTTTTTTCGCCTTTATTGGCGCTGAAATAATGCTGAATCAGCCCCCTCCGACTGCTGTACTGGAAATATGCCTTGCCTTCCCAAAAGGTCTTACAAGGCCCCAGTAAATTGAGCAGGTATTCTTTGCCCTGCGGATAGAGCAGGTGCATTTTTTCATAATCATAATATAATTGATAGGCTGAATCTGCTGAAAGCAGATGCAGGTTTCCAAGGCAGTCTTCAAAAAAAGACTCTGGGACGAGTGGCAATCTTTCCTCCCACAGCAATTTCCCTTCGGGCTCCTGAACCCTCAGAAAAGCCTTTTTTCTGTTGTTTTTCATCACCGCCAAGACGATGAGGTCGTCATAAAAACCATAATCAATCACACTGAAAGTGGGGTCTTCCAGAATCCGCTCCACACCTTCTGGTCTGATAAGGACCTGATCCAGAGCATACTCTTTTGGATAGAGGGAAATGAGCGCGGGGCTGCTTTCAACCCTAATTTGTAGGGTGTGGTATCGTATATCTGAAACCACAAGCGTAAGCGGGAACCGAACATCAGAGAGTTTGAAATTGCCCTCCATGTCTGTTGTAGTCCCTTTTTCAGTTCCTTTGACAATGATTTGTGCAAAGCTGATGGCTTCTCCACTTTGCTGGTCCGTGATTTTTCCAGAAAGGGAATTTTGAGTTAAGGCATGGGCAAGAGAGAAAAAGGTAAAAAGAAAAATGAAAGTCTTTTTCATGCTGCTATTTTTCAAGCTTCTTTCATCACATCGAGGCAGCTGGCAACTTTACCACTGAGCATGATCTGCAAATCTCCCAACTGTACCTGAAGGGTATTATCAAAAGGAATGCGGTCAGTGACAAGTATTTTGGCTCCCAGGTTGAGACCCAGTTTATCGAGGTATTGCAAAAAATTGCTTTCATCGCTGGTCACACCGACAAGGGTGACGGCCTGGCCCGCTTTGATCTCGTTGAGGCGATAGGTTTCGCGTGTTTGTATCTCGCCTGTCTCCGAGGGGATAGGATCCCCATGCGGATCGAATTTGGGAAATTCAAGGAAGGTATCCAGCCGCCGGATCAATTCCGGCGAATTGATATGCTCCATTTGCTCCGCAATATCATGCACATTGTCCCAGGAAAAGCCCAGCTTTTCTACCAGAAAAACCTCCCACAAGCGATGCTTGCGTACGATATTCAAGGCGATTTTTTGGCCAGCCAAAGTGAGCGAAACGCCTCTATAAGGCTTGTATACCAGCAAACCCTTGTCAGAAAGGCGCTTGACCATGTCTGTTACAGAGGCAGCGCTGGTTCCCAGATGTTGGGCGATGGCATTGGTATGGACCATCCCCTGCTCATCGGATTGCTCAGGCAGCAGGCTAAAAACTGCTTTAAGGTAGTTTTCTTCGGATTCCGTATGGCTTTTCATGGGGTAAAGATAGAAAAGAGAAAAGAGAAAAGAGAAAAGAGAAAAGAGAAAAGGGAAAAGAGAAAAGAGAAGGATACATCTGCGAATCTGCTAATTATCAAATCTGCTAATCAACTCCCCTGCTTCCATCCCCAATTGTGTCCCGATGGCCACGCCCATCCCTCCGAGCCTGATGGCTGCCCACAGTCCGGGCATGACCTCCTCAAGGATGGGTTCTTTGGTGGGGCCTATGCCCATGATCCCGCTCCAGCGGTGGGTGATGGAGATGCTTTTTTCTGGAAGTAAATGTGTGTATAAAAAATCCTCCAACGCCCGTTGGATGTTAGGGGAATAACCGAATTCGGTTGTCGTCTCCACGCTTGGGTCAAGGTGGCGAAAGCCACCCAGCAAAAGGCGGTCGCCTACATTGCGGAAGTACACATAGCCTTCCTTGTAGTGAAAGCAGCCACGGACTTTGAGGCCCGGTATAGGCTCGGTGAGGATCACCTGGTTACGGGCAGGCCGCAGGGCAATGGCTGGCAGCAATTGTTTGCTGAAGCCGTTGGTGCAGACAAGTACGCGCTTGCTGTGCAGGGCAAAACCTGCCTGGGTAGGCAAACAAAAGCCCTTATTTTCAGCTTCTATGCTATCTATTGTAAGACCATTGAAAAAGGAAATATTTTTTTGTTTTGCCCAATCAAGAAGAGATTGAACCATGCGTCCGGGGTGAATCATCCCCTCAAAAGGCGCGGCAATGAGGTGTTGAAAACTATTGATTCCCAGTTCTTTACATTTTTTATCTTCTACTGAAAAAGCTTTTTCGTTAAAAATGGGAAACAGCATTTGGTTGAAATATGGCAGCTTTTCGCTGGCGGCTTCAAAAGCGAGCTGATCTTCAGCTAAAAAGACCTCATAACCGCCCTCAGGCTGGTAGCCGATCTGATCATCGCCGAGGCGCTTTCTGAGCAGTTGGATGCCGCGAAAGCGCTTTTCCACAAGCGCGAAAAGCTTGTCTTCGCCCATGGCTTCCAGGTCGCCCAACAGTTCCGTTGGGCTGCCGAAGCAGGCAAAGCCTGCGTTGCGGGTAGAAGCACCCAGCGGCAGGCTGCCGCGCTCGACGATGGCGATCCGCCAGGAAGGTTGCAATTCCTGCAAATGAATGGCGGCATTCAGACCTACCAGGCCACTGCCTATGATAAGTGCATCGAACTGGGGAAAAAACACGTCTTTTTCCCAAAAAGAAAGGTCCATTGGTGAAGCTGATTTAACCGTTAGGGTATTTGAAAGAAAGCTTTGATACAGAATTGTAGTAGATTAGATATTCAAATCTCTCTCCTGATCCATACCTGAGCAACTGCAATTTCGTTAGATTCCTGAACAAACACAGAATTTTTGATACAGCATGAAATACCGATTACTTATTCCGCTTCTTTTTGTCATACTGGTAGGTGGAGTTTCTTTCCTGGTAGCCAATAAAGAAAAAACCGATCCTTTTGTGCTTACTGAGCCTTCCGTAAGTTCCCTCCGATTCATCAAAAATGAAGGGCAATGGGAACAGGATTTTGACTACCTCGTGCGCCTCAATGGGGGGGACATGCTGGTAGGAGAGCAAAGTTTGATTTATTCATTTTATGACCTGCCTAAGGTGGCTCATCCACAGAATAACCAGGCATTTGGCGCAAAATTGCTTAAAAATCCCCAGGAAGAAGTGGTCAAAGGGCATGTCTTACGGGTGGATTTTGTAGGGGCAAATGGGCAAGTGGATATTCAGCCCAGCAAAACATTTCCCGAATACCACAATTATTTTTTGGGGAATGATGAAAGCCACTGGAGAGGAGGGGTTCCTCTATTCGGTGAACTACGCCATAAGGCTTTATATGCAGGCATTGACATGCGCATGTATGGCTCCGGAGAAAATTTCAAATACGATTTGATCGTGGCAGCGGGGGGCGATCCCGCTCAGATTGAGCTTCAATACACAGGAGCTGAGTTGATTTATTTGAAAGAAGGAAGCTTACACATAAAAACCTCTGTGAGGGATATTGTGGAGGAAGCTCCTGTGGTATACCAGGAAATAGAAGGAGTAACACAGCAAATTGCCTGTGAATATGTATTGAATGGAAACAAAGTCTCCTTTCATTTTCCTCAAGGCTATGACACCCAATATGAATTGGTGATCGACCCCACCCTGGTATTCTCAACCTATACAGGTTCTTTGGCTGATAACTGGGGGTTTACGGCCACATACGATAAGGCCGGAAGTCTCTATGGCGGGGGAATCATTTTTGCCTCGGGAGGGGGAGTGACTACCTTTCCGACCATACCGGGTTCCTTCCAGACCATTTATGGTGGCGGAAGTACGGAATGTACCATCTCCAAATTTTCGCCTGATGGTACCCGGTTGGTCTATTCGACCTATTTAGGAGGTTCGGATATGGACCAGCCTCAAAGTCTTTTTGTCAATGGCAATGACGAACTCTACGTCTATGGACGAACAAGCTCCATCAACTTCCCCGTCTCAAGCAATGGTTATGACAGAACTTATAATGGGGGGCGTTTTGATATTTTCGTTTCAAAATTTAATGCAGCTGGTACGCAATTGTTAGGCTCCACCTATTTGGGGGGAAGTGACAGCGATGGAGAAAATGGCAACTATTTCCAAAGTGGCCAGACTCCCATAGCCCTGCAGGCCAATTATGGCGATGACGCCCGCGGAGAGATCATCCTGGATGATCAAAGCAATTGTTATATAGCGGCTTGTACCCGCTCTACCAACTTTCCCACCACACCTACTGCTTATCAGCGGACCAAAGGTGGGCTACAGGATGCCATCGTCGCCAAACTGAATTCCAATCTTACCTCATTGGTTTTTTCCACCTATCTGGGAGGCTCAGGAAATGATGCTGCCTATGGCATGAAGCTGGATAACAATTACAATGTTTTTGTAACAGGTGGAACAGAAAGTTCCAACTTTCCTGTTTCTGGAAATGCGCTTTTTTCTACCTACCGGGGGGGCGCAGCAGATGGTTTTATCGCGAAAATAAGCGCTTCCGGAAATAGCCTGATACGGTCTACTTTTATAGGGACCAATGCCATAGACCAATCCTATTTTCTGGAAATAGATGATGATTACAATATTTATGTAACCGGTCAGACTATGGGCAATTTCCCAATCAACGGAAATGTCTATTCCAATCCCGGTTCCCGGCAGTTTATTGCCAAACTGGACAACAGTCTATCTAATTTTATTTATTCGACTGTTTTCGGCTCCGGTACAGCTTCCGCGCCGAATATTTCCCCTACTGCATTTTTGGTTGACAGATGCGACAACGTCTATGTTGCCGGATGGGGCGGTACAACCAACTATGGCGGCAACACCCGCAATATGCCCACCACCGGCCCACCTAACACCGCTATCCAGCGCTCCACGGATGGGAGCGACTTTTACATGATTGTGCTGGAGCGCGATGCGCGTAATTTGCTCTACGCCACCTATCTGGGAGGCAATAACCTGCTGGGTTCAGGAGAGCATGTAGATGGCGGCACATGCCGCTTTGACCGGGAGGGCATCGTTTACCACGCAGTTTGTGCGGGTTGTGGAGGCGTCTCCACCTTCCCCACGACGCCGGGCGTCCACAGCAACACCAACAACAGCCAAAACTGTAACCTGGCTGCCTTTAAGGTCGCCTTCGACCTGGCGGGCATCAAGGCGGAATTTACGCCTTTGGATAGATTTGGAGATACCCTGGAATTTAAAGGCTGTCCGCCACTTTTGGTCAATATTGACAATACCTCAAAGGCCACCCCTCAGACCACTTACTATTGGAATTGGGGGGATGGAGTCAATGTGGTAGGTTTTGAACCTTCTCATGTATACCAGGATTCTGGTCTGTATTTGGTTCAATTGATCATCGAAGACTCTGCTTCCTGCAACATCCGCGATACGACTTATGCAAATATCCTTGTCTTTGCAGAGCCGGAGGTGGATGCTGGGCTGGATCAAATAATTTGCCTGGGAGATAGCGTCTCTATCACCGGTACAGGCGATCCTACGATTGTCAATTTCCAATGGAGTCCCAATTCCAATATCACAGGGAGAAACAATGCCACCGCTACGGTATATCCGAAAAGCGATTTCAACTACCTCGTTACAGGCACAGATACCAACGGTTGTAAAGCGGTTGACACCATGCAGGTAAGCATTGACCGGAGCCTGGAGATATTTCCCCGGCCAGATACCATCGTCTGTGAAGGCGTTACCGCAAAGCTCTACGCCAGTACTACCAATGGCGTCATACATAGCTGGGAGCCTGCACATGCGGTTACAAACCCCAATTCGCTGGTGACCATAGCGACGCCAGATACCACTACCACTTACATCATTACTGCGGTGAATGCCCGGGGATGCCTGGAAAAGGATTCGGTACGGATAGAGGTTTTCGAAGTGTATACCCTGGAAGATACCTCTATCTGTCTGGGGGATACCATCCAGATGAAAACCAATAATGGGGTGAGTTTTAGCTGGCGGCCCAATTACAATATGAGTGATCCCAATGTGATCAGTCCCAGTATTTGGCCTCGCCTGGATACCTTGTATATTGTCCGGGCTGTCAGTTCGGATGGCTGTATCTCAGAAAAAGGGGTCAAGGTAGAGGTGGACGATCCGCCACCGGCGGATGCAGGCCTGCCCGATTCCATCTGTATCGGGAATGAAACCCAACTCAGGGCAAGCGGAGGCTTCCTCTACCGTTGGTTTCCCAACAGCAATATAGATGACAGCACGCGGGTGGACCCTGTGGTTTTCCCTCGTCAGACGCAGTATTACTACGTTTCTGTAACAGACTCCAATTATTGCACAGAGACAGACTCTGTGCTGGTATGGGTAGATCCGCTTCCGACCATAGAGGCAGGGCCTCAAACGGTTATCTGCTTTGGAGACAGCATAGAGCTGTATGCAAGAGGGGCAGTCAGCTATCGCTGGCTACCCGATCCGACCCTATCGGCTTTGGATATTTCCAACCCCATTGCTTCGCCAGATATCCCTTCCCTTTACATCGTCACCGGAACGGACGAAAACGGCTGTGTCAATGACACCACTGTAGCGATTGACCTGGTAGATCCACCGGAGGTGGAGATTGACGGAGAGAACTATCTCTGCGTGGGCGGACAGATTGAATTGACCGCCACAGGCGGTCAGCGGATCGTATGGAGCACAGGCGATACCAATCGCACCATAGGCGTGACGCCTGTCGCACCGACCATTTACTATGTAACAGCCTTTATTGGCTTGTGCGAAGGCAAACCCGATTCTATCACCGTGGATGTGAACTTCGACTATCCTACAGCTGCTTTTATGATGGAACCGGATGCAGGATGGGCTCCAGAGCCTGTTCAGTTCATCAATCTATCTCAGAATGCAGTGAAATACCTGTGGGATTTTGGTACGGGCGCTGCCGTCAATGAAGACGAAAACCCCCAATACACCTTCCCGCATGCGGGACAATGGCCGATCCGTTTGATCGTATATAGTGCCACCGGATGCCCCGATACAGCTTTTGCCAGTATTTTATTGGAAAATGTAGCCCTGCATGTCCCCTCCGCTTTTACCCCCAATAATGACAATTTCAATGACCAGTTTTATGTCGGATATTATGGGATTAAAGAGTTGAATGTGAAGATATTCAGCCGTTGGGGTATGGTGATTTATGAATCAGATGACAAAGACTTCCGTTGGGATGGCACCTACAAAGGGCAGCAAGTGCCGGAAGGCGTGTATGTCTATGTGATCGAAGGTATAGGAGAAAATAATTTGAAGTATCCCAAAACGGGAACGATTACTGTTTTTCGGTAGAAAAGGAAAATAAGCATGAATTCAAAACCAAATTTTCACCTCTGCCTTTTTTGCCTGGTGCTGCTCCTTATCATCCCAGCCTGCGGGCAGGAAAAAAATACCAACCCCCAATGGATTGAAAAATCCGATTGGGGGATTTTTTTTGAGGAGGCCAGGGTTCAGGGAACCTTTGTGCTTCAGGAAGAAGGAAGCGAGGAAATACAGGTATGGAACCTTCCCCGAGCACAAACAGGCTATTTGCCTGCCTCAACTTTTAAGATTTTCAATTCGCTGGTCATGCTGGAAACCGGGCAAATGCCCGATATAGACACTTTTTTTCCGTGGGACAGCGTGGAGCGCGCATATCCATTCTGGAACCAGGATCAGAATATCCGCACAGGGATGATGTACTCCGCGGTCTGGTTTTACCAGGAGATGGCCCGGAGGATCGGGCAGGATACGATGCAGGCCTATATCGACAGGGTCGGCTATGGTAACCGCGATATCAGCGGAGGGATAGACCTGTTTTGGTTGCAGGGAGGCTTGCGGATGACCGCTTTGGAGCAAATAGCTTTTCTCCAGAGACTCTACCACGATGAGCTGCCATTTTCTCCCAAAAGCATGGATGGCGTAAAGGAAAGCATGATCAATGAAGAAACGGACACCTATATTTTGCGGGCAAAAACGGGTTGGGCTGTCCGTCAGGAGCCGGGAACCGGCTGGTGGGTGGGTTATGTTGAAAAAGGGGAAAAAGTATATTTTTTCGCCATGAATATCGATACCTATACCAGCGAAGATGCCAATGCCCGCAAATCTGTCAGCAGACAGATTTTACGGGCTGAAGGTATTTTGTAGCTTAAGCGTTGAGTGTGTACTCAACAACAATTTCGGTATCAAATAATTTTGAAATAGGACAGTTTTCCTCAGCATCTTTTACCGCTGCGGCAAACTGTTCGTCATTTATACCTTCCACCTGAGCTGTCAGGGCAAGGTGAGACTGGGTGATGCCTTCCGGCTTCAGGGTAATGGTACATACCGTTTCCAAAGAAGTAGGCGTAAAGCCTGCTGCTCCCAAAACAAAACTCAGCTTCATGTTGAAGCAGCCTGCATGGGCTGCACCGATCAATTCTTCAGGATTGGTGCCCACTCCTTCCTCAAAGCGGGACAGGTAGGAATACTGTGTTTGATCCAAAACGGTGCTTTGTGTGCTCAAATGGCCAGAGCCTTCTTTACCGCTTCCAAGCCATACGGCTGTTGCTTTTCTTTTCATGAGAAATTTAAGATTAAATGTTTGGCCAAAAGTAATACCTAATCGGCAATTCTGCCTATCAATTCCTATATTTGCGCCTTCATAAAAAAACTATGGGACTCAAAGATTTTTTCCGAAAAAAGGAAAATAAAGAAAAGCTGGATAAAGGCCTCGAAAAAACCAAGACAAGCCTGTTTGCCAAGCTCGGCCGGGCGATTGTCGGCAAAAGCAAAGTCGATGACGAGGTATTGGATGAACTCGAAGAAGTGCTCATCACCAGTGATGTGGGCGTAAGCACTACTTTGCGCATCATTGAGCGTATCGAAGAGCGGGCCGCCCGCGAAAAATATACAGGGGAAAAAGAACTCAACCACCTGCTACGCAGTGAGATCCTCGAGCTGATGCTCGAAAATTATCCCGAAAATGACCGGGAGGCTTTCCAAATACCCCGGATCGAAGCAGGCGGCAAAAAAATGCCCTATGTCATCATGGTTGTAGGCGTCAATGGCGTAGGCAAAACCACGACCATCGGTAAGCTCGCTTATCGCTTCAAGCAAAATGGCAACAAAGTCCTGCTGGGAGCAGGAGACACCTTCCGCGCTGCGGCCGTAGAGCAGCTCAGGCGCTGGGCTGATCGCGTAGGCGTCGAAATCCTGGATAAAGGGATGAATGTAGACCCCAGCGCAGTTGCATTTGACACCGTCAAAAAGGGAGTTGAAATGGGGGCTGACGTTATCCTGATAGATACCGCAGGCCGCCTGCACAACAAAGTGAACCTGATGAATGAGCTGGGCAAAATCAAGCGCAGCATCGGCAAAGTGCTCGAAGGAGCGCCCCATGACGTATTATTGGTGTTGGATGCCTCCACGGGGCAAAACGCCTTTCAGCAGGCGAAGGCCTTCACCGAAGCCACGCAGGTGACTTCTTTGGCCCTGACAAAGCTTGACGGCACCGCCAAAGGCGGGGTTGTGATTGGCGTCTCCAGCGAATTCAAAACACCCGTACGCTATATAGGCGTAGGGGAGGGGATGGACGATTTGCAGGTATTTGAACCTGCGGAGTTTATAGGTTCGCTTTTTGGCGAATAAGGGAAAGCCTGGGCTTTGTTGTCATGTTTTAAACACCAATAAATTCCAGGCTTATGAAAAAGTATTTCCTCTGCCTCATTCTTTTCCAGGCTTTTCTCCTGATTCAGCTGTCCGCCCAAAGCCTGAGCATGGTGGGGGCGCAATGGTCTTCTTCCAGACTGAGCTACAATATACCCTTTGAAGGCTTCAATATGGGGTCAGAGGCCTCCGCCTTTGGCTTTCTGAGATGGGGCAATTACCTGCTATTGGTTCCTGAAATAGGCATCAGGCAGCAAAATCAATCTTTTGCAACCCAGGCTGCTGATCTGACCCGGTTCCGGATTCGGTCGATCCATGTGAAGCTCAGCGCCCTTTTTCCTTTTAGCAAAAAATTCCACCAACGCAGGCAGGGCTGGTTTGCCTCTTTGGCATTCTCCCAAAATCTGGGATTCCATTTCCAGGAAATACAGCTCCGGGGCGGCCTGCCCATCTCACGAATAGATGCTTTGGGCTCCAGTCATGAAGGCGATATCCATATAGGATTGGGCTACACCAGGCCTTTGTCCAACAAATTGAACCTGCTCATCCGGGCAGAATATGCCGAAGGCAGCTTTCCGGGTGCGTTTTGGAGCTTTCGGCGCAATGAGTTGAGCCTGGGAGTGGGTTTGGGATGGAGCTGGGGAGCAGTCCTGGTAAAAGATCAGAAATAGGTAAATCCATGATTTGAAAGCGTTTTGACGCAGATCACACTGATTTTTATGATGAAGGATGTTTTGCTCGGTGTAGGTCATTTATGCACCCAAAAACTGCCATTGGGCAGTAATAACGCAGGCTGGGAGGAGTCCTGGACTCTGAAGTTCGGGACAAGGGAAGTCCCGAACAGCAGGGGTAGCTGCTTAAATTCAAAGTTGGGGTTTGATAGGGAATTTCATGTTGGAAAAGGTACACTATTGTGTCCTGAAGGAGACATTAAGTTAGTTAATAAAAATAATAGTCAAGTCTTTACATTATCCGCAAAAGGTAAAGTTGAAAAACAAGTATTTTTCAAAGTTGTTTTTGAATTTTTTAAAAAGTGATCAAAGTCCCAAAGGGACGCTATACGCCACGATCGGGCAAAGCCCGATCATTCGACTCACACCAGGGCTTAAAGCCCTGAAAGGGCGATATATTAGCTATGGCTTCCTAAGGTATGCCGTCCTTTCAGGACTTCTATTGGGGGCGTTTACCTTCATGGGGCTTCGCCCCATGCTGAATATGACGTCCCTTCGGGACTTTGGGGGAACCTCCCCGCTGTTCGGGATTTCCCGCTGTTCGGGATTTCCCTAATCCCGAACAGTATTGAAAATCGCCATGCGATGTATGGGATTCAGCTATGCACCCAAAAACTGCCATTGGGCAGTAATAACGCAGGCTGGGAGGAGTCCTGGACTCTGAAGTTCGGGACAAGGGAAGTCCCGAACAGCTTGTGAGTGATCAAAGTCCCAAAGGGACGCTATACGCCACGATCGGGCAAAGCCCGATCATTCGACTCACACCAGGGCTTAAAGCCCTGAAAGGGCGATATATTAGCTATGGCTTCCTAAGGTATGCCGTCCTTTCAGGACTTCTATTGGGGGCGTTTACCTTCATGGGGCTTCGCCCCATGCTGAATATGACGTCCCTTCGGGACTTTGGGGGAACCTCCCCGCTGTTCGGGATTTCCCGCTGTTCGGGATTTCCCTAATCCCGAACAGTATTGAAAATCGCCATGCGATGTATGGGATTCAGCTATGCACCCAAAAACTGCGATCTTATATGAACTTCCATGCCCTACATGGTTCTATCAGAAAGCCCTGATTTTTCCTGTAAATCCTGTTATCCTGTCCATCCTTTCCCAGGAAATCAGGAAAAGCCGAATACGGCTATATTTGACCATTTATATTAGCTTTTTTGCCCCAAAAAGGAGTAATTAGAATTGTATTCACCTATCCTAATACAATTCCTATGAGAGTTCTATTCATTGTTCCCTTTTTGCTTTGCTTATCGCTGCAAGTCGCTTCTGCGCAGAAGCTCCAACTCCTCGGCGCAAAAGCCGCTTTGGCAATCAATTCCAATATAGACCTGGCAGGGGCGGGAAACCCTTTTTTTGATGTTGGAGCCACTGCCTATATACAGCTAGGAAAACGACTGGGATTTATGCCTGAAGTTAGCCTGAAAAATGCAACATACGAACGGGGTTTCTGGAGTTACGATAAAACCAACATCACTGACCTTTACCTAAAAACCAATGTGGTGTATGGAATCATCCAAAAAGAGGCGGAGCCCATGCCCCGCCTCTTTGTTTCGTTGGGCTATTCTATTAGCCGAATCATGTATATCTATGGAGATGCCTACCCCATTGACCCCGAGAAAAAAGGTCGTGGGGTCCTTCTTTCACAGGTTTTCAGGACACAGCATAAACCTTATCTGGGGATCGGTTACAGCAAGAAAATATCCAGAAACGCATGGATCGTCCTTCATCCGGAGATTTTGCCTTTGTATGGTCTATACTTTCTTGGGGCTAATCCAAGGTTTCCCTGGGAGGCTCATCTAAATGTATCTTGCTTATGGGAGATTCGATGATAAGCCAGCCTCTCCCCTTTGAAGCTTTCAAACAATATGGATGAACAAAAATTTCTCTTCTGGCAAAAATGCCTGACATGGGCCAATGTCCTGACATTGGGCGTAGGCCTTTTGGTTGCCTTCGCAGGCAATTCCATTTTTTTTGAAATACATAATGGATATACCCAGGATGTATTTTTTCAGGGAAATGAGATAGAAGGGGATATGCTCAAGTTTAAAAATTGGCTCTTTGGCATTATCGGTGGGACGATAGTAGGTTTTCACTTATTGATGATCATGATTTCTGAAAATGCCTTTAAGCAAAAAGAAAAATGGGCCTATAAAGCGCTGTGGTATGCTTTGCTTTCCTGGTTTGTCATTGATTCCAGTATTTCTCTGTACACAGGAGCTTTACATAATATTGTCATCATCAACCTTGTCGCTTTGCTGTTGATAGGATTGCCTCTCATGATGACGAGAAGGGCGTTTTTTCCCTGAAATGCGACTTCCCGGGAAGGAAAGACAAAAAAGGAAAAACGATTTCTTATCTTTGCCCCAAATCCGATTCATAGATGCAAACGAACCCATATAAAGCCAAAAGCAGGGCAAAAGATAAGATCAACGTCATCACTTTGGGCTGCTCCAAAAACCTCGTAGACTCCGAGGTCCTGCTTTCCCAATTGCAGGGAAATAAGGTGAAGGCCGTGCACGAAGAAAACAACAGCGACGCCAATGTCGTCGTCATCAATACCTGCGGCTTTATCGATAAAGCCAAAGAAGAATCCATCAATACCATCCTCGACTACGTCGGGCGCAAGGAGCGGGGAGAAGTCGAAAAAGTGATCGTGACAGGCTGCCTGTCGCATCGCTACAAAGACGATTTGATGCTGGAAATCCCTGAGGTGGATGCCTGGTTTGGTACCACAGACCTGCCTGATCTGCTCACCGAGCTGGGCGTGGATTATAAAAAAGAATTGCTTGGAGAGCGCGTGCTGACCGATGACGGTCATTATGCCTACCTCAAGATTGCAGAAGGCTGCAATCGTCCCTGCAGCTTCTGCGCCATCCCGCTCATGCGGGGCAAGCACCAAAGCCGGACCATTGAATTCCTCGTGGAGGAGGCCAAATACCTGGTTTCCAGGGGCGTGAAGGAAATCATGCTGATCGCTCAGGACCTGACCTACTACGGGATTGACATCTACGGCAAGCGCCGCCTGGCTGATTTGCTCAACGCTTTGGCGGATGTCAAAGGGCTCGAATGGATTCGCCTCCATTACGCCTATCCGTCGGGTTTCCCGACGGAGATATTGGCGATCATGCGCGAGCGCGACAACATCTGCAATTACCTCGATATTCCGCTCCAACATATCTCCGACAATGTCCTCACGGCCATGCGCCGCGGCATCAACCACCAACGGACGGTGGAGCTGGTCAGCAAAATCCGCGAGGAGGTGCCGGGCATCACCCTTCGTACGACCCTGCTGGTGGGGCATCCCGGCGAAACGGAAGAAGACCATCAGGAACTCCTGAAATTTATTGAAGACTTTCAGATCGACCGCCTGGGCGTCTTTACCTACTCCCATGAAGACAATACCCATGCGGGCAATAGCTTCGAGGATACCATCCCCGAGGAAGTAAAGCAACGCAGACATGATGATATCATGGAGTTGCAGGCAGGGATTTCCCTGGAAATCAACCGACAGAAAATCGGCAAAAAACTGAAGGTCATGGTTGACCGGGAAGATATGGGCGTTTATTATGGCCGCACGGAGGCCGACTCACCCGAAGTAGACAATGAAGTGATCATCCACGCTGAAGCTCCTTTGAAGATCGGACATTTTTATACCGTAAAAATCACCGATGCGATGGAGTATGATTTGATAGGAGAAATCGCAAAATAGCAGCATGAAGTGGGTATTGATAGCCATATCAGCTCTTATTTTTTCCCAAAACATGCAGGCTCAGTGGCAGGTAGAAGCCCGCAATTGCGCCTCCTCGGCATACAATAGCCAGGTATTCTTTTTCCCCCAGGAAAAACTGCGGCATGCCACCAGCATCCATCTGGGCTTCCGGGCCGATGGCCAGCCGGGCTATAAATTGCAGGACCAATTTGTATGTTATCCCGGGCAGGCCCTGCCTCTATTGAAAAACTACCAGCTCCCGGCGGGGAAGTACCAACTGGAAGTGCACTTCAATGATTCTGACTTGCCATCCCTCGAACTTCCCTTTGAGTGCATGGACAAAAAACAGGATCCCTTTTTATCGGATGTATATCTCTCCACCTTTGCCTTTCCGAAAATCGGCCCCAAAGCCTTTCACCTCAGCCGTATAGGCGCAAATAGCGGCCAGCTTTTTTTTCATTGTGAATTGCTCAGCAGGCGCCATCAACTGCTAACCGCGCGGGCGGTGCTATACCGGGAGCGGCAGCAGGGATTTGAGGCAAAGGCCACGGTTTTTACCTCCATTCAGCAAGAAAACAAGGTGCTGACCCTGGCTGAAGGAAAGGCTATTTTTGAGGGCGAATTATTGCTAAAAGGCTTGTCTTCAGGGAATTATTTGCTGGAAATCTTCATTTTTGAAGATGACCAGTTGCTGCGGGAAAGAAGCGTACGCTTCTCCCTGGACTGGCAGGGCCATGAGGCCCTGATGGCACAGATAGACGAAGCTATCCAGATGCTGACGCCTATTGCTTCGCAAGAAGATATCCACAGGCTGCTGGCTCTCCCGGATGCGGGAGCCAAGCGAAATGCCTTTGAGGCCTGGTGGCAGCAGTATGCCGGTGATAATATTTCTGAGAAAATGGCGACCTATTATGAAAAGCTGCTGGAGGCAGATTCCCTTTTTGATGATAGCCTGCCGGTTTGGCAAAGCGATCGCGCGAAGGCTTATTTGTTTTATGGTAAACCTATTCGGCGCGAACTAGTAAAAAACGGAACGCGATATGAGCGTTGGTACTATGAGG
The DNA here is from genome assembly GCA_030430205.1 of Bacteroidia bacterium. Taxonomy (GTDB): domain Bacteria; phylum Bacteroidota; class Bacteroidia; order J057; family J057; genus JAUIGE01. The sequence continues at coordinate 52,215 of JAUIGE010000008.1, read as the reverse complement.
AGTGGGACCTGCTGTTGTGGTTTAAAGCAGAAGGAGCGAATTTTGTCAGAATAAAATAACTAGCCTTGGAGAACACAGAGAAGAAATCAGTAAAAGACTATTTTTCCAAACACTTTCCTTTTGACCAGATTTTGGGAGGGGAGAAGGAGCCGGAAGCCCAGACGGGTTCCCGCTTCAATCAGCAAAAACTGTCCTCCAAATGGCAGGCTCTGGTGCTTTTTTTGTTGAAAATAAGCCCCTGGATTTGTGGCGTGGGCTTGCTGCTGGCCCTGGGCATGAGTTTCGGTTTTCCCTACCTCAATCTTTCCCTGAATGATAGCTTCCGCCTGTTTGGTGCGGAGGTGAGCTATGCTCAGCTGCAAAATCTGCTGAAGAATATCACCGTAGGTGGTCTGATCGGATACGGCACCAACTACCTGGCTATCAGGATGTTATTTCGTCCAGTGGAAAAGCGCCCGCTTTTGGGACAGGGGCTGATTCCGGCCCAGAAAGATGTGATCATAGACACCCTGGCGGGTGGGATTCACAAGCATGTCCTGAGTCAAAATCTGATTTTGCAACGCATAGAAGAGTCAGGCCTAATCAAAAAATTAAACGAGATATTGATCTCTGGTACCGAAAGCATTTTGCGCGATGAGCAATTGCGCGAAGCAATCAAGCAATACCTGTATAAAAACCTGATGGGTTATTTTGAAAAGGAGGAAGTCCGCAAAGAATTGCGGGATTTGATAGACAAGCAGGTAGAAAAGAAGGCCGATAAAGGCCTTAAAAAGTGGGTAATCAATACCTATAAGCGCGTCAACCGGGAAGATTATGAGGCTTTGATAGATCAGGTGATCCTGGATATTCCCGAAGGCACCATGGATGTGATCGATCGCCTAGAGGATGAAATAGAAGAAGGAATCGAAATTATCAAAAAACAAAAACGCGCCTCAGAGCTTTATATGACGCGCTTCGTCATGAAGTTGCTCAACAAGATTGACATCAAGGGCATCCTTGCCAATCAGATGAAGCATTTTGATGAGCGCCGCCTGGAGCGCATGGTATGGGAGGCGACCAATGAGCAACTGCTTTATATACAATATTTGGGAACCATCCTGGGCATATTGGGGGGGCTGATTATTTGGAATGAAAATATGGTTTGGGTTTATTTGATAGCCATGGGGGCGCTTTACGGTCTGGATAACCTCATCTTTAGCTTAAAAAAGAAAAAAATTGAGTAGCAACGCACTTAGCATTCCCGCCATCCGCGAGAACCGCAACATCCGGGCAGATTACCTGGCAGGCGACGAAAAGCTGTCGCCTTTTTATGCCTATCCCCTCCAGAAGCTCGATTTTACGAAAATCCTGGCGGACAAACAGTTTTCGCAAGCAAACCGCCAGGTATTGGTTGAGGTCCTGACGGACCATTACCAAGGGCTGGAGATGGCAGATGCTGCCCGCAAAAACCTGAAGCTTTTGCTTCAGGACAATACATTCACGCTGACAGCGGGCCACCAGCTCAATATTTTTGGCGGGCCTTTGTACACGCCCTATAAGGTCCTGACGGTAGCCAAATTGACTCATGAGCTGAATGCGAAGCATCCCGATTTTCATTTTGTCCCGATTTTCTGGATACATACAGAGGACCACGATTTCGAAGAAATCAACCATTATTTCCCTTCTTTTGGGAAGAAGCTGAGCTATACTTCGCCCTTTCAGGGCGCTACCGGTGAGCATGTGCTCACCTCAGAGATAGAAAAACTGCTGCCTCCGAATTTTTCGGAGGAGCTGGGCGCTTTTTTCCAGGCCGGAAAAAACCTGGCTGAAGCGACCCTTGCCTTCAGCATGTACCTCTATAGCCAATATGGCGTCCTCGTTCTGGACGCAAGCGACAAGCGCCTGAAGGCGCTTTTTGGAGACATCCTCCAGCAGGAGTTGTTTGATCCACTCAGCCCCGCTGCTGTGCGCGAAAGCTCAGAAGCTTTGCATGAAGCGGGCTATCCGCTGCAGATTCATGCACGTGACATCAACCTTTTTTACCTGGGAGAAGGAGGCCGTGATCGGATCGTTTTTGAAAATGAAAAATTCTATACCATAGGTGGAAAATCGGTTTGGAGCAAGGAGGAAATGCGTGTTGAAGTGGAAAACAAGCCTGAAAACTTCAGCCCCAATGTTTGCCTTCGGCCTTTATACCAGGAGGTGATTTTGCCCAACCTTGCCTATACCGGCGGATGGGGCGAGTTGAGCTACTGGCTGCAGCTCAAAGGCATGTTTGAAGCCTACCAGGTCAACTTTCCGCTGCTCCTGCCGCGCATGTCTGCGACGCTTTTTTGTGAAGAAGACTGGCAAAGCTGGCAGGATTTGGGCCTGGAAGCGGCAGATGTCCGTTTGCCACTACATGAAATATTTGGCAAATACATTCCTCAGATATGGTCCGCTGAACAATATGAAGAGCTTTCCACCGAAATGCTGGCAAGCTTTGAAAAAATGGAAGCTTATATACAGGAACTTTCAGCGACCCTTCCTCGTTCAGTTGTCGGGCAAAAAGTGAAGACAGAAAGATTTCTCAAAAATATGCGGAAAAAAATCCACCGGGTTATCCGACACGACCATCCGCAGAAGTTCAATGAAATTGAAAAACTGAAAAAGAAAATACAGCCGGAAGGCCTGGTGCAGGAAAGAATTTTAGGGCTGGGATCTTTTCCTGAAATAAAACCGGAAGATATGCTACGAATTATATGGGAAAAGGCTGATCCGCTAAACTTTGCCCATCAGTTTATTCGTTTGAAATAAAGCTGAAGGAGCTTTTGGAAAGCCTTTTGTTTATAAATGAAAACTTGTCGAAATTGAGAGGCGAGAAGAGATGCGGGAGGCGAGATTGGAGAGGCGAGACAGGCGAAAAACCAGAAACTAAAAACGATTTTAACGAATTTTATATATGGCGAGAGAAAGATATAGAGATAGTGATTCCTTAGAGGCCTTTGATACTTCACTCATGTATGATGATGTGGAGCGGATCCGGGAGAGGGAAGAAGAAGCTGAAAAAAACGAAAATGACAAATTGTCCTTTGCGGGGATGATGGCTTTGGTTGCCGGTATCGGCATGGTGGCTGTCGGTATTTTGGGATATTTGATTCCCGGAGACATCACGCAGATTTTGAGTACAGCCTTGCCTGTTGTGGGATTTGGAGCATTAGGATATGGATTTTACAAAATCCTGAAACTGGCTTTCCGCAAAAAAGAGTTGGAGTTTCCAACCTTGAATGTCTACCGCAAGACCAATAAAGCGAAATCCCGCCCTTCTCAAAGCAATACATCTTCCAGCGCCTCCTCAAGCCGCACAAGGACCCGCACTACAACTACCGAAAGCACCGGCACCGCCGATCCCCGGGAAGCATATCGGACCCGCACCTATCGTCGCAGGACAAGGACCGGAAGCGGTCAGCAAAAAAAAACGCTATCCCGTTCGCGCCTCAACCGAGTCTTCTCGGGAGTAGCCGGGGGCCTCGCCGAGTACACAGGCGTGTCCGCTAACCTGATTCGCTTTGGCTTTATCATCAGCATGTTCATGACCGCAGGATTTCCGGTAATATTTATTTACCTCCTCCTTTCTATCATCCTGCCACCTGACTACGACAGCAGCTCCTTTGATAAAGGACCCGGTGGTCCCTCACAAGGAGGAAATGACAACTTCTCAGGATTCGGAGGAACAGGCACAGGCAACAGAAGAGAGATAAGAATCAGATAGCATGACATACTATATTATGCGCGTGAAAGGGAAAGCCAAAATTCCCGATTATATCCAGCTTAGAGATGAAAACCTCACCCTTATCGGCTACTTCCGCCCCAATCGGAAAGAACGCCTGGATAAGGTCATCAAAGACGTTGAGGATGCCGAAAAAGTCCAGTTAGCCATTGATGAACTTGTAGATTATGGCAAAATGACAAAAGTCGTGATATAGAAAATCCTTTTTCGTCCATCCTTCCAATCCTCATACCTCATGCAACCCATCGTTACTTTTAAAGGCGTAAGCGCGAATTATCAGGATCGGGTGATCCTGGACAATGTCACCTTTGAGGTGCGAATGGGAGAGTTTGTCTACCTCGTAGGCAGAACCGGTTCAGGCAAGAGCACGCTCCTGCGCATGGTATATGCCGATACAAAGCCCAGCGCGGGATTTATTCGCGTAAGCAACATCAATTTGGGCGAGATCCGCCCCAGCGAAATTCCCTTTCTTCGCCGCAAGATGGGTATCATCTTTCAGGATTTTCAGCTGCTGGGAGATCGCTCTGTGTACGAAAATATTTTTTTCGCATTGCGCGCCACCGGCTGGCGCGACAGCCGCAAGATCAAGCAGCGCATCAGTGATGTGCTTGTCAAAGTCGGCCTGAGCGGCCGTGCCGATGTCATGCCCCACCAGCTCTCTGGTGGTGAGCAGCAGCGCATTGCCATCGCCCGCGCCCTGATCAACGATCCCATCGTCCTCCTGGCCGATGAGCCCACAGGCAACCTCGATCCCGAGGCCAGTGATCAGGTAATGGAGATTTTGCAAAAAATAAACCTCTCAGGCACAGCCGTTATCATGGCAACCCATGAGTATAGCCTCATCGAGCGATTTCCCTCCCGCCTGATCCAGGTGACGGATCAGGGAATCGTCGAATTTGAGAGATCCGAGCCTTTTTTGGAAAAGCACTGGCGTAGGTAGTTTTTACATCAATTCTTGATTATTTTCTTCTCTACCTTCTGGTCATTATGGGTGACCACAAGCAGGTATTGTCCGGGACTGAGGGAAAGGATATGCCTGCTAAGGCGGTACTTTTGTGTGCCGGCAGCTTCCTGTGGATAGGTGAAAGCAGCGACCTTTCTGCCAGTGCTGTCATACAATTGGATGCGGACGGTACCCGGCTTGGGCAGAACACAGATGATGTCGGTATAATCCTGAAAAGGATTGGGGCTGACGCTGAGCTGGAAGGCGTCCTTTTTTACCTCATTTTCCAGTCCTGTTGGAAACATGACATAAACAGAATCACGGGCTATGCAGCCATTGAGCTTCATTTGCAGGGCATAGCTGCCCTCCGTAGTGAGCTGCGTGATCCGGGTGGTATCACCATTGCTCCAGAGGTAGCTCCCGCCGGCATAGCCGGCGTCGAGGTCCAGGCTCGCGCCTGTGGCGCGGAGGGTATCCCCCAGAGACAGCCGCAGGCTGTCCGCCCAGATGCCCAAATCCGTCTTATACAGGTTCTTGCCGCCTATCAGCGGGTATTCTTCATCTGTGATGAAAAGCTCCTTTTCCCCCAGAAAAGCAATGGCTTCCTTTTGGGTAAAACGCCCCAAAGGCATTTCACGAACTCCTCCGCCCAAAAAGTCATTTCCTTCATAACAGTGAAAGAGCCATAATTTGTCATAGCCCAGGAGGACCATCCGCTTGCCATCGGCGCTGATGTCAGCTGCAGATATCCAATAAAACTCCTTGAGCCCCAGGCCGGTAAAAAAACTATCAACCAGGGTAGCCACATGAGTACCCGTATCGGCAGGCATCCGGTACATCCGGCAATATCCGTTAAAGGGATTGCTGCGGTTTTTTGTAAAAAGGAAAAGGGAATCATCATGCCAGAAAAAAGCCTCGCAATCGAAATTGGCTTCAGAAGCCGGGGGAGGAAACGCTTTTTGATCTTCGAAACTAAAAGAAATGACGGCAGGACTTACTGTATCAGTAGTAAGCTGATCCGGGTTGGGAATTCTATAAATTTTCAAATCCTGGCGGTTGTTGTTGTTGTTGCCAAAATCTCCAATATAGATGCGCCCCTGATCGTCTGTGGTCAGATCTTCCCAATCTGTATTTTGAGCATTATCAATATAAAGGGTTCGCAACAGACTGCCTCCGCTGCTGATTTCATACAACTCAGGGGCGTTGCCGCTGTCATTGTGGCTCCACAATTTGCTGGCAGGAGTGATGGCAAGGCCTGAGGTTTCCTTCAACAGATTGGGCAAAACGCCCGAAAGATTGAGGGAGAGACCTTGGGCGGAGGAAGCGAGGAAAGCACAGGACAGGATAGCAACAAATAGGATTCTCATAAAATAGGGGTTTACTCAAAACATAAAGGAAGCAAATATTGTGACAAGGATTTTGATAAAATAGGGAAAATTATAATTACTTATTAGCTTGTACCTTCGTTAGCACTATGATAAAGTTGGTATTAGGGGTTGTTAAATAACCTAAATAATTGCGCATGAATTTTTCCCCTGACTTGAAAAAAACAGGCCTTTGGATAACGGCATTGATCTTCGTTTTTAGTTTCCACGCTTGCAAAATTGACCCGGCAGAAGGCATCAGCTGGGATGCTGATTTGCTTACCCCTATCGCTTATTCCAGCCTCTCGCTGAATGATGTGCTGGGAGATTCAGCCTTTTTTGAAACAGGCAATGATGGTGAAGCTATCCTGGTCTACCGTGATACGCTGGCCGCCACCAATCTGAGTGAATTGGTTCAATTGCCGGACACCAGTCTGCATTTTGTGGCTACCCTGGATTCGCTCGCTTTGGCGACCGGAAATATAGAACAGCGTGTTACGCTGGGAGACATCGCCCATCAGCTGATCGATGGAGGCGACCCCATACAGGCGATCATTGGCCGCACCCTGCTCCGCCAGGGAGATACCATCGACCTGCTGCCTTTTTCAGGCGTAAGCTTTGGCAATCAGGCCATTAACGCCTCAGAATTCTTCGAATTTGCCATCGTAGAATCCGGACAATTGAAATTGTCAATTGATAATCAATTGCCGGTAGACATCGTAGATCTCCAGTTTGAGATCAAAAATGTCAGTGGCTCTGTCCTTATTCAGGATACTTTTCCCTTCATCTTCAAACATACCAAACTGGTAGAGTACTATGATATGGCAGGGAAAACCATTGAAAGTGAACTGGAAGCCAACCTGTCGGACATGACCGTATTGGCTGGAAGAATCGTCATAGATACCCTCGATTACATCAGCATTTCACTTGAACCGGTGGATGTGAAGGTGCTTTCTGCAAAAGCCATTTTCCCCGGACAAACTGTGATTGACAGCGTGCAGGAAACAACCTATACTTTTCCGCCAGAATTTGCGGATGTAGAAATAACCAAGATGGTCGTTTCTGGCGGAAAACTGAAAGCCTATTCAAGAAGTTATATCGAAGACACAGTCGAATTTTCCTACAGCCTGCCTTCGGCAGAGCGAAATGGGCAAATCCCACGGTCTTTGTTGAAACTGCTGCCCGCCCAAAATGGCGTACCATCGGAACAAAGGCAGGAGATAGACCTCGCTGGATTTACGCTGGATATGACAGCCGGTGGCTCCAAGTTTAACACCCTGATTCAGGCATATCAGGTAAACCTGGTTTACTCGGGAAAACTGGTCGAAATTGAAAAAACGGATAGCGTAATCGTTGATTTTGGCCTGTACGGGCTGGAACCGACCTATGTGGAGGGCTATATTGGCAAGCAATCTTTTTCCTTCAGTGGAGAAGAGGCTGTCGCCATTTTCAATGACCTGAACATGGAGCGCCTGTCTTTCAGCAAGCCTAAAGCAAAGCTCGTTTTTGCCAATTCCATCGGAATTGATAACCAGATCAAGATCAAAAAATTGGAGGCAAGCAATAGCCGGACAGGGAAAAAAGTCTCCCTGGTAGGGGAAGTAAACCGCAGCAATACCCCACTTGTAGTGAATGGCCCCAGCCTGCCTGACACAAACCTGGTTGTGTATACCGATGTACAATTTGATGCCGAAAGCGGCAATCTCGATGACTTTATCAATGTGCTGCCTGATCGCCTGACTTATGACTTTGAGATTTTGGGCAATTACAATGGCCAGCCAGGCGTACATGACAATTTTGCTTCCAACAAAAGCGAAGTAGCGGCTTATGTCGAATTTGAATTGCCGCTGGAGGGAAATTTCAAAAACTTCCGTTTTGGAGATACAACTGAAACAGATTTTCAGATAGAAACCAGCGAAGACATCAACCGCATCAATGGCGGTTTTTTCCGCCTGATTCTCGACAATCGGTTTCCGATTGAAGGGGTAGTAACCGCCAAATTGCATGATCAGAACATGAATGTTGTCCAGGTATTGGCGCAGGGAACCCGGCTGCAGGCAGGTGTTAAAAATGAAACCGGCTATGTGGAAAAACCCACGACAACCATCGTAGAAATTCCCTTTGACAGAGAGCATTTGATAAAAATTCTGGAAGAAAGCAGTTTTGTCAGCTTTCACTTCAAGTTGAGTTCCAAACCTGATGGAGAAGCTGTGCGCTTCTACACAGATTATGAGGTCTCTGCCAAACTCGTTGGCCAATTCAATTACACTTTGTAAGCTTTGTACACATCTGCTTAATGAAAAAGATTCTTTTTTGCATATTCCTATTGCCGCTTTTTTCCCTGGGTCAAAGCGGTTTGCACCTGCAATTTATGCCGGATGCTCCGGCGGGACAGTTTTTTCAGCCAGCTTTGCTGGCAGATATGGAGATGACAGCCCTCAGGCTGTCGGGAGCAGGCAGCCTTTGGCTGAATTCCTCCACCGTCACCTATGAAAGCCTTTTGGGCATCACCAACTACCTGACGGATGATTTTAAGCAAAACCTGATCGCTGATCTCGATGCGGATAACCGCTTTCAGGTAGCGTACAATTATGGCGAAATGCTCAATTTTCGCACAGGAAAGCTCCGCTGGGGCATTTCCTGGCGGAATCGTTGGGCGACCAATGGCGGCTTCGACAATCCCCTGACGATGGGGCTGGTATTGCGCGGCAATGCGCCCTATGCCGGTCAGACCATCGCTGACCAGGGGGTATATATGCGCAGTTTTCGCGCATGGGAGTTGGGCCTTTCAGCGGCCTTTTCCATCAAAGAAAAATTCAAAATCGGGATTCGTCCCAAAGTGCTTTTCGGCCAGCGGTATACAGCCATGGAAAAACTGGATTACAGTTTATTCACTGCTGCCAATGGCACCCGTCTGGAGGTCAATGGGACCTATGACGCTTTTTTCAATAAAGAAAGTGTCCGTGCCTTTGACCAAATGGGTTTGGGCGTGGATGTAGGCGTGATTTATGATATCTCTGAAAAGTGGCGTATTCAGCTTTCAGCGGTCGATTTGGGACACATCAATTGGCAGGTAGAGCGCTTCCAGGGCGATCTGGATTTTGAATACGAGGGCATCAACCTGCTGGAGCTTCTGGGCCCCGATCCTGAAAGCCCCAATTTTTTTATCACTGATACCTTGCGGACGCTTTTGTTGCCTGATTCTTCTCACGAAAGCTACCGTATGGGGCTGCCTTCGCAGTTTAGTCTGGCTGTCAGCCGTAAGCTGGGCGAAAAAGGAAAAATGATGCTTTCAGCACATCTTGCCCCCGGAGCTGTCGCTCCACAATATGAGCTTCCGCTCGTCAATCTGGCTTATCACCATCAATTCACATCCTGGCTGATGCTGGGCATCAATGCCTATGGCGGAGGCCCCGATCAATACGGCCTTGGAGCCGTCGCCATGCTTCAATTTGTCAAAAAGGACGAATATGTCGTCAATATCTTTGGTAGCATGGACAACGCCCTGGGCGTGCTCATACCTGCCCGTGGGCAGGGGAGCGGCTTGAATGTGGGCGCAAGCATTGGATTTTAACAATCAACCCCTGATTCTGCCAAAATTTGGCGCGAAAGATAGGTGTTTCAAAGATTTTAGCTTAAAAAACGAGCTATTTGAAACAAATCAAAACCCAAAGCTATCCGGATCAGGTCCAATCCGCTGATGCCTGTCCAGTCCATCAATCATAGCAACTTCTTCGGCTGTCAATTCGAAATCAAAAATGGCTGTATTTGCCAGAATGCGGGCCTGTTTGGCAGATTTGGGGATGGTCACCACCCCTTTTTGCAAATCCCAACGCAGCACGATCTGAATGGGGGTTTTGCCATATTTCTCTCCTAATTTTTGTAATTCTGCTATGTCCATCACCCTTGCCTTCATGATGGGCGACCAGGCTTCGTATTGAATTTTATGGCTTTTGCAGAAATCCTGAAGGCTTTGTTGGACAAGTCGGGGATGAAATTCCAACTGATCGACCATGGGGACGATCTCCACCTCCGGAAGCAAAGCTTCCAGGTGATGCTGCAAAAAGTTACTCACGCCTATGGCGCGGACTTTTCCCTCTTTGTACAGGTACTCCAGGGCCCTCCAGGTCTGCACAAAAGTGTTTTTGTCATTTCCCGGCCAGTGGATCAGGTAGAGGTCGAGGTAATCGAGTTTTAGCTTGCGTAAGCTGGTATCAAAAGCGCGCAGCGTGCTTTCATAACCCTGATCGCTATTCCATACTTTGCTGGTGACAAAGACCTCTTCGCGGGGGAGCCCGCTTTGGCGGATGCCTTCGCCTACGCCTTCTTCATTGTGGTAAATGGCGGCGGTGTCTATGTGGCGGTAGCCCGCTTCCAGCGCCCATTTGATGGCTTGAATGACTTCTGCTCCGTCTTTGCTTTGGTATACGCCTAGCCCGAGGTAGGGCATCTTGACGCCATTGTGGAGGGTGAAGGAGCCGGAGATGTCTGTGATTTGCATGGGGGGAGATTTTGACAAAAACGTTTGTTATTTCCTATTTAACTCTTCCAGTTTCTTTTCAATAAAAGATTTATGGCGTCTTATTTCATTATTAACCAGAGCCATAATTTCTTCATCCTCCAACTGCTCGCCATATAGCTTTGTAAAAGTCAATTTATTGTCAGATGAATGTACCAGGTAATTATTCCGTTTAAAATTAAAGGAAATTTTAGAGAGGAAATCGATTTCCCCTAATTCCTCATATTTGAAATGAGTGTATTGATAAATAAGCCTGATGATATATGAATGAGGGTTTTTCAATTCTTCTTTTACAGGACTAAAATCATTATCGAACTCTGTTACCTTGGTATGATTGAGCGGTACAAAAAGTTGAGAGTTTGAATAAAATGATTCAAGTAATGCTCCCTTTTTTTTAAACAGTTGAAAGAGTTTTGAAAAAGAATGATCAATTACCTCATGTAAACTTTCCTCATTTTTCTGTTTCTCCACCTTCTTCTCCACAGATTTCACCTTCTGCTTCAACAACGCAATCTCCTTCTCCAAATCATCCGGCTCTTCAATACTTTCCCCTTTTGCTCCTTTAATCATAATCTCTAAAGACCGAACCAGGTTTTGCGCGATATACTCAACAAACGGTATGATCAAACCCGCATCTGCCTGCCTAAGTGCAGCAAAATAGTTTTCCTTATCTTCTGTCTTGATGATAACTGGCGGATATGCAAACTGCATCAGAATAAAATTCATCAGTATCCTGGCGGTGCGGCCATTGCCGTCATCAAATGGATGAATTCGAATGAATTTGTAATGAAACTCAGCAGCAAGAATGATGGGATTGATGACTTCTTTTTCTATTTCCTGTCTGTACCAGGAAAGAAGATCATGCATCTTGGCTGGTGTTTCTTCCGGCGTAGCAAACCTGAAAATCTCACCTGTTATCGTTCGAACATGGTTGGGGGAAGATTTATATACCCCAATATTTATCTTTCTTTTGGTCGGTTTTCCATCTGGTGTGATGGCATCTACCTCATAAGGTTCTTTTAGAATTAATTTGTGCAACTCCCGAATGAAGTTCTCTGTTAATGGCCGTTGTTGAGAGACAATGTCGATGATCCATTTGATGGCTTCGTCATGCCCGGTGATCTCAAAATGATCTTTCAGCGGTTTTCCCTGAGCAGTAATTCCAAATAAAATGAGCGCTTTTGTTTCGCCATAAGTCAGGGTATTTCCTTCCAGGTGGTTGGAATGATAATTCCAGTCGAGACGAAATTTTTGCATGATCCTCTCTTCCGCCTCTTTGTTAAGCGGACGCAGTGTATCTAATTCTTGTTTGAGTAAAATGGCTTTTTCGATCATAACAGTCTAAATAAACCTTGTTTACACCAATTCCATCTTCAGTCCCAGATCCCTCACGCCCTGGATAAATTCAGCATTTGCTTCCACCCCGATATCTGATGCGACTACGTTCACGGCGCCCAGGTTCATGTCTTTTATGCTAAAAAACAGGTTGTATTTGCCGGGGTGTTCCTGGATGATTTTGTCGAGTTCTGCGACGGTGTCGGAGGTGAGCAGGGCATTGTCGAGGCGTATTTTGACGTGTTTGATCATTTTTTCAAACAGTTCTTCGTCCATGAGTTTGATGTCGCTGATGCGCAGTTCGTATTCTGTTGGGTCTTTCCAGCGGGGCTGGTAGGTGCCTGTGATGAAAATCATTTCATCGGGGCGGATGGCGTTGCGCATTTCGACATAGCTGTCGCCAAAGAGGGCGAGATCTATGCCGCCGGTGAAGTCTTCGACGCCAAAGGTCATGAATTTATTTCCCTTGCCGGAGATGCGATCCCGTGCTGAAGTCACGATGCCAGCGATGCTGACGGTCCGGTCGCGGTAGTTTTCAATTTCTGCAATGGGCTTGCAGAAAGTTTCGATCTGCCATTTGTAGCGCTCCAGGGGATGGCCTGAGAGGTAAAAGCCGATCACATCCTTTTCAAAGTTGAGTTCCTGCAGCCTGCTCCAGGATTCGACAACACGGCCATTTTGCATGGTGCCCATGGGGATGGGTGGCTCTTCGAGGCCCCCACTGCTATCGACACCGCCGAAGAGGCTGATCTGCATACTGCTCTTTTCTGCATGTACCTTGCGGCCATATTGGATGGCTTTGTCGAGTACGGAGACTTCTTCATTGGGATTGGAATGGAGAAAATATTGAAAACGCTTGATCCCAAAGCTGTCAAATGCCCCTGCATAGGCTAGGGATTCCATGGTTTTGCGGCTGAGGCTTTGACCAGCGAGGCGCGTCGTCAGGTCAAAAATGGACTCATAGGGGCCATTTTCATCTCTTTCTTCTATGAGCGCCTCCACGATGGCGCTGCCGACACCCTTGATGGCCGATAGGCCAAATCGGATCTGTCCCTGTTTATTAACAAAAAACAATTTTCGGGATTCATTCACATCCGGGCGCAGCACTTTGATGCCCATGCGCCGGCATTCCTCGATAAAGAAGGTAATCTTCTTGATGTCACTCACGTTGTGCGTGAGGACCGATGCCATGTATTCCGCAGGGTAATGGGCCTTCATATAGGCCGTTTTGAAGGCGAGGACGGAGTAGGCTGCAGCGTGAGACTTGTTGAAGCCATAAGACGCAAACTTCTCCATCAGCGCAAAAACGCCATCCGCTACACCTTTGTCTACGCCCTGATCCTCAGCGCCTTTGACGAAGTTGGCTTTCTCCTTCTGCATGACATCCATCTTCTTCTTACCCATGGCTCGCCTGAGCAGGTCCGCGCCGCCGAGGGAGTAGCTGCCCATCTTCTGGGCTACCTGCATGATCTGCTCCTGGTAGACCATGATGCCGTAGGTATTTTTGAGGATGGGTTCGAGCATTTCGTGGGGATACTCGATCTTTTCGGTTCCGTTTTTTCGGTTGACGAAGGAGGGGATATTGTCCATCGGACCGGGACGATAAAGGGCGTTCATCGCGATCAGGTCCTCAATATTGGTGGGTTTGAGCTGGCGCAGGTACTTGCGCATGCCGTCGGACTCAAACTGGAAGGTCGCTACGGTATCGCCTCGCTGGTAGAGCTCGTAGGTCTTTTCGTCGGTGAGCTGGATTTCATCCGGGTCTACCTCGATTCCGTGAACTTCTTTTACCAGTTTGACGGCGGTTTTGATGATGGAAAGGGTCTTGAGGCCCAGGAAGTCCATCTTCAGCAGGCCGCACATCTCGGCCATAGGGCCGTCATATTGGGTGATGATGGCATCATCTTTTGCCTTGGAGACAGGCACATAGTTGGTGATCTCATCGGGCGCGATGATGACGGCACAGGCGTGCACGCCTGTATGGCGGGCGGTGCCCTCCAGGGTTTTGGCAAAAGTCATCATCTTTTTGACCTGCGGGTCGGGGCTGCTAAAGAGCTCGGCCAACTCTTCTGCATGGTCGGGATTGTTTTCAGAATCTATTGCCTTTTTGAAAGACATCCCCGGTTTATCCGGGATGAGCTTGGCGATGCGGTTGACTTCCGAGAGCGGAATGCCCAGGGAGCGACCCACGTCGCGCAAAGCCGTTTTGGCACCCATGGTACCATAGGTGATCACCTGACTCACGGACTTACGTCCGTATTCTTCCACGACATAGTCGATGACCTCCTGCCGCCCCTCATCGTCAAAGTCGATGTCGATATCAGGAGGCGATACCCGTTCCGGGTTGAGAAATCGCTCAAACAGCAGGTCATAAGTCAAAGGATCAATGTCAATGATCCCCAGCACATAAGCGACCACGCTTCCCGCCGCCGAACCCCTGCCCGGACCTACATATACCCCTTTTTCCCTCGCCACCGTGGTAAATGACTGCACGATAAGGAAGTAGCCCGCATAACCCATGCGCTTGATGATCTTGAGCTCATGATCGATCCGCTCCTGGATTTCGCTGGTGACTTCGCTATACCTTCGGGGGACCCTTTCCCAGACCATGGCCTTGAGGTAGTCGTCCATGTCCTTGTATTGCTCCGGTACTTTGTACTGGGGCAGGATCATCTCACCGGTCAGGTTCATCTCAAAATCGCAGCGCTCTGCGAGCTCTTTGGTCTGGTCGAGCGCCCAGGGGATGTCCTGGAAAAGCTCGATCATCTCGGTTTGATCCTTGAAGTAGAAGCGCGGATTGAGGCGGCCTTTGTCGTCGGTGAAGCGAAAGCGGTTGGGGTCGGCATAGTCAGACTGTGTCTGAAGGGCGAGCAGCATGTCATGCGCGTCGGCGTCTTCTTTGTTCACGTAGTGAACATCGTTGGTGGCGATGACCTTGAGGTCATGCTTTTTGGCCATGCGCAGCAGCCATTCGTTGCATTTTTCCATATCGCCCAGCGTATGTCGCTGGACTTCGATATAGTAGTTCTCCTTGCCAAACATGTCGATGTATTCCATCAACATTTTTTCGCCCGCCACTTCTCCCTCGTTGAGCAGGGTTTGGTTGACCTGGGAAGCCAGGCAACAGGTGGAGGCGATGACGCCTTCGGCATGCTGGCGCAGGATGTTTTTATCGATGCGTGGCTTGTAGTAATAGCCATCAGTATAGCCGTAGGAGCAGAGCTTGATCAGGTTGCGGTAGCCTTCGGCATTTTTTGCCCACATGATCTGATGGTAGCGCCTGGTGCCTTTGATGCGCTCGGTAGAGTCGCCATCTACGATGTAGAACTCGCAGCCGACGATCGGCTTGATGTTATTTCGGCGTGCTGCCAGCACGAATTTGGGGACGCCAAACATATTGCCGTGGTCGGTAATGGCCACGTGAGACATGCCGCAGGATGCGGCTTTGGCGGTCATATCGGCTATTTTGGCTGCTCCGTCGAGCAGGCTGAATTCGGTGTGGTTGTGGAGATGGATGAAGTCTGGCATTCGCGGAAAGTTTCGGGTTTTGTGTTTCGGGTTTCGGGTGAGCCATACACGAAACTCAAAACCCGAAACCCGAAACTTCTTTAGGATATAAAGTTAGCCTGATTTTCCCTAAGATGCCGGGGAGATTTCCACAGCATGTGGATTGGGGGAGGTGCCAAAAGCAATTCCTGTTTTCTCCCAATCAGTCCACAATTGAAGAAATCCCCAAGGCACATCTCCCTTCGGGTGAATATTTCCTTCAAATTATTTCAGGCATTGAGCCGAAAAGCTGAAAATTGTGGAAGGAATGAAAAATTATCTCTTTTATCTTAGTACAGGACAAAAAATGAAAGTCATGAATTATAAACATCCTCAAAGTCCTGAAGGGACGCTATATACTACGATCGGGCAAAGCCCGATCCTTCGATTAAGACCAGGCATTAAAGCCCTGAAAGGGCGATATATTGGGTATGGCGTTTTAAGATATGTCGTCCTTTCAGGACTTCTATGGGAGTCGTTCACCTTCATGGGGCTTCGCCCCATGCTGAATATGGCGTCCCTTCGGGACTTTGGGGGACTTTCCTGAAAAATTGTCCTGTATTGAACTCTTTTATAAATAAGTCCATTTTCCAACTCCATCCAAGTATGAAAAAGCTCTGGTTTTGTATTCTCTTTTCCTTTCTGGCCTGTAAATCCACCTACAATGAGGTAAGTACGCCTGCCGCAAGACTGGCTCCTCAATTGGTAAGGATCATTCCTACAGCCTGTGATAATAGGCTGGACCAGGGAATCTGCATCTGTCGTTGCTGTTATGAACTAAAGATGGTTATTACAGGGATAAAGGATACTGCCTTTCACACCCTCCTGAAAGGGGAGGAAATCTTTGAGACAGGAGAAAAGTATATATGACTCCTCCTATGTGATTAAATCCAGAGCCTACTATAACGGATCTAAATGTAGGCCGGAGGACAAAAATGAATGGGTATGGTGGGAGGCCTTTTATCCTGATGGCGCCATTAGGAACAGAGCAAATCAGGACTCATCCATTTTTTATTCGCCTATCGGTCGAATTGTCAAAAAGCTATTTGTTCTCCCCAATGGGGAATTCAGGGAAGAGAAATATTAGGAGAAAGCCATTTCCCCAGGAATAAGAAACGGGTGGATACTAAAGAGACCTCACCTAAGGGCTCAAACTTCAGCTTGAAGTTTGGGCTCTTTCCCTTCAAAAAAATCCGTAACTTTCAGGATCATTTTTTCCATCATTTTCTGAAAATTTACATCCACGCACATGAATCAAGAAGTAGCAACCCTGTCTCCACAGTCCGTTTGGACCAATTTTGAAAAACTCAACGAAGTCCCACGCCCCTCCAAGCACGAAGAACGCGTGATCGCGTTTATGAAAAAATTTGGGGAGGATCTCGGCCTCGAGACCCAGGTCGACGAAGTCGGAAATGTCCTCATCCGCAAGCCTGCCACCGCAGGCATGGAAGACCGCAAGACCGTAGTCTTGCAGGCACATCTCGATATGGTGCATCAGAAAAATTCTGATACAAAATTTGACTTCAATACCGAAGGCATTCAGTCATATATAGACAATGGCTGGGTGAAGGCCCGGGGCACCACGCTGGGAGCCGACAACGGGATGGGGGTGGCTTCTATCATGGCTTTGCTGGAAGCAAAAGACATTGTTCATGGGCCGCTGGAAGCGCTTTTTACCATAGATGAAGAGACGGGTATGACCGGTGCCAAAGGCCTCAAGCCTGGTTTTGTGAAAGGTGATATCCTGCTCAATACGGATACCGAAGATGAGGGCGAATTGACGATTGGGTGTGCCGGAGGCATAGATACCAATATCACCCTCGGCTATGAGCCGAAAAATGCACCCGTAGGCATAGCCTACAAGTTGGTTGTCAAAGGCCTACTCGGAGGACACTCCGGGGTAGACATTCACCTCGGTCATGGCAATGCCAATAAACTCATGAACCGCATCCTCTATCGCACCGATGAGCGATTTGGTCTCCGCGTAGCGGAGATAAACGGGGGAAGTCTGCGGAATGCCATTCCGCGGGAGTCGGTTGCCAAAGTGATCGTAGGCGTCGAGAATTCAGATGCTTTTGAAGCCCACGTTTTGGATATGTTTTCCATTCTCAAAGAAGAACTGGGAAGCGTGGAAAAAAACCTGACTGTTGAATTGAAAGTATTGCCGCCCAGTGAGGTGCCTGAAAAAGTATTGCCTGTGGCAGTACAAAAAGGGCTTGTAAGTGCGCTATACGCCGCCATCAATGGGGTGATCCGCATGAGTGCAGATATTCCCAACCTGGTAGAGACCAGCACAAGCCTGGCCAGGGTATTGGCTAAGGATGGCAACATCCTGGTTCAGTTTCTGACCCGTTCATCTGTCAACACTGCCAAGGATGATGTCGCCAACAGCATCGCAGCTGCTTTTGAACTGATAGGAGCTGAAGTGGAGCACGGAGGGGATTATCCCGGCTGGAAGCCCAATCCCCAATCCGAGATCATGGATGTGATGAAGCCTTTGTACAAGGAAATGTTTGGAAAAGAAGCCAAGGTGGTGGCTGTACATGCAGGGCTGGAATGTGGTTTGATAGGGGAGGTTTATACAAATCTGGATATGATTTCCTTTGGTCCTACGATCAAAGGCCCGCACTCTCCCGATGAGCGTTGCGAGATAGAAACTGTTGATAAATACTGGAAGTATTTGTTGGAGACGTTGAAGCGGATTCCTAAGAAATAATTAGCGGATGAGCAGATTGGCAGATGAAAAACCTGGTTTTGCTAATCTGCTCATGTCAAGAGATAGGTTTAGGGCTTGATGTTCAGCATCTTGGCTACTGCTGCCAGGATAAAAAGACAGGATAGCAAAGAAAGAAAAACGTAAGCCGTTGCCATCAGCCACTGCCCGTTTTGGATCATGCGCAGGGTCTCCATGCTGAAAGTGGAAAAGGTTGAAAAGCCTCCGCAGAAACCAATCAGGATCATGGCCTGTAGTTCTTTTGAGATACCACTTTTTTGAGAAATAAGGACAGCCACCAGGCCAAGTACCAGGCAGGCCAGTGTATTTGCGGCGAGGGTGCCCCAGGGAAATCCGCCGACAGGCGGGTTCAGCCACTTCGATATCCCAAATCGGGCCAGGCTTCCCAGGCCACCGCCAATAAATATGAGGAGAAGGTTTAACATGCTGTTTGGGCTTCCTACTTAACTTCTCTTTTTCCCAAAATTCTCACATTTACGCCATCACCTATGATTGCGACATCGGTGCGGGTTTCCAATTCATGGCTCTGATACAGGCCCTGGGCATCGAAATGGAGTTTGATGTGGGAAGAGGTGGTGTAGAGCCAGTATTCGCGAAGGATTTTGCTTTCCACATACAAAAGGGTCTTCCCGTCTTTTGAAAGAAGGATCTTTTGATAGAGCAGGGCCCCACTTTTTACCTTCTCAGGGAGAAGACTTGCCACCAGGGTATCACCCTTTTGTACTACCTGGAAAAACTCCTGCAGGCGTTTTTCGCCATGGTAGATCAAAAATGCATGAACGAGTTCATCCTGAAGAACGCAGGCATCGCCTGCGGAGGCAAGAATGGATTTTGTCTGAGGCGCAGCCTCAGGCTCATTCAAATCCTGAACGGATTTGGTGATGTGCATATTGGCCTCACAGCTTCTTTGAAGCTGTTGCTTAAAAAGCTCAGCAGGAAGTGTTTCCTGAGCAAATAAAGATGTGACAGCAAAAAATGCTGACAGGAGCAGCATTTTCATATTTTCACCTCCAGTTTTTTTACCAAAACATTTCCGGTCATTTCTGCGGGCACTGGCATATTCATCAGTTGGAGGAAAGTAGGGGCAAGGTCGCCCAATTTTCCCGTTGCGTTGGAGGCGAAAGTAAATTCCTGCGCAGGATCGATCAGGATGCAAGGCACCTGCACAGTCGTATGGGCCGTATGGGGACTGCCGTCGGGGTTGCGCATGCGGTCAGCATTGCCATGGTCAGCTGTGATAATGATTTTAAATCCACTTTTCATTGCCGCTTCAGCGACTGCCTGGGTGCATCGGTCTACCGTTTCGCAGGCTATCACTGCCGCTTCAAAAACGCCTGTATGGCCCACCATATCCGGATTGGCAAAGTTGAGGCAGACATAGTCCACATCGGCAGCCTGTAGGCGTGGGATGATTTTATCACAGATTTGCTGGGCGCTCATAGTCGGTTGCAAATCGTAGGTAGCGACTTTGGGAGAAGGGCAAAGGATGTGTTCTTCCCCTTCCATGGGCTTTTCCCGACCTCCATTAAAGAAAAAGGTCACATGGGGATATTTTTCCGTTTCGGCGATGCGAATCTGGCGCTTGCCCTGATGGGAAAGGTATTCGCCCAGACCATTTTGGATTGCTTCTTTTTCAAAAATAACCCGCACATCCTGAAAGGTCGCATCATAACGTGTCATGGTGGTATAATGCAATTTCAGCTTGTGCATCTGCTGCTCAGGAACATTTTCCTGCGTCAAAACCTGTGTAAGTTGACGCCCCCTATCTGTCCTGAAATTGAAGAAAAGTACGGCATCTTCCTCCTGTACTACAGCTATGGGCTTGCTGTTTTCGGTAAGAATTATAGGTTCAGCGAACTCATCTGTGAGGCCTTTTTCATAGGCGGCAAGCATAGCTTCCTGTGCGTTTTCAAAGGCTTGCCCTTTTGCGTGCACCAAAAGGTCATAAGCCTTGCGTGTGCGCTCCCAGCGCTTATCTCTATCCATCGCATAGTATCTTCCAATGATGGAAGCAATTTTTCCGACACCCAGCTCGTCGAGCTTTTCCTGCAGGTCTTTGAGGTAATGTATACCGCCTTTGGGATCTGTGTCACGGCCATCCGTAAAACAGTGTATAAAAATCCCAGCGGGAAGATCGTGTTTTGCCAACTCTGAAAGGATTCCTGTCAGGTGATCTATAGTGCTATGAACTCCTCCATCAGAAAGAAGGCCCATCAAATGCATAGGCTTTTGCTGTGATTTGCAGTAGGAAATGATGTCCTGAAACTGCTCATTCTTGGCGAAAGAGCCATCTTTTATGCTTTGGTTGATGCGTTCGAGCATCTGATAAACAATGCGGCCTGCGCCGATATTCATGTGCCCTACCTCCGAATTGCCCATTTGACCTGCCGGCAGGCCCACTGCTGTGCCTGAAGCTTCAAGCTGTATATGTGGATACTTTTGGAGACACTGGTCATAAAAAGGGGTATTGGCTGCTTCTATAGCACTCACGGAAGGATCTTCCGCAATTCCCCATCCATCCATGATGATTAGAATTGCTTTGTTTGATTTCATGGGCCAAAAGTAAGCATAAATTTTACAGGAAGTAAGGCCAAAAAGGCTGCAAATAGGCTATCCGTAATAGTTGGTATTCTTTTGTGAAAAAGTATTACATTTTTTTGGAAAAAGATAAGTGTGGACTGGTTTTTGCCAAAACACCAATAGACGTTATTTCCATTTCATGGATTTTTACAAAACTGACGAAACTGGCATGATTTATGCCTGATGTTTGTAAGAAATTCAGAAAAAAAGAAGAAAAAGCTTTAACAACGTAAGTGTAGCGCAAATGAGGTTAGGTTTAATTGTACTCGTGTTTTCCATTGCTCTTGCTACCCTCTGCCAAAGTGTTTTCGCTCAGACCAATGACAAAGTTGTTTTAAATGACATTGTAGAGTGTTTTGTACACAATGACGCAGAAAGATTATCCTCTTACTTTAATGAACGTGTTGAAATCACACTGTCTGGCGAAAGTAAAGAGTATGCAAAAAGCCAGGCTAAGTTCGTTATGAAGAACTTTTTAGAATCGTTCCCCCCTGCAGCTTTTACATTTAACCACCAGGGGAGTACTGATAACACCATTTATGCCTTGGGTACTTACCGCAGCAAGGAAGGTGTTTTCGAAGTTGACTTGTATTTGAAGCTCCATCACACTCATTATGTAATCAATCAGATCAAATTTGAACGTCAGAAGTAATTTTTTTTCAGGTCGGGAGTTTTTTTAAGCATTGAGAAAATAAAGAAATTTTAAGATTTAGGAGCAAAACTGGATTATTTATTGGAGTGGGGCGATCCGTTACGACGGGTCGCTTTTTTTTTGTTGGGGGCGGGACAATAGAATAGAGAATAGAGAATAGAGAATAGAGAATAGAGAATAGAGAATAGAGAATAGAGACGAGAGACGAGAGACGAGAGACGAGAGACGAGAGACGAGAGACAAGAAACCAGGATTTACTTCTTCTTGCCATTCTGGCGGTGATTGTAGATTTTTGCCCTTTATTAAAATTCAGGGATGCTGTAAACAGAAATGTCTTTAGTCTCACATCTCTGCTCTCTACTCTCTGCTCTCTGCTCTCTACTCTTTCCTATGAACTATTCCATTCCCATGCTGGCCCGCATCAAAGACTTGTTCGCAAGTCCGCTTGCAGCCAATCAGCAGCTTGCGCTGACCCTTATACAGGCCCATGGCCTGCCGGAGGCTTTCCGGGATGAACTTCTCGTGGATTATCTCAGTGGAAACAACAGGCCAAGGGTAACCCTGGGTATCAAAATTGCAAAGGCCTTAGGGCCAGATTTTTTGTATGAGGCTCTGTGGTTCAGGTATTTATCTGTAGGAACAGTAGGTACTTCTTATGGATGGGTAAAGTCTTTTCTGGAGGCTGAGGTGCAGGAAAAGGCTTATCAGACTTTCAAGCAATTTGGCTATCCAGCCCCCAGCGACCTCGCTGGGGATCTCGAAAAGCTTCAAAAGCTTTTGGCAGACCTCAACACCCCCCGCCTGGCCCTGATGGTTTGCCTGGCAAACAAATACGACAAGGACAAACAAATCAATCCCAAAGTATGGTCAGCCTTCAAATACCTGGTTGAAAAGGATCAGGAGGCCTATTTTGACAATTGCCTCCAGGCAATGATTTATAATAACAGCCTGAACCTCGGGCTTTTAAAAAGCCTGCCTGATGCTGTAAGCCAGCAGGACCAGATAGAAAAACTGACCATTTATGGTCAGGGAGAGCATGCCTTGAAAAGCATTCCCGGCTCCCTGCTGGGCATGAAGCAGCTACAGGAACTGAGGCTCATGGCAAATGGCATCACCGAAGTGCCGGATGAAATCGGCCACTTGCACAACCTGCGTATCCTCGACCTGACTTTCAACCCGATTGATTATTTACCCCAAACAATCCTTGAAATGCCTCGTTTATTTGTCCTGGCTGTAAGCCAGCCTATGTTGACAGATGCAGGCAAGGCCTGTCTTCAAAAAATTCAGGCTGGCAAATCCCCCAACCTGAGAATTGTCTTAAAATCCAACGAACCATTGACTTGAAAAGAGAACAGAAGGAAGCGATACTAGATCAGGTTACCCGGACGAGTGTACAATTTTTGCTACAAGAGCCATTTTATGGGCACTTTTTTTCGGGCATGCTGCGGGAGGTAAATGAAGAAGGCCCGACCCTGGGCGTGAGGCTGGCTTCTGATGAGCAGGTCAAATTGGTGATTAACCCCGATTATTGGCAAAATGAGTTGAAAGATGCTGGGCATCGTTATGGGATCATCAAGCATGAAATGCTTCATGTATTGCTCAAACACATAGTGATTGCGCATCAGTTTCCCTTTAAACGCCTGTTTAACATCGCTGCCGACATAGTCGTCAATCAATATATAGATCGTTCTCAATTGCCCGGAGAGCCCATTTTGCTGGAAGATTTTGCCTACCTCAAGCTTCAGGCCCATCAGGATGTGGGCTATTACTACCAAAAGCTTTTGGCGGAGGTAGAGCAGCGCATGGATGCGAAGGATGAGCAAAATATGTCTCCCCGAGGAAAGCGTAACCGCCCCGGAAAAGGCAAGCCCGCAGACAGCAGCCTGCTGGATCAGATGCTCAAAGAAGGGCATCCCGAGCTGGACCGCCATCGCTATTGGGATGAGTTTGAGCGCCTGAGCGCTCCCGAACGCCAGCTCCTGGAGCAGGCCATCAACAGCGCCCTGCGGCGCAGCATGAACCGTGTCAAAGACAAGGGGCAGGGGGCAGTCCCTTCAGGCCTGGAGGCCTATTTGGAGCGCTTCGCACTCGCCGCTGCCCCCCAATTTGACTGGCGCAGAATTCTGCGCCTTTTTGCCAGCAACAGCAGCAAGACACGTCTCGCCAATACCATTCGAAGGCCTTCCAAGCGATACGGCACCACTCCGGGTATACAGGTAAAACACAAGCAAAAAGTCCTGGTCGTTCTGGACACTTCCGCCAGCATGAAGGAAGATGAATTGCATGCTTTTTTCAATGAATTATACCACCTTTGGCGGCAGGGAGGCGAATTGCTGGTAGCAGAATGTGACTCCAAAATCCAGCGGACTTATCCGTATAAAGGAATCCTGCCTCAGGTGATCAAAGGCAGGGGAGGCACTGCTTTTGATGAACCTATTCGCTTTGCAAATATGACATATCGGCCAGATGCCATTTTTTATTTTACAGACGGCTTTGGGCCGGCTCCTGAAGTCGCCAGCCGCCAACCCATCCTATGGATCATAACAAGAGAAGGCATCAGGCCGGAAGAGGAAGCCTGGGAAAATCTACCAGGGAGGAAGGTTAGATTAGCAGATTCGTAGATTTGCGGATTAGCAAATAGAAACCCGAAACACAAAACCCGAAACCCGAAACACAAAACTCGAAACTCGAAACCCGAAACTCGAAACCCAAAACTCGAAACACAAAAATGAACTATATCTATTACGGTACGAAGGCAAAAGCCACAGAAGTCATCGCCTTTGTTGAGCATGTTTTGCTGGTCAATGAGCAGGCCGAAGCCCATGGGAGGAAAAAAACGCCTATATGTATATGGGGAAACCATGGGATTGGAAAAACCGAAATCGTGGAAAGCATTGCCCAGGAAAAGGGCTATCAGTTTGTCTATATCGCTCCTGCCCAATTTGAGGAAATGGGCGATTTGCTTGGTATGCCTTCCATTGAGGAGGGAAAGACTGTCTTTCGGGCGCCTGCCTGGGTTCCTTCCCAGGAAGGGCCGGGCATACTGCTGATTGACGATGTCAATCGGGCCGATGACCGCATCCTGCGGGGAATCATGCAATTGCTGCAAAACTATGAGTTGGTCAGCTGGAAGCTGCCTCGCCAATGGCACATTATCCTGACCGCCAATCCCGATGGCGGAGATTATTCCGTAACACCCATGGACGATGCCATGCTGACACGCATGATGCATACTACGCTTGAGTTTGATGCAAAGGTATGGTCGCGCTGGGCTGAAAAGCAGCAAATAGACCCGAGGGGGATCAACTTCGTGCTTACCTATCCGGAGATTGTCTCGGGTCATCGGACTACCCCGCGTACGCTGGTTCAGTTTTTTGAAGCCATTTCACATATTGAAGACCTGGGCGCCAATCTGCCTTTGGTACAATTGCTGGGAGACTCCTGCCTGGACAGCCAGACGGTTTCAGCATTCATTTCCTTTGTCAACAACAACCTCAGCAGCCTGATTACACCACAGGAGATTTGTGAGGCAAAAGACTTTGATAATGAGGTGCTTATGCCTATTAAAGAGGTGGTGTTGAAAGAAACCATCCGGGTCGATATACTGGCGACACTTTGCACCCGTCTGGTCAATTACCTGGGCATGCAGGAAAATAAACTGGATGTAGCAAGGATGGAAAATGTAAAACGATTTATCAAAATCGACTTTTTGCCCAATGACATTCGTCTGGCCATGGCCCAGGACCTGGTGACCTCCGCCAACCCACAGTTGGCTGAAATCATGACCGATCCTGAGATCAGCCAGATTTTGCTGGAAAATATGTAAGAAGCGCAGGCAGGCTTCGACTGATTGGCTATATTTATTTTTTCAGCATGAAATTATTCTCCTTTCTTACAGAAGGTATCAATTTTGCCACCAATGCTTTGACAAGCTATAAATCCCGGACAGTGCTTACTGTGCTGGGAGTGGCGATAGGGGTATTTGTGATCACGGGTATCCGCACCATGATCAACTCCATGGAGCATTCCATTACCAAAAATCTGGAGACATTGGGCAACACAACCATGTTTGTGCATAACTGGCCCTGGAAGGACAATAACGATGATTGGTTTAAGTATTGGGGAAGACCCAAGGTAAGCTTTGAGGATTATCAAAAGGTTGCCAAAAACCTTAAAAATATAGATGGTACCTATTATCAGGTAACCTTTGGTGGGCAGACCATCAAGCGTGAAGGGAAAAGCATGTCTCCTGTCAGCGTTTTTGGTATTACGGAAGGCTTTGATATCATCAATGAGTGGAAATTGGTGGACGGCAGGCCGATTTCGCAGACCGAATTCTTTCGTGCAGGACAGGTCTGTATACTGGGATACAATCTGTATAAAGGGCTTTTTGATGATAAAAATGCTTTGGGGGAAAGCATCCGGATCAGGGGAAAACGGCTCACGGTAGTGGGCGTGGCCGAAAAGCAAGGGGCCCTTTTTGGGCCAAGTGTGGATGATGGTATTTATGTTCCCTATAAAACCAGCGCCCTGATGTACAACCTCAATAATAGGGGAGTGGATAAGGTACTGGCTGTAAAGGCTTCTTCAGCCGATAAAATTGACTATGTAGAAAGTGAATTGACGGGTATCATGCGAGCCAGTCGGGGGCTGCGGCCAAGTGCAGAGGATAATTTTTCCATCAACAAGCAGGAAATGCTGATGAATCAGATCAATGGCTTCTTTGGTGTCTTGAGATCCGTAGGAGTCTGGATCAGTATATTTGCGGTCCTGATTGGGCTGGTGAGTATTGGGCTGATTATGTTTATTTCGGTAAGGGAAAGAACCAAGCAAATCGGAATTCAAAAATCGCTGGGCGCCAGCAAAAAATTTATTCTCTACCAGTTTATGTCTGAGGCGGTGATCATTTGCCTCATTGGAGGGGTAATGGGCCTCTTGATGGTGTATGGATTGATGGAGTGGGTGGATGTGATTATCCAAAAGGCGGAGCTCCCGCTCGAAATCCGCCTCACCCGAAGCGAAATATATTTCGGTTCCATCATCAGTTTGGTTATGGGCCTGCTGGCGGGAATCATCCCAGCCTATGTCGCTTCCTCAGTAGACCCTGTGATCGCACTCAGATTTAAATAGTTCCCAAAACCCAAAACCCGAAACCCGAAACCCGAAACCCAAAACCCAAAACCCGAAACCCAAAACCCAAAACCCAAAACCCGAAACCCGAAACCCAAAACCCGAAACCAGAAACCCGGTCCAATCTTTGCGAATTAAAAGAGATTCTCACAACTTTGGCGCTGCTCAGGAGAACACCTGAGCAGTATCTTTTAATCTCAATCTCTTTTCGCTGCTCATGCGTGTTATAGACCATTTGTTACAGACCAAAAACCCTACTGTCAGCATTGAAATTATTCCTCCCAAACGAGGAGGTAGCCTGGCCAAAATTGACAAGGCCCTTCAATCTATTATTCAGTACAATCCGCCTTTTATAGATGTGACCAGCCATGCGGCCGAGGTCATGTGGGAAGAGCGGCCTGACGGTTCGTACAAGCGAAAGGTCAAGCGCAAAAGCCCAGGTACTTTTGGGATTTGTGCTGCAATCAAATACAAATACGAGATTGAGCCTGTGCCACATATTTTATGTGGAGGTTTTACACAGGAGGAGACAGAAGACGCGCTGATTGAGCTCAACTATCTGGGGATAGAGAGTATACTGGCTATCCGTGGCGATAAGCAAAGCCCCCGACCCATACCTGAAGACCGCACGGTCAATGAATATGCAATGGATTTGGTGGAGCAGGTCAGTCACATGAATGAAGGGAAATACCTGGACAAATCCATGGTCAATGCTGCCAAAACAAATTTTTCCATTGGTGTCGCTTATTATCCTGAAAAACACTTTCAGGCCCCCAATAAGGCTTTTGAATTGAAGGTATTGAAGCAAAAAGAAGAAAAAGGCGCTCAATACGGCGTTTCTCAAATGTTTTTTGATACCCAAAAGTATTTTGACTTCCTGGCAGCCTCCCGCGCCGCCGGCATTCAAATGCCGTTGATTCCCGGATTAAAAATCCTTACCCGAAAATCCCAGCTGACCCGCCTCCCCTCTATTTTTCATATAGACATACCCGAGGAGTTTTGTGACCGCATGATGTCTGCGAAAAGCAAAGAGGAGGAAATGCAGGTTGGAGTAGATTGGGCCTACAAGCAAGCCATAGAGTTGCTGGATGCGGGTATCCCTTACCTTCATTTTTATATCATGCTCAATACGCAGCCTTTTGAGATGCTGATGGAGCGTCTGAAGAAGAAGATTTAGCCTACGAAAAGCGTCTTCTTACATCCCAATTACCTTAAACTCCACCCGCCGGTTTTTCCGGCGGCCTTCGGAGGTGCTGTTGGTAGCGATGGGTCGCTTCAGTCCTTCTCCGATGGAGCGGAGCCTGCTGGATTCGATACCCTGATCGACGAGGTATTCGCGGACGGCGTTGGCGCGGTATTCAGATAATTTCACTTTTTGTGCGCGGTTACCGGTATTATCGGTATGTCCACTGATTTCGATCCGCACGCTGGGATTGAGGTTGAGGAAGTCCACAAGCCGGGCAAGCTCTGCCCGGGAAGGAGGCAGGATATTCCATCTGCCGGAGTTGAAATAGATCCTTTCGAGGATCAAAGAGCTGCCGATTTGAATCGGCTCCAGGCGGATGTTTCGTTTGATTTGCGCTTTGCTGATCACCGTATCCATGCTCAGGTCTTCTCCATAGAAAAGGTAGCCTTTTGCCAGTACCTTGATACTCACCAGACCATAAGCTGGCATCAGCATATCAAAATTGCCGTACTGCACATCAGAAATGGTGCTGGTGATAGAATCCAGGGTATTGTTGTCCACCAGGGTGATGGTAGCCTCAATGGGCTTGCCATTAAAGTCATCCATCGTAGTACCGGAGAGCAGGGGAGGAGTGATATAAGGACGGGTGACATCCCTGAGAGGATCACTGAAATTGATCAGCCAAAAATCATAGCCTCCGGCATGTTTGGGGAAATCCAGGTAGGATTGGGGATCAATCGTATCCCCTGGAACAGGCCTCGTGGCTATGGGCTCTTCCATATAACCCAGCGCGAGGTAGCCTCCTTTGGGCACTTCTATGATGCTTGTGATGTCGTCTTTGCCATAATAGCCGTAGTTACGCGACCATTGTTTGTTGCCAAAGGCATCTATTTTTACCACAAATCCGTCATAATAACCGCGTGTGAGCAGAATATCCCCATTGGAAGATCGGGCGGTACCGCTCACTACCACACCGCCATCCTGCGTCAGGCAGAGGTCATTGGCGCCGTCAGGGCGGGAACCGCCAAAGGTTCTGCTCCACAGCACATTTTTCGCAGCATCTATTTTCATCACCCAAAAATCGCCCCCTCCCTGTTGGTAAGGAATATGGCCATTGTTGGAAAAAGTCGTTCCTGCGATATAGATATTGCCGAGGGCATCACGCGCGCTTTTGTGGACTTCGTCTATATCTGAACCCCCAAAGGTCTGCTCCTCAATGATATGCCCAAACTCGCCGATTTTGAAAATCCAGGCGTCCTTTTTGCCGATATTCCGGCTTACATCATAGTCTTTTGAGGAGGTCGAACCGACCACGATGCACTCATAATTGGGTAGGAGGTAGGTGCCGATGATTTGCTCATCGCCAGAGCCGCCGTAGAATTGTTGCCAGATGAGGTTGCCATCTCCATCAAGCTTGGCAAGCCAGCCATCCAGCCCGCCATGATGCGGGCCGCGCATGCTGCCATCCTTGGAGCCGGCTTCGCCGGCGATATAGAAATAGCCGTCTGGCAGCGCCATCGCTGCGAGGCCCTGGTCGTTGCCACGACCTCCAAAACGCTTGCTCCAAAGGACTTTGCCTTTGCTGCTCAGGCGGACAGCCCACACATCGGAGCCGCCGTAGGCGGAGCCCAGGCTGTTTTCCCGTGAATCAGTCGTACCAATCATCAGGTAACCGCCGTCATGGGTTTTGATCAAATCAGAAATGGTCTCATCTCCGCTACCGCCGAGCGTTATTTCCCAAAATTTGATTCCCTGGGTGGCAAAACGGAAAATCACTACATCGCTGCTGCCAACTTCCCCATGGTTTTGACTTCCCAGGCCATCTTTTGAATAAACTTCTCCTGCAAGGATGATGGTGCCATCATCATTTAACAGGACTTTTCTCCCCATATCATAGCTGCTGCCCCCATAAAACTGGTTCCAGAAAGTCGTTTGGGCATTCATACACAGGCTAATGATGAGGAGAAGGCTAAACATCAGGTTTCGCTTCATGCTCTTCATAGCCGCAAAGGTAATGAATTCTCTCTTTTTCAAAGGCCCAAGATTTCTTTACTTTGGGCCATGAACATGACTGATCAGGAAATCCTGCAACAAATTCAGGCAGGCAAAAGGGGAATCTTTGAACAGCTTTTTCGAAGCTATTATAAAGCCCTGTGCCTTTTTGCTGCAAGCATCCTACGATCACCCGAAGACGGGGAAGAGATCGTTCAGGACCTCTTTTTTCAGTTGTGGGAAAAACGGGAACAACTCCAAATCAACACTTCCCTCAAATCCTATCTCTATCGTTCCGTGCGGAATCGCTGCCTGAATTTCATCAAGCACGAAAAGGTAAAGGAAAAATACCGGCAGGAAGCAGTGCAGCAATTTTCGGAAAATGTGCGCGAAAAGGCTGATGATGGAACCGAACTGGCCGAAAAAATCCAGCAAGCCATAGCTACTTTGCCGCCTCGCTGCCGCGAGATTTTTGAGCTGAGCCGCTTTGAGGGCCTCAAATACCGCGAAATCGCCGATGTGCTGGAGATCTCGCCCAAGACCGTAGAGGTGCAAATGGGCAAAGCCCTGAAGGAACTGCGCAAGCATTTGAAGGCTTATTTGTGATGGATAGGATTCTTAGCTGAATTATCTGGAATGCAATCATTCATTTCTCAGGCTATCAACAGGATTTCTCCGTGCCGAGCTCAAAGTCTGCCAACTGATCGTCAGCAGAGCAATACCAAAGACCATGATTGCTGGCAGCAACAGAAGTAGCAAAGAAGGGGAAGTGTGGAAGGCGTAATTATCCAGCCAATGGCGGACGGCTATCCAGGCGATGGGCATCGCGAGCAGGCTGGCAATCCCAACCAGGCGCAAAAAGCGCCCGGAAAGTAACATGAAAAGCTGTTGAAGGGAGGCTCCCAGCACTTTACGGATGCTGATTTCTTTGCTTCGTTGGAGGATGCTGTAGGCCGCAAGGCCGAGAAGACCGAGGCAGGCAATCAAAACAGCAAGCAGGGCGAAAAGGGCGATCATTTGCCCAAATTGTTGGTCTGAAGCGTAATGGGCCGCAAACCGCTGGTCCATGAAATAGTATTCAAAGGGATTGCCCGGAAAGAGGTTGCTGTAAACAGCCCGGATTTCTGCCAGAGAACTTGCCAAGTCTTTTGTTTCCATGCGCAGAGAAAAATAATCTTCCGTGCTATAGGCTGGCGGAAAAATAATGGGCTCAATAGGGAGATGTAAACTTTGTTGGTGAAAATCTGCCAGCACGCCTACGATCTGCCAGTTTCGTCCATAAAATGTGATTTGTTTATCCAGGGCATCTTCAACTTTTTCATAGCCCAAAAGGCGGGTAGTCGCCTGATTTACCAGGACATATTTGATTTCCCGAAAACTATAATGATGGTCGTCTAGCCGAAAATCCCTTCCTGCCAGCAAACGAAGTTGATAGGTCTCAACAAAGTCGTGATCGATAGACATACGGCTGGCCGTAAATTTTTGTGTGGCATCATGATGCGATGCTCGCAGATCGAAGATGCGCGAAAGGCGATTTCCTGCTAGGTTTTCAGAAGTTGAAACCTGTCTGATAGCAGGAATCCGTCTCAATTCCGTTTTAAAAGCATCTATTTTGCCAATCCAGGTAGAATCCCAATCGTATAGATAAGGCCCTTCCACCACGACAATCTGTTCCAGGTCTATTCCCAAATCACGGTCCTGCATGTATTTGATTTGTTGGTAAACTGCAAGAGTACCTGTCATCAGGATAAAAGAGCAGACAAATTGGAATATGACCAGGCTCTGGCGCAGGCGATTTCCTTTTTGAGAACGCTTAAAAGTGCCTTTTAAAACAGTTGCTGGCCGAAATGCAGATAGGACAAAAGCAGGATAAAAGCCAGATGCAAACATACCCAGGATTACCCAAATGACGAAAAAAGCAGGATTTAACCAATCGGCTGTGGAGGTTTGCCACATTTGTGTCAGCGAAAGTGGCCTTTCCAACCAACGGTTGAAAGCGGGCTGGCAGAGTTGAATGAGGGTAAGAGCGAAAATCAGACCCAGTAGGTTGTAAAGAAAAGATTCTATCAGAAATTGCCGGATGAGGTGAGGGCGCGTTGCACCCATGACTTTGCGAAGCCCCACTTCTTTGGCGCGCTCCAGAGAGCGTGCCGTGCTGAGGTTGACGTAGTTAATCCATGCAAGCAGGAGGATGAAAATGGCGATGCCATAGAGCAACTCAAAGGCCTTGCCATCAGCGGTTTGGCCGATCTCGTATTCATAATCCGAATACAAATGAGCCTCATAAAGAGGCTGTAACAAAAAGACCTCCTCGCTACCCGAGACTTCGGCTCCTCGGAAATGTTGCTTGCTGAAAGCATCGAGCTTGGTGCGAAGCGCCAGAGGATCTGTGCTTTGCTGCAATTTGACATAATGCCAAAAGTCAGACCATTCCCAATTGTTTGCAAAACCAGGCCCGACTTCGGTTACAAAAGTTTCAAAGGAGATAAGCATGTCAAATTGCAAATGCGAATTTTCCGGAATATCAGCGAACACCGCTGTCACCAAATACGGATTTTCTTCTTCATCAATAATGAGTTGCCTACCTATGGCTTGCTCTATCGCAAGCCCTTCAAAATACTTTTTTGCAAAAGATTCAGAAAGCGCAATTGTAAAGGGCTTTTGCAAGGCATCACTTGCATCGCCTGCCAGGAGGGGAAAACTGAAAAAGTCAAAGAAATTCGCATTTGCGTACATGACTCCTTCTTCTGAGAAAAATGCTTCTCCGATCCTCACAGCTGTTTTTCCCCAGGAGGGAATCAGTCGAAGATGATCTGTAACTTCCGGAATATCGTCCTCCATCACCTTTCCTATGTGCGGGTATGTGATGGTTCCATGCTGGACCAACTCTCCGTTTTGGAAACGGTCATTGGTCACCCGATAGATTTGCTCTCCCTCCGCATGAAAGCGATCAAAGCTGTATTCGAATACCAACAATTCCAGGATGAGCAGGCTGGCAGCCATGCCTATGGCGAGGCCCAGGATATGTGTCAGGGCGTAGCCTTTATGCTTGCGCATTTTACGCCAACTGATTTTGAGATGGTTAATCATAAATCTTTTTATTCACTCCGGAGCGCTTCAACAGGATTGGTATTTGCAGCTTTAAAGGTCTGGCTACTGATGGTCAGCATAGCGACGAGCAGGATCAGGACAAACGGAATCAGGAACAGAGTCCAGTGCATGTCCATGCGATAGGGGAAATGGCTGAGCCATTCGCTGATTCCCCAGCCTGCCAGAGGCAGGGCGATGACATTTGCCAGCACGATCAGGAGAATGAATTCCCTGGAAATCAGCGTAGTGAGTTGGGTGACATTGGCGCCCAGCACTTTTCGGATGCCCATCTCCTTGGATCGGCGACTTAGTGCATAAGAAGCCAGGCCGAAGAGGCCCAGGCAGGCGATGAGAATTGCCAGAATGGAAAATGCCCCAAATACTTTGCTGAATCTCTGATCAGAAAGGTACTGGCGGTTGAAGTATTCATCAGCAAAATAGGCTTCATAAGGATTATTGGGAAAAGCCTCCTGATAGGTTTTTTCGATAAAAGAAAGCGTCTCGTTCAAATTGTGTGGATCCAGCAGGATGGACTGAAATGAAAGGAGGTAAGGCCAATACCTGCAGATCGTCGGTCTTCCCGACACTTTGAGAGACTTGTGGTTGTAATCCTGAATGACGCCGATCACTTTTACTTTTTCACCCCAGAAATGGAGTTCCTGGCCGATAATATCTTCTGGTGTGCTGAAACCCAATAGCGCGACGCCCGATTGATTTAGAATAACCGTATTGGTATCTGTAAAATGATTGGGGTCAAAATTTCGCCCTGCGACTACAGGGATATTATATAAATCGATGTATCCATGATCCATCCAGACAAATTCAACGGTATTGCCTTCCGAAGCATCTGCCCCCCAGCGGCGTATGCCACCGGCATTGTTGTTGGTAGGGTCGCCCGGTATGGAGGAGGAGAAAGCCACCTGGCTTATATGAGGGTTTTTTAGCAGATTTTCGTAATAAATATCCTGACGGCTGCGGTAAAGCGAATCAATGGCCATCGGACCCCGTACGATCAGGCGTTGTTCTAATTTTACGCCGAGATCCATGGATTTCATATACTGCAATTGTTGGTAGACTGTCAGGGTGCCTGCTATGAGCAGGCTGGAGAGAGCAAATTGAAAAATGACCAATCCTTTGCGCAGTTTTATGCCTTTTTTCCCTCCGCTGATGGTCCCCTTCAATACTGCCGCCGGCTGGAAGGAGGAGAGTACAAATGCGGGATATAATCCTGCCAGAAAGGAACCTAACAGCAGCATAAGCAGGAAAATGAGCCAGCTGACTGGATGAACCCAGAACGAAAATGCAGCCGGCGTGCCACTTACCTCGATGAGATAGGGCCTGAATATCTGGTATAAAGTCAGCGCAAGGATCGCAGCGATGATATTGAGCATAAAGGACTCCAGCAAAAATTGTGAAATCAATTGACCATTGCTGGCGCCTGTAGTTTTGCGAAGACCTACCTCCCTGGCACGGCGGATAGATCTGGCCGTGGATAGGTTGATATAGTTGATCCAGGCAATCAGCAGGATGAAAATCGCGATCAGCGAAAGCATATTCACGGCTTCACCGTCGCCATTTGTCTCTGCTTCCGCCATATAATCAGAATTCAGATGGATATCCCTCACTGCCTGGAGATGAAACTTCATGTCCGAGTCGTATTGTGTAAGGTTTTCTCCTTCCTTCTCCTGAACCAGTTGGTTTAATTTTTCTAAAAAGGCAAGCGGGTCTGTATTTTCAGCCAAAAGGAGATAACTCAAAAAGCCATCCCATTGCCAGGAAGTGATGACGTCAGGCTCCCAGCCACGGAATGTTTCAAAGGATAAAAAAGCATCAATATGTAGATGGGATGGGCCTGGTGGGTCCTGGATTACCCCCGTAACCCGGTAATTTTCCTGTCCATCCAGTTGTATGGTTTTGCCCATTGGGTCCACCTCTCCAAAAAAGCGTTTTGCTACGCTTTCCGGAATAACCATGGTGAAGGGTTCCTTTAGGGCTTGCTGCGGATCACCGGAGATGAGCTTATAGGAAAAGACCTTAAACAGGTCTTCTGTGGCAAAATAGACATCTTCCATACGGGCATGTTTGTCTTCCACGGAAAACAAGGCTTTTTGCTTATGAAGGGTGGTAAATGCTTCTACTTCAGGCAGATTTGCCTTTGCCTCAAAACCCACGGCAGCGCAGCCGCCAGCCCATTCGGTGCTCAGCTCACCGTGGTTAAAGCGATCCTGCTTCACCCGAAAAATCCGCTCTTTTTTCTCATGAAAATCATCAAATCCCCGCTCAAACTGAACATACTCCAGGATGAGCAGGCAAGCCGCCATGCCGATGGCTAAGCCCAATAAATTGAGAAATGAGAAAAGTCTTTGTCTTTTCAGGTTTCTCCACGCTATTTTGAGGTAGTTGCTTAACATGGGTTGAAGATGGTTTCGGGTTTCGTGTTTCGGGTTTCGTGTTTCGGGTTTCGTGTTTCGTGTTTCGGGTTCTCTTGTCTCTGCTCTCTGCTCTCTGCTCTCTGCTCTCCGCTCTCTGCTCTCCGCTCTCCGCTCTCTGCTCTCCTGTCTCCAAACAATAGCTGTGCCCACTTGTTATATAGCTGACATTCAGATTGTTGAGTCTTTATGTAGATTAAAATAAGAAAACATCCGTCTCATACTGACGCAAATAAGTGTCCCAATGTGAGACAAATAACAAATTATAATTGCTTGGATATGAACAAAAAACGGTTTTTCCTCCTCCTTCTTTTGCCTTTCATCCTCTTTTCCTGCCAGCAAACGGCACAGGCGCCGGAAGACGCGCCAGCTGAGGCTGAAACGACTTTATCCGAATTTGAAATTCCCAAAGATTTCGCTGCGCACTGGTACGATGGCCTGGCGGAGCTTAACAGCTACGATCTGCAGCAGGTGCGCTATGGCGAAATCCACGAAGGGCATGCTGTCCTGATCTTTGTGACAGAGGACTTTTCCAAATCTAAGCTGGTAAAGCTGGACAATCCCGGAGCCCATCCGGCTGACAAAGTTTCTATCCTGAAACTCAATGACAGCCGCAAGTTCCTGACAGGAATTTACCCTTATTCCATGATGCGTTCCGTCTTTACGCCGGTAGATCTGAAAAAGCATCCCAACAGCCTGAAGCTGACTACCACCAGCCAGGAATGGTGTGGCCATACCTTCAGCCAGCTGAGTCTGGACAAAAATGCCTATCAGATGGAACTCCGGTCCTATTTTGAGTCAGAAGGGGATGTGGAAAAGCAATTTCCGAAGGCTTTGCTGGAAGATGAAATCTGGACTCGGCTGCGGATAGATCCGAAAAGTATCCCTATGGGTTTACAGGAAATCGTGCCTTCGAATCTGGCTGCACGCCTGCGCCATCGGCCCATACGGCCAGAAAAGGCATTTATCAGTGTGGAAGACGCTTCCGGGGAATTTGCCGGCGAGGCCGTGAAGAAATTGTCCATCGATTATAGCGAGGAAAAACGCAGCCTGAGCATTTACTATAAAGAGGCATTTCCATTTGATATCATGGGTTGGGATGAAAGCTATGCCAGCCCCGCCTGGCGGCCTGACGGCCCACAGATGACGAGCAAAGCCCGTCGAAAGAAATCCATGAGATTGGATTACTGGAGCCGCAACAGCAATTCAGATAGAAATCTGAGGGATCAGTTAGGCATTTGATATTCAGAGAAAACTTGTAATTTGAGGCCATAGACACTTAAATCCTTACTTATGGCCAATAAAATTTATGCCCTCCTGATTGCTATTGATAGCTACCGCCATCCTGTCCCGCCCTTGAGCGGTTGTGTGCAGGACAGCAAAGAAGTTCAGGCATATCTGGAAGGAACGATTCCTTCAGATCAATTGAAGCTCCAAACGCTCCGAAATGAACAAGCCACCCGCAAAAATGTGGTAGATGCTTTTCTCTCTCACCTTTCGCAGGCAGGCTCAGAGGACACCGTTTTTATTCATTATAGCGGTCATGGTTCTCAGGAAAAAACCCATGAAGCCTTTTATGACCTGGAGCCAGATCACAAAAATGAAACCCTGGTGCTATATGATAGCCGCCAGACCATAGATTCTGTCTATCACCGCGATCTTGCAGACAAAGAGTTGCGCGCCTTGCTGCACCAGGTAGCGCGGAAAAATCCGCATATCGTCACCATATTTGACTGTTGCCATTCGGGCTCCAATACCCGCGATACCGCCAAAGTCACCAAGCGTCAGGCCTCTGACGATCAGGCCAAAGCACGCGACCTCAAAGACTACGTCTTCATGGAGCGAAGCGAGTTCGCGGATACTTTTCAGAAGGAGTTTGCCAATGGCAAAATGGTCAATAGCGAGCTGCCGACCGGCTCACACATTGCCTTGCAAGGCTCCTTGAGTTCGCAGACTGCCAAAGAATTGGTCATTGACGGGAAAAAGCGAGGCATTTTCACCTATTCCATCCTGAAATTTCTGAAGGAAAGCCAGGGCGATATTTCCTATGATGAATTGATCAGCAAGTCCACTTCTTTTGTAAGTGGAAAGGTAGCAGAGCAAAATCCACAGTTGGATGTGGTTTTTTCCCTCAAAACATCAGGTGCCAAAGTGGACGCCAACATGGTTTTTCTGAAAGGAAGCCTGAAGTCTACGGATAAAAGCTATATGGTGCAGTGGGATCAAAAGCGAGGCAGTTGGACGCTTTCCGGAGGACAATTGAATGGCATCCCGGCTACAGGCGTTACCCGCTTTGCCATC
This sequence comes from Bacteroidia bacterium, assembly GCA_030430205.1. GTDB lineage: Bacteria > Bacteroidota > Bacteroidia > J057 > J057 > JAUIGE01. Next base: position 14,666 of record JAUIGE010000008.1, on the reverse strand, counting down.
TATGATTCCCAGGCGGATATAGCGGCGAAGCCTTCCGAATATTTGGAAGTTGCCCAGTCAAAAGAGGTTGACGCTTCGGTGACGACCATCAGCTTTGACGGAACAGCTACGCTGAGTCATGACGCCACCTTCAAGGCAACGATTTTGAGTTTGCCGATCACCAAAACCAAAATTTATTTTGAAGCGGAAACAGCTGCTCAGGCAAATGGCGTAAAGCTATTGGAAGCGGCTTTTAAGCAGGATGCCGATGCACAAAAATACCTGGAGCTGGTAGCTCCTGATGCCGAGGCAGACTACAAAATCATGGCCTACGCCCATGAGAGAAAGGAAAAATTTGGATTTTTTCGTCCTACCGATGCCCGTGCCCTCAGCGAGCCACTCGCTGAAATCAACAGCCGACAGGCTGAGAACGCGCTGAAAATCGTCTCGGGCATCGCCCGATGGGACAGGACGCAGTCCCTCGCCAATGCTACCACCAATATTCCGCAGGGAACATTGCAGCTGGAAGTGGAGGCCCACCATTTTGATCCCCAGACCGACCAGCTTCTCAAAGTAGAGCCCGTCACGCCCAATAGCAAAGGCGAAATTGCCATTGCTTTTCAGATATATGGGGAAATAACAGATAGCAGTTGGGGCAGAACACCTGTCTACAAGGTAAAAGTAAAAAACAACCACAGCAGCCAGGATTATCATGTAGCTGTCCTTGCCATGGGCAGTGATTTTTCCATCCAGAACATCCTTTTTGGTCAAAATGTAGTAGGGCCAGGGCAAAGTATTTTTGTGGCCGGAGGTGATACCCTGGCGCCCAATGTGCCCGAGGCTTTGGTAAACAAAGGCATCAGGCAGGATACCACCTACCTGAAAATGGTAGCCAGCACTGAGCCCTTCAAGGCTTCTCTGATGGAACAAAGCGGCTTTGACTATCCTCAAAGAGATCGCAGTGTGGGGAATGAAGAAGGAATGGATTCCTTCAGCATATTGCTGGAGGAGCAGCAGACCCGGTCTTTGATTATCCGAAAACCCAAGAAGGTGACAGATTGGACCACGGCTTTGATTTCGATGACCAATATCTGGGATGATAAGGCATCGGATGAGCAGGTGGTCGCGAAATCGGCTGTCAGTGTCAAATTCCCTTCAGGTACGAATGGCAAGGTAAAGCTATCCAGCATCGGACATGCCTCCCGATCTGTGCAGGCAGAATTGCCTGGTACACAGGCTTTTCGATCTATCCCCAACAGCCAGCCCTTTGAGCTGGTGGCGGGTCAGAATGCCTCTCCCGGCATGGAAATCCTCGAAATAGAAGGGCTGGACCGCTCTTCGGTCAGCAAGGAAAATCCTTTGGTACTGACCTTCGATACGGAACTGGGAGCCGACGATCAGTTGGTGATCGTTCAGGAGGACGATGGCATCCTGCTGCCCTGGTTTTCTGAATCCAATGCCGACGGCAAACCAGAGATCAGCCTGGATCGGCTGACGACTCCTGCCACTGCCGAGCGCAGCCTCAGTTCATCCGTTAAACTTGTGGTACACAGGCTCTTAGGTGGTAAATTCGGTATATCCGAATTTCCATATCCACGCCTTGGCGTGGCGGGATTGGGTGAAGATGGCTTTGAGTTTACCTACGAAAAAGATGCGGTGCAAAGCGCAATCGCGGCTTCTGATAAAATCATGATATTGATTCATGGCTTTACCAGCTCCTGCAAAGAATGCTTCTTTGCGGATATGGAAGAATTTCCGGAACAGTCTCTTTATAGCTTTTTGAAAAAAGAAGGCGGCTACGATACGGTGCTGGTTTTCGATTACGAAACCCTCAATACCCGCATCGCGGAGACCTCCAAGCTGCTCAAAGACCAGCTGGAAGCTGTGGGGCTTGGTGCCGGCCACGGCAAAGAATTGAACATCATCGCCCACTCCATGGGCGGTCTGGTGTCGCGCTACTTCATCGAGATGCTCGATGGCAACAAGGTGGTCAACCACCTGATAGTAGCGGGTACGCCAAGCGGCGGCTCTCCCTGGTTGAGCATCAAGCAGTGGGCTACCTTTGGCTCAACGCTTTTGTTGAATGGCCTGACAGGCCTTGGCTGGGGCATCGCTGCCCTGGGCTATCTTTTTGGCGCGGTCAAAGCCGCCGACCAATTCCTGGAATTTAATTCCGAGGCCATGACACCCGGTTCAGAATTTCTGAAAAACCTGCATAACGCGCCCGATCCGGGCATTCCTTATACCGCTTTTGCCGGAAGCCTTACCATGATACCCGATGAGGGAGAAAAAATGGTCGGCAAAATCCTGGATAAGATCGGCATTGGCGATCCGCAGTTTTCTTCCCTGAAGAAATACATCTTTGGAGACGAAAATGATATTTTCGTGGGCGTAGGCAGCGTGAATAACATTCCTGCAGAAAGGAAATTCCCCATTCAATTCCACAAAGTGCCATGCAACCACTTTGGCTTTTTTGTGCCAGATGGCGGCCTTCCCGAATTGCAAAAAGCCATTCTCTCCATCAAAAACAGCCCTTCAGTCGAAGAAGAGCAAGTCGATAGGGAAAATGCCAATCAGGAAGATCAGGAAGATCAGGAAGTAGAGGTGGAAATTGTCCAAAGCGAAGCAAAATCAGAAGAAACAGGCTTTTGGGCCTGGCTGAAATCGCTTTTTGGAATGTGAAGAGGATCTGCAGATTAGCAGATTCAAGATAATCGCATCTGCTAATCTGCTAATCTGCTCATCTCCTCATCTTCTAATCAATACTGATTTCTCTTTGCACACGCGCTTCTTCCTTCTTTCCGATACTGATGGTCAGTATGCCGTTTTCGAAGCTGGCGGTGATATGCTCGCGGTCAGCGGTCTCGGGGAGGCGGAAGCTACGCTTGAAAGGAGATAATTTGAACTCCGTGCGGCGGTATGTCTCGCCTTCATTGGGCTGCTTTACCTCAGAAGAAACCACCAGGCTGTCTTTTTCCTGGTGAATTTTGATGTCTTCTTTGGTACGACCGGGAACAATGATGTCAATCAAAAAGGCTTCCGCTGTTTCGCGGATGTTGGCGGCGGGAAACCTTCCCATCTGACCTGCGCTCAGGTCTTCCACGCCATTGAAAATGTTTTCGATCAGGTCCGAAAAGCTGTTGAATTGATGTTGTTTTTTCATGATTTTTTGAATCGGTTTATATGAAGTAACTGATTGTTGTAAAGGCGATACAATCCTTGTTGGCAACATACATACCGGGAAAATTCTTGATGACCATTTGGCAGTATTCGCTGCCATAATGGCTTATTCTCCTAAAACCTGAAGCTTCTTTACTGCCATTTTATTCTCCGTTTTTATGTGAAGAAAATAAAAGCCTGCGGGAAGAGAAGGGAGCAGTAGGCTTACAGCTTTCCCGGCTATCCAATCCTTTCTGAAAATCATTTTTCCATGAATATCCAGCAAATGTACTTCGGCCCGATCTATGACCCGGCTGCTTTGTAGCTGAAAAAAATCACCCGAAGTCACAGAAGAAGGAGCCAAAATCAACTGCTGTTGAAAATCCTCTTCCCAGCCCAGGCCCGCACGCCAAACAGCCATATCATAGCCATCGGCTTCCCCTCCAACATAAGGTGCCTGCTGTGCGAGGCCAGCAAGGGGAAAAAAGACCGAAAAACAAAAAAAGAACCTGGGTAAAATTTTTATAAGTTGCATAATGTATATTTGAAAAGTGCGAGTGGTACAAGCAAACACTGCTGTCATTTTTGTAAAATTAAATTTCTTCTCATGATAAACCGATTTACCCTTTTGATTTTTTGTTTTTGCATCAGCCTTACGAGCCTGACTGCTCAAACCATCACCCAAACTATCCGAGGCAAAGTTGTAGATGAGGCCTCACAATTTCCGCTGGAGGCGGTCCAGGTCACGGTCACCCTGACCGACGGCAAAGTATTGGGAGGGCTTTCTGATGAGCAAGGCCGTTACCGGGTGGATAAGGTGCCAGTGGGAAGGCAGGTGGTTGTATTTAGATTTGCCGGGTATCAGGAGGTTTCATTGGATAATATCGAGGTTACTTCCGGTAAGGAAGTGATCCTGAATGTGGAGATGAGTGAGTCGTCCTACGATCTGGAAGAGGTCGAGCTGACCGCCCGACGCTCGGGCGAGCCGATCAACGAATTGGCATTCGTGAGTGCCCGGGAGTTCTCCGTAGAGGAGACGAATCGCTATGCCGGCTCGCGCGGCGAGCCCGCGCGCATGGCGTCCAACTACGCCGGGGTGCAGGGAGCCGACGACTCCCGCAACGACCTCGTCGTGCGGGGAAATACGCCACAGGGCGTCCTGTGGCGGGTCGATGGGATCAATATCCCCAACCCCAACCACTTCTCCATCCCCGGTACCGGGGGCGGTCCTGTGACCATTTTGAACAATAAATTTCTGACCAATTCAGACTTCTTTACCGGCGCTTTCCCCGCCGAATATGCCAACGGCATAGCCGGAGCATTTGACCTGAGGATGCGTAATGGAAACAATGAAAAGCACGAATTCAGTGCCCAATTGGGCTTTTTGGGGACAGAGCTGATGGCCGAAGGGCCATTGAACAAAGAAAGCGGCGCTTCCTACCTGGCGACCTATCGCTATTCGACTTTGCAGCTTTTCAGCTTCATGGGCATCAATGTGGGAACCGATGCGATCCCGCAGTACCAGGATGGCGCTTTTCGCATCAACCTGCCCCAGAAAAATGGCTCCTTTTTTACCCTGTGGGGCATAGGAGGATTGAGCACGATAGACATCGTTTTGAGTGATGCGGCAGCGCCCGATACCTCTACGCTGATATACGGCGACAACGACCGCGACCAGTATTTTTCCTCCAATACCGGCATCGTAGGCCTTTCCTATACCTATCCCTTCAACATCAATACCTACATCAAGGCAGGTGTTGCTGTGTCTCATGCCTCGATTTTTGCCAATCACGACCAGATTTTCCGCCATGTAGAGAGCGATCTGTTTGTGGTGGATTCGCTGCCTGCGATTTTGGATTACAATTTTAAAGAGACCAAATACTCCGCCGTTTTCAGCTATACCAAAAAGCTGGATCGTCGCCAGACCCTCAAGGCAGGGATCAATATTGACTTTACCCAAATGCGCTACATCGATAGTGCGCGTATGGTGCGGCCCAGTGTGGGAGGCGTCACCACCCTCGATCCCTGGCTGACACGCTGGGATGCCGATCAGGGAGCGGCCCTGGTGCAGCCTTATATCCAATACCGCTTCCGTTTGCAGGAAAAGCTGGACTTTACCGCAGGCGTGACCAGCCTGTATTATAGTTTGAATAAAAACAGTTTTTCGCCTATTGAGCCTCGTTTGGGCCTTTCCTACGCCATGGCTCCGGGAAAAAGGCTCAGCCTGGGTACGGGCCTGCATTCGCAGACTCAATCTCCCTATACCTATTTTTATTCGAATAATACCGTTGGAAATGACCCGCAGGAATACAATTTAGGGATGGGCCTGACCAAAAGCTGGCATGGCGTGCTGTCCTACGATATGTCTTTGGGAAAAGCGATGCGCCTGAAGGCGGAAACTTATTACCAGTATTTGTTCAACATTCCTGTGGAATTGCAGACGAGTTCATTCTCGATGATCAATGCCGGTTCAGGCTTTTCGCGCCTTTTCCCGGACACACTTGTCAATGAAGGAACCGGCCGCAACTACGGCCTGGAAGTAACGCTGGAAAAGTTTTTCAGCAACAAATACTACTTCCTGCTGACAGCCTCTGTCTTTGATGCGAAATATCGCGGCAGCGATGATGTGCTGCGCAATACCGTCTTCAACGGTCGCTTTGCATTCAATGCGCTTTTCGCAAAAGAATTTGCACTCGGGGAGAATTCCACCTTCAACCTGGGCGGTAAAGTGACCTCCATCGGAGGGCGTTGGTATGGGCCGGTGGATGATGAAAAATCAGCCGCTGCCCTGGACATCATCTATGTAGATGAAACGGTGAATACCCTGCAATTTGACCCTTATTTCCGCGCAGACCTGAAGCTGGCTTTTCGCTTCAACCGTCCCAAACTTACCCATGAGATAGCCATAGACATCGTCAACCTATTGGATATCAAAAATATCCTGACGCTGACCTACGCGCCGGATCATCCGAGCGGCAATCCGATCCGCGAGGAGTATCAGTTGGGGCGTCTGCCGCTGTTTTATTATAAGATTGATTTTTAACTTGCATTATGAGTCACCTGAAAGATAAATATGTCAATCCATTAACGGATTTTGGTTTTAAACGGCTTTTCGTATTTAAGCATCTTTCAAAGCTCCAGGATAGACCTAAAGCTCTGCAAGACAGGGTCTTTGAGCGTTTATTTGAAGCTGCCGAGATAGCGAAATTCAGCCCGGAAGAGCGGGATGCCTATGAAGATAGCCTGAAATATTATCGTGATTTGAAAAATGTGGTAGATACTTCAAGAGAAGAAGGAAGAGAAGAAGGAAGAGAAGCAGGCAAAGAAGAAGGAAGGGAAGAGGAACGATTTACCATTGCCAGAGAGATGAAAGCAAATGGGGAGCCTATTGAAAAAATAATTCAGTATACCCGCCTCAGTATGGAGGAAATAGAGCGCTTATAAGAAACTATGGCATCCGTGTAGCTGAAAATGAGCGAAATGTATTTGAGTGGAAAGATTAAAATAACTCATTCAAAAATATGGGGGGGGACTGGAAAGAAATGTTTCACGCAGCCCAAAAGGGCGATCTCGAATTGGTTAAATACCATATCAAAAACGGTATTGATCCAAACTACCAACATCCTGAATACCTGACATCAGTTTTGATTGAAGCAGCAGGATTGGGACAGCTAGAAGTAGTGAAATACTTATTGGAAAATGGTGCAGATATCCATGCAAAGGCCATAATGGGCGGAGAAAATGCTTTAGAAGCAGCGAAGCTTTTTAAGAGGAAAGAGGTAATTGCGGTGCTTAAAACATCCCTTGGAGAAGCATCATCTCTTCAGGAACCGACAACTAAAACCATGGTAGACGTCCAAACAGAAATCATCATCCAAAAGCCCATCGCCGAGGTCGCCGCCTATGCCGGTAATCCCGACAACGCGCCTTCCTGGTATGTGAATATTCAATCCATTGAATGGAAAACCGCTAAGCCCCTGGCCATAGGCTCACAACTTGCCTTCAAGGCAAAGTTTATGGGCCGGGAACTGGCCTATACCTACGAGATCACCGAGCTCATTCCTAACAAAAAGCTTATCATGCGCACCGCGCAAGGCCCTTTTCCTATGGAAACCACCTACAGTTGGACGGCGGTAGATGATGACTCTACCCTGATGAAATTGAGGAATAGGGGAGAGCCTAAAGGCTTCTCCAAAATCATGAAACCCTTCATGAGCAGGATGATGAGAAAGGCAAATCTGAAAGATTTGAAAATGATAAAAGAGATATTGGAAGGTAGGGTCAGATTATAATCTGACTGGAAGGTGAGGTCAGATAATAATCTGACCCTACAGCCCTTGCTTTGCAGCATAATATCGCTGCATCACATAAAAAGCTTTCTTTTTTTCTCCTCCCTCTGAGATCAGCCCCTTGCGGTTCCAGCCATCCTGGATGCCATCCAGCATCCGTCTCGGCGAACGAAAGTCCGCCAGGATCCAGGGCGTCATCCCCCGCAATTGCGGGATGGAGTCCAGCATCTGTAGCGTTTGTATATACAAATCTTCCTGAAACTCTTCCGTCCAGCGGGCGCCTTTGGCGCCATGTAAGCCATGAAGGGCACCTGCCCCAAATTCAGAGATCACGACAGGCTTGTCGTATTGTATCTCAAAGCGCACGCGCTGCGTCTTTTCAGGCAGGCCATCGTACCAACCGATGTATTCATTGAAACTGATGATATCGACAAGCTCCTGTAGCGGATCGCCGATTTCCTGCACGTTTTGCGTGCCTTCCTTGTGTCGTTTTTCCATCGCGCAGCTCACCAAACGCACACGATCCATCGTCCGGCAAAGCTGGATCAGCTGCGTCAGAAAGACATTTCGGGCAGCTGAAATCGGCGTTTCATTGGCCACAGACCAGATGATCACGGAAGCGCGGTTTTTGTCGCGGGTGATGGCGGCTGCCAGCTGATCCTTTGCATTTTGCAAAGTCGCAGGATTGGACCATTGGATGGTCCAGTAGACGGGTACTTCGGACCAGACCATCAGGCCTATCTCATCCGCCATGCGGATCATGTGCTCGTTGTGGGTGTAGTGCGCCAGGCGCACATAGTTGCAGCCCATTTCCTTGGCCCAGCCCAGGAGCATGCGTGCATCTTCTTTCGAATTTGCCCTCCCGCCCCGGATGGGATTTTCTTCATGTATGCTGATGCCGCGCAAAAAGACGGATTCTCCGTTGAGCAAGATATTGGCTCCTCGCGTTTCGATGGTTCGAAAGCCGACGCGGTCCATCAGGCTATCGCCCTGATAGCGCCATTTGACCTCATAGAGATGAGGATTTTCGGGTGACCAGTAGTTCAGCTCGCTTGCGCGCACCACGCCTCGGGCGAGGCCCGAATCGTCGGTTGTGAGGCTGAGCTGAAGCTTTGCTTCAGCTATTTCCAGCAAAACTTTTTGCTGGGATTTGTTGGGGCCGTTGAGTTGTACTTCCACCTCCAGGGTGTTTGCATCTCCCTTGAGCAACTGCACATAGCTGTCCTGGATAAAAGTCTTGCCGACTTCCAGGATTTTGACGTCGCGGGTGATGCCGCCATAGTTCCACCAATCGGTATTGACAGTGGGGACCTGCTCCCGGCTGCGCCGGTTATCGGCCTTGACAATCAGGAAGTTGCCTTCCGGCTGGAGGAGGTCTGTGACCTCAAAGTTGAAAGGCGAAAAGCCGCCGATATGGCTGCCCACTTTTTTGCCATTCAGGTACACATGCGCCTCATAATTCACCGCCCCGAAATACAAAAACTGCCTGCCACCCTTGCCCGCTTTTTCGTAGTCAAAAGCTTTGTAATACCAGATCGTTCCTTCGTAATAAAACAGCTTTTCCTTCTGCGAATTCCAGTCCCGCGGCACCTGTATCCTGTCAGCTTTTTCAAAATCATACTCTATGCGCTCTGAAGAATCCGTGGTGTGATGATTTAAAAAGAGGGCTTCTGATTTTCCCGGGTCCTGCAATTGATCCCGTACATCCTGTCGGTAGTTATAATAGCCTGATTCGTAGGGATCTACGATATATCTCCATTGCCCATTGAGGGAGAGCTGTGCTCTGCTATGGGTGTGGGTGATAAGCGGAGATTGGGCTTTGAAAAAGGGGATCAACCAGAAAAAAAGCAGGAAAAGGAGGCCAAATTTACGCATGTGATATAGGTTTTCGTCAGGAGTGGTAGATGTAAAAAAGCTGCGCTGATCATTTCTTCTTCACCACTTCCCGTGCAAAAGTATTGGCCCAGTTGATGAGGAGTTCTTTTTGCGCTTCGGAAAGCCTGGCTTCCGGATGCATGTTGACATAACTGCTCATGGGCATTTCCCCTTCTTCTATTACTTCTGTGATGTCTTTCAGCTTACGGACCTTGCTGGATTTCTTCATGGATTCCCATGCTGAAAAATTCAGCTCTTCTCGCCCGTGATTGATGTGGCCATAAATCCACCAGGAAAGGGGCGCAATTCTGCTATAGAAGGGATATTTTGTTTCCATGGAATGGCAGTTATAGCAGGCGGTCCGCAGTATGTCGGCCACCTGAGGATCAATTTGCGGCACAGCAAGCAGATCCTCAGGATTTTCTGTCGAAGTCGCAGGAGCGGAGGGCCCCAGAAACTGAATCAACAGGAAAATGGCAGCAAAAGCGATGAGCAGGTATTTGATAATCTTATTCATCCAGACTTTTTATGGTAGCTTCAGCCCATGCTTTCAGTGTGCTGGCTTCTTCCTCGGTGAGTTTCATATTGGGATATCGTTCCAGCATTTTTGCGGGCGGCATTTCTCCTTTCTCCAGGACCTCCAGGATGGCATCCATTTTAGCCATCAGGTCCACCATATCCATAGACTGGAGGTTAATCCATTGCATGGCTTCCCTGGACTTTTCATTTCTGGCGTTGGGAGAGTGGCAGCCATAACATTTGTTTTCGATGATGCTCATGACGCTCATGGGGTAGGAGATCAGTTGCTCGGAATCTGCGAGGATCACCTGAACCTCAGGTTTTTGGGCCTGTGTCTGAACGGCCAACATGAGGAGGATTGTCAGTAAAAAGCTAATTCGGAAAATGTTTTTCATAGGATTGATGTTTATAGTATGAAAGTAGGGAATTAGTCAAAAATATGGAAATTGCCCTGATGTTTTACCCAAAACAAAAAGAAAATAATCTGACCCTACTCTTTCACCAACACAAACCGCCTAACCTGCGTCCGCGCAGAAATCCCAATCAGGTAAAATCCCGCGGGAAGCGCCTCTATATCAATCGGACGATCATCAACTACCTGAACATGATGCAGGCTGCGCCCCGTCAGATCAGAAATGCTCAGAGAAACTTCCTCCGAGCCGGCAATCCCCTGAATCTGTATGGAAGTTGTGGCGGGATTGGGATATGCTCTCAGGCTGTTGAAGAAATCTTCATCCGGATCAATGGCTACTGAAGCACAGGCCATATCTACTTCTGCAAAAGAATTACAGCCATTGGCATTGTTAAAAAAAAGGCTTGATCCCATGGGGCTTGCCAGATAGGCACAAACTGTAGGCGCAGCGCAGTCAGATAATTTGGCGGAATGGAGAATTTGCAGAGAGCTTATTGTTGTGATGTCAATGCTATCCAGGCCGGCAAGCGAGGTCAATTTATTGTTAAGCTCCAGATAGAGGGGGCCCCGAATTTCGGACAAATGGGTTAAATCCCGGATATGCATCAGGCTCGGGTTTCCGGTCAGCCGGAGGCTGCCTCCGATCGTGCGGAGCCCATTGATACCTGACAAATGCTCCAAAAGGAGATTGCCGCCTATTTCTACTTCTTCCCCTACCAGCTGGAGTTTATCTATACCTGACAAAGATAGCAGGCTGTCATTGTTATTGATTTTCATTTTCCCCACTACAGAATTCAGGGAATTGAGGCCAGCCAGGTTGACCAGGCCATCATTTGAATCGATAACGAATTCGCCCCCTATCGTAAGCAGGTTATCCAGACCATTTAAGCTTTGCAGTCCTTTGTTTTCATACAAATTCAGTTTTCCCGGAAGGAGAATCAAGCCTTCAAGACCTGAGAGGTCCCAGAGATTGTGGCATTGCCCAATCCACAGGTAATCTCCGATATTTCGGAGGCCGGAAAGGCCACTGATGGTGGTCAGCGAGTCATTCCCTGCCATCAGGAGATACTCTCCAATGGTGTGTAAACTTGTCAGAGAGGAAATGTTTTTCAGGCTGGGATTCGTTTGAATCCTGAAATAACCGCCGATGCGTTCGAGCGAACCCAGGCCCGTCAGTAATTCGAGCGATTCATTATTGAAAATTTCAAAATAGCCATCTATTTCGGTGAGCGAATTGAAGCTCATAAAATCGGTCAGGGCATCGTTATTCCGTATCCGGATAGGCTGTCGTTGCCCCACAGATGATAGTTTATCCAAACCCATCAGGTCTTCCAGCATGTCATTGTTATTGATATCCAGGTAGGAGCCAATGCTTGTTAGAGCAAATAAATCACGGATGTGTCGAAGCTGTTTGTTGGTGTTAATTTCTACATAAGTGCCCACCGACCTCAGCTTTGACAAGCCGGAGAGGCTCTGGAGTGTATCACAATCAAAGATCCTGAGCCTGCCTCCGATTTCTCCCAGGTTATCCAGGCCACTGAGCGAGGTAAGCGAGTCACTATGCTGGATGGTCAGGCTACCCGTAATTTCAACGATATTAGTGAGACCTCCCAGATTTCTGATAGTTGGCCCATCAATCATCACATTTCCGGTAAAATTTGTACAGTTTTTATAATGGGAATAGAACGTGTCAATATTCGCCTGGCTGGAAAAGTTGAGGGAAATGACAGTAGGACACTGGGCGACACCCCTAAAACAGGCCGCAGCCAGAAGGAGCAGCAGGAAAAGCATTTTTTTCATACAATATATTGGGTTAAATATGTGAGAAAACGAAAATCGGGCTTCTTTCCCACACGAACCCTTGCACTATTCCGGGTGGATGGGTGCGTTGGTTTGGTTGCCTATATTAAAGATATGGAAGAATTGGATATGGTGGTGGGAAAAATGAAAATGTCCATCTTTATTTTCTCCCCAAGCGGGTGATGGAGGTATGGCTTAGGGCCAGGCAGGATGTGCCTGGGCGAGGCTAATGATTTATCTGGTAGTGAGAGGGATTGAATTAAATGGTTGTAATCTTAGCCTGTAGTTTTTTTCAAAAGGATTATATTGCGGAGGATGAAGGGATATACAAAACCTTTAACCACCATAAATTGTGCGTGATTGCCTGTTGAAGACATGGATTGTCATTTTATGGGGTATATGATTTTAATAACCGAAATATGGCGTATAGCCAGGCGTCAGACCGTGCAAAAACCCTCTTTCACCCACTAGAAACAGGCCTTTTTAAGCGATATTAGGTGGTTTTTTATTTTAAATTCAGGTTTTTGCACAGACTCGCGTTACTTGCAATGTAAATGAATATGGAAACGATAATAAAAGGGGTAAGGAATGAAATAAAGCTAGGAGCTTTGGAAAAAGCTGTAGCTATTCTGATATCTGAACTTGAAAAATTATCAAAATATGAAAGCTTTTTCAACTCATTTCTTGCGTTCTCTAGTAACTTAAATGTTATTGAAAAAAAATACCTTAACAGTGTAATTTACCATCAAGAATATCAAATAGAAAGGCAAAAAATCACTATTGGGGTTTTAGAAACTATATCTGAATTGAGCCAATCATATATTAATGAAAAAGAGGGGGATTTAATTGCGGAAATAGTTGAAGGCGGTGTACCAAAAGGCAAGTTGGAACAAAAGATCTCTGCTTTAGAGAAAAGGAATGAAAAACTCAAAGAAAAAAATGATGAACTTCTTAGTTTATTTTATAAAAGTTCCCCTGATTTAAAACTCCTAATGAATAATGGAGATGAAATTAATTTAAATTACATAAAAAAAATTAATCATAAAGATTACGAACCAATTATTCCTCTTGAGTTAGAAGCAATTCCTTCCTACATAAATTTTGACAAAATTTCTACTGAAATTAGAGAATACAATAAAACTCTGGCAAAAAAAAGGCTAGAGATTGAATCGTTTAATGATATATATGAACTATATTTTAGAAAATTACACTATTCAAATGAAATAAGAATTAACGTCTTAAATCATGGTTTAATAAATGCAAAAAATGTTTATATCCACATTGTAATCCCCAATGAGCTAATTTTACTTTCAAGTAATGAATTCCAGTCAATAAAGAAGCCTTCATCACCTGAAATCCTTCCTAATCCAATAAAGAAGGCTATAAAAGAATTTAATGATTTTCTTGAAAGAAAAAATCCGAACAAATTAAATCTTCAATACCTGGAACCACTTTCGCTAAAAAAACACTACCTAACTGATTATTTAATTCATTCCGAAACCAATGAAATCATTATAAAAATTGAAACTATTGAAAAAATTTCGACAAAAGGGATATGGGATGAATACTATCTTGTTCCTTTAAGAACTGGCATTTTTGAGATAAAAGTCTCAATTGAATGTACTGACATAAAAAAGAAGATAGCCCAAAAAATTAGAGTTTCAGTTAATTAGACCTAATAAATAAAATGCAAGTAACACTAAAGCATTAAAGGCTGGGACCGCAGGGCGCGTTCCGGCCTTTAATGCTTTGTTGTGCGATGCCCTTCGGGCTTCTGGGCGGGCCTTACGCTATGGGTATAGAAAAAAAGGAGGGGGTAGTTGGCGGGCTTGTCTGCCTGGGCGGCAGGTTAAAAACGGGCGGGATCAGCAGTTTGGTAACAGCGAAAAACTTCATTTTGGGTTCATTTCCAGCTATTTTCGAGTAAAAATCTGTGGGCTAAGCATAGCTATCCCATGGCCTCTTGCGGGCCTGCTGGAAAAACTTATACAGCAAGGGGCAGCCTTGGCGGGCTCCTGGCCTTATGAAAAGTGCGGATGGTCTGCATGCGGCCTGTTTTGCAACAGGGGCAAGCTTCGAGGTCGATGCCTGTGGTTTTGAACAGCAGTTCCTTCCAGTCGGTCTCTGGCTGCGGGGGCGGCGGCTGAACGCCCAGGCTGCTCCGGGCCTGCTGCAAGGCAGCCGTCTTGCTGCGGCTTGCCAGCAAGCCGTAATGGAACGGCCCGTACATAAATCGTGATCGTACTCTCAGCATAATTGGCCAGGCCCATTCGCTGAGTCATTTTCGACAATACAGCCGGTAAACCGGCTACGTTCTTTTCAGAAATTGCTTTCATAGATTTATGATTTATTGGTTAAAATCTCTATGAAAGCATTTTTTTTGCTCTAATACCCTATCTTACACTATGTTACACATCGGCGGGGGGCTGCCCGAAGGGCTTTGTTCAACACTTGCCTACCCGCCCAGCCAGCCAGGACGTGTTAGGAAAGCCGGCGGGTAGGCGGGCGTTGTCAGAAAAAAAATGAGAAAAACTACTCTTCCCTTCATTGTTCAAGTTCTTCTAATGTTATCTGGAATTGGACAATCTGAAATTCGTCATGATACGATAAGGTTTTCGGGATTATCTCTAATA
>JAUIGE010000053.1 GCA_030430205.1 Bacteroidia bacterium | reverse complement strand
ACGGAGCCTTTTTTTTTGTGCCTGATTTTTCTGGAAAAATTACTGGCAGATAGTTCCTGTTAAAATGTAATTTTGGGTTTAGGGCAAAACGCTCAGTTTCGCCAAATCCAATTAGTTACGTGATGAAAACACTTTTCCTCTCTCTTTTAATTCCCTTTCTTTCTATATCCTTTCTTTTTGCTCAAACTGAAATCAGTGGTGTTGTCCTTTCCAAAGAGGAGGGTGAGCCACTAATTGGGGCAAGGATTATTGAAAAAGGAAGCCAGAATGGCGTCATTTCTGAGTTTGATGGTTCTTTTAAGCTGACCTTAATACAGGCCGATACAGCCCATTTGTTGGTGTCATATTTAGGCTATGAAAGCCAGGAAGTGGCAGTTGCAGGCAAAAAGACCTTTACGATACTGCTGGCCGAAGAGGGCAAAGCCCTCGATGAAGTGGTCATCACGGCCCTGGGCATCAAGCGCCAGAAACGCGAACTCGGCTATTCCACCGAGACGGTGGGGGGAGGGGAAATCACCCTTTCCAACGCGCCCAATGTCGTTAACGCCCTCGCCGGCAAGTCTGCCGGTGTACAGATCAGCACGCCCAATGGCGTGGATGGCGGCACTTCGCGCATTGTCATTCGCGGCAACAACAACATCAACGCCAACAACCAGCCGCTGGTCGTGGTGGATGGTGTGCCGCTCGAAAACGCGCCGGGCCTCACAGACATCGGCAGAGGCGTAGACTGGGGCTCCGCCATCAACAACATCAATCCTGATGACATACAGGATATCAATATCCTGAAAGGCCCCACCGCGGCAGCCCTCTACGGCGCCCGTGGCGCCAATGGAGTCGTGCTGATTACCACCAAGCGTGGCCGCCAACAGACAGGCATCGGCATTCAATATTCGTTGAATTACAAAGTCATTCAGCCTTACCGCTACCGGGATGTGCAAAATGTCTATGGTGCCGGAGGCCCTGTCAGCTTATTGAAGCCTTCTTTTCAGCAAAATGCTGCCGGAGAAAATATATATCCCGCCACTGTACACAGCACAGAAGGCCCTTTTGGCAAATCCACCACAGAACTATTTGGCTTTTACTCCACAGGAGCAAGCTGGGGACCGGAGATGCTGGGACAGGATGTCCGCTGGTGGGATGGCGAGTTGCGCCAGTTTACGCCTCAGCCGGACAATTTGAAGCAGTATTTTTCCAATGGATATACCGCAACCCACAATGTCTCTTTTTCGGGAGGGGGAGAAATGGGCAGCGTGCGCGTATCCCTTACCGCAGCAGATCACGAAGCGGTGATCCCCAACAGCAATTTCCAGCAATACACCGCCAACCTGGGCGCTACCCTCAATATATCTTCCAAAGTCAAGGCTGATATCAGCATGTCTTATATCAATTACCAACGCCTCAACAGCCCGACGTTGGGAGATGACAACAACAAATCCTTTGGAAAAGGTATCCTCTATAGCTGGCCTCGCTCTTATAAAGGGCTGGAGGAAGAGCTGAACTTCAATGCGGATGGCAGCCGCTACAACTATGATGGGGCCTACCCCTTTACCTTCACGCCTCCCCACCTCTGGTGGAATACCTACCACCAGAATACCCAACTCGACCGCAACAAGCTCATCGGCGCGTTTACGCTCAATTACCAGATCACCCCCTGGCTTTCTGCTATGGGGCGTTTGGGCCTGGATTTCAATTTGGATCAATTTGAAACCCGTAACGATCCGATAGATGTATTGGGATTGGATGAAGGCTTTTACAGCAATGAATTGACGCGGAATCGCGTGGGCAATAATGAGTTTTTGCTCACGGCTTCTCAAGAGGGTTTTTTGACGGAAAAACTGAATGTGGGCCTTTCCTTTGGGGGAACACAATGGCAGCGGAGACTCTATGGCCTGAAGGCCAACAGTGGCGATTGGGTAAATCCCTGGCTGTTCAGCCTGAACAATTACGCAGATCCCTTGTCGGTGCTGCTGCCAACAGAAGTGCGTTTTGACAAAAACATCAACTCGCTCTACGGTTTCCTCAACCTTTCCTACGACAATTTTGTCTACCTGGAGGTGACGGGTCGCAACGACTGGTCATCGGCCCTGCCGATAGAGAGCAATAGCTACTTCTACCCCTCAGCTTCGCTGAGCTTTATCCTCACAGAGGCATTTGACATGCCTGTGAAATGGCTCAATTTCTGGAAATTGAGAGGCGCTTTTGCGCAGACGGCATCGGATACCGATCCCTTTCAGGTAGACTTTGTCTACAGTACAGGCAGCTTTGGCGGGGCGCAGACTGCGAGTCTGCCGACGACCATCCCGCCCATCGGCTTGCAGCCGCAGCAGGCCAATTCCTATGAATTCGGTACCACCCTCGGTCTTTTCAAAGACCGGATCAACCTCGACCTGACTTATTACTATATACAGTCCTTTAACCAGATTTTGAATTCGCCTCTGCCTGCCTCTTCGGGAGCGAGTGAAATCAAAATCAATACAGGGGTATTGGAAAACCAGGGGCTGGAAGCTACCCTGGATATCACCTTATGGAAGGGGAAAAAGGGCTTTGCCCGCACCTCTTTCAATGCTGCCCGCAACCGCAACACGGTTGTGAGTCTGGGCGATGGTGCCCAAATCCTCGAATTGGCAGATATATGGGGCCTCAACGGTCCTGCCATCGCGGTGCGGGCCGGAGAGCAATACGGCACCATCATCGGTTACGACTATGTCTACCATGAGAATGGCCAGCCGATCCTCAATGCGGAAGGCACGCATTACCTGATTTCTGAAAACCGGGAAGCCATCGGCAATGCCACCCCCCATTGGATCGGTGGATGGCGCAGCCAGTTCAGCTATGGAGGCTTTAGCCTCCAGACACTGGTAGATGCCAAGCTCGGCGGCGATATGTATGCCGGGTCTTATGTGATCGGCCTGCAGACCGGGCAAAGCCCGGAGACTTTGCTGGAAAGGCAGGGCGGTGGCCTGCCCTATACCGATCCTGAAGGCAATGTGAGCAACATTGGGGTGATCCTCGACGGGGTACATGCCGACGGCAGCCCCAATACAGAGGTGGTACATTACTACTTCAAATACCTGCCCAATGCAGGCGGTTGGGGCAGATTTCTCTCCCGTCCCGGTGTTATGGAAAATTCATGGGTAAAGCTGCGGGAAGTGTCGCTTTCCTATACTTTTTCGCCTACCATTTTGAGTAAAATGAAGGTGTTCCAAAAACTCAATGTGGCCCTGGTAGGCAGGGATTTATTTTACCTCTACACTACGTTGCCGGACCGGATCAATCCTGAAGGCAACAATGGTGCAGGCAATGCCCAGGGGCTTGAATGGGCTTCCTATCCCGGTATGCGGTCTTATGGCTTTCGTGTACAGGCTAATTTTTAGGAAAAACGACAACTTTACCAATTATGAAAAAAATATTCATCCTCCTTCTTCTTTTTGCCTCGCTGACCTCCTGTGACAAAAACTTCGAAGACATCAATAAAAACCCCTTCTCGCCTACGACGACGGACATCGGGCCGCTCTTCAATACGGTCATCAGTTCGCTGAGGCTGGGCTGGAACGAGCAGTTTTATATGCACAATGAAAAACTCTACCAGGTCACACAGCAGGCAGCGCTGACGGCGGAGACTTTTCAAAATATCAGCATAGGCACAGAAGAAGTTTGGGCAAATTATTACAACGCCCTGGCGCATATACGCGAAATCGAAAGGCGGATTGATGCCTATCAGGGCGATCAGGATGCCCTGAACAATGTGCGGGCCCAGCTCAAAATTTTGACTGCCTATAAGACATTCCGCCTGACGGATTTATTTGGGGATATTCCCTTTTTTGATGCAGGAAGGGCTTATGAGAGCATTGACTTTGCCAGACCGGCTTTTGACAGGCAGGAAGATATCTACAAATTTCTGTTGAATGAATTGAAGTGGGCGGCTGAAAATCTGAATCTGGACGCCAATCCCACCACCGCCTCCGGCGAGCGCTATGTGTCTTTTGGTGACTTCGACACCTTCTTGGGCGGCAACCTTCGCCGCTGGCAAAAATTTGCCAATTCCCTCCGCTTGCGCCATGCGCTGCGCATGTCCGAAAAGGACCCGCAATTTGCGGGGGCGATCATCGCTGAGATCATCGAAGGCAATCTGCCTTTGATCGAAGAAGGAGGAGATGTGCTCATGAAGCCCGAGCAGCAAAACTGGCTCAATCTGGGCGTTCATTGGTCTTTTCGCGAGCACAAAAAACTGCGCATGGGCACAACCATCTGGCGTGCCATGTCCGAAAATGACAACAAAGATGGCAGCGGTATTTTTGATCCCCGCGCCTATATTTTCTTCGAAACCAACAATGCCCGCGAATGGGTGCCTTTTCCCCAAATTCCTAATGATACTACGCCTCAGGCAGCGGGCATACCCTACCAGCAGCATCGCGATGTGAGCTATGATTTTAAGGGACAAGGCAATATCTATTCGCCTTTTAACTACTACCTGATACGTGACGAACGGCATGTGCCGGAGATCCTGCTGACGGCGGCGGAAGTACGCTTTATTAAAGCGGAAGTCTACCTGAGAGGCATAGGCGTGCCGCAGAATACGCCATTGGCGGAGACGGAATATTCTTCTGCTGTCGCGGCTTCTATCACTTTTTGGCAAAATGTGATGACCCAAACAGCGATTTGGACCAACAAACCTCCCATCCTCAGCACCAGCGAAATATTTATGCGCGTCAATCACCAGCGTATCAGTATCTTTAACCCCGCCAATGATAAGCTGGAATTGATCTACCGCCAGCGGTGGATAGATGCTTTCCGGCAGCCCTGGGAAGCATTTTCTCTGCTTCGCCGTACCGGGGCTACGCCTTATGAAGGCACTCCCTCCGACTTTTACCGATTTAGCTATCCGCCTTCTGAGGCTGAGAAAAACCCCGAAAACTGGCAAAATCAAGTGTCAATCATGGGGGCTGATGAAAGCCAGGTGAAAGTTTGGTGGATAAAATAACAACACGACCTTCAATTTATTTTTATTATGAAAATCAACTACCTACTTTTTCTCCTCCTCCTCAGCTTTTCGCTCAGTACTTTCGCCCAGTCCAATCAATACCTGCATTTTGATCGTCAGGACGACTATGTGCGGCTGGACGGCGCATCTCAATTCCTTACCGGAAAGACCGCTTTCTCCATGGCAGGCTGGTTTTATACCGATCAACTGGCCTACGGACAGGGCATGATGGGATTTCGGGGGGCAGGTAATGGCTTTTACCTGATACAACTCGCCAACGGTACGCTCGAATGTCGCCTCGAAACCAATACAGGTTTACATCAGTTTGTCGGACCTAATTTCACGATTTTGCCAGGCGTATGGCAGCATGTGGCCTGGGTGTACAATGGCAGTTCCATTACCTTATTTATTGATGGCGTTTCAAAAGGCTCTGCTGCTGCTTCGGGGACTTTATCGGACAATAATATTCCTTTTACCATCGGAAGGAGCATACTTGCGAGCATCAACTTCTACTTTGGGGGGCGGGCCGATGAGGTTTCGGTTTGGGACAAAGCCTTGAATGTCATGGATCTTCAGGATATGATGACGAATGAGCTGACAGGCAGTGAGCCCAACCTGCTCTTGTATTACAAAATGAACCAGGGCCAGCCTGGAGGAAATAATTCCTCCATCACCAAATTGATTTCTGAGGTGGGCGGCAGTGCGCGTGATGCCAGCCTGATCGGCTTTTCCCTTACGGGCTCTACCTCCAATTTTCTGGGAACGCTTCAAACGGGCTTTCAAGCCATTTCTTTTGATGACATAGACAACAAACTCATCTCAGATGCGCCTTTTAAAATGCTGGCAAGCGCCACCTCTATGTTGCCTGTACAGTTTGCGGTCCTTTCAGGCCCTGCAAGCGTCAGCAATGATACCCTGACCCTCAACGGCACAGCAGGCACTGTGGTGGTAGAGGCCAGCCAGCCAGGAGATGCCTCCTGGAACCCGGCCAACCCGGTTGTCAAAAGCTTTGAAGTGGTGGACCCCATGGCCACCGTTCCCAATATTGACCTGCGCAATCCCCTGGCAGGGGATGTGATCGTGCCTTCGCTGAATAAGATTCAGCTTGCAGCCATCGTCAATACCGATTTTCCGGAATTGCTTTCCGTATCAAAAGTAGAGTTTGAGATAAATGGCAATATCGTTTCGGCCCACGACTGGGGCAATGAACACTATACAGGCTGGTGGGCTCCGCCCTCTTATGGCAGCTACAGCCTGCATGTGCATGCCTACAATAACTTTGGCGCCAAAGCTACCGAAACTGTTTCTATCAATATTGTCAATACGGTCTCGGATACCCTGGTAGACGCTTTCTCAGATGTGTTGATGAATGCTTCCATTCCATTGGCACAATTTGATGCAGAATTGCCCTCCTATCTGGGGGCATATAATCAGATCAATGCCACCATGAATGTGGTCTGTCCTGCTGGCGGTTGTGATCCCTGGGACAGGGTAATGCACATGAAGGTAAAAACGCATGAGGGTAATTGGGTGGAAATCATCCGCTACATCACCTCTTATGGTGTGGCTTGTTCGCATCAGATTGATTTGACAGACTTTATGTCAGCATTGCAGGGGAAAGTTACTTTTCAGATTGACTATACGACATTTGGTGAAGGCTTCGAATACAATTTGGATCTGAATT
This sequence comes from Bacteroidia bacterium, assembly GCA_030430205.1. Classification (GTDB taxonomy): domain Bacteria; phylum Bacteroidota; class Bacteroidia; order J057; family J057; genus JAUIGE01. The sequence continues at coordinate 30,298 of JAUIGE010000053.1, read as the reverse complement.
ACAAAGCAGGCCGTCCCAATGCGCTATACAGCGTCATCACGCCTTTGTGGCATGAGGCTTTTGACTTTGGCGATATCGCCAACCAGCAGCCTGTGCCCGCACAGGAGGTCACATTTCCGGCGAATGCATTCGCCGCTAAGCTGAAGCTTGTAGCTTCAGGGCATGGATGGGGAGACAACAACAGCAACAATGCTGCGGAGTTTTTCAATACCACCCACAGCATCTGGGCAGATGGCAGCCTGGCATTCACTCATGCCAATTGGATGACCTGTAACCCCAATCCCGATGGCTGTCAGCCCCAAAATGGTACCTGGTACTTCAACCGTGCAGGTTTTTGTCCTGGGGCGATTTCGCCCTGGCATGACTACAACCTGACGCCTTTTGTAGCAAATGGAAAAGTAGAACTGGACTATGTCCTGGACCCCAACTACATAGATTTTTGCCACCCCAATCATCCCAATTGTGTGTCGGGAACCACCTGCCCCGATTGCAATGACGGCTTCAATCCGCACCTGATCGTGGCTTCCAGCGTCATCAGCTATGCCAATACCGTGCTGACGGGCTTAGAGCCGGAGGAGGTTACTCAAACGAATTTTTCGGTTTATCCCAACCCTTCTACCGGGCAGGTAGAAATAAAACTGGTTTATGCCAGTCACCACGCCAGGCTGAGCCTGGTCAATGGGCTGGGACAGCAGGTCCTGAGCCTGGAGGATGTGAGCTTTGCGAACAAAACCCAAAAATTTGATTTCGGGCATTTGCCCGGGGGGATGTATGTCGTGGTGATACAGACTGAAGCAGGCATGGCCTCGCGTAAATTGTATCTTCGCTAGCAACGGTCAGTTGCTTCTCTACAAGTGAGCAAAATAAAGTAGGGTGGCTTTACGTTCTGTCAGCATATGATGAAAATATATCATTTTCAGCCCACAAAAGAAGATAAGGCTAGCTCCACAAATTTTTTTTAAAAAAAAATGTCTTCTGACGTGTCTTTTTTAAAAATACTTCGTCTATATGGCGATTGAACAAATTATCATTAACCATTCAATCTAAAATTATTAATCGCATTAAAATCATGAAACAAATCACTCAGCTATTATCCGTCCTATTTATCAGCCTTACACTGATCCTTTCTATTGGCTGTGAGCCAGATCCCGTTGAGCCACTTGGCCCGACTTTGAATGTGCTTACCCTCAATGGAGCAGATGTAACTCTTGATACCATTGATACCGGAGCAAGTTTTCTGATCAATATCTCTTCTCTTAAAGGAGACGCTGCCTTGAATACAATCGAAGTTCGTGAAAACAACGTAACTGTTGATGCTTCACGTATCATTTTTGATGGTTTCCAGGCGCAAAGCAACCCTAACCCCGTAGGTGGTGTTGACGCCATCAGCTGGGATATTGAAATCACTGCTGCTTCAGAAGAAGTTACTTCTACTTACACCATCATCGTAACTGATGCCAACCAGAAAACCATTTCTGCTTCTGTAGATATCACTACCGTTGATCCAGGTACACCTGTTACAGAAAGAACAATGATCCTTTTGTTGAACTCTTCTGGTCCTGCCGGCCAGGGTGGTCTTGACCTGGAGACAGGTGCGAGCACAGGTTCTACTCCTGCTGCCAACTTCCCTGACACAGACCTGAGAGACATGGGTATCAATAACGCTCTTCCTAATGATCAGAACTGGAGAAAGCAAATGCAGAGCATGAGCAGCGCTATCCTGAAAGTACCTGCTGCTGGTGTTGTATATGCTGATGTTGCAACAATCGAAGAGGTTACTGCTATCTTTGATGCAGGGATGACTGTTACTGACCAGACTGATGTTATCGCAGTAGGTGATGTATTCGTTGTCAAAACCAAAGCTGGAAACTACTTCCTGCTTGACACACGTGAGGTAAATCAAACCGCTGCTGACAACAAAGACAACTATGTCTTTGCAGTGAAAGGTTTGTAAAAATACCATAACGCTTCAATTGAACGTTAAGGAATAGATATCCCGACTAGCCTGCTAGTCGGGATTTTTTTTCACTATGAAAAGCTATCACCCATATATCGCATGCTTTTTGGGCCTGTTTTTTCTGGCAGGAACCCTCCCACCTTCCTCCTTTTTTCAGGAAGAAAAAAGGGAGATAGTCCGTATCACGGAGGAGATTCCCGGACCAGAAGCAGATAGCCTGCAGGAACACATCATGCGCATGCATGAAAAGGCGATATGCACCCTTGAGCGCTTGCTCAAGAGCTATCAAAGCCGAATCTGGATGGCTGCTGATAGCAGCGTGGAGGCGCGCATGGCGGCCTGGAATGCCCACCCCGACATCCCCAAGTGGATGGGGAAGCTGAAACAAGCGGCAGATTCTGTCATCATGATTGAGTTTTCGGAGAGATTGCTCAGCATGCATGAGCGGCTGGTCAATAAGGAGATCAGCTATGAAGTGAAATCAACCTGGTTGAGTTATTGTCAATTTACCAGCACCAATGCTTTCGTCAGAAAGGGAAGTGATAGCAGGACCATTTTTTTATGCCCTGAATGGTTTGACAAAAAAGAAAGACAGCAGGTAGCAACCATCCTGCATGAACTCGTTCATACTTTTGGCTTCAGTCATCCCCTCAACACAGATACGCCTCTGGAGGCTGTCGCACTCGCAAAGGCGCATCCTGCGCTGGCTATTCAAAGCCCTGAAAATTATGAGAGCCTTGCCGAATTATATGTCTGCCAGGAGAAACGCAAGCTTTAATGCTTCACATTCAACAGTTGACTCATCTCTTTTTCTCCAGAAAAAAGCCGGATGATATACATGCCAGATGGTAGCTGCCTTAGGTTAATTTCCTCAAAAGCCGACCAGGTCTTGCCCATCAGGCTTTTCCCTTCCCATGTCATGATCTCCCATCGCGTATTTTCCTGTGAAAAAACGTTATCTCCCCATTTTATAAATAGCTGCTGATCTGCTGGCTGTGGGTAGATCTTCCAGGAAGCTGTTTCCTGATCTGGTGTCAGCGCCACATTCGGGCTTACACTTATCCAACCCAATTCGGGTATTTCATCATAAATCTGCCGATTGGTGAGCGCGGCATCAAAAAAGCCTGATCCTCCGATCAGGTTGAAGGTCCCATCCGCGTCGATGAGGGATAATTTCATTTTGATAAGAATAGAAGTGTCATTCAAGGCAACCGCCAGTTGATTGAGGCCTCCAATCGAAGAAGAGCCATAAAAGAAGCTTGGATCGATGCTATTGCGGTTGATGATGATAATCTCTTCGCAATTCAGCCCGCTTTGTACGCCGTTCCAGGCATGGCTGCCGGTACCCGGATCGAGGTCTGTATCAACTCCCAGGACAAAGCCTACATCGCCGGAAAGGCTGTTGTGAAAATCGAGTTGGAGCCAGAGGCTGTCCTGGAGCGGGTCTATGGCAAGGCTGATGCGTTCTACATCATTGACCGATTGGCTGGGATCTCCAGCGGGATCTTCTGCCAGGATATGGAAGACCTGGCCAAAAGATAGATTCACAAACAAACAAGTGAGGAGTAGGGTAAACGATCTTTTCATGTTCATAAAAATTAATTTTGTCAGCATGACGAAGTTCAGCATACCTTATGCTGCAAAGGCAGCTAAGGAATAGAGATAAAATAAATCATCAGTTTGTTTCAAGTAGTTTGTCATTTCGACGAGGCTTTGCGAGGAGAAATCTCCTGAACACATTTGTTAAAAGTCTGATTATCAATAACTCAGGAGATTTCTCCTCGAAGACTCCCTTCGACAAGCTCAGGGCAGGCTCCTTCGACAAGCTCAGGGCAGGCTCCTTCGACAAGCTCAGGGCAGGCTGTCGAAATGACACCTCCTGGCGAAAAATGAAACTGAAAGTTTATTTCGTCATCGTTCCTAAATACCACATAATGGGGTTGTTCTTTTATACAAAAAAAGACCGGACCTTTTGGCCCGGCCTCAGTACAGGCTATCTGAAACCTGTTGTCATCCTGTTATCGTTTGTCTAAAGGCCCAATATTTTCGCATCGACATGGTAGCGTGAAGCAAGGCTGATGTTCACCTGCTGGGTGATAAATTTGTCCGTTACCACCTTGGCACGAAGGGTAAATTTATCTTTGATGATATACTCCCTCAGGTTGTTTTCAAGCGTCGTCAGCTCGAGTTCGGCGCCGATATTATCCGGAATCTCTTCTATATAGGCTACCCGTAGCTCCGAAAGGCCATCGGCCTCAATGAAAATCTCGATGGATTTGACAAAGTCAAATCGCTGATCACTAGGTGAAGTGATTGTCAGGATCATTTCATCCAGGGTAATTTCCTCAACCAACTCTTTGTTGGTATCATGGAATCCCAATTCGGTTTCGGCATTTGTGGCTACCTCCGGGGAGAAGAGATCGAAAGGCAGGTTGATTCCTGAACTCGCCGGAATGCTTACACTCGATGTGTATTCGAGGTCAAACATGGTGTATTCGTCCAGTTCTGTGCATTGCACAAAAAGGAGAGAAAGGAAGCTAATAGCGATTAATTTGATTGCGTTGTTTTTCATGGTTTTCTGTTTTGAGACGATGTTTTTGTTTTGAGATGTTTTCGGGTCTTAATCAGTCAAGACCACCAGGTATTTAGAGGCTCCCCAAAACCTTTCGGGAGCGGTTACTTCCAGCCCAACGATGGTCTTTCCATCTTCTGAAGGGATAAAGGCATAGGCATCCACAGGATGAGGGGTGATCAGTTGAGCCTTCTTGCTGTGGATAGCGAAAACCTTCTTTTCGCGGGTGTCAATAGGCTGGAAAGCCTCAGGTTTTAGGTTTTCATTCAGGGTTTTGACCCTGCCGATTCCGGCGATTCCGCCTTCTGTTTCCAGTACTTCCAGCTCTTTGAGCTCCTGCTTGCTACCTGCAAGGTAGAATGCCTGGCTGATGTCATCAGCCTGTTGGCGGATCAATTGCGCCTGCGCAAGATTTTTGGCGCGCTGTTGCGCGAGGGTATCCTCCAGAGAGCCGGAAGTTGCCAGTAAACTGTCACGTGCATCCATCAAAATCAATTTGTTTTGCTTCAGCACATAAATTTCATCCAGGGCAATTCCCAATTTGTCTCGCAAATCATTGACCTCCTGGTTTTTTTCCTTCAGTTTTATCTGAAGCCGGTTGACCGTTTTCTTTAAGGTGTACCACCTGCCCTCTGAAGCGTTGAGGCGCTCACTCAGGCTATCAATGATAGCCTGATTTTGGCTCAGTAAAGAGTCTACAGCCTCTAAATGATTAGAAATCAAGTTCAACTGCGTTTCCTTACTGTTTTCCTTATTGGCAGAAGTTTGTACAATGATACCCTCCTGGTGGATGATGGATTCCAGGTTATCTTCAAAGTGGTTGATGTAGTTGGCCACCTCATTGATAATGGAGTCTTGCTGCTCGGTGAGTGTAAGAAGCGTTTGGTTACTGGCTTCTAATTCTTTGATTTCCTGGTCGCTGCAACTTACCAATCCGAATAGACCAATCGTTGCAGCTACACAAATTCGTTTCAACTTCATTTGTTTAGCGTTTGTTTAACTTGACTGGTATGTAGAATTCGGGAATAGGCTGAAAAAATAAAATTGAAATCTATTATGCTATTTGCCAAAGGTATTCCAAAGAATGTTAGTTTACCGTAGTGGCCTGATTGTCAATATATTGTAAAGTGAGCCATTTCCTGTATTTTTTCATTTTGGGTAAAATGTTATTCAAAATGAAAGTCATTAGAAATTCACTTGTACAGACAGACGCGCAAAGAATGGACTTCCGGGCGTGAAATGTATTTCCGAGACTGGCGCTCTTTCGCCCCGTAGGCGCGACTCCGTCTCAAATTGAGCTTCCTTCCATTCGCTATTCAGCACATTTTCGATGCTCAGGCCCCATTCAAATTGCTTCCAGCGGTAGCTTGCCACCAGGTCCAGCAGTTGATATCCATCAGCCGTAAGGCTGTAATCTTCATTTGCCGGGCGATCGCCCAGCTGGCGATAGCGGAGCCCCAGACGCAGGTCTGGGGTGATTTGGGCGGAGAGACCGCCTGTGGCGGTCAGAGCAGGAGCGAGCGGGATATAAGCGCTTTCTGGCGCTTCATCTTTTGAACGGGCCACCGTCCAGGTGATATCCGCATCGGCATACAGCCAGCTCACAGGCTGCCAGCGGGTCGAAAATTCCAGCCCATAGCGGCGCGTGCGCCCGCCTGCCTCCACGATGCCGGCATCGCCGACATATACAAATTCCTGTTCCAGGTCCAATCTCCAGGCGACTGCCTGGACAAACAGGCGCTTCAAAGGCTTGGCCACAAGCCCTGCATCCAGGCCATAGGCCCGGGGCAGAAAATTCTGATTGCTGTTGGCCACAAACAAGCGGCTATCATTCGAATGAAATCCCCTGCCGCTTTGCACAAAGAGGCTTAGCTTCTCACTGGGATTGAAAAGGAGCTTGAGTTTGGGATTGAGTTGCCCCTGCAACTGCTTGCCGGGAGCCGCTTGAATTTCCAGCTTATCCCGATAAGCCATTTGAAATACATCATAGCGAAGGCCCATACTCAGCACCCAACGGGGCGAAAACTGCAATTCTTCTTCCCAGAAAGCACTGATATTCCATTCTTGTACATCCCCAAGCCGGGTATAACTCAACAAGCTGTCACGCATAAAGGTATGCGCTAGCAGGTTGTCTTTGACAGCATCATGCCGCAGTTGGAGGCCTGCCGAGGAAGTGATTTTGGCAAAGCTGCTTGCTTTTTGATGCTTATAGGCGACTTTGCCCCCGCTGATCCAGCGGCTTTCAGCCTGGCGAATCTGATCGCCATGGATGCTGTCGTTCAGGAAAAAGGTAAAATTGGAAAATAGCTCAAAATCGTAATGGATCAGGTAGGCCTGAGCGCTGATGCTTGCCTGGGAGGAAAGCAGATGAAACAATTCCGCCTCTGCATGGGCACGCTGGGTGTTGCCTCTTTCGGTAGGATCTATGGCGCCCCAGCGCGAGATGAGGCCGCTTTCGACCGCCCGGACAGGGATCTGCCCGGAGGCATCCCATCTGGAGCGAAAGAAAGCCGCTGAGGCTTTCAGGCGGGTCTTGCCGCTTAGCCAGGTATTGTATTTTCCAAAAATATTCAAGCGATTGAAATCCTGTGGGCTTTCAAAATAGCCCTGACTGGTGCTGTAATCCGCGGCGATATATGCCTGATGTGGATTTTCCTTTTGGAAAAGATTGGTCATCAACAGGCTCCTGTAGCTGTCAAATTGTCCTGCGGAAAGCTTAAATACATTGTTTTTCAAGCGTCTGGGTGTGATGAAATCCACATAGCCCGCGGTGGCAAAATTCCCCTTCTCCGCCTCAAAAGGGCCTTTTCCATATTCAATGCGCTCGATCAGTTCGGGGATCAAAAAGTGAAGATCGGAATAGCCTTGTCCATGGGCATGAGAGACCATATTGACGGGCAAGCCGTCTACAGAGAGGGCGATATCCGTGCCGTGGTCTATGTCAAATCCGCGCAGAAAAATCTGTTCTGCCTTTCCTCCGCCCGCATGCTGGGCGATAAACAGGCCCGGAACCGAGCGCAGGACGTCCTGCGAGGATTGGATAGGCCGCAACTGCACATCGAGTTGGGAGAGCAGAGAAAAAGGGTTTTTCTCTGCTGTGATCACCAACTCAGCTACGCTGATTTCTTTTCGCAGGCTATCATCGCTGGCTTCAGCGATAGGAATCGAGGCTTCTTGTGCCCAGGCTATACCGTAGCTCAGGCTGAGGAGGATGACAAGAGCAATTTGGTGGATGGTGGAAGGGATTTTCATAAACTTTTTATTTTACCTGTTCTGTTAACTGAACCAATTCAGGATACTTAGCAGATGTACGAGAAGCAAGGGCTAAATGGATTTTTGCATTTTCTGGCTGTTGGCTCGCAATATAAATAGAGGCAAGGGTTTGGTTGACATCAATGTTAACAGGACGTTCATTATGAGCTTTTTTGGCGTAAAAAAGAGCTTTGTCATAATCTTTGATGAGGTCGCGGTAAATCCGGGCGTATTCAAGGGTCATGCTATGGCCATGGGCTTCATCATCGGCGAGCATGAGGAGGATTTCTTTTGTTAATGCTTTTACTTCTTCTTCCTTGCCTGCTTTTTGGTACAAAAGAGCCATTTCCTCATAAAATCCTACTTCAGGTATGATCTCACAGGCAAGCTTGAAATAGTTTTCGGCAAGCGAAAATTCATTTCTCTCAGCAGCCAATTTTCCCAATTCGGCCAAAGCGAAAGGATAATTGGGTCGCTCTGTCAAAATCCTTTTGAAGGTTTTCTCTGCCATCTCCGGCTGATCGTATTTGGCATACAGCCTGCCTAAAATAAGCTGACACCAGGCAGCTTCTTCAGTTCCCGGTAGCGCAGCGGAAACGGCGAAGTTCATGGCTTCGATAGCTCCTGCTACCTCTCCGTGGATCTCACGGAGATAAGAAATCCGGGAGTAGGAGCGCAGATCGGGCCGTATAGCCACCATGGTGTCAGCCATATTGACGGCTTTTTCATATTCCCCCAATTCGACATATGCGTCTACAAGTGCTCCATAGATACCTGCATTGTGCGGATTGATTTTTTGGGCTTCCGAGGCTGTGGTGAGCGCATCGCGAAACTGGTGGAGCGAAAGGTAAACGGAAGCCTGGGTAGCTTTTGCCTGAAAAGCCATATCCGAATCTTTGGGTTGCTGAGCTACTTTTTCAATCACCGCCAGAGCTGCCGGATAATAATGGCCATGCTCACCGGTGATGCGGGCTTCAAACATATAGAGTTGAGCCAGATCTATATAGGCTTGCTGGTTTTCAGGGCGCACTTCTATTTCATTTTTGATTTCAAAATAGCGCTTGCGGATAAAGTCCTGTTCGTCCACAGAACCCAGCGCTTCGGGGCGTTCGAGCAGTTCCGGAATGGAGATCGCAGCCTTTTGAGGCATTTTTTCACTTTTATTGAACCAATAAAAGGAAAGGAGCAAACTGGAAAGGAGAAGGGCGCTGAGGATGATGGTAATCTTTTTCATGTTTGTGATTTTTAGAAAATATGTTTTTGATAAAGGTCTTTGAAATGTTGTGAGCCATGGGCGGAGTTTGTGGCTCCATCCCACAACTCACAACTCAGGAATTTAGATCAGTTTTCAGTCTGTCCACTGCCGACTGCAAACTGCCGACTGCAAACTGCAAACTGCCTACTTAACTACTAACATCTGGCTTTCAAGCTGTTTCGGGTGATCCAATCGGAAGTAATAGATGCCCCTCGATAAATCGTCTACAGAGATACGAAGCTGGTTCATATTGCCACCGGAGAGGGTGATTTCACCGCTTTTCACCGTTCTGCCCATGCGGTCATATAGCTCCCAGCTAAAGTTTCCTTCTGCCAGGGAGCTGATGTCTATTTGACTCGTGCTGCTGGCTGGGTTGGGATAAAAATTGCTGACTGTGAGGCCGTTTTCATTTTCAAGGCTGTTGGCCGTTCTGGCGCGTGTTTTAGGCTTGTTGGCCATAGGCGTAGGATTCAGGACCGCAGGAGCTGTATAAGGCACTTCCATACCGCCACATTTGCCTGTGCCTGACCAGGGAAGTTGTACATAAGGAAAGCTTGTTCTGAAGCTGGTGTCATTGCGCTCTACACCGGTAGAGTAGGTGAGGACATTGACCAGGTCCTGTGTCACAGGGTTGGCAGCACCTGCGGTGTAGTCGTCATACCACAGCCCGATGGCTGCCAGGACTATACCACTCACTGCCTGAAGCTCAATACGTGTCACATCATCTTCGAGCCTGCGGCCATTCGGAAATCCATCCATATTGGGAATCCACTGCAAATGGGGATTGGCATAAGTCGGGCTTGTGAGGCCCAATACCGCTGCCTGAATCAGGCCTAAGGTGCTGAAAGCAGGATCATTTCTCGGCGTCACAGGCACGGCCATGTTCAGGCGCAACATATCGCCGCCATTGGGCAGGAAGTTGTTGATAAAAGGCTTGCCTACGGCAAGTGGGTTGCCATTTTTGCCCGTCGCCAATTGATAGGGCGGGAAGTTGGGAACGCCTGTATGAAAGGCAGGCCAGAGGTCCACAGAGCGCGGCTTGCCGGGACCCGGCAGCAGCAGGGTGCCAAATATGGCATCATCGAGGGCGGTGCCCGCCAGTGCAGGATTGCCTTTCAGGCCATAGAGACCATCCTGGCCATTGCCAAAGTCAAAGGATTGTAAGGCATTGCGTTGGATACGAAGAGGAGCCAGGGCAGGAACAGCGGTGCCAAAAAGCGCATCGTCCATATACAAGGCCAGCTCAGGGTTGTAGAAATACTCATAATGAGCGGGGTTTTCATTGTAAGGCGTGCGGGAATTCCACTCGTCTTTGTCACCGATGGGGATGACAGCTTCATTGGTCAAAGGCATGCCCAGGCGTGACACCTGCACCCACTGCCCGCTATAAGCGGGCGTTCCGGCTGCGGACAGTGTCCGCATTTGGGGACGGCTGGCTGAGGCCCATACGCCGATGACGAAGTCACCATCTAGGATATTGGCAGCCTGGCTGACAGATTTGTTTTCTTTCTGGAGAAAGCTGATCGGAATCTTCAGCGCGATCACGCTGACATTCTTGCAGGCAACTCCATCACGGGCCTGGCCCTGCTGACGAGGGGCATCGCCCAGGTCAAATATGCCTGCCAGGTCTACAAAGAAGGGATCGTCCGCAGGACCGCAAAATACCTGATCGGCGCCTTTGGTCCTGCCGATAGCCGATTGAAAGAGCTTCTCATAGTTTTGCTCCAGGCCTACAGCAGAGCTGATAGAACGAGGGCCGATATTGTAAGGGGGGACCACACCATTCCGCAAAGCGGTATAAAACTTTTTGCCTCCATCTCTGCTGATTTCAAGGGTGTAGGTCGTCTTCAGATTTTCTTTTCCCAAACGGATATTGAAGAAAGTCGTGGAATCTTCGATGGTCTTTTTGAAAGTGAAACGGTAAATAATATCGTCTCCAGGGGTTGACACATCATTGTCAATGTGGATCTCGTAGCGTACATTTTCACCAAACTGGTAGTAGTTGGGTCCACCGTGGGGAAGCTGTAGTGGCACATAGTTAGCTATGATCGTGATGGTGCTGGGATCGTCAGGAGAGCGAAAAGCATAGAGATCGGTATTGTCTGCCAGGGGATCATCCGCGATGAGCGGAGCTTCTCTGTGGCTGGAGGCGAAGCTACTTGCTGTCATGCTCAGGAGGAAAATGAGCGCAAAGTATTTCCATACCCCCATAAAGATGGATTGGGTTTTCATGATTTTATTTTTTGATTTTGTTAAAGAGAGGAAAGGTCTACTTCACTTCTGTGCCCCTCCATGGAGCCTGAACATAAGGGAAGCTACTTTTGAAGGTGGTATCATTTTTCTCAACACCGGTAGAGTATTGCAACACATTGAGCAATTGGTTGGTCACGGGAGATGCATTGGGATCAGCTGCATCATAGTCGTCGTACCAAAGACCGATCGCTGCCAGGGCTATGCCCCCCACTGCCTGCAATTCGATGCGGGTCACATCATCTTCCAGCCTGCGGCCATTGGGAAATCCATCCATATTGGGAATCCACTGTATGCTGTCATTGGTATTAAAATTGGGATCGAGGATGCCCAGGACAGCTGCCTGGATGATACCCAACGAACTGAAGTTCGGGTCTTTTCTGCTTGTGACAGGCGTAGCCATGTTCAGGCGGAGCATATCGCCGCCATTAGGCAGGAAGTTGTTGATAAAAGGTTTTCCTTTTGCGAGCGGGTTGCCATTTTTCCCTGTAACAAGCTGATAGGGAGGGAAATTGGGAACACCGGTGTGGAAGATGGGCCACAGGTCAACTGAACGCGCTTTGCCAGGTCCTGGCAGAAGCAATGTGCCAAAGATGGCATCATCCAATGCCGTTCCTGCCACGGCAGGATTGCCTTTCAATCCATACAATCCGTCCTGGCCATAGCCAAAGTCAAATCCCTGAAGTGAGTTGCGCTGTATGCGCAAAGCCTCAAAAGCAGGCACGGCACCGCCGAAAAGCGCGTCGTCCATATAGAGCGCCAGCTCAGGGTTGTAAAAGTATTCGTAGTGAGCAGGATTCTCATTATAAGGTGTGCGGTTGTTCCACTCATCTTTTGCACCGATGGGAATGACCGCCTCATTGGTCAAAGGCATGCCCAGGCGTGATACCTGCACCCAATTGCCCGAAGTGCTCATCGTTCCATCACCGTTAAGGGTTTGCATGCTCGGCCTGCTGGCAGAAGCCCAGACGCCGATCACAAAATCGCCATCCAGTATGTTGCCAGCCTGGCTGACGCTTTTGCCATCTTTTTGCAAAGTAGAGATCGGGATCTGAATCGCGATAGCGTGGGTATTGTAGCGGGCCAGGCCGTCGCGGGTGACGCCATTGCTTTTGCGGGGGGCATCGCCCAGGTCAAAGATTCCACCCAGATCTACGAAGAAGGGATCGTCAGCTGGACCACAAAAAACTTTTTCACCGGTCGAAGCAGTAGCGATCGCCTGTGTGATCAGGCTTTCATAGGTCGTGTTCAGGCCTACGGCGCTTTCGATGGAGCGTGCACCGATATTGGCGGGAGGCACAATGCCATTGCTGACAATCGTCTGCCAGGTCGCACCACCGTCCATGCTACGCTGAAGCGTATAGGTGTTTTTGAGGTTTTCCATTCCCAGACGGATATTGAAAAAAGTGCTGGGATCTTCATTTACACGGGTAAAAGTGGCGCGGTAGATGATGTCATCTCCGGTGGTGGTGACATCGTTGTCGATGTGGATTTCATAGCGGATGTTTTCGCCAAAAGAATGGTAGTTGGGTCCACCGAAAGGCAATTCCGCAGGAATGTAGCAAGCGATGAGGGTCACAGTGTTGGGATCGTCGGGCGAGCGGAAGGCATACACATCGGTATTGTCCGCAAGCGGGTCGTTGGCGATGAGCGGCGCTTCCCTGTGGCTGGATGCCATCAAAGATAGGCTGCCTGCCATCATCGCCCCAATCAGCCAAAGCCGCATCATGCGAGCGAGGATGGATGGGGTAAGAGTTAAGTTCTTCACGATTTTGTTGGGATTAAAGGTTAAAGTTTAAAATCGACCTACTTACGGAGCCGGGCTGGGTTTTGGATTTCGGGATGGGAAAAAAAATTTGGGGAGGCAGAGAGTAGAGAGTAGAGAGTAGAGAGTAGAGAGTAGAGAGTAGAGAGGCGGGACGGGTTTTTCGAAGTGCAAGGCACTTTTGTCCTGGGGGGCGGGATTTCCTGATGGTGGGAGCCTGCGCGTAATCCGGCCCTTAAGCTCAAATGCAAAAAGCCAGAGAACAGACCTTTTCACAGTCTATTACCTGGCAACATAAAATAGTCTTCAGTTTACAGTCTCTAATCTCTGGTCTCTATTCTCTCTTCTAGCTCCGCTACACCTCCCCCAAAACATACATCTGCTCCAAAGTAGGGCTTTCCACTCCGCCGCGCTTTTCAAGCGTGACAGCGAAAGCTACGACCTTGCCTTCGATGGCAGGCATTTGGAGCAGGTCGCTGCTTTTGTCAAAGACGCCTGCGCTTACGGGCCCGACGCCCTCTACGATGGCCCAGAGCTGAAATTGCTTGTCAGCTTCGGTTTCCGGCAGGTTGCCGGTGTTGAAGAAGAGCTTGCCGCTTGCGGCATCATAGACCGCGGAAGCGTAGGATTCGGGGCTGGCGGCTTGTCCGCCCATGTGGATGGTCGAGAAGGAAGGATCTGTCAGCACCTGGTAGTTGGTGCGCATGCCTTCATATTGCTGGGCTATGCTTTGGTTTTCTGTTTCTAAGATGGCCAATTGTGTTTCCACCTGATCCAGCTGCTTAAAGAGGTAGAAGTTGGCAACAAGGCTGCAAATCAAAATGACAGAAGCCGCCGCTAGCCACCACCTGAGCCTGGAGGAGCTTTTTTCGGTAAAAAGAGGTCTTATTTCAGCTTCTTTCTTTTCTTCTTCTTTTTCCTCCTCTTTCTTCTCCTCTTCCTCAATGCGGTCCATGATATGGGCCAACAAATCCGGGCTCGGCTCTCTGTAATTGACAGAGGCCTGAACTGCCAGGGCATCCTCTATGGCGAGCAGTTCAGCAGCCACTTCAGGATGTTGATCGCACATGCGCTCTACCTCCTGCATCTCCTCTGGGGAGAGCATGCTGCTAGCGTAGAGCTCTAGCACGCCGGACGATATGTAATCAACTAAGTTCAATGCCTAATATGGTTCTTAATTCACGGATAGCGATGCGGACGCGAGACTTCACCGTGCCCAGGGGCAGGTTGAGCGCTTCGGCAGCTTCGGCATGTGTATAGCCTTTGTAATAAACAACTTCTATCACTTCCCGATAGCTGGCATCCAGGCTATCCAGTTTTTCTTTTATTCCAATCAAATCAGGATTAAATGAATAGGATAATCCTGAATCCTCACTAACTACGATGTTTTCTGTAGACTGGATTTTTTGTTGTGATTTATATCCTTTGGAACGGAGCGTATCTATGGCTTGGTTTCGACAAATACGCATCATCCAGGTAAATAATCGCCCTTTTGAGCTGTCATAAGCGGGGCCATTTTTCCATATCTTCACCATGGCCTCCTGAAAAACATCCTCTCCTGTGGCAGGATCCCCGACGACACGGGTGATGGTTCCCAACAAAACCCTGGCATAGTTTGCATAAATAAGCTGTATCGCCTCCTTATTGCGCGCATGGAGCAGTTGTATAATCTGCTCCTCTATATTGGTATGTTGAGATGTGTTACCCACTTGTTGCAAAGGTGAACAAAATCTTTCAACTTAGAAAAAGTATTTCCTACCTTTGCGCGCGATTTTCATTGGGGCAAATTTTTATACAAAAAAAGAAAATGAATTCTACTCACACTATACTCTGTGTTGCATCCTACTTCAAAGGGATCGATTTTATCCGTGCCTGTAAGGCATCCGGATGGCGCGTTTTACTGCTCACTTCTGAAGAATTTCGGGATGCCGAATGGCCTCGTGAGGACATAGACCAGATCCTGCTTGTACCCCAGGACAAGGATGCATGGGATATGGAGTTTGTGATGAAAGGAATCAGCGGCTTGTTGAAAAAGGAAAAAATAGACAAAATCGCTGCTTTGGACGATTTTGATGTAGAGCGCGCAGCGCGTATCCGCGAGCAGTTTCGCATCCCAGGCATGGGCGACACCCGTGCCCGCTATTTTCGCGATAAACTTGCCATGCGCATGATGGCGGATGACACCCAAGTTCCCAATCCTGCCTTTGTGGCTCCCTTCAACGATGAGGCTGTCAATGATTTTATCGCGCGCATACCTGCGCCCTGGATCCTCAAGCCCCGTTCGCAGGCTTCAGCGCATGGCATCAAGAAATTTCATGATGCAGATACCCTTTGGAAGCGCCTCAATGAGCTCGGTGACGACAGAAGCCGCTTTGTGCTGGAGCAATTCATCCCCGGCGATGTCTACCATATTGATGCCATCACCTATGAAGGCAAAGTGACCTTCGTTCGCGTAAGCAAATACATGAGCCCGCCTTTCGAGGTTTCTCATGAAGGAGGCGTTTTCCGCACCTATACATTGGACAACAATGACCCCATCGCAAAAGACCTGATCAAGCATAACGAAGGCGTTATCAAAGGTTTTGGCATGAAAAGCGGTGCTACGCATACCGAGTTTCTGCGTGCGCATGAGGATGGGAAATACTATTTCATCGAAACGGCTTCCCGTGTTGGCGGTGCCAACATCGCCGAGATGGTAGAAGCCGCCAGCGGCATCAACCTCTGGGCAGAGTGGGCCAAAATTGAAACCCTTGCCCCAGGCAAGAAGTACAAAGCACCCAAAGGTGAAGGTGCCTATGCTGGCATCATCATTTCCCTTGCCCAGCAGGAGTGGCCTGATATGACTTCCTACAACGATCCCGAGATCGTGTGGAAAATGAACAAAAAACAACATGCAGGCATCATCGTTAAGGCCTCCAGTCCTGAGCGTGTGGTGGAATTGCTGGACAACTATGCCAAGCGCTTTTACCAGGACTTTTTCATGAGTATGCCGGCGCCTGACAAACAATAAAATCTTTTTATGCCGAACGCCAAAACGTCTCAGATCCAACAGTTTCTCTCTTCCATGCCCCATTTTACACCTGCTGAGATGGTGAAGCGTATCGAAGCCTGCGGCTTCAAAGGGCAGGAGCAGGCGCGCAAAGCGCTCAGTCTCATGGCTTATCGCCATGTCAACCGGCTGAAGCGCATCTACCTCGATGGCGTATCGCGCCATGAGCTGCCTGCCAAGGAGAACTATCTGTTGGTAGGGCCGACGGGTTCGGGCAAGACTTTTTTGGTGGAATTGCTTTTCAGAACCGTTCTGCATTTGCCCACTGTCATCATCGACATTACCTCCTATTCGGAGACCGGCTATGTCGGGCAGGATGCCGTCTCCATGCTCACGCGTCTGATGAATGCCGCCGACGGCAATCCCGAGCTCGCCTCCATCGGCATCATCTGCATAGATGAATTTGACAAACTGGCCTCGGGGAAAAACAACGCTGTTTTCTCCGGTCAGGGCACCACCAAGGACGTCAGCGGCCTGGGCGTGCAGCGCGAGCTGCTCAAGATGTTAGAGACAGCAGATGTAGATGTTCCAACGGAACTTTCGCATTCGGCCTGGGCCAGGCGGGAGACCTTCGGTACATCCGATGTGGCATTTATCGCCTGCGGCGCTTTCTCCGGCCTTCCCAAGGCCGTGAAAAAAAAGAAAGCCGCCAAAGAAGGAATAGGCTTTGGCATGGCCAAAGCAGAGAAAACCGCCGCCGATGGCGAGGAAAAGCGCATTGCGCGTTCGCTCCACCGCGACGATCTGCAAAAGGTCACCACCTTTGAAAACTACGGCATCATGCCGGAGCTCATCGGGAGATTCTCCCGCATCCTGCCTTTTGAAGCCCTTTCAAAAGATACCCTCAAAGAGATCCTGCTCGACAGCACGCTCCAGAAATACGAGAAAGAACTCGCACTCCAAAACATCAAACTCGCGATAGATGAGCCCGTCATGGACCGCATCGTGGAGGACGCTCTGGAGCGCGAGACAGGCGCTCGTGGGGTGCGCTTTGCGCTGCTGGAGTTTATCGAAGAAGCGCTTTTTGAGGCTTACTCTACCGATCGGAAGGTGAGCAAGGTGATTTTGAAGATGAAGGATGGGAAGATTGACTGGAAGCTGAGCTATCGGCGGGGGTAGGGGGGCTACCTGAAGCTCTCCTGAAGCCTCTCCAATTGACTGCTTTTCATATTTACTATTTCAGCCTTGTTTAAGAATTCACTGTCCAACTCCTTTTCAATAAATGATTCATTTATCTCAAAATTGTTGGCCTCAAATTCTTTCGCTGTTTCTTTGGAAAAGTGGGCTGCGAGGTCTATTATTTTCTTATCCAGGCTATTCCATTTAGATGTGGTAGTAGCCGATTCAAGCCCATTTGTGGCGAATTCCTGCAAATTATTATTGAGTGTTTTCGGAAGGAATTTGTCTTTCAATTGATTAAAGCGGGTCAGGTACATAGTTTGTAACTGATTCTTTTGTGAATCAATGATGTCATTGCTTAAGTAAAGTTTAGCCGTTAAGCTTTGAAACTGGCGATCAGCTTCTTTTAGGTTTTTTTGGATTACAGCTTCTTTGGCTCTTTCCCAATGTCTGTGAAAATCAAAGGTCTGATAATCTCCCCTTTTTTCTAATGCACTGATCTCAAAAAGGGTGTAATCGCACTCCTGGAAAAAGACAAGGTTTTCTGGATCCGTGCCGTAACACAATGTATTATCTTTTACCCAAAAATGGTCCTGATTTACTTCATTTTGGTCTTTTCTGAGCATAACCCAATATCCACTTCTGAAGGGGTTGGTATTTTGAACAGTTGAGTCTCTGTATTCATCCCGCTGTCCAAGCCTAAACTGAATTTGTTTTCCCATATTGAAAAAGCCTTCAATACCTGTAAGTAATGGCTCTGCAATACTTAAGTAATTTGTCAGTTTAGAAGCATCAAAAGAATTGGCTACTGTTTCCAGTAAGTTGATGGCCTGAGCAGCCCAGTCTTTTGTCTTGATGCGAAAGAGAGCTGTAAAAAGTGCCACATTGTCGCCATTGTAGGGCGTAGGACCTATGACCCGGGTGTTTTTGTATCTAACACTTTCATTCCCTTCCATTTGCTCAATCTTTTTGAGCAATTCCGGACCTACGACAAATGGAAAATCCTGCCTTTTGCCTCCATAGATGAATTCGGCAAAAAATAAGGTCATGGGGATATATTCATTCCAGTATTCTCTTTTATACTTCAAAAACTGCTCAGTTAAAGAGATGGAAAAATAATTTCCTTGGGGAATGATAAGTTTTCCCACATTATCGTTTTTGTCCAGGATATTGCCCGCCTTTATTTGAAAGGTAGGATAATTGACGGATTCGTCTCTGCGGATTCTCTCCCAAATTGCTTTGATGGTACTCATGATATGGTAGTTAAAAGTTGAATGGATAAGAAAAAATCCTCCCCGGAGGGATTAGGGAGGAAATTCATGGAACCCTGGTGAATACCGAATTGACAGCAAAAAAATTCACCAGGGCATAAAGAACTGGATACTTGAAGGCTTGATGGAGTGATATATGGGGCCTTCCCTACCTAATTTTGGGCTTTGCTCGGTATATGTATTTCCCCCTTTTCATGAGGTCTATATTCTATTTGGTAGGCTATAGAGCGGAAGGAATGCGCAGGATCTATGAAATTGAGGATCTTATCGATTGATCTGCCAGTTCTTGTTAGGTTGTCTTTCAACATATTTTTGCCAATCACACTGGAGATGGTTTCATCTGGATCGCCAAAAGGGATTTCCCTTTTTTTAATTATTAGGTGATTGAGCAAATGTTGCATGATCACATTTCCCAATTGGTCGATGGCTAAAGCCATCTGAAAACAAAACTCTCCGAGGCCTGTAAGGCCTTTCCTGATAAAAGCATAAATCATGCTGTAGAGAAAGCCTATGGGGCCAGTCAGGATGAGCAGAACCATAGCTATCATCAATAGCACAAGGCCGATAATTGGATGGACCTTTTTAGAGCCAGCGGATTTGTCAAGGAGGTTTTTTCGTTTCGTTAACATAGCTTTTACATGCTTATTAAAGGCACAGAAGCAGAAAAACACCAAAAATGTAAAACTGATCCGTGCCTTTTTTAGGGTAGTTATTTAAAGATAACAGAGGCATACCTTCCATTCTATGTTGAATGTAGGAAGTAGCAAGTTGGATGTAGGAAGGGGAGGGGAGCCTGAATGAAAATTAAGAGGGGGCCTGGGGGAAAAGGATTTCTACCCTGGTTCCAGAGGCTTGACCTTGTTCATTTTTCAAATCTTCAATCTTGATTTGGTAGGCAAGCTGGCCTTGGTTTTGGAGAGTTTGCAGCCGTTCCCGGGTTATATCAATGCCTCGAGAGTTATGTTTGCGTCCTTTTTGTTGGTTGATTTCCGCAGATTTTTTTCTGCCAACTCCATTGTCCTGAATGACACATACCATGAATTTTTCATTGGAAAAGATATTGATTTGGATTTCCCCTTTGCCTTTTTCTTTGTGGGAAATACCGTGCTTAATGGCATTTTCAACAAAGGGTTGAAGGATCATGGTGGGGATTTGAATTTCAAAGGAATCAATATCATCTGCCAGATTGATGCTGTACTGAAAAGGCTCCCGAAAGCGCATGCTTTCTACTTCCAGGTACAATTTGAGCATCTCCAATTCCTCTTCCAGGCTGATGCTGGCATGCTGGCTCAGGTCAAATATCATGCGGATAAGTCCGGCAAATTTGGAGAGGTATTGGCTGGCGAACTCGGCATTGTTACCCAGAATAAAATTATTGATAGAATTAAGACTATTGAAGATGAAGTGGGGATTCATCTGGGCGCGAAGCGCTGTTAATTTGTTTTCTGCAATTCTTGTCTTGAATTCTGCCTTTTCCCG
Organism: Bacteroidia bacterium; assembly: GCA_030430205.1. GTDB lineage: Bacteria > Bacteroidota > Bacteroidia > J057 > J057 > JAUIGE01. The sequence goes on along the minus strand of JAUIGE010000053.1, from coordinate 10,329 downwards.
GATCAGGTTGATTCGATAGCGGAGCAGGCTATATATTATAAGGGCTAAAAGGATTCCTATCAAAACAATAAACCAGAGCCTCTGCCAGAAAGGAGGTGTTATCTGAATAGTTATTGCCAACTCATGGGAAAGACTCTGCCCGATTGCTTTTGCAGGATTGCTTCGCACCCGAAAAGTATAGTGTCCTGCTTTAAGGTTGGCATAGCGCGCCAGACCAGGTCCTGTCTGGGATAAATGGACCCAATCGTGATCCTCTCCTTCCAAAAAGTAGGATAGGTGCGCCCCATTGGGATTCCTAAAATCCAGTGCTGCAAAATGAAAGGAAAGGGTATTTTCCTGATAAGAAAAGGTATATTTTTTTCGCAAACTGATATTGGGGGTATCAGTTTTATGTAGCCAATCTGCTTCAGGGCGTTTGTCATTGATCATCAGGTCTGTCAGATAGATGCAAGCTTGAAAAGTATCTTCTTGTATTAAATCCGGGTTTACAATGGTGATGCCCGCATTGCCCCCAAACCAAAGGCTGCTATCCTGATGCATCATACATGCTAATTTGTCGAAAAGGATAGATTGCATGCCCTCTGTCAAGGTAAAAACCCTGAACAGCTCTTTTTCTGGGAAAAAACATTGAAGCCCATGGGTCGTGCCTAACCACAAATTGCCTTGCTTATCTCTTGCCATGCTCTGGATATTCGCTCCTTCTTTACATTTGAAAATGCTTGGCGGGACATTCAATTCATTTATGCCCAAACGAAGCAATCCATTTGAGGTCGCGATCCAGAGAAGCTGTTTTTCCCTGTCTTCAATAAAACCATGGACCATACCACTAATTGGGATGCTTTTTTGAAGTTGGAGTTGTTCTTCCTGGAGGGTATAAATTTTTAATTTTTCATCGTTGTAGCTGGCATAAACAGAGCCTTTGCTGTCCTGAAAAAGACTTGAGTAAGCTTCTGCCTTGTTTTTTTCAGGAGTAATTATTTGCCTCGCTTGCCAGGAATCGTCCGATTTTTTTATTCCAAAAATGCCATTTCTAAAAGTTGAAGCCAGTATTTGGCCATTTTGAAGATGGCAAAGGTGGGTTATGTTCATCATCTCCGTACCTTTGGGAGAAGCTACCATTTCAAAGGGCTCCTCGGCAAGTTTGCTGACCATCAAGCCCTTGGTTGCTGCAACCCAAAGGTTTTTTCTATTATCCAGAGCTATGTGGTTGATCTGGTTGTCTGGCAAATGGTATTTTCCAGTAAAACGGGGATGAAAGGGGTGAATAAGGTTTCCGGATGCATCATATTGAAGCAAGCCATCGCTATAAGTACTGATCCAAACCCGCTCCTGGCTGTCCTGAAGCATGCCTCTATAGGCATAACCGCCCTGGGAAATGGGCTCCTTGGGGATCGATTGAAATTTGTTATAGCCCAATTGACCAAATAGCAACATTTCATCTTTTAAGGATAACCAAATGGTGCCATCGGGACTTTGATAAGGTCTTGTAAATTGTGAATTTACCTCTGCATCAGGCTTCTCAATCAGCCTGCCTGGCAAGAAGCCGAAGCCCTTTTTTGGACGGAATTCGAGCAGCCCTTTTTTGCTCTCACAAATCAATAAACGATCGTTTTCTACGGAGAAAACCTTGACCAGATTGTCCCTGCCTGTAGGATAAAGTATGTAGTGATTTGAAAAAATATCCCAGAAAATCAGTTGGCCTTTGGCTCCCAGCCAGACTTGCTGTTTTCCATCAAAATGGACTGTGGATATGGGAAGAGCAGGTAACTCTTTTGAGTGACCGTCAAATTTTTTTTCATGCAAAACAACCTCTCTCGCATTATTAATGTGAAAAATCTCGACCCCTGGTCCTATACCTTCATTCACCACAAAGATATAAGCCAGTCTCCCTGACTCGTGGATTCCGGCGAAACAATTGATTTTGAAATCAATTTGACCAAGAGCGGGGGAGTTTTGGCCAGTATGAATGTTAAACCAATAGAGCGATTTGTTTTCTCCAGCCCTGAGCCAAAGAAAACTATCCTGCTCCAGGGCGATAGCGAAGTAGTTGTTTTTGACATCCAGGCCTTGCTCAGAGTGAAGAATATATCGGGAAAAATTGTCTTTTTTTCTGTTATAGCAATGAATGGTCTTTTCTGTACAAAACCAGATGTTGCTTTGCTTGTCTTCAAAAAAATGCCCTGTGATAAAGTCTTCGCTTAAAGCAGTAGAATCAGAAGGGTCTGCCGGATACTTTTGGATTTGATGCCCATCAAAACGAGATAAGCCTTCTACAGAAGCTGTCCATACGAGGCCCTTTGAATCCATAAAGACATCCAAAACCCTGTTGGAAGGTAGGCCATCCTGTGCGTCGATGTGGTGAAACCATATAGGTTGCTGTACCTGGGCAGCAAGCAACGGGGGGAAAATAAAGGCAAACAGGAAAGTAATAGGGGCTTTCATGCCCGGTATGAGTTAATATTTCAGATTTTTAAAAAAAGGAATGGAAGGCGCTAAAAAATACAAGCCTCCCCGAAAAGTAATAAGCGGCTTTTTCATAATAAGATTGATCTTTTCTTTTTCGCCATAGTTTTTCGGAAAGCGGAAGCGTTTGTAGTCCTTTTCAAAAAAAAGGATGGGGTCTTTCCCCGCATCTTTTTTGCGTGGGTCATATTGATATAACCAACGGTTAACCAACTCCTCAAACTGCCAGTTCAGATCGCTTTGAAAAGAGACGAAAAGCATGCCTTTTTCGGCCTCTTGTTTTTTTCCATAGAGCATACTTCTCCGCACGATTCTGCGATCCTCGCTGTCCTTCGTCCGGGGATTTGCCTTGCGGATATGTGCATGGAAAGGGCATTTTAAGCCTTTCCCATCCTGCTTGTCCTGATAGCTGAAGTTCGACCGAATGCTGGCTTCATCCAGGCCGTCTTTTTCTGAAAGGCTCAGGGGCGTGCCATCTTTAAATCTGCCGATGAGGGAGGCCTCAGCATATTTAACCTCTTCTTCTGTCAGCTGGAAGGATCGCTTAAGCTTGCGGCTTATGATCCGTATAATCTTTCTATACCTCTCCGGGTCGTTGGTTTTCAATTCTTTTAGGGTATCAAATTCGATTTGATCATCTCTAAAAACATTTTTAAGAATAGCTAACATAGAAGATTGAAGTTTTTCAGCCTCTTCTTCCGTCAGAATTCCTCCATTTTTTGCAATGGCCTTGCCTATCTTATCGATTTTCTTGTCAAGCTGCTCTCCAACATCCAGGATGGTTCCTGTTTTTAAGTTCCTGTTTGCCAGTCCTTTACATATAAGTTTGACATGGTCCTTGTCTGACTTTTTCGCCTCTGCTTTCCGCATAATTGCCATCTTATGGGTTAATTCTTCAAATGCTTCTATGTCTTGTTGGATTTTGAGAAAAGCCATGAAACTGCTGCAGGTGTAGGGATACATCCCGTTTTTGTCAGGCAAAAGGACTGTATTTAATTTTGCCGGAGCCTCTGCTTTTTGAGGTGCGATGGGCAATTTGCTCATGTCGGGAAAAAATCGCGGATTGCTGATGCCATCTCTAAAACCAAACCATTCTATCTGTTTCCCTTGCGTATTGGTCTCATAGCTACCTTCTTCCATAAATATTTCTGCCATTCCATTATTGGAAAGCATATCAGGATCACTGAGTTGGTTGATTAAGCCATTTTCTCCAACAAAACGCGCTTTGTCGTCGGTAGCAATGAAATACAGGGCATGAATGGTCTTTTTATAATTTTCCTCAACCTGGCTGGCATTTTGGGTGTTTCCAAAGATTGTTTGATTCATCAGGCCCTTCTTAAAAGATTCAAAAGGATTATCCTGGATGAGGTCTGGTCTTTCTTCGAATTTTTCAAAATACTGATGGCCTTCATAGCTTAAGTAGAGGCAATGGACATCCTGGGGGGCCTTCTCGAAGGCAGAAGTTAAAGGAATTGTTTGTATCCAATTGATCGCTCGTTCGCGGTTTTTGGCCAGGCGTCCTACTCCCTGGTGCGTATTGAAGGTGATGAAGATGAAAAAGGCATGCTTTTTCCTGTGAGGCTTTATTATATTGGCTTGAAGGTTTTTCAAGATAATATTATATGCATCCTGACTATCAGAATGGGTCTCCTGGTCCAGAAAATCCTCCAGGGATTTATTTTTACCCATGTTTTTCATGATTTGAAGCGATCAGATGAACTCATATATTATTTCTTCAGATAGTTTCCCGGTTCATATTGAGGGGATTCTTCCCGATAATAGGGTTGCCAGGGAAGTGCCAGGAGGGGATAGACCTTGCCGGTATCATTGATGGCTCCGATTACTGTTATTTCATGTATGTCGTCATTTTCTCCATCAACTCTTTCAAATTTCACATGGATAAATACAACTTTGGCGGGCCCATTTTCGCCATTCTCTCCCTGTAATAGCACCTTTTTGATATCTTCTCCATAAAAATGTGTAAGGGCAGAATCAAAGTTTCCCCCACCATGGGTGAGTTCTGCTATGCTATATATTGCATCAAATTCGGATTGGGGATCCGTAGGATTCCCATTTGCTAAGGTCAATTCGCTGACTTTTGTATATGCCATAATTTCTCCTGTTAGGTGTTCAATCGTTTAAGGTCTATTTTAAATGGAATAGGCACAATGTCTGATGTAGGAAGAGCCAATGGGGCGCCATGAACCTACCTCCCCGGTGTAGGAAGTTTTTATAGCCTTTTTAGGCGATCTAAAAGGATTTCCCTTTTTGATTTGGATACCCATATCTGATCCTTGTAAGCTGATAATTTCAGGTAGCCCTCCCGTAAATAGGCTTCAACCTTGTGCAGGTTGGCCATATAAAACCGACTCACCCGCATGATGTCATAAGCGTCCAGCGCTTTATCATAAAAACCAATATTTTTGGAAATCTGCAGAGCAGTGCCATCATCAAAATGAAAGCGGCAGTAGTTTTCCTGAGCCTCTATGCAGAGGATATTCTCCATTTGCTTGATGATTTTTTTTTCAGCTATAGGCAACACAATCTTTTTTGCCTGCTTTTGAGCGCCTTGCTGGCCTTTCGCCAATAAATCCAACATCACCTCCAGACGATTGAGGGTGTCTTCCTGAGCATATTTTTGTTCCGCTTTTGCTACAGCGGATATAAGCAATTCTTTATCTATCGGCTTGAGTAAATAGTCCAATGCACTCAGCTGAAATGCCTGTACAGCGTAATGATTATAGGCGGTGGTGAAGATTACATTGAAGTTATAAGGAGGAATGCGTTCCAGCATCTCAAAACCCGTCATCCCGGGCATTTCTATATCCAAAAACACCAATTGGGGTTTATATTGGACAATCGCTTCCAGTCCCTTCGCAGGCTGGTCGCAGCAGGCAAGAACCTGAACATTTGGGCAGAATAACTGTAATTGTTTTTGAAGGACCTCCAGGCTTTCTGGTTCGTCATCAATGATTACTGTTTGGAGCATGGAATAAAATTTGAATAAGGTAAATATGGAATACAAGAATTTTTAATTTACCAGACTAAAACGAATTAATCAAATTTGGCAAGCTGCTTTATTCCAATTGCTCCCCGCTTCCGACTTAGGATCAGAATAGGGATCCCTACCTGATCCAAAGCTTTTGACTTTCCTGAAAGTGCTCACTAGCCGTTCGTACGACATACATACCCGGCAGCACATGGGGTAGGGAAAATTTAAAGCGGTTGGAGCCTTCGGATAGAGAGAAGGTTTTTGTCAGTATCCTTTTTCCCATCAAATCCACGATTTCCACTTTCACGATATCTTCTTTTTCCACATCTACCTGCAGGTAAAAGGTTTCTCCAGGCTGGGTCGGATTGGGGAAGAGCGTAAGCTTAAAAGTGGGGAAATCATCGGTTGACAGCTTACTGCTATCAGGTGGCTGATGCAAAACCGGGCTGCAGGGCAGGGCCTGCACTCCCAGGTCATTATTCAAAGCGATCACGATCGCCACATCCTTATCAAAGAAGCGGGGCGCACAAAAGGCGTCATCCTGGCTGATGCTCGTATTGGCACTGGAAGGATGTTGGATAGACATGAAGAGAAATTTGTAATCGGGGCTAAAGGTAATGCCCGTAGGCTCGCTGCCGGCTGGCATGCGCGCAAAGATCTCCACATCAGGCGAAGCCTGCGTATGGCCGCTTTTCACCACCCAGATGTAGTTGTTGCCGCCATCCTGCAAGACCCAGAGATGGCCATCGCTGTCAAATGCCAGGTTGTCGTTGCCGCCGCCCCAGGGCACGGAAGCGCTGCCCGTACCATAGTTGATCGTATAGCTGGCATTGCCGACAAAGGTCTCAAAATTGCTCACGGTGGTGCCCGTTAGCGGATCTGAATCCTGGAAGCGATAGACGCGATTTTCATTTTTGACAGCCAGATAGACCTTGCCGTCAGGACCGATCTCGACATCCTCTATGCCGTTGAAAACGGTGGCATTGACGGCAGAGCATTGGGTCAGGGTGCTGTTGCGCTCAGCGGGGGTGCTGTTATTGAGCAAAATCCAGATGCCGTTGCCGCTTTTTGAGCCCTGGTAGACATATAAATTTCCGCTGGAAAGATTGGCTGCCGAGTTGGCAACAAACTTAAACATATAGCCCGGGTTGCTGTCAGCCCCCTGGTAGACGGTGCGTTGGTTGCTGTGGACCACAGCATTCTCATGGGCAAAATTGCCCATGGCCCAGCGCTTATCGACCAGGGTCCTGGTCTGGGGATTGATCTCCACGGCCCAGCCGAGGTCATTGTAGCCATCAAAATTGAAGTCGGTGCCGACAGTTACCTCCTCACAAGTGAGGATCGTCCCCCAGGGCGTGACCGCACCTGAGCAGTTGGCAGCCGTGCCCAGCACGCTGGCAAAGCTTACCGCCGTCGAAGCCAGCACATGCCATTCCTTAAAAGCCGGATCAAAATCTATGTCCAGCACCGTCACCGCGCCGGGCGCGCGCTCTGAGTTGATACTCAGGTAAGCGGTATCGCTCCGGCCATTGATGGGCACATAGCCCGTAAAATCGAAATTGTCAGGCATCGTGCCGCCTGAAGTGATGGGATCGCCATGCTCGATCAGGTATTGGAAAGTGTGGGTCAAAGGGAGATGCAGGGCCGCATCCTGCGAGCCGGGGGCGATAGAGGTGAAGTCTCCGATCTTTTGGGCAAAAATGGGAGAGAGGGAAAGGCTGAGGAGGAGGAAGATGCTGAAGTGTCGTTTCATGATAGGTAAATTTAAGCAAAGCAACTGCCCTGTTCAAACTTGTATTATTTTTCATTCGTTTGTATCTTGAGTAAGATAATTTGTCAATGACACTACCAACAAAAAATATACATCCTTTAAAACAGGAGATCATATATCCAGACTCTGATGGCAAGCCTATGGCAGATAATACCCTCCAGGCCCTTTGGATTGTTTTACTCTATTCCAATCTTCGCGCCCTTTTCAGCGGAAAAGATGTTTTTGTTGCAGCGGACCTACTTTGGTATCCTGTGAAAGGCGACCCCAAAACACGTGTCGCACCCGATGTGCTGGTTTCTTTTGACAGACCAGAAGGGTATAGAGGTTCTTACAAGCAGTGGGAGGAAAATGATCAGCCACTTACCGTGGTATTTGAGGTGATTTCTCCTTCCTATTCTGGCATGGAAATGCTTAAAAAGAGAGATTTTTATGAGCAATATGGCGTTTCAGAATTTATCATTCTTGATCCCCAAAAGAATGAATTTTACGCTTATGTTGCTAAGGAGGGGAAATTGGAGAAGTCGCAGATGCTTGATGGAATTTGGACAAGCCCTAAATTGGGAATTTCAATTCAACTGATAGAAGGAGAGCTTAAAGCGTTTTATCCGGATGGATCTGCCTTTAAATTAGTAGAAGATTTAAAGGAAGAGAAAGAAGCGTTGCAAGTAGAAAATAAAGCCCTGCAAGCGGAAAAAGAGGCAGCGCTAAAAGCCGAAAAAACAGCTCTCCAGGAAGTAGAACTCCTGAAAAAGCGCTTGAGAGAATTAGAAGAAAAATCTGAATAAACATATAGTTTTACCGGATGAAGCTGGAAAGCTATGATCCTTTTTATAGAACATTTCTTACCCTACCAGACATTTTGCCTGTTTAGCCAACCTAAAGAGAAGATTTAGACAGGACAAACATGATTTTCAGGAATCACAAGAAAAACAAATGGCATCCTGTTAATCCTGAAAATCCTGTGATCCTGTCAAAAAAGAGGTACGACAATTTTGTCCAGTAGGATGAACATTTCTAATGAATCAATTTATCTAATAGGGTTTTAATTTTTCTTTTTTGGTTGGAATCATAGCCTTCCTGAACGTAAATTATTTTACCCTCAGGATCAAGAATATAATATGTGGGATATGCTGAAATTTGATATTTTTCCTGGATATCAGAGCCATAAGCCATTGCTATAGGATATGTAATTTCATTGTTAGTTATAAATTTAACTAAGCGGTCGGCATCCTTGTCAAAAGGATTAATGCCAATTAAGACAACGTTTTTATCTTTATAGGTATCATGGATTTGTTGTAAGGAGGGAAGCGATTTGATACAGGCAAAACAAGATTGGTACCAAAAATCAAGTATTACATACTTACCCCTAAAATCCGAGAGGCTTATTGTGTCGCCATTGGGAGTTGGAAAAGACCAATCGGGTGCCATAGTTTTTACTTTGAGTACAGATGTTTTATACGATGAAAGAATTTCTGTCAAAGTCGTTTTTTTATATTCTTGGGGAATAGCCAAATCATTATACAGTTCATCTCTATTGTATTCTGTTCTGTCGAAATATTGAAAATCAATACAATATCTTGTAAATTGAATTTCATTTTCAAATTGAATTTTTTCTTCAATCATTTCGATTAAGTAATCTTCCTTCCTTACAATGAGAGTAATATGGCCTGCTTTAATTATGAAATGAGAACTTGTCTGGTTAAATACCTCTGGAGATAATGATTTAATGGAAGAAAAAAATACTTCTGGATCAATCATTGGTAAATGATTTTTATTTTCCAGTAAATTCCTTTTGTTAACCTTTGATGGCAAATGATAATAATATTTCTCTGGATGATAAATAATAATCCAACCGCTACTGTTGTGTATTCTCAATATTGAAGTATCCACTCTAAATGAAAAGTCAACTCCCATATGTGGATTCTCAAAATTTTTCCTAAAAAATACTTCGAATATGTTTTCAGTTGTATCTAGTGTGGAAAGGCCTTTAAAAAGTTTTCGACATATATAATGACCATTTTTCTTTTCTGAATATACCTCTTCTGAATGTTCCAATATTTTGTCCACCTGCCCCAATAACACGGATGCCTTAATGATCAACAAAAATAAAACCCAAGACACTCTCATAAGCTTATTTATTTTTACCAATAATACTGCTTCGATATAAATATCAAAGCAGTAATAACTTAAAAATGTATTTTTTGATCACTGATTATTCCAACAATCTCAAAATGGCATTAACAATAACGGCCCCAAGAGCAATCCAATTTCCGAGGTCTGAGCCACCTCCACTTTCAAACGCACAATCACCTACCCCACTCGTACCACAATTGCAATCAATCATAGGACCAGTTCCATCTTCATTTTGAAAAACCTTTTCGCATGTTAAACTGCATTTATCTGTGCACTTGTGTTTTCTAAATGGCTGATCTGGATTTGGTAACCAATAATTCCCATTTCCCCTTCCCAGCTCTAAGGCCAGAAATATATTCTCTCCAGTAGCTTCAATGGAACCTTCAAAAATCAAATAGGGCACGGATTCGGAATCTGATGGATCTGTATCCTGAATGTATGCAGTGCTCAAGGCAGAATTACTACTATAAATTGAATCAATTCCCTCCTGAAAAGCTTCTTCAAGGATACTAATTTCTACGATCAATGTGGTTGTTGAACCTTCATATGTTCCGATGATCGTTTCTAAGTGATTCTTTGTAAAAGAATAGGACGTAATTGTAGCAATAGTAACTGCGATCAAACAAGCAGTTGCATAGTTTGTTTTGGGTAGGAAATTAAAAATTTTCATGATTTAGAACTAATTAAGGGTTGATAATAGGTGAAACCCCAATAGCATAATCATTGGATGAATTCTAAATAAAAAGTAGTTGTATTTGTTTAGGACTTCAAAATCTAGAATTTTAAAATATTTAGGCCATTGGGAATAGTAGTTTGCAAACTGTCGTAAATCAAAAAAAAAAAATAGAAAATCCTAATACTTTTGAATTGTAACTATTCAGCCCCCCTATTCAAATCTAGCAGAAATTTTTAACTTGTATCATGTTTCAACAAGATCTAAATCCATTAGAAACTCGGCTCAAAAGCTTGT
>JAUIGE010000052.1 GCA_030430205.1 Bacteroidia bacterium | reverse complement strand
AAGTGGCACCACCTGAAGCAGCTGTCAGCGTTGTGCCACTGCCATTACAGACAGCAAGTGTACCTGTCACGACAGGAGCCACCGGATTGGGGTCAACCGTTACATTGACCGCCACGCGGGCGCTGATACAGCCTGTAGTCAGGTTGATTTCTTCTACATAATAAATGCTGGAACCGACAGGCAACTGGCCCAGGTTGTAGCTGGCAGCAGCGCTGCCAAGGGTTCCTGTCTGAACGGCTGTGCCGCCCGTAGCCTGGCTGTAAAGGTCCAGCCTGCTATTTGCTCCCCCACTGCCGGAAGCAGCGATGACCACATCTTCGCTTGCGCAGAAGGTGACATCATTGGCAGAAGGCGTGGCGGGCAGCGGATTCACAGTTACAGTAACTGCAACCAGATTGCTCAGACAGCCGCTTCCTACCCCCACTTCCTGCACCCAATAAGTTGTGTTTTGGGTTAAAACAGGCGTTGTGAAAGAAGGCCCTGTGCCGATAACAGTATTGCCTGCGGCATTGTCATACCAGTTGAGCTGGTTGGCGGCATTGCCGGAGGCGGTGAGGATAGCGCTGCTGCCAGCGCAGATGGTAGCGCCAGTGGCTATAGGATTGGCTGGATTGGCGTTGACTGTAACGGTCGCTGCGAAAGCATTTCCTTCACATCCCTGGAGGCTTTCCGTTACATAATATGTTGTGCTTGCCGAAAGTGCGGGTGTTGTATAACTGCCACCTGAATAAACCAAATTGGTTAAACCCGCATCGCTATACCAGCTGAAAGCACCTCCTGTGCCGCCGCCGGAAGTGGCAGTTAAAGTTGCCGTTTCCCCCTCGCAAATACTCACAACAGGGACAGACGGAATGGCAGGAGGATTGACAGAGGAAAAGCTAACAGCGCTTTGTGCACTTTGGCAGCCTGTATTCACATTTACCTCTACTACATAATAGGTATAACTTCCAGCAGACTGAGGCCCGAGGTTAAAGGAGACATTTGCCTGCCCCTGGGTACCGGTTTGAACGAGCGTATTGGTATTATTATAGAGGTCAATTCTTCTATTAGATAATCCTGAACCAGAGGCCTGGATGATCGCATCTTCATTGCTACAGACAACAAAGTTGTTTACAGTGGGTGCCGCAGGCAATGGGTTGACAACAGCGTTTACGGCAGTAAAAGGACTCGCACAAGCATTTCCTACTATTACTTCCTGTACATAGAAAGTAGTACTTTGATTGAGAGCGGTAGTTGTAAAACTGCTTCCTGTGGATAAAAGAGTATTTCCTGAAGCATTATTATACCAATTCAAAATACCTCCCGCTGATGCTGTTGCTGTCAGGGTAGCTGTCTCACCTGAACAAATGGTATCATTTGTTGCAATTGGTGCAGCAGGAACCGGATTAATTGTAACAAGAACCGAAGTTGCCAGGCCTTCGCAGCCATTGGCGGTTTCTGTCACATAATAAGTTGTATTGCTGGTTAAAGCAGGCGTCGTATAAGAGCTGCCTGTGGCCAGTTGGTTTGAAAGGGTAGCATCGCTATACCAATTAAAAACACCATTGGTTGATCCTCCGAAAGCGGCAGTCAAAGTAGCCACATCACCCGAGCAGATGGTCGTACCACTGGCTGTGGGGTTGGCAGGCATAGCGCTTACCGTTACGGTAACTGCGGTCCGGGCGCTGATACAACCTGAAATCGTTTCTACCTCTTCTATAAAATAGGTATAGATGCCTTGTCCCAATTGGCCAAGGTTGAAGTTGAAGGTTGTAGCTCCTCGGCCACTGCTTTGGACCAGTGCCCCACCTGGAGTATAGAGGTCAAGTCTGCCAAAAAAGCTTCCACTGCTTGTGGCAGTTATGATGGCATTTTCATTTTCACAAACTGTAATACTGCTGGCACCGGGTGCTGGCGGATTGGCAAATACAGGAACTGTGACGGGGATAATATTTCCTATACAACCTGTAACAGGATTCCGCTCCCGCAAGTAGTAAGTGGTATTTTGATTGAGTGCCGGTGTAGTGAAAAAAGGACCGAAAGAAATAATATTTTTTGCTGCGCCGTCGGTATACCATTCAACGATAAAACCAGGTGTGCTGGAAATAGCCCGAAGTACACCGTTTTCACCGGCGCAGATGGTATCAGAAATAATGGTTGGAAATCCAGGCCTGGGATAGACTGTCACAGTCACCCGATCGCGGGTGGGGCTTGCACAAGATTTAAATATCTCTTCAACCCAAAAATCATAAGTGCCAGGGGCTCCTATCAAAGAAGCTGATGGTGTAAAATTTTGGCCAATTTGGAGCAGTGAGCCATTCAGGCTGTCTGTCCACCAGTAAAAATCTCCGCGATTGCTGCCTACTCCATATTGAGCCACCAGGGTAACCGAGTCACCCTGGCAAATCTCCTCATCATTGGCCTGCGGCTCAGGTACCTGAGCCGTCACAAAAACGGTGACAGGAGATCGCTGGCTTTCACAGCCTGTGAGCACATCAAATTCGGAGACATAGAAAACGATTGAGCCTGCCAAAAAAGGCCCAACAATCAGCGTGTCGCTGGGTGCATTGGGAGAGGTAGGCATGGGAGATGTCTGGATGGGTGTGCCACCAACCGGGCTGGTATACCACAAAAAGGTATTTCCCGCTGTACCTGTTCCTGTAGCAATGATTTCTGCCAGATTTCCTTCGCAGATAAAAACATCCGGAGCTACGGGTCTGGCGATCGGTGGGAGCACATTAACCGTGACGGCAGTTCTGCCGCTGGTACAACCATTGGCAGAGACCACTGCTTCTACATAGAAGATGGTGGTTTGGTACAAAGTCCCAGTATTGAAGGAGCCTCCTGAACCCAGCAAGGTTCCGGCAACGGGCGAATCATACCAGTTGAGTACGGTACCTCCGGTTGTAGTGGAGGCCGTAATGGTGGCATCCGTTCCGGGGCAAACGGTAGCACCCGTGCCCGTGGGGGCTGCTGGATTGGGCAATACTCCCTGGAAGGTAGAGGAGATAGGGCCGGGACATCCATTGGAGGTTACTTCCCGCACATAAAATACCCTGCTAAAGTTGAGGGGTTGGGATACAAAGGGATTGCCAGTGTATTCGAGATTGGTGCCAGCGGCATTGGAAAACCACTGAAACTGACCGGTGGTAAAACCTCCATAGCTTGCTGTGACTGTGACACTTTCTCCCGCACAGACGGAGGGAAGGAAAGGCAAAGAAGGCGCAGAGCCTACCGGGTTGACCGTGATGACATTGGAGGGGCCAACGATGGCCGTCCCAAATGCACCGAAGGTGCAGGGGCAGGTTCCTGAGCCATTGTCTGCGATATTCACAGAAACCGAATAATTGCCTGCTGAGGCAAATCCCAGGCTCAGGGTATTCGAGGAGGTTGAAAACGGCGTGCCGGGTCCACTCCAGAGGAAGGGCGATCCGCCATTAAAAATACAGCCAGTGGGCAAGTTGACAGTTGCTGTCAGCTGTAAGGGGCTGCCCGAGCACAAGGTGTTATTCGGGTCAATGCTCAAAGAAGGCGTACACTGCCCCAAAGCTTGCGGGGCCGTACTTACCAATAAGAAAAAAAAGAATAGGGTAGTTAGTAAAACTTCGGTCCTCTTCATAGGTACATCCGTTATATATGAGTGTTATATTCTTGAGAATAAAGGAAAGACACGCGATTATAGGGTCCTGGCAAAAGCCGGGACCAGTAAGTATAAAATTCTACCGTCGGTGGTCGTAATGGTTGAAGCGCGACCCTCGCCAAAGCCTCAAAATCTATCTCGATAAGAAGTCACTTTCCGATTTAAAGCAAAAGTTCATAGCTGCATAGTGTCCGAATATATAAATTTTCTCAATGACGAATCTAACCAGATGGCACTTAAAAAGCACCCATTCAGCCAAAAAATAACATGGCACATCTCAACTTGCTTGTTAGTAAAAACAAGCAAATCAGGATTTAGCTTTTCTGTTGGAGTGGAGTTATTGCGACCTTCAAACAGGCAGCATATGAATGAATTTGAGGGCTGGAATCAAGGGGAGCGAACTGGAGTACAAGATAACTAAACAGGCACTTTTGGCTTCGTTGGGCTAAGATATAGAAAAAATTAAGCCAAAGTAAGGATTTCCTAAATTTTGTTGTATTTCTTTGTCCTTATCGGTGTTTTCACCAGTTGATGTTTAACCTAAGAACCCATGCGTAGTATGCAAATATCTTTTTTAATAAAAATGACACTGGGCCTTTTGCTCGTTTTTTCAGCCTGTAAAAACAATCCTGCATCTGTAAAAGATAGCCTGGTGGAAAATAAGGCCGAAGATAGCATTCCCCTCCTTCCAAACCCTTTTCCCTATTCATTGGATGCGCCGGACCAGCTAATCGAATTGCCCGAAGAGCTACACGAAGTCTCAGGCCTCAGCTTTTATGAAACAGGTGTACTATGCATGCTCCAGGACGAAAATGGTATGATTTACCTTTTTGATCTGGAAAAAGAGAAAGTGACTCTTCATATTCCATTTGGGAAAAATGGAGATTATGAAGGAATAGAAAGGGTTGGTGAAAAAATTTACGCTTTGCAAAGCGACGGCGACGTATTTGAAATTCAACATTTTCTCAAAGATAAAGCAGAGAGCAAAAAATTTGAGACCCGGATCAGCAAAGAAAATGATACAGAAGGCCTTGCCTATGATAGCCTGAACCATCAATTATGGATTTCTTGTAAGGCTTCCCCCAATTTGGAAGAAAAAAAATACAGTGGTAATCGAGCGGTTTATGCCTTTGACTTATATGCAGATACGCTTCTGGCAGAGCCGATCCTCCTGATCAATCGGGACAGCCTGAAAGCTTATTTTCAACGTCAAATGAAAAAAGGAGAGATTTGGCCGGAAGAGAAAATTACCTTTAATCCTTCAGCTATCGCTTTTCATCCTTTGAATGGAGAAATCTATGTGCTCGCCTCCACCGGCAAACTCCTGGTTTCTGTAAACAGAAAAGGTGAAATACGTAAAGCATTTCACCTTAATCCTGATATATTCAAACATCCCGAAGGAATTTGTTTTTTGCCAGACGGCACCCTATTCATCTCCAATGAAGGTGATGCGGGCGCGCCCAACTTATTGAAGTTTTTGCATCAATAAACATCAAAGCTGAATGGCATCAGTGTATAGACACCGGGGCGATTCGCCATGTTTTTGATCCTTTCCAGCTGCTTCATTTCCTCATACATCGGAATGCTCTTCACCTGAGATTGGCCGAAAGCTTCCATGAGCTGTTCCATAGAGCTTTTGGGGCGCGGCAAAAGCTGCTTGCGGTAGTTGTCTTTTTCCATGCCCGCAGCTTCTGCTGCATAAGCCACGGCATCCTGTAGGCTGCCATACTCATCTATCAGGTGGATGCCGAGGGCATCGCGACCTGCCCAGACACGGCCCTGGCCGACTTTATCGACAGCTATGCTGTCAGCAAAATGAGCGGGACGCCCTGTATAAACTACCTTCAGGAAACTGCCATAGCCTTTTTCCACATTGCGCTGTAGCAGCATTTCCTCAGCTTTCGACATTTCGAAATTAGGATTGCCAAAGTTGGCGCTGGAATGCGTCTCCACCTGGTCAAAGGTGAGGCCTAATTTTTTCTCAAATAGCTCATTGGTAGTGAAAAACATACCAAAAATGCCAATGGAGCCGGTGATGGTATTTTCTTCAGCGAAAATCTTATCACAAGGCGCAGCGATATAATATCCGCCAGATGCGGCCACATTGCCCATAGAGCAAATAACAGGTTTGACATTTTTGGTCAGGCGCACCTCGTCAGCCATCATATCAGAAGCGAGCGCGCTTCCTCCCGGGCTATTGACACGGAGCACAACGGCTTTGACGTTGTCATCCTCGCGCGCCTGGCGCAGCGCCTTCACGATGGTCTCCGAACCAACGACCCCCTCGGTGCTTTTGCCGCTGCGTATCTCGCCATCGGCGAAGATGATAGCGATTTTATCTTTTGCCTTAGAAGGATTTAAAGCGGGTGTCTTGAGATACTTCTTCATGGAGATAAAAGTGATTTTTTGCTTTTCACTCAAATCCAGTTCTTCTCTCAGCTTTTGCAGAACATCTTCTTCATACGCCAATTCGTCCACCAGCCCAGCGGCTTTAGCCTTGCTACCGTCACCAAAAACAAAGTTTTCAGCAACCCGGTTGAGGCTGGCTTTGTCCGTGCCTCTTGCCTCTGCGAGGTCTTCTATATACTCATCCCATAGGACATTGAGGAAAACGTCCACCTGCTTGCGGGCGCTGTCGCTCATTTTGTCCGTGATATACGGCTCCACGGCAGACTTAAAGGTTCCTACTTTAAAAATCTGAGGTTTGATATCAAGTTTGTCGAACAAACCTTTGTAAAACATCGGGCTGGAAGCAAAGCCATTGAACTCCACGATGCCTGAAGAAGGCATATAAATTTTGTCAGCGGCACTGGCAAGGTAGAGGCCTTGCTCGGTATAAATCTCTGAGTAAGAGAGGATAAACTTACCGGAAGATTTGAAATCCAGCAAGGCGTCGTGCAGGTTGCGGAGGGTAGTCTGTCCGGCCGCCATGGCAGGAGAGATCGTCAGGTATATACCTCGTATGCGTTTGTCATCTTTAGCCTTTTTGATATTTTCTATCAATTGGAAAAGCCCCAGTTTATTGGTGGTTGATCCCATGGGGAAAGGCGCAAATTCACCCAGGTCAAAATCCAGGTCGTCCAAATTTGCAGGTGCATTTTCTACAATCTGGCCATCGAGAGAAATCTGTAAGACCGAATTATCCTTGACCAGTACCTGTTTTTCCGAACCGGAAATAGCACTTCCGATTATTCCCACAAAAAGCAGGAAGATCAGAAAGATCACTACGGCTATGGCAGAGAGTGCAGCGAGAAATGTTTTAAAGAAATTCATATGATAACTTTGTTGTTTTAGAGTTAAACGCTGATATGGCTAAGGTTTTTTTGTTAGTTTAAGCCCTTCAGCGATGACAATCCGTTTGTCGAAGGCGCCACAATATTATTACATATATCTTGAAGATATTAGGACTGGGAACCAACATAGGCGATAAAATCGCCAACCTTCAAAGCGCCCTGGCGCTTTTGGCAAAAAAAGACATACAGCTGATCCAGCTGTCATCAGTCTACCTGACTCCCCCCTGGGGAGATAAAGATCAGGATGAATTCCTGAATATCGTGGCAGAAGTGGCTTACGAGGGAAGCCCTCGCGAACTACTGCAGGACGTCCTGCAGATAGAAGAGGAGATGGGGCGCGTGCGCCAGCGCAAGTGGGGCCCGCGGCTCATCGACATCGACATCGTCGAATATGACGGGCTCATCATGGATGAGCCGGGTCTGCAGCTGCCGCATCCCTACTACCCGAAGCGGGTATTTGTTGTCGCGCCTTTCGCTGAACTTTATCCTGACTGGATACCTTCTGGAGGAGAGCGGACACTTTCCGATATCTTAAAAGAGATGGATGTCGCCGAAATGAAGAGATTACCTGATAAGTTGATATGAAAACAAGCCGTGCTGTCATGAACACACTCAGGCATCTGAGCATAGATGTGGTTTTGGGAGCCCTGGCTTCCGGCAGCATGATTGTTTGGTTATTGAGCAAACCTATGCCCTGGATCTGGTGGCTTGCCCTGCCTATGGCCGTCTGGGTTATTTATACTTCAGACCACCTCATGGATGCCTGGCGGCTAAAGGATCGCGCGCATACCCCTCGTCATTTATTTCATCATCAGTATTTCTGGCCTATCGCCATTGTATGGCTGGTATTGCTGGTGTCTTGTGTGAGTTGGGTTGCCATGCTTGTGCCTTCGGAAATGCTGTATCTGGGCTTTGCCATGGGAGGCGTTGTATTGCTTCATTTGGCGCTGGTGAGCCTGATTGGCAGCAAGGTTTCCTGGCTGTTGCACAAGGAGTTGGGGGTAGGTCTGATCTACGCCCTGGGCGTTTGGGGAGGACCATTTGTGATGTATGAGGAGCTGAGGCTGCTCGCTCCTCTCTTGCTTTTTGTCCAGTTTTTTCTGCTCTGCATGATCAACCTGCTGTTTTTTTCTCTATATGAAAAAGAAACGGACCAATGGGATGGACATACCTCTGTTGTATTGGCGATAGGCAAAAAAAGGACCTTGCATATCATCCTTTTCCTTGCGGTATGTGTGCTTGGAATAGGGGCTGGTGTTTTGTGGGACCAAGAGTTTGAAAGCTCCTACCTGGTGATAGAAGGCATTTATGTATTGATGTTAAGCCTGCTTTTGGCAATTTGCTATAAGCCTTCTTTTTTCGGTAAAAAAGAACGGTACCGCTATTTTGGCGATGGCGCCTTTCTGCTGCCTGTATTGGTTTGGTTATTTTAAGGAAAAGAAAGAGGATGAGCGGATTAGAAAATGAGAGGATGAGCGGATTAGAGGATGAGCGGAGGGTGGGAAAGGGTTTTGACCGCCTGGCGGGTGTTTATGACCTGTTGGTCAGGCTGGTGTTTGGGAGAGCCATCGAAAAGGCGCAATGCGCCTTGCTGGAGAAACTGCCTCCAGGAGGAAAAATCCTCCTGATAGGGGGCGGGACCGGCTGGCTTTTGAAGCCGCTATGCACGCAGGCAAAGCCTGCGGAGCTGCTCTACCTCGACGCCTCAGCGGCGATGATTGCAAAAGCGCGTGCTTTTGCCAGGCGCGAAATCCCGCAGGAACTGGAAAAAATCACTTTTTTGCATGGAACCCAGCTGGATTTGACAGAGCAAAAAATGTTTGACATCCTGATCACCCCTTTTTTCCTCGACCTTTTTTCTCAAAAAGAACTGCCAGCTGTTTTCGAAAAACTCAAGCAGCAGCTTCAGCCGGATGGCTGTTGGTATCTCATTGATTTTCAGCTTCCTGCAAACGCTTTCCGCCCCTTCGCCCGCGCATTGATTTGGGTGATGTATCGCTTCTTTCGCCTGTTTACCAGCATGTCTGGAAATAAACTCTGCGATCCAAGCTCTCTTTTTCGCGATGCAAATTTTCAATTAACTCATGAAAAAAGCTTTTATCTTGGCATGGTAAAGAGTCAGCTTTGGGAGAGGATGAGAGGATGAGAGGATGAGAGGATGAGCAGATGAACCCGAAACCCGAAACCCAAAACCCAAAACCCAAAACCCAAAACCCAAAACCCAAACCTCCCAGTTGTCATTTTTCTAAAAAATATCCATTTTCCCGATCTCAACTAAATAAAATTATGTACACAGGTTTATTTCACACCCACAAAGCCGTTGTTATTCTTTTTGTCCTGCTTTATTTGATCAAGCTGGTCTTGTTGCTGATGAATCGGCGGGAGACGCTTGCGCGTTTGACCAAAGCGATGAAAATTCCGGAAATGGTTATCAGTACCCTTTTTCTGGTTACTGGAGTTGTCATGTTGGTTCAATTGCCGGCCGCGCGAATAGATATGCTGATGATTATCAAAATCATCGCTGTTTTTGCTGCCATTCCGCTGGCAGTCATCGGCTTCAAAAAATCCAATAAAGCTTTGGCTTTGCTTTCATTTGTTTTGCTGATCGCCGTTTATGGTTTGGCAGAAATGCACAAAGCAGGGGTAGGGGCAGAAGCTGTTGAAGTTCCAGCAGATCTGGCTAATAATCAGATCGAACAGGGAAATCACCTGTACCACAATGCAACACCAGCGGCCTGTGTGGCTTGTCATGGTGAAGATGGGAAAGCCGGAACGGCGGGTTCCAAGGATTTGACCCTTTCCAAACTGACGGATGATCAGATGAAAGAGGTCATCATGAATGGAAAAAACGCCATGCCGAAATACAAAAAGCTTACTGATGGTCAGTTGAGTGCATTGGTGTCTTATATCAGGACGTTGAAGTAGCCTTCAGCATGCCATCATCTGAAATCAGAATCATCTTCTGATCGAGTAAATAGCGAAGCACTTTCTCCCGCTGGGCGGGAGTGCCTTGCTGGATTTCCAGCACTACCTGCCGGTAACTGAGGCTGCGCTTGCGCAGCTCCTGCATGATCGCCTTGAGCAGCGAACGAAAATCGTCGTCCGAAACCTTCGTTTTGTATCGACCGATGCAGACATCGCATTTGCCACAAGGCTCAAAAGCCTTTTCTCCAAAATACTGTTGTATCAGCAGGCTTCTGCATATCTCCGTGGTATTCAGGTAGTTGAGCATTTTGTCAAAGCGAAAATCGCTTTGCTGGCGCAGAAATGTGTATTTCTTCCAGTCGAGGTCTTCATGGCGGAGGCGCTTTCGCGCCTGGAAGAAGCTGATGGTGGGCGTAGCCCGGGCTGGCTGGTAGTATATCATCTGGTGCTGCACCAGTTGGTTGAGGCGCTTTTGCAGCGCGGGGGCAGATATTTCCAGTTTTAGGGCCCAGTTTCCAGGCAAAAACCGCATATCATAATGGTAAATTTCCCCTCCAATGGTGCGTAAGGCATATTCCAGCACATCTCCTTCTGCGGGATAATTTTCCCGGTAGCGCAAGATATTGTGCGGGTTTGACTTGATTCGGATCAAGGCATAATCATCGCTTTCCTCTTCGAGTTTGAGCAAACCCTCCCGATCCAGCAATTTGATCGAATTGTAGAGATGAAGCAGCGGCTCGCCGGATTGCTGAGCCAGGGTCCGGATGTCAAATTCATGGCGCACATGCACTGTTCCCTGGCTTGGAATGCTGAAATGGCTACACAGGAAGTCATAATGCCTGACGAGGCTTTCCCATTCGGGATACTTTTGCTTTACCCAGCGACTGGCTTCAGCTACATCCGCCGGATTGTTAAAGGCGATAGCGAGGGCTGTCTGCCCATCGCGGCCACCGCGGCCTGCCTCCTGGTAGTAGCTTTCGAGATCGAAAGGCAGGTTGAAGTGCAGCACAAAGCGCACATCAGGCTTGTCTATGCCCATGCCAAAGGCATTGGTGGCTACCATGATGCGGGTTTCGCCGGAAACCCAGCTTTGCTGTATCTCGTCCCGCTCGGAGGTCGAAAGCCCTCCGTGGTAAGCAGCCGCAGAGAGGCCTTTTTCCTGCAAAAATCTGGCTAATCCCGTCGTGCGTTTGCGCGTGCGCACATAGATGATCCCGCTGCCCAGGGTGCGGTTACAGATCGTCAGTATTCTCTGGGTGACATTTTCCTCCTGAAGCACAAAATAGCGCAAATTATCGCGTCTGAAGCTTTTTCGAAAAACTGCTGCCTGCTTCATCTCCAGCTTTTCCTGTATGTCTGCCTGCACACGCGGGGTGGCGGAGGCTGTCAGGGCGATGATGGGGATGTGGGGTTTTTGCTCCCGGATTTGGGGAATATCCATATAGGAAGGACGAAAGTCATAGCCCCATTGGCTGATGCAATGTGCCTCGTCTACGACCAGGAGATGCACCGGCATCCTGGGCAACCTCAAGCGAAACATCTCGGACCGCAGGCGCTCTGGCGCCACATACAACAGGCGATAAGCGCCATCCATAGCGGATTGCAGCACATGGTCCACTTCCTGGACCTCCATCCCGCTATTGATATAGGCGGCGGGGATGCCGCGTTTTACCAGGTTTTCGACCTGGTCCTTCATCAGTGCAATAAGAGGCGATATGACGATCGCCATGCCATCGCGCGCCAGCGCGGGGACCTGAAAGCAGATGGACTTGCCGCCGCCAGTCGGCAAGAGGGCAAGGGTGTCCTTATCGCCCAAAACAGAACGGATAATGTCCTCCTGTTGCGGCCTGAAAGCATCATAGCCCCAATAGGTGCGCAGGATTTCCAGAGGGGTGTTTGTCGGTTCGATGAGTAAAGCAGTTGAATTTGAGATAAAATCGAAAGTAAGCAATTTTTCCCCCTTTAGCCGCTAAATCACGGGATCACGCGTTTACTGCTAGGATGTAAAGGGAAGAATTGGCTTATTTGAAAGCTTATTTTTGCCAATGTAGAGCCAAATATTATGCAAAGAAATTACTATTTATCTATTCTGTTTTTCCTTCTTTTTTGTAGCATTTCCCACCTATCTGCCTCCCAATGGACTGTAAATTCGAAGGCTGATGCCGGAGCTGGCAGCCTCCGGGAGCACATTGAAAATGCTGCAGACGGGGACTCTGTTTATTTTGCAATAAGAGACGGAATTGTTTTGGATTCAACTCTTTTTATTAAAAAGTCTCTCCATTTTTTCGGTCCTGGAGCTGATTCTCTTTTCATCAGTGGGGGAGAAAAAGTTCGAATCATGAAAGTGGATACAGCTACGGTTGTATATTTTGAAAATATAACTTTCAAAAATGGCAATGCCCTTCTGGATTCGACTGATTTATTTTCCGATGGAGGTGTGTTGAGAAACTTTGGCAAAGCCAGTTTTAAAAACTGCCTCTTCCTCCATAATTATGGAGGCTATGGTGCTGCGATCAGCAATTCCGGGGGCCAGGGCAGAAATGCTGAATTGTTTTTGAACAATTGTGCATTTATTCAAAATTATGCCACGCCCGCACGTCCCAATGTTACTCTTACCCCGAAATCTGGCGGAGCCATTTTCTCTGATGGCCGATCTGGTGGACGAAGCAAAGTCGTGGCCATTAATTGTACTTTTTCGGGAAATGAAGGTACAGATAGGGGAGGCGCTATTATGCATTATCAAGATATGGGAGATTCCACACGCAGCATTGTCCTGATACATTGTACAATCACCAATAATAGCTCTCTTTTTGGAGCGGGTGGTGTAGATGTCACCCAATTTGGATTGACATCCTATACCAATACCCTGGTTGCAGACAATAAGGGTGCTCTCAACAACCCTGATGTTTTTGGAAATCTTACCTCTTTTGGGGGGTTACTGGTGGGAAAAGTGACTTTTAACAGCTCCATTGGCGATAATCTTATGCCAGATGATCTGGTAAATGTAGATGCCCAAATAGGGCCTCTGGGGTATTATGGAGGTAGTCCCATTCCTTCACATGCGCTTAAGTGCAATAGCCCTGCTATAGATAAGGGTGTCGCTTCTTCATATTCACATGATCAAACAGGAAGAGCCCGGATCGGCGCTTCTGATTTGGGAGCCTTTGAGAGAAATGCTGAGGAAGACAGACTTATTTTGAATAAAAATGATGAAGGAGCAGGTTCGCTTCGCTTTGCTGTAATCAATGCTTGTGGCGACGATACCCTGGACCTGGGAGGCTTTGAAGGGAGTATTTACCTGGATTCGGAGATTCATATAGACAAAGACTTAACCTTCTTCGGGAATCCTGATCGTGTGTTATGGCTGAGAGCCAGTGGAAAAAACCGCCATCTGATCGTTGACACCATGGTTCAGGTTTCTCTTAAAAACCTCTCTTTTGCAGAAGGAAAACCTGAACAAGCCGGAGGGGGCGCAATTCTCAACAAAGGTCGCCTCTATGTGGAAGCTTGTACTTTTGCAAATAACCAGGCCATTTCGGGCGGTGCAATCGCCAATTATGGCGAAGGAGGAAAAGCTACCTTGAATCTGCTGAATAGCACTTTTTCAAATAATAGAGCAACCATACTGGACGGTGGAGCCATAGACAATTACTCTTTCACTGACTCTGCTTTCGTGGAAAGCAATCATTGCACTTTTGTGTATAATGAAGCAAAAAAGCGGGGCGGGGCTATCTTTAGCAATGCAGATGCGATTTTCTTTACCCGAAATAGCATCATCGCCGACAACCGTGCCGATGAAGGCCAGGAGGTTTTTGGGGTGACGGTTTCTCGCGGACATAACCTGTTGAAGGCCAATTCTCAGGCACATTTTTCACGCAGTGCGGGAGATATCCTGGGGATGGATCCCAAAATTGGAGGACTCAAAAATCACGGTGGAGGCAGTTATACCCACGCCCTTTTAGCTGGAAGCCCCGCGATCGATTCCGGGGACAATGAGGGCGCGCCATCCTATGACCAGCGAGCCTATGCGCGGATGTTTAATGCTACCGTGGACATAGGAGCCTATGAATATGATCCGGCGACAGATCTAGAGGATGAGTTTGTTGGAAAAATACAGATGTATCCAAACCCCGCAAGGGATTTTGTCTATATTTCTTTTCCTGCGGATGCTGTGGGACCTTCCTTCGGTGTTTCCATTTATAATATTCGAAATCAGTTAATTCGAAATTTTCAATCGACAAGTTCAGCTACAGCAGGACCTCATCGGCTTGATGTCAGCTCCCTGGAATCGGGTTTTTATTTCCTTTTGATCTCTGATGGTAAAAATCAAAGCATTCATAAGTTGATTCTCCAATAAATAATTTGTCATTCCCTGCACATTCTCCTATATTTGCAGGCCTAAATAATAAATGAGACAGAATAATGGCCAAGAAAAGTAAAGCAATACGACACCAGGTGATCCTGGAGTGTACTGAGCATAAAGATTCCGGTCAGCCGGGTACATCTCGCTACATTACCATGAAAAATCGTCGTAATACACCTGAGAGGCTGGAATTGAAGAAATACAATCCCATCCTGAGAAAATATACGATCCATAAAGAGATCAAGTAAGCATTTTTATTCGCTAATAAAATAAGAATACCATGGCTAAGAAAACCGTTGCTGGATACCGTGACAAGAGTGCCGCCAAGGCTTTCACCAAGGTGATTGTTCCTGTAAAAAACCCAAAGACTGGCGCTTATACCTTCCGTGAAGAGATTGTTCCTTCTGAGAAAATTGATGATTTTCTGAAGGACGTAAAGAGCTAAAAAACGGGTTGCCGTTTTTTAACAAATAGGTGTACCAAACTATCAGGTTTGGTACACCTATTTTTTTGTAAAATTTTGGAAATAAAAAAAGGGCCCCCATTTATGGATAGACCCTTCGAACCAAAAGCTGAATTACATGAAAATTCTTCTTATTCTTATCTCGTCATAGGTATATGAGAAAATGTAGATTAATGTTTCGTTTTTTTGATAAATTTTTAACCCTAGCGCACTAATTTTTCCTGTTTATAGAAAAACTGCATTTTCGGCAGACTTTTTACAGGCTTTACGGAAGTCTTTTCCTGTTCAGGCCGTTTTTGCTCCACTCGCTCACAGCAGTCTTTTTGCCATTCAAGCCCTCTTCCTATCCCGCCATCAGGATAAGTCACCCATGTGAGGGTGATGAGGATTGCAGCTAAGTATTTGATCAGGTGTTTCATGATATAATGATCTCATGTATCCATGGTAAGATGGAAACGCATTTACTTCATACTAACCGGCGAGAGGAGTAGAAAAGGGATATAGTATCCTTTTTTCCTACAGCAAAGATGCAAACAAGCTTTAGTTATTTAGGTTAAAGCTTTGTTAAACTTTCTTTACCATTCATGTTTGATCTAAGGATGCCGCTCAGGCCTAAAAGGTTGCACCCTCACAGGAAAATTATTTGAAAAAAGTTTCAATCCTGGAGATACCCGAAGAGAGGGTGAAAACGACGACCCTGTCGTCTTCCTGAATTTGCAGATCGCCTGTGGCGATCATGGCTTTTTTGCCGCGCACAATGCCGCCAATCACTGCCTGGCGGGGAAAATCTGTCAGATTTTTGATAGGGGCTCTTGTGATCTTCGAATCTTTGGCGACAATAAATTCGAGTATTTCCGAATCCACGCCATGCAGGCTTGTGAGCGCGGCGACCTTGCCTTCGCGCACATAGCGGAAGATATTGTTGACTGTGATCAACTTTTTGTTGATCAGGGTGTCTATACCGATATTTTGGGAAAGAGAGATGTAGTCTACATTTTCAACCAGCGCAATGGTGCGGGTGACGCCATGGTTTTTGGCCACCAGGCAGGAAATGA
Organism: Bacteroidia bacterium; assembly: GCA_030430205.1. GTDB lineage: Bacteria > Bacteroidota > Bacteroidia > J057 > J057 > JAUIGE01. The sequence goes on along the minus strand of JAUIGE010000052.1, from coordinate 21,438 downwards.
TATTGGTATCTGAGTTTTCTGTAACAGCGATAAAAGCATCCATTTCAGATATGCCTTCTTCCTCAAGCAACTCTACGTCGCTGCCATTTCCATGAATAACCAGGGTTTGAGGGAGTTCGTTTGCCAGCTCAAAACAGCGGTCACGATCTCCTTCGATCAATTTTACATGGTATTTATGCTGGCTTTTTTGGGCAAATAGTTTGGCAATCAATCCTCCCCCCAAAATCATGATATTCCGGATCTGGATTTTTCGCTTGCCTGTGAGGTCCATGATGTCCCCCAGGCGCTCAGGGTGGCTGATAAAGTACACATGATCTCCCTCCAAAAAGAGGGTATCTCCCCTGGGAATGATGGTATTTTCTTTGCGCTGTATCGCTACAACCGTGAAACTCAGGCCCTGAACAAGCTGCACAGCCTCTATGAGGCTTTTATGAAGGATAGGCGCGTTATCTTCCAGCACCACGCCTGTAAGGGTAAGTTTTCCTTCTCCAAACTCAAAAGAGTCTGTCAAAGAGGAACGCTTGATCAAGCGGTAAATCTCCTTGGCTGCCAGGTCCTCCGGGAAGACCATGGCATCGATGCCCAGCTGCTCCAGGTCCAGTTTTTTCTTCTCAAGCTGAAATTCAGGGTTGCTGATGCGGGCGATAACCCGCTTGGCGCCCAGGTGCTTGCCAATGATGGCGGAGGTGATATTGGTTTCTTCCGACGAAGTCGCGGCTATCAGCATATCGGCATGCGCGATGCCGGCTTCCTCCAGCAACTGAATGGAAATGGAATTTCCCCTGAGGATATTCACATCCAAATGGGCCTCAGCATGCGCTAAGGCATTTTCCCTTTTGTCAATCAACACTATATCATGCTCTTCATCTGCCAGCATTTTGGCGAGATGGTAGCCGACTTCGCCTGCCCCTGCGATGATTATTTTCATGAGATGCTTGAAATTTGGTCAAATGTAAAAATTCTTCTTTTGAATTTCCGCTATTATATTTTGCTAAGTGAAAGATCAAGAGTAAGATCAGTGTCTATTCTTCATTTCCTTTCCTAAATAATGTTCAGTTGCGATTATTTACAAAACTATTGGCATCTTTAAAGACTCTATTTGTATGGAAAAAACTTTCAATTTCTAATTCTTCCCATGACCTCTCTTCTCCAACTTCTCGAACGTTTTGGAATATCCTATCTCCACCGTCTGGCAGGGAAAGAGGGAGAAAAGCCACTGGATACACAAGCCATTCACATCCTTACAGAAGAGGATCGCAAGCAAATGCGCAGGGTTGAACGCCGTGCTTCCTGGTTGATCGCCTTTGTAGGGGCAGTCTCGGCCTCCATATCCGTATTTGCCTACTATATGGCTGAGCCTATTTTGTATAGAGTGGCAGACCCGGGATGGCAAATCTGGCTGGAGTTTTACGCCTGGGTAGGCGGTGTCACCCTTTTGGCTACCGCCCTTGAGATTTTCTACATCCACATCACCTCCATAAAGGCGACTCAAAAACTGGCCGCTATCGCTGGCCTGGACCTTTTCCCTGACGGGACACCTGAATCAGCCACTGCTTATATCCTCGTGCGCGCAGCGCTCGAACTGCCCAACCCCCCGGCGACCGACCTCGGTCTCGACCATCACCGCGAAAGCTCAAAATGGATCATTTTGTTTGCTACCCTGATCTACAAGATCAAGATTTTTGCGACCAATGTGATCGCCCGGCTGATCCTCCGGCGGCTGTTGGGGCGGGTGGTAGCCCGTGTCTGGCTCGAGCTGATCGCTATCCCTGTCACGGCGGCATGGAATTATGCCGCAGCCCGGGTAGTCATGCGCGAGGCGCGGGTGCGTACTCTGGGCCCTTCCCTGGCAAGAGAGTTTGTGGATCGCCTCAAAGAGGAGAAAGAGCTGCTCTCCCCTCAGGCAAAAGAATGCCTTTTGCAGGCTGTCGGAGCCAATATTGTCCGCACGGTAGATCCGCACCCCAATCTGGTGCTGTTGTTTCGCCTGCTTGCTGAGGCATTTGAGGTCGATCCCATGAGCGAAACGGAGTTTGACTCCTCCCAGGCGCTTTTGGCCAATCTTGCCAATTTGAGCGGGATGGAGCAAAGCTATGTACTTAAAGTACTGGAAACAGCTACCTTGATAGATGGGAGAATGCGACGAAGGGAAATTTCCCTCTTAGAAGCCGCCTCCAAAAAGACCCAACGCTCTTTTGATCTGGATAAGCTCAAAGACCTGCGCAAGCAGTTTATGCAGGGACAAGCGATTTTAGATCGCTTATAAGGAGAGGTATTTGTACCTTTGCAGTTCTTTTTTGGGGTGAATAAATCCTGAGAACTATTTCGCCAACACACAGTTAAAGGAAAGAACATTTTTAGGCTATCATTATGAATATTGGCATTGTCTGTTATCCTACCTATGGCGGTAGTGGCGTTGTAGCAACGGAATTAGGAAAATCCCTTGCAGAAAGAGGACATAGAATTCACTTTATTACCTATAATCGTCCCATTCGGCTGGATCTTTTTTCGGAAAATATATTTTACCACGAAGTCCGGACCCCGAACTATCCCCTTTTCGAATTTTCTCCTTATGAGTCTGCTTTGGCGAGTACCATGGTGGAAGTTGCAAGGTTCAATGAAATAGACCTTTTTCATGTGCATTATGCGATTCCGCATGCTTCTGTAGCTTTTTTGGCACAACAGATATTGGAAGGCTATGATTTGCATATTCCTTTTATTACCACCCTGCATGGCACGGATATTACTTTGGTGGGCAAGGACAAAAGCTATAAGCCCGTGGTACGATTTTCGATTGAGAAAAGCAATGGGGTGACGGCAGTGTCCGATTTTTTGAAAAAAGATACAGTTAAGCATTTTGGGGTCAAACAAGACATTCAGGTTATTCCCAACTTTGTGGATACCAATCGTTTTCGACCACATAACAAGGATCATTTTCGGAAAATGGTCGCTTCTCAGGGAGAAAAGATACTGATTCACACTTCCAACTTTCGCAAAGTAAAGCGCATAGAAGATGTTATTCAGGTATTTTCGCAGGTAAAAGATAAAATTCCTTCCAAGTTGATGATGGTGGGAGACGGCCCGGAACGGGGACCTGCTGAGAACCTTTGCCGGGAACTGGACTTATGTGAATACATTACTTTTTTGGGTAGCCAAAACGCTGTTGAAGAAATTTATGCAATCGGAGATTTGTTCCTTATGCCTTCAGAATCAGAGAGTTTTGGGCTCTCAGCATTGGAAGCGATGGCAAGCGGTGTACCGGTTATTTCTTCCAATGCAGGCGGCTTACCTGAAGTCGTGATTGATGGGGTAAATGGTTTTACCAGCAATGTTGGAGAGGTAGATAAAATGGCAACGGATGCCTTGTCTTTATTACAGGATGTAGAAAAGTGGACAACTTTTTCTCAGGCAGCTCGTCAACATGCGGAACAATTTACCCGGGATTTCATCGTCCCTATGTATGAGGAATATTACCAGGAAATACTCAAAAGTTACCACACGCGGCAACTCTCCTCTACTTAAAATTTTTGTTTAATCGTTGAAGATTAAAGTGTATCATGAATTTTTTATTCGGTCTGTTTATTTTCTTTGCTTCAATATGGTTGATTTTCCGCTTGTTTGGCAAGCAGATTCTCACTTTCGTGCTACAAAAAGTGGTCAACAAAGCCATGAAGAGCATGGAGGAGCAAAGCCAGCAATACGAGCGCAACTACAGCCAGGATCCCTACCACGATCGCCATACCGTTGATAGCGAGATGGAGATCAAAATCCCTAAAACCCGCCCTGAAAGTCCAGGCCCCAGCCTCGAAGAAGTCGCCGAAGATGTGGATTTCGAAGAAGTAGAAGAAATAAGAGGTTCTTAACCCGAAACTCAAAACCCGAAACCCGAAACCCGAAACTCGAAACTCGAAACCCGAAACCCGAAACTCGAAACCCGAAACCCGAAACCCGAAACTCAAAACTCAAAACCCATCCTTCCATGACTATCCGCGTTTTTGCAACTGGAGGCACCTTTGACAAGGAATACGACTACATCCACGGTACGCTGTATTTTACTTCCACCCAACTTCCGGGCATGTTTCGTCAGGGACGTTCGACGCTTGACATTAAGCTGAAGACACTCATGATGAAGGACAGCCTGGATATGACTGATGAGGATCGCGAAATCATCGCTCAAAATTGCACGGATTGTACGGAGAAGCATATTCTGATCACACATGGGACAGATACCATGGACCTTACGGCGCGCTATCTGGCCGAGCGGGTAAAGGATAAAACCGTTGTACTGACAGGCGCCATGGTGCCCTATTCATTTGGTAGCTCGGATGGTTTTTTTAACCTGGGAAGCGCATTGGCTTTTGTGCAAACCCTGCCCCCCAATATATATGTGGTCATGAATGGTCAGCATTTTTTGTGGAACAATGTGCGCAAGAACCGAGAGCACGGCCTTTTTGAAAAAATCAACGAAAACGAATAGCCCGCATCGGGCTGATACGCGCTGTTACCAGAGCAGGTAAGAGGGTGAAAAGCGTGCAGACGCCCACTACCAGAAGATTTACAGAAATAAACTTCGACCAGACCCAGGCTACAGGGACGGTTCTGATGAAATAATTTTCCTGATCAACCTGAAGGAGCCCAAATTCATCCTGCAAATACAGCAGGCCCAGCCCCAAAAGGTTTCCGATGGCTACTCCCACCAATATCAGGAAAAAGGCATTCCACATAAACATCAATTGAATCCGATAATTTTTCAGGCCCAGCGCCTTTAAAATACCTATATCGTGGGTACGCTCGATGATGAGAATCAGGATCACAGAGGTCATATTGATGACTGCCACGATAATCATCAGCAGGACGATAAAGTCCACATTTTGATGCTGCAGGTGCAGCCATTCAAATATCTCCGGATAGAGGCGGGTGATAGGGTATACCGCATAATTGATTGACATTTGGTTGATGGAATCTGCCGTGATGTCCAGCTTTTCCAGGCTTTTGAGGTTGATCTCAAAACCTGTAACCTCATCATCCTTCCACCTACGGATCTTTTGAAGCATCCGTAAATCGCAGAGAACCAGGTTGTTGTCAAATTCTTCCATCCCTGTCTCGTAGATTCCTACGATCTGCACCCGCCGCATGCGCAGCGGATCTTCAAAGAAGTAGGCCCGGGCAGTTTGCCCGGTATCGAGGGCCAGGAGCCTGGCTTGAATCTTGGAGATCATCACTTCCAGGGAAGCATTTTCTTGATAAAAATCCGGCAGACGGCCTTTGACCAGGCAGGATTCAAAAAAGCGCCAGTCAAAGGTGCTGTCAACGCCTTTCATCACTACCCCCCCTTTGTAATCCGGGGTAGAGAGGATGCTCCACTTGAGGACATAAGGAGAGATGGAAACTACCTCTTTGAGCGATTTTACCTGCTCCATAAAGGAAGTATCTATCGGGATGGGAATCTCTTCCTCATCCATGCTGAAATAATTTCCGATCTGAACGTGAGATCCAAAACCTACAACCTTGTCCTGGATTTTTGTCTCAAAACCCTGTACTACGCTCAGTGAAATCTCCATGACAGCGATGCAAATGGCGATACTGATCACGGCCAATTTCACCACCAGAGCAGAAACGGAGCGTTGCTGCTTGAAAGTAATCCTTTTGGCGTAGTAATAGGCGAAATTCAAGTGTTTAGCTGGCTTTTTTTGTTAAATTCGTTGGATGTGTTGCGCTTTTTTTTCTCCAGCGAGCCACAAAGATACCACTAAATACGAAATGAAAAATTCTCCTTTTTTTCTGATACTTTTTCTCCTTTTTTTCTCCTGTGGAGATGCCACAGATTCGGGCCAGGCAGCAGGTGTTTCCACCCCCATAGATAGCCTAGAGGAAAGCACAGAACGTGGCCTGAAGCCTTTAGAAGCACCTTCTGGGGAGGAAGGCACACTTGTGCAGGAGGAGCTTGCCCCCGCCCGCCAAAGGCGGGCAGGAAGTCTGCTCTTGGGAGCAGAAATCATGCTGCGCGATCATAAAGTTCATTTAAAAGGCAAAAAAATAGGCCTGGTCGCCAACCACACTTCTCTGCTCCAGGATGGAAGACATCTGGTAGATGTCTTTATCGCCGAAGGTATTGACCTTCAGCTGGTTTTTGCCCCGGAGCATGGCTTCCGGGGAACGGCTGACGCCGGCGAAAGCGTCAAAAGTGGAAAAGATGAAAAAACGGGTTTATCCGTGATTTCCCTCTATGGCAATAATAAAAAACCCACAGATGTACAGTTGATAGACCTGGATATCATCATTTTTGATATACAGGATGTCGGCACCCGATTTTATACCTATATCTCAACGATGAGCTATGTGATGGAAGCCTGTGCAGAAAATCAGGTAGATTTTTGGGTATTGGACAGACCCAACCCTAACGGCTGGTATGTGGAGGGGCCGGTTCTTGATCCTCAGTACAGCTCTTTTATTGGTTTGCACAGCATCCCCATCGTTCACGGCATGACTGTGGGAGAGTATGCCACCATGGTCAATGAAGAAGGCTGGTTAAGAGACCGGATTAAAGCACAATTGACGGTCATTCCCGTGGTCGGTTACAGCCATGAAATGCGCTGGGCAGAGACAGGCCTGGCCTGGACCGCACCTTCTCCCAATCTGGCTACCGAATATGCAGCCTATCTCTATCCGGCTATTTGCTGGTTTGAGCCCACCCCAGTGAGTATAGGCCGGGGTACCGAGGATGCATTCACCATGCTGGGGGCTCCCTGGTATAGGGATGCGGAATTGGCGCAGGCGCGTGTGGCTGAAAACAAGCTTTCGCCTTATGGTTTGCAATTGAAAGCCCATGCTTTTTTACCCCTTTCCCTGCCAGGAAAATCCAAATATCCCAAGCATGAAAACAAGCGATGCAACGGCCTTCAGTTTGAGGGCAGGGTAGGGGGAAAGGAGCTTTTCCTCACAGGAATTATGCTTTTTGAGCGTTTTTACACACAATTTGAAGAGCAAAAGCAGGAAGGCGAAAGTTTTTTTATGAAAAACTTTGAGCGCTGGTCGGGAGATGCTCGCTTTCGCGAGCAGATCGTAGCAGGACAATCTCCAGAGGAGATTTGGGGGAGTTGGCAGAAAGGCGTGGAAGCCTTTAAGCAGGTCAGAGCAAAGTATTTGCTATATGATTGAAATATCAGAAGAAGGCAAGAAGCACGATAATAAAAAGCAAAGTGGGAAAAACCAAAGAGGATATGCCCCAGATCAGGCCGGTGATGGCAAGTCCCTTGCCTCGAAATTCATCATAATATCGCCTGATTTGTACCAGGCCTATAATACCAAAGACAATGGCTGCTAAAGCCCCCAGTACCCATAATACCGGAAAAAAACCACTGGTGCCAGCTATCGCAATCAGGAAAAAAATACTGGACAGACCTGCGCTGACCAGCGATGCAATCGCGAATCCATTTAAGATCCGTTGATCTTTTAGACGATGCGCAAACTTTTTCTTTTTGAAAAAGGAGCGGATTTTTTCCTTTTCCTGTGAAAGATAATGCCTTAAGGAGATGGCCTCTCCCTTATTTTCTATGCCATGTGATGCTTTTTGATTTGCATAAACAGGAGGTGAAAAAACGCAGCTGGAAAGCAGAATGATCAGGCTCCAAACGACAAGGTTTTTCATAAAGCAATGGTGTTTTTATTAGAACTAAGGTACACAAATTCTTTTGGATGGACGTGGGAAGGAAATATATGCTAAAGTAGATATTTGCTTGCAATTTGTTAGGGATAATGCTATTATTTTAAATAATCTTTTGGAATACTCCTTAATTGTTGTCACATTTATGACGAATTAAAAAATACGCCATGTTACTTTGGGTCATAAATAATGTAATTATCGTGCTTGTGGGATTAATTCCCCACCCATGAATGGCTAATAAATAAAAGTTACTGATCGGCCATTCCTAAAAGAATCGGCCGATTTTCTTTTAGAAAAAATTAAAACCATCATATCTGTTTTTACAAGTATCTCCGCTTATGCTAAGAGACATGAATCGTTATTCTCAAAATGTAACCCAGGATGACAGCCAACCGGCAGCTCAGGCCATGCTCTACGGCATCGGTCTGAGCGAGGCAGAATTGAAAAAAGCCCAGGTGGGCATTGTCAGCACGGGCTATGAAGGCAATACCTGTAATATGCACCTCAACACCCTTGCAGCCAAAGTGAAAGCCGGTGTATTGGATGCTGAGTTGGTGGGCTTGATTTTTCACACCATTGGTGTGAGTGATGGCATCTCCATGGGAACGCAGGGGATGCGTTATTCACTGCCTTCCCGCGATGTGATCGCGGATTCTATCGAGACCGTGGTCAATGCCCAATGGTATGATGGCGTCATCGCCGTGGCAGGCTGTGATAAAAACATGCCCGGCGCTATGCTGGCTCTCAGCAGATTGGACAGACCTGGCATCTTGGTATATGGAGGCACCATAGCCTCCGGAAAATACGGCAACCGAAAACTTGATATTGTCTCAGCTTTTGAAGCATTGGGAGAAAGGCTGGCAGGCAAAATAAATGAGGAAACCTTCAAAGGCATTGTGCAAAATGCCTGTCCGGGTGCCGGCGCCTGCGGCGGTATGTATACCGCCAATACCATGGCCTCGGCCATAGAAGCGCTCGGCATGAGCCTGCCCTACAGCTCCTCCAATCCCGCGCTCAGCGCGGAAAAAGCCACCGAATGCAAAGCGGCAGGCGCTTTTATGTACAATTTGCTTGAAAAAAATATCAAGCCTTCCGACATCATGACACGCGAAGCATTCGAAAATGCTTTGACCCTGATCACCATTCTCGGCGGCTCTACCAATGCCGTTTTGCACCTCATCGCCATGGCCAAAGCGGCTAAAGTGCCGCTTTCATTGGTGGATTTTCAGCAGATCAGCGACAGGACACCCCTGCTGGCAGATCTCAAACCCAGCGGCAAATACCTCATGGAAGATGTCCACCATATAGGAGGCACGCCGGCGGTAATGAAAATGCTTCTGGAAGAAAACCTCCTCCATGGCGACTGCCTGACAGTGACAGGCAAAAGCCTTGCTGAAAACCTGCAGGAAGTGAAATCACTTCCTGAAAGTCAGGATGTTATATATTCCTTTTCAACGCCTATCAAGGCCACGGGCCATTTACAGATCCTGTATGGAAACCTTGCCGAGGAAGGCGCGGTGGCCAAAATCACAGGCAAAGAAGGAGAGCGTTTTGTAGGACCTGCCCGGGTATTTGAAAGTGAATTTAAAGCTATAGATGGAATCAAGGCCGGAACCATCCGGGCTGGGGAGGTGATCGTCATTCGCAACGAAGGCCCCAAAGGCGGGCCTGGTATGCCGGAGATGCTCAAGCCCACTTCGGCCATTATGGGTGTAGGCCTGGGCGACAAAGTCGCCCTGATCACAGATGGCCGTTTTTCGGGCGGAACACACGGTTTCGTGGTGGGGCATATCACGCCAGAAGCCGCCGAAGGCGGCTTGCTCGGCCTGCTCCAGGATGGTGACATCATCACCATTGACGCCATCGAGAACAAACTCGAAGCAGCCATTTCTCAGGAAGAAATCAGCAAGAGAAAAGCAAACTGGCAGCCTCCAGCTCCCAAAGTCACAAGTGGTATTCTCCTCAAATACATGAAACTCGTCTCCTCCGCCTCCGAAGGTTGTGTGACAGATGAGTAGAACTCACGAACATTTTTTAACATGGACGCAAATAAAACATCACCTGTTCTGGCTGTGGCCCCGGCTTTCGGAAAGAAAGTTACGGGCTCGGAAGCCATCATTCTTTCTTTATTGGAAGAAGGCGTTGATACCATTTTTGGGTATCCTGGAGGTGCTATCATGCCTGTTTATGATGCCCTTTATGACTACCTGGACAGGATCAATCACATCCTTGTTCGACACGAACAAGGGGCCTCACATGCAGCCCAGGGCTATGCCCGCGTTTCCAACAGGACAGGCGTATGCCTGGTGACATCTGGCCCGGGGGCCACCAACCTGGTGACAGGCATCGCAGATGCCATGATTGACTCGACACCTTTGGTGTGCATTTGTGGGCAGGTGCCTGCGCATTTGCTGGGCTCTGATGCTTTTCAGGAGGTGGATGTGATCGGCGTGAGCATGTCCATTTCAAAATGGAATTACCAGATCACAGATGCCGCTGAGATTCCCGAAATCATGGCTAAAGCCTTTTATATCGCCAATAGCGGAAGGCCCGGCCCGGTGGTAATTGACATCTGCAAAAATGCAGAATTGGGAGAACTGGACTGGCAGTATGAAAAATGCACCCATGTGCAGAGTTATACGCCCCGACCTTTAACCTACCGTAAAAATCTGGCTGAGGCTGCTGCCCTCATCAATGGCGCTAACAAGCCATTTATCCTGGCTGGTCATGGCCTTTTGATCTCGGAAGCCCAGGAGGTGTTCAAAGATTTTGTGGAAAAAACAGGAATTCCCTTTTGCACAACCTTGCAGGGGCTTTCGGTGATGCCTACGGCTCATCCTCTGCACACCGGCATGCCCGGCATGCACGGCAATTACGGTCCCAACATTTTGACAAATCAGGCAGATGTACTCATCGCTATCGGAATGCGTTTTGACGACCGGGTCACGGGCGATGTGAGCAGATATGCCAAACAGGCAAAAGTCATCCATATCGAAATTGATCCTGCGGAGATTGACAAAAATGTAAAAACCGATGTTGCGCTGATAGGCGATGCCAAAGAGGTGTTGCAGGCCTTGTTTCCTTTGGTTGAGGAAAAAAGCCATGGAGATTGGTTGGGAGAGTTTGCCCGATGCAGGGAAATGGAGCTTGAAAAAGTCATCAACAAAGACTTGCATGGGAAAACGGAAAAAATTCGAATGGCAGAAGTGGTCCATCGTGTGTCTGAAATGACAAAGGGCAAAGCCATTGTCGTCACAGATGTAGGCCAGCATCAGATGGTGGCGGCACGCTACTACGAATATACCGACACAGATGCCTGGGTCTCCTCCGGGGGCCTTGGCACCATGGGCTTCGCCCTGCCAGCCGCCTTTGGCGCGCAGTTGGCACAGCCCGACCGCCAGGTCGTCGCATTTATAGGCGATGGCGCCTTCCAGATGACCATTCAGGAACTCAGCTGCCTTGCGCAGCACAATACGCCTGTAAAAGTCATCATTCTGAATAATGGATTCCTGGGCATGGTACGCCAGTGGCAGCAGCTTTTCTTCGAAAAACGCTATTCCTTTACCGAACTCTACAACCCTGACTTCGTGCAGGTCTCCAAAGCCTACGGCATCAACAGCCAGCGCGTAGAACAGCGCGAGGGACTGGATCAGGCGCTCAGCGAGATGTTTGCCCATGAAGGGCCTTATCTGCTAGAAGTCCAGGTAGAAAAAGAAGACAACGTCTTCCCGATGATCCCCTCCGGCGCAGCCGTCCATGAAATCATGTTAACCCCTGGGGGATTAGAGGATTAGGGGATTAGAAGATTCGAAAATTAAAAACATCCTCACATCCCCTCATCCTCACATCCCCTCATCCTCACATCCTCACATCCCCTCATCTACTCATCCTCAAATCATTTATGCAATCCTACACCCTTTCCATATTCACCGAAAACAAAGTGGGCCTCTTGCACCGCATCACCACGGTTTTCACCCGCCGGCATATCAATATCGAGAGTTTTACCACTTCCGAATCAGAGGTGCCGGGCATCTACCGCTTTACCATCCAAATCAACTCTACCGAAGAGCAGGTAGAGAAATTGCGCAAGCAGATCGACAAGATCATCGGGGTGGTAAAAGCTTTTGTCTTAAAAGAGGAAGATGCTGTTTTTCAGGAAGTTGCGCTGTACAAAGTGAAGACAGACCGCTTTTCAAATGGCAACTTTGAGCAGATTGTCAGAGACAATCATGCCCGGGTTCTGGCGATTGAATCTGACTATGTCATGCTTGAAAAGACAGGCCATCCGCGGGAGACAGAGCGTTTGCTCGAATTGCTGGACCCCTTTGGGGTGGAGGGCTTCTCCCGTTCAGGATTGGTGGCTATTTCCAAAAAACCTTTGTTCCTGAAGTCCTATCTCGACAACGCCTATCTCGAACAGGTCATTCAATAATATTCAAACATTTTTTCAAACAAATAAATTCGAAAAATGGCAATTATCAATTTTGGTGGAGTAGATGAGCAAGTCATCACCCGAGACGAATTTCCCCTCAAAAAAGCAAAAACAACGCTTCAGGACGAGACCCTGGCGGTCATCGGATATGGTGTGCAAGGGCCGGGGCAGGCACTCAACCTACGCGATAATGGCTTTAACGTCATTGTTGGGCAGCGCAGGCCTTCGGCATCCTATGAAAAAGCCCTGGCTGATGGCTGGGAAGAAGGGGTGAATCTTTTTCCGATTGAAGAGGCATTGGAGCGATCAAGCATCGTGATGTTTTTGCTTTCAGATGCCGGGCAGATCGCCTTATGGCCTACTGTCAAAAAATACCTGACACCTGGCAAAGGCCTGTATTTCTCTCATGGCTTTGGCGTGACTTACCATGAGCAAACCGGCATCATCCCACCTGCTGGTGTGGATGTTTTTCTGGCTGCGCCCAAAGGCTCCGGAACGAGTCTGCGCCGCTTGTTTTTGGCGGGAGAAGGTTTGAATAGCAGCTATGCTGTCTTTCAGGATGGCACAGGCAAAGCCCATGAAAGAGCCATTGCTGTGGGCATTGGCATAGGTTCGGGCTATTTGTTTGAAACGACATTTCAAAAAGAAGTCTATAGCGACCTGACCGGCGAGCGCGGTATCCTCATGGGTGCCCTGGCGGGTGTGATGGAAGCACAGTACAATCTGCTGCGCAAAAAAGGGCACAGCCCTTCGGAGTCTTTCAACGAGACCGTTGAGGAGTTGACGCAAAGCCTCATCCGGCTGGTAGCCGAAAATGGCATGGATTGGATGTATGCCAATTGCTCGACGACGGCGCAGCGCGGCGCGCTGGACTGGCGGCATAAATTTCGCGAAGCGACAGAGCCCGTCTTCGATGAGTTATACGAAAGCGTTGCAAGCGGCAATGAAGCCCGCATCACCATCGAGGCCAACAGCCAGCCCGACTACCGTGAGAAATTGGGAGAAGAACTGAAGGAACTGCACGAATCCGAAATGTGGCGCGCGGGAGCTACGGTAAGGTCGCTTAGGCCCAGGGAAGATAAAGTAGTAGTGTAGGGAGGCGTCAAATAAATTTTTGGAAATGGAAGACAACAGTCCTCCATTTCCATTTTTTGTATGTCCTTAATTTTCAAGCAAATAGGTAATCTTCGTAAGCCATTTTTTAGAATCTGGCTCACTGCCTGGATCAGTAACATACTCCTCTATGACAGGCATTTTGGGTGTTACTTGGTGGAATTTCATATAATCATCTATGGCATAATGGGCTTTGTCAGCTTCTTCATAGGGACCATAGTAATCGATCTCAATGGCTTTTCCCGCAGGAACCTTGATCACCTCATAGCCTTCCTTCGTGGCAAATCCTGTAAAGCCGATAGCTGCTGCCATATCTGTGAAGCCATTGGCTTCATCATACACATAATAGAGGCCTGAAGGCATACCCTCCATTTGGGCTCCGCTCCCCATAATGGCACCCACTTCAGCCGGGAAATGCTCGGAAAAATAGGCGGTCAAATCCTCAAATTTTACCTTATCCCGCTTTCCGAGGTATTGTCTTCCCGGAAAATTGACGGTTTTGATCTGGTAGCCACCAAATATCCCTTTGGCTTCCTGGCCGAGGATATCTTTTAAGAGAGAAAGACCTTTCTCAAAATCCGGCCCTATAGAAGCATCCATATCACTTTTTACAAAAGGGATCAAGATATTCATGGGGTATCCGAAGGGGACCTTAAATGCCCATGTAACCTTGGTATCTTTGCCGTCGGCTTCAAGGGAAATGGCCGTATTTACCTTGCTCTCTTCAGGTTTTGTGAATTTGAGCTCAGTCTCGACGGTTTGCTTATCCACAATGCGGGTGATGGTTTGAATGCCTTCTCCAACGGAGTCGCCTACCCAACTTCTGCTGGCTCCGACGGTGCCGTCATTTTCGCTGATTTCAGCTTTCATGCTTTTGTCATTACGGCCCCAGGGGTACCAGGCTTCTCGTTTGTTAAACATTTTGACGTGGTCAAAAATTTGATCTGCAGAGGCCTGTATGGTCACGCTTCTTTCGATCACGGCATCTTTTGGCATGACCAAAGCTGCCAGTAATGCCAGTAAAATTAGTGAGCCCAGGACAATACCAATGGTTTTTAGAGTTTTCATTGTAAATATGATTGGTTGAATGTGAATGTGTGCAATTAAATTTGTCAAAAATACTAAAAATATTATTTTTATTCAAAAATTACTACTTGCTGCGCAAAAAACGAAAATCGTATTTATCTTCGCTTCTATGAAACTATCCCGCATACTCCTCACCCTTTCTGGCCTTGCAGGCATCATTGCCTTTTTTCTACCCTGGATGCGCTCACCCCTTGCAGGGCAAAAACTGTATCTGAGTGGCCTGACCTACTTCTATGCCTTGCTGGATAAAATAGGCATTTCCCAGCATGGAGGCGCATCGAAGTTTTTCGATACCTTCTGGGGGCAGCTTACGGGTGCTGAAAGCGCCTACTCTATGGTGCAGGCACTTTGTGTCTGGTTTATCATCCTGGGGCCTATCATGTTTCTGGTATTCCATATCAGCCATTTTAAAAAAGGCCTGCAAGGCGGCTTCTATAAACGAGGCAGAGACTTTGCCTGGGTGTATATGCTGCTTTCTATCTTTTTCCTGTGGTATGGCACGCAAGGCATGATCATCATCCACCAAAAGTTCAGCTTTTTCAGGCTGGTATCCTATGGTTTTTGGGTATCATTTGCCGCTATGATTGGGGCATGGGCGAGCAATATTTTGCTGCATAGGGGGAAGTAGGGGAAGTTTTGGGTTTTGGGTTTCGGGTTTTGGGTTTCGGGTTTCGGGTTTCGGGTTTTGGGTTTCGGGTTATGAGCTGAATTTTTCCTTTATCTTTCTGTTCGCTGATTGCATCAGCGGGCTACCATGGCCGAAAACGGCCTTGTCAAAATCGTAATTGGCTGCTTTGAGGATACTTTGTATCCCTAACTCACGGTCTTCATAGACCGTACTGAGGCCCAGACCGATCAGCTTGGCGCAGATGTCACCTGCGATCAGCACTCCTTCATCTTTTAGCAAAAGCGCAATATGTCCGGCGCTATGGCCGGGTGTATGGATGACTTCCAGGCCACCTGCCAGGGGAATGGTATCGCCATCGGCGAGCCTTTCATGCACGCTTGCCGGGCTGATTTCAAGGGGGGCTTTTTTGATAAAAAAGCTAAAAACAAATTTATGGAAAAGACCAGGTGATACCTGGTTCTGAAGCCTGCCAGCGATGCCTTGCTCCACGAGTAAAGCATCCTCCTGATGCGCATAGAGGGGGGCGTTCAATTGACCGGAAAGGGATGCGGCGCAACCCGCATGATCGGGATGGGAATGTGTAAGGATGATCCTTTTGATATCCTGGGGGTCTTTGCCCCCTTTTTGCATGGCCTTGAAAATCCGGGCTTCGCTGCCCTTTGTACCTGTATCGACAAGTGTGAGGTCCTTTCCTTCAATCAGAAATACGTTGACAGTGCCAAGGGAAATTTGGTACAGGGAAGAAGAGATTCTTTTCATTGTCGAAAAATACGAACTTTTGAGAAGAAGTAGGGCAGGATACTGAAAGCCGATACATTATGTTGGAGTTTACTACTGAAAATCCCAAAGGGAAGCGGATACTGTTGGAGAAGCTCGAATTATAGGTTGGGTTCATGTTTCCAAATTGCATGAACAAACTTTGAGTTTGAAATGACAGGGTCGTTAGTAATTATTTCAACTCCAAGTAGTTTGGCTGTTCCAGCGATGAGCCTGTCATGTAATTCATGAATATCATCAATTTCAAAGGAAGCTTCTACCACTTTCATATTTAATGGATACAGCTGAAAGGAATTATGGGTGTTGAAATAACTCTCAACTTGTTCAATTTTCAATTCAATTCTTCCCTTTTCTGATAAATATCCAATCTCCGCAAGAACCATTGCGGGAACAAGAATCTCAACCTTCCCCGCATCAGCCTCACGAAACAAAGCCTTAGCTATTTCAGGCATTTTTCGTTTCTCTAGATGAAGTATCAGGGCCATGGTGTCTGCCACAAATTTCTTCATTCTTTTGGGTAAAGGTTTTTATAATCAGCAAATTCTTCTTCAAGATGCATCACTTCGGCTTGAGATTTAAGATGAAGTTCTTCATTAAGTAATTCTGTTTCCATTTCTTGTTGAAAAACATCAGGCTGAAAAGCCTTTTTTCGGATAAAGAAAATGTATTCAGCAATTTCTACAAGGCGTTCTTGAGGCAAGCCTTTTATTACCTTACTTATTAGATTTTCAAGATTTATAGCTTCATGCATGGCATTTCTTTTAGCTGAATTTTATACCTCAATATACGACTTTTAGACAAAAGGTGCATTTCATCACCCATAGAGCTGCTCCCGCATCTCCACGAGCAGCGATTCAATCGCTGCCACATCCGGCTCCACCGGCAAGCTGCTTGCCGCATAGACCCGCTCGATACGAGCGAGCTTTTTTTCTGCTTCCTGAAGCAAAGCTTCATATTCATATTCGCCACGGCGAATCGCCAGCAGCTCGTCCCGATTGGGACGGCGGACATGGACGATGCCTTCGCGGCCGATTTCTTCGGCCATGTCCAGGAGCCTAAAGGTGTGCATCATGTTTTTGGCGTCATAGCGCTTGCCGTGATTCAGCGTATTTTGGTAGCGCGCATCGTTGCGGCTTGACACCCACTCCCAATATTCGCGGTACTCGCGGCAGTAGACCGAGTAACCATCCCGGTTGAAGTGGAGATAGGCCACAAGCTGGGCCTCCTTTGGCACAGAACTCAATGCCACCTCGTTGGCATCCTCGCTTTGCTGAATTCCGCTAAATCCCATGTCTCCTG
Organism: Bacteroidia bacterium; assembly: GCA_030430205.1. Lineage (GTDB taxonomy): Bacteria > Bacteroidota > Bacteroidia > J057 > J057 > JAUIGE01. The sequence continues at coordinate 4,440 of JAUIGE010000052.1, read as the reverse complement.
ATGGATCATAAAATAAAGCATACAGGTCCCGCATGTGATCTATGCGCACGAGTCCACATTGCTTTTGAGAAAAATTTTTTCTGTCAAGCCAGGAGATAAGCTTTACAGCTCCCTGATTTTCAGTAACATAGCAGAAGTCTAAAATAGATTTCCGCTCTTTATCCATGGGATTAAGAATTTTTTTATTGAGGCCGCGGGCCTTTTGAATCTGAGTCCTCGCATAGCCTGCGAAGCTTTGAAAACACAGTTTTGACAGAAACATTTCCGGCTTGATGGCCTCCATGATGGGGTGTTTGTACAGCACACTTTCTGCTGGTGTAGCCAGCAATTCGATCAGGTTGGGGTTGTTTTTTGCTAAAAGGGAAAAAAAACGCCCCAACTCATAATAGACCCGGTCATTGCCGGGGTCAGCCAGCTGCTCGATTGTTTGCAAGCCAAAGAACTGTTCTTTTGGTAAATAGAAAACACCTTTGATGTCAGTGTCTGACTCAGGCAGGTCTGTGCCGTAAGCACGGCTGCCGGAAATAGCCTCAAGCAGGATAAAGCGTCGGTTATTTTGGAGAAAAGAGAAATTCATGTTGCAGAGGAAAAATGGATTCATTTTCTAAAAAAAGCGTCAAGCTTTGTTATTTCATACTGCCAGACAAAATTGTCATACCTCCTTTTTTGACAGGATTACAGGATTTTCAGGATTAACAGGATGCCATTAGTTTTTCTTGTAAATCCTGAAAATCATGTTTATCCTGTCTAAATCTTCTCTTCAGCGTGGCTACCCAGGCAAAATGTCTAGTAGGATGATCTTTTTCCATGGGTATAAATATTGGAATAGTGAATCAGGTAGGGGAGAAGCCTCAATTTACGGTCTAAATCTGATAAAGATTTGATCCAGACTTTATTTTTTCTAACTTAAATTCACACAAAAATATAGCACATATCCTCTCCTTCATGCTTCAAGAAAAGTTCCTGCAATATCTCAAAATAGAAAAGCAATACGCAGCTCATACCCTGGAAGCGTATGAACGAGACTTGCGGAGCTTGGGCCTATTTCTTGGGGAAAGCTTTGGTATTCAGTTGTTTAAGTCCTCTGATGTCTCTGGGATCAGCCATCGAATGCTGCGTGCCTGGATGGGGGAGTTGTTGGGAAAGGGCTTGAAAAGCCGGACGGTAGCGCGCAAGCTCTCCGCTTCGCGGACATATTTTGCCTGGCTCAGGCGCCAGGGGCTTATGGACAGCAATCCCGCCAAGGCGTTGAAGCTGCCTTCCTTTGAGAAAAAGCTTCCTGCTTTTTTGAAAGAGCGCGAGACGGAGCGCTTGTTTGAGGAAATCGTATTTCCCGATAGCTGGGAAGGTGCCCGGGATAAATGCATCCTGGAGGTGCTCTATGGCTGCGGCCTGCGGAGAGCAGAGCTTATAGGCCTCCAATGGAAGGATGTGGATATGTATGAAATGAATATTTTGGTGAAAGGGAAAGGCAACAAGGAGCGCATTTTGCCTTTTGGAAAGGCTGTCAGGGAAGCCATGGAAGGCTACCTTGCAAAACTAGAAGCAGAAAAAATAGAACTAAAGTCATCCTTCTTTGTTACAAAAAGTGCGAAGCCACTTTCCCCTAATACCGTATACAAAATGGTAAACCATTACCTGACAATGGTTAGTTCTTTACACCAGAAAAGCCCGCATGTGCTGAGGCATACATTTGCAACGCACTTGCTGAATAATGGGGCAGACCTTAACGCTATCAAGGAGCTATTGGGACATAGCAGCTTGGCGGCTACACAAGTTTATACCCACAACAGTATCAGCAAATTGAAAAATATTCACAAACAGGCTCATCCCAGAGCCACAAAAGCCTAATGTTGTATGAAATTGGACATTCAATCAATTCACTTTGACGCGGATCAAAAGCTATTGGATTATCTTCAAAAAAAATGTGATAAGCTGGATCATTTCTTTAATCACATTATCGATGGTCAGGCTTACCTCAAAGTGACTAAACCAGCCACAAACGATAACAAAGAGGTAGAGATTAAAATACATGTACCGGGAGAGACTTTTATCGCAAAAACCCAGGCCAGTACTTTTGAAGCAGCGACAGATCTGACAGTAGATAAAATAAAGGTGCAACTCAAATCATTTAAAGAAAAACTAAGAACACATTAAGGAACACTCAAGAAAAAAGTAAAGACAAACTCAACTTTTTGAGAATCAGGCAAATTCAGCGAGTCAGGCGTTGGATTTGCCTCTTTTATTTTAGCCAGATCAGCTTCCCCGCCCCCCGGCTATCGCCGGGAATCAGCTCCAGCGACCGCAGGACTTTGACGACCCTGTTCAACGCATGCGTTGGGAGGTTTACGTCCGTATTCCAACTCGTCTGTGAAAGCCAGGCTTCCACATCTTTTTCCTTCAATCCGTATCGCGAAGCGATCATTTTTTCTTTTTCGGGCTCCTTCATAAGCAGCTCGCAGCTTTGGTTGATTTGTGCCAAAATCGCTTTTATTTCTTCGGGGTATTGAGCCAAAACCTCTTCAGATGCTGCTATCATAAAGCACGGCCAGGGCGTGCGTACTTCCGCAACCCTGCGAAATTCCCCTCCATCGACCAGGGGCTTGGTCATGAATTTTTCCCACATAAAAAGCTCTGCTTCTCCCGCCGCGAGCGCCTTTCGGGCGCCTTCGAGATTGCCCACCTTCACAAACTCCAGCTGGGAACCTTCCCAGCCGCGCTGATCGGCATCTACGATGGCCATCAGATGGGAGCCTGAGCCAAAGCGACTGATGGCGTAGGAGCGGCCTTGCATATCCGATTCGGATTGGATATCGCTATCGGCAGCTACGTGTACGCCCCAGATGAGGGGCGTCTGTACATAGGTTTTGATGATACGGGCAGGGTTGCCGTTGAGGATGCTGGCAGCGATACCTTCGGTCAGAACGACCGCCAGGTCCAGTTCACCGCTTTGAAGGGCGCGCGAGAGCGCGCCTGTGCCTCCAGGAAAGTCCTTGTATTGGACTTTAAGCCCTGCTTTTTCAAATAATCCTTGCTCGATAGCAAGGTGCCAGGGCAAGTTGAAATGCTCGGGAACCCCACCTACCACAAAAGTCTTCATACTTTTTTCCGGCAAGTTAATTTATCGGATGACAAGCACCAAAGGCGGTGGCCAAATGTGATCAGAATAGGGAGCATTGGAGGCTTTATTGTACGCATTAAGGCGGTAAAGCCTTCCTTTTTCGATCCATATTTTGGTGCCGGAATTTTTTGCTGACCTAAGACTTATCGAAAGAGAGTTGGCCTTTTCAGATTGGTAGGTTTGCGGCTCTTTGGAACTTCCCAGCCCGCTTTGGGTGTAAACATTTACTTTGCTGGCCAGATAGCGGGCCTCTTTGGGAAAGCGTTTCTGAAAATCAGGATCAACTTCGATAACCAAATCTACCCGCGAAGTATGAGGAATGGAGATTGCCTGAGTATGATCTTCTACTTTCCTGCCGTTTATTTCCCAATGCAATCGAGGCGGCGGAAGCTGGTTTACCGAAAAATGCCTTTTCAATAAGATCAATTCTTTCCCTCCATCCATCAGCCCTATATTCAATGTCAATTGGCTGCCATCTGCGGTCAGAAGCCAAAAACCTTCTTTTTGAGGATGTGGTAGCGCTTTTCCTCCTTCCACATGAAATACCACTTTTTGGGCTTGCTTGTTTTTCTGAATCTCAATGAATACAGGAAGTTGAAGCTCCCGGTAAAAACATTTTACATCTTCCATGTCAAAGTCGCTCTGTACATGGATGTGGTATCCCTGTCTTTCATATCGGTAGCTGAAGGCCATGCCTGTATAGCAGGAAGTGAGGCAGTAAAGCCATAAGAGAGCGAATGCTTTCATCTTGATTATCAATTAATTGGCTGCAAAATACAGGGGAATACAATTCTCTCTTTCATACATATTTATATCTCTTTCAGAGCCATCCGGGCAAATCAAGGTGATTTTGCTTGCTTCCAGGTAAACTTTTGCCAGGTGTGAATCACCGAAACGAGAATTTTTTTGAAGGGAGAAAGGCTGCCCCTGGATATGATCCAATCTGAAAATCACAGTAAAACAACAAAGCCCATAGGATGAAATAAAAGTAACCTCATCAATCCGAAAGGAGAATCCTGCCTTTTCAAGCAGGCTATCTGCTTGTACAGAAAGCATAAGCTTATCCCGATTACAGATCACAGGCGTTCCATTTTGAGGAGGCAAAATGAAAGAATTCGTCAGTTGAATATGTGGAGCAGGAACCTTTTTCCCAAAAAAGCGCCAACGGAACAAGGTATCTTCTTGTTTGAGGTTTTGGGATAAAATGAATATCACACACTTTGCCTCTAGCAGCCTGTCGGATAGCATCCAAGCCCGAGGTATTTTGGGTGGTGTGATGCGCTGTGTCGGCTGATGGCAGCGAGAAACTGAGATGCGCT
>JAUIGE010000007.1 GCA_030430205.1 Bacteroidia bacterium | reverse complement strand
AGCCAAATCAAGAAAAAAAGCTACCTTGAATCTCATGGAAAAGAACGACCGGACAAGCACTTGTCCACTTATTAATAATCCTATTTATTTTCACCAAAGCGGTCAACACTAATCAGGGATTCGCATCGCCTCTCTGCTCTCTGCTCTCTGCTCTCGCCTCTCTGCTCTCTGCTCTCTGCTCTCGCCTCTCACAAAACCATCTTCTCAATCGGACAAACCAAAATACCCTCTGCACCAGCGGCTTTCAGCCGGTCAATCACCTCCCAGAATTCGTCTTCTTTGACGACGCTATGCAGGCTGCTCCAGCCGGGTTCGGCCAGGGGGAGGATGCTGGGGCTTTTCATGCCCGGTAGGATGTTTGAGATGGTTTGAATCGCGCTGTTGGGCGCGTTGAGCAGGATGTATTTGTTTTGTTGGGCTGTGTTGACAGCGCGGATGCGGAAGAGGAGTTTGTTGAGCAAAGCTTGTTTTGCTTCATTCAGTTGAGGGCTGGCGATCAGCACAGCCTGGCTTGTTATGACTGTTTCGGCCTCTTTGAGGCCGTTCATGAGCAGCGTGCTGCCAGTGCTGACGATGTCGCAGACAGCGTCTGCGAGACCTATGCCGGGAGCGATCTCTACGCTACCGCTGATTTCTTCTATTTCGGCTCTTACGCCCTTTTCCTTCAGGTACTGACGCAGGATATGCGGATAGCTGGTAGCAATCTTTTTTCCTTCAAGCCAATCTGCGCCTGAGTAGGCAATCTCACGCCGCACGGCCAGGGAAAGGCGGCATTTTCCAAATCCCAAAGGCTCTATTTTTTGAACTTCTTTGTTTTTCTCAATCATTACATTTTCGCCAACCACTCCTATATCGGCTACGCCTTCGCTGACATATTGCGGGATGTCGTCATCACGGAGAAAAAGCACTTCCAGCGGAAAATTGCTGGCTTTCATTTTAAGTTTGCGGGAGCCATTGCTCAGGCTGATGCCGCAGGATTGAAGAAGCTGTTGGCTTTTCTCGCTGAGGCGACCGCTTTTTTGAATGGCGATGCGGAGAAGGGGGGAGGGGGGGGGCTCGGGTTTCGGGTTTTGAGTTTTGGGTTTCGGGTTTTGAGTTTTGGGTGTCATGAGTTGGGTAAATAAAAAAAGGCTTCCCGGAGGGGAAGCCTTTTGTGATTTTATAAAAAATTACATCAAAGCATCATCATCCTCCGCTGGAATCGGTGGTTGTATGGTGATGGATATGATGAAATTGTGTGAACATATTTTCGTTTCTGTTGGCGAATGTATAGGATAACTTTGGTTTTATCAAAATGTTTTGAAAATCCTCCCTACCTCGCCAAATACATATTTCGCTCATTGTAGCTTTTCACAAAGAAGGGATCCTTCAGATCTTTGATAAAATAAATTTTTTCTCCGGTAGATTTCATCTCTGGCCCGAGGGCTTTGTCGACATTGGGAAATTTGTCGAAGGAGAAGACGGGGATCTTGATGGCGTAGCCCTGGAGTTTGGGTTTGAAGCTGAAGTCTTTCAACTTATGTGTGCCAAGCATGATCTTGGTGGCATAATTTACATAAGGAATCTCATGCGCTTTGGCGATGAAAGGCACGGTACGTGAAGCCCTGGGGTTGGCTTCTATGACATAGACGACTTCGTCTTTGACGGCAAACTGGATGTTGATCAGGCCTTTTACCTGCATCGCAAGAGCGATCTTGCGGGTATATGCCTCCATATCCGCGAGCACCTGCTCGCTGAGATCGAAAGGCGGTAAAACCGCCATAGAATCACCTGAGTGGATGCCTGCCGGCTCTATATGCTCCATCATGCCCACGATCTGCACATCTTCGCCATCGCAGATGGCGTCTACCTCCGTCTCGATCCCCTGATCGAGGAAGTGGTCGATCAGCACTTTGTTGCCAGGTACCTGGCTGAGGATTTTGATCACGTGCTCGGTGAGCTCATTGTCGTTGATGACGATGCGCATATCCTGTCCGCCGAGGACATAGGAAGGCCGTACGAGTACGGGATAGCCCACGCTTTTGGCGATTTCAATCGCCTCTTCGGCATTTTCGGCCTCGCCGAAGCGAGGGTAGGGGATATCGAGCTCCCGAAGCAAGTTGGAAAAGCGGCCGCGATCCTCGGCCATGTCCATCATATCAAAGGAAGTCCCCAGGATGGGGATATTGTAGCGTTGTAGCTTTTCGGAAAGCTTCAGCGCCGTTTGGCCTCCGAGCTGCACGATCACGCCTTCGGGCTTTTCATGGTCGATGATATCGAAAATATGCTCCCAAAAGACGGGCTCAAAATACAGTTTGTCAGAAATATTGAAGTCAGTGGAAACAGTTTCGGGATTACAGTTAATCATCACTGTTTCATAATTTTCTTCCTTTGCTGCAAGCACGCCATGCACACAGCAATAGTCAAATTCAATCCCCTGGCCGATGCGGTTGGGGCCTGCACCAAAGATGACTACTTTCTTTTTATCTGAAACAGGAGACTCATTTTCTTCATCGAAAGTGGAGTAATAATAGGGCGTCGCTGCCTCAAATTCTGCTGCACAGGTATCTACCAGCTTATAAACGCGATTGATCTTTTCCGCCTTACGCTTTTTATAAACTTCACTTTCCTTGCATCTCAGCAAATGCGCAATCTGACGATCGGCATAGCCGTTTTTCTTGGCTTCCAGCAATAATGCATGCGGGATATTCTCAATGTGGTAGCGGGAAATTTCTTTCTCCAACACCACGAGGTATTCGATTTCCCGCAAATACCAGGGATCGATCTGGGTGGCTTCATGAATCGCTTTGAGCGGTACGCCCAGGTGCATGGCATCTTTTACATGAAAAATGCGGTCCCAGGAAGGATTTTTCAAAGAATCCATGATGCGGCTGAGATCGGTCAGCTCTTTGCCATCTGCCCCCATGCCATTGCGGCCCAGTTCGAGCGATTGACAGGCTTTTTGCAAAGCTTCATTAAATGATCGCCCGATGCCCATAACCTCGCCTACGGCTTTCATCTGAAGGCCAAGATGTGTCTCTGCTCCCGGGAATTTGGCAAAATTCCAGCGGGGAATCTTCACGATGACATAGTCAAGGGTAGGCTCAAAAAAGGCAGATGTCGTTTTGGTAATCTGGTTGGGAAGCTCGTCGAGGTTGTAGCCTACGGCCAGTTTGGCGGCGATGCGCGCGATCGGATAACCTGTCGCCTTGGAGGCGAGGGCGGAGGAGCGCGAAACGCGCGGGTTGATCTCAATGCAGATCATGCGACCTGATTTGGGGTCAATGGCAAACTGCACATTGCAGCCACCTGCAAACTCACCCAGGGCGTCCATGACACGAAATGCGGTGTCACGCATTTCCTGCATTTGGGTATCGGGCAGCGTCAAAGCTGGCGCGACCGTGATGGAATCACCCGTATGGATGCCCGTAGGGTCCACATTCTCCACCGAACAAATCACAATCTTATTTCCTGCGCCGTCGCGCATGACTTCCAGCTCATATTCCTTCCAGCCAAAGATGCTTTCTTCTACCAGAACCTGATGGACAGGACTTGCATTTAAGCCTCGTTTGAGCAAGGTATCGTATTCTTTTTCTTCATGAACAAAAGCCCCCCCAGAACCTCCCAGGGTGAAGGAAGGGCGGATGACAAGGGGAAATCCGATGCGCTGGGCGATTTCTTTTCCCTTCAAAAAGGAGTTGGCCATTTCAGAGGTGGGCACATCAATATTCATGGTCACCATCAGTTGGCGAAAGCGCTCACGGTCTTCAGCCTTATCAATGGCTTCAATATTGGCACCGATGATTTTGACTCCGTACTTCTCCCAAAGGCCAGCTTTCTGGCACTCTATACATAAATTGAGGGCCGTTTGGCCCCCCATGGTTGGTAGTACTGCGTCTATTTTTTGCCTGGAAAGGATCTTCTCAATGGATTCCATTTCCAGCGGAAGGAGGTAGATGTCATCTGCTGTGACAGGGTCCGTCATGATGGTAGCCGGATTGGAGTTGATAAGGGCAACCCGGATGCCTTCTTCCTTGAGGGCAAGTGAAGCCTGAGAGCCGGAATAGTCAAATTCGCAGGCCTGGCCTATGATGATAGGTCCGCTTCCTATTATCAGAACGGATTTTATACTGGAGTCTAATGGCATATCTTTTTTTGAAATTGGCGCAAATTTAGGGCTTGATTGTGAATTATTAAAGCGAGAATGAAAATGTGGATTATTTAATTGGACCTTTCCAGGCTTTCTTTGGCTTGAAGCTGGTTTTTTATTTCAAAGGAAAAGCTGGTCCACTCTTGGTAAACAGAATCCACCACGATTTTACCGCCCAATTTTTCAACTGCTTCTTCCGTAATATATAAGCCAATACCGGAGCCCTTTGAGTATTTATTGGCTCGGTGAAACATTTCAAATATTTTCTTAATGTGGTCCTGATGGATTCCCTGACCGTTGTCCCAAACTTCAAAGAGGGCCTTGTTTTCAGTTATATCAATAGTAATATTGATTTGAGGTTCTTCTTTTGTCAAATCTGCATAGGTGATCGCGTTGGAAATCAGGTTGTTAAGAATGAGTTTGAGTCGGTTTTGATCAGAGAATAATACGCTCTTGACCTGCATATTCTTGTGAATTTGAACTCGATCGAAGTTGTCCAGGTACCGATATTGGTCAATGACTTCCTCCACCAGTTCGTACACATTGACAGGCTCATGGACCACATTGCGCCTTTTGTTGATAGAATAATTGATCAAATCGGTAATGAAGAGGTCGAGTTTTTTCAGGGAAGATTTTTGCAGTTTTAAATAATGCTTGATAATGGATAAATCTTCCTGCTCTTCGGAAATATTGATCAGGCCCAGGACAGAAGAGATAGGGGCGCGGATGTCGTGGGCGGCACTGTATACAAAGCGGTCGAGCTCTGAATTTACCTTTTTAAGTTCATCATTTCTTTGAACGAGTTGCTGCTGATAATCTTCCCGCTGTAATTCACTGGCAAGCGAATTTCTGAAAATTTGAAGGGTAGTATGTATGTTATCCTCATTGAGGAAAGGCTTGTTATCCATAACGGCCAGGTGGCCGATGATCTCGTTATCAGCATTGAAAAGAGGATAGGCGAGGTAGCTTTCAACCTCCCACAGCTCCAGGTCTTTGTCTCTGGGAAAAATGGATTTTATTTCTGAAGGGTAGCAGCGGACCTCATTGGTAATGACTACCTGTTCGCAGGGCGTATCGCTGAGTGTATAGGATAAGCCGTGAATATTTTGGTCACGATACCACAAGCCTTTGGCAAACATGGTTTTTTTATCGTCAGACAATTTCCCGATGAGCGCGATATTTACTTGTAAAAACTTGGCGATTTCCTGGGTTAATTCATCATAAAAAAGCTGCTCATTTCCTCCGGAAATAGGCTTGGAAACAGCCTCCAGAGCCCTTTGGGTTATCACTTTATTGGTGATGTCTTTGAAGATGACAAAGATGGAGTTTTCTTCCGGAGCAGGCAGAGCAAAGGCAGAAACTTCTACATAGTAGCCTCTGCCATGTATATCATATTGAAACCATTCAAACTGATTTTTTTTCTTTTTTTTAAGCTTCTCCAGGTTTTCCTTGATAAAAGAGCGGGAGGATTGCCCGCTGGGCTGAAATTCTGGCGCCAAATTGAGCAATTCAAAGTTTTTGAATTCTTCAAAGCTTAAGCCCAAAACATCCAGGACAACCTGGTTACAATTGACAGGTTTCAACTGGTAACTGTCAAAGATGGCGATGCCATCAAAGCCATTTTCGAACAGTGTTCGGTATTTTATTTCGTGCTTGATTCGTTCTTGTTCAGCAGCGTTTTTCGCCGTGATATCCTGAATTTGCATCACCGCCAGGTTTTTGCTTCCCAGGTTTATAGGTCGCAGACTTACCTCCGTATCTATTACCCTGCCTTTTTTTGAGAGATATTGCCAGTAATGGTTAAAGGGTTCTCGGTTTTTTTGGTATTCCTGCAGGAGGGCTGCATATTTTTCACGGGATAGCTGGCCATCGGGTTGATATTCCGGGCTGAAATCCAGGCTGCCGCCATGTATTATTTCGTCCTTGCTCGCCCCAAAAATATGCAACATTTGTTCATTACAATCCAGGGTGATTCTTTTCTCAATATCTACAATGACAATCCCTGCTGGAGAAGACTCAAATAAGGCTCTGTACTTTTCCTCTTTTTGGAGTAACTGTTTTTTATTTTCCAGGGAGATGTTTTTGAACTTGCGCGCCTCCCTGCCCTTGATGTAATTGATAAAGGTGAGGAAGAAAAAAGCGGCAAAAGCAATTGAAATGTTGGTGAAAAGGGAAGGGCTTTCGCTTGTTTTGGAGGTCGGAGAATAAGTTAAATACAGAAAGGTAAACATCGAAAGGCCAAGCAGGAGGGTATAAAAGGTGATGATTTTCGCTTGATGAAATGCCAGGCTAACCAATTGATACAGAACAATCAGCAGTAAAACAAGCAAGGGAATGGACTCAAAAAATACCGGGAAAAGTAAAAAGTAAATGGAGGCGGAAATCAAGGTAATATGCCAGGAGATAGCGGTTTTCCCTTTTTCGTTGAGCAGATAGGCCGGAATTAAATAAAAGAAAGGCACTACAGGGAAAAGGAGAGGATAGGTATCAATTAAAAAAATTCCTAAAATGATCCAGCCAAAGCACATGGCCATGGTAAACAATAAGAATGAACTTAAAGTCTTTTTTTTGAGGGTCTTGGGCAAACTGAGTTCATTATCCCAATATTTTTTTTCCCGGAAAGCCATTTTTGTAATTTCCCTGTCTTAATTTTACTAGTTAAAGCAACCAAATGTCCTCTTGGAAGTTGGCCAATTTAACAATAGTCCACTTCTTAAAAAAATCCCACATTTCAACAACTTTCCATGCAAGACGCCATTATCAAGGAGCCCCATACATGCAAAAATTGTGACAATCAATTTGAAGGAATTGTATGCAATATCTGTGGCCAAAAGGTCAAATCTTTTTCCAATACGCCCAAGGACTTATTGAGGGAATGGTGGGCTGCCAGGAAAGAAGATATTTATCATTTCTTATTCACAACCCGTGAGTTGCTTCTCAGGCCAGGGCTGGTTTTGGAGGAATACCTCGATGGAAAAAGAAAAAAATACTACAATTCTACCAACTACTTTTTGCTGATAGCCTCCCTTGTCACCTTTGTGACCCTTCAATTCAGAGAAGTGGATGCCGTCAAGGCACTTGAAAAATGGAATAGCATCTATGAGAAAATGGGGATTACCATGCCCGATAAAAATCCAGCTGGGCTCATGACCTTCGAATGGATTTCTACCCATTATAATGTAGCCATGATGATCACCTTGCCCTTTTTGGCAATGGCTTCATTTTGGGTATTTAAAACCTTTTTCCGGAAAAGGACATACAAATTTGGGGATCATTTTGTCATGCATTTGTTCATTTATGGACTGATCAGTTTTATCCTCATTCCGACCTTGCCTTTCATCGATCCCGGTGACCCAAATTCCCCGGGCATACTTTGGACCTGGGTTTTTCTGCTCATAGTCTACACCTGGGTATATAAAAGCTGGCTTAAGATAAATTGGGCGAAGGCGATTTTGGGCTCCATCCTGTCTTATTTCTTTTATTTTGTCTTTTTCTTCCTCTTTATCATCGGGATCGTTATCGTAGCCATCCTCCTTACCATTGCAGTTATTTTTGTGATAAAGTTGTTTTAGCAAACAAGCGAAATAGCGGAACGGGCGAAAATTCTCTGGATAAATTGGTATATTTGTAGCCTATGGATACTACACCCACACGCGATACCAACAGCAATATATTGTACCCTGAATTAGGACTCAGCAAGGAAAGAATCATCTCCGATTACCGACTCGCCTACCAAAGCCGTCAGGCTAGCCTCATAGGTCGTAGAGAGGTCTTAACGGGTAAAGCCAAGTTTGGCATTTTTGGAGATGGAAAAGAGGTGCCACAGCTTGCTATGGCTCATTTTTTCCAAAATGGCGACTTCCGGTCCGGTTACTACAGAGACCAGACCTTTGCCATAGCAACAGGCTTGCAAAACATTCGCGAATTTTTCGCTCAACTCTATGCCGATACCGATCTGGCTCATGACCCCAACTCTGGTGGCCGCCAGATGAATTCACACTTTGCATCTCGTAGTGTAGATGCCCAGGGCAACTGGAAGGAGCTTACAGCTCAGCCCAATTCTTTTGCCGATGCTTCGCCCACGGCCTCGCAAATGCCACGCCTCGCAGGCCTGGCGCAGGCCTCCAAACTATATCGGGAGAATCCCGGGCTGCACAGCTTTACCGCATTTTCCAAACAAGGCAATGAAATCGCTTTTGGTACCATCGGCAATGCTAGCTGTGCTGAAGGCCACTTTTGGGAAACCATCAATGCCGTAGGCGTCATAGGCGCACCCCTGGTGATGTCCGTTTGGGATGATGGCTATGGTATTTCCGTCCCTAACCACATGCAGATCACCAAATCAAGTATCTCTGAGGTCCTTTCTGGCTTTCAGCGAAAAGGAGACGGACCTGGATATGAGATTTTTGTGGTAAAAGCCTGGGACTATCTTGAATTGCTCAAAACCTATAAAAAGGCGACTGAATTTGCCAGAAATAGCCATGTCCCTTGTTTAATTCATGTCATTGAAGTTACCCAGCCTCAGGGGCATTCGACCTCCGGTAGCCATGAGCGCTACAAAGATGCCGCCAGGTTGCAGTGGGAAAAAGACTTTGACTGCCTCGATAGAATGAGAGCCTGGGTAAAAGAAGAGGGGATAGCTACAGAGGACGAATTGGAAAAGTGGGAAAAGGAAGACCGCAAATATGTCAGAAAACAAAAAAATGATGCCTGGGAAGCCTATCAGGCTCCTTTGCTTCTGGAAAGAAAAACGGCTTTGGGTTTGTTGGCTGAGGTAGAAAAACAGATGGAGGACAGCAGCGGAGTGAGTGCGCTCATCCGCAAACTGGAGCACAATCCCGATCCCTTTCGGGCTGACATCATGGAGACCATCCATGAGGTGCTGCTTTTTGCCGCCATGGAAGGCGGCATAGACACTTCCGCTTTGCGAAACTGGCGCGAGCAGCAAAAACCCGCCAATCATAAACGTTTTAATGCCCATTTGTACAATGAGAGCCAGCATTCTGCCTTGAAGGTAAAGGCTGTAGAAGCCACTTTTTCGGCAGACTCTCCCGAAATGCCCGGTTTTGAAGTCCTCAATCATTTCTTCGATATTTTATTTGAAAGAAACCCTCTGGTAGTTGCCTTTGGTGAAGATGTTGGCAAACTGGGAGATGTGAATCAGGGATTTAAAGGCTTGCAGGACAAATATGGCCCCTTGAGGATCATGGATACCGGCATCCGCGAGGCTACGATCGCCGGCCAGGCCATCGGCCTGGCAGCAAGAGGCCTGCGGCCCATCGCCGAAGTCCAGTACCTGGACTACTTTATCTATGCCATGCAGACCCTGTCTGATGACCTGGCTACGCTTCACTACCGCACCGCGGCTGGTCAGATCGCCCCGGCGATCATCCGTACCCGAGGCCATCGCCTCGAAGGGATCTGGCATGCAGGATCGCCTATGGCGATGATTCTCCACGCTTTGCGTGGGATGTATCTGCTAGTGCCGCGCAATATGACCCAGGCCGCAGGCTTTTACAATACCCTCATGCAGGCACAGGAGCCCGCTGTAGTCGTGGAAGTCCTCAACGGCTACCGCCTCAAGGAGCGCATGCCAGATAACCTGGCGGACTTTAAACTACCTTTGGGTGTGCCCGAAGTATTAAGAGAGGGAGAGGATGTCACGATCGTGACTTATGGCGCCTGCTGCAGGCTGGCCATGACAGCTGCGGAGCAGCTGGAGGAAGTAGGTATCAGTGCTGAAGTCATTGATGTACAGAGCCTTATGCCTTTTGATCTGAAGGGGATGATAGGTGAATCTTTGAAAAAGACCAGCAGAGTCCTTTTCCTGGATGAAGATGTGCCCGGTGGTGCGACCGCTTATATGATGCAGGAAGTCCTCGAAAAGCAAAAGGGCTATTTTTACCTGGACGCCCTTCCCAAGACTTTGGCCTCAGAAGCACATAGGCCAGCCTATGGTACAGACGGAGATTATTTCTCCAAGCCACAGGTATCTGACATTTTTAGGACTGTCTATCAAATTATGCAGGAAGCTGATCCTGAAGAGTATCCTGAGATTTTTTAATCTCAAAATAGGTTGGAGGCTTGTAAAAAATAAAAGGGCAGATTTGTTACAAACAAATCTGCCCTTAGTTATTTTAAAAGAGGAGACTTACTCCTCGGATGTTTTTGTCAATTCTTCAAATTCGGCCAGCGAAACATGTTTGATTTCACTTACCACTTTTTGCTCCAGGACGCCAAATATCTTATCATCCAATAAACGATAGAGATAGTTGCGGGCGAGTTGTTCATTGCCCATGACGTATTTCACGTATTGCTCCATCATTTCATCATTGGCATTGACACTCATGCTGCCACCCAAAGACTCTCTAATGGAGGTTTCAACCTCTCCATCTTCGATTTTGGTTTCTTCTTCGTACTCTTTTTGGATCCGATCGATGATGAGGCTCCATTTCAAGCCGTCGAGGCTATTTTCATAGTGCTCTTCTACATTCTCATCTGTTACTTCTTCGGATGTCTCCTTGAGGAATTTTTTGAGGAATCCTTCAGGAAAAGCCATTTGATGTTGTGCTTCGAGCGCTTTTTTGATTTCTCCACGGAAATGATTTTGGGTGCGGGCTTCAAACTCTGTTTTCAACTCATTGACGATATGCTCGCGGAAGGCAGCTTCATCAGCCACCTCTGTATCATCTCCCAGGACTTTACGGAATACTTCTTCATTCAACTCCGCCAGGACTGTGCGGTTGATGCGTCCTATGCGAAAGCGAAGGCTTTTTTCTGCGACCTGTCCGACCTCTTCCTCAGAAAACATGAAAACAGTTTTTGCATCTTCAAGGCCGTTTTCGAGGGCTTCAAAAGTGAAGGGGATATGCTCTTCGATTTTCTTGCCCTGCAAAGCTTCAAAAAGTGAAGGAGCTTTCAGACGTTTGGGATTAAGCGGAATGCTTTTAGAAAAACCGCCTTCAACGACTTCTCCCTCATCATTTAGTTCTTCGAGCACCCCAAAAACAATATCGCCTTCGGCAACTTCTTCTGGATTTTCCATTTCTCCAAAGCGCTCTTTCACTTCTTCAATCTTCTTTTCTATGCTTTCGGGAGTGGGTTCAATTTCGTAGCGGGTAATAACATCGGCAAGCTCCAGCTTGAGGTCAAACTGTGGTGAAAGACCCAATTCGAAATCAAATTCGAGGGTTTTTTCACAATCAATATCAAAATAGTTTTCGTCACGTTTTTCAACCGGAAGTGGCTCTCCCAGGATGTTTAGGTCGTTTTCATTGATGAAATTGTTCAATTCCTCAGAAACTCTTTTGGAAACAATTTCAACAACGACACCCATACCTAACATTTTTTTTACCAAACCGATGGGCACTTTCCCGGGTCTGAATCCCGGCATCTGTGCTTTACGGGCATGTTTTTTGACTTCTTCTTTTACCTCATTTTTGTAATCAGCAGGATCGAGTACAATTTTGATGATGCTGTTGAGGTCGTCGATGCGATTTTGCGTAATGTTCACAGGAAAAATGCTTTTTGGGGATTGAAAAAAAGGCTGTCAGTAAAACCAACAGCCCAGTTCATTTAAGGTGCGGGTAGAGGGACTCGAACCCCCATGCCTTGCGGCACTAGATCCTAAATCTAGCGCGTCTACCAATTTCGCCATACCCGCCTATCAAATTTCGGAGGGCAAAAATGCAACTTTTTAGATAGAATCAAAAGTAATACGCAAAATTCTTTTTAGTATCTTTATATAGGCAAAAGGAAAGGACATTATTTAGCAGAGCCAAGATGGAAAATACAAAGAAAGAAAATCGCTTCAATATGGGACTTATCAATTTTTCCTGGGAGCGGGAAGCCGATGAGAAAAAGCTCGTTTTAAGGGCCTACAAGGCCATGATGAGCCATGCCAAGGCTGTCAGTTGGGGCCAAAAAGGAAAAATTCGAAAAGCTTTTGAGCTGGCAGCGAAGGCGCATGATGGGATGCGCCGGAAGTCTGGAGAGCCGTATATTATGCACCCTCTGGCCGTAGCCCGTATATTGGTAGAGGAGATAGAATTGGATGACCCCAATTCCATTATTTGTGCCTTGCTCCACGATACAGTTGAGGACACAGATGTGACTCTTGAAGATATTGAGAAGAATTTTGGTGTCGAATGCAGGGATATTGTGGATGGGTTGACCAAAATCAAAGGCACTTCTGTGGCCGATGAAAATATTTCAGAGCAAGCTGAAAACTTCCGGAAAATTTTGCTGACGATCTCCAACGACATCCGTGTCGTGATCATCAAGCTGGCAGACCGCCTGCACAATATGCGCACCCTGGGCGCCAAAAAGCGCACCAGTGCGCTGAAGATTGCCTCTGAGACGCTCTATCTCTATGCGCCTTTGGCGCATCGTCTGGGCTTATACAACATCAAGACGGACCTTGAAAACCTGGCTTTACAGCACAGTCAACCCGAGCTATTTGAAGAGTTGGACGAAAAAATGGCGCGCTTCCGCGGCATGGAGGAGCAGTACATCAAGAATTTTGTCCAGGAAATCAAAAAACAGATCAAACCTCTGGAGATTAAATTTGATATAAAGTACCGGTTTAAGACGGTGTACTCTGTGTATAAAAAGATGCAGCGACAGGGAGTGCCTTTTGAGCAGGTGTATGATATGTTTGCCATTCGGGTAATCATGAAAAGCAAGCCTGATCGGGAGCAGTCCGACTGCTGGCAGGTATATTCGGCCATTTCCAATAAATATCCTCCTTTGCCCAAAAGGGTGAGAGATTGGGTGACCCACCCCAAAGAGAATGGCTATGAGTCTCTTCACATGACCGTGATCGGCCCACAGGGCCGATGGGTAGAGGTGCAAATCCGCACCGAGCGCATGGACCGTCTGGCAGAGAAGGGCATCGCTGCCCACTGGAAATACAAAGAAAATGGCGACCAATACGAAGAGGAGCTCAGCAATTGGATAGAGCGTGTGCGCGATACGCTTGAAAACCCCAGCATCAATGCGCTGGATGCCGTCAAAGAATTTCATGAAAATCTACAGCCGCATAACCTCTATGTATTTACGCCCAGAGGCGAATTGTTTCGGGTCCCTACAGGCGCGTCGGTTTTGGATTTTGCCTACAAAATCCACTCAGATATTGGAGACCGCGCCATCGGCGGTAAAGTCAATAATGAGGTTGTGACCCTGGATCATGAATTGAAGTCTGGAGATCAGGTAGAAGTGCTTACTTCCCGCCATGTACAGGTACAGGAGGATTGGATCCATAAAGTCAATACCGCTCATGCCCGCAAGCATATCCGCCGGTCCTTGGTACAAGTGCGGAAAAAAGCCTTGGAAAAAGGCATTGAAATATATAAACATGGCCTGATGCGATATATGGAGAAGGAGGCCCGGAATGATCAAAAGTTGATGCGGGAGTTGTTGACATTCATGAAATATGGTTCCCGCGATGAGTTTTTGCTGGCTTTGGGTTCCAAAAAAATTGATGCCTCCAGGATCAGAGAATTCATAGACCTCAAAAAGGAAGGCATCGCTATAGAAGAAGCCGTGATAGAAGAGTGGGAGAAAAAAATTCGCAAACGCGAATTGCAGTTCAAGGAATTGGGATTCAATATAGATGAGCTGGTACTGACCAGCGGCCAGCAGGTGGATCAATTTAAGCTTGCAAGCTGTTGTAAGCCTGTAAGAGGAGATGATATCCTGGGAATCCTCAGAGGAGGTGAATTGGAAATTCACCGGCCATCCTGCCCCAACGCCATCTCATTGATGTCTAGTTTTGGCAGAAATATCATCCAGGTTCGCTGGAAGGAACATAGCAACCAGGTGGACTTTTTGGCCTCCATCAAGGTGGTCGGAATGGATCGTAAGGGGATGCTGTCAGATTTGATCAATGAGATCACGGCCATCATGAAAATCAATATTTCCAAGGTGAGCATTGAATCACAGGACCGCATGTTTGAAGGCCTCTTCAATGTCTACATCAGCAATACGGAAGAATTGGACAGACTTCTCCAAAGACTTGGCAAGGTGGGCGGGGTCGTAACCGCTACCCGTACAGGTAGCGATTTTGTCCCATTTCAGAAGCCCGACAACTGATATACTTATCGTATCAGGGTCACGGTCCCTTTTAGTTCTATCCTGGAGCCATCTTCTCCCTGACCCGAAATCAGGAAGACATAGACTCCCTCTGGCACGGCTACATCATTGTATCTGCCATCCCAGCCTTCCTCCAGGTTACTGGATTCATATATCTTTCTTCCCCAGCGATTGAAAATCAGGATGCTTGCCTGGCGCAAGGTCGGCGCCTGGACGATAAAGCGATCGTTGATATTATCACTATTGGGAGAAAATGCATTGGGGGTAAATACCCGTGGAGCGAAGACGATACAGTCTTCATTGGATAAAGCCTCAGCCTTGAAGCCATTGGCTTCTCTTGCACGGATGCGGTAGCAGTAGATGCCCTGGTTCAATTCGGTTAAGTCATCCGTAAAGCGCAGGGTATTTGCATTGGTGGAAGCTACAAACTGCCAGCGAGCCAGGTCGTCATTGAATACTTCAACGTCATAAGAAAGCACACCATTTCTCCATTTCTCGTAGGCGCTCCACTTAAGCTCTGGATATTTCCCTTCCAGCTTTACCTCCAGCAACATGCTTTTTCCAACATATCCCACAGGAGATAGGTCATTACATGCATCCAGTACCCGTATCCGATACAAGTAAGATTGATCATCAACTTTCACATCTGCATCCCGGAAGCTAAATGTATCTACAGGCAGGCTATCCAGCAAGGTCCATCTTTCACCATCAACTGATTTTTCCAAAAGAAACACTTCAGGTCGATAGCCACTATATGCTGGCCAGGCCAGGTCAATGACAGAGTCTGCAAAGACACTCGCATAGGCAATATCCACAGCTTCCTCCGGAAGAAAGTGAAGAGGAGCTACAGAATCCAGGTTGCTAAAAGAACGGATATTGTTTCCGCTTCCTCTAAGCGCCGTGACTCTATAGCGTTTGACATCATTACAAAATGTATTGGTATCTATCAGGAACCTTTCTGAGCCTGGTACTGTCGCTATCAGATTGATATTAGTAGGGTCATAATCTGTTACTTCATACACCTGATACAGACTGGGCGTCCAGCCCTCATAAGCTGTCCAGTCCAGCTGGATAAAGTCAACGCCTGGGGTTGCTGTAAGCAGGACTGTGGTATGCGGTAGGGTATTATTCAAATTACTATTTTGAAGACAACTGTTTTGAGCCTGTATCATATATGAATAAGGCGAAGCCTCCGTATTGAGGTTTTTATTGTGTGTATAGGTAGTGGTAGAGATCGCGGAAATGCTATCCGCTTTTTGGAACAGGCCTGTAGCTGGATTTTTCCAATAGACATAGTATTGGGAAAAATTGCGTTGAGGACCAGGAAATTGTTCCCAGGAAAGAGCTACGCTTTCTTTATCTATTACACTCACATAATCCAGGTTGATAGGATTGGGGACCGTTGTTTCTTCTATCTGAATATAATCTTGTCGGGAGACCGTATCCCGGCAACCAAATACATCCACGACGATCAGGCTCACATCATAATTGCCAAAAACGGGATAGGTTTGATTAAAAGTATCCACAGTCGTCGTGACGGGAGGCTGCACTCCCAGATCCGTTTCCATGATCCAGATATAGCTTTGCAATAGTGTATCAGAAAGTAGTTGGGAACTATCGGCAAAAAACGTGATGGTCACGGGATTACAGCCATCAGGATCAACAGCATAGATATATGCCTCAGGATGTCTGAGGTGAATATAGGTTGATTTTGTCAGGCTATCTACGCAGCCATGCTCATCGGTAGCGATGAGTTGTACATCAAACATGCCGTCGGCAGTGTAACGATGTGTGGGACTCGCATTTCCACTTGTGCTGTTCCCATCTCCAAAGTTCCATTGCCAGCCTGTTACGTTGGTATTGCTGCTTTGATCGGTAAATGTAATGTCAATGGGCGAACAATGGAATGTGTCTGAAGCGATAAAATTCACCACAGGGAGGTCGTAGACTTCGACAGCCAAAGTGGCTGAATCCACACAGCCATTGGTATCCAGGACAAAGAGATTTACATTGAAAATGCCTGGGTTGGCAAAACCATAGGCCACAGTATCAAAAAAAGCACTGTCACCCGTTCCAAAATCATACAACCAGCCTGCAAGCGGAGCATCGCCGGGGGTACTTCTATCCTGAAAAATGGTGGTGAAGGCTCGACATCCAGCCGTATCTGTTACGCCTATCGCTGCATCTGGCGGGATGAAAATGTATACAGAATCCAGCAGGGTATCGGTACAGCCAAAGACATCTTCGACCACAAGTCGAACATCAAATACGCCCGGCGTATTGTAGATTTGGGTAGCGCTGTCGGCCATGCTGCCGACGGGTCCGGTGATATTTACTGGCGGACCGCCAGGTACCTGAATCTGCCAGCTGTAGCTGGCAAGGGTGGTGTCAGAGAGCACCTGAGAGCTATCCGCATAAAAGCTAAGCTCATCAGGGGCACAGCCCGTGATAGAATTGGCGTACCATTTTGCCTCAGGGTGCCTGAGGTTGATATAGCCTGACTTTGTCAGGGTGTCGGAGCAGCCATTATTGTCAAAGACAATCAGTTTTACATCATAACTGCCATCCTGGAGGTAGGCAATCCGGGGATTTTGAACCCCTTGCACGCTGTCGCCATTTCCAAAGGTCCAGATCCAGTCAGTGATGAAGGAATTATAGCTCCGGTCCATAAAATCAACTGCAAGAGGAGAACAGTTGAAGGAATCTGAAGCCACAAAATCTGCTACGGGAAGGTCAGTTGATTCAAATTGTCGCGTTACTTCAGCTTTGCAGCCGTAGGCATCTTCAACCTGGAGGGTAATAGTATAAAAACCAATCTGAGAGAATGTATAGCTGGTATCTTTGGCCACCAGGGTGTCATTTGTGCTGAAAATCCAGGTCCAGTCTGTCAAAATGGTATCACCTGGTATGGAGATATCCCTAAGGTTTACATTGAATGGGGTACAGCCTGAAAAGGCCGACGGAGAGATACGTGCTCGCGGCAATTTCAATACCCTGACGCTGCTGTCTGATGTCAGGGTTACCCTACATCCACCGATATCTTGTACAACTACCACTGGGTCATAATATCCGCTGTCAGAATAGACATGGGTAAAATTGACAGTACCTGTTGTATTTTGTCCTAAAAAATTTGTCAATAAGCCATCATCCAAATCCAGAAAAACTACCGCCGCACTGTCAATACCGACAGAGAAATTGACTGTATCTCCAAAACAAACAGGCGTAGGGTTGAATGAAAGAGAACCCGTAGGACCAGCTATATTGATATAGCAGGGCTTCGTCAGGGTATCTACACACCCATCCCTGTGAAAAGCAATGAGGGTGACATCGTAGCAACCGGGATAAGAGTAAATATGTGAGGGATCGGATTGAAAACTCCTTGTGCCATCTCCAAAATTCCAAATAACGGAATCCACTTTCCCTGGGGTCAGGTTGGTGAAGTTGACATTCAGGGGAGGGCAGGTTCCAGATGTTCTGTCAGCAACAAAATCAAGTTCCAGTTGCTCAATATAGACCACTGCCGGTCTGATAAGTGTATCCCGGCACCCGCGTTGATCTACGCCAATCAGGATAACATCATGGTAGCCCGTATCAGGAAAAACCCAGTTTGCCTGAGGAATAATGCTGGTGTCAGCAGGATTGGGACCAAAAATCCATTTATAAGTAGGATTTATACCCGTGGATTGGTTATTAAAGCTAATGAAGTTGCCAAGGCAAGTTGTATCCAGATTGGGGGTAAAGGCCAGTGAAGGCAAGGATACATTTACATATCCGGCTTTGACCAGGCTATCCCGGCACCCGTTGGCATCCTGGATGGTCAAGGTGACGGAATATGAGCCAGGATCATTATAGGTATGGGTTGCATTGGGCGTATTTGCCGTATTGTTGACGGTATCTCCAAAATCCCAGTTCCAGGAAGTGATAGCTGCCTGCTGATGGGCCGTAGAAAGGTCCATAAACTGGGATGTAAGACCCGGACATCCTATCAAACCCACTCCATCAAACCATGCGAATGCGCCATTTACGCGCACAGAATCCACCTTGTCAAGCGTATCGGCACAGCCGGATAAGTTATCCCGGGCAATCATCCTGATGGTATAAATCCCGGTATCGGGATAGCTGTACATAGCGTTATTTCCTGTGGGTTGGGTTGAGGTCGCCCCATTTCCAAAAAAGAAAGTCCTGGATCCACCAGGCGTGGATAGGTCAATAAAAGAAACCGCATCACCCTTGCAAATCGTGCTATTGGAAATGCGGAAATCCGCCTGAACAAAACCAACGGTTACAGTTGTTTGTGCTGAATCTATGCAGCCTGTATTGGTGTTTTCTACAACCAATTTTAAACTGTAATTACCCAGAGGGAAATTTCCGGGAATAGGGATGGCAGGTGGGTTGGGCAAAGTAGAAACCAGAGAATTGTTAAAATACCAACGATAAGTGCTGATAGGACCAGTGGATAGATCCGTGATAATCAATGTTGCAGGAGTTGTACAAATCCGGGTCGTATTCAAAGAAAAATCTGCAACAGGTGGAAATACACACAGTACATTGCGCTTAACGATGCTGTCAATACAGCCATTATGTTGTATCTGGAGACCTACATCAAAGCAGCCTGTATCGGGATAGGCAATAGACATGACATCTCCTCCTCCGGTAAAAGTAGAAGGATAATTAAGATCCCAGAAATACAAATAGGCCGGGTCGCTCGATACACTTGTGAAATTAACGATTTCCCCTATGCAAAGGCTATCATTATCAACTGTGAAATCTACGCTGGGGATAGACCCTGCCCTTAAATAATTAGTGACTGTGACTGAGTCGCGACATCCGTTTTGGGTTGTAATGACCAGCGTAACATTGTATATACCAGCATTAAGCACGGTAACTGTAGGACTCGGCAATATAGAGCTGGCAGGAGTTACATTCGTGCCCGAACCATCATCGAAAGTCCATGACCAGGAAACGATAGTATCGTTACTGGTACTCAGGTCTGTAAAAGTGCTACTGTAAGGAGCACAGCCCAATATATTATCTGCTATAAAAGATGCATTTGGCGTAACCACTGCAACAGCGTTGGAGTCGCAGAGGGTATTGATACAATTGTTCGAATCCGTTATCCTCAGGCAAACAGGGTAGGTGCCCGAAGAACCATAAACATGGGTAGGGTTTTGTAGATTCGAGCTGGTATTGTCCCCAAAATTCCATAACCAGGCGGTAGGGTTTCCCGGCGAAAGATCCGTATAGGAAAAAACAGTGCTTACATCACAATTAAAAGGAGGGGATACCGAAAAATTCACTGTCGGCAATCCCAGCACAGTAAGGGTTTGACTTACTGTATCGAGGCAACCTGTGGCATTTTGGACAATCAATGAAAAAGTGAAGGTGCCCACGCTGCTGTAGGAATGAGAAGCGGTTCCTCCTGCCGTTGTGAGCAGAGGAGAGCCATCTCCAAAATCCCAAATCCGCTGGACAGAACCAGAGGAATTATCTGTAAAGTTCACGTTCTGATTGAGACAAGGGGTGTTATCACTAACTGTGACCGCGGCCGTGATAGGACGCAGGACAACTGACCCGGTCCGTGTCAGGGTATCTGCACATCCCAATGCACTTACTGCAATCAAACTGGTAGAGAAAAGGCCCGCAGCATTGATGCTAACCGGTGGGGGAGGAGAACCCACAAAAGTATTGGGTACTCCCGTTGGGAAAAACCAACCGTAGGTGAGGGGACCCGCACCATTGGCCTGAGACAAGTTGTTAAAGCTGACATTTACCGGGAGTGTACAGCCCACGGTATTTGTGATTCCAAAATTGGCTGTGGGAGTGGGGGCTACCTGTAAATATCCGTTTCGACGGATCGTGGTGTCACAGCCATTTGTATTGGTACACCTGAGTTGGACGTCATAAGCACCTACTGCACTCAGGGTCACCGAAGGATTTAAAGCAGAAGACGAGACCGAAGCAAGCGTATTTTGGTTAATAAATACCCAGGTACAACCCGTCAGGCCAGCAGCATTTGCTACCGTTAGATTGGTCAATTGAAAAGTGGCAGGCACACAACCCAAGGTTGTATCTACTGTAAAATCTACCGTAGGATTTCTAAAAACCTCTATGTAACAATTGCGCCTGATACTGTCTTTGACACCGGCGGCATCAGTAACCACCAGTTTTACATCATAGCAACCAGGCCGGGTGAAGATTTTGCCGGGGCTTGCCCCCAATCGCATATCAATCACCGCATTGTTATAGTAAAATGTCCATTTCCAGCTCACAGGATTTCCTGTGGACTGGTCGCTAAAACTACCGATAACAGAAAGGCAACCCGTCTGGTTGTCCACAGTAAAATCAGCTGTTAGCTGGCCAAAGTGTTTTTTAGGGATAAGGAGGAAGAATGCCAGGGATAAAAGGAATAGAAAATTCTTTTTCTGGAGCAACATATTTTGGAGCATTGAAATTCCGAGGGAAAAAATGAAAGGAATGATTACCAAGCCGCAAAGCTAGGAATAAAAGCTAAAGATCAATAGCAATCAAGTGTAGAAATAGTCTGTGAATTGGCCTATCATATAATAGAGAGGTCAGCTTTTGGAATTACAAGGAAATAACGCAATTCAATTCAATACATTGTCAGGCGAAGGGATGGTTTCTGGCAGAAGCGTAGGTGACATATAGTATAAAAAGAAGGAAAAGGTACAGAAAAACAGGCAGGAAATTTTTAAGGGATTTTTTGAGGTCCCATTTATGTCCCCAATTCAGGATGAAAAGGAGATAGGTAGTGAATAACAGCAGGTTGCCGGATATTTTAAATAAGGGAGGGATATGGGTATAGCTAAAGCCGGGGTGAGGACTATTGCCTAATGAAGAATAATGTAGAATATAATAGGGCTTAATGATCAAAAATCCTGTAAGAATGAGCAGGGCAGTCCATTGTGAAAGATTAATAAAAACTTTGATCATTTTCGTCTCCCGCGAATAATTGAGGCTTCTGGCCCAAATCAGCAGGCTGGAAGAGGCCGCCAGGAAAAGCAAGAGGATTGCTGATACCTGCCCATCCATTCCTGACTTCCAGGCGATGTTCGTAAAGAAAAACTGAATCAGCACATGGTTAAGAACTGCAAAGGGCATTTCTTTCCGATGGGCTGCCATCAGGTATACTATAAGGAGTAAAATGAAAACCAGGTAAGCAAAATCAAGCATCGAATTAAGCTTTGGATGAAGATAGTAACTTTTTTTCAAAGGCCTTCTTCTGCTTTTTGTTTAATTTGACATCGAACCCATAATTCAAAAACCTATCATGAAAATCACCTTTTACGGACACGCTTGCTTCGGGATCGAACTGGCCGGCAAGCATATCTTATTTGATCCTTTCATAACAGGAAATCAACTTGCGAAAGACATAGACCTGGGGAGCATCCCAGCAGATTATATTTTGCTTTCCCATGGTCATCAGGACCATGTTTTAGATGTTGAGGCGATTGCCCATCGCACAGGTGCGACCATCGTTTCGAATTTCGAAATCGTCAGTTGGTTTGGAGCCAAAGGCCTTTCAAACGGCCATCCTATGAATCATGGTGGGAGCTGGAAGTTTGACTTTGGCGTGGTCAAATATGTCAACGCGGTTCACTCATCTGTCCTGCCTGATGGCAACTATGGAGGCAATCCAGGTGGATTCGTGATCGAGTCCGAAGAGGGAAACTTCTACTATAGCGGGGATACTGCCCTTACCTATGATATGAAATTGATAGGGGAAAGCCATGACCTGGATTTTGCCATCCTTTGTCTGGGCGATAATTTCACCATGGGCTATAAAGAGGCTTCAAGAGCCGCAGAGTTTGTTGGCGTTAGCCGGGTCATAGGCATGCATTTCGATACGTTTGGATATATTAAAATAGACCATAGCCAGGTCGAAGATTACTTTATCTCAGAAGGGAAAATGCTCAAGCTTCCAGAAGTGGGCGAATCCTTTGAAATGTAAGTACCAGCCTCCCCCTTGACAGGACACTTTGTGATCAGAATTATTCTCTTCCAGCGAAAAATCGCTGATTGATTATCTCATTCTCAAAAATTCAGTTATTTTTGTGCGGAATTTTCAGAACATACTGATAATTCAATGCAGAATTTAGGCGCTTTTTAAGCTGAGATGTTTTCTTTCTTAGGATAATCCAATAGCTTTGTCGGCCTCTATTTACCAAATTGAATTATTTCCTTTTTCAACTGAATTTAATAGCGACAATTGATGACTAATTTAGTTTTTGTTATCCCAATTTTGGGGATCGTTGGCCTTGCAGTAATGGGAATACATGCTGCCTGGGTTAACCGCCAGGATGCCGGTGATGACAACATGAAAGAACTTGCTGGGTACATAGCGCGTGGCGCTTTAGCTTTTTTGAGAGCTGAATGGAAAATTTTGGCAATTTTTGCTGTCATCGTTTCCATCCTTCTGGGAATCTCTGGTGGAATGGTAGAAACCTCCCACCCCTGGATAGCCGGAGCCTTCCTTATTGGAGCCTTTTTATCAGCTCTTGCCGGTTATATCGGTATGACGATTGCCACGAAGGCAAATGTAAGAACCACGCAGGCTGCACGTACCAGCCTGGCAAAGGCCCTTAATGTTTCCTTCAGAGGAGGCATGGTAATGGGACTTGGCGTAGCAGGCCTTGCCGTTTTGGGTTTGGGTTCTCTTTTCATTGTATTCTACCAGATGTTTGTATCTCAATCTGGAGATGTCATCGGTGTACCGATGGAGCAAGCCCTGGAAGTACTCGCAGGCTTCTCATTGGGAGCTGAGAGTATTGCCCTTTTTGCCCGTGTCGGTGGAGGTATTTATACCAAAGCTGCTGATGTAGGTGCCGACCTCGTCGGAAAAGTAGAAGCAGGCATCCCTGAGGATGACCCCCGCAACCCAGCCACCATCGCCGACAATGTCGGTGACAATGTCGGCGACGTTGCCGGTATGGGAGCCGACCTCTTTGGCTCCTATGTAGCCACCATCCTGGCTACCATGGTCCTGGGACGTGAAGTTCGCGGCTTAGGAGCAGAGAATGTAGCCCTTGCAGACAATTTTGGTGGTATTTCTCCTATTCTCCTCCCGATGCTTATAGCGGGTCTGGGCCTGGTATTCTCTATCATTGCCGGATTTTTTGTCCGCATCAAAGGCGAAGATTCCAGTGTGATGAAAGCCCTAAATATGGGTAACTGGGGTTCTATTATCCTGACAGTAATAGCTTCTTTCTTCCTGGTACAATATATGTTGCCTGAAGGAGGCATGGAGATACGGGGCTATGAATTTACCCGTATGCATGTCTTCTACTGTATCCTTCTGGGATTGGTGATTGGTGCGATTATGAGTTTTGTCACGGAGTATTATACTTCCATGGGCAAACGCCCTGTGAATAGCATTATTCAGCAATCAGGAACTGGCCACGCCACCAATATCATCGGCGGTTTGGCAGTGGGCATGGAGTCCACAGTGATTCCTATAGTTGTACTTGCAGCAGGTATCTATGGTGCATTTGAGTTGGCTGGCCTCTACGGGGTAGCTATCACAGCTGCTGGTATGATGGCAACCACTGCTATGCAGTTGTCTATTGATGCTTTTGGCCCTATTGCCGACAATGCCGGCGGCATCGCTGAGATGGCCGGCTTGCCCAAAGAAGTACGTGGCCGTACTGACAACCTCGATGCCGTGGGTAATACCACAGCAGCTTCCGGCAAAGGCTTTGCCATTGCTTCTGCTGCCTTGACAGCCCTGGCGCTTTTTGCTGCCTTTGTAGGCCTTTCAGGCATTGATAGCATTGATATTTACAAAGCGGATGTGCTTGCCGGATTATTTGTCGGTGGTATGATTCCGTTTATATTCTCTTCTCTGGCGATCGCCGCGGTAGGCCGCGCAGCCATGGATATGGTCAACGAGGTGCGCCGCCAGTTTGCGGAGATTCCCGGTATCATGGAAGGAACAGCTACGCCTGAGTATGAAAAATGCGTAGCTATATCCACCAAGGCTTCTTTGCGTGAGATGTTGGCCCCCGGAGCTATCACCTTGATCACTCCGGTTGTTGTAGGCTTTGCCTTTGGACCGGAAGTATTGGGAGGCCTGCTCGCAGGTATCACCGTTTCGGGTGTCCTGATGGGTATTTTCCAAAACAATGCAGGTGGTGCCTGGGATAATGCGAAAAAATCTTTTGAGAAAGGGGTAATGATTGATGGAGAGATGCATTACAAAGGCTCTTCAGCGCACAAAGCTTCTGTAACAGGTGATACCGTGGGAGATCCATTCAAGGACACTTCTGGTCCTTCTATGAACATTCTGATTAAGCTTACCTCAATTGTGGCGCTGGTTATCGCACCTTATATCAGGGTAGTTGATGCCGACCACGATCAGCATGGTGATGCAATCCTGGAAGTACCCACTCCTATAGAGCAGAGCTTACAGGCAGAGGATGTGCCTGTGGCAGATGGAGAAAAAGTTGTAAGATTCGAATAGGCATTCGAAACCATATAAAAAAGGAAAACCCGGACTATACGTTCGGGTTTTTTCGTTTGGTTGTATTTAAGGTCTTCCTTAAATGATCAAGCTGTTGGCCATTATAGCCGATAATATTCTGACTTTCTACTTTAACGGCAAAAAAGCTTTGCAGGTAGCCTAAAAGGCCGATCTGTCATTTTTTATGTATGAATGGAAATAAATCTTACATCCGCTTTGCCATTTTTTCTGCAAACCCCATCAAGCCTGTGCCTCCACCTGAATGGATAATCAATTGAACGCCAGATGTTTTCCCGGAAGTGATTTGTTCCTGGGCTGTAAGAAATAATTTTGCTGTATAAATGGGATCAGTTAGCAGCCCTTCCGTGCGGGCAAAATATTTTACAGATTGGAGAATCCGCTTGTTTACATTGCCAAAAGACCGGCCTGTCAGGGGGAAATGAAGCCGAAAGTTAGATATGGGGGGAATAGGGAGCTTTAGGATATTTGACAACCAGCTTGCCACCTGTTTGTAGATATTCAAGAAATAGGCTTCATCACCTGCAATGAGAACTACATGAATCTCCGTTTTTCTGTTGAGTAAAGCATTCATTGCTACGAGCGTAGCGGCCATCAGACCTGTCCCAGAGTCTACCCATATATGATCAAAGCAATTCTCCGAAGCATTGAATTCTTCCCTGAAAAGGGGGAAATTTTGCTCATTTTTTACAATATCTAACATCAGGCTCGCCGCACCTGCTACTGCCTCAAAGCACATGCCTCCTTCCGGGATGAGCATACAGTTTTTGCCTGTGTTTTTTCCAAAATCAAGCGCCATACTTTCTACTCTGGGCCAATCATTTTTTTCAATCCATTGAATATTTTTTTCATCCTCCAGCAAGTGAATCAAAAAGCTGTTTCCAGCTATGACCTTGCCATGATATTTTTTCAGAAAAAGCTGAAAAGGGATGCCATATTGCCGCAGCAATTGGGTTGCAGCTACGATATGGTTGGAGTTGGCACCTCCTATAAGCAGTGCCAATTCGACCTCCTCCTGGATCAAATGAGGGATAAGAGAGGCAAATTTTCGCCTTTTGCTCCCGCTACTACCAAAGCCGGATTCGTCTTCCCTTTTTACATATATATGCTCCCCAAAAGTGTGCAAAGGGTGAATCCTGCTTGTATACCCCAAATTCTGATCTATCTTCTGTTCCAAACACTTTTCAATCTCTCTGATATTTCGGAATGGATTATTCCCCATTATATCCTGTGATTATGTTTTATTTTCCCTAATTTAGCCTTTCTCAATATAATACTTACTACATGACCCTTATCTCTTCTATTTCTGGAACGAGAGGTACCATTGGAGGCAGAGTAGGCGAAAACCTTACCCCCATTGATGTTGTTAATTTTGCTTCTGCCTTTGGGACCTGGTTGGGCCTTAAAGGAGGTGAAAAGCGAGTCGTCATCGGACGAGATGCCCGCCCTTCAGGCGCCATGGTTCAGGGGCTCGTTTCAAACACATTGGTAGGCCTTGGCTTTGAGGTGATAGACCTCGGTATTTCCACCACCCCCACCGTCGAAATGGCTGTGCCTCATTATCAGGCCAATGGAGGGGTTATTCTGACTGCTTCACACAACCCTGTGAACTGGAATGCACTCAAATTACTTAACCACCGCGGGGAATTTGTCACTGAGAAAGATGGAATTGAAATTCTGGAAATTTTAACCAATCGTCTCTATGATTTTGCTCCGGTCGAAAAGCTGGGATTTATCAGAAAGGATGATACTTTCTTTGAGCAACACATCCACAAAATCCAGCAATTGCAGCTGGTGGATAATTATGCCATAGCCAAATCCAATTTTAAGGTAGTGGTTGATGGGATCAACAGCAGCGGGGGCATTTATGTCCCAAAACTACTGAAGGCTTTGGGGGTAACCCAAATCGTCGAATTAAACTGTCAGCCTAACGGCTGGTTTGCCCATGACCCCGAACCCCTTAAGAAAAACCTGACAGACATCTGTGAATATATCGAAAAAGAAGGAGCAGATATCGGGATCGCTGTTGATCCTGATGTGGATAGGCTGGTCTTTATTGATGAAAATGGGAAAATGTTCGGTGAAGAATACACCCTCGTTTCTATAGCCGATTATATCCTGAAACATACCAAGAGTACCGTTGTCTCCAATCTAAGCTCAAGCCGGGCTCTGGAAGACGTGGCTGCCCGATATGGCTGCCGCAGGGTGACTTCAGCTGTAGGGGAAGTAAATGTAATTGAGATGATGAAACGCAGTGATGCGGTTATTGGAGGAGAAGGAAATGGTGGAATCATTTACCCTCAGCTTCATTATGGACGAGATGCGCTCGTTGGGATAGCATTATTCCTTTCGTTTTTGGCGAAAGGAGATGCCACCGTATCCGAAATCCGCGCCTCATATCCCGACTATTTCATGTCTAAGGAAAAGATTTCCCTGAGTGAGGAAATGGATGTAGATGACATCCTGGCAAAGTTTAAGGAGAGGTATAGCAAACAAGCTGATGCCAGGGTGACAGATGTGGATGGGGTAAAGGTGGATTTTGAACATGCCTGGGTGCATTTGAGAAAATCTAATACCGAGCCTATTATTCGTATTTATACAGAGGCTCGCAGCCAAAAGGAGGCCGATCATTTTGCAGAACAAGCCATCCGGGAAGTGAATACCCTAAGTAGGCCTTGACGAATTCGGCCCATTATTTGCTTCGTATAATTCCAAAATCCAGTTTTTCTTTTGATTTGGAAGAAGGGAAATAACTCGCCGATCTAAATTTTTTCTCTGATGCAAATTTTGCTTATTGAAGATAATATAGGGGACATCAGGTTAACAGAGGAGGCCCTGAAAGAGGTCCCCAATAAACACCAACTACACGTAGTGAAGGATGGTGAAGAAGCGTTAAAATATTTGAGGGCCGAAGGGAATTATATTGAAAGGATATACCCTGATATGATTTTTCTTGACCTTAACCTGCCTCGTAAAGATGGCCGGGAGGTCCTTGCAGAGATCAAAAATGACGAGCAGTTTCGACGGATTCCTGTGATTGTCCTGACAACTTCGGAAGCTCAGGTAGATATTGAAATCTGCTATAATCTCCATGCCAATTGCTTCATCACCAAACCCGTCGATATAAATGAATATATTGATGTGATAAAAGGAATTGACGACTTTTGGTTTAAAATAGTGAAGTTAGCTGGTAGTTGAGTCTTTCACATGCCCCAATGGAATCTAGAATTCATATTCTGCTTATCGAGGACAACCCGGCCGATGTCAGGTTGATAAGGGAATATTTGAGTTTTGCTCCCATGCAGTCCTATGAGCTTTTTCAGAGTAGTACTTTGAAGGGAGGGAATGAAATTCTCAAAAAGGAACCCATTGACATCATTCTTCTTGACCTACACCTGCCTGACAGCCTGGGACTTAAGTCATTCGATCGCCTAATCGAGACTTTTTCCAACTTGCCGATCATCGTTCTCACGGGCCTTTCTGATGATGCGACAGGATTGAGGGCCGTAAAAAAAGGCGCACAGGATTTTCTCAGTAAAGACGACCTGAATCCTGAATCTCTGATTCGGTGTATCCGATATGGAATCGAGCGGCATCAAATGCTGACCCGCCTTGAGCAAGCTCAAAAACTTGCCAAAATGGGCAACTGGGAGTATCTCCCAGCAAAGGAAGAAGTCTATTGCTCCAAATCTGCCCAAAGTATCCTCGAGTTGGATCAGGACCACAATAGCCTCGGACTTGAAAATTATTTCAAATGCCTGGTTTCAGATGATCGCATAAAACTCATAGATGCGATTTCGACTGCCTTACTGAATCAGGAAGAGTTCAGAGTAGATGCCAAAACGAGGATTTCCATTCATGGACAAAGGTATTTGGCGATTCAGGGAAAAGCAGGCCGAAACCATCCCGGCGAAAGCCTGACCGTTGTGGGTACCGTGCAGGATGTTACAGATCGAATTGAAAGAGAGCAACTGATACGGGAAAAAGAATTGGCCATTAAGAGCGCCAAACTCAAAGAAGAATTTCTCGCAAATACGAGCCACGAAATCCGTACTCCACTGAATGCAATCCTTCAATTGACCCGCATCCTGATGGAGGGCGACACAGTTGAGGAGCAAATGAAGTACCTCAACCTGATCAAAAATGCAGGAAGTACACTCCTGGCAGTGGTCAATGATGTGCTGGATTTTTCTAAGATTGAAGCCGGTAAAATGGACTTCTCTCAATCTCATTTTGAACTGAATCTATTGATAGACTCTGTGATCGCCATCATGGAGCTTAAAGCCAATGAAGAAAAACTGAGGCTCAATAAATTTGTAGATGAGGGAGTGCCTGCCTATCTCGTAGGCGATCCCGTCCGGCTGAATCAGATTCTCCTCAACCTGATTAACAATGCAATCAAATATACCGAGGAGGGATTTGTCAACATCCATGTGAGGGTTAAGGGTAAAAAAGGGAATCAGGTGTTGATTGAGATCATGGTGGAAGACAGTGGTATTGGCATTCCTGCCAATAAGTTAGATTTTATCTTTTTGGGCTTTCAGCGTTTGGATACGGACCTCAACCGAAAATACAGCGGTACAGGCCTTGGCCTGACCATAGTCGAGCAATTGGTGAAATTGCAGGGCGGAGATATCAGTGTGAAAAGCGAAGTGGGAAAGGGTTCCAGTTTTATTTTCTCCTTGCCCTTTGAAATAGGCGAAAAACCCAACAGGCAGAAACCGCATAAAGTCGTCAACCATGCGGGAGAAATGGAGGGGCGAAGGGTATTGCTGGTAGAAGATAACCTGCTGAATCAAATGGTAACCGAACACCTGCTGCACGAATGGGGAGTTCAGGTAGATATTGCTTCTAATGGAAAAATAGCGATCGAATTGTTGCTTAAAAGCAGCTATGACCTGATTCTGATGGACCTTCAGATGCCTGTCATGGATGGCTATGATACCACCCGATACATTAGAAACGAACTTTCTGGCGACTTAAGCCAAATCCCTATTATTGCTCTCACGGCAAATGCTTTCCATGGCATGGATGATGAGTGCATGAAAATCGGGATGAATGATTATTTATCTAAACCCTTTGAAAAAGGGGTCCTTTTTGCCAAAATGAACGCTTGTATGAAGCCCATGGAAATGAGCCGTTTTTCACTGAAGGAAAAGCCAGCTTCACCTCAAAATCACCTTCAGCCAGAAGTTCCAAATTCCTCCTCCCAACGCTTTGATGTCATCAATTTAGCTTATTTGAAAGAGGTGAGCGGAAAAGATCAATTTATTTTTAACCTGGCGATCAATAAATTTTTGGAGAGCTCACCCGACAGCCTTGATCTGATTGATGAATATCTCCATGGCGAAGAATATCAGGAGTTGGCAAGAGCAGTGCATAAATTGAAAAGTTCTGTCGCTACCATGGGCATGGAGCATGCGAAAAATACGATTTTGGAAATCGAAAATATCCTGCGAAACAACCTGAGTAAGGCAAGATTGCCCATGTTGGTCAGTGAACTCAGGGGGCTGGTGGAAAAATCATTTGCCGAACTGCATGCTGCATTGAAAAATGAAGTTCTGTAGGGAGCTCAGTCAGGACAGCGGAAAAATCTGATTAAAACTGTTTTCAGGATAGTT
Organism: Bacteroidia bacterium; assembly: GCA_030430205.1. Lineage (GTDB taxonomy): Bacteria > Bacteroidota > Bacteroidia > J057 > J057 > JAUIGE01. The sequence goes on along the minus strand of JAUIGE010000007.1, from coordinate 180,115 downwards.
GACTTCTGTTAGATAAAGCCCTTCTGCGGCTACATTGGGCCCCGCAAATTTCCTGTCTCTGGCCTCAAGAATAGCCCTGAAATCCTCCAGACCGATTTTACCTTTCCCCACTTCGAGCAAAGTGCCTACGACAGCTCTAACCATTCCCCTCAAAAAGCGATTCGCTTTGATGTGAAAGATCCAGCGATCTTGCCGCTTTTCCCAAAAGGCATGGGACAAGTCACAAAGCGTGGTTTTGTTGTCTCCATGGGCTTTGCAGAAGCTTGCAAAATCCTGATACTCAGGCATGATAGCAGCTGCTTCATTCATCGCCTGAAAATCCAGTTCCTGCCTTACCCACAAGGCCAGGCCATAAGCCAGGGGCGACTTCAGGCTCACCAAATGATATTCATAGCTCCTGCTAAGGGCATCAAAGCGCGCATGAAAGTCTTCATTGTGAGCCTGAAGCAGGCGCCTTACAGCGACATTATGCGGCAAAATGCCATTCAGTCCATGGAAAAAGTTGGGAGGCAAAGCCTCCTGGTAGTCAAAATGGACAATCAACTGCCGGGCGTGTACGCCCGCATCTGTCCTGCCAGCGCCTGTGGCGCTGATGGGTTGGCGCAGGATGGTCGCCAGCGCCTCTTCCAGGGCTTCCTGCACTGTATGTGCATTATTTTGCCGCTGCCAGCCGGCAAAAGCCTTGCCGTGATAGGATATGTCAAGGACGTATCTCATAAAAAAGTACGGGAAATGAGCTGCAAATTAACTTTGCCCAGGGAAAAGGCAGTAAAAAAGTGAAAAAATTTTTCCTCCTATGGAGAAAAATTACGTATTATTGCAGTCCCAAATTCTGATGGTGGTTATAGCTCAGTTGGTTAGAGCACCAGATTGTGGTTCTGGGGGTCGTGGGTTCAAATCCCATTAGCCACCCTTCAAAATGCCTCTTACGTTTGTAGGAGGCTTTTTTTATACAAAAAAATTAACCTCATAAAATGAATATAGAACAAAGCTTACACGAACGTAGCGGCTCTGTCTGCGAACTATGCAGTGCTACGGACGACCTCCAGCTATTCGCTGTTCCGCCAGCCGAAGAGGCTTCGGCAGACAATGGCGTGCTGATCTGCACGACCTGCCAATCCCAGATCGAAGACCCTTCGATCATGGAGCCTAACCACTGGCGCTGTCTCAACGACAGCATGTGGAGCCCTGTGCCTGCCGTGCAGGTGCTTGCCTGGCGCATGCTCACACGCATGAGGGGAGAAGGATGGCCTGCAGAATTGCTCGAAATGTTGTATCTTGATGATGAGACGCTTGCCTGGGCAAAAGCCACAGGGGAAGGGGAGGAAAAAGAGGAGGTCCTTAAGCATATTGATAGCAATGGCGTCGAGTTGCAGGCCGGAGATACGGTGGTCCTGATCAAGGACCTCAATGTGAAGGGAGCTAATTTCGCCGCTAAGCGGGGGACTGCTGTGCGAAATATCTCACTCGTCTATGACAATCCCGAGCATATAGAAGGGCGTGTCAATGGGCAGCAAATTGTTATTTTGACTCAGTTTGTTAAGAAATCGTAAAAAAAGGATGTATGAAATATCAGCTTCCATTATTGGTTTTGCTTTTATTGGGGATTAGTTTTCATCAGGCCAATGCCCAGGAGGGAAAAGTAAAAACCACCTTTTTCAAGCAACGCCCTTTTGGGAAATATTTCATTTCTGACTACTACGCACCTATTGTAAATCTCAGTTCAGGCTTTGCCCTGAACAATGATGAGTACAACATCAACCTTTCCCGGGATCAGAATTACCTGTTTTTGACAGAACCCTTGCTGGGAGCAGAAATTCCCATTTACCTTCGTCAGGGTGAAAAATCCTCCTTTGCCCTTTCCTTTCCCATTTCCTTCTATACTATTTTGGATATTTTGGAGGAAAGGACTGCGCCGATCCTCAACACCGACTATCGGGTAGGTGGATTTGAAATGAATTATTTGCATCATCTCTCTCAGGGGCCGATAAAGAATTTTGGTATCAAATTGATCCCCATCTTCCATGAAAGCACACATCTGGGGGATGAAATAACCATCATGCGGCGGCGGGATTCTTTTCCGACTGCGCGGATAAACCCCTCTTACGAGTCATTCGAACTGGCTTTTTTGGTCAATGACGCCCATAGCAAAGTGGAGCGCAACCATTCTCTGAAACTGGGTTCCAGGTTTTTGTTTAAGCCGAAAAAAGGCTGGTATGTTGTCTCGGCTTCAGAGGCTGATTCCGCCTCGATTCTGCCCTCTAAAAGAGGATTTGAACCCTACCTCCAATACCAGTTTCAGGACCCCATTGGCTTCCTTGCCAGCAAGGATGTGATGCTTGTTGTTTCGCTTGAGGCGCGGCTGCGGGTGCGCTATGGCTACCCGATCTATGAGCGCAATCCCGCAGGCGGCCTGATTGAAATCCCCAATGAAGAAGCCTTTCAGCCTTCTTTCAATCTCCTTGCCGGATGGCGTTTCACCAACCAAAATGAGCTCCGTCGATTGGGGATATATTTCCGCGCCTACTCAGGGGTAAACCCTCATGGGCAGTTTAGGAATCTGCCAAAGTATCAATTCTTTGGGTTTTCCTTTGTGTATGAGAATTAAGGTACAACGACTTCCTTCAAACTCGCCGCCACGGCGGCAAAGTAGCCCAAAGCCCCTCCACTAAGATTGCTCTTAGGATTGGCCGGGGCCGCCGAAGGCGGCCCGAAGGCATCACCCGTCAGCTCAGAGAGCTGGTCAAAATAGCTAAACGCTTCTTTATCAAGCGATTCTGTGATGATCTGGATGCGATCACCCTTTTGAAAGGAGGCTGTAAGGAAACTATACTGACCAGCTCCGCCTCTGGGCAAACTGCCATCGTAGAGGTATAGGCGATTAATCAAGGTGTCATTTACCAGGAGACGAAATTTCAAATAGGTGTCTGATGGATTTTTGCTAGTAAAATGTACCTGCATGACATAGCCTGCTTCCCTGAAGGGCGCTTCCTCGCCCATTTCAAAACTCACAGAGTCGATTTGGACAGCGGATTTCATCAGGCTGCCCGACTGAAAATTTTCCCCATTGTATTCGATATCCAGCTGATACTTCATGCCTTCCTTTCCAATAAGGCTGGGAAGGCTGTACACCCCTGCTTGTGTCTCTTCCAGCAACTGGCTGTTGCCCTCCTCGTCACTGATGGTGACGGCTGCATCGCTGAGCAGGGGATAGTCCCCTGGCTCATAAAAGCTGCCACTTTGCATCAGTACCACCTGGCTAAAGCCAGGAACATTGTACAGGCTTGCCTGGACTACGACTTTACGGTCTGCATCTTCGAGCGGAATGTCGATCACTTCCGTGCAGGAAGAGAGAAGGGATAGGGAGAGTAGAGAGAAAAGGAGCAAATGGACAAATGATATATTTTTCATGGTTTTTTGATGATAGTATTGTTATCAATGCTTAAGGATGTCATTCCGACGAGTCTTCGAGGAGGAATCTCTTGACTTTGTTAATGGGAACTTGATTATTTTAATGGTGCTTCCTTGTGTGTTGTGCCTGATCAGAATTTAAAATTATAAGTCACACTGGGAACCCACTGAAAGAGGTAAGTCTTCACGGCTTCCTGTGTGCCAGGATTGTCAGTACTGGCTTGAAAGTCAATGGTATAGACATTCTTTCTGCCGTAGGCATTGTAAAGCGAAATGTTGAGGTTGGAGTCAGGATTTTTACCAAAATAAGTGGCGCTCAGATCCAGGCGGTGGTAGTCTGGCAGGCGGTAGCCATTTCGCTCGGAATAGAGCGGCACAAGATTTCCATCCACCACATAGCTCCCGCTGGGAAAGGTGACTGCATCTCCGGTATAGTATACCCAGGCGGCAGAAAAGTCCCACTTTTTGTTCAGGCTATACATGCCCACCAGGGAGATATCGTGCGTACGATCCTGACGTGCCGGGAAGGGATTTCCTTCATTGATTTCGTCAAACTGACGCATGGTCTTTGACCAGGTATAGGATACCCAACCGGTGAAATTCCCCGTCTTTTTTTGCAACAAAAGCTCCAGGCCATAGGAATAACCGCTGCCATACACCAGCTGAGATTCCACATTATCATTGAGAAACAGATCAGCTCCGTTTTTATACTCAATCTGATTTTGCAAATCTTTATAATAGACCTCCACTGAGCTTTCCCATTTGTTGTCATCAAAATTGCGGAAGTAGCCCAGGGAAAGCTGATCTGCGATCTCCGGCTTCACATTGTTGGTGGAAGGCATCCAGACGTCGGTAGGCGTGGTGGCGGTGCTATTGGATAGCAGGTGGACGTATTGGCGATTGCGGGCATAAGATGCCTTGATGGATTGCTCGGGGTTCAGCACATAGCTGGCCGTGATGCGCGGCTCCAGGCCGCCATATTGGGTCACCAGCTCATTGCTGGCGTAGGTGGCGCTGTCGGTCACATTGCCTGCGGCATCATAGTCATAAAAGCTACCCGGTCCGAGGACCGCGAAGTTGGAATAACGCACACCATAATTCATTTTGAATCGCTTTGAGGGATGCCACTCATGCGAAAAATAAGCAGCTGTTTCCAGAGCATATCTTTCCTCCACCTTTTTATTCAAAATGGAAGTTCCCTCTGTGGGATCGGTGATATTGCTTACTTCTCCCGGGATGAAGTTGTGGTAAATGGCATTTACACCAAATTTGAGGGTGTTTTCATTGTTTGCATAGTAGCTGAAGTCTTCCTTGAGGTTCCAGTCTTTGATGCCCGAACTGATGCTTGCATTCACCGGCGTCAGCTCAATTTTGTAATCATAATCGCTGTAGATCAGGGAAGAATTGAGGAAGAGTTTGTCGTTGAAAAGGTGGTTCCAGCGCAGGGTAGCCGTGGCATTCCCCCAGTCCAGACCAAAATTATTTCCAATGCCAAATTTATCTCTGCCAAAATATCCGGAAAGGTAAATCTGGTCCTTATCGCTTAATTTATAATTTGCCTTGGCATTGAAATCATAGAAATAGAGGGTGGAGTTTTTGATGGTGGTATCAGACGAAAGCAGCAGAAACATATCTGCATAAGTCCTTCTGCCTGAAACCATAAAGGAGCCTTTGTCCTCCACGATGGGCCCTTCAGCAGTCAGGCGTGAGGAAATCAGGCCGATTCCGCCCGAAAGACCATAGTCTTTGCTGTTGCCATCTTTCATCTGTATATCCAGCGCAGAGGAGAGCCTGCCTCCATATTCCGCAGGCATATTGCCTTTGTAGAGCTTGGTGCTGTTGATGGCGTCGCCATTGAAAACGGAGAAGAAGCCGAGCAGGTGGGAGGGGTTGTAGACAGGCGCTTCATCCAGCAGGATGAGGTTTTGGTCCTGTCCGCCTCCGCGGACATAGAAGCCGCTGCTTCCTTCTCCGGCGGGTTTGACGCCGGGCAGGAGTTGCATGGTCTTCAGCACATCTGTCTCGCCAAAGAGCACAGGCACTTTTTTGATTTCGGAAATAGACATGCGGGTGACACCCATTTCGGCGGATTGCACATTGTCGTCGCTGGCGCGACCACTGATCACGACCTCGTCGAGGCTGTTTTCGGCTAATGCCAGTTCCATGTCTTTTCGTAGACTTTGGGTCAATTCAATGGCTTCGGTCCTGGGCTGATAGCCCAAATATTGATAACCCACCTCATAGCTTCCCGCCTGTAAGGTGAGTGAATAATATCCATATTCATTGGTATAAGCGCCCTTCCCGCTGCTGGGGATAAAAATGGTGGCGCCAATCAGGGCTTCTCCGGTTTCGGCATCCCGCACATAGCCGCTAAGCGTCGTTTTGTCCTGGGCAAAGGCCGAAATGCTTATGCTAAGCAGCAGCCCAAACAGCAATTTTTTCATGACTTTTTTGATGTGATGGTAAACGGTTGATGAAAAGGTTTAGGCAAAGAAACGCCTCAGAATTGGTTCTGGGCTCCATATTCAGGAATCAGGACAAGAAAATGAGAGGATTAGCTCATCCTCTTAAACTCCACCGGCGTCTTGCCGGTAAATTTTTTAAAGGCATTGTAAAAAGCGGACTTAGACTTAAAGCCGGCTTCTTCGGCTATGGCCTGGATGGTGTAGTATTCGAAGGCGGGGGAAAGGAGCAATTCTTTGGCGCGCTCAATACGATGGCTATTGATGAAGTCCATGAAATTTTGATCCAGCTTTTCATTGATGATCTGGGAGAGATATTTGGAGTTGATATCCAGTTGGTCTGCAAGCTGGGAGATGGTGAGCTCCTGATCGAGGTAGGGCTTTTGAGATGCGATGTGCCGGAGGAGTTTTTGGTGGAAAATTTCTTTCTGCGGAGAACTCAAAGGAGAAGACTCATAGCGTTTGGGTTCCAATTCTTCTTCCTTTTCCACTTTTAATTTTTCAGGAACGCCCTTAAAAATCTCTGGTCTGACCATCACAATGACGGCGACGATGCTTACCATCAGGCTGATGCCATAGGATGGGTAGGGGATATTGATCGGTCTACCAATGAAAATAGCGGTAAGGATCATGCTCAGGACGGGCATGAGCAGCACGATAGCCATAAAAACCAGCCACCTGAAGTGCAGGGTGTCTTCAAAAGAAGCAGTTCTTTTGAGGAACTTCCGAAAACGAAGCAGCAGGCGAAAGCCTGCAAAAAAATAGCTGGCATATATCATCAGGATCAAAACTCCTACGATGCGTACCTCCAGGGGAGGCGGCGTGCCCAGGTGAAATGCGAGCCGCAACCTCTCGCCTTCCTCAGGATTGGTGAGCCCCACAAAGATGCGGATGAAGACCGGCACCAGAAGCGGCAACAAATGAAGTAGATGTTTCCTTTGGAAATGAAAATTTCGCTGAATAAAGGATTTGATATAGAAGTAATAGAGTGGACTGTACAAAATGATCAGGAGACCTGAAAAGTCAATCAGCCTGAAAAGCTGCTTCAGGTCGGGTTCCGGCCCAAACTGAACGATGCTCACCAGGAGGCGAAAGCCCATGATCAATAGAAAAATCGCCAACAGGCGATAGGGGAGGGGTTTGTCTTTTCCCTTTAGCCAGATAACAGGTGCCAACAAAACACATTGGTACAGCCCAATCCAGAAGATCAGCGCAGGCCAGGAGTATATAACAGCAGCTTTCATGGGTAAAAATTACTTCCGAAAGCTAGTGGTTTTCTTTGGAAATCAGGCTTTAACCCTGGGCAAAAACTCAAAAGTAGGCCCTGCGTTTACATTTCTGCCGGGAATAGGATTGCGCATCAGCGCGACAGCCTGGTATCGCAACTCATACATGATGGCTACAGCAGCCATCAGCTGATCAGGTTGCCCTGTGAAAGCCTCTTCCAATGTGTACAGCAATTCACTGTACTTTCGGTTGAAAGCATGTGACATCTCCATCAGCTCCGGCGAGACGAAGTCTGCTGTTTTGGCATTTTGAGCCATATTGTAGACCTGGTCATAGTGAATGTGGAGTCTTGCTCCATCAGGCGGCTGTTTGGGGTCGTTTTGGCATGCTGCATAGCGACGACCTTCAAAGATTTCATTGAATTTGAAATAATGGGCCATATCACGGATTTGACCAAAATCCTTGTCATCCTGATCATAAATGCTGGTCTGAGAGCCTTCTCCCTGTTCCAGAATCACCTCAAAAGCCGCAAGTGCGGATTCGAGATCATGAACCCCAATGATTTTTCCTCCCCCACCATAATAGTAATTGGCGTCTATTTGTAAGGAGAGGTGCCCCTGGAAAATAGTTGTCCCCTTTTTCTCTGCTTCCTTTTCCAACTCTTTCATCAAATCGATGATGGCGCTGTAAAACTGCCCGATGGTTTGGTAGCCATCAAAAAGCGGCGGAGTATCCGGCGGAGTGGGCTGCTCGATCCGCAAAAAAGTGCGGATGGCATCAGGGCTAAATTTTTGAAGTCCCACTTCAAAGAGGCCTGCGCTGTCAGGCAAGGCGGTAGGGTAGCTAGGGACAAAATTCGGATCTGTGATCTTTATTTCTCCTTTAACAGCATTCAGAATATTGCCGACAAGGGTAAAATGCAGCATTTCCTCCATCATCACGGAGCGTATGAGATAACTCACCTCTGCATTATCTCCGAATTTGGCTGCGTAATCAGTCTTAGTACGATCACCCTCTTTGATGGAATAGAGCGCACAGAGATAAGGAGGGATGGTCGAAAGTTCCAGCTCCATGGCTATGCGCAGGCTTTCATGTAATTTATGAAGACGGTTGTCTTCCAGGCCTCGCTCGGACTGGCCGATCCGTAGCATTTTGCTGATCAGCTTGTTTTTCTGCAATTGCTCTTGTTTGGCTAGGTCCAACTTTTCGGGAGCAAGTCTTTGATGATGATATGATTTTTGTTCCTGATCTTCCATAATGAGGTAAGTTGAATGAGCTTATACCTAAAATTCTTGTGCAATGGCTTCTGCCGTTTTGAAAGCTAAAGCAGCCATGGTCAGCGTAGGATTGGAAGTAGCGATGGTGCGCATGCTGCCACAGCCAGCCACAAAGAGATTGGGGTGATCAAAAGCACGTTGATTTACATCGACGACCCCATCCTGGGCGTTTTCTCCCATGCGATGGGTCCCTACCAGGTGTCCTGCACCGTTGACCGTATAGCCACGCCCCCTGAATTCAAAATAGCCCGCATCCGTCTCTTTGTATGAGGTAAATTCCTCCACATTCAGTTTCCTGAATATTTTTTTCGACATTCTGCGTGCAGCTCTCGCGGCGAGTTTTTGATAACGATCGATGTGGTAATGGATAATAGGACGATAATTTCCGAGTTCATCCCGGTAGTCATCGGAGATTTCGATGCGATTTCTTTCTTCCGGCAATTGTTCAAATTCCCAGCCCATACGAAATTGGCGGCTACCGATATCGCGCACATGCGCGATCAACTCTTTTCCACTCAGCCCCAAATTGTCTACGGCATCGAGTAAAGTGCTCTCCGGTGTATTGGCTGGCCAGTTCCAGCCCCAGTTGCCGATCTCGACTCTGAAAGCAGCGCGTCTGCTGCGAAAACTGCCATCCCTCGTCAGCGGCATGCCGCTGGTAGAACCCGGTCCCCGATAGGAACCGATAGCCTCTGGCAACAGCCCCCAGGTTAGCATGACTAGGTGATCCATGAGATTTTTGCCCACCTGGCCACTCGTCGTACATGCCCTGGAAGCAAGTAGGATTTTGGCATTTTCGATGGCATGGGCTGCCAGGACAACGATCTTTCCCTGAGCCTCATGTGTGCTGATGAGGCTTCGTTTTCCGTCTGCTGAAGTAGCGTATTTTTTGTAAAAAACCTGCTTGATAAGTTGGGTGTCAGGATCGATCCCCAGTTCATGAACTGGGGCCTGATTGATCAGCCGGACAGTATTGTCGCGATTGTTCAGGACATCCTGAAGGGTTTTGAGGGCATTGTATTTGGCCTGCACAGGGCAGATGGGCACACAGTTGGCGTTGCCTTCGCAGCGCTGGCCCAATTCAGGCGCGCCGACTGCGCCAACGGGTGTGAAGCCATAGCTTTGTGTCTGCTCATTGAAGTATTTTTTATTGGGCATGCCGTTTCGCCCTTGCGGCGTGCTGATGACCTTGATCGGATATTCTACCCCATGAAAGCTAATCGTCATGCCTTCGAGCCCCTTGCTCATATAGCGATCGAGGTAACTCTGAGGGATTTTGTGCATGGGAAAGACATAATCTTTCTCAAACTCGATCCCCAGGATCTTTTGCTCCTCCACCTCGGCAGATACACCGATCTCCAATTCTGCCTGCCGGTAATACGGCATCAGCTCTTCATAACTCATCGGCCAGTCTACGCCTTGGCCGTAGGTCGATTTCAGTTTGAAATCATTGGGACACATTCGTAGGCAAGTGCCCAGCCAATGGAGGGTAGTACCACCGACATTACGGTTATAATTGCTCAAAAAGGGAAAAGGACCTTTTTGGACAAAATAGCCTGAGGTGATGGGGCCTTCTTCTTTGATATTGTGCAAGCTCAATACGCTGGGCGAAGGCGCCATCGGCGAATCTGGATAGGGTGAATTCGGCGTTTTGGCGAGCGCATTGTAGTATTGGTCGTTGTATTTTTCGTAGGTGCGAAAATCCTTTGCATCCCCTGAGCCTGCGTCCAACATGAGAATATTGAGGCCTTTGCAGCTTTGCACCAGGGATTTGGCTATGATGGCACCGGTGATGCCCGCGCCCACGATGATGACGTCAAATTGTTCAGTAGAATCCATGTTCTGTGTAGTTGAGGTGATGAAGCTTAGGAAAAAGGAGGACTTGCCCATGTGCCGTAGCCAGGTTGTTTGGCAGATTTGGGATGGCTACCCAGAGCTTTCCATACCAGGCCTTCTATATAGCTTTGATTCGAAAGAATTTCCATTTGGTCTTCGGGGCTATTCACATAATTGGCGCGCCAGGCCGGAGGCATGGGATACCAATTGCCCATGAACCACATCTTGATGATGTTTTTGCAGATGGGGCCCCATTGGGGATCGGGAAGCATGCTTTCTTTTACCAGAACTTCCGGAAGCTGATCGCAAGTTGCCGCTTCCTGAAGCAGATTGGCAAATCCTTGAAGCAAATCGCCCAGCATAGGCTCACCCATGACAGCCTTTAGCTTGTCAAAATATTGTTCCCCGCAGCCCGTCCCATGGAGGGTGGTCTCAGGGTAGCCGGTGAGTATGGCAGAGAGCTGGTAGAAACAGGAGGGATATTCGGAGGTGTTCATGAGGTTAGTGATGGAATGCTTTCAACTTATACAAATTTTTTGGAAGAACAGGACTAATGGAGTAAAAAAAAACGCAACCTATTTGGGATTAATAGGCTTTATTCGTTCTAAAAAGCTGAATAGGATAGGGTAGGCCTGCCTCAAAGTGAGGCAAGGCCTGACCCCAAAACCCTATCATTTGAAACTCAATAAGGTATGGGGGTTCCCTCAAGGAGTGGAAGGATTTTGTATAAGACCAGCAAGCCAAAAATTGGCTATGGCTGTATCGGCTATCTGGATTTTGCCATCCCAAATTTTAAGTGATAGGGTTTTGATTTTAGTATTGAGTTTCAAACTCAATTAACTAGAGGCTTGAAATGAAAAAAAGGGAATATTTTATGTAAAATTATTGTGATTGTGGGGATATATTTTAAATTATTTGATATAAATAATTGATTATCATTAAGTTAATAATTTAATTATTGTCACTAATTGACAAAAAATTATGAGTCAAATAAAATTGATTGAAATTATTTCTCAGTTTTCCCTTAAAGAAAAAGAAGATTTTTGGCTATACGCCAGTGGCCCCTATTGGCGGCTCAACCCAGCAGAGCTTTTTTACCTGAAAAGTATCCTCTATCCGAATCCCGAAACCCGGTCCCGCGAGGACTCTGGACAGGGTCCGGCACCTTCCCACCTTCTCCATCACAAGCTCCTCAAAGTCGTCAATGCCTATCTCGTACATCTGGAGATCGCATTGCAGCCCTTGGCCTTCCAGGAACATCTGGCGATGGCTCAGATTCAGCGAGGTTGTGAAAAAAATTATCAGGCGAGCATTCGAAAATTTGAAAAGATGCTGGAAGAAGGAAAGGTTAAAGACCACAAGTACCATGGCTATGAGATGACCCTGTGGAGGTTGAAGGAGGCATCCTTGCGGGACCAGCATCGCAACAAGGATGGTTTGATGAAGTTAGACGGGGCATTGGATGCCTTTTTTATTGAAAATAAACTGCTGATCATGCTGGAAATGGCAAGCCGAAAAAAAATAATCTCTGAATCCGATTTTAATAGCAGGATAGCAATTCCCTGGTCGAGAATTGAAAACCAACTCGAATCGCAACCCCTGGGTATTCGATTTTTTTACCATTTATACCAAATGCTCACTTCATCCGAAAAACAGCTGCACTTTGTAGCTGCAGATCGCTTATTTCTGGAAAATCATCATTTATTGGAGATAAACTATAAGCAAACAGTGATATCCTATTTGATGAATTACTGCATACAACAATTGAATCAAGGTCTCTACAGTATGGGAAAAAAATACCTTGACTATGTGGATTTTCAGGACAAAGAAAATACCCTATTGGAAAAGCAGATGATCCATCAGGGTAAATTTCAAAATATCGTCAACATAAGTTTAAAAATAGGGGAATTTGACTGGTGCTTACAGTTTGTTAGAAAGTATGAGAAGATGCTCCCTCAAAAGAATAAAGAAGCACACTCCGCTATGGCCAGGGCCAATTTGTATTTCTATCAACAAAGGTATTCGCTCGCAAGAAAAACCTTAATCAGGTTTAAAAGGAAAGAATATATTCACCATATTATCTCGGAGCGATTACATATGAAAATTCTCTTCGAGTTGCAGGAATTCGAAAAACTCAATTCTACGGCAGACAATTTTATGCGATATGTCAGGACGAATAAGAAGCTACCAGACACTTACAAAAAGCGCTTGCATTCTTTTGCAAGAGTTTTAAACCGTCTGGCAAAATATAAGGGGGTAAACCCCGAAAAAGTACGCGAATTAAGAGCAAGGGTAGAAGCGATGCCTCACATCCCGGATAAAGATTGGTTATTGGAAAAAATGACGTAGAGAAATCCTCCTACCACCGCCTCAAATAATAAGTCGTCCCCAAATAAAAATTCCCTTCCAATTGCCAGCTATCGCTTTCGTCTCCTTCGAAGTCTGTTTTTGAGCCAAAAATGTGGGTGGCATAGCCATCGGAGGAGAAGGTAAAGGTTCGTTCCAAATGCATGTCCAGGTGGCCGCCCAATTGTACGCGATGCCCCGTAAGGGTCTGCCAGTTTTTTGAGCCGGATTCATCTTTACTTTGGGTAAAGAGGATGGGGTTGTAGGTGGCCCGTAGTGCCATGGTATTATAGGCGCCATCTCCTAAGCTTGCAGCATAAGCATAGCTAGGTAAAAAAGTGGTTGCCAGGCCATAATGGGTATTTGAGCCGGAAGCAATGGTTTCTTTATCGATGCGTGCATGCACGCCTATCGCCCCAAATGTCCGCTTCATACGAAACGGCTTGTAGAAACCCGCAATGATCTGATGGTTGTCAAATTGATAGATCTCATCCACCGGAAAGCGCAGCTCCGCGCCTATATCCGTGAAGGTTTTTCCAAATTTTCGGAAGTTATAACCAACGCCCAGATAGGGCCTGTCCTGCCAGCTGATGGAGAAATAAAAAGTATTCACCCCAATCGTCTGGAATCCAAAAAAAGTCTGCGCCTGCCCCCAAAAGGGAAGGATTAGCAGAACACTCAGCATCAATATATGTAGTCTTATCTTTTTCATATTCAATATCTTAACAGTGAAAATCAGTTCAATCAGTGTTATCTGTGTCTATTCTTATTCTTCCATCACCCAAACCAAACGAAAACTAAAAGTCCGAAAATTCTCCAAGCGCGCTCCAAAATTGGTCTGGGGAGGCTGCTTCATTCCTACATAGTCTACATTCAAATTGAAAGGCAGATTACCTTTTGTCAATTCTTGTAGAGGAATGATCAGCCCAAAACCAAAAGTTAAATCCCGCATCCGGGACCAGTTGATGCTAAGGCCACCATTATTCAGTGAATGTGATAGATATCCCAGTCGGACAGCAAAAGCATCCCAGAGGATGGTTTCTGTTCCCAGGCGGATGCCTGTGCGGAAGGGATTGTTGAGCACATTTTGATATTCCAGGGTTCCTGTAAAGGCTATTTTTTCCAGCCCGAGAAATCCCACATCTACCGGACCTTCGGTCATAAAAGCAACGCCTGCACGCAGGATGGAAGGAAATTCGGCAAAATCTACCTCACCCTGAGGATTGGCAAACGGAAGGCCCGCAAAGGTGACATTGTTCACCGCCGCACCGAATTGCAGATGGGAAGAGCCCGAAGTACTTTCCTTCAACGGCATTCTGTATAGCGCGCCCAGATCGATGTGAAATTGGGTAGTAACAGGTACCTCATCAATGTATTTCCAGAAAAAAGTATTGACATTGGTGCCGATATGAAGGCCTTTAATCGGCTCTATGGCATAAGTCAGCGCCCAATTGGTGCTGCGCGGCTTATCCGTAGGATATCTGACGCCCAGTATAGTTAAGTCAAAAGTGGTAGGTCCGATGGCAAACTTATTCATACTGATGGCTCCCACCATATTGGGTTTAAAACGGCGCGCCCCGCCCAAAAAGTAATAGTCAGCGCCTTTTAGAAAATAATAAGGGGCTGAAGTAGAAAATGTCACTTCCTGATGATCTATCAATCCGATCCCTGCCGGATTGAAAAAGAGGGAAGCAACGCTTCCGCCGACAGCGACATTGGCGCGGCCCATGGCTTCTACCTGCCCGCTGGGCAGGCGACCGAAGAAGTATTCCTGCTGGAATCCGTAGTTGTATTGGGCCTGTAGGCCAAAAGGGATTAAGCAAAGAAGGAGAAAAATATGTGTTTTCATAGATATTAAAATAGAGATGAAAGTTTGCTTTCATCTCTATATGGAATTTTTTTAAAAAGGTAAACAAATCCTACTCCCCAGGCATCACCATGCCCTCTACCCATGGCGCTCCGGCCGCCATCAGCGCCCGCTCCAATTGAGGAATATCTTCCTCATATAGCTTTTTCAATTGAGGCATAAGTGCCTCCAGTTCCTGCTGAGCGATGGCTACGCTTTTTTTGTGGGTTGCCGTGGGGCCATAGGTTGTGTTCATTCCCCGGAAGCCGACAAACATGCGGGAGCGTATGCTGGTGGGATTTTTTTCGCCCACTTCGCTCTTAGATGGGCTTCCCTCTATCTGCAATTCCATGTCATGTATTCTCTTCTTAAGTGCAGTTGTGGGCCGCCGCTGGGGCGGCGGGAGTTGGTGGACGCATAGCGTAGGTCCCAATTTGTGCGATGCAGGCCTTTGCCTGCCGGAGCCTCCAATCGCACGACTACTTCGCCATCATTATCTTTGATAACGAGCCATATTTGTGCTTTTTCTTCCTGCTTCTCAGCGTCCAATGCCTCCCAGCCAGGGAAGGGAAGATGCACCTATCAGGTCATCGGCTGTGCGCTGGATGGTGATGTCTCTAAAGGAAATGGTAGGGACTCCGCCCTTGAGTTTCAGCCAGGAAGAACCCCCATTTAGCGAGGTATAAATCCCAAATTCAGTTGCAACGAAAAGCAAATCTGCTTTTACATAATCCTGCACGATGCGCCATGCCAGGGGCCTCTCCGGCAGGTTGCCGACCTCGATTTTTCGCCAGTTTTTTCCCCATCTTCGCTTAGCTGGATGATACCGTCATCTGTCCCCGCATAGAGCAGTCCCTCCTGGAGAGGAGATTCTGCGAGGGATGTGATGCTGTTGTAGTTGGACATGGCTCTTATGTCCCAGGGATTATCCCAGCTTTGCAGGCCACCCATGATCGGTAATTCGAGGCGGTTTTGGTTGCGACTGAGGTCGTCTGAGATAGGTGTCCAGCTATCGCCTCTGTCTTCTGATCGCCATACGCGCTGAGAAGCGAAATACAGGCGCGAAGCTTTGTGTGGACATATCAGGATGGGAGCATTCCAGTTGAAGCGCTCAAAATCCTCGCCGAAAGCGGGTTGGGGCTGTATGTAGACCTGCTCGCCTGTGAGGCGATCCACCCTATGCAAGCTTAGTTTCGAAAGGTTAAACCCGAGAGGTTTTTTTCACTGAGCGGGGATTCGTTTTCTTCCTGGGAAAAAATAGCTATAGAGGCTAAAAGAAAGGAAAGGAGGAGGAGTAACTTAGCATTCATGTTGTCGCTTTTGGTTAGGAGAAAAAAGAAGAGGCTATACAATATTTTGTATAGCCTCTAAGATTCCAAAAGCAACAGTATACTGTTCTTGCTTTATTATATTTTGATTAACCGACTGGTAAAGGATTTTCCTGTTCTGTCCACCAGGCGGACGATATACATCCCTTGCTGTACAGCATTCAGGTCGAGCTCCATATTGCCCATCGTATCGATGACTTCAAGTTTTTCTTTCAGGACAACTCTGCCGACCATGTCCATGACCCATACCTGATAGGTCTCATCGGCAGTGCCTTTAGCCTTGATTCTGCATTTGTCATGAGTGACAGTAGGATAGAGGACAAATTGTGTCTCTCCGGAAATGTGAACTTCGATAATGGGAGAATAGTCATACTTTCCATCAAAGTCTATCTGCTTGATGCGGTAGAAATTGCTTTCTTCCATCCGCGAATCATCCAAAAAGTGATAATACTGCTGCTCATCTGTCGTTCCAAATCCAGTGACTCTGCCGAGAGGGAGAAAATCTGCTCCAGGATAGAATTTTTGGACTTCAAAATAATCATTATTGACTTCCTTACTGGTTGTCCAATTCAATTGAACCTGATTTTTACCCACCAGGTCAAAAGTGAAATCCATGAATTCTACTGGGAGGAAGCCATTGGAATAGGGCTGCTCATCAGGCCTGCCATCTGCATTGGCGTCCTGATTGGTGAGCTGGTATTGCTGGTCGGCCATCAATTGGCGATTGAGATCGAAATTAGACGTTACTGCACCATTTTGAATACCCATATAGATTGTATACAGGAGAGTCGCTGTATCTGGAACTTCATTATGGACAGCTGCATTGGGAAAAACTGTCAAAAAGTTATTTTGCCAGGTAAGGGCAACTACGTTGCGTGAATTATCAATCACATTGATAGTATTGTACTTAGGCGTTGTTTGCCCAAAAAACACAAAATCGCCTGCCAACAGTGGCCCATGTTCAAAGATAATGTTACCATTGGCTTTGACCTGCTGCCCAAAACGGAATTCATTATAACGAAGGTAGAGTTGGCCCCGGCTATGAAAAGTCCCTGCGGCCCCTGCATGCATAAAGACATCTATGGCAGTGGCACTTCCAAGGGTTGGGTGGGTTACATTTCGTTCATTTTTTAGGGTAAAAAAAATGGGAGTTTGGGCAAAGGTAAAGCTGAGAGCAAAGAGTAAGGCGAAAAAAGCAAAAAGATTCTTGATCATAGTGTTTGGATTCACGTCCTATTGTGGTTTACAATCAGGGTTGCACTTTGAGCACTTTGGCTGCATAAATGGGGCCTGCCTCAGTGAAAACCTGGATAAAATACATGCCTGTATTAAAGGCTGAAAGATCGAGTTGGAGTTTCCCTTCTTCTGAGTTAAGCTCCATTTCCGTATTTGCGAGGATATTGCCCATTACATCAAAGATTTGGACACTGTAAGAAGGCTCAAGTCTGCCTGTTGCTTTTAGGGTACAAAAATCATGCGTAACTGTAGGATAGACCTGAAATAAATTTCCTCCCGAAAAAGTTGCTTCGATAATTGGAGAAAATGCAAAGTCTCCATTCAAATCAATCTGCTTGATTCGGTAGTAGTTAACATCTTGTAATTGAGTCTCATCGACAAATTGATAATAAAGGGGCTTATCAGAATTTCCTGCCCCTTTTATATTACCAATAGGTGTGAAATTTCCCTCTCCCATATCTTTCTCGATAACGAATACATCGTTGTTGATTTCTTTGCTTGTGATCCAGTTTAGTTCAATGGTTTTGTCTTCCCGGACCTTATGATCAAATCCCATATACTCTACAGGTAAAAAACCATTGGCATAGGGTTGCTCATCAGGAATGCCATTGGAGTCATTGTCATGGCTTGTAATCATATACATTTGATTGGCCATCAGGCGGCGGTTGATATCGATGCCATTGGGATAGCTGGCATTTTGCACACTCATGTATATGGTATATAGAACAGTAGCTGTATCTGGGACTGTGGTATGGATCAGAGGGTGAGGAAAAAGGTTGAGGAAGTTGCTTTGCCAGGTAATAGCAAAAATAGTAGCTGCATTATCTATAACATTAACGGTTGTGTAAAGAGGAGTTAAGGTGCCTGCAAAATTTAAGGTCCCCCCTACAAGAGTCCCTGCTTCTACAATGACCTTTCCTCTATCCACCACATCCTGTCCAAATTTTTGCTCATTGTAAGTAATATACACTTGCCCTCGGCTGTGGTAGGTACCCGCAACACTTGCCTGCATACATACATCAAATGCAACAGCATTTCCCAGGGATGCATGGTTTACAAAACGTTCATTTCGGATATCAAAAAAAATAGACACTTGCGAAAATGCAGTGACTGTAAGCAAGAGAAAGGTTAGGAAAAGGAATGTCTTTTTTTCCATATCAAGCCAAAATCGAAAGTCAAACTCAGATGTAAGAAATCCATGCAATTTTTATTCCAACTGCTTAAATGTTTTTGGTTATTATATTTTTTTGAAATCAAAGGGCCTTTTGGGAGTTGATTTTCAGAGGGTTACGTATTTGTACGGATGTAAGAAAATGTCTTTTTTTTGTGTGTAATATTTTATAGGTGTAGATTTTTACTGTTTTACTATCACATTTGCATACACTTTGAATAGGAGAAAGCTTATTCTGTGATCTCTTTCGGGGCTCAGGCGATGATCTTGTCGACACTTAAAATATCCGTGGTAGATTCTCCTGCATAAACACTAAAAGTATCCGAAAGGGAGGCAGAAGTAGAGACGATTTTATCAATTCTCTTTGCACAGCGACTTCAAGACCTATTTCCGGTGAAAACAATTTTCCTCAAAACAGGAAGTCCCGTGTAAACAAAAGTTACACGGGACAGATGTATTACCCCAAAGCGTGCTTTCACCCACGCTATTTCTTTACCAGTTTTTGGGTTTTCATTTTCCCATCCTGCAAGACCCGCAGTTGGTAGATCCCCGTGGGGAGATGGCTGACGTCCAGCTGATACCGTTTCTGGGTCAGTCTGTTGGGGAAGATGGGTATTTCCCGACCACTCAGGTCAAATAACCTGATTTGAGGCTGAGAACCCGTGCCAAATAAATCTGATTGAATATGTACCAGACCGGAGCTGGGGTTGGGAGTCATGCTCATCGGAAAAACCTCCAGACTGGGCGTAAGACTGGCGTTTATATCTCTTCCAAATACGACATAAGCTCCTCCCTCATACGATAAGGTAGAAGAAAAGCCATCAGAATAGGATGCGCCTATAATAACATCTGGAATCCCGTCGCCATTGAAATCACCGCCTCCACCTACTGAAATTCCGCTAAGATCGTATTCCCCAACTCCTAGCAGGCTAAATCCATTCATCCCATCCAGGGTAGTAACCGAAAAAGGAGAACCGAAACTACTGGCTCCAAATACGATATGGGCCCCACCAACATATTCGAGAGGGCCTCTGTTGGTTACAGGGCTTCCGATGATCAGGTCATCAAATCCATCTCCATTCAGGTCTCCGGCAGCATCTACAGCAGCCCCGAGCCCATTGCTGGCAGCTGAAGTACGGATAACAAATCCGTTGAGGCCATCGAGACTGCCGGCGGACAGGGTATCAGCAAAGGGCGTTATTTTTCCAAAAACCACATAACTCTCCCCTTCATAATACCCACTCATGCCCGGCTCTGCAAGGGGTGCTCCAATGATCAGGTCATCCATTCCATCGCCATTGATATCTCCTGCTTTCGATACTGAATGGCCGGAATAGGCAGTTGGATCAAGCCCACTGATGACAAAACCATTGCTGCCATTGAGGCTGGAAAGGGCCATATTGCTGCTAAATGGAGTACTTTTACCAAAGACTACATAAGAAAGTCCTTCGTTTGATCCATTGATCGGTTTGGCTCCATAGGCTCCGATGATGATATCGTCTATCCCGTCTCCATTGATATCTCCTGCAAAGTCAACAGATACACCGGCATTGTCATAATCATGGGTGCCTAAAAGGGTAAATCCATTGCTCCCATTTAAGGCTGTATAGTCCAGGGTATCACTGAATGCAGTTGTTTTTCCAAAAACCACATACACCTCTCCTCTCTCTGCACCTCCGGAAGCTGCCTCAGGAGCTGCTATGATGATGTCATCAATCCCATCCTTATTGAGGTCACCTCCTCCTGCAACTCTACCCGTCCTGGAACCATCGGCTCCCATAAACATAAAACCATCGGTGCCATCCAATGCTGCCAAATCAATACTGGCTGGAAAACCACTGTTTTTTCCAAAAACCACATAAGCTGCACCGGCAAAAACGCCATTTGCATTTTTGGTTTCCGGTGCCCCTACAATGATGTCATCAAAACCATCTCCATTGATATCTCCGGCGGCAGCCACAGAATTTCCTGCATAGGAATCAGGCGTTCCCTTGAGATAAAAACCATTGGTGCCATTGAGACTGGAGAGATCCAGTTGGGCGTTAAAGCCTGAATTGTTGCCAAATACTACATAGGCTTCCCCAACCCGAATGGTGTCATTTGCCATGGAGCTTTCTGCTCCAATGAGGATGTCGTCAATCCCATCACCATTGACATCTCCGGCATTGCTAACAGATATGCCTGCATAACTTTCGTTTGACCTTCCTGCGATAGAGAAGCCATGAGTACCATTGAGCGTGTCAAGAGACATCAGGGGAGGGAAATGCTGGGCCTGCACGGGAGCGGCCATCCAGGCTGTGAGAGCTGCGGCGGCGATCCCAAGTTTCAACTGGCGGTTGAGGCGAAAAATGCGACTTTGCAAGCGCCTGAGCTTGAGGCTCAAATGCTTCATCAGCTCAGGAAGCTCTGCTTCCTGTAGCCGGGCTTGTAGTCGCCGGTACTTGCGAAGGGCTTTGTACCATGCGTAGCTCATGTTTTTTCTTCTCATGAAAACGGTAGATAAAAGGTTGAATAATGAAGAAATAGCCTTAGGGAGAGGGCTTTTTGTTAAAATGAAGTGGGTTCGATAGAAATCATTTTTTGAATTTCATCCTTTTGGGTGCCGATAAGCAGCGGCCGCCGGACGGCTGGCAATGCCATGACATCATATAATTCGTCAATGATGCCTTCCATCCTCACCCAATGCTCCGCATGACCTGTTTGGAGATTGATGATCTGAATGCCACAACGGGGCTGGGTATTGCGGCTTTGCAGGTTTTCATCCAGCGCCAGGCCGCTGAAAGTTCTGTTTTTGCGGGCTCCGGAAAGCCCTACGAGGGCATAATCCCCTATAAAGGAAAGCCCCCTCAAAAAGCCAGGACAAAAACACACTTTTTCAAATACGCCTTTTTCCCTGTCTACATAGCCCAGAAAGCCACTTCCAGCTTCCAGTACCCACAGTTTTCCCTGATACCATCGGGGCGAATGTGGCATGGAGAGCCCTTCACAGACGATGTTCTGATTGGATACATCGATCACGATACCGCCATCCTGGCGAAAATCCCGCCAACCCGCCGATACATCACTCTTGCTAACCGCCGTCACAAAGGCAGGCACTCCGTCGATGGCGGCCATCCCATTGAGGTGGCAGCGATCCTCGGGCGCCAACTCACTGATAAAGGAGGGTTTCCACAGCGGCCTAAAGCTATGGGTTTCGCTTACCGTAGCCAGACAACTAAAGAGGGTATTCACAAAAACCGGCATGCCATCCTTGCCCACAATGATATCGTGTATGTCCAAATCTCCCGTGGTATAAGCGATCTGAGGAATATAAATCCTGTCATAGCCATTGTACGCCTGGCCGGGAAGCAGCGAGTTTTCAAATCGCCATATCTGAAAGCGCGAACTCATCCAGAGTGTTTCCTCCCTTTTGCCAAGTCCCATGCATCGGTTGAAAGTCCTTTCGCTCAGATGAAGCTTGCCATCGGCCTGGGTTCCCATCATGAAAACCTTTCCTACCTGGTAGGTAGTAAAGGCAATGCTGGCCTTCTGGGCGATCAGCCAGGATTGAAAGTTACGGGAAGTGGTGATTTCGAAGTGAGGCTTCGGTTCGGTCATGGGGATAGTGATTTATGGGGATGATGCTGTGTCTGTTGGTAGCCTTGACTTTGCTATAAACATAAACAGAAAAATGATTTTCCCCATAAAAAAAGGGCCGAACTGCCGTTCGGACCCTCTAGTATGTGTAAACACGTCTAACGATTGAAAAGAACGATAATTCTTGAGTCTTTCGTCATCGTGTTGTGTTCGTTGCTAGTGTATAAACTCTATTGGGGAGGAGTTATTGCATCGGAAAAGCAATCTCAGGATAAAAAGGGCAAAGCTTTTTACCTCAATAAAGTATAAGAAAGCCTTGAATCTTCCGTTTTTACCCCGATTCGGGCTGTTTTTTTACACAAAATTGAATTTCATGAGAGTTTATTTTCTGCTTTTCCTCAGCTTTTGCTATTTCGCTGATATGTTGGCTCAGCAAGATTCTCTGAAACCCAGAGAAATGGAAGTGAGCTTCGAAAACGCCTGTCAGGATACCATCCTGGTGTTGGTTCATTACAAAAGGGGGGAGGAAGAATGGGTTACCAAGGGCTGGTATTGGGTGCCACCTGGCGAAAGCCGTTTTGTGCTCACCACACCCAATGCGGTTTTGTACTA
The DNA here is from genome assembly GCA_030430205.1 of Bacteroidia bacterium. Classification (GTDB taxonomy): domain Bacteria; phylum Bacteroidota; class Bacteroidia; order J057; family J057; genus JAUIGE01. The sequence goes on along the minus strand of JAUIGE010000007.1, from coordinate 157,787 downwards.
CCACGCCCGCAACATAGCCGGCGATCGGGTGTGGAAAAGCAAGGAAAATACCTGGCTCTATAAGGAAAAGCCTTATGGCTTTCGCAAAATCACCATTGATGAGGGGGTTTGGGAGTATACGAAGCGGTTGGTTTGTGAGTGAAGGGGAAGCGGGAGGCGGGATGGCGGGATGGGAGTAGGACCGTATCTAATTGGGTTAGGGCTTTCGAAAAACAAAAAATGAACTAAGGGTAAACTCCTGGAAAGTTGTCTGCTAATAAACCGGGTTTAGAATGGAACAAAATTTACACAAAAATGATCCCTGGAGCCTCATGGCTAAGGTGCTCGCCTCGGAGGCTTCCGAGGCAGAGAAGGCCAGCCTACAGCTTTGGCTTGAGGAGGATCCCCTGCATAGGCAGGAATTTGAACAGGCAAAGCTTGTTTGGCAACAGAAAAACCGCCCTCCTGCGGCTTTTCAGCCGAATACCGACAAGGCCTGGGCGGCCCTTAATGAGCGCCTGCCCGCGCGCAAACGCTCCCTTACACGCCCTCTTCAATACCTGACAGCGGTAGCTGCCGCTGCACTCATCCTGCTACTTTGGAAGCCATGGGATAGCCCCGTCGGCTTCAAATCTTTGCAGACCCAGGGTCTTCAGCTTGAAGTGAGCCTGGATGACGGCAGCCAGCTATGGCTCAATCAGCATAGCCACCTACAGTATTCACCCAACATGGCGGACAATGAGCGCCGAATACGCCTGCAAGGCGAAGCCTTTTTTGAGGTCGCCAGGGACGAAAAACGTCCTTTCATCATCGAAGCGGGCGATGCCCGCGTGCAGGTGCTGGGAACCAGCTTCAATGTGCGCGCTTATCCGGGCACAGGCGAAATCGAGCTGAGTGTGAAAAGTGGAAAAGTCCTCTTTTTCAAAGGCCCAAAGCTGTTGCCGGATTCTTCAAATGCCCGCATTTTGGTAGCCGGACAGCAGGCCGTGATTGGCGCAGAGGCGTCGCAACCTCAGTTGCAGAGTGATCCTCAGCCCAATTATCTCGCGTGGAGAGATAAAACATTGCGGTTTGAGCAGGAGAGCCTGGATCAGGTGCTCGATGCCCTTTCCCGCTATTATAGCGTCTCTTTTGAGCAGGAAAATCCTGACCTGGCAAAATTGAAATTCCATTCCGACTCCGTATATAAGAATGTACCGTTAGCTCTTATTTTAGAAGAAATTGAAATTGCCAACCCTGGTCAAATTCATTTTGAAAAGAAAAATGACGGCTATCTGGTTAAATAAAAAATGAGATAGCATGCAGCACCTTTTACCTAAAAAATGGGTTTTTTCTTTTATGCACAAAAACCTGTTTTTTTTGTGTTTGCTGCTCGCCCCTTCTTTTTCTTTTGCCCAACAAAGCTGCAGCATCAGCATCTCCTGTAAGGAAAAAGCCTTACAGGAGGTGCTTCAGCAACTGCGTGAACAATGCGATGTCGTTTTTTCCTACAATCCGGAAAGCATTCCCCTGACCCAAAAAATCAGCCTTCAGCTGAGTGATAAATCGCTTGATTTTGTGCTGGATCAGCTGTCTGAGCACTATGGCCTGGGCTATCAGCTCAGAGGAAACAGGGTCATTCTATTTAAAGACAGCAAGCGAAAGCAACTGATCCTGAGCGGCTTTGTGAAAGATGCAGAAAGTGGCGAAAAATTGATCGCTGCACGGGTAGTGGACCTGCGCTCCGGGCGCGGTGTACTCACTAATGAATATGGCTTTTTTAGCCTGAAACTTCCCTGCGATTCCATCAGCTTATGGGTCACTTATGCTACCTATAAGAATCTGAGGAAGAGTTTTCCCCTGGAGAAAAATGCTTTTTTGCAATTGGAATTGAACCCAGACTATGAGTTGGGGGAAGTAGAAATACTGGCTGATGAAGCCAGGATTTGGGAAGGGGATTATGATCCCTCTGAAGTATGGGTTTCTATCCGCGAAGTGAAGGCTTTGCCAGCTTTGCTGGGAGAGGTGGATGTGATGAAAACCCTGCAATTGATGCCGGGAGTACAGGCGGGGCGCGAAGGGAGCAGCGGGCTGTACATCCGGGGGGGAGGCCCTGACCAGAACCTCGTTTTATTGGACGGTGTGCCTCTGTATTATGTCAATCATCTGGGTGGATTTTTCTCCATTTTTAACCCGGATGCCCTCACGGATGTCAAACTTATCAAAGGAGGATTTCCCTCCCGCTACGGCGGCCGTCTATCTTCTGTGCTGGATGTGCACATGAAAGAGGGCAATATGAAGGAATGGCATGGTGCTGGCAGCCTGGGGCTGCTGACAGGGAAATTTTCCCTGGAAGGGCCCCTCAAAAAAGAGAAAAGCTCTTTTATCATTTCTGCCCGGAGGTCCTACCTGGACCTGATTCTCAGTCCCATCGTGAGCAGAATCACAGATAGATCTGTGGGCCTGGGATATGCATTTTATGATCTGAATGCCAAGATAAACTATTTGCTGAGTCCCAATGACCGCTTTTATGTGAGCTTTTATTCCGGTCATGACAGAACTTTTACCTCCTTCAAATCGGAGACCCAAAATGTACAGCCCGGCCTGAAAGAATTCTGGGAGCGGAAAACCTCCTCTCTGGTGCAATGGGGCAACAACCTCATGGCTGCCCGTTGGAACCATATCTGGTCGCCCAGGCTGTTTAGCAACATGACAGCCACCTATGGCTATTATGAATACAAACTTCAATTTAACCACAATTATACCTACCATGAGGAATTGTCCGGCAGGAGAAGTTTTGCCAACTACCAGTGGAGGTACCAGTCAGGCATACAGGATATAGGCCTGAAACTGGATTTTGACTTCTATCCTCATCCTTTGCATGAGGTGAAATTTGGAGGGGGCAGCCTGTCGCACAGTTTTCGACCAGGCTATGGCCGGATTAATTTTTATTCGGATTTTGACCGTTTCATCAACTCCCAGGCAGTTTCAGATTCAAGCCTGATTCGCAGCCTGGAGAACCATGTTTATGTAGAGGATCAATGGAAAATCAGTCCTAAATTTCGCTTACATACAGGCTTGCATGCGGTGTATTATGTGGTCGGGAAAAAGAGCTATCCTTCGCTCCAGCCTCGCATTTCCGCTTTTTACAGACCTGCCAAAAACCTTCAGTTCAAAGCAGCTTTTGTCTCTATGGCACAGTACGTACACTTGCTTACCAATCCTGGTCTGGATTTGCCTTCGGACAGGTGGGTGCCTGCTACGGAAAAAATTCCGCCTCAAACAGCCCAGCAACTATCACTGGGTGCCTGGTGGGAAAGACCAGACAAAGGCTGGAGCATGAGCGTGGAGGGCTATTACAAAAAGCTTCAAAACCTGATTGCATATTCGTCCTCAGAAAATTTTTACAGCCAATCTATTCAGTGGCAGGATTTTGTAGAAAAAGATGGAACAGGGGAAGCCTATGGCCTGGAATGTCTGCTGCGCAAAATCCACGGCAAAACCAGCGGCTGGATAGGCTATACCCTGTCCTGGAACTATCGCCAATTTGACCATATAAATGGCGGTAGGCCCTTTCCTTTTCGCTATGACCGCAGACATGATATTTCTGCAGCGATTGTGCATGATTTTTCTGAAAAAGTCTCTTTTTCAGCCAATTGGGTATATGGAACCGGCAATGCCTATACCCTGACGACGGGGCGTCATCAGTCCTGGATGCAGGATATAGGCGAGTTTTCGCCCTTTTCTTTGGAAGGATTTGCGGGAGTTTTCGCGGGCGAAAGAAACGGAAATCGCATGCGCAATTATCACCGACTGGATCTCGGCTTCCAATTCAAAAAACAAACCAACTGGGGCGAACGAAGTTGGCATCTGGGGCTCTACAATGCCTATAACAGGAAAAATCCCTATTACTATTTTTTCGAAACAGAATTGATTTCTGACAATGGAGGCCCGCTCTTACCCCTGGTCAAATTGAAACAATTCAGTTTATTTAGCATGCTGCCATCCATCAGTTACCATTTCTCCTTTTGATATGTCAAAAATCAGGTATATATGTCTGCTGATGCTTTGGGCCCTGTGGGGATGCCCACCCATACCGATTAATGTACCTTTGCCGCCACATGAGCCCAAACTGGTGTTGAATAGTGTGCTGAATAATGAAGATAGGCTGGTGGTCTATCTGAGCAAAAGTAGAGGGGTCACGGACACCATTAAGGTAAATGACATTTATGTGGAAGGGGCGGATGTCCGCTTATTTGAGGAAGGCATCGAAATCGGAATATTTACGCCCTGGGACACCGTTATTTGGCTTTATCCACAGGGTTTTGACTCCATACCTATCCAGCGAATCAATTATCAATTGGATTATGTCCCTCAGGCAGGCAAAACCTACCGGATAGAAGCCAAACACCCCGATTTTGATCCTGTATGGGGAGAGACACAGTTGCCGGAAGCCCCCGAAATACTGAATCCGCAAATAGAACGCGATCAGATCGTGGATCAATTTAACTTTTACTATTCCTCCTTCTTTTTTTCGTTAAAAGCTTCTCAGCCTTCCTATATAGAGTTGAAAGGGGAAATGTTCCTTTCTGATACCACCCTGATGTTGGATGAGCGGCAAGAAAGGCTCACCTTCAGCACCTCGCTCAATGATCCCAAGGTATATGCGGGTTTTTCCATTTTTTGGATAAATGAGGTAGATGAAAAGGCACAGGTTTTTTTCAAAACGGAAAGGATAAATACCCGTCTGGCAGCTTACGACTGGCTTTCCTGGGAATATCACTTTTGTGATTCGATTTATTATGCCTATCGGGTAGGCTTTGACAGGCACAATCAGTCCAGCTTTTCCCAGCCTGATTTAGTCTTCCCCAAAGAAGGAGAGGAAGTAATCTCCAATGTAAAGGGAGGTTATGGGATCGTGGGGAGCTTCTTTATCCTTCGGGATTCTCTATAGGGGGCTGCATGGCATTTCCACAAAAAGCACAAAATTGATCTCCAGTATCTGCCTTCTGCCCACAGTGCGGGCATCTCCGTGGCAAGCTTGTTCTGGGACCGGCAAGGATTTGGGCATATTGCCCCGAGTCCACCCATTCATCCAGTTGGTTGACGCGGATGCAGAGGAAAGGCTGGTGGTTTTCATAAGCCGCTGCAAAGCGGATAAACTGCTCAAAACCAGAGGCCTGGAAGTTGTCAAATTCCTTTGCCTGTTTACGAAAATGCCCGACCGTAACACGGTCCTTATACATGGCCGGCAGGCCGGCAAGCTTGATAAATGTCCGCACCACCAGGTCGGGGTCCTGGACCACCAGCAGCCCCGCTCGATCTGCGGTGAACTCCGACATCCGATACCAATGTATCAGGGCTGCCTGAAGCGGCATGGAAAACCAATTGCTGATGCCCAGGCTGATATCACTGGCCAGTTGGGTCAGCGATTGCAGCGAATCGCCCATCATGCGGTAGAGCACATGCTCACTTTTGATATGGCCGAGTTCCCGGCCGATCATAAAGAGCAGTTCCTGCTCATCCAGCAACTCCAAAGCGCCGCTACTCAGCGCAATCAGCTGCTTTTGGTCGCCACTGGCAAAAGTCTTGATTTTGTCCTCCAGAAAGACATAAAGCTCCGGCACCTGATCCATATCGAGAATCTCGCAGGCTTTGACCAGTAGGTCAAATACTTCCGGGATGATCTCCCGGGTGATGTGCAGGTTGTCGCCTGTATGTTTCATCCAAAGGTAACGCTCCAGTCCCTTGTCGAGGACCTTGCGCGTCATCAGGTTGATGCCCGGGCGCTTATTGAGGCGCTCCAGCGCCTGCCTGTCAAAGGGGTGTTCGTATGAGGATGGATTGAGACCGGATAGAGGAGACATAGGTGGAGAGTAAAGAGTAGAGAACAGAGAGTAGAGAACAGAGAGTAGAGAACAGAGAGTAGAGAACAGAGAACGGAGATTAGAGAAAAGAGAATCCTGGGGGTTAATTTTTGGAGCTTTCTGCTCCAACAATTTTGCCGCAGCTGTGGCAAAATTTTGCGTTTGGCTTGAGGGCTGTATCGCAATGCTCACAGAGTTGCAGGTCAACGTAAGAGGGTTCGTCTTCATCGTCCTCCCAGCCCCAATCACCTTCGAGAGCTGCATGATCGGCATCTGAATCTGAGATAGAAGGAATGATAAAGGCCAGCGCAGCATAAATCAGGATGGTGGGCCAAAACAAAACCGACCCGACAATAAATCCCAGGCGGACCAGTGCGGGTTTCAGTTCGAGATATTCTGCCAGGGTGGCGCTGACGCCTGTCAGGTTGCCGGTTTTTTTGCGCAGGCGGGTTTCGCCTGTGACGAGGTCTTCTATTTTGTCATACAAAAACTGCGCTTTTTCGCGCAGACGCTCCAGCCAGGGAGGAGGACCTCCCCGCTTACGCATGCGGGCTTTCCGCTCGTATTTTTTCAAAAATTTGTCATCCATAAGCTCACATTCTTCCCATAAGTATAAAGATGAGGGGGAAACTTACGGAAGTTTGTCCCATTGCCTGTACTTTTCTAGTTTGCCTGTCTGAAAGCAAAAAACACATATCGCCTTTTGGGATTGGGCCTCCTGGTTCTGATCTACTTTGCTGCCTTCTGGAAGCTTGACAGCTGGCCGATCCTCCAGTGGGATGAGTCCCGCTTTGCCATCAACGCCCTGGAAATGGCGCAAAGCGGCAGCCTGCTGGTGCCTAGCTACCAGGGCGAGGCTGATCTGTGGAACAGCAAACCCCCGCTAACTGCGCTTTCGCAATCCTTTTGGATGCGACTGCTCGGGCCAGTCGAACTGGCTGTGCGCCTTCCCTCAGCGCTTGCAGCGCTGATGACGCTGCTGCTCCTGGCGGGCTTTGCCCGCCGGATTCTGGCAAGCGGAAGGCTTGCCGTATTGGTCGTGATGGCCATGTTGGCCATACCGGGCTATTGGGGGATACATATCGCCCGGACGGGCGATGCCGACGCTTTGCTCGTTTGCTGGCAAAGCTTGTATATCCTGGCATTTTATGCCTGGCTTCAGCGCCCGATGCGGCGCTACCTCTGGCTGTTTGCAGCCGGCCTGCTGTTGGCAGGCCTCACCAAAGGCATTGCGGCCTATTTGCCGCTGCCGGCCCTGGGCATTTTTGCTTTGCTGAGCAGAGAGGGTCGTTCAGCTTTGCTGAAATATCAGCTGTATATATTCGGGGGCCTTGCCCTCGGTTTATTGGCGGCTTTTTACCTGTATCGGGATTTCCTCACGCCCGGCTACCTCGAAGCCGTTCAATACAATGAATGGGGAGGCCGCTTTCTGCGGGAAGAAGGCGGCGGCCAGGCCGTCAGCAAGGATTGGGGCTTTTATTTCGATCAATTGACCCATCGCCAATTTTTTCCCTTGTGCTACTTTTTTCCCCTGGCGGCTTTGCTGGGTATTTTGTCAAAAAATGCAGCACGAAGGCAGTACAGCCTCTTTTCTTTGCTGTTGGTAGCAAGCCTGCTGTTTCTCCTTTCTGCCTCCAGAACACACCATAGCTGGTATGATGCACCTTTGTTTCCGGCTTTGGCGATGCTTACGGCTGTAGGCGCGCTGGAGCTGTATGAGCGCATGCTTGTATGGAAAAAAGCAGCATGGCTGAGGCTTGTGCTGGGCCTGGCGGGGCTATGCCTTTTCGCTTTTCCCTATAGCCAGATCATCCGGCAAAACAGCAGTTTTGAGCGCGTTCAAGCCTATGAGGCTGAAGGGAAATTGCTGAAGGATGTCGTGCATTCTCTGAATGCCCAGGACAGCCTTTGGGTCGTCAAAGCGGTTTCGCATGTCTACCATTGGGATCAGCTCCTTTTTTACCAAAAATCGTGGAAAGAACGCGGCGGTCCCTGGATTGCTCCTGTTCAGGAAGTAGACAGCCTGAGGGCTGGATATTATGTCAGTTGTGAAGCTCCCTTTTGGGAGCGTATGGAGATGGAGAAAAGGGCTAGCTTTTTGAGGGGATGGCGGGGCTGTGGGATGTGGGAATTGAGGTGAAGGGGAAAATAAAATTTCACTATGAAATATATTCAATTTTTGATAATACTATTTGCTGTAACAGCAATGCTCAAAGGATGCACTACAGCTTATAAGCCTGTTTCAAACCAGAAATATTTTTCAAAGTTTTTTTGGGGAGAAGAAGTCCTTTTTTATTCGGATAGCCTCAGTTACATCATACGATGCCCTATTGGGGAGTGTCGGATAATTTATTCTGGGCTATATAAAGGCGGAAAACGCACAGTTCTATATAGAACAGTGCAGCCAAATGAAGGTTCTTTCATTTCATCTTTTGAAGAAAAAATAAAGTTAAAAATAAGAGTAAAAGACTCTTGTACAATTATTTTAGATGGCAAACCATTTGTTGAAGGAACATGCTCTCAAAATGAGTAGTTTATGCATTGCCAGATGTTAATCATACCACCTCTTCGGGGTTTTGAGCATGTTGATGGATTATAACTTAAACAAATCGACCTCCCCGAATCCCGAAGGAACCTGCCCTGAGCCTGCCGAAGGGATGACAGAATTATACCTCAAAATGGCTTTTCCATTTCAAGAAGAATGTCAGAAGTTGGGGAATGGTGGTCGGGATTAGGGAAATCCCGTCTGGCGGGGGCAGTAGGGGGCTGTTAAGAAGCAACGCCATAAGCGGTGTGAGGTCTTACAAAGGGAGGTTGCAGGCCCAGAACGATATCATTACGGTCTATTCCTGCCATTACCAGGTCTTCTGCAACATCTACATCCGTATTGTTTACCTGTAACCAAATTTTTCCTTCTATGATATCAAAATGGATCAGAGGGTTAAAAACATAACTCTCATCTGCCCAACCCATTCTAAGCAATTGATAATGATTTCGCTCTGTATCGGCAATTAAGTAATTTTTGATATCGGTATGGTCCTTGGTTTTTACTTCCAGCCAATCTTCCAATATTTTGATGATGGCTTGTTGATACTGTTTTACTTTTTCCATTGCTTGATTTTTCTTTCTGTAGGTTGGAAGATAATCAATTTTATGTCGAAATGCTTCACTGCTCGTTCAAAAATCAATAAGTCTTCCAGCTATCAATGCATCTTTTACATGATCATGATATATATCCTTTGCTGGCATTTGTTACATTATTTTGTATAGTAGTAGCTGAATCAAGCCGATCCAATCACATACATCACCCCAAAACTCACCATCGCCAATACGATCCCATACATAAAGATGGTGTAGGCATAGCGCAGCAGTTTGAATTTTTTGGCTAAAACGACGCCGAGGAAGTAGATATCCTTGGCCATGCTGCCGTAGAGGTAATCGCCATCTTTCATCATTTCGGTCATGCCCCAGAGGTAGTCATCCAGCTTCATGTTGTGGAAATTGCCAAAAAACAGCAGGTTGGTCTGCTTGTTGAGGATGTCGGCGCGGGTGAATATGCCCGTACTGACGCTGGGGCGGGTAGAAAGGATGGCAAATACGATGGTCGACAGGCAGGTCGTCAATAAGATGATAACTGGCAGCAGCATAAAGGGATGTTCCCTTATCTGGCCATACATGGAGGAACTTACGATGGATATGATGATGGCATTGATCGAAAGCAGGATGTTGGCCTTGTTGTCGGCGATGCTGCTGAGGGAAATGTGGGTACGATAGGTCGTACGAAACATGGTCTCGATGCCACGATCGGGCTTTTGCTCCCGTACAGATTCTATTTTTTGCTCCAGACGAGCGATTTTTTTGATTTTCTTCTTCAGCTCTTTTTCCAGCGCCTTCTTTTCATTTCCATCTAGTGCTCTTTTCCGGGCTTTTTTCTCCTTAAGCGCCTGGAGTTTTTCTTCCAGTAATTTCACATTAGCCTCTTTCTTTGGCATAAATTCCTGTTTGGCAAAATCCGTGAAATACCTGTGTTTGCGGTAAAAGTTGAGGTTGAATTCGTACCATTCCTGGGTGGAATATTCCTGGTCGAGAAAGCATTGCCATTCATGCCTCAATTTGCCGGTGTAAGACAAGGCCTCAGGGGTGGCCAGGTTGGAGAGATCCGCATCTTTGATGATTTGCTCATGCAAATTTCGTGGTTCCTGGTCCAGACGGGTCGCTTCTATTAGCTTATTTACCTGTTCAATCTGCGCTGCTTCAACTCCTTCCTTCCGGAGGAAGTTTTCAGCAATCTTTTGACTTTCTGCCTCATGCCCTCTGTAAACATGGATATATCCCAGGTCATGAAACCAGGCTGCCAAAACAATGAGGTCCGTTTCGGCTTCCGATAAGCCGGATCCTGCTGCTATCTTGCGGACGGAAGCGATCACTTGTTCTGTATGTCCAATCGTATGAAATACCAGGTCAGGATGCCCTTTTTGGGCAAGCGTTTCTCTGGCGAAGTTTTCAGCTGATGGCAGCAGCAGGTTAATTTTGTTCATTCCGGGGAGGAAAGCTTATGGTGTTTTCTTCTAACTCTGGTTTTGTTCCATACAATATAAGGGCAAAATTAGCAACTTTCCAATTGCTATTCCATTGATAAAGAATGAATTCAATTCAAGCTATCGGAGACTTTTTCCAAATGGATAAATCGGGCTTTCTGATCAATCCTTGCCTGCAAGCACCTTTTGGGCATCCCTGGGATGCCATGTTAAGCGAAATACAGACTTTTTTACGAAAAAAATATCCTCATCACATTCACAGTATCTGGCTTCGGGGGAGTGTGGCCCGCGGCCTGGGCGTGGCCGGACAGTCGGATCTGGATGTATTTGCCTTGATCAAAGAGGAGGGTTTTCATTGGGGTGAAATGGCCGACCTGGCTGAGCTGCAGGCACTGCTTGAGCCCCTCGGCGGAAAGGACTTTCCATTGGAATGTCAGCTGGAAAGCTATTCCGGCAGGCCGGAGGATTTGCGATCGCAGATCGCGATGCTGATTGCGACCCAGTCTGTCTGCCTCTGGGGCGAAGACCTGCGTCCCATGCTGGGAAAATACCGGCCCGGTAAAGAGATGATGCTGGAATACCGCTGGATTGCGGCAGATGTTAAGGAGGCTTTGGAAAAAATCCAAAAGGGCGAAGTTTTGGAAAAGGGAGCCTTTTGCTCGCAGATGAAAAGCATCATCCGCGCCGGATTTGAGTTGGTGATGGAAAGGGAAGGACGCTATACCCGCGACTTATATCCTGCCTATCAGGCATTTAGCAAATATTATCCCCGGCAGGAAAGCGAAATGCGCAAGGCGCTGTTCTGGTACCTCAACCCCACGCCTCCGGCGGAAGAATTGCAGGATTTCCTGCAGGGGTTTGCAAGCTGGCTTGCAGGGCGGTTTTGAGTTTCGGGTTTCGGGTTTTGAGTTTCGGGTTTTGAGTTTCGAGTTCCGAGTTACTACCCGAAACCCGAAACCCCAAACCCCAAACTTCCTTCCTCCTTCCTACCTCCTTCGGGTAGTGATCATAAAATTCCCCCCTTTTTGCTCGCCCCCAAACTTGTTGAGGTTGTAGGTGAAAGTCATCATCACATAGCGACTGAGGGTGCGCGCGCGGGTTTCTTCCACATAGTTAAACGTACTTGTGCGGTTGATGCCCTGATTTTGATTGAGGATATCAAATGCGGTTAATTTGAGCTGTCCTCTGCGGTTTTTCAAGAGGTAACGCGTCACAGAGGCCTGCCAAAGGGCAACACTTGCGTCTTCGCTAAAGGCATCACCCGCATAGAGCGTATAGTCAAAATTGCTGCTTAAAAGCCAGTTTTTGCCCAGATTAAGCGACAAATCCGCAAAATAATTTTGGTTCAGAAAGTCCTGATTTTGCTCTACAGAAATATCGTATCGGGTAAGGGTAGGGGAGTACCTCGCCCCTACGGACAGATCAAATTTCTCTTTATTTCTGTTTTCAAGTGTCAGGCCCATGCTTCCCATGAGGCGGTTGACATTGTTTTCCAGGGTATTTACAAACAGAATGCTGCGGTTGTAGGTGATGTTTCCTTCCAGGCGGATTTTGGCTTTCAGCGGTTTTATGGGCGTACCATAATTGATAAAAGTACTTAAACTCAGGTCCTGATCCACATTGATCGGCGTCGTGGTCTGTCGGAATAGGGAGTCTACGACTTTTGCATTGGTGATCTTATTGTTGGTATAGGTGGCGCGAAGCACACCAAAGAGGTTGGTGAAGTTGAATCGGCTGAAATTCATGAAATGAATACTGCCGCTATGTGTGTACTCGGGCCGAAGATTCGGATTGCCAACATAAATATTGAGAGGATTGGAATTGTCCACGATAGGCTGGAGCTGCTCCAGGCTTGGCTCCCGCACACTGGTGCGGTAGTTGACCGAGATATTGCGAGTAGCAGCCATCTCGTAGCGGTAGCGCAGGCCCGGCAAAAGATTCACAAATGATTGGTTGATCATGGTGTCAAGCGTGATCAAATTGCCATCCAGCTGGGAACGCTGTAGGTCCATGCTGGCCGTCAGGCTGGCTTTTGGACGATTGACGAGGAGACTTAGGCCACCTTTATCATAAAAGTATTCCCGCAGGTAGTGGTTTGACTGAGAGACATTCTTGTGTTGATTTCCACCTATGATGTCATATACTTCCCGGTCCCAATCATTGCTGTAATTCCTGTGTTCCAGGTTGAGTTGGAGGTATTTTGCATTGCCTAAAGGCTCTGTATAGGAGAGCTTTGCGCCCCAATTGGTCTGGTCATTTGTCTGGAATTGGTCCTGATCTATACTGTCCGTAAAAGCCTTGTTGGTTCCCGGTTTGAAGCTGTTTTCAGAATAAAGCATCGCTTCTTTGTCATCCTGCTGCATGGAGCCATTTGCTTCCAGCACAAGGGCGCGGCCCCTGGTGTGAAAACGCCGGCGATAGATCAGCGTGCCTGTGGCATTGAGGTTTTGGCCGGTGGAGACATTGTCTGTCAGGCTGCTGTTTTCGACAGCGCCTTCGTTATCCAGCGTCCTGCTGTCGCTGTTTTGACTCATCATGGCATCATTGATGCCTGCATTTGCACGGAAAATAAGATTCTGCATAGAATCTATCTCCGTTCGGAGCGTGAGGTTGACTTTGTGGTTGCTGTTGGCTGTCAGCTGATTGCTGTTGCTTTCTGTCTCGAAAACTCCATTGTTCAGAAATTGCTCCCGGTAGGTGGTCTGATCGAGCGTATTGCTCAGGTCATTGTAAAAATAGCTGGTTTGTATTTCCGTCTTTTTGCTGATATCGTAATTGAAATTGACGCCACCGGCGCCTGTTTTCATAAAGCCTGTCCCCATTTGGCCGCCTGTGCTTAAGGGAATGCCGGAAGATCCTCCCAGCTGCATTCTTCCCCCCCCACTTGACATCATATTGCCCATTCCGCCCATGAAGTTGATATATTCATTGATGGAAAAGCCCTGCTGGTTGTTGTTGTTCAACATGCCAATAACAGAGAGTTGTAGCTTGTTGGAAAATTTATTGACATTGATTTTACCTTCATAGAGGTGGTCTGGGTTGGCGGTTTCCATGTTATTCTGTCCATATCCTCCCGTCACATTGCCAAATACCCCTTTCTTTTTATCGGCCTTCAATTTCAGGTTGATGGTTTTTTCCCTTTCCCCATCATCAATACCCGTAAAATCCGCCAGGTCTGATTTTTTGTCATATACCTGAACCCGGTCCACTGCATCGGCGGGCAGATTTTTGGTGGCTACCTTGGGATCATTGCCAAAAAATTCCTTTCCATCTACCAGCACTTTTTGCACGTCTTCCCCCATGGCTTTTACATTTCCTTCTTTGTCAACCTCGATTCCGGGGAGCTTTTTGAGCAGTTGCTCTACATTATCTCCCGGCTGGGTTTTGAAGGCCAGGGCATTGTATTCGATGGTGTCTTTTTTGATAAAAATAGGTGTTCTTTCCCCCTGTATCTCTACTTCGCTCAGTGAAACTGTATTGGGATACATGGTGATGGTGGGCAAACTGACGTTTGCGGTTATATCAGCAGGTACAGACATGGTATGAAATCCCAGAAAAGAGGCCTGCACCAGGTAGTCACCTTTGTTGACTTTTTTGAATACAAAAATGCCATGCTCATCGGTCAGCGCAAAGCTGACAAGGATAGAGTCTGAAGCCTGAAGCAGTGCAACTGTCGCGCTGCTGAGAGGTTCACCCAGGGTATCCTGGATTTGTCCTTCGATGGTAAATTGAGCTTGTAGGGGAGTAGCAGCGACCGCGAAAAACAGCGCCAGCAAGAGGTATATCTTTCTCATGGTGTAGGGTAGTTTTTTTAAAAATAGGTTTACTAAACTTTAAAAGTTTAGTAAACCTATTTTTAAAATTAATTATTAATCGTTCCGGATAATGATCATATTTCCGCCATGGGGACCGCCGGGTCTTCCACCCATTTCTTTTCGCATCTCTTCCATTTTCTCTTTTTGGATCGCGCGGAACTCTTCTTCCGTTACTTTTTTGCCTTTTGTAGGCATCACAAATACCTCTGTATCAGGCTCTTCAAAGCTGATCTCTTCCATCCGGATCACCCTTTTGCCATCGTCATAACTGGCTTCCAGGATCAATCCCGGCAATCCGCCCAGATCTCCAGGGCCGGTAGGAACAGGGATTTGCGGAGCAAACCATACTTCTACCGTCATGCTGGTATCGCTATAAGTGGCTTTCTGACAAAGGTATTCCCCGATCTCTTTTTGCGCCATCGCAATCTTCCAGTTATACTTTGTCAGCTCGCCTTCTATGATGAATTTCTTTTCCATGAAATCCCGCTGCTCCACCTTGGTGCCTTCTTCCAGGTTTTTGAACATGCGGTTTTGTGGGCGCATCATCCCCATGCGCATGCGCATGCCGCCACCGCCACTTCCCTGCCAATGCATGCCGCCGCCGGGGCCTTCCTCTGCTGTTATTTCAGCATCTTTGTAAAAAGAACTCACTTTATTGAAGTACAATTCTTTAGGAAAGGAGCGTTCCTTCGGAATGCGGTCTTTCATTTGCTCTGCCATCTCGGGAGGAAGCTGGATTTCAATTTTTACCGTCTCTTTATATTTAACTGTTCCCTGGCTTTGCTGAGCTATGGCGAAAAAGGGAATAGAAAGCAGGATGAGGCCAATAATCTTATTCATAATTATTTTTTATTAGCAAAAGTACATTTCACCCTTTGGTAAAAGGGTTAAGGAAACGTTAATCCATGTTAATGTTTATCAGACCCCGAAACCCCAAACCCGAAACTCAAAACCCGAAACTCAGAACCCGAAACCCGAAACTCAAAACCCTAAAACTTCCCAATCTTATCATCATACAGCGCTTTGCTCTCCGCAATGGTGCTGTTGAGGTCCACCATGATGCCTTCCACTTTGGATTCAATATTTTGAAGGCCTTCATTGATTTGGGATACCTGCCCGAGAGCAAAAGCAACTTCAAGGGCTTTGATGATGTCAACTGCATCTGTATGCAGAGAGCGCATGCGCTCTATCGCCTGGGCGGTTTTTGCTAATGTCTTTTCGTAATCTGCACGCGAGCTTTTGATGGCATCATTGAGCTGCTTTTTGGTCCTGGCGTCATTCAGGCTGGCAGTCTGTGCTTCCATAGCTGTGAATAGGTTGTCAGCGTCCTGCTTGAGGCCTTCATAGTCTTTGTTGAGCGCCTCAACCTGGCGGTTGACCTGCTCCCAATCGCCATATACTTTGTTGAATTCTTTGTCCACATTGCGGGCGCTATCTATGGCTGCCTGAAGGCCGCCGAGTTCGCTCACGCCTTCCGCTACCTTTTTATTTGCCCTCTCTTTCTGACTTTCAAAAGAGGCGATCTGCGCGCGAAATTTCTTCTTGAACTTTGGAAGTTCTTCTGGGCTGCGGTTACAGGCGGAGAGGATAAGAAGGGTAAAAAGGAGCGTAATTGAAAATTGTAATTTTTTCATGAAATGGATAGCCGTTTGGTTGGCAAATGTAGGAAAATAATTGTCTTTAGTATTTGGATTATAGACTTGAAAAGGGCTTTTCGGTCACATTGCGCTTTTTAGCGGGTATTCTGTATTTTGCTTCTTTTAGATTCGGAAAAAAGAGTGGACGCAGATTTACGCTGATTGTTATGATGGGAAATGTAGGCATGCTTAAATGATCTACATGGTGTAAAACATCATTAATCATAAAAATCAGTGTAAATCAGCGTCAAAAAAAGCCGCTGATATGCGCCAAAGAAATCTTCAAAAGTGGATGTGGATAGGCCTGCTAAGCCTGTATGCCCTTTTCTGCATGCTCATGCTTCAAATCACGCTTCAATATATTCCCATCCAGCCGGATGTTGCTTTCCTGCGGATCAAGCAGGACTATATCGGCCTGATGCATTACAAATGGGCATTTTTTGTGCATGTCTTTAGTGCTATTTTTGTGCTGGGAGCGGGATTTACGCAGTTTTCGCCTACGCTTAGGATCCGCTTCCCACAGATTCACCGCTGGTCGGGTTGGCTGTATGTGGGTATCACGCTGCTTTTTGCAGCGCCTTCCGGCTTCGTGATCGGGCTTTACGCCAATGGCGGCTTTCCTTCTCAACTGGCCTTCTGCCTGTTGGCGATCCTGTGGTTTGCTTTCACCTGGATGGCGCTCAAAAGGGCCATGGGGCAGGATTTCTCTGCGCATCGCAGATGGATGATCCGCAGCTTCGCCCTGGCGCTCTCGGCCATCACGCTACGAGCGTGGAAGTATGTGCTGGTCGCCCTCTTTCATCCCCGTCCCATGGACGTCTATATGCTCGTCGCCTGGCTCGGCTGGGTGCTCAATTTGCTTATCGCTGAATACATCATCTATAAATCTTTCAAAAAATGAAAAAAGCCTTTTTAATCCTAAGTCTGCTCGCCCTTTGCGTCGCATGTGCGCCTACACAGGAAGCCGAGCAGGAAAACATCGTTTCTGCCGAGCAGGAAGAATCAGCTGGCAATGAGCTATCTGATGAATCAGATGCCATAGCAGAAACTGCTGTTTCGCCCGAATCTCTGCTGGGAACCTATGTAGGCATGTTTAAAGCCGTGAAGTATAAGGAAAATAAAATGCCTTCCTATTCCAATAAAATCACGATTTCCATTGATTCTATCCGGGGAGATATGCTGTTTGGTCATAGTGTGGTTGCGGGAAATATGCGCCCTTTTGTGGGGAAAGCAGAGCTTGCGGGGGTTGGTTTGAGTGCCTCGGTCAATGAGCCAGGAGACGATAAATATGATGGTATTTTTAGTTTGACCATTGATGGTATAAGAAAAAACATATCAGGCTATTGGGAGGCATTTAAAGAGGACCTCGCCGTAACCAAAAGGAATTTCACCCTGGAGAAAAGGACATTTTCCTATGATGCCGGTACAGCTATGCCGGAAGATATTGTGGGCATGATTGAGTTTTACAATTCCTATGATGGAAACAGGGACGAGTATGAAATGCCAACTTCTGATGTGGTAAAATTCAATGCTTCCCAAACCCTCTTAAAGAAAGAGGATGTCGCAAATATGTATAAGGGAGATTTGGAGCTGATCCGCAATGCGATTTATGCCCGCCATGGCTATTCCTTCAAAAACCGCAGGATGCGCTATGTTTTTGATCGCCATGTGGATTGGTATATGCCGCTAAAAACGAATGTCCTTGCAGAGTTGACGGAAGTAGAACTGGTAAATATTGATTTGCTCAAGCGCTATGAAGATCATGCGGAGAAGTATTATGACTATTTTGGAAGATAGGGGCTTGAAAGCCCCTATATTATGCATCCTGAAAGCCAATCCTTTTATGACTTCCGTCACAAAAAGGCTTATTCTCCGAAGCGCCACAGCGGCAGAGAGATACGCCATTGGGTTTCACCTCCTGGCGGCCGTCCTTATGGGTGATGGTTACTTCACCATGCAAACGGATCGAGCCATTGGGCTTGATCTCGGCATGTAGGATGGAAGCGGCTGCCGCTTCAATTTTAAGCTCTTCGCCTTCCGCATTGCGGAAGTAGCTCAGGGCGCCACTGGGGCATTGGTTTATCTGTTGGATAATACGCTCTGAAGCGGCTCCTTGCGGATTGATCCAGGGTTTTTTCCGTGGATCGAATACATCAGTTAAGCCCGCTGCTCCCTTCCAGCAGATGCCGGAATGTATGCAGGTATCGGGTTTCCAGACAACAGTGATCTCACCGTTGGAGTACTTTTTGGTCATTTCTGTCATGAGAGAGTTGTTATAAAAATTGCATTTTGAAGGTAGCAATTTTTCTTGTTACTCCTGAATGCAAATCCTGGTCATTCCCCTAAATCTTAATCAGCCTAAAGAAATGCACCTCTCCCTCAATCCCTAAGCGCAGCATATACATCCCGGCAGGAAAGCCTGAAATATCCATGGATATTTTCTCCTGATAATCGCTGGAACGATTCAGCAGGATCTTGCCATTCATATCAACAAGCTGAATATCAGCCTGGTAATTGCTGGAACCCAGCGAGAGATTCACGATATCTTGAACGGGATTGGGATACATTTTCATCCGGTTCCAGTCCGTTTCTGTCAGGCCTGCGGGTTCTCCAAAAACCGCCTCAAAAACATCCGCATATTCATAGGCGCTGGTGCAGCTGCTGCTCGCATCCCAATTGATGGACCAGGTCATCATGCCGCGCAGATCGGGATAGCCGTTGGGGTTGAAAAGCCTGTATTGGCCCGGCTGAGGGCCCCGGCCCAGCAGGTATTCCAGTGCAGATTGCACCACGGAGGGGGAGGTATAACCGCCGCCTGCGGCGGAGGGACAGGCCGGCAGGCCGATGGCGATTTTATTTGCAGGCAAGCCTGCAAAATGACCGCCAATTGTATTGAAACCCTGGATCACGGCTTCCCCCATTGCCACCAGAAAATCTGCTGTGCCTTGCGTATAGATGCCCCGGTCGATGCCGTACATCGTGCCGCTATTGTAAAGCTGCACCTGGAGGATGTCAATCGAATCCCGCAAGGCGTCAATGATCGGCAGATATGCCCCCCAGGCACCGGAATAGTTGGATTGTCCCCCCTGAACAAAGGCAGTTTCCGGTGCCATGCTTAGCATGAGTTTTTTTCCGTGTTGGATACGATGTATCTGCATGATTTGCCGGATGGCATCAATCAGGATGATGATGGGGATTTCTATGGGGGAAGCGATGGTTCCGCCCGCCACAGCTAGGGAGCTGCCTTCAAAATCTATGTCAATTCCATCAAAACCATAAGTATTGATGATGCGGATCATGCTGCTGACGAAAGAGTCTCTTTCGACCTGGTTATCCAGTTTGACGGTGGTTCCGCCACCGCCCATGCTGATAAAGACCTTTTTTCCCTGGCTTTGAACGGTCTGTATTTGAGAAATAAATTGGGCTTTGGAAACGCCATTGGGGCTAAAAGTCATCTGGTAATCGGTGCCGGATTGAGGCACGGCAAATGCCACTTCGATGACGTTATAGCGATCATCCACCTGATCCAACTGCACATAAGGGGCGTTGGTGGTGTTCCAGTTGTGGAAATACCCAATCAGGGCTGGGCTGGGGACCTGGGCCCTTGCAGGGGTAAAAGCTGCAAAAACAACCATGCAAAAAAGGATGAAACGGAGAGGTGTAATCATATAGTGATTCTTTTGATGTGAAGATACGATACCTCTGGCAAATTCTTATCTTGCAGATAAAAGCACCTGAAATATGAAAGCATTTTTATCCCTCATCCTGATCTTATTTCTTTTTTCCTGCAAGCCCCTTCCTCCCCCAAGCGATGAAAAACCCGAAGATCCTCAGGAGGAAATGGTCCCCTATACCGACCCCAATGAATCTCTTCGTGATATGAAGATTGTGCTTCCCATTATGGCTCGCCCGGTGGGCAATTATGTGCATGCCGTTCGCACAGGGAATCTGTTATTTACCTCGGGAAAAGTCCCGATAGACTCAGCTGGAAATTATGTGACAGGCAAACTGGGGAAGGACCTGACTGTGGAGCAGGGCTATGAAGCCGCCAGGCTGGCAGGGCTTCAGTTACTCACCCTGCTGGAAGTTGAGCTGGGAAATTTGAATAGGGTGAAACGTATCGTCAAAGTAATGGGCATGGTCAATGCTACGCCTGACTTTGAAGAGCATTCCAAGGTAATCAACGGCTGTTCAGACCTGATGGTAAATGTCTTTGGAGATGCAGGCAGACACGCCCGTTCTGCCGTGGGTATGAGCTCTCTGCCCAGAAATTTTGCAGTGGAAATTGAAATGATCGTGGAAGTAAAAGATTGATATAAACAGAATTATGTTTGTGTATATCAGAGAGCTTTGTATTTTCGAAACAATTCAATTATTAATAAAACACTATGGAATTTCTCACATCTTTAAAAGATTTTGTTATTGAGGTTGCTGAAAAAATGTGGGGTTGGGGACCCGAGTTTTTAGGTGGAGTACCGCTACTGGTAATTTTACTTTTAGGAACGGGCATTTTACTCACCATCCTAACCGGAGGTGTTCAGGTCCGAAGATTTCGTGACGGATTTAAGATGGTGATGTCAGGCGCCATGGGGAAGGATAAAGACGGAAAAGAAGATGGGGAACTCTCTCCTTTCCAGGCTTTGATGACTTCACTTTCCGCCACTGTCGGAAACGGAAATATTGCCGGAGTTGCTACGGCGATCGCGCTTGGTGGTCCTGGGGCAGCCTTTTGGATGTGGGTTACAGCGCTCTTTGGCATGGCAACAAAGTATGCCGAGGCTGTTTTGGGTGTCAAATACCGAAGGCATGCAGAAGATGGTTCCATGGCAGGTGGACCTATGTATTATTGTGAAGATGGGGTAGGAGGTAAATTTGGTAGATTCCTGGGGGTGTTTTTTGCGGTGGCCGGAATCATTGCGGCCCTGATAGGCACAGGGAATATGTTTCAGGCCAATTCTATGGCCGTTTCTTTTACGCAGTTTTTTGTTACCAATGAATTGATAGGAGAAGGTTCGAGGATGCTTTCCCAGGGAGTTATTGGGGTGGTGATTGCTGTATTTGTGGGGATGGTTATTTTGGGTGGCGTGCAACGGATCGGGAAAGTAGCGGAAAAACTGGTTCCTACGATGATCGGTTTATATTTTTTAGGAGCGATTGTTATTATCCTGATAAAAATAACAGATATTCCTGAAGCCTTCATGGTGATTATTAAGTCTGCTTTTGATCCTCAAAGTATATTTGGCGGGGCTGTAGGTATTGGGATAATGCAGGCAGTACGCTTTGGTGTGGCCCGGGGCATCCTTTCAAATGAGTCTGGTTTGGGTAGTGCGCCGATTGCGCATGCTGCTGCAAAGACAAAAGATCCCGTTAAGCAGGGGCAGATAGCTATGATGGGTACATTTATCGATACCCTGGTTGTGTGTACCCTTACAGCTTTGGTTATCACTGTTACAGGTGCTTTCCGTGAAGGGCCGCTATTCGCGGCGGATCCGGATACCGCCAAAAGAGGCATTGATATGACCATGTTTGCATTTAACTCAGTGCTTCCTGGAGGAAACATTATTGTGATGATCGGTTCGCTCCTCTTTGGCTTTTCTACCCTGTTGGGCTGGAGTTATTATGGAGAAAAGTGTACGGAATACCTCTTTGGCTCCCGGGTAAAAGTGCCTTACCGACTGTTATTTATTGCTTTTCTCTTTGTGGGATCTTTGCCTACAGCAGAAGGAATCAGCGCAGTAGTGGCCGTTGGAGACATTGGTAATGCTTTGATGGCTGTACCAAACCTGATCGCCTTGATCTTTTTGGCAAGGGAAGTAGGAAAAATTACAAAGGAGTACACCTCCAAAAAACTCAAATCAGCCGATTAAATAATTGAAATAAAATGAAAAGGCCATCATCTTTCCCGGATGGTGGCCTTCTTATTTATATACCTGATGGTCAGCTAAAATCTTATTTATTCTTCAGCCGCATCACCTCCTGTTGCAACTCCATGACGATAGAGGTCAACCTTTCGATGGAGATATCCGGCTCAGGAAAGGAATTGGAGATAAACATTTTCGCTTTCCATATCTCCCGTACTTCTTCTACTTCGACAGAATAATCCGGGTAGGCAGGATTGTCCGAGCGGAGGAGCACGGTGCCCCCATCACCGGAAATCCGGTTAAAAACCCGCTTGTACACAACCCCATCGTTTTTGGAAACGACAATATAGGTCTCTCCTTCCTTGATGTCATGACGCCAGTCCTGTATGTATTCACCAATAATGATGGTTCCTGAAGTCAATGGGAGCATAGAATCTCCATTGATCTCGAAGGCGCGAAACGTACCGTTTTTGAGCATCGGCAACTGGAACTTGGGAAGGTCTTCGATATACTCAGGATCGGCGTATCCATTAAGATAACCTGCGGCAGCTTTTTCCTGTACCAGGTCAATATTTTCATTGCCATCACTATCGACAGTAATGGGAAGGACACGCAGTTTTCTTCCTTCAATATCCAGGCGGCGCTGCTCTTTGTGGTCGATCAGGTCTGTAGGATCCAACTGACTGATATCTTCTTTGACCAGGAGATCAATAGACACCTCAAAAAACTCAGAAATATTCTCCAGCGTTTCATATTTCGGTGTAGCACGGCACTCCTCATAAGCCCCAATAGATGAGCGGCGAATGTTGAGCTCATCAGCTAGCTCCTGCTGTGTCAAACCTTTCTTTTTACGCAAAAATTTGAGGTTTTTGCCAATTGTTACTTTATCTTTCTCGCTCATGCCATTAGGTTTTTTATTAACTTTTGCAGTCCTATTTAGCCAAAAGTATGAACTTTTAGCAAAAAATAAAAATATTAGTAAGAAACTAAAAGGCTGAGAGCGAGAAATTTAACATCATGGCGCGAATTTATATATCAGTGATAAATGATTTGGTGAGTGACCAGCGAATTCACAGGGTTGCTACCGCCTTACAGGAGGATGGCCATGAGGTCTGTGTGATTGGCCGCATTTTGCCAAATTCACAGGCTCTTCCCGGGCGCCCTTATAGCACCTATCGAATGAAACTGTGGTTCCACCAGGGCAAGCTCTTTTATCTGGCCTATAACTGGCGTCTTTTTTTCTTTTTACTCCGCAAAAAATCCGATATCCTGCTGGCCAATGATCTGGATACTTTGCTTGCCAATTTTCTGGTGAGTAAAATAAAAAGGCTGGAGCTGGTCTATGATTCTCACGAATATTTTACGGAAGTTCCTGAACTGATTCACCGTCCGCTAACGCGGCAGATCTGGCTGCGCCTGGAGCGATGGATTTTTCCCAAAATCCACAAGGCATATACCGTCAATGACTCTATTGCAAAAATTTACCAGGACAAATACGGAGTAGATGTCAAAGTCATCCGCAATTTGCCCTTCAGGCGGGTTTTTAAGACAGTTGAGAAGCAGAAAAACATCCTTTTGTACCAGGGAGCCCTCAACCTGGGAAGGGGCATAGAATTGATGATAGATGCCATGGAGCATTTGCCAGACTGTAGCTTGTGGATATTTGGAGGGGGAGACCTGGAGCAAAGCCTCCGGCAGCGTGCCGCTGCCGCAGACTGGAAAGACAGGATTGTCTTTCAGGGGCGCCTGCCTTTCGAACAATTGTTCGAATATACCGCCCAGGCAAAGCTGGGCTTTAGCCTGGAAGAAGACCTGGGAGCAAATTATCATTTTGCTTCCCCCAATAAAGTATATGACTATATACAGGCCGGAGTGCCCGTCCTGGTGTCAGATTTGCCCGAAATGAGGCGGACTGTAGAGACTTTTGAGGTAGGAGAGATACTGACAAAGGAAGAAAGAAATCCCCTTCTGCTGGCGCAGAGAGTCAAAAAAATGCTGCTGGATGAAAAGCAGTATGACCTTTTCCAAAAAAACTGCCTGAAAGCAGCAGAGGACTTGAACTGGGAAAAGGAAAAAGAAAAGCTCATAGCTTTATACAAAAAAGGCCCCGCTTAGCGGAGCCTTTGTATGCTTAATTTTTCACAATCCTTCGGATACTTTGCAAACCATACGGGCCTTCAATTTTCAGTAGAAAAACGCCTGCCGGATAGTCTCTCAGGTCTATAAGCAAATCCAAATCGCCTTTATTCAGCATTTTCCTTTGTAAAACATTGCCGGATATATCATTTAGCTGAAAGTAATAATCATCTTCCAGCAAGGCAGTGGATTTCAGGTGAAGGAAATCTGTGGTTGGATTGGGATAGCTGATGATCAAATCAGCAGTCGAAAAGTGAAAATTCACCTCTATCGCGTCTGAAAAGACCACATCACCATTCAGGTTTACAGACTTGAGTCTGTAGTAATTGTTTTCACCCATGAAAGAAGCATCCGTAAAGGCATAGTCGCTGCCTGCCTTGCCATGCGAATGCGCATCTATACGAGCCAATTCGGCAAAGTCTCCATTGCCCACTTTCTTTTCCAGGATAAAGTGAGAAGTATTTGTTTCATCAAGTGTAGCCCACTGGATCAAAGCTTCTTTGTCTCCGATAGCCTTTGCCTCAAAGGCACTCAGGCTGGCAGGCAATTGCCCAAAACTATATTGAATCTCAGCGCCTAAAGTGGCACTGTTAAAATAAAAAATCTGTCTATCCATCAAGCCCAGGTCAAGCTGAATATTGGGTGCTTTGGTGCCATCCTGGATAGCGATAGAAACATGATAGAGTGGGGTAGGCGTCATCGGTACCTCATTGTGGGCCGCTGAAGAAGGCGGTGCAAAGAGAAAATTGGATAGCCAGGTAAGCACGATTCTTGGGCCATTATCTACGAAGTTGATCGTCGAGTATTTTGCACCAATGGGAACAGGGCCAGACATGGCAATACCATTGAGGAGACTGAGGTGGTTGTAAGTACAGTTTCCATTCAAAACCACATTGTTACCAAAGGCTGCCTGGTTATATAATAAATAAACATGCCCCCTGCTGTGGAAGGTGTTGGTTTGGTCTGCGTTCATATAAACATCAAACTCATAGTTGGTGCCAACCACCTGTTCGTTTTGTACATAAAAATAAATGTTTACCTGAGCGTTGGCAAGGTTTCCCAGAAAAATTGCCGCGATCATGTATTTCAGACATAAAAAATATTTACGTTGAAGTAAGAAGATGTTTTGCAAGGTATAAGTTACTGGGGTGAATTTCATGTGCCGAATATTGAATCCTAATTCTGAATAGTGTGTAAGAAATGCAGTAGTTTATGCTTTAGATTTTACGATTATTAGTTATTCTTATACAAAACAAAATGTAGACCATTTTTATTGGGGAATGTAAAATTTTCAAGCTTATGCATGCCAAATGATTGCAAGGTATAGTGAATTGGATACAGAATTGAGGTTTTTTTGTCTAAAAATGTGTAAAAAACAAGGGTAAGAAAATTTATTAACACATCGGTTTAATAAATAATTTTTATGATTAATTGCCGCAAGGTAAAGAATCTTTTTTAGACCGCCTACAAAAAGGTACAGTCCTTCCTATCAAAGGAAGGACTGTTTTTATGGCGAAAGGAAGGAATTCCAAATAAAATTTGGCCTAACGCTTCGCAAATTGTTTTTGAAAAGAAATGGCATTTTCTCTCAAAATACGAATGTAATAAATTCCAGAAGCAAGGCTTTTCGTTGATATCCGAACCTGCCCCTGGCCTGGGAGGGTTTCGGTTGAGATAAGCTGCCCTTGCGGGTTGATAATTTGGCAGGTAATCACCTCATTATCGATGGAGGAAAGAGCCTGAATTATCAGGTAATCATTTGCCGGTACAGGGTAAATGGCAAAGTCTTCTTTCAGATCGGCATGACGTATTTCGACAATTTCGGAATAGGATGCATTTCCGTCAATATCAACCATTTTTAGGCGGTAAAAATTGAGCTCTGCCATAAGGCTGCGGTCAACATATTCATAGGAAAGTTCTTCCTCGCTATTGCCTTGTCCCAGTACCCACGCAAGAGGTTCAAACTCTCCTTCACCACGTTTTTTCTCAACCACAAAATGAGAGTGATCTTGCTCGCGGCTGGTTTGCCAATTGAGTTGAACATGCTTGTTTTCCAAAGACATGGCCTTGAAGAAGGTCATATTGACTGGCAGCAAGCCTCCATTGCCATAGGGTTGGTCGCAGTTGACGCCAGAGGATGGGGGGGCGGGATTGGAAAAGAATTGCTGATTCAGCATCAGTGGAAAATAAAAATCCAATTTTGGATTTATCAGGGGGTTCTTCATCAGCACTTCAAAGTGATATAATCCCGTTGAAGTATCTGGAACAAGGGTATGGGTTGTAGCATTTGGCGGGCAAACGTTTTCAAAACTGGAAATCCAGGTAGCAGCCAGTTTGTCCCCATTATCATTGAGGGTGGTTCTGTATTTTGGGGCGTTAATAAATACCGGCGGCAAATTGATTCGTTCTGACAATAAATCCAGGTGAATTCCTGTACAACTGGGATCATTGGTATTTCCCGTAGGGCAATTTGTCACGCTGCCATTAAAAACGATGGCTTCACCAAAAGCAGTGGTGTCGTAAATGATATAGATTTGACCCTTATTATGGTAAGTGCCGGGTTGGTCGGCATACATAAACACATCAAAATGGTAGTGTGTGCCGCCGACAACAGCTTCATTTTTAAGCTCAAAATAGACATTAGGTTGAGCGTACAGAGAAGCCTGCACTCCAGCTATTACACAAAAAAAGACAACAGCCAAATGCCGCGTCCTGAAACAAGAGGAAAGGAGGGAATCAAGGTTTTGAAGGAGGGACTTCGCCATGGAACTATATTAAGAATGCTTTTTTCCGAAAAAAATAACTCAAGATGCAATTTACCTGCATTTGTATTCAATTACAAAGGTGAAAAAAAACCCCAATGGTTGCAATGCACCATTGGGGGAATAAACGAGAATAATTATGTTATTCTTACACCTTTTTTCAGGAGCAGAAAATTATTTCTTTATAAAAGGAATGCTTTTTAGCTCTCCCTGTATTCTCATGAAATACATACCGGCAGGCAAATCGCCTATTGAAACACTGTGTGTGGCATAGTTTTCCATTGCAGATAACAATCCTTTATGAAGGATGATTCCTTGCATATTGATAACTTCGTATTCACGATCATATTCAAGCTTACCCATGTATTTTAGGTTTACCACATCTTTTGCAGGATTTGGGAAGACCGTATAGAGGGGCTTGTCCTCTCGTATCATACGGACTTCAATCATCTTGCTATAGGTGGCTGAGCCATCGATATCCACCTGCTTTAAGCGGTAATAATTGACTGTGCCCATAGCGGTCCTGTCAACAAAATTGTATTCCTGAATTTCATCAGTAGTACCGGCTCCTTTCACTTCTGCTATGACTTGGTAGTCAGTCTGGCCTTCTACTTTCTTCTCAATGACAAAATAGTCATTGTTCAACTCCTTGGCAGTTAGCCAATCCAATCTTACAGATTCAGCATCCAGTGGAGTGGCTTGAAAATCAAGTAGTTCTACTGGAAATACCCAATTGGAGTACGGGATCTCTGCAGCAGGAGCAATAATCATAAACTGCTGCCCATTCATCAGGTTTTGTTCAAAACTGATAGAAATAGGAATATTGCTGTTTACAATATCAAAGCTCAAATGATAGAGAGGGGTCAAAGTACTGGGGACTTCTGTATGGGCAACCGAAGATGGGTTTGCTGCCGGGAAGTTGGTTTGCCAGGTAAGGGCAATGCGATTTGGAGCATTATCGACAAAGCCAATCGTTGTGTACTTATTGCCAAACATCGGCAATGATTCATTGAGCAGGGCTAGTTGTTGGAAACTGACGTGGTTGTAAGATGCCGCCGAGTCACCAAAGGCATCGCTATAGTTAATGTATACCTGGCCTCTGCTGTGGAATGTTCCCAAAGCGCTGGCGCTGGCATATACATCGAATTCAAATTTGCCATTGTTCGTTGTTTCATTTTTGATCATGAAACCAAGACTGGCTTGTGCGTTAACTTTCCCTAAGCTTAGGAAAGAAGACAACAGGAAAAGGAGTAAAATTTGGACTTTCATCGTGTCGTGCTGGATTTAGGATTTTCTTCTGGAATATTTACAATGTAAACTTAGTTCTTTGGTTTGAGCCGGAAAAAGCGAACATGAGCAAAGCTTTACATCTTCAGTACTTTTAAGATTTGTGCTGTTGGATAGTTTAATTCAGTAAAACAAGTGAAATTTCTATCCGTATTAATACCTAACTACTAAGTAAATCTACTTACGAAAGAGCGTTTTTTTGTTGATTTAAGGCATTGAGATACAAAAAGGAGGAGTGTGATCTTGTAAAAACTTACGCATTTAATGTTAATTATTACATTTAGGCGGATAATACACCCGCATATATTTATGATTAAAAAAGATTTTCTTGAAAAAATATTCCCTTTTTGATCTATGTGAGGATCGGGAAAATAGGGGTAGGATATTGCTGTAAAGCAACTCCCGTGCCGAAATGTTATTTCTGCCGTAATTTTTTGATGAGATACAGTCTAGGGGATATTGAATAGGTGCATCAAAATATCTCATCCCTCTTTGATTTTTACTTCCGATTGCAATGATACAAAAATCTTTCATGTTAAGCATGATTTGGAATTACGAAAAGTTTCGTATATACTTGTCATACGAATCGGTTCGTAGTAGAAGTAAAAGCAAAATATGTCAACTTATCGTCCAACAGATGAAGAATTGAAGGTCCTCCGGATCCTTTGGGAAAAGAAAGAGGCTACGGTAAGGGAGGTAAATGAAGCCATCAATGGACTTCAGGAGAAGCAAAGTGGGTATACCACCACCCTTAAAATCATGCAGCTTATGCATGCCAAAGGACTGCTTGAAAGGAGGAAAGATGGCAAGTCCCATGTCTATCAATCTTTGATAGATGAACAAGGAACGCAAAGCCAAATACTGGATAAGCTGATGGACCAGGTGTTTCAGGGTTCTGCGAGCAAACTGGTGTTGAGAGCCCTGGGGAGCCGCCGGGCAAGTCAGAAAGAGTTACATGAAATCCGGGAGTTCCTGGAGCAACTGGAAAAAGATCAGGAAAATTAAAGAGCTAAAATCTTACCTCCTTAGTTGAGGCTTTCTTTTAATTTTTGAACGGAAGAGCTAAACTTAAAAGCATCGTTTACCAGATCATAATTATCCAGATCATAGGTAAAAGGATAGGCAAATTGTGCAAACTCAAGTCTATGTTCTTCAAATGAAAGGCGAAGCATAATTTGCTTAACCTGTTTGCTTTGCAGACAATTTGACTGAACAAGCTGTTTGGCGGCGGAGAGTTTGTCTTTCTCAAAAGGTTGTTTCCCAAGCTTGGAAAGCATCATCTCAAAATCATCATGAAGCAGAGGACGGCTGCATCCCGTAGGACCATTGTAAACCGGGCCATCTTCCTGGCCGATTTCAATTGCTCCATTACTCATACTGATAAAATCCTGATTGCTACCCGTTTGAGCCACAAGGAGCAAACCTAAGCTGAGGAAGATGGTAATAATAATTGTCGTTTTCATTATATGGCTATTATAACGTTTGGATACTTACCATTTAACCAAGTCTCGTGCCATTTATGATATTTCCATGAAAAAGGTAACTGATAAAAATATAAGCTGCTCAAAATGAGCAGCTTATAGAATGAAATTTTGGGTGATATTTTGGAAAACCCTATGTCTTTTTGGCAAGAAAAGGCTTGATCAGGCGGGGAAGCAGTAATAAAAGGCTGATCGCATAGAGAAATAAAAGGCTATATGATAAATAGGATTCCGCTTTTATTTCTCCAATAGAAGGCAGCAAAACTTTATCATTCTGAGAAGGCATTTGCCTGTTTGGGGAAGTTGACGCAACTAGCAAAGGATGTTTGCATCCTGTTTTTAGGGTACTGAACTCTTCTGGATTGCAAGGCGGCGACGGAGCGGAGGTATACAAATCGTGTGTGTGGGGTGAGATGCTCAGCAAACTCAGAGAAATGGCCTCAAGATGAAAACAAGCAAAAAATAAAATGAGGATACTCAGCTTTTTGGCTAGCTTTTCCATGACGTTTAGTTAAAATAAAAACGAAGCCTTTATTTTTGGCTCTTTGTACAACAAAGACAGCAATCATCCAGTAGAAGTTGCATCTATGATACAGTTAAATTTTAAGACCCTGGGACAGGGCCCCGCCATCATTATTCTTCATGGCCTTTTTGGTTCACTCGACAATTGGCTTAGCCTGGCGCGCAAGCTCGCTGAAAATTATAGCGTTTACCTCATAGATCAGCGAAACCATGGGAAATCCCCCCATACCGATGAATTCAGTTACGATCTGTTAGCAGAGGATCTCCATACTTTTATGGATGAGCAAGGGATTTACCAGGCTCATCTCATCGGGCACTCGATGGGCGGAAAAGTGGTGATGCAATTTGCAGGCTTATATCCAGACCGAATAGATAAGTTGGTAGTCGTTGACATGGCCAACAGGCAGTATAAGCCTCACCATACGGAGATATTTGAGGCATTGCATGCCCTGAAACTCGATCAATTGAAGGCCAGAAGTGAAGCAGCCGCTTTTTTCGAAAAGCGGGTTCCCGAAGAAGGCGTCAGGCAATTCCTCCTGAAAAACCTCGGGAGAGAAAGGGGCAATACCTATCAGTGGAAATTCAATTTGTCTTCTTTGTCCAGCCACTACCAGGAGATTCTGGCCGAAGTGGAGGTAGATTTCCCTTATGAAGGCCCCACCTTGTTTATTTCCGGCGGCAATTCCGCTTATGTGGAGCATGCGGATCAGGAAGACTTGCTCGACTCTTTCCCTCAGGCCAACTTTGTAGAGATAGCAGGCGTAGGACACTGGGTGCATGCAGAAGCGCCGGGGCGCTTTTTAGAGGAGGTAGAGGCTTTTTTACAGGACAAGTAAAAATCAGGCTAAAAAGAGGACTAAAAATCATGTTAAAACAAGAAATCAAAAACCTGAAGTTTGGATTAATGGTAGGCAGTATCTGGCTCGCTCTACTTTGGGGTATTGAAATCTTCGATATGCTTAGCTGGGACATCCAGCTGGAGCGATATGGTGTACGGCCAGGAAGGATGGCAGGCCTTTGGGGTATCCTGACTGCGCCTCTTATCCATGGCGGTATCATGGACCATTTGATAGGAAACTCGCTTTCCCTCTTCCCACTTGTGACGGTATTATTTATCTTCTTCAGAAAGGTGGCCTGGCGGGTGATTATTTTTGTCTGGATAGCTGCGGGCTTTTGGGTTTGGGTGGTTGGAGATTTGGGCAGCAACCACATTGGGGTGAGTGGGGTTATTTATGGCTTAGCCTCCTTTTTGTTTTTCAGCGGAATCATTCGAAGAGATGCCATCTCGCTGGTGGTTTCACTTATCGTGGTGATGTTTCATGGTAGCATGGTCTGGGGTACTTTGCCCTTTTTTACAGAGGCAAACGTATCCTGGGAGTCGCATCTTTTTGGAGCGATTGCTGGCCTGATAGCAGCTTTTTTTTATAGAAATGAAGATAGAAAACCTCCCCAAAAGTACAGTTGGGAGGAGGAGAGTGAAGAAGAGGAGGGAAACGCATATTGGGATTATCGAAATATGGAGTCACCCCCAGAGGGATTCAAACATCCTGAATAAATATTTACCTCCTCCGGGTCATTTTCTTACATCAGGCGACATCCAAAGCGAAATAATTATGGGCTGGCAATACACAGGATTCCAGCCAAAACATTTCCAATCCTTGTATGATGATCTGGAACTCTTCCAGGTCCATAGGCTTGGGGAGATAGCTATTGGCGCCCGCCGCAAAAAAACGCTTGGCTTCCAGCCAATCCGCTTGGGCAGACATAATAATTACCGGCAGGTAGCGGAGTTTGGGATTTTGGCGGATGTGCCTCAATAGTTCCAAACTGTCCATTCCCCCCAATTTTAGATCTAAAAGCACCATGGAAGGCGAATTGGACGTCTCCGTGGTCGCGTGTTGCTCCAAAAAGCCAAGGGCTTCCTGCCCATCATAAGCGATGTGGAGTTCAATAGGGTTTTGACAACGGTTGATGGCTTCTCTGGCAAGCAAGAGGTCTGTAGGGTTATCCTCAACAAGGAGGATGTTGATAGCTTTCATGTAAAAGCAGTGTTAGGAGAGCAAGACAATGGAAAAATGTGGAGTTGATTGAATTTCTCGGCAAAAGTGGATAATTGTGCTATCACTGTTTTCAAAGGTAGATTTTTCCCCCTTCTGCTTCAAAACACATTATTTGAAAAACTTACCTGATTCCTCAAGCTCAGATTAAAAAAATTTGGAATTAATTAACCAGTTGGTTAAA
The DNA here is from genome assembly GCA_030430205.1 of Bacteroidia bacterium. GTDB lineage: Bacteria > Bacteroidota > Bacteroidia > J057 > J057 > JAUIGE01. Next base: position 125,682 of record JAUIGE010000007.1, on the reverse strand, counting down.
CTTGCCGCATGGTTTAACCAAATAGTTAATTAGAATGCCTAAAGAACTGGATGCAAAAGAGAAAATACTGGAAGCTGCCAAAGGTATTTTTTACAAAAAGGGCCTGGGAGGCGCACGGATGGCAGAAATCGCCGAAGAAGCAGGCATCAACAAAGCCATGCTCCATTATTATTTCTCCTCTAAAGAACAATTATTCGAAACGGTTTTCGAAGAGGCTTTCCATAAAATTATACCTTCTATCATTTCTGTATTGAATTCGGAAAAACCGATCAGAGAGAAAATAGAAGAGATTGCGGATTTTTATATCACCACTTTATCTGCCAATCCTCAGCTTCCTGTATTTGTCCTGAATGCCATTCAATATGATCCTGAAAGGTTTTTGGGCAAATTCATGAAGAATAAGCAGATGAGTCCTCAGGCTTTTATGGGGAAACTCATGCAGCAGTTTCAGCAGGAAATACAGGAAGGTAAGCTTCCGCCAGTAGATCCCCGACACCTGATCATCAACCTGATCGGCCTGTCGGTATTTCCCTTTATGATGAAGCCCATGCTGAAGATCATGATGAACATGGACGATGAGAGTTTTCATGATTTGATGGAAAGCAGAAGGGAATTGATACCTCGTTTTTTATTGGATACATAAAATTGTTGGCAGCTATTTTTTAGCCTGCCATTAGTCATATTAACTTAAATGTCAGTCGTATGAGAAATCATCCCTTTATGTTGCTGCTCAGCGGACTGCTGCTCGGATTTTCCCCGCTGCTGGCCCAGCAAACAGTAAATCTGGAGATGTGTAGCCAATGGGCGCGCGAGCACAGCCCGCTTCAGGGGCAGGCCAGCCTGCTGCAAAGCAGCAGAGAACTCCAGCAAGCCATGATACAGACGAGTTCTCTCCCACAGTTTCAACTGTCGGGGCAGGCCAGCTACCAGTCTGATGTCTTTGCGCTGCCCTTCCAGCTGCCTACGGCAGAGATACCTGAAATCCCCAAATTTCAGTACAATGTCTCCCTCAACATACAGCAAAAGCTCTATGATGGCGGGCAGGCCACCCGCGCCAGTGAAAAAGCAGGCTGGGAGGAAAAAATACGCCAACACCAGACAGAGGTGGATCTGTTTCAACTCAAGGGGCTTATCCACGGATTGTACTTCAATATTTTGCTCCTCGACAAGCAAAAGGAAATTCTGCTGGCACAGCAGACTTTGCTGGAAGATCGCATGAAAAGTGTTCAGGCAGGAGTCGATAATGGAGTCCTGCTGGAAGGGGATGCTGATGCTTTTCGCATCCGTATCCTGCAACTCCGGCAGGAGTTGAGCCAGGCTGAGCAAAACAGAGCCACCATTATTGGTTTGTTGGAGAATTGGACGGGGAAAAACGATCTGTCACAAGCTGTTTTCCAACAGCCTGAGCCTGCGGAGCCAAAACCTGCTTACCTTTTGTCAAGGCCAGAGCAAAGGCTATTCTCCACACAGGCAGCCAGGCTGCAGGTAGATGCTTCCTATACAAATTTAAGCCTGAAGCCTATGGTCTCCGCCTTTGGAAGAGTCGGATTGGGCGCTCCCAATCCCTTTAATTTTTTCGAAACGGGCCTCAGCCCTTTTTATATGGTAGGCCTCAGCCTGAAATGGCAGCCTTTTGATTGGAAAAACAGCCAGCGTCAGGCGCAGGTGCTGGATGTGGAGCGCCAGATGATTCAAATCCGCCAGGCGCAGTTTGAGCAAAAAACCATCAATGAGGTCCAACAGGAAACCGGCAAAGCAGAAACCCTCAGCAGTTTGTTGGCCCAGGACGATGAGATCGTCGGCCTTCAGCAAAAAATTGTGAAACAGGCAGATGCCCAACTCACCAATGGCGTCATCACCTCAGCCGATTTTTTACAGGAATCCAATAAACTCACCCAAATCCAGCTCAAACGCGAATTGCGGCGTCTGCAGGTTCTTGAAGCGCAGCTTAAAGCGAGGACTATTGCGGGGGGAGAGTAGAGAGGCGAGAGCCGAGAAGCGAGAGGCGAGACCCGAAACCCGAAACCCAAAACTCGAAACCCGAAACTCAAAACCAAATAAAATGCGATACATAATCTTCATACTTATCCCCCTGATGTTTGCTTGTGAGCAGGGTCAGGAGCGTGCCGATGCCTACGGCAATTTTGAAACTGACGAATTGATCATTTCGGCAGAAGCCAATGGACGCCTCGTGCAGTTTACTGCTGAAGAAGGGCAGTGGCTGGAAAAAGGAGCCGCAGTGGGGCTGATAGATACCCAGCAACTCTACCTGCAAAAGCAGCAATTGCTGACGCGGATCACCGCTGTGCGCAGCAAGCGCCAAAACCTCAGCAGCCAGGAAAAAGTTTACCTGGAACAAAAAAGCAACCTGGAGCGGGAAAAGGCACGCCTGGAAAAATTGCTGGCAGAGAATGCCGCCACCAGCAAGCAATTGGATGATGTAAAAGGGCAGATTGCCCTGGTCGAAAAGCAGATGCAGGCGCACCTCACCACCCTGGCGGATGCCAACAGAGGGATTGAAAGCGAAATTCCGCCCATCCTCGCACAGATCAGCATCATCGACGAGCAGCTCAGTCGCTGCCGTATTCAAAATCCCATTCCGGGGAGAATACTCACCACTTTTGTTCGCCAAAATGAAATGGCTGCCATGGGCCGCCCTCTGTACAAGATTGCGGATACCCGCAAGATGAACCTGCGGGTCTATGTCTCCGGCGATCAATTAGCTGAATTGAAAATCGGGCAGGAGGTGCAAGTGTCTGTAGACACCCCTGCTGACTCGCTAAGAAGCCTTTCGGGCACCATAAGTTGGATCTCTGATGAGGCGGAGTTTACGCCTAAAGTGATACAGACACGCGAGGAGCGCGTCAACCTGGTGTATGCCCTCAAAGTAAAAGTGGCCAATCCGGATGGGCGATTGAAAATCGGGATGCCCGCAGAAGTTTCCTTTAAGTAAGTTGAAAATAGAGTTATGGCAATCACCCAACGAGCAGCAGGCGAATATGCGATCCGGATCGAAAAGCTTGAAAAGCGTTATGGAGATACCCATGCCCTGAAGGGCCTGAGTTTCTCGGTGAAGCCCGGAGAGCTTTTTGGCCTGATCGGCCCGGATGGGGCAGGCAAGACCAGCCTGATCAGGATTTTGGGGACGCTCGTCCTCGCTGATGGGGGCTATGCGGAGGTTTTGGGACATGAAGTGGTAAAAGACTACCGGAAAATCCGGCAAAAAATGGGCTATATGCCTGGCCGTTTTTCCCTTTACCAGGACCTGACCATCAAAGAAAACCTCAACCTTTTCGCCACCATCTTTGGCACCACGCTGGAAGAGAACTACGAATTGATTCGGGAAATCTATGTGCAGATTGAACCCTTCAAAAACCGCCGTGCGGGCGCACTTTCAGGCGGGATGAAGCAAAAGCTGGCGCTTTGTTGTGCCCTGATTCATGCACCGGAGGTGCTCTTCCTGGATGAACCCACGACCGGCGTAGACGCCGTTTCCCGCAAAGAATTTTGGGAGATGCTGGGGCGACTCAAAAGCAAGGGCATCACCATGCTCGTTTCCACACCTTATATGGATGAAGCCAGCCTCTGCGACAGGGTCGCATTGATACAGGAAGGAGAAATCCTTCAGGTAGATACACCCGATGCCATAGAGGCAGCTTTTCCCAGAAGCTTATACGGTATCACCGGCGCAGATACCTATTCATTACTACTGGCAATGCGGGCTGACGAGCGGACCGCCTCGGTTCACGCCTTTGGCGATAGTGTGCATTTCACCGCCAAAGAAGCCATTTCTGCTGCCTCTCTTCAAAGCATGCTTTCGGAAAAGGGCTTTGCCGATGGAGTAGAGGTGAAGGAGATTCGGGCGAATATTGAGGACTGTTTTATGGAGTTGATGAGTGGGGGGAGATTAGCGGATGAGGAGATTAGCAAATGAGCAGATTATGGAGAATGAATTTAGCATTGAAGTGCGGGATCTGACCAAAATGTTTGGTGGATTTACTGCTGTGGACCACATCAGTTTTGAGGTGAGGCATGGGGAGATTTTTGGTTTCCTCGGCGCCAATGGCGCCGGCAAGACGACAGCCATCCGCATGCTATGCGGCTTGTCTCTGCCTACTTCAGGCAAGGCTGAAGTCGCGGGCTATGACGTCTTTCGGAAGCCCGAAATGGTCAAGCGAAACATTGGCTACATGAGCCAAAAATTTTCGCTCTATCAGGACCTCACGGTCAGTGAAAATATCTACTTCTACGGGGGCATTTATGGCCTGAAGCGAAAAGTAATTTTCCAAAAAACGGAAGAGCTGCTCGAAAAGCTGGACCTGAAACATGCCCGCAATACGCTCATTCGCGACATTCCGCTGGGATGGAAGCAAAAGCTGGCTTTTTCCGTCGCCATCCTTCACGATCCTCAGATCGTCTTTTTGGACGAACCTACAGGAGGGGTGGACCCCATCACCCGGCGCCAGTTTTGGGACCTGATATATGAAGCTGCGAAGGCGGGAGTCACCATTTTTGTCACGACACACTATATGGATGAGGCAGAATATTGCAACCGCATTTCCATCATGGTGGATGGCAGAATAGAGGCCCTGGGGCCTCCGGCGGAATTGAAAACCCGCTTTCAGTCTCAGGATATGGATGAGGTTTTTGTGAAACTGGCGAGAGGATAAAAAACGGAAAACGAAAAACGATTAAGATGAAACGATTTCTTGGCTTTGTAAAAAAAGAGTTTTACCACATTTTCAGGGATTCGCGCACCTTGTTGATTCTTTTTGGGATGCCGATTGCCCAGATTTTGCTTTTTGGCTATGCCGTAACCAACGAAATCAAAGAGGCAAAAATCGCCATCTATGATCCCGCCAAAGACGAGATCACGGAGGCCATCACCCAGCGCCTGATCGCCACGCCTTATTACCAATTGGGTGCCTACCTCGATAATATGGAACAGGCAGAAGAGGTGATGAAGGCCAATAAGGTAAAGCAGGTGGTGATGTTTGAGCCAGGTTTTGGCGAAAAATTTCAAAGAAATGGCACCGCCACCATCCGCATCATCTCTGATGCCACCGATCCCAACACCGCCAATACGCTGCAAAACTACAGCCAGGCCATCATCCTGGGCTTTCAACAGGAGCAGCAGGCCGCTGCTGCCCAGGGCAGCATGCCACAGATCGCCGTCCAAACGCGCATGCGTTACAATCCCGAACTCAAAGGCGTTTTCCTCTTTGTGCCGGGCCTGATTACCATCATTCTGATGCTGGTATCAGCCATGATGACCTCCATTTCCATCGCAAGGGAAAAAGAGCTGGGCACCATGGAATTGCTCCTGGCAAGTCCCATGAAGCCCATTCAGATCATTTTGGGAAAAGTGACACCCTACATTCTCCTTTCCATCATCAACGCTTCGGTCATCCTGATTATGGGTTATTATATTTTTGGGGTACCCATTGCAGGCAGCCTTTTGCTGCTTTCGCTGGAGATGATTTTGTTTATCGTGTCAGCCCTGTGTCTGGGCATTTTGATCTCTACGGTCGCCAAAACGCAGCAGGTAGCGCTGATGATCTCCCTGATGGGCCTGATGCTGCCCACGATCCTGCTCAGTGGGTTTATGTTTCCCATCGAAAACATGCCCGGCATTTTGCAGATCATCTCCCATATCATTCCCGCCAGATGGTTTATAGTTATTGTCAAAAATATCATGCTCAAAGGATCAGAATTCATGATGATATGGAAAGAGAGCGTGATTTTGATGGGTTTTACCATCTTCTTTTTGGCGGTGAGCGCGCGAAAATTTCAGGTAAGATTAACTTAGAATTGTAAATTGGTATCCTATTTAACCCTAAGTTTTATCAATAAAAATACCACCCAATGAAGATTCGAGTCCTGCCTGCATCGCTCTTAATGAGCTTGATGTTCTTGTTCAGTCTCCTTAGCGCACAGGATAAGTCTGAGGACTACCAACTCCTGTGGCGGATCAGTGGCAATGGCCTAAGCCAACCATCTTTTCTGTTTGGCACCATGCATGTCACCGACCCCAAAGCTTTTGGATTCAGTGATTCGGTCCTGCTTGCATTGGAGGCATGTGAAGCTTTTGCTTCGGAAGTGAATATGGATTCCGCCGCCAATTTGATGATGCAAAGTTCCATCAGTGAGCGTTTCCGGGGAAGATCCCTAACTGAATATTTTGAAAAAGAGGAATTTGACAGCCTTGCCACTAATTTTGAAAAAGAAACAGGCTATGACCTCAAAAATATTTCGGATAAGGACCTCTGGAAACTCCGCATCCTGATGGATGAAGGCAAAAAGAAAGAAGACAAGATGCCTGTGTTTTTAGATGCCCACCTCTACAACCTTGCCCGAAAGATGGGCAAAGAGATCATGGGATTGGAGCGCATCGAGGACCAAATGAATTTGATTCAGGAAGGCAATTGGGACAAAGAAGGGATACAGAAATACCTGCGCCGCCACATGCAGAAGGAAAGTGGAAATAGGGTGCAGGATAAAATGCTGGAAGACTACAGCAAAGGCGATCTGGAAAATATTGAGATGAGTACGGAGATTCTCAAATTGGTAGATAAGGAATATTATCAGGCGCTGATTTCGGATCGGAATTTCAAAATGGCCGATAAAATGGCCCTTATCGCCCCCCAAAAGTCTACTTTTTTTGCGGTTGGCGCAGGACACCTTCCCGGTGAAGAAGGCTTGATCCGCCTGATGCAGGATAAAGGATTTACCGTCACCCTCGTCACTCCCCAGTTTACAGGCCTGGCCGAAAAATTCAATCCCAGCCTGGTGGACATCCCCTGGTATGAATTTTCCTCAGAGCGATTTGCCTACCAGGCTTCTTTTCCCGGGCAGTCATTTCAGCTGGAGGAAATGGAAACATTGAGCGAAGGAATGGGCGATATGAGGATGTATTTTGATATGGGAACCGGCAAAATGTACATGCTCATTGTAGGCTCTATCCCAGGCAAGATACCAGCGGATCGCCTCGATGATTACTACAAGCAGACCATCAATAATATGAAGGACAAGGTCGTGAGTGGGGGAGGGGTAAAGGAAATATTGAAGGTGAAAAAAATCACCTACCAGGGCACCGAAGGCCGGGATGTACTCATTCAGATTTCCAATGAGTGGACGATGTTGATGCGGCTCATTCTGAAAAATGGGAATATCTATATCATGGCCACAGGCCCTGACGAAAATCTGCGCAAGTCAGAAAATACCCAACGCTTTTTTGAATCCCTCACCTTTTTGAAAAAAGCTGAAAAGGGCTGGAAATCCATCCAAAATGAAGATTTGGGCTTCTCTACGAGCTTTCCCGAAGAATTTATTTTCCGATCCTATCATGAAACCGATCCCTACGTCGGAGAGGATTTTCCCTTTCGCATAAGATACTACCAGAGCCGGACAGTAGGGAACAAGCTGTTCCTGATGCACTTGATGGATTATCCCGAAGGCTTTGTGATAGAAACGAGCGATACCCTTTTTATGCAGGAGTATGTAGAGGAATTAGAAGGTTCTCAGGCTGTTCCTATCAAAACCATGCTTTTGAAAAGCATCGAAGTGCAAGGCTATCCCGGCTTTCTCTGGGATGCGATTACTGAAAAGCCCCTCATTGCCGGCGGCCCTAATTTTTACTACAAATTTGCTTTTATCATCCGCAATGGCCGCATCTATCGGCAGGTCGCCATCTGTCCGGAAGGGGAGGAGGAAGATGAGGAAATCAAAGATTTTTTTGACTCTTTTCGCCTGTTGGAATACAAAAACGCGCAGCCACTGGAAGCTTACAGCTTTTATGATGAAGAAATAGAAATTCTTCTGCCACAGAAGCCACTGACAGAAGGTGATACCACATCGCCTGAATTATGGGGGTATGAGGGCATTGAGCAGGAGCAATATATTTTCTCCGGGGATAGCAGCCAGGCTTTTACCTATGCCATTTCCACTTCCTTTTTTGATGAATACCGCCACGAAAAAAGCCTGGATAGCGCCCTATATGGATTTCTGGAAGTATATCGCAGTGATTATGATAGCCTTTTGTATGAAAAGTGGGATACGAGCGCTGGCTATGCTTTTTGGGAAATCATCGGGAAAAAGGAAGGGCACAGCTCACTGGATCGCTTAAAAGTCTTCATGAGCGGGAATAAATACCATTCCCTTTATGCCAAGCTTCATCCTAAAGATATCCGCGATCCTCAGGTCGAAGAGGTTTTCGCATCTTTTCGCCTGAAAAACAAAGACTTAGCCTGGACTTTATTGACGGATAAAAGCGAAAAAATCTTCTCAGATATCACTTCTGAAGATTCGATCAGGCGATTGCGCGCCATGAAGGCCCTGAACATATATGAGTTCAATGACGAACATGTGCCGGGCTTGTTCGCCTGTCTGGAAAAGGAGTATGCTGCTTTTGACAGCAGCTATCAGGCTGAGCTGAAACGCAGTCTCCTCAGCGCGATTTCAGAAATTGAGATGGAGAAGACGGAAAAAATTCAAATGCTCAAAGCGCTTTTTGGAAAACTGCCGGAAGGCTCCTCCCTCAGGACCGAAATCCCCGAATACCTGGTCCAGACAGACTGTGCAGAAGGCATAGAAGAAGCCAAAAAACTGTACCTCCAATATCCCGACATCATCGCTTATAGCTATACCCTCTCCTCCCTGCAATGGATTGGCAATGATTCTCTCCTTCCGGCATTTTTCCCAGACCTATATGCGCTTGCAAAGGACCCGGAGAAATTTTTGCCAGTGGCCATGTTTGCCCTCTCCCTCGCTGATGACAGCGCCATGGATGTGGGGGCTTCATCCGACTTCAGGGAAATATTTACAGAGGCGGCCCAGAGAGCAGTAGAAGGAAAAGACCTGGAGGGCGTTACGGATTATTTGCAGGAAATAAAGGTATATACCATCCTGAGAGGGTTTCGTTATCTGCCTGAAAATGAGTCGAATAGCAAATATCTTCGCTATTTCCTGGAGCATGCGGGCCCGGATGAGCAGATGCTCGCGGCCACCATATTAATGGAAAAGGGAGAGCCGGTGGATAAAAAAATCTTACTGGAACTGGCTAAGAAGCCCGAGCAAAAACTGGCGCTCATGCAGGCATTGGAAAAAAATGACGTGACATCCCCTTTTTCCAAAAAAGAATACAGGCAGGAAGCTATAACCACCATGATGGTCCAGGCGGATCAGTATGACTATGACACGGATGAAACCGTGGAATTGGAGGCCATTAAGCTATTTGGAAAATACAAAGTACGTGACCTGGACCCGGAAGAAGGGCAGTTGGAGGAAGGCTGGATGTATGTCTATAAAATCAAATATCCGGGGGAAACGGATTGGTACTATGTGGGGGCGGGCTTGCAGCCTTTTGACAAGCACCAATACCGCCTCAAGGAAAACCTGCTGACTTACTTCTGGAGCAATGAAGATAATCCGGATATAAACCAGGTGATTAAAACCCAAATGGGTGAAAACGAATATTTTGACCTGATCGAATAAAAAATCCTATCATGCGCACCATCTATTTCATCCTCTTCAAGGAGTTTCGTCAGATTTTTCGCAACAAAGCGATGTTGCCGATCATCTTCGTGATGCCTGTGATCCAGTTGATCATTTTGGCTTATGCGGCTGATTTTGAGGTGAAAAATCTGAAGCTTTTTTGGATTGACAAGGACCAGTCCCAATTGAGCCGGCAGTTGCTGAGCAAATTTGAAGGCTCTCCTTACTTCCGGCTGACGCAGGCAGATATGAGCCGGGAAGCTGCAGAAACAGCCATGGAGCGGGATGAAGTAGATGTGGTGCTGGAAGTGCCAGCGGGTTTTGAAAGGGATTTTCTGGCAGAAAAAAAGACCCAAATCCAACTCACCGCCAATGCCATTGACGGGGTGAAGGGCGGATTTGCCTCCGCTTATGGGCAGGCTGTTATTCGCGATTTTTATGGCGATTTCCTGGAAGAAAATGCCGCCAGGCTCTCCTGGCAGCCGCCGAGCGGCGGCACCATCAACATTGCCTCTGCCAATTGGTACAATCCCGAGATGGACTACAAGACCTATATGGTGCCGGGTGTGCTGGCTCTGCTGGTCACCATGATCGGTGCCTTTCTTTCGTCCATGAATATCGTCCGCGAAAAGGAGCTGGGCACCATCGAGCAGCTCAATGTGACGCCTCTTAAAAAAACGCATTTTATCGCCGGTAAACTGATCCCCTTCTGGGCGATCGCCATCTTTGAATTGGCCTTTGGCCTGGTGATAGCCAAGATCCTCTATGATATTCCCATGTTGGGAAATCTGTTTTTGCTCTTTGGGCTTTCAGCCGTTTACCTGCTGGTAGTCCTGGGACTGGGGCTTTTTATCTCTACTGTGACCGAGACACAGCAGCAGGCAATGTTTATCAGCTGGTTTATCCTGGTGATTTTCATCTTCCTCAGCGGTCTTTTTACCGCCATCGAGAATATGCCCCCATGGGCACAGCAACTCACCTACATCAATCCCATTCGATATTTTATCGAAATCCTGCGCAGCCTGCTGCTCAAAGGCTCCGGCTGGGCCGAACTGCAACAGCAGTTTTATATCTTATTGGGATACGCCGTCCTCATCAACGGACTGGCAATATGGCGCTACCGGAAGCGAAGCTAATTCAGTCTTCAGTCTTCAGTCTTCAGTCTCTGCTCTCTGCTCTCCGCTCTCCGCTCTCCGCTCTCCGCTCTCTGCTCTCTGCTCTCCGCTCTCTGCTCTCTGCTCTCCCCCTCAAAACTCCTCCGCCTCCTCCAGCAGATAATGCAGGTGATTCTCATCATCCTTATTCAGGCAGAGCCTGCCTTTGAAGCGTTTCCACTCGTCGGTGCGGTAGTTGCGGTTCGCTTTGGCGAGCTGTAGCTCCATCACAGACTCGGGGCCTGCCCCGCCGCAAAAGAAGCAGGAGGCATTGGGAAATGCCGAGATGACATAGGTATTATTGGATAAATCTATAGGGATAAGGTAGCCCGAAAGATAAACCTCTTCTCCATCAAATATTTTGAGCTCTTCACTAAAAGTAGGGATCAGCCTTCCGTCTTCCCCTTTTTTAAAAGTTACCTGGTAGAGGTCGTCCCAGCTGAGTTTGTATTGGGCCTGCAGCTGCTGCATGTTTAGCATGCTCAGAGAAAAGAGGAGGGCCATTGGGAACAATATTTGACGCATTTTTCTATTTTTAAAAGCAAATTTCTTCATTATTCATCAATTAAGATTCAGGCTTTACGTTACCTTTGGTAAGCTAAGGAAGGTAAAAAAAATGTGTTAACTCTTTTATAAATATTTACAAGACATGAGAATCGCCGGCGGTATTTTGGGTTTGTTAATGATGGTATGGAGCAGTGTAGCTTATGGGCAACAGACGGATGCGCGTGCAGCCCAATGGGCAGATAGTGTGGTGGCAGGCATGGATACCGATGCCCTGATCGGCCAGCTTTTTATGGTGGCGACTTTTGCCAAAGGCGATGCCGCCGAAGCCGCCTACACACAAAGTCTTGTGAGCAAATACAAGCTGGGAGGACTCATCTTTATGCAGGGCTCTCCGGAAGAGCAGGCAAGGCTCGTCAATGTTTTTCAGGATGCTGCTGACATCCCCCTGCTGATCGGCCAGGATGCCGAATACGGCCCTGGCATGCGCCTGGAAAACAGCATGCGCTTTCCCCGTAACATGACGCTGGGCGCCATCAGCAACGATTCCATGATGTATGACCTGGGCGAAGAATACGCCCGCCAACTGCAGGCCGTGGGCGTGAAAGTGAATTTTGCCCCGGTCGTAGACATCAATAACAATCCCGCCAATCCCGTGATCAATGATCGCTCTTTTGGTGAAAACAAATACAATGTCGCCCGCAAAGCCATATTGCTGAGCAAAGGCATGGAAGATAATGGCATGATGGCTTGCATCAAGCATTTTCCCGGTCACGGCGACACCGATACCGACTCCCATGTAGACCTGCCGGTCATCAACCACAGCCGCGAGCGGCTGGATACCCTGGAGCTATATCCCTTTGCAAGGGCCATGGATGCCGGCGTAGGCGGTGTCATGGTCGCCCATATGTATGTGCCGGCGCTTGATAATACGCCCAACCTGGCCACCACGCTCTCACCTTTTGTGGTGCAGGAGATGATTCGCAACCGGATGGGCTATAAAGGCCTGATATTTACCGATGCCCTCAATATGAAAGGGGTAACCAAATATTATGAGCCCGGAGTAGTAGAGGTGAAAGCCTTTCTTGCGGGCAATGATGTGCTGCTTTTTCCGGCCAATGTCCCCCGGGCAATAGCCGGGATGAAAAAAGCCCTTGAAAAGGGCTTCATAACCAATGAGGCCCTGGAAGCGCGGGTGCGCAATGTGCTTGCTGCCAAGTATAAGCTGGGCTTATCTACCTTTGCTCCTGTGGAGCAAAAGGGATTGGATAAAATCCTCCTCAGCCCGGAAGCTCTTATTTTGCGCAAAAAACTCTATGAATCAGCCCTTACGCTGGTGAGAAACGAAAGGCAGCTTTTGCCGCTAAAAGAGCTGGAAAAAAAGAAAATTGCCTATATACAGATCGGCACCGATGCTGTCACCGATTTTGAGGAAAGCCTCAAAAAATACAGTGCCGTCAATACCATTCACCTTCCCGCCAGCTTTAGCATGGCACAAGTCGAAAAGATCGTAAGTGGGCTTTCCAGGCACAGTACCGTGATCATTGGGGTGCATAGCATCAGCAAAAATCCCGCAAAAAAATATGGCTACAATCCTTTGATCAATACGCTTTCAGATGAGCTGAAGAAAAGAGGGAAAACGACCATTTTGGCTCTTTTTGGGACACCTTATGCGCTTTCGCAGGTAGGAAAGCAGGATGCCATCCTGGTGGCCTATGAGACCGCCGAAGATGCGCAACGCGCTGCGGCCATGGCGATTTTTGGTGGTCTGGCGGTGAGTGGCAGACTGCCGGTATCTGCCGATTCGCGCTTTCCCGAAGGGACGGGTATACGCCTGAGTGAAGTCATCCGCTTTGGATTTGCTATTCCTGAAGAGGAAGGAGTGAGCAGCTATGTGCTCCACCGCATAGATTCGATAGCTGAGCTTTATGTAAAAAAGGGAGCGATGCCAGGATGCGCTATTTTGGTCGGAAAAGGCAATTCGATCATTTATGAAAAAGGCTTTGGGAAAACAGAATACGGCCCTGCCGGAGAGGAGATCAATCCTTATTTCCACATGTATGACCTCGCTTCTGTGACCAAAGTGGCAGTTACTACCCTGACAGCGATGAAGCTGGTCGAGGAGGGCAGCCTCAAGCTGGATGCACCCATTGAAAAGTATTTAAGCGATCTCAAAGGAAGTGATAAAGCCAAATTGACGGTTCGTCGTTTGTTGCAACACAATTCAGGCCTGCCTGCCTGGCGGCCCTTTTACCGCGATACCTATAGCGATTTGCGTCAAAAGAAAAATGACCCCCGATTTTATCGGACAAGCTTGCAGGACAGTTTCAATTTGTCCATTTCTGACAAACTATATGGGCACCAAAACCTCCCGGACACCGTCTGGCAGTGGATACAAAGTATGCAGGTCAAGCAGACCCAAAGTGTGCGCTATAGCGATATAGGCATGATCATTATGGGCAAAATTTTGGAGGAAAGGGTCGGCACCAACCTGGATCGCTATACGCGATATAAATTTTACCTGCCCATGGGCATGGTGAGCACGCATTATACGCCTGCTCTCAAGGGCATTGAGCACCGCTGTCCACCCACTTTGGTGGATGACTACTGGCGCTACAGCAAGCTGCAAGGCTATGTGCACGACGAATCGTCGGCGATTTTGGGCGGGCGCACCGGCCATGCAGGCCTCTTTTCGAATGTCTATGACATGGCCAAATTGTTTTTTATGCTCAAAAATGGCGGCACTTACGGTGGAGAACGCTACTTCCAGCCCCAAACCATCAAGGATTTCACCAAACAACAGCTCAGCAACAACCGCAAAGGACTCGGTTGGGATAAGCCTGAAATATACTCCAACCACACCAATCCCGCTTCCGACAAGGCTTCACGCAGTACCTACGGACATACCGGTTTTACCGGGACCTGCGTATGGGTAGATCCCAAAAGCGACCTGATTTTCATTTTTTTGGCCAATCGTACCTACCCCAAAGCCAACAACCACCTGCTCATGAGAGAGCATGTACGAACCAAAATCATGGATCAGATTTATCTGGCGATGGAAGCCCGACAGGGTGGGGCATAGGCGCTGGCATCCCCCATCAAAAAGGATAGCCAATTCCCACATGGACCTGGAAGCTATTCGAACCAATATCGGCAGGAAAATTCCTGAGAACCCAGCCGTTGAGGTAGGTCGCATCGCCGACCCGGCCCGGGTCAAAAAGCTGCTGTGCGAGGTCTATGCGCACGATCAGGAAATCAAAGTCCAGGCGAAAGCCCAGGCCTGCATCCCAACCGGGATAGAGGTTGTCGAAGGTGAGAAAGGCCCGTGGGTCATTGAAATTGTTGGGGTCAGTGGCCTGACCTGGTTTTTGGGGATTGAGCCACACGTTGCCCAGGTCGGTGAAAATGGCCATATCGAGATAGGACCAGACATGAAAACGCAGCTCTGCGTTGAGTTCGAATAAATACTCCCCGCCGATGGCGAGCAGGCTGGAAACGTCTTCCTCATCATCCGAAAGCAATTCTGTCAGTGGAAAGCTGCCAGGCCCCAGGGTGTTGGACTGCCAACCCCGCATAGAGGAAGGTCCCCCGGCGAAAAATCGCCTTTCGATGGGCACCAACTGCGTTTTTCCATAAGGCAAAGCGCCACCCATAACGCCCCTCAGCACCAGCTGAAACTTGCCACTTTTGATGGGGATTTGCGTCTTTCCTTCCACCCAAAATTTCACATATTGACCAAAGGAAAGGCCGATAGAATCTCCATTCCGGATGATCAGACGGTTGTCGGTATAGTCCTTGTCAACAGGCGAAAGAATTTCGAATAAACGGGGAATATTTCCTCCGCCTTCATAGCTGATTTTGCTAAAATAGGTAGGCCTTCTTTTGCTGCTCTGATAATCAGAAACCGTATAACTGGCTGATAGCCAGGAGTTGAATCGCGATTGGTAGCCACGCTTGATCGCAGAAGGTAGGGAATCTACTACTTTTTGAAAATCAGGGTCCAGGTCATAGTCTATATATTCAAATGAAAGGGGGCTGAGCTGCGTCTGCTCGCGCTGGCTTTGCGGCTGGTTGAACCAGCGGTAGTTGGCGTTGCCTGTGAAGGAGAGGCGGTCGTACTCCTCCCGGCGCTCGCGCAGGCCCGATATGCTGGTGATGGTCACCGGCCTGAGCACGCTGAATTCCCGGTATTTTGCAGGAATCCAGGTCTTGGGGAAAGGCAGGATAAAACGTGGAAAATTGATACTTCCCTTGCCTTGTAACTGCCAAAAAATGTTTTGCTCAGTTTCGTTGATGGGATAGCGGCCGATATTTCCGCCCAGACTCAACTCCATCAGCTCAGAGCGGCGAAAGGTATTTTTGTCCCGCAAGCTGATGCTTGCACCAAAAATCGGCAGGGTAAAAGAAGTCGAAAGGTCATTCGTATAAGCCTCAAAACCCGTTTTAAATTCAAATTTGGGTGAAAAATTGGCCTTTATATAAATTTTGATCCTTTTGGTATTTTCATCCACATCATAATTGATCAGTACATATTGGAACATCGAGAGGTCCTGCAGGCGCTGCTGCGTATAAACTGCATCCCTGCGGTCATATTGCCCCCCTTCTTTGAAGAAAATCCTTTCCGCCAGGAAATTATAATTGACCAGCCGGATCAGTTCCGGATTAACCAAAAATGTCATTTTGGCTTTTTTACTCAACTTCCTTTCCGTGATCAGGAAGTCTTCCCGCTCCTCCTCTGTCAGCCTGGAAGCCCTCAGATGGATGATGTGAGGGGAATTTTCGACTTCTTCACTGCTCAGGGAGTCCTGAGAAGTCAGGTCAACTACGACCTCAGAAATGAAATACCGCTCAGGTGACTCTGTCAATTCCATTACCACATCCAACCACTTCACGCCTTTGATAGAATTTGTATCCACTTCAGAAATACCCCTGATGCTATCAGGCAGGGGGTATTTGGCCGGATTGAGAAAGGTGTCTACCTTAAAGCGAATGGTATTGGGTGAAAAAGTGAAGAAGCCCTGCGTCTTCAGCAAATTGGCGAAGCGGGAGCGCTCCAGGGCGAGTTTGTTGTAGCTAAATCTTTCGCCTACCTGTATGTTGCTTTTTTTGAGGGTGTTGAGGTAATGCTGTTCCAATTCGACAAAAGGCGCTTTTATCCAAACCTTCCGGATATGAAATGGCTTTCCTTCCTCTATATTGAAGATGACTTTTCCTCTTCTTCGCTCAAAATAATTGTCAATGGTATCTATCTCATAGTTCACTTTTGTGTCAAAAAAACCATTGGAGGCATAGGCATTGATGACATTGAGGCTATCTCTCAGGATATCCTTTTTATTGACCATGACGGGCGCTTCCCCGATTTCTTCCCGCAGCCATTTGACATTTTCCTGGTAAAATTTTGCCCGGCCGGGATTTTCGATAAACCACTTTTTAAGTGCCGAACTGTCCCTTTGGATGGTCGTGCCGGTATTGTAAAGTGCCAGGTAAAATTTAGGCCAAATCACCCTGCGGTTGGGCTGCATCCTGACAGCCGTCTCCAGGTTCACGTTTTTATTTCCCTTCAATGCGACCTCATCCCGAAGCAGCAATTTGTCCTTAGGAACATAATGCACCAAATGACAGCCCATAAGGGACATAAGGAGTAGGAGGAAAAGGTATTTTCGTAGATTTGCGTTCATGCTGCCATTATCCAAAGCAAAACTAAAAACTTTTGCTTCTCTACAAGCAAAAAAGAACCGCCTGAAGCTCGGTCTTTTTGTAGTTGAAGGAAAAAAGATGGTTCAGGAAGCCCTAAATTCCTCTTTCAAAGTCGAAGGCCTGGTCTTTTCCGAAGATCATCTGAAAGATAACGATGTCCTGGCTGAGCTTGTATCAGCGGATCAATCTTTTGTGGCTCCTTCCGCTGCCTTCCGGCAGCTTAGCTCCCTTCAGCATCCAGAAGGCGTACTTGCCATCCTCCACTTGCCAGCAAGCTACCTGCAGCCAGTGGCACTCTCTGCTTTGCCTCCCGGCAAAATCCTCCTCCTGGATGAAATCCAGGATCCCGGCAACCTGGGCACCCTCATCCGCACAGCGGATTGGTTTGGGATCCGGCAGATCATCTGCCGCAAAGGGACCGTGGATTGCTTCAACCCCAAGGTACTGCGCAGCAGCATGGGGTCCATCTTCAGGATAGCCCTGAGCTATGAGGAGGCTTTGGAGCCGTTGATCCAATCGGCGCCGGGGCGCGTCTGGCTGGCAGATATGGAGGGCACAGCCCTCGGGGAGGCCGCCATCGGCGGCGAAGATTGCCTGCTGCTCGGCAACGAGGCCAATGGCGTGCGGGACGAAATAAAGCAGATCGCTGGCATCCGCAAGCTGCATATCCCCGGCAGGGGAGGGGCAGAGTCACTCAATGTCAGCGTAGCGGGGGGGATTTTGCTGTATTTTTGGAAATAAATCGGGAATCATTCATGGAGGGTCGCCATCACCTTACGCGCTCGAATCTGCGCATCCTGTTACGGGCTATCAGGCGGGAGTCGCCCCGCCAGATTTTGCGCAACTTGCGCCGCCTGCTGCGCAGCAAGGTCCCAAAGCCGTCCTGGGCGAAGGCCCCAGTTCCCACTCAGGAGGAGCTGTACCAGCTTTTTTTAGAGCGGGAAACAATACAGTCCCTGGACATCTCCATGTGGGAGGTCGAAGAATCGTGGATTTTTCCACATACAGCTTCCTATCGCCTGGCGGCGCACGCCCGGGCAGAACTTGCGCATTATCTGCGGGAGCATCCCGGGACAGAGATTCTCTACTGTGATGAGGATCAGATGGATGAAAGCGGAAGGCGGCATTCGCCCTGCTTCAAAGCGGGCTGGTCACCCGAGCTGTTGCTCGGCTGCAACTACATCCGCCAGCCTCTGGCGGTGCGCAAAAGCGCCTGGGAGGCGCTGGGAGGAGTGGATGAGTCCAAAGGCGATGACGCCTTTTGGGACCTGCTGCTAAGAGCAGCAGAGGCAAAATATGTCATTGGGCATCTGCCCAAAGTCCTCATGCACGCTGTGCGTGAAATTCCAAATAGCCCTCGTTCCCGATCCTTCGCAAAGCCTCAGGACAGGACTCAAACTCCCACCGTCTCCATCCTCATTCCCTCCAAAAACAACCATCGCCTGCTCAAAAAATGCCTGCATTCCCTCCAGAATACCACTTATCCGCATTACGAAATCCTCATCCTCGACAATGCATCGGATGATCCGGCCACCCTGGCCTGCTTGCAGGAAATCCGGCAAAATGAAGGCATACGCGTCCTGAGTATCCCCAACCGGGGGAGTACCTTTTCCTATGCCTATATCAACAACCAGGGTGCAAAATATGCAGAATCGGAGCTCCTGCTGCTGCTGAATGATGACACAGAAGTCATCCATCCGGACTGGCTCAGCCAGATGGTGAGCTACCACAGCAGGGAAGGCGTAGGCATGGTCGGCGCAAAATTGCTCTATCCCGATGGCAGCATACAGCATGCCGGAGTAGGGACAGATATGTATATGGGAAAATTTGAAAGCTTTCCGATACACCTTTTTGCTGGCCAAAAACCGGATGAGCAAAATATCCCCGCCAGCAATGTGGCGGCGGTGACAGCAGCTTGTTGCCTGATTTCCAAAGCTTTATTTGAGCAATTGGGTGGTTTTGATGAAAAGCTATTCCCCCTTTCTTTCAATGATATAGACCTCTGTCTTCGAGTCAGGCTTGCAGGCAAAAGAATCGTGCTTGCCCATGAGGCGATCCTTATCCACAAGGAAAGCAAAAGCCGCAAAGGCATGCCCGAATTTCGGGAAATGATCCACTTCAAAAAGAAGTACAGGGCGATCCACGATCCCTATTACAATCCGAATTTTTCGAGGATAGAGCCTTTTCAGATTCGACCTTTTGGGGGAGAGTGGCAGGATTTTCAGGTTGAGAAGCCCATAAGCATCGCTTTGGCTGCCGGGCAGAGGGGCGAAAGCAGAAGCTGGCAGCAACTAAGGGCAGCTTTGGCTGGCAAAGCGCAATGGCAGTTCGTTGAATTTTCCGATGAAAATGCAGCATTGCTTTTGTGCTGCGGCAATGCCGCAGCGCCGCTGCTTAGGGAGGCTGCCGACAGGCAGCTGCCTGTCCTTTGGTATCTGGACGAAATTCCAGATGAAGCGGCTGCGGCTGTGATGCATCTGGCCTTTGGCCTGATTGTGCCTTCGCATCGCATGCGAAGCTATGTCGGGCCTTTGGCCCGGGGGGTACCTGTGGAGATCATCAAAATGGCAATTGACCCACAGCCTATCGCAGATTTTATCCAAAAAACGGATAAAGCAAAAGCCAGAGAAAAATTGGGAATAGCTGAAAATCAGCTTGTTATTTTGCACCAAACCCCCAGTCATGACAAGGGGGCAAGGAAATGGATTGAAGCTGCATTCAATCGCCTAAATCATAAATTTCCCCAAAAATGCCTGCTCATCAATGCCATGGATTTCCAAAAGAATGAAATGTATGCCTACCGCGCAGCGGATATCTTTGTGCAGACAGCCATGCACAGCACGGATATGTGTCAGATCCTTCAGGCGATGCATTTTGCTTTGCCGATCCTATCGCATGCTGATATTGGAGTAGGGGAGTATGTGCTGGAAGATTGCAACGCACTGCTCGTCCCTACGGGCGACAAGCTGGCCTTATACCAGGCCATGAAGCGATTGTTGGATGATGAATTGCGAAGCAATTTTGGCGAGCTGTCTCGGGAGATACATTATCTTGACCCGTTTTTTGTACAGATGGTCATGAAATATGAATTCCTGATGTTGAAAAGCATTTTTTCGAAAAAATACATGCCCACCTAGTCTGGCTTCACCTCAAAATTTTCATGGAAAATACCCCTTCAATTCTCCCTCAATTTTGTTTTATCCACATCCCCAAGACAGCGGGAACTTCTTTCAGAACCATGCTGGAAAGCTATTTTGTGGGTGACGAAATGTATCCCCGGCGGGAAGATCGCCTCAAGACGGAAAACAAAGGCTATCCGCCAAACCATAGCTACCGCGAAATTCCTGCGGATGAATTGGCGAAAATCAGAATTTTCGCTGGCCATTTTCCTTATGCCTTTGGAAGCCATCTGGCTCCGGAGTTGAAAATGTTGACATTTTTGCGCGAGCCGGAATCACGCTTTCTCTCCCAAATCCTGTACACCCATAGCATGAGGAGCAGGCAAAACCTTCAATTGACGCTGGAGGAGACCTATGAGGATATCAAAAGGCACCTTTTCAATATACAGACAAGGTTTCTGGCTGACCAGCGCGGTCAAAATCTGGCTTATTATCATGGTGCTCAAAAGCCTGATGAGAAGGCACTTGAGCAAGCCAAAGAAAACCTGGCTGCCTGTAGTTTTTTGGGGATTTCGGAGCGTTTTGTAGAATCCATTTATCAGGCTGAACAAAGCTTTGGATGGAAACTGGGCAGAATCCGAAAAGTGAACAAAACGGTTCCCATTTTTAAAGAAAAATTGCCAGAAGAAATCCTGCGGGATATGGTGGATGCCACCGCTTTTGACAAAGAATTTTATCGCTTTGCCTGCAGGCTGTTTGAGGAGCGAAATACAGGGCGTAAAAGCTACATTTTCCTACGAAAATGGCGATTTTAAGCTGAAAGCGGACTGTCTCTGCGAAAGGCCATTTTTCGAAAAGCCAGTAACACAGCTATAACCAAAACCAGCCCAGGCAGAGGCCTGAGCACATGAAAACGCACGCCTGGCGGCACTATCGTCCAAAAACCCTCCTCCGCTACGCGGACGATCGATGCAGGCCCATCGCCTGCAAAGGCATAAAGTGTAAGTGCCACAAGCACAAAGACACCCAAAGCCTTCCAGGCAATCGACTTGCCCAGGGGGCGGGGGCTTTTGAGTTGATTTTTTAGAAAAGGCCACAAAAAAATCAAGCCCAATATGGCTCCGAGCAAATCTGTCAATACATCATTGAAGTCAAAGTAATTTGTCCGTTCCGGCGACAGATAGTAATACTGATAGCCTTCGTCCAGCAGGCCGACCAGCATGGCCCAGATCATGGTTTCATCGAAACGTTGGGTGAAGGGGAAAAGCAAAATCGCCATCAAGGCGTATTGTGGAAAATGCGCTGTTTCGGTGGGCAGAACAAAAAGGAAGCTGTAGGTCAAAATGACCAAAAGAAGGACGATGCCCAGGTGTAGCAGGATGCTTTTTTGCTGGGGATGCTTGCGCAGACGCAGCCAGAAGGGGATAGAAAGCAGCCCTGTGAGGCCTATGCTTATTGATAGCACGATTTTCGCCATTTCAGGGCGAGGGAGATGCTCCAAAAAGCCCATGATAAAAACCCCCACTTCTTCGTGAGGCAGGATGACAGCGAGGCAGTATAGGACTACAAGCAGGAATCTTAATACCATTCCTTATCCTTCAAGCCTTCATATACCTGGGCAATCCCCTCCTCCAGGCTGATGCTTGCTTTCCAACCCGCCTGGGTCAATTTGCTGACATCCATCAATTTGCGTGGAGTGCCATCAGGTTTTTGGGTGTCATGGGTTATTTCACCCTCATAGCCTACGATCTTTTTTATCAAAAGCGCCAGCTCTTTTATGGGAATATCTTCCCCCCTGCCGATATTCAGAAAGCCTGCTTCATCATAGGTTTTCATCAGAAAAACACAAGCCTCTGCCAGGTCATCCACATGGAGGAATTCGCGCCGGGGATTGCCCGTTCCCCACAGTACTACTGAGGGAATGTTGTTCTTTTTTCCTTCGTGAAACTTGCGGATCAGGGCAGGCAGGACATGGGATTTTTGCAGGTCATAATTGTCATTGGGACCATATAGATTCGTCGGCATGACGGAGATAAAATTGCAGCCATATTGAGCGCGGTAGGCTTCGCACATCTTGATTCCCGCAATTTTGGCGATAGCATAGGGCTCGTTTGTATGTTCCAAAAGGCCCGTGAGCAAATATTCTTCTTTGAGCGGCTGGGGTGCCAGTTTGGGATAAATGCAGGAGGAACCAAGGAACATCAGTTTTTTGACACCATGCAGGTAGCTGGAATGAATGATATGACTTTGGATCATCAGGTTGTCATACAAAAACTCAGCGCGAAAGGTATCATTGGCCAAAATCCCTCCTACTTTGGCCGCAGCCAGAAAAACATAATCGGGCTTTTCCTTTTGAAAAAAGTCATTGACGTCTTGCTGATTCCTCAAATCCAGCTCACTGGAAGTACGGCTTATCAGCTGTGTATGGCCCGCTTGCTCAAGTTTGCGCAGGATCGCTGAGCCGACCATGCCTCTATGTCCTGCAATAAAAATCTTATCTGTTAATTTCATTAAGTCATCTTCTGTTATCTGATGAAGAAACAAACTGAAGGTTTATTTAATCGTCATTCCTGTTATTCAAATTCATTTTGGATGCTGAAGCCCGCTTCCTTCAGCACATGCTGCTTGTTAAAAAGCTGAATATCAGCCTGAACCATCTCTTTAACCAAAGATTTCAAATCATATCTGGGTTCCCATCCCAATTTTTTCTTTGCCTTGCCGGGGTCACCAATTAGCAGGTCGACTTCTGTTGGGCGAAAGTATTTGGGGTCAATAGCCAGAATTTCGGTGCCAATTTTCAAAGAATAATTGGGGTCATGGCATTTTGCCACGATTCCTTTTTCATTTACTCCTTCTCCCTGAAATTCAATTTCAATTCCCACTTCCCGAAATGCCAGCCTGACAAACTCCCTGACGGTAGTGGTCACGCCTGTGGCGATCACATAATCATCGGGCTCATCCTGCTGAAGCATCAGATACATGGCTTCCACATAATCTTTAGCGTGCCCCCAATCGCGTTTTGCGTTGAGGTTACCCAGGTATATTTTGTCCTGTAATCCCTGGACTATTTTGGCCACTCCACGGGTGATCTTTCGGGTAACAAATGTCTCCCCCCTCAAAGGGCTCTCATGGTTAAAAAGGATGCCGCTGCATGCAAACATATCATAGGATTCTCTGTAATTGACAGTGATCCAGTGGGCGTAGACCTTCGCCGCAGCATAGGGAGAGCGGGGGTAAAAGGGCGTTGTCTCGCTTTGCGGCGTTTCCATGACTTTGCCATACATCTCCGAGGTAGAGGCCTGGTAGTAGCGGGTCTTTTGGGTCAGGTTGAGCAGCCTGATGGCTTCCAGAATCCGTAGCACGCCCAGAGCATCTGAATTTGCGGTGTACTCAGGAGCTTCAAAACTGACTTTCACGTGGCTCTGAGCTCCCAGGTTGTATATTTCATCGGGTTGTACCTCCTGTATGATGCGGATGATATTGGTGGCATCTGTCAGGTCCCCATAATGGAGGATGAAGTTTCGGTTTTTTTCATGTGGGTCCTGGTACAGGTGGTCGATGCGAGCTGTATTGAAAAGGGAAGATCTTCTTTTGATGCCATGGACGATGTATCCTTTTTTGATAAGGAATTCTGCTAAATAGGCCCCGTCTTGCCCTGTAATACCTGTAATTAATGCCTTTTTTTGCATGTTTTAGTATGAAATTGATCTAAGGAAAAAATTAAATTTTGAGCCGAGAAAAGTACTCAAAAATTCAGATAAAAACTATCTGGAATCCCCTGCGCAAAGCGCAGCTATCACCGCCAGGCTGCGCCTGGCTGTCTCCTCCCATCCAAATTTCGCTGCCTGCAGCAGCGATGCTTCGGCTTTCGCTTTGCGAAAGCCCGGATCCTGCGCCAGGCGCAGCAGGTGATTTGCAAGCGCCTCATGATCCTTTGGATCTATATAGAGGGCGGCTTCGCCGCCGACTTCGGGCAAGCTCGATACGTTCGAGCTGATCACAGGCTGGCCGCAGGCCATCGCCTCCAGTACTGGCAGGCCAAAGCCCTCATACAGAGAAGGATATACGAATGCCTCCGCCTGGCTGTAAAGCGCTGGAAGTTCCGTGCCCGGAACATATCCCGTCTGCACGATAGCCTGACGAAAAGCCGATTGCTCAATGCTTTCGAAGATTTCCTTGTTTTTCCAGCCGCTTTTTCCCACCCAAACGAGCTGATGAGGGAGGCCCGATTTCTTTTTGAAAAGGTCAAATGCCTTGAGGAGCGTCTGCAAATTTTTGCGTGGTTCTATGGTGCCCGTATAAAGGAAATACGGAGGCTCGATGCCGTATTTTTTCAATATATCAGGTCGTATATCGGGTTGAAAATGGGCTTCTTTTCCCAATAATGTGACAGTCGTTTTGTCTTTACAAAAGGGGAAAAATTTGACCAGATCGGAGTGTGTATAGGCTGAGTTGACCAGAATATGGTCAGCGCGCCGGAGGATGCCGGGCAAAAATATCTTTTGCAAAAGCTGACCATGGAAGGTGTGCATTTCCGGGAAAAGCAGGGGCGTCAGGTCATGGATGACGGTGATGCGCCGGATGCTTTTGGGCAGGTTAAAGGGGCCAAAATGGCCAGGTTCGATGACTACGTCTACTTTTGCTTTGCGCAGCAAATAGGGGATCTGCACAAACATGCGCAGGCTCTGATGGCCAGGAATGGGCAAAATAGGAACTACGATTTCCTCCACTCCGGCGATATCGCCTTTTGCCTCGGGCCTGACGATGATCCACCTATGTGGATCTGGGAGTTGGACCAAAGCGCGAATCAATTCGCGGGTGTATATGTGTATGCCCGCATATTGGCGGTCAAGGGGATCGGCGAGGATGGCGATACGAAGCGGTTTTTTCATGATTGAATCATTTCGGAATATAGGGCTTCATAGGCCTCCAATTGAGGTGCCAACTCAAATTTTTTGAGGGGTTTTTCCTCCCACTGATTCATCAGGGCTTTTTCCATGCTATCGACAAGGCTTGCTGCATCCAGGCGATTCATGCTGAGCATTTTTCCGCCCACAACTTCCTTCAGTGCTCCCTGCCCGGAAGAGATGATGGGTACGCCCCATGCCATGCTTTCAGCAGCCACAAAACAAAATCCCTCGCTATAAGAGGGAATCACTACACAATTGGAATTTCCTACTGCTTCATGCAGTTGCTCCCGGCTCAGGCTGTGCCGCAACTCAAGGAGGGTTTCCAGTTCATTTTTTCGGATATAGGTTTTTACCCATTTCAGCATCCCGGCAGGATGCCGGGGCACGATCAACCGGAGCCGCCAGTCGGCTCTTTTTTCCTTCAGCAGCTTTGCTGCTGGCAGCAATAAGTCCAATCCTTTGGAAATCCCCAATCTCCCATAATAGGTGAAGATGAAGGGGGGGGAGGGTTTCGGGTCCTGTCCTGAGTCCTCGAAGGATCGTGTTTCGGGTTTCGGGTTTTGTCCTGAGTCCTCGAAGGATCGTGTTTCGGGTTTTGGGTCTAGGCCATTGTAAATCATCCTGATCTTATCAGGATTCACCCCTTCTTCGCGCAGGCGCTGCGCCGTGGCATGAGAAACCGCTACAAAGCGGTCAAAAGGCAGCCTGAGCAGCATCTGCTCGAAGGTGTAGTGCAGGTATTTTGCCAGGGGCGAAATAAAGGGAAGGCGAAACCAAAGCCTGCCCCAGGCTTCGTGAAATGTGATGAGCACTTTTTTGCGGCGCAGCTTTGCGCCGATGAAGGCCGGCAGGCCGGCATTGTATGAGGTGGTGTGTACCAACTCTGCCTGGCGCGCATACCACCATACCCAGGGAAAAGCAAAAAAAGTGAACAAATAGCGGTTGCGAAAAGGCATGCGGATGATGCGGTAGTTTTCGCCTTTTTCTGTTTTTTGAAAAGTTTTGGAGGGCCTGCCTGTAAGGATGATGAGCGAATGGCCTCGCTGACAGAGTTGCTCTTCAAGCCGCTTAAAAAGTGTTTCTACCCCCCCCACCATGGGGTGATAGTTTTCCAAAACCCACAATATTCTCATTTTTCTTTCGGCAGATAAGGGCTGTCTTTGGCGATTTTTCGCACCAGCTCGGTCAGCCTTCGGTCAAGCTGATTGATCCGGATGGATTGTATATAATTGAGGGCGAGGGATATTCCCAAACCCACAAATATCACCGCATTGATATTACTTTTGAAACCCAGTTTCTCGGCAATTGGATAGGAAATCTGGTCAGGAATAACCGCCAGACTTGCTGCAAATAGTCCCGTAATAGCCCATAAAAGGGTGTTGACCAGGCTTCTTTGACCATGGAAGTATTGCAAACTAAGGCGGATGAGGAAAACAAGTACGATGGTGGGAACCAGCCACTGGTAGATTTCTATTTTCATAGAGAATCAATTTTTTTTTTCTGCTGATAAAGATAGTAATATATTTAGGGCAATTCCCTTTTCTCTCTGATTTGATTTATTATGGTTCGGAAAATTGTCCTCTCAACCTTCTCCCTTATTTGGATTTTTGTCATTTTTTCAGAGTATCTCTTTCAGCACAGTTGGTATGCAGATGCAGCACAAAATTTTCAATACTATGGATTTTTAATCCCTTTATTGCTGGCTATAGGAGGGTTTGCCTGGCTTTGGCAGCGGGATAAAGGGAAAATTCAGTCGTACAAAGCCCTCAATGGGCTAGGGCTTTTTGGCCTGGTCTACCTGATCGTTATGATCACGACTGTTATCTTTTTCTCTAAATATCAAGGCGACAGCTTAAGCCTCGAGGGCGTGGGCAATATGACTGGATATTTCCTTTTGGTGGCTTTGGCGATCTATCTGTGTATCGGTTTTTCCTATTTGTTGGGGGATTTGATTTGCATCCTTTTTCCTTTAAAAATGGCTTCAAGAGAACTTTTTGTGGTGAAAATAGGTGTCGGAATCATGCTGTGGGTGCTGTTGCTTTTTGCATTGGGAACGGTGAATTTGCTTCATTCTTTTGTGCTGATTCCTCTTTTTATCCTGATTGCATTTCTGAATCTGCGCGGAGGGCAGGATTTTGTCAAACAAAGTTTGCTCAAACCTCTGCCACTTTCCTCCCAACTCAATTTGTTGGGGATCGCCTCTTTTGCTGTCACGCTGACTTTCGTCAGCCTGAATTTCATCCAGATCATCCGGCCGATACCCATCGGCTTTGATGCGATGACGCTCTATATGCGCATCCCTTCCCTTATCCATGATTATCATGGCCTCATCCAGGGCAATGGCCCTTATTATTGGTCCATTTTTATGTCCCTGGGCTTTGTGGTGTTTAACAGCACCGCTGTTACCCTGGGCCTGAGTTTTATCGGCGGGCCGCTGGCCCTTTTCGCTATCTATGCGCTGGCGCGCAGATGGATGAATACCAACCTGGCATTGCTGGCTGTGGCGATTTTCTACACCATGCCTGAAGTGAATTTTCTTTCCTATCAGGATATGAAGATTGATCTGGGCTTGTTGTTTATTTCGCTTTGCGCGGTGATATTGTTGGCGGGAGGAGAGGAGAGAGCAGAGAGGAGAGAGGAGAGAGCAGAGAGCAGAGAGGAGAGAGCAGAGAGGAGAGAGGAGAGAGGAGAGAGGAGAGAGCAGAGAGGCAGGAAGCAAAAAGCTTCCCGGAAAAAGAAAAAAGATTTTCCCCAGCTGCAAACACCTGCTTTCATCCTACGGCTGAGAGATTTTATTCAGGCTAAAAGCCCTCAATTCCTTCAGGAGCATGGGCTGATGATTTGGTTGGGCTTGTTTGCAGGCTTTGCCATGGGAATAAAAGCGACGAGCTTATTGCTCCTGATGGGGCTTTTGGCGGCGCTTTGGTTGGTTAAGGGAAATGCCTGGTCTAGCCTGGGGGTAATTTTGCTGTGCCTTTTTGGCGTTTTGCTGCTCCGCCTGGACCATCAGGCAGGCCTGCGCGCCTGGCATACCCAGCTTGGAGTTATCCAATGGCCACTTGCCATTGCAGGCATCGGCCTGCTCATCTGGCAAGGCCTGAAAGACCGCCAATTGCTTTTTGCCAATGCAAAAAGGAGTGCTGTATTACTTGCCTTTTTCCTCCTTATGATGTCTCCCTGGTTTATCAAAAACTTTGCAGAAACAAAGCGCCTAAGCTCCAGTGCATTGCTGGAAGGCAAAAGTGCCTTTCCCCGATTTGAAAGCTTTGACATGGAGTACCTGAAAAACTATTACAACACCCAAAACAGCAAAAAGCAGAAATAAGGACCATGCATATTCCCCAACAATATATCCGTTTCCTGGCCCTTTTGTCCCTTTGCTTTTTGTTTTTGGCAGAACCGCTGCATGCACAGGACAAAAACCAAAAGCCGCCAGGGATAGAAGAGCTGCAAGGCACAAGCAAAGGAGAGGACCTTTACCGCTTCTTTGGCAGCGAAGATCCACTGGCTTTTCGCTACCTATCTATGCCTTATGATGCGGTAATGAATACCAATCTGAAGGAGTTTACCATTGAGTTGGGCTACCTGCTGCTGCTCTTGCTGCCGCTGGCACTTTTCCTTTCTCCCAGGATAAAGCCTGTTTTTTGGATAAGCACGGTCCTTTTGCTCCTGCTCTTTTTGACCATTTCCATAGGCTCGTCTTATTGCCAAAAATATGGCCTGGATGGCGGAAATGCTTCTGCTCACCTCGCTGAGCTGATGGCGAAACAACATTTTTCGGAGGAACCCATGGGCGTGATTCGTTCGGGCTATACATGGGCTTTTCTCCAACTCTATACGCCTCTGCATCAGGGCGTTATGTCGGTCTCATCCATGCCCGATAAGTTGACTTATCCTTTGTTGGCGGCCATTTTTGTGGCCGTGCTTTTTCTGTTGTACCAGCGATATAAATCGCTTGAGTTGGAAAAGCAGGCTTTTCTGCTTTTTAGCTATTTCTATGGCAGCCTGTGGCTGCTGCTGGCGGCAGGCCTGCCCTGGTATGGACTGCTCTTGTTTCCCCTGGCCATCATAGCCACGGTCTATGCATGGGGCAAAAAAGGTGATTCGGGCTTGTTCCCGGAGAAAGTCCAGCATGGATTGTTGTATGGCTTTGCTGTCATTTGGTTTTTGATGAGCATTAGCTTTCGCATGTCCAATTATTCCCCTTCTTCCAAAAAACAGGCCGCCCAGTTGTATTACCCGCCTCTGGCGTTTTACCGGACTGGCGAACTCTCCGAAGAAAAGGTCACGGATATGTTCCGTTCAGGCTATCCTGCCGTAGCTCGCATCATCAACCAGGAAACCCAATCTTTGGTATATCATGCAAGTACACAGTTGCCTTATTTTATCAAAAAAAGCGATGCCCGATGTCTGGCAGACCACTTTTTTGAGTTTTTTATTTGGGTAAAATCCACACATGAAAGCAAAAAAGACCTCAATCAGGCCTTTCGCTATATGGGATTCCGCTATTTTATTGTGGATTTGAAATTGCCGATGGTGGACAAAACAGCGGATAAAACCCTTTCCCGAAAATTCGATGAGTTCATGAATTATATGTACCAAAACCCAGAGATCGAATTGGTTGCTACAGATCGTCAGATACAGCTAAATAGTACAGGAGAGATTGCAAATGCCGTTTTTCTGAATGAAGGGAAACTGGTAAAAGCAGGCTCTTTTGCTGTCTATCGGTTTAAATAGCCCATCATGTCTGACCTCCTTTTCATCGTCATCCCCGCCAAAGATGAAGCGCCGCGACTTGCTGCGGTCATAGGAGAGTTGAGGTCCCATGGGTACCACCAGATCATCGTCGTGGACGATGGAAGCAAGGATGATACAGGAAGCCTGGCCCATGGCTTAGGTTGTACGGTCTTGCGCCACGCGCTCAATATGGGTAGCGGAGCCGCTACCCAAACCGGTATCGAATATGCCCTGAGCATGGGTGCAGCCTATATTTTGACCATGGATGCCGATGGGCAGCATGCTTCTGAGGACATTGACCATTTGTTTGAAGCCATTCAACAGCATGAGGTAGATGTGGTGATCGGGAGCCGATTCATGGATTTGAAAGGAAAAGTTCCCTTTTCCCGTCGCTTTTTTAACCTCGTCGCCAATTGGGTCACATGGGCCATCACAGGCGTACACGTTACGGACTCCCAGTCCGGCATGAAAATCATGAAGGCAGATTTTGCCCAAGGTGTGGAATTCCACTTTAATGGCTTTGAGTTTTGTACCGAACTTTTTCACATCCTCAAAAGAAATGAGGCTTCCTATATGGAAATTCCGATACGGGCGATTTATACCCCTGAGTCCATGCAAAAAGGCCAAAGCTTTTGGGTGGGTCTCAAAATGTTCTTTCGCCTCATTTTGTGGAAAAGATAAATATTCCTTGTTTATTTCATCGGAATAAATTATTATTAGATTAAAATAAAAGTCTATGAATGCTCTTAATTCCCTATTGCGGCTACTGGCCCTATCCTGTTTGTTTTTTGCTTTCTCCTTTACTTATGCTCAATCGCCTGAAGGCTTTAACTATCAGGCTGTTGCGAGGGACGGAACCAATCTTTTGGCAAACCAAACCATCGATATACGCTTTACCCTCCTGGATGGAGGGACAAGTGTGTATGAAGAAATTCACAGTGTGAGTACCAATGATTTTGGGCTTTTTTCTGCTATCATTGGCAGTGGCGCTGTTTCCTCAGGAAGCTTTGCTGGCATTGACTGGGCCAATGGAAATTACTTTCTCAAAGTGGAAATAGATCCGGGAGGTGGTTTTCTCAATATGGGAACCACCGCGCTCCAAAGCGTGCCTTTCAGCATGTATGCTGATAAGGCCAATATGGCTACGAGCGATCTGACGGATGTCAATGCCTCTTCTCCTAATGTAGGAGAAGTGCTCAAATGGAGCGGAACCGAATGGGCCCCGGCTCCCGACGATAATTCTACCAACACCTTTACCGCAGGTAGCGGAATCAACATCAGCGGCTCTACCATCAGCAATACAGCTCCCGATCAGACCGTCAGCATGACGGGTACAGGCGCTACTACCGTCAGCGGTACTTATCCCAATTTTACCATCAACTCCACGGATAACAATACCACCTACAATGCCGGAACAGGCATAAGCCTTGCCGGTACGACCATCAACAACACAGGTGATACAAATGCCTCTGATGATGTGAATGTGGGGGATGCGGCCGGTGGAGACCTGGGAAGCACCTATCCCAATCCTTCAGTCACAGGCATACAGGGTAGATCGGTGTCGTCTGTGGCGCCTACCTCCGGACAGGTCCTTAAATGGAGCGGTACCCAATGGGCACCAGCAGCAGACGATAATTCTACCAGCACTTTTACCGCTGGTAGCGGAATCAACATCAGCGGCTCGACCATCAGCAATACTGCTCCTGACCAAACCGTCAGCATGACGGGCACAGGTGCTACTACCGTCAGCGGTACCTACCCCAATTTTACCATCAATTCTACTGACAACAATACGACCTACTCGGCAGGTACAGGTATTTCATTAACAGGAACGACCTTCAACAATACAGGCGATACAAATGCATCAGATGATGTGAATGTGGGAGATGCAGCCGGTGGAGACCTGGGAGGCACCTATCCCAATCCATCCGTCAACGGCATACGGGGTAGAAATGTGTCGCCTGTGGCTCCCACCTCAGGACAAGTCCTCAAATGGACGGGTACCGATTGGGTACCTTCCGCGGACAATTCAGGCTCCTCGATCTGGAGTAGCAATGGCACCTCTGCCTATTATAATAGTGGAAATGTGGGGATAGGAACAAGCAGCCCTACCGCCAAACTTGAGGTTAATTATAACAGCAGCCTCTCCAGTCCCCATATTCATTTGCATGAGAATGGCAACGACTATGCCCGTATCAACTTTGACAACAACAATGGCTCAAACTATTGGACCATAGCATCCTATATAGCCACTAATAATAGAAATGACAGGCTGAATTTCTGGAACGGAACTTCCGGAGATTTGCTTAGCCTCACAGGCGATGGTCGCCTGGGCCTCAATGTGGGCATTTCTCCCAAAACCACCTTTCATGTTGGGGATGGGCATCGGGTACTTTTTGGGATAGATACGCTGGGAAATGGCGATAAGCTGATGTTTTTGCCCGACCTTCACGCGTTTCGCGTGGGAACTGTCGCCACAGGTGCTGCCAGCACCTACTGGAACCGCGACAGCATAGGGCTGTACTCCTTTGCCTCAGGCCTGAATACGCGGGCGCAAGGTTTTGGGGCCACGGCCATGGGCCGTGATACAGAAGCCACCAACAGCTATGCTTTCGCATCGGGCTTCTTCTCCAATGCCGATGGGCAGTACTCCACAGCCATGGGCTTTAATACAGATGCGCTGGCCCTGGGTTCCACAGCTCTGGGCTACAGCACCGACGCAGAAGCAAACTACGCTTTTGCAGCAGGCTATTTTGCTGAGGCTCAGGCTATATACTCCGTTGCCATAGGCAATGCTGTGCAGGCACAGTCCTATGCTTCCATGGCCGTAGGCCGTTATAATGTAGGCGGCGGTAGCGCTACGAGTTGGGTCACTTCTGATCCGATTTTTGAAGTCGGTATCGGCACAGGCCCTTCTACCCGAGCCAATGCCATTACCGTCCGTAAAGATGGCAATGTGGGCATTGGCACTACCAATCCCCTCGATGCCCTCCAGGTATTTGGGAGAGTTCGCTTTCAATCCATTGAATATTTTGAGGATGGGGGCTCAAGCGAGATTGCTTCCAATGGAGATATAAGGCCTACCAGCGATAATGTGTATGATTTGGGCAACTCTACCTATCGCTGGGATGATGTATATGCCACCAATGGCACCATCAATACCTCTGACCGACGCGACAAAACCCATATTCAGGGCCTCCAGTATGGCCTCAAAGAGGTGATGAAGTTGCGGCCTGTCAGCTTCGAATGGAAGGATGCTCCCTATCCCTCCACCAAGCTGGGCCTGATTGCACAGGATCTGCTCGAAGTAGTGCCTGAGGTCGTAAAAACACACGACTTTGAGATCGGAGAAGTCGCCGGTGAGGAGGGATTGGTTAAACTGGAGCGCCTGGGCGTCTATTATTCCGACCTCATTCCTGTTTTGATCAAAAGCATACAGGAGCAGCAGGAGATCATTGAAGCGCAGGAAAAGCGGATTGAAGAATTGGAGAAGAGGATGAGGAAATTGGAGGATTAGCAAATGAGAGAATGAGAGAATTTGAAGATTAGCAAATCAGGAAATGATATGAAGTGGAATAATATAATTATTTGGTTTTGTCTGCTTGTGGGCTGTCAAATGGCCTTTGGCCAGTTGAGCCTGGAGCGCCAGCTCATTGGCAGCACCGGCAATGACAGTCAATCGGGTACGATCAGCCTTTCTTCTTCTCTAGGAGAAGTGGCGGTCAGTTTTTCCAGCAGTGGCACCATCAGCCTCTCTGAAGGCTTTCAGCAGGCCGACGAAATGGCCGTAGGCCTGGAAGGAGAAAGCTTTGAATTCAGCTATGACATCTTTCCCAATCCGACCAGCGGAAAATTATATGTACATATCACAAGCGATCAGCCCCTGTTAATGAAAGTGGAAATCTATGATTTGCATGGCAAATCCTGCGGCATTCAATCCCCTGAACAATGGGTTCAGGGGCGCCAAAGCCTGCAGTTGGACCTGGAGGAGTTGAGCACAGCGACTTATTTGCTGGCTTTTATTTCAGGGGGAAAAATATTTCGCGTTGTGCGGATTGTGAAGACATGAAAAGAAGGGACACAGATTGACACAGATATAACTGATTTTCGCAGCTTTTGAACGGTGTAAATCAGTTCAATCAGCGAAAATCCGTGTCGATTCTTTAGAAAGGATAAACATGATATTTAGGATTTACAAGAAAAGGCAAATGGCATCCTGTTAATCCTGAAAATCCTGTAATCCTGTCAAAAAAGGAGGTATGACAATTTTGTCTGGTAGTATGAGAAACGATAAAGAACCTGATACTTCAAGCTACGGAATTTTTGGGAGAAAATACAATTGTTTTTTTGGAGAAGGTTTTGGGAAGAAGGGACACAGATTGACACAGATATAACTGATTTGCGCAGCTTTTGAACCGTGTAAATCAGTTCAATCAGCGAAAATCCGTGTCGATTCTTATCCGTTCACCGCAGTGACATACTTTGCTGAAAAAAATGATTAGTCCGAAAAATACAAGGCTATCACCTATTTTCATTCCAACTTGAATGCAAATAGGAATAAAGCCAAATGGACAAAATTTTAGATTTCATTCGAGGAAAAATTGAAATCTATTTGCAGCAAAAGTTCGGTCAGGATGGAAGCGCAATAGGATATCTGGCATCCGGTAACTGGGATCCTCTCAGCTTCACGGATAACCAGACAACCATCCTTCTTCTCAACATAGAGGAGGATAAGGTCATGCGACCTGATAACTTTTATGCTGCCACAGATCACACAGGGAAAATGATCCCCAATTTTCCGGAAATCCGACTGAATCTTTATTTCCTTTTTGTTGCCAAAAACAATGACTACAAAGAAGCCTGGAAGCAGCTTTCGGCTGTAATTTCCTTTTTTCAGACTTACAGGGTCTTTTCAAAGGAAAATGCCCCTGATTTACCTGAGGAAGTGCACAAACTGAGTTTTGAGCTGGTAACCCTGAATTTTTCAGAGCAAAATGAAGTCTGGAGCGCGCTTAAAGTACCCTATCACCCCTCAGTGATGTTCAAAGCACGATCTGTGACGGTGCAGACCGTTCCGGCTGACTTACGTGCTGATATTCAAATTGTCCAACCTAATATTGGCGGGAAATGAGATACCAGAAATACTTTAGTATAGCGCTGAATCATGCTTTTCTGGGTAATGCCAAAGAAGGGACGATAGAGATCGTGCCCGAACCGGCTTCTGTGCGTCTCATGAAGAACCTTAAGTTGCTTTGCAAAAGCGGAGTGCAGGAGATTACGGTCTTACAGGCCCTGCAGGATGATGGGGTGACGCCTTTAGTACCCATTGATGCGGCTACGCATTTTGAATTTGCCATTCGCTTCCAGCATCCTGATTTTGTCTCCGTTACGGATTGGCCAGCTGTAAGCCTGGATCAATCCCTTCAGGGCACTGCTTTTCCTCTTTTTCATAATGACAGTTTGTTGGCAAGTGAGACGGCTTTGGTAGTGATGACCGATACGCCCAGCGCATCAGAAATGCTGCAGGTGAATCAGCCAGGGGCTACGGAGAATTTTTACCTGAAAGGCCTGGCTCAAAGAAGTCTGACGCCTGCCGATTTTTCCATAAGCGGGCTCGGAGCTGTCACAAACCCTTCTGCTTATGCAGAAGCTGAAAAAAGAATTAGCATAGATACTTCTGCTGCATCTGCCGGGGATCGTTTTGAGCTAAGCTATCCGACAGTGCAAAAGGTACCTGGCTTGCAGGCCAGGCTGCGCATTGCCGCTAATGCCAGCCTCGTAAACTCACCGACCTTCAGCATCCAATTGGATGCCACCAGCATCCTCTGGAATGTCTACGCCATTTTACCCGCCGGAGAAACCCAGGTCAGCATCACAGATGATGACAGCGGCAGAGCAGGCGGCCAGCTCACTTTCGCGGCCACTACACTTCTCGCCAGCGGCAATGCCGACCCCGCCGACGATAGCATCGCCGCCCAAATGCCGGACAAGTCCCTTGTCAGGCTAACAGCCAGCAGGGCTTTGCCTTACAGGCGGGAAGCCTACCGACAGTTCCGTTTGTCCTTTTTACCCACAGGAGAAACCACCCCCATTGAAATTGCCCATATCCCCAATCCGGGGCCTGCATCTCAGGGAAAAATATTCATCTATTTATAAGCTTTCATAAAATCAAAGAACTATGACATATCAAACTCCAGGTGTTTATGTAGAGGAGATATCTGTTCTACCTCCATCCGTAGCAGCCGTGGCTACAGCTATTCCAGCTTTTGTCGGATATACCGAAAAGGCTGTTGATAAGGACGGAAAGGCCTTAACGGGCCTGGTCGTAAGTCGTATCGATACCTTCAAGGACTATCGGGAATTGTTTGGTGGGCCCTTGTTGACGCCTTTTGAGGCAACGACTGCCGGGGGCGCTATAGCCCTTACCGCCAAAGAATCTGACGGATCTACGGATCTGGGGACCCTTCCTGAGTACCTGATGTATTACAGTGTCAAAATGTTTTTTGACAACGGTGGCGGCAGCTGTTATATCGTTTCCGTCGGAAGGCACGGTGACACCATTGCGGTTTCTGACTTTGAGGATGCCCTTGCGGCTATCCAAAAAGAAGATGAGCCTACGCTCATCGTGCTGGTAGATGCAGTGCATCTGCCCTCTGACTATCTGCTGCTGTGCCAGCAGGTGCTGAGCCAATGTGGTGGATTGAAAGATCGCTTTGGCATCTTTGATGTCCTGGAAGGCGATGATGACGGTGCCCTTTTCAGAAATGGTATCGGCAACAATGAACTCAAATATGGCGCAGCCTATACGCCCTATCTGCGCACAGGGCAGACTTATGCCTATGCCGAGGCGGATATTGCCTTGACTGATATGAGCCAGAATAATACCGGGGCCAATGGCTTACAGGTATTTTATAGCGGTGCAGCCGGCTCGCCTCAATTGATTTTTGTGGAAGCGGGTGCTTCTTTGGCGATTGCAGTAGATGCGGGGGCTGGGACCGTAACGGTCTCAGGGGTGACCGCAGGCGGGGCTTCCGCCGCGAATATCGCAGCAGCCTGGGCTGCAATTGCAGATAGGGGAGGATTTAGCCTTTCCGCCATCGGAAATGGCAGCGCCCTGCATACAGCCGCCACGGTCAACATTGACCAGGATGTCAGCATGGCTGATATCAGCAGCAGCCATACACAATTGTACAACCAACTGAAAGCTGCCCTTGCTAAGGAGCGGGTTGTTTTGCCGCCAAGTTCTTCTATAGCAGGGCTTTATGCCCGGGTTGACAGAAACAGAGGCGTTTGGAAAGCACCAGCCAATGAAAGCCTCAACAATGTGCTGGAGCCTGTGGAAAAAATCGACAATACAGAGCAGGGCCGCCTCAACATAGATCCTACCAGTGGCAAATCTATCAATGCCATCCGCAGTTTTGCCGGTAAAGGTGTGCTTGTCTGGGGGGCGCGTACCCTCGCCGGTAATGACAACGAATGGCGCTATGTCAATGTCAGGCGACTGTTTATTCTCATTGAAGAATCCATCCAGAAAGCCACAGGCTTTGTCGTCTTTGAAGGCAATGACTCCACCACATGGTTGAAGGTTAAAGCACTCATAGAGAGCTTTTTATATGGACTCTGGCAGCAAGGAGCCCTTGCTGGCCCAACGGCTGAAGCCGCCTATTTTGTCAATGTCGGTCTTGGAAAGACCATGACCACCCAGGATGTCCTGGAAGGTCGCCTGATCGTTGAAATCGGCGTAGCCGCAGTGAGACCTGCAGAGTTTATCGTCCTGCGCTTTTTCCACAAACTACAGGAAGCATAAATCCTCTTTTAGCATTTAATCATCTTCTAATTAATATTTTGAAAAATGGCTTTATCAACAGATGATATAAAAAACAGGTACCCGCTACCTTCTTATAATTATGCGGTGGAAATAGACGGCGAATCTATTTCTTTCTCCCAGGTATCTGGCCTGAGTCTGTCTTTTGAGACAACCACCTATAAGGAAAGTGCTGTGGGCGGAGGTCGCCCCGGACCGGTAGTCATGCGCATGCCGGGACAGCAATCAGACGTTACCCTTACCCTGCAAAAGGGCGTGGTCAGAGGTGGCGTAAGTATCGGTGTATTATACAATTGGATACGTAGCACCCAGATCAATCAGATCCAAAAGAAAGACATCAAAATCCGTTTGCTGGACGAAACGGGATCTGCTGTCATCAGCTGGACCGTTATCAACGCTTTTCCTACCAGCCTGGAAGCGCCTTCCTTTGACGCCAACTCCAATGATGTGGCGATCGAAAGCATGCAGTTGATGGCAGATAGCTTATTTATGGAAGAAAGCTAAAGTGAAACGCAATGGCATTTTCTCCGAATGACATCGGGAACCAATTTCCCCTTCCAGCTTACAATTTCATGGTAAGTATTGGCAGTGATACCTATAGCTTTTCGCAGGTTACAGGTCTAAACCTCCAATACGAAACCATCACTTACAGACATGGAATGAGCTGGCTGGAAGGGGATTTCCACATGCCGGGCCGGGCACAGCCCGTCAATCTCACGCTGGAGCGTGGGGTCGTCAGGCAAGGCAGCGTCCTGCTCGATTGGATCTCCAGTATTCAACTCAATATCGTGAGTAAAAAAGATGTAATCGTTGATTTGCTCAGTGAAGAAGGCGTAGCGCTCGTTCGCTGGACGTTGCAAAACGCCTTTCCCACACAGCTGGAAGCCCCGGGCTTCGACGCCAATACCAACGATGTTGCCATCGAAAGACTCACCCTTATAGGCAATGGCCTCCGAATTGAGTACTTGACCTAAAAGGTAGATTAACCCGAAACTCAAAACCCGAAACCCGAAACCCGAAACCCAAAACCCGAAACCCAAAACCTCCCCCCCCATGGCAGACAACCCATCTTTCTCTGACCTTCTTCCCCCACCGGTAAACTTTGCGTTTATGGTGACATTTTTAGGAACAGGACCTGTTCCCTTGCCTAATCCCATTGATATTCGCTTTCAGAAGGTGTCGGGCATAGGGGTAGACTTTGAGGATGATAGCGAAGAAGTGCAAAGAGGTTCGCAAAATGATCAGCAGCAGAGCCTCAGAGGGCGCCCCAATCACCCTACTTTGGTGCTGGAACGCGGGCTTGTGGTGGGCATTTCTCCCTTATCGATAGAGGTAAAAGCAGCGATTTTTGGGCAGGAATTTAACAAGCACAATGTCCTGGTCATATTGATGGGCGTGGGAGGCATCCCGCTAACGAGCTACCTTTTCACCGATGCTTATCCCATCCGCTGGTCAATCACGGACCTGGATGCAGATCAAAATCAAATCATTATTGAACGACTGGAAATGCGTTATGCAAGCTTCCGAAACATTGGACTATAAAACATGCCAGTAGAAATAAAAGAATTGGTTATCCGGGCAACGATTGATGCACCTTCAGACAATCGGCCCCAGGCAGAGGAAAGCTCCTCCGCCCTGGATGCCGGACAGATTCAGGCCATTATTCAAGCCTGTGTTGAAGAAGTTATGAAACAAATGGACAGAAAAGAATCCCGATAGATTATGATGCCACTGATCACGCCATCCAGATTGGAACCCATGCGCATAGTAGCATTTCACTCCGACGACCGCGGAGATGGAAGCCCTGTGTTTACGGAAGTAGACAGCTTTGATGTGCAATATGATCCGGACAGCTATTCCCGCAAATACACCAATGTATTTGAAGGAGCCAGTAGCATTGGCATCAATATCAGCCTGCCTTCCTCCCGCTACGCCTACAGCCTGGCCAGCAGGCTTTCATTTACCATCATCCTGGATGCCACCGAAGGCAGCGGAGGCCTCAGCAATATTTTGCCTACCGCTTCTTTAGGAAGCCTGGGAGGAGAAGCAAGCGAAGGCATTTCCGGCCTCGTAGACCGCTTTATGGCGGTTTGTTATGATTACGATGGCGAAATCCATCAGCCCCGCTTTTTGCGGGTAGAGTGGGGGACGCTTTCGGCTCCCTGCCGCCTGCAGTCTGTGGACATACAATACAGTATGTTTGGCCGCGATGGCACGCCCATACGGGCAAAGCTCGATTGTGTCTTCGTCGGAGACCTCAGCGAAGAAATTCGCGTGAGGCAGGAAGATCGCCGGTCACCTGACCTGGCAAAATTACATGAAGTAATAGCAGGGGATAACCTGCCTTTGATCTCTCAAAAAGCCTATGGCTCTTCAAGCTATTATTTGGCCCTGGCCAAATACAACCAGCTCAATCATTTTCGTGAATTAAAAGCGGGAGACCTCATTCGCATCCCTTCTTTGGAGACTTTATTGCAAAAACAGGAGTAGAACAACCATGAGTGTATTCACGGTAATCATATCAGTTGATGGCACTACGCTCGATCAGAGTGTGGTGATTGTTCGGGTAGATATATACCGGGAAGTGGGAAAAATAGCTACTGCTGAGTTGGTTATGTTGGATGGAAATCCTTCAAGCCGGGATTTTTTGCTGAGCGAAGGGCCTCAACTGCTTCCCGGGAAGGAAGTCGAAATCAAATTGCGAAGAGAAGGCATACCCAATACGGAGTTTGTAGCTTTTAAAGGCCTGATAACCAAACACAGCATAGAGGCCAGTCAGCAGGGAGGCAAAATAAGCCTGCTCCTTAAAGACAAAGCCATTAAGATGACTTTGCCACGTAAACAAGCTGTCTTTCAGGAGATTACAGACAGTGACCTGTTTAATCAATTGATCTCTGACAATGGCCTGACGGCAGGCGATATCGCTACCACAGAGATTACCCATCCCGAGATCATCCAATATGCCTGCAGTGATTGGGATTTTATGCTGGCTCGCGCAGATATGCATGGTTTGTGGGTAATTGTAAAAGACGGAACTATAGATGTTCTCAACCCTGAAGATATCGACACCTCTTCTGCTCAGTATGAGTTGGGTTATGGCATAGACGAAATCTACAACTTCCACTTTGAAGTGGATGCCGAAAAGCAGTACAGCAGCATCGCTACACATGCCTGGAACCAGGCCGACCAGGCTTCGCCTTCTGAAAATGCCGGAACGGCATTTAATCCCAATCCCGGAGACCTGACGCCTGCTTCTATGGCCGAAGTCGTGGGCTCTCCCGAGCTTAAGCTCTTTAGCAGCGTAGCTCTCCTCACGGAGGAGTTAGCAGCCTGGGCAAATGGAAAAATGCGGAAAAACCGCAACAGCCTCATCAGGGGGAGCATCTCTATCCCCGGTAATGGGGCCATCAGGCCCGGAGAAGTGCTGCAATTGGATGGCTTGAGCTCTCATTTTAATGGAAAAATGCTCATCTCGGGTGTCAGGCATCGCCTGGACCCCTCCATGGGATGGGTCACAGATATACAAATGGGTCGCAAGGACCAGGATTTTTTGATGACTCCGGATGTCAACTCCCTGCCTGCCGGCGGCATGCTGCCGCCGATCCATGGCCTGCAGCTGGGCAAGGTCGTTGACATTGAGGACGATCCCGAAGGAGAATTTCGGGTGAAAGTGAAAATCCTCGCTTTAGGCGAGGAAGCAGAGCCCGTATGGGCGAGGGTAATGAGCCCCGATGCAGGTAGCGGGAGAGGGGTCTTTTTCCGACCCGAGTTGGACGATGAAGTCGTTCTTTCCTTTATCAACAACGACCCGCGCCATCCGGTGATTATGGGCAGCGTCTACAGCAGCGCTCAGGTGCCACCGGTGGAAAGCGGACAGATCAATGCTGACAATTTCCACAAAGGAATTTTCACAAAAACCGGCCTCAAAATCGCATTTGATGACGAGACAAAAAGCATCCTGATGGCCACTGAGGATGGCAATTCTATTACCCTCAATAGTGATGAGGGAATGATTGAAATCGTAGATGCAAATGGAAATGAGTTTAAGCTCAATAGCGATGGAATCAGCTTGCTTTCCGCAGCAGATATTAAGATAGAAGCGAGCGGAAAGGTGGTGATAAAAGGTTCAGAAGTAGATGTTCAATGAAAAATAAAAAGCTATTTATGAAAGAATTGAAATTTGAATTGACGGTAGATGAGACCAATCTCATTTTGGAAGCGCTGGGCGGCATGCCCTTTAAAACGGTATTTGGGCTGATCAACAAAATCCAGCAACAGGCTGGAAGTCAGCTAAATGGGCAGGCAAATTCCATGGAAGACGGTGCTTCAGGAAAAGCAGAAGCTCCCCAAATCCAAAAACCTAAATAGCCATGGCCATTCAGGACGCAAATGCTTTTCTAGGTACGGGTTGGGGCTTTCCGCCAACTTTCACGGATCAGGGAAAAAACCTGATCAGCGTGTCGGGGGCAGACAATGTGCACAAGAGTGTGTGGATCATCCTGAATACCCAGCTGGGAGAGCGTGTCATGCAGGAAAACTTTGGTGCCGGGCTAAACAAACTTCAGTTTGAACCCATCCGCAGCAGGCTGGTCAACAGCCTCAAACGCACCATCAAAAACGCACTTCTGCTGCACGAGCCGCGCATCATCATGGACGCCCTGGGCGTCTCCGATAGCCAAAGCCTCGAAGGCGTTTTGCTGATACAACTGCAATACACCGTAAAGGCCACCAACTCACGCTTCAACATGGTTTACCCATTTTACCTCAACGAAAACTAAAACAAACTGCCTTCCATCCTCAAATCCTCTCATCCTCGAATCTTCAAATTATCCCCATGTCAGACTACATCATCATAGACGGCGATCAGGCGATTTTCCTTCCGGCATTCGGAGCGGCTATAGCCGTGCCTCAGCCCGGCCAAATCACGGCCAGTGGAGAAGCCAGCCTGAATGGCAATAAAGTCTGTATCGATGGGGATGAAAGTTCTGTTGAGGTACCGGGGGTGATGTATTTTACCCCTGTTTATTCCATTCCCGGTACGGGGACTTTGCTGATAGACCAGCTGGCATCAGATCAGGTTGCCACGCATACCCGAAGTGCAGATACTGCCGTCATCCTGAAAGGAGGAAACTTCCAGGCCAAACTCAAAGTGGATTCACCCGCTCAGCAACCTCC
Source organism: Bacteroidia bacterium (assembly GCA_030430205.1). Taxonomy (GTDB): domain Bacteria; phylum Bacteroidota; class Bacteroidia; order J057; family J057; genus JAUIGE01. The sequence continues at coordinate 83,069 of JAUIGE010000007.1, read as the reverse complement.
TCCAGGGCCTGGTTCGCCCATACCTGACTCCATGACGGAGTACACGGGAGGGCAGGGCATGTTTGTGACTGTAAATGTGAAGTTTAAGGGGAGTTGAGAAGCGGGACGAAAAACAAAAAACGAAAAACGAAAAATGAATCTTCATGGCAAATGAACTAACATATCAGTTCAATTTGGGTCGCAATGGGACCAGCCAGGCCGAGCGCATGCTTGAGGCCCTGGGCAAGGATTTTGTTCATGTGGATGAAAGGAGCATCCGGGATTTGCTGTTGTTTGCTCAGAAATTTGCACGTGAGTTGAATTTCTATGATGGGCAAAACCAGGCAACAGGGGATTGGAGGGGTTTCCTGGGTGAAAATGGGGGCTTCATTGACAGCCTGGCGGCTTATCTCGAAAATCCATCGGATTTCCTTTCAGATACAGGCCAGTTGGCTGAGCTGGCCAGTCCGCATCGTGTCCTTTTCCTCACTTTCCTCCAGCTTTACAAGGACTTTTCCCAAAACGCACTAAACCAATATACCGAAAGGCATCTCAATCATTATTTCAGGGAAATACTGGGTTTTGAACCTAAAGATGCCGAGCCAGACCATGTCCATATCATGATGGAATTGGTCAAAGGTTTTAAGGAAGAAAAACTGTTTTTAGCCCAAAATACCGCCTTAAACGGCGGCAAAGACGAAGCGGGAAATCCGCTGATTTACCGCACCCAGGCTGATCTGATGATCAATCGCGCTCAGATCGCACAGCTTCGCTCCGTTTTTGTCAACAAAACGGTAGACAAATTGTCTTCTTTTGATTTCAGTCGCGATTTCATCGCGATGATGAAACTGGCCCTCGGAGAGGACCTTTCGGGCGCTTTGAGCCCGGGCGGAGAATTGCCCGCAGTCAATTTCCTCGCCAATAACAGCATCCCTACGGATGCCTTCCTCAAAAAAGAGCTCAGCAAGTTTCTTGCTTTTGTAGGCAGCAGCATGCGAATGACTTTCGCAGATTTTCGAAAACTTATTCGCCTGCGCCAAAACCGCCTTTTTGACCTCAACGAATGGGCACTTATCAATACCGAATTAAGCAATATCGCGGCAGCTTTGTCCCGCCCCAATCCTGCCTTTAGCGACCCCAAAGACTTTATCACCAATTTTACTGAAGCTTCCAATAGCGATCCGCTTGACAGCGGTTTTTTCTCTACCCTGCAAAGTGTCAGCAATATCTATGAACTCTATGATGAGTTGGAATGGGTATTGGACATACTCGCTCAAAACCCCGCCTCCAACCGTGTTTTTTACGAAAACAGACGGGATGACCTGCTGGGCTTTATCCATGAAAATTATTATGGAAATCCTGGAATTATAAGCCATAACCCAACCATTGTCCGCTTCAGGGCTATGATGGCAGCTCGCGTACATATTCGTGATGAATGGCGCGAAATGCTTGAATTGGTAGAGCAGCAGGCTGCCAATCAAAACCTCAGTCTGGATCTGGAAACGCCTGATTTTGAGCAACTTCTGATAGATGCCTATGGCCTTGTCACTATAGCCAGCTTCTTCAATCGCTCCCACAGCAGCGTCAATTCAGCGGATGATTATTATGAGCAAATGATCCTGGTGGAGCATTACTTTGCTTTGCATGCCGAGGAAATCGCCCAGTTGTTAGGGGGAAACGCAGTGGAAGAATTGCTGTCGAAAGCCCATATCCAAAAAAACAGCTATAAGCGACGGGTTTCTCTGAATGCCATCCGGACGGGTACCGGATTTAACAATATGCTTTTGGAAGCCTTTGGCAGACCCATGCCCGGCGATCCTTTGCCGACTCTGCCCAATGCTTATGGCAGCTTACAGCTTTTTTATCTGGGAGAGGTCGAAGGCGTATCTGATGAAAATCTTCCGCCTGAAGTCCGTGCATACATTGAAAATAGCCTGGCGATGAGTTTGCCGCATTTCCGTTTTGTGATGGAAATACAAAGGGACGCGACTTCTGTGCCAGACTTCGAGGCACCTCCCTGGCAGTGGGAACGGGTTGCCTTGATTTTGGAAAAAGCAGAAAGCAAAATCCGGGGAGTAAAGTTGCTGCCTGCGCCCAGTCTGTCCCACCTCCAGGGCATACATGCCTCTGAAGATGCCAAAACGGTCGTTTTGGATCAGCAGGAAGAGAGCTACAGCAGTTGGGAGACTTTCGGCAGCGCCGATATGCCCTATGCCCGGCTGGGCATGATGCTCAGTTCACCTATGTTGAACCTGGAAGCGGGAAACCGCACCATCACCCTGGATCTGTACATAGATCCGACTTCCATCACAGCCGATGAATATGTCAGCCTGCAGGATATGCTCCAGCTTCAACAGACATTGCCTTTTAGCCTGTGGCTAAGTGGCGAAAAGGATTGGACACAACTTCCGTATGAAGTTACTTTTCCCAGCATGATTGATGGGATCCAGGTAGATGCCATTCGTTTTGTCTTAAATTTGGAAAAAGATGCAGATCCCGTTATGCAATTGCCTGAGGATCATGCAGATCGCTTTTCTGCCGATGCCGCACTGCGGATTTTGCTCGACAAGCCAACGGCTTATGAGCTGTTTAGCAGCATCCAATTTTTGGATGTAAATCTTCAGGTCATCGTGACAGAACTGGCAGTTTCTGCCATGCGCAATGATCAACTCATAATCAAACAAGGCGAACCTTTTGAGCCTTTTAGCAGCCGCCCACGGCCAGGTTCCCGCCTGTCATTTACGCATCCAGAAATAGCTGCCAAAAAGCTAAGTGAAATCAGCCTGAATGTCGAATGGATGGGCTTGCCGGACTTTAATAGCACCTATGTCAATTATTCCTCTTCAAAGGGTGACCGAAAAGTTGCAGCAAGTTTTAACGCTCAACTGAGGATGCAGGATGCAGGTTTTGTGAGAAAATACACGGATGACCCGCAAAGGAATTCCGAAAAAAATATCGGCCTGTTTTCCGCAGCTTCTGGCAATTATTCTCTGAATCTTGCCCAGGAAATAACGGGAACAGATTTTCCTGCTTATGACTGGCAGGAAGACGCGGCCCTTGCAGCCAATGTCTTTGATAGCGACCGCTATTTTTTCCTGGAATTGGGCAGTTTGGATTTTGGGCATGATGAATACCCCAGGCTTGCGGCCGAAAAAGCCAACCAGCTTGCCATAGACATCGCGACTTCCTCCAAAAACAGCTATACCACAAGCGATTATCAGGTTAATCCTCCTTATACGCCTCAAATTCAGTCCTTTAGCATAAATTATATTGCCAGCGAAAACGGCATCAGCCTGGAGCAATTCTCCGGAAAAAGCAAGCTTTTTCACCTGCATCCATTTGGATACAAAGCCACCGCAGCCGGCGGAGACTATGTGTTGGCAAGATATGCCAACGAAGGCGGATTGTATCTGGGGCTTGAAAAGCTGAATCCTCCGCTAGACCTTTCCTTATTGTTCCAAATGGCAGAAGGAAGCGCCGATCCGGATATTCCGGCCCCTATCATCCTCTGGGATTACCTACAGGGAGACGAGTGGAAGCGTCTCGAAGACAAAGGAAAAATCCTTTCAGACTCCACCAACGGCCTGCTCAACAGCGGCATCATCCGATTGCGCATCCCCGGGGATGCCGACACCCAGCATCAGCTGATGCCTTCGGGCTACCACTGGCTGCGCATCTCTGCGCCTATCAACAGCCAGGGGCTGAGTGATACGATCAACATCCACACCCAGGCTGTGCTTGCCACCCTGGACAAGGAAGGCGTGGCCGCTACGCATTTCAACAAGCCGCTTGCCCCTGAAAGCATCAGGCAATTGATGCAGCGAAATCCCTCTATCAAGGGCGTGATCCAGCCCTACGAATCCTTCGGCGGAAGACCCGCCGAGCCCATCGAAAACCTCAATACGCGCATCAGTGAGCGCCTCAGACATAAAAACCGCGCCCTGACGGCCTGGGATTATGAACGGCTTGTATTGGAAAAATTCCCTGAAGTTTATCGCGCCAAATGCCTGCCAGGAGGATCTGCCGCCAATACAAGCCTGGGAAGGGTGGAGATGATCGTGGTGCCCGATATCCGGGGCCTGAAACTGTTCGATCCTTTTGAACCCAAACTGCCTTTTAATGTACTGGAAGATATAGCAGCATATCTGCACGGATTGGCGCCGCCATCGGCAGCTATCCTCATCAAAAACCCTGTCTACATACAGCTCCGCATTCGGATGAATGTCAAACTGCATGATGCCTATGAGGCAGACAGGCAGTATTACCTGGATGAGTTGCAAAATGGCTTGCTGAGACTGCTGGCCCCTTGGGCCTATGACGAAGGCGCAGAGCTGGTCATTGGCGGAAAGTTTTTCCCCAGCCTGGTCATAGACTTTGTTGAGCAGCAGTTTTACATCGACTATGTCAAAGACTTCCGCCTGCTGTTTGGTGAGGAAAATGAGCTTCGCCTGGCTTCTGAGCTACAGTTGCAAAGCGGCTTGCAGGCGCCTCGACCCGATGGGATCTGGGTTTCTGCAAGAAACCACCTGCTCGACGCCGGAGGCGATGTGGGGCGTGGCATAGGCTACATGAAAGTAGAAGTAGATTTAGTTATTGGATAAATATTGGATAAAAATATAACGCATTTCTTATGGCGAGCTTAAATACCCTTATCACCAACCTGACGCAGGCCGTTGACCGGCCGACTCTGGAGCCACGCTTCAACACAGGCGAAATCCCTAACCAGGACGACTTCTATGGCCTGATTCATTCTCCCCTCAGCAGAGTAGATGATGGGGTTTTCAAAACCCTGGACAACCCTCTCTGCATCCGCTCGGCGGATGGGGACACCGATAAAAACATCCTTCATCTCTATGATGACGGCACCAGTGACCCCGTTTGGGCGTTGACCATTGAAAATGATCATTTGAACCTGATTAATACCAATGGTGAGCTTTTTAGCTTCAGGTCCAATGGAGACCTACAGTTGAATACAGGTAACCTGAATCTCCTCAATGGCAGCCTGAACCTAACGGGGGCATCAGCAAGCCTTTCTACCCGCCAAATCAATGTCGGCAATAATGGAACTTCATCTGAAATTAGCTTGTCCCAAAATCAGGGCATCTCCATTAGGGGCGGAGGACTTATTGTGGAAAACTCAGACCTTTCTCTCCGCGTGGGCGGTTTGCACCGGTGGAGGCTGCAAACGGATAGCAACCAGCTGCGCTTCAGAAATGTGTATAACGGATCGGGATCCCTCCAAAATGCGGATCGCATGATCCTGACGGATGCAGGGGCATTACAACTGCCAAGTGGGACTTTGGCACTCGATGTCAAGCAAGTAAGCAGTGGTGCTTCCCTCCGAATTAATAACCTGAATAATGGGGTCCCTCCCTATTTTAACTGGTCATCTTATTCTTTAGGTATATTAACCGAGGTCGGATCTACGGCTTCGGATTCTAAATATGCGTCTGTTTTTAATGCTGAAGGTGACAATGGAACAAAATTGGCAGTTTATGCTATCGCCCGTGGGGCTGGCGGTTCGAAATATGGTAGCTACTCTTATGCCAATGGTACGGGAACGAATTATGCAGTTTATGGAAATGCATCCGGGGGCACCAGTGATTATGCAGGTTATTTTGTAGGAGACACAGTTTATGTTTCCGGCAATTTAGGGTTGGGAACTTCCTCTCCGGGAGCAGACAGACTCGACGTGCGCGGCCGTGCCTACGCCTCCGGCGGCTGGCAGACCACAAATGCCGACTACGGCGAGCTTTTTGAAGCTACCGGCGGAAAATCCATCCCGCAGGGAACCTCCGTTGTCTTTGCTCGTGGCGGAAAAATCCGCCCCGCAAAAGAGGGCGAAACGCCCTTTGGCATCGTCACCAAAAACTCTGCTGTTGTAGGCAACAGCTACAGAGAGTGGCCCGGTAAGTATGAAAAGGATGATTTTGGTAACCACATACTGGAAGAAGTAGAGGAAGTTATAGAACAACTCGACGCCAAAAATCCAGATCCTAATAATCCCATTTTGGTAAAATCAGGCAAGAAAATCCTTCAACCCAAAATCAGCAAAAATTACAATCCCAAGAAGGGATATACGCCCCGCGAAGATCGTCCCGAGTGGTGTATGGTAGGACTGCTGGGGCAATTGCACCTGAGCAAGGGCCAGCCTGTGGCCGACCATTGGGTGAAAATCAAAAAAATCAATGACGAAATAGATCTTTGGTTGGTGAAATAAGCGCAAAGGATATGTCAGCATCTCTTCCCACATATAGCGAACTCCGCGAGCAGGGCATCGCCCATATCACGCGCCTGGCGCAGCAATACTGGACGGACCACAATGCCTCCGACCCGGGTATCACCCTGCTGGAACAGCTTTGTTATGCCCTGACCGATCTGGGCTACCGCATAGATTTTGATATGCCGGATCACCTGGCTGCGGGAGGAGAAAATGCCTATTCTGCCCTTTTTTCATCCCGTCAGATCCTGGCTACGGAGCCTGTCACCTTTGACGATTTTCGGCATAGCCTGATTGATCTTTTAGGGGTAAAAAATGCAGACATTAAAGAGAATCCCAGCCTGGGGCCGGATTTGCTCTTTGCGCCCTTCTCCGGCGAGCTTTTGCTCGCCAAGGACAAAGACGGCCTGTTGCCTGAGGATCTTTACCAGGCCGTCCAGCTAAAAGGACTGTGGGAAGTGAATGCCGAAGCCATCCGCAACAACCTGGGCAACCTCCTTGTCCCCGATTTGCATGAGCAGTTGTATACCCATTTGCAGGTAAATCGGACCCTTTGTACAGACTTTGCAGCCATTGCTGTTTTCGACAGGCAAGCCGTGCGCATCAGGCTGGGCATAGAGTTGGGCGAAGGGGTTTCTCCAGAGCAATTGCTGGCAGATGTATATGAAGTATTGGATCAATACATTTCGCCTTCCCTGAACTTCCAGGCCCTTTCAACTATGTTGGAGGACTTTCCAATTGAGGAAGTTTTTGATGGCCCGGCCCTCGCAAGGGGTTTTCTGAAAAAAACTGATATTCAGCAGTTTAAAAAACGGGATGACCTCAGAAGGTCGGATCTGATCCACGCCATCAAACGAATGGGGCCACAGGTGAAGGCTGTACGGGAAATGAACTTTGCCCTGGGTAGCGATCCTTATGTCAATCCCGCCCCCTGGATTACTGCATTGAATGCAGAGCAGGCAGCTTTTTTCGAAATAGATACTTCTGACATATTTTTTTATAGGGGAAATCTGCTGGTAGAGGTGGATAAAAGCAAGGCAAAACAGCTTTTTGAGGCCAAAAAAACACTTCAAATTAACCAGCAAATAGGTTCACTGGAACCTGATGCCATCCTGGGCACAGATCGCCAGACCGAGCATTACAGCAGCGTCCGCGGGCACATGCCCGAATTATATGGCCTCAGCTCTGCTGGTCTCCCTCCCCAGGCCGAGCTCGCCCAACAGGCGAGCGCCAGACAGCTAAGCGCCTACCTCCTCTTCTTCGAGCAAATGCTCGCAAACGGCTTTTCCCAATTGGCAAATGCCTGGAAACTGTTCTCCGTAGATCGAACAGATTCCCAATCCTATTTCATTCAAAGCCTGGATAATTTGCCTGCCTTGAATGGGATTTATGTAGAAAATGACCCACTGATTCGCTCTGCAGGTATTTTGCAAAATACCGAAAATACTGCCCTGGCTGAGGCCCGAACCGAAAAATTTCTCGATCACCTGCTCGCCCGCTTCGCGGAGTCTATGACTGACTACAGCCTGCTCATGAGTGGCATCAGCCATCCCGAGGCTGAGCGGAGTGAAGTCATCGCTGACAAGCGCAGCTTTCTGCAACAATATCCCGCACTCAGTGCAGGGCGGGGAGCAGCATTTGACTATACTGCAAGCAGTTGGATGACAGAAAATATTTCCGGCCTGAAGAAGCGTATCGCCAAAAAACTGGGCATAGATGATCTGGAGTTGGGCAGCCTGCTTGGCGGAAAAGAAGGCTTCTTTTTGCTGGAGCATCTGCTTCTTCGCCCAAGACCGGGCGATGCTTTTCAGGAGCACGCGCTCCTGGCGGGTTTAAATCAGACAGATCCATACTCACTTCAGTTGAGTTTTATTTTTCCGGAAGATGCAGGGCGATACGCAGGTCTTAGCGTGGAGAAAAAAGGTCAGTTTAAATCTTTTGTAGAGCAGCTTATTCGCAATGAAACACCCGCTCACATCCGCCTTTCTGTGTACTGGCTGAGTCCGCCGGAATTGGTAGCTTTTGAAATAGCCTATGAGGCTTTTCTGGAAGCCCTGGCCGCTGAGGCTGCATTTGGCAATATTTTGACTGAAGCGCATCAATATCGTCTGCGCATAGCCCGGGATGAAATACTCGATGTTTTGGCACAAAAAGCAGGAAAAAGCCTGATCTCTGGTATTCCTTATCCTCTGCGGGATGTACCCTTGTCGGAAGAAGTGATCGCTCAGGCTGTAGGCAATCCGCCTACTTCATGGGCCGCAGATATCCAGCTTTTTTACCCACAAAAAGGGGTCACCTATGTCCTGACAGACCGCAACCGCCGGCCACTTTCTCCACGCATAGCCGTCTCTGGAAATGTGCCCACAGGCACCAATGCGCAAGGGACACCTTTCCTGATTATTCCGACACCGACCAACCTGAGCGAGGACCAGACTTTTTGGATTAGGGCTGAGAAGGAAATGTTGGGTAAAACCAATTTTGTCTACCTCAAGGCGCGTGTGCGCGTTTTGATCGGCATAGCCGCTGTGATGTCAGAAGCGATTCCACCTGAAATAGACTATGGGCAGCAAGTGAGCGTGCAACTGACAGGCACGCAAGCAGGGGTAGATTATCAGCTTTATGACGGCTCTACCGTCATCTCTATCGCGCCCGTAGCAGGCGATCCACTCAATCCCATCCTGCTGGCAACTCAGGTGAGCGGAGGCTTCACCGAAGACCTGACCATCATGGTCAGAGGGTCACGTGACAGCTTTGCTTCTGTCACCGATGTGGGCAGCGTAAACCTGCGCGTACGCGCCAACCCCAACTTACGCCTTGCCATAAGTTCTACACAAGTGAGTTACAACGGCAATGTGGCTTCTGTGGAAGTAGAGTCCGATGGCTCCGGAAATATTACACAGGCAAGTGTTACCTACCGCCTGATGATGCAGGAGGTAGCAGACAGGGACTTTGTCCATCAAAAAGCCCTGGCCAGCCAGCCGCCTGCGGCTGAAGTTCTGGAGCTTGTACATGCTTTTGGCACAGCCAAAATTCAGGGAATTAGCCTGGCTGACTGGCCTGTGGCCCAGCCCTCATTTGGGGAAGTCGCCACCGGAACGGTGAGCAGTGATGGCGATAGCTTATTGATCAATACCAGCAGCATTGACCTTGCTGAAGACAGCCGCTTTGTGGTGCTGGCAAGCAAGCCCGGCCATACCGATCCTGTCATATTGCATGACCCACTGGCGGGTCAGCTCTTTATGCAGGCTGCATTGGTGGCTCCCGACAGCGCACCGGCGCTGCTACTAAGCCCCAGTCCTGTGGCTAGCGGCACACGCGCCAGGGTAGAAATCAGCAATACACAGCCCGGCGTCAAGTACTTCCTCCGCATAGGAGGGGTGGATCAGCCCGCAGTTTTCCACCACGACACCAACAGCCTCAGTCCTCGTTTTGATGGTATCGGAAATGCGAAAGTAGGCGTCGATTCCGTTATCGGGCCTCCTGTGACATTGCCTTTGGCTGCGCAGACCCGGGATCCCATCAATGCCACCATTTCAGCTGATGTCATAGCCGAAAAAATACAAACGGGCCTTCAAATTACTTTGGGTACGATTAGCCTAAGCGTGGTCTGATGCGGCATATCATTCGAAAACAGATAGTTGAGGCAATATTGCCAGAACAAGAGCAGACGAATGCTGTGCAAATCCGCCTAAGCCGAATTTTTAGAGAAAGGTTGATTCCGATCATCGAAAAGGTTTTGGATGAAGTATCCGGCCCCAACGAACTTGTTCGGATAGATAGCCTGGAGGTAGATCTGGGTAAAATCCCCCTGGAGCGATTGGAACGCTTGTCAGAGGAACGCTTCGAGCAGCTATTTCGAAAAGCTATTCAGGAGAAAATACAAAAAAACAGGCATAGCCATTCCTCTTCCTTTCTAGCAAACAACCAGTCTTTTTTTTCTACACATCCCAGCGCCCATAAGGTAAAAGCTGTTGAAAATCAGTCTGTTATAGAAGGTGGACAAAGCTCTCATCAAAGTTCTCACCAAAGCTCCAGTGAACAGGAATTACTGATTTATTTTATAGAAAACGGCATGCTTCCCTGGTGGGCCGAATTGATGGATGGCCAAAAGCTACAGGAGATGCTTCAAAACTGGCTGGAAAAATCTCCAGCTTCCCTGGCAGCCTTTTCGGAGAGATGGTTGCAGTTGCCGCTTATTCGAAAGCGTTTGATTCAGACTTTTTCAGATGAACAGCTTTATCAGCTGTTGTATATTTCTGCGAGTGCAAAATCTCTGGATGCTATTCCTTTAAAGGGGAAAGCTTTGAAAGATTTTTTGGAACAAGTTCCTTCGCAGGCGGCGATGAGGCTGGGGTTTTGGGAGGAGAGCAGAGAGCAGAGAGGGGAGAGTAGAGAGCAGAGAGGAGAGAGCAGAGAGCTGAGAAGTGAGATGGGTGACGAAGAACGAGAAATGAGTAAGAGGAAGCCGGAAATAACGAACAAGGAATATCGAACAAGGAACAAGGAAGTACAAACCCAAGATTCGAAAGCCGGAAGAAGGAATGAGGAAGACATAGCAAGGAATGAGGAAGAGGGAACAAGGAATAACGCCTGCCCCGAGAGGATTCGAGGGGAACAAGGAATAACGAACAAAGAACAAGGAAGTCCTAACCAGGAACCTGTTTCCCTGCTCCACGAGCAGCAGCGTCATCTCACTCTCAATCGCTTCGCAGAATCGAAAGAGATATATCTCTTCAACAGTGGCCTGGTGCTGCTGTGGCCTTATTTTCAGCATGTCTTCACCCAATTAAATTGGGTGGATGCGGAAGACAAAGTCTTCCATAGCTGGGAGGCGCGGCACCGCGCCGCGCATTGGCTTCATGGCCTGGCCACCGGCCAGGCGGAGCCCACAGAGCACCTGATGGTACTCAATAAGGTACTCTGCGGCATCCCGGTTCAGGCTCCGATGGAGCCTCTCGATCCGCTGGCTGCGGAAGCATTGGAGGAGGGGGATTCCCTGCTCAAAGCAGTAATCGCACAAGTGCCCAAAATGGGCGATTTGTCGCCTGATGGCTTTAGAGGGACATTTTTGTTGCGGGAAGGGGTCTTGAAGCCGGAGGCGAACCGCTGGCTTTTGCATGTCAAAACAGAGCCTTATGATGTATTATTAAAACATATTCCCTGGCCCTACAATTTTGTTAAACTGCCCTGGATGGAGCATATCATGTATGTCGAATGGATATAAATAATCAGGACTTTAGCCAAGAAATAGATTGGCTCACCGAGCTGATCAATGCACGATTTCAATTATACTTTGGGCTGGAAAGCCAGGTGTCGGATATCCGGGAGATACAGCCTCCGGAATTGTTGGATTCCGATTATGCCCTTTTTCTCCATGAAAAAAAAATCAGTTGGGAGGAGCGAATAGCCATAGGCCTTTGCCTGATGTTACGCCTGCGTCCCCAGTCCCTGGATATATTTTTCACCAAAAATAAAACCTTTGAGCGGCCCTTTGTGGAGTTTGGCGGAATGACCATCGGGTCACGATCGGCCTTTTATCCCACAGGCGAAAGCCTGCTTTTTTTGCTGGCAGGCAGCGATATTGAAGCCCGCCTGAAACACTTTCAGTTGCTGAATCCCAGCCATCGCCTCTACCAGGATCATATCCTGGAACTTCAGGCGACAGAGGTCCGCCAACTGGCAGAAAAACGCCTGCTCAGGCTGACGCCTGAGATGGAAGCCCGATTTATCTGGAAGGAAAGCTTCCAGCCAGAGTATGGCAGTGAATTTCCTGCCAGCCTGCTGCGAAGCCCCATGGAATGGGATGACCTGGTGCTGGCGCCTCGCACCGCCGCCAATATGCAGGAAATCATAGATTGGATATCGCATGGCGACAAGTTGATGCAGGACTGGGGCATGCACAAAAAATTGCGCCCGGGCATGAGGATCCTTTTCTATGGCCCTCCGGGCACCGGCAAAACCCTGACCGCTGCCCTGCTGGGCAAGGAGACAAAACGGGAAGTCTATCGGATTGACCTTTCAGCCATCGTCTCCAAATACATAGGCGAGACGGAAAAAAACCTGGCAAAAGTTTTTGACCTGGCCGAATTTCGAAATTGGATCCTGTTTTTTGATGAAGCGGATGCGCTTTTTGGCAAGCGGACACAGGTGTCCGATGCTCATGACCGCTACGCCAACCAGGAGGTATCCTACCTCCTGCAGCGCATCGAAAATTTCGATGGGGTTGTCATCCTGGCTTCGAATCTTCGAAATAACCTCGATGAGGCTTTCTCCCGTCGCTTTGAATCATTGATTCAATTTCCGATGCCTTCGGCACGGGAGCGCAAATCGCTGTGGGAAAAAGGCTTTTCCACCCAGGCAGCGAAAGCTTTGGACCCCAATATTGATTGGAACGCCATAGCCGAAAGCTATGAACTTACGGGCGGCAGCATCATGAATATCATTCGATATGTGGCGCTGAAAGCGGTGGCGGGCGATCAGATGATATCTGAAAAAGATATTTTGGCGGGTATCCGCAGGGAATTTGCCAAGGAGGGGAAAACGATTTAGTTTTCTATTGGATCGCCAAATAAATCAATTCGCCTTCATTTACATCAGAAAAGCTTCCCTGAGGCAAGGCGACCAGGACATAGGAAAAATTTGCAATAATTTCCTGCATGCTGGGGTTGCGATTCCATTCCTTTTGGTAAACGGCAATCAATTTGTCAAATAGATCATCCCATTCCTTTTTGAAAGCATTTGCTTCATTAGGGGCATAGTTTTTTTCCAACGAAAGGATATGAGATGGGAAACCGGCAAGGAGTTTCGGCTCTTCAAATGCGATCTGATGAGTCTGGCTACAGCCGATAAGTGCATAAAACAAATCAGTAAAAAACGGATAAAACGAATAATTCTGTGAATGTTTTTCCCGTATTGAACGCAAATGCACAGCGACAACATCCACCGATTGATCTCCTCTGTATTGGCCATTGCCCAAATCCCTCCAAGCCATAATATTGTATTATTTGATAGAAAATTAAGGACAAAACTCAGTTCCAGCAAGTTGCTGCCTGACAGTTTCCTCCAATTGATCAAATGAACTTCTTGCCTGTTCTCTTCTGTTCATGACTGTATCTGAAGCAGCTACTCCCTGGTCTGCAGTAGTGGGGTCGCTTAAGCGCAATTCTAAATTGATGTTGATTTGCTCCAAATAACTTGCCTGCTCGGAAGTGGCTATACCTCTTACGATAACCTCCAACACGACACCCCTCGAAAATTCGAAAAAGGGTCTGTCCACATCCGCCAGAGCACGAAGTTCGGATGGGTCATAGCGCCGGGCTTCCCTGCCGATGGCCCGAAGCAAACTCTCAAAAATCCGATTTTTGCTTTCGCTGTAAGCTGGTCCTTCGCTTTCTACCAAAGCCAGCAGCTGATCATGAAGCTCAATGAAACTTTCTCCCTGGCGACGCTCCTGGGCCTGTCGGGCAGAAGCATCACTGTCCTGCATACTTTGCCCTATATAAACCAGGTCCGGGAAAGCGGGATTGCTACCCCGGTAGATGATGTAAGGGCCACTTAATCCCAGATCAATTGACCCGTCAGGCAGAAGGGTTGCTCCGCTATTGTGTGCCAATACACCTGGTCCCACAAAGTAGTTGTGGTTGTCGGCTATTGCCAGGTTGAAAGATTCAAAAAGGTCAACTTCTACCTTTTGAATTTGCTCAATCGGCAGATGCTCATGGGTAGGGCTAAATAGTTTTTGAGAAGTGGTCAACTCGCTGGAAACCATCCATTTATCCTCGACTGCTTCGTAAAATGGATGTTGCCCAGTGGCCCTTATTTTTGTGCCTTTTACTTCTATTTCGTAGTAATGTTCACTTTTATTGCGGTGCAGTTTTTGGATGCTTTTGGCTACGACCTCCTGCTTTTCAAAGTCATAAGTGAGGACCTGTTCTCCGGGGGAAAGGCTACTTATTGCCCGCCTGCCATCCGGCGTCCAGACGAGGGTGTCAGCTGTAAAGCAGGGAAGCAGCGCGCGGTATTGTTCAGGATTCAAAGCCTGATCCAGGAGGCCCAGTCTGCCTGCCACCTCTCTCGTTCTTTGATCCAAAGCAGCCCGTTCCTGACTTAACTCCCTTACGGCCTCGATGGCATCTCCGATTCTATTGATCTCAAAGTCATCGCCTGCTATTCTTTGGATTTCTCTCAAAATTTCCCGCATGCGGGTATTTCCCGCTTCAGAAGAGGCCTCACGGGCGAGTTGGGCCCTTTCCTCCAGCAGACCATTGATCTGATCAATCTTGTGGCTAAGCGCAGCCCGCTCCTGTGACAATTGTGTCCTTTCTCCTACCAGGCTTGATTGCTCTTCGAGCAGCGTTCTCCGCCTGCGGGCCTCGCGACTGGAAGGGGTGGCAGCATCATCAGCTGCATGTGGCACCGCTCCCTCCGGAGCGGGATGGGCAGGGCCAGGCGTTCCGCTCAGTTGAGGATCTATGGGCCCCAGGTCTATGCCATGGGTGTCCATCATATATTCATGATATGCTTCCAGGCTTCTGAAGGAAAGCCTTTCCCGCTGCCCCGTAACCGGGTCAGGGAAATCAATCACAAAAGGCTCCGGGCTACCGGGCCGGAAGGAAAAGATCGTGGACTCCATTCCATTAGGAGTAGAAAAATCAATCCGGGAGGATCGGGCTTCTCCACCTGCGGCCTGAGACTCAGCCATAAGTACTGCGAAATCTCCATTTGCACCACTGGGCAGGCGGTTGGCAGGGCTTACCGTGCCCGTAGACCCCTCGATTGGATGGTAGTGAGCCTGCAGCTCCCACCTTCCCCGATCTTGTCCCTGCTCCAGCAGTTCTTTCCATCGCTGTGCCCTGCCACCGGGCTCTGGCCCGACTAATTGGCCCCCTGTATCATCCACAAAGACGGTTCCTTCATCACCCTGAACAACAATGATTTCTCCCGTTTCGGGATTGCGGTAGATGGCTGCTTCTCGCGTGGGAGATTCGGCGACGGAGTTTTCGTACATGGTATTGGCGCTGGCCGCATCCGTAGGATCCGCTGGCTGCATGACTGTGGCCTCAGGAAGTGGGTCCACATCATGGGTTCGCCTTTCGGCAGTTGGAGAGTCATTGATGGAATCCAAATGGCCCAGGAGTTGGTCTGCCCCCTCCAGGATCGCTGCGCGGGTTTCACCATCAACATCGGTTCTGCCCAGGTGGTCCAGTACCTGGTTGATATCTGCTATTTCCAGTCTGAGCAAAGTCGCCGCCGGCGAATCCGGATCCAGGCCCGCCAATTCTTCCCGGAGCCTGCTGCGGTGCTGCTCAAGCCTTCCGGCCTGAGAAAGAGAAGGCTCAGCTGCGGCTGTAGTGGGCACACTTTCAGCTCTGGATTCAGGGGTTCTTGTGGGTGCATCCTCCTGACTTCCTGTTGCGGCTTCAATATCAGCGGGTGTTACGTCTGTTTCTACCGGATGGGAGCCAGGGCTTTCTCCATCTGGGGCATCTGGTGCATCGGGTACTTCAGCTTCGGGGCGCCGACTTGCAGCCTCTGGCGGACCTTCGGAGAGCATTTGAGCAGCTGAAATTGCTGTTACCACTCCGCTGCGTATTGCCTGAAGGAAAGCCTCCGCCCTGCGGGCACTTCGCTCGCCGGGAGACAGGCCTTCTGCCAATTCAATTTCGCGTAGCTGTCGTTCCAGCTGATAGGGGATCACGAGTACAGATTGCCCCAGTTGGGCGATGCCCACAAAATAAACAAAGCGGCCCATGCGTCGGGATAGGCCTGCAAAGGGTAAGGCACCACCAATAATGGCTGAAACGTCCATAAAGGTTTCAAAATCCCATTCAAAGCGACCCGCAGTCACGCGATCGCTGATATGCCGGATGGCCACGACTGCGCCCGCCACGCCTCCTGCCAGGCCAATAGCAACTCCGACCGGCCCGCCCACAAAGAGGGCTGCTATTTCAGCAGCAGTCGCCAGGTCCTGCAGGCGTCGTTCAAAACGGCGGCCCGAGCCCGGGGCACTCCGCATGGTGGATTCGATATGGATGCCCTCAGGCATATTTTCGGGCAGACGAATGGCAATGGTGCCTCTGCCATAGCCGTTATTTTCCCTAAAATCAACGAATGCCTTGCGAATGGCTTCATTGTGACCCGCAATTCCAGTCTGACGGCTACGACCTTCATAGATGTTTTGATTGCCTGGGTCGGTAAGGTTTACCAATTTGTAATGCCAGTTGCCATCGCTGGAGCCGGTAGCTTGTCCCAGCATCATCATCAAGGGATAGCTTTGGCCGTTTTCTTCCGATACCAGGACGACACCGGGCCGGTAGATGGGAGGACGCATTCCCTGGACTTGCTCCGTGCCAAAGCTTTGCATCCGTAGGAGTAATCTTCTTTGTTCCCGAAGATGTGTCAGAAATACCTGCCTGTCTACCCCTCGGAGCTCAAGGTTTACCCGGATCAGGCGAGCTGAATGGCTCATTTGCTCATAGGGTGTCCCATTGCTTTCGGCTGTGCCGATCTCCTCTACAGCAGCGATTTGCTGGTTGAGGTTGGTGAGCTGGACATCAATCCTTTCAAGAGAGGTCTGGGACTGCCGGGTTTCTATTTGTTCAATTTGCTGTAAAATAAGATCCCGTTCCGGGCCTTCGGGAGCAGCTGTAGCCTGCTCTCTTAATTCGCTCAGGCGATTGGCTTCTTCATTGACAAGCTCGGTGGCGCGGTCATTGATATTGATAATCCGAATAGCTTTGGTAGCAACGCTGGATGCCCTCCTCACTGCTGCACCTTCTTCGGAGACGGGGGTGGCTACGCAGCGCAGCAAAAATTCTCCCTCGCGGTCCCAGCCTACATTGAGCTCGTTGGAGGGTTGGCTGAGAATGGAAACAAAGCTACTGATGACCGAGCCTGCCATTCTGATTCGATTGCTTAATCCAATCAATTCCAGGTATGCCAATCTCGCTGGCCATGTCACCGCCAGGTAAGGGTCGTCGATGGCTTCATTTACGTCTGCTTGTGTGTCTTCCTCAATCGCCGCAAAATCACGCTCCAGACTTGTCCCCACCCCAGAGATCGGATGAGCCATGTCTCCATCGCCTACGGCGGTTTCCCGGGCACGTTCTTCCCTTTCCTCCTGCCTTACATTTGTTACCTCAATCAATTCCCAATAATACCTTATAGGCTGCATGCGAGCCCCGACCTGGTCAATTAACCGGCTCCCGGCAATGCCAAAATCAAGGGACATGGAAAAACGGTTGTTGGCACCGGTAACTGTCACATCCGGGCCATAATTGGTGATAGAAGCAGCATAGGCCAGGGTATTGGCGCCGCGCTCAGCTCCCAGTATCTCTTCTGCGTCTGGTGCCGGGCCATTGGAGACTTCCGCACCTTCAGGTGGAATAATGCCCGTAGAAGTAGCGCCTCCTGCCATGGCAAGGCTTTGGTTGGGGTCTGTCTGGTTTTTGAGTGCCTCGACAGCAGCCTGAATTCTTGCCAATAATTCCTCTTCCGTTTCTCCTTCTCTTAACCGCAGAGCTTCATGGGCACCGTCTTTCCATACATTGATAAAGGGATTGCCATGATCGTTGAGCCAAAGTACAATTCGGTCTGGCAAGCTGGCACCTCCAGATTCTGAGGCCCTTTCGCCTCCACTCTCCTGGCTCCCCTGGCTTCCTGCTCCGGCTTCAGCCCCTTCACCCGAGCCCTCGCTTTCGCTTCCGGCACCACCGGTACTTCCTCCTCCCTGGCCTCCTGAGCCATTGAGCTCCTGAAGAGCTTCTTCAACTTCCTCGACCTGCCGTCTGGCCCAGTCGGGCGGTTGATCACTGAAGCCTTCGGCTCCTGCACCTCCCGGGCTTCCCGGGACGATCAAAAAGATATACCTACCCTGGTCAATCAAACCTCCAACGGTTTCCGGATCTTCGATTATGTCTTCAATGGTGACATTTTCTGTATGCTCTTCCCCGGCAGTAGCCACATCCAAAGCCGGAGCTATGCGGTTGTCTTCGGTTTCATATACCCGGTAAAAAAACAGGGTTTCACTGCCGGATGGCCCCTCCAGGGAGTAAACGCCATTTGGGATATTTACAGGAGTCGTAAAGGCAAAAGTCCTGTTTACCAATACTCTGCCATTTCCATCAAAAAGCCGGATTCCTTCAGTTGTGGCTACAATGACAACCGTTTCTTCCTTGAATGAATCATCCAAATGCCTGCCCGTAAATCGCCGGGCTGCGGGTTGGTAGGCCCGCACGAGAATATAAAAGGGGACTAATTCCGGCCCCTCCCTTTGGATAGCGGGTGTTGCCGTTTCTGTTTGTTGCACCACATGCGTCAACTCATGTGCAAGTAATTTTTCCCCCTCAACAGTACCAGGTTGATATTTTCCTTCATTAAAAAAAATATCCTGACCATGGGTGAAGGCATGTGCCCCCAGGTCCCGGTTCATCTGTATTGCCTGGCTGTCGGTATGGATGTTGACCTTGCCAAAATTAGCTCCAAAAACGGCCTCCATCTGGCCGATGGTTTTGTCGGGCAAAGCCCTCCCTTTCCCGGCCTGTGCCTGCAATTGCTGCTGCAAATATTGGGGGGCTTCTATGCTCCCTCTTGATCCTGAAAGCTGTACAGCGCTGATTTGTGAGCTTAAGCCTGGCTTCAGGCGCTCTTCCTCCGCTTCTCTGTTGCTACTTTCCTGAACAATCGCAGGAGCTTCTGCTTTCATTTGCACCACTTGCTCAGCCATTTCATCGGCTTCCTTTTCAAATGGGTCATCCGGCTGGCCGATGGTCAGTTTTGCCTGCACAAATGGTGAATGCATGGGCGATTCCAAAGCCAATCCTTCCTGCGGTTGCAGTTGGACTTGTGCAGAGACATCATTTTGTGTACTATTTTCTTTGGAGGATTTCATGTGAAATTAAGGTGCCGCTGCGCGTTGGGCCATAAACTCTTCCACTGTAAACCAGCGATTTCGATGCCTTACCCTAACCCGACCTCCGGTTGTTGATTGAGCTCTCCTGCCAGTTCCGTCAAATGCCCTATTGATGATGATAAAAATGCGGTAGCCATGATCATGGCTTTTAAATACTACATGCAGATTGCCGGTCCTTTCTTTGGTTTCATCATAATTAAATTGGATGCTGTCATCATTAAAAAGTGCCCTGAAGTTGGCTGCTTCGGCTTCATGGCCGGCGTTATGGCCTCTGTCAAATGCTCTTCCCCCTTCAACGGTATCTGAATTCACGCTCTGTGTGCCTATACGCTGGGCATAGCGGGGAGTAACCTCACGCTCTGTCAAAAAATGGAGCATCATAGACTGGAAGGCCAGGTCTTCGCTTGCCATGAGGTCGTCCAGGTCTACATATCCATGGAAAAAACTATCTATCAGGAGGGGAACTCCTGTAATTCCGGCGGCAGCATTTCCACCGACTCTTGTGGCGCTTGTCACCAGGCGCATGGGGAGCATTTGATCGCTGTCAATAAATGCGATCATTTGGTTATCAAAATGTGTGAGGGCAGTTGCATCTACCACTTCGTATGTGAGGGTTTGGCCGTCTTCGGCCAAGTCGTAGGTGATGGCCGCAGATTGCGCATTGAGGCGAGCTATCAGCTCGCCTGCTCTGTCAAAAGCCGAGGCCTCGCCTCGTCCCGGGGCGCGCAGCTCTATGGTGCGCTGCACATCAGGCGCATCTTGCCGGCTGGCGCCTTGCTGAATCACATGCGTGAGTTCATGTGCAAGTAGGTGATCTCCCTGGCGCGTGCCGGGCTGATACTGTCCCTGATTGAAATAGAGGTCATTTCCATGGGTAAAGGCGCGCGCGCCCAATGTGCTGTTCATTTGTACAGCTTCCGGGCCCGTATGCACCCTCACCTGGCTTAAATCAGCGCCAAAGACAGCTTCCATCTGAGAGCGACTTTGCGCAGGGAGGCCTTCGCCTTTGCCAGCCTTTGCCTGCAATTGTTCCTGAAGTTGGGGACCGGCATGCAAAGGACGATCGGAAGATGCCTGGAGCATTTCCTCTTCCTCCTCATCTCCCATGCGCTGTACATCAGGAGCATCATTTGAAGCCCTTTGACCCACCACCATATCTGCCATACGATCAGCCTCCTGCTCATATTTGTCCTTGGGTTCACCGATCTTCAAGCGGGCTTGAATCACAGAGGGGGTAGCAGGAGCGGAAATGGACAAGCCTTTGGAGCTGTTATCTGATGTTTTGGGTGAATGGGATGTTTGTTTTGTTGATGGAATTTTGGCTGATTTCATCTGTAAAATATAAGCCTTTAACTTGCTTTTTCTTTGCCCTAACCCATTGTACAAAAAGGACTTTTTAATTCAGTTCCAACTTTCCTCCAAAGACCAAAGTAGGAATCATCATTTCACGATAGCTCATATCATGCTGGAAAAACTTCGTTGGGCTGAGGCCCGAAAAATGTTTGAATTCTCGCGTGAAATGAGAGTGGTCATAGAACTTGCAGAGGCTTATCAGGTCAAATAAATCGAGGTAAGGCTTTTCTTTCCTTAGCCTCAGGGCATGATGAAATCGCTGTAACCGAAAGAATACAGAAGGGGCGAGGCCCATGATTTGCTTAAATTTCCGGCGGAAATGACGTTCGCATAATGGCAAATCCTTCCATTGACCCTCGGTCAATTCTTCATCCTGAGGAGCCTGGGTTACCTGTTCCAGCCATTGAGGCTGTGTTTTGGCTGTTCGGAGAATCTGAGCCAGATTAAAAAGACATTCCTTCTGCCCGGCAGTTAAAGTGCCGCTATAACCGGAGTTTTCAAAACTTTCACTGCGCAGCTTGTTGCAGCAATTCTGAAATTTTTTCAAAGCTTGTTGACTTCGAAATAACTGGGGCTGATAGCAAATGGGCCGAAGAAAGACGGAAAAAATGCTGCTTTCCTCCTCATAATCGGCCAGGTTTAAGGCTGTGACCGGAGACTGCACCCATACTTCTCCTGCCTCAAGTGAAGCTGAAGCGATTTTTAGGTTTCCTCTCAATACAAAATGGATAATGTAGCAGTCAGAAGGGAGGAAATTCAAAATTTCCCGGCGGGCAAATACAGCAAAGGGTTCCCAATGAAGGTAGCCCCAAAAGGTTTCCTGAAGCGGAAACGATGGACAAAAGGTGTGAGCATTCATGTACTGTTAATGAATTATGGCAAAATGCCAGATGACAAACCCATAAGAAGAAAATTGAATTACAAACAGTAATGCATAATACTAGCTAGAGGTAACTAAGACAGCTGAAAAAAAAAAGAGAAATGGAAAGGACTTCAGACTTTTAAATATCCCAAATTCCTGCCTGTTTCCCAATTCGGTTTTGTATTCTTTTTGAATTTTTGGCTAAAGGGAAGGGGAGAATGTTAAATTGAAGGCAAAAAAAAAATGCGCATAGAAACAGATATCAAGCTAGGGTTTAAAGATGTGTTGATCAGGCCCAAACGCTCTACCCTGAAATCCCGGGCTGATGTGTCTCTGGAGAGAGAATTTAGGTTTTTGAATAGCGGCAAATCATGGAAAGGAGTCCCTATCATGGCTGCGAATATGGATACGGTAGGTACTTTTGAAATGGCCAAGAAACTGTCTGCCTATCAGGCTTTTACAGTTATTCATAAGCATTATTCATTGAATGACTGGCAAGCCTTTCTGAAGGAAATACAGGAAGAACAGCTCGAATATGTTTCTGTCAGCACAGGTACAAATGAGGCAGATGCTGCCAAACTCGATAAGATTTTGAGCCTTCATAAAGGCTTGAAATTTATTTGTATAGATGTAGCCAATGGTTACTCTGAGCACTTTGTCACTTTTGTCAAAAAAGTGCGGGAAAGACATCCGGAGCATGTCCTGATGGCAGGCAATGTGGTAACAGGAGAAATGGTGGAAGAATTGTTGCTGGCGGGGGCAGATATGGTGAAAGTGGGCATCGGCCCGGGCTCGGTCTGTACCACCCGGGTAAAAACCGGGGTAGGCTATCCCCAGCTCTCAGCCATCATCGAATGCGCCGATGCGGCGCATGGCCTGGGAGGTCAGATCATATCTGACGGAGGCTGCAGCGTGCCCGGAGATGTCGCCAAAGCCTTTGGCGGAGGGGCTGATTTTGTGATGATGGGCGGCATGTTTGCCGGCCATGATGAGAGTGGGGGAGAGCTCATCGAGCGGGAAGGAAAAAAATACAAGATTTTCTATGGCATGAGTTCGGATACCGCCATGGATAAGTATGCAGGCGGCGTAGCAGAATACCGCGCCTCAGAAGGCAAGACCGTAGAAGTCCCCTATCGGGGGCCTGTAAATGATAGCCTCCAGGATATCCTGGGAGGCCTGCGATCCGCCTGCACCTATGTCGGCGCCAGCCGACTCAAAGAGCTGACCAAACGCACCACATTCATCCGCGTTCAGGAACAGCACAATTTGGTTTTTGAAAAATGAAGCTTTTTACCCAATTATTTCTTCATCTGGATCAAAGCACAAAAGAAAAGGATAAAATCGCCGCTTTGGCAGCCTATCTGGAAAAGGCCACTGAAAGCGATAAGTTGTGGGCGATTGCCCTTTTTTGTGGCAAAAAACCTCCCCGCCTGACCCAAAATTTACTGTTGAAAACATGGGCTTTTTCCATGGCCGAGCTGCCTGTGTGGCTATGGGAAGAGTCTTACGCCGTCACAGGTGACTGGGCCGAAACCATTGCCTTGGTTTTGCCTCCTCCGCAGGACGCCTCAGACCAGAGCCTGGCCAGTTGGATGGAAAACCTGATGGAAATAAGTGATAAAGGGGCGGCGGTCAAAAAAGCCTTTATCCTGGACAGCTGGAGCCAGCTTCACGGAAATGAAAGATGGGTTTTCAACAAGCTGATAACGGGTTCTTTTCGCCCCAATATTACCCAAAGGCAGTTGGTACTCGCTTTGGCGCAGCATAGCGGCCTGGAAAGAAATGCGATTTCTCATCGGCTGTTGGAAGCGTGGGACCCACAGAAGCAAAGCTTTCAGGAACTTCTTTTTTCAGAGAATGAAAAGGATGATATATCCCGACCCTTTCCTTTTTCCCTTTCAACCGATTTGGAAGAGGAGGTCGAAAGCCTCGGCGATCCTGCCGGATGGCAGGTAGAGTGGTTGTGGGAAGGGATAGGCGTACAAATCATCCTTCGGGAAGGCGCATGTTTTCTTTGGAGCAAAGAAGATGATCTGATCAGTCATAAGATTCCTGAATTGCAAAGGCTGTTGAAGGCCTTGCCTGATGGCTCCGTTATTGAAGGCAGCATGCTCGCCTGGAAGGAGGGTATGCCCTTGCCTTTCAGTGTTTTACAAAGTAGATTGAATAAAAAAAACATCCCTGCCAAAGTTGTCAAGGAAGTGCCTGTCCATTTCATAGCACATGATTTATTAGAAATGGAAGGGCAGGATATACGTGAAAAACCGCTTGTTTATCGCAGGGAAAAGTTGGTGGAATGTATAGAAAGGGCAGACTTGCCAGACCTGATAAGCTTATCAGAGGTGATTGAATTTGAGGCATGGCCTCAACTGGCCGAATTGCGGGCCTATGCCCGCGATTTTCGCAGCCTGGGATTTATGCTCAGGCATAAAGACTCCCCCTATGCAGCCGGCCGCCAAAGCGGCCGTCATTGGAGTTGGAAAGCCGATCCTATGAGGATCGTCGCTGTGCTGATTTATGCGGAGCGGGGGCGGGGTGCCCAGGCCAAAAGCTACTCATCTTACACCCTGGCGGTGTGGAAAGAAGAGGAACTTGTGCCTTTGGCCAAAGCCGACAAGGGCCTTCAGGAAGAGGAAGTGGAGGAACTGGAACAGTGGATAAAGGCGCATACGCTGGAGCGTTTTGGGCCCGTGCGCTCGGTACAGGCAGAGCTTGTCTTTGAGCTTGCATTTGAAGGCATCGAGCCTTCCAAACGCCGCAAATCGGGTGTAGTCCTGCATCAGCCACGCATTTTGCGTTGGGTAAGAGATAAGAAAGCCGCCGAGGCTGACAGCCTCGAAGAGGTGGAGCGGCTGCTGGGCCGCCTGGGATAGGAGGACTGAAAGCCTAGAAATTTTTTCTCAAATCTATATCCATTGGGGGTTTGGCAAGGCTAATGCCTTCTGCCTCAAATCTTTTCTTGAGGCTTTCATTGAGGTCACAGCCGATGACAAAGGCATCGGGACTGTTTTTTGCCCAAACCCAGGCCCGCAACCGGGCCACACCCTGATCAAGACTCAAAACCCTTACGGAGATAGGATGCTCTCCTGCTGCTATCTCTTCTACAGAAAGCCTGTTGACAAAAAGAGGATGATTGGCAGCCTCTTCCTGCATGATAGCTTTCGCCCTGTCTATATTGGAATCATAAGTAATGCTGATTTCAATCCATTTACAGACGCTTTGGTCTATGAGGTCGGCATTGAGGATACTTTCATTGCTGATAATCGAATTGGGGATGATGACCCGGCGATTTTCAAAATTGCGAATCACGGTATGCCTGAGGGTGATATCCTCGACTATCCCGGAGATAGTCTCCCGGATAGTCACGCGGTCCCCAATCCTAAAGGGTTTGAAAATCACTATAAACACCCCCGCAACGATGTTGGCGAGTGCAGCCTGGGAGGCAAAACCTACTGCAAGAGCCAAAATACCTGCTCCGGTGAGAATTGATTTTGCAAAAAAGCGAAGGCTGGGAACAGAAAATACCGCCATGCTAAAGCCAATCAGGTAGATTAAAACCACCAAAGATCGCCTTAGAAATGCGTAGGGAGTTTTATCAAGTAAAAATGCATTCTCGTCAGGCTTGAGCATGCGCTTCATCAGGCGGTTGAAAAGAGATCCTATAATAAAGGTGAATAGAAGAATACTAAGCGCCAGGATGATACTTCCTGTATCTGATTTAAAAAATTCGTTCATGTTTTAGTTTTTCTTTAGCACGTTTTAAGCGCATTTTGATAGCGCCTTCGCTCATTTCCATAAAGGTTGCAATCTCTTCAATAGGCCATTCAAAACCATATTTCATCATTAAAATTTCTTTTTCCAAAAGGGGAAGGGTGGAAAGAAGACGTTGCAGAGGCGCCTCTTCTTTTTCCATTATTTCCTCTTCAAACAGCTCCAGAAGTGCCTCTTTGGGAAATTCTGACTCAACATTTTTCATGCGGGATTTCTCTCGCCTCAGGTAATCCAGGCATACATTTCGGGTGACCTGAAAAAGCCAACTTGAAAACCGGGATTTCCCTTGAAATTGATAGAGTTGATGATGAACTTTAACAAAGACTTCCTGGCTTAGATCGCGAGCTGTTTCGCTGTTTTTACAAAAACCTTTACACTGCCTGCTTACCTGGTATAAGTGTCTGTTGTACAAACATTTAAAGTAGTTCTCGTTCTGCGTTCTCAGGTAAAGCTCTATGAGTTGTTCATCAGATTGATATGATTTCTCCGAAACGTTCATTCAAGCTGTCAAAAATAATTGCAATTAATTTGGGTAGTGGTGTTACTTCAATCCTTCATCCTGCGTCTTAGGAGAAATTTTCATTGGAAAACTAACAACTAATATTCAATGATTCATCCTAATACAGAGTTAAAATTTATTAATGACCAAATAGGGTATGGCGTCTTCGCCAACCGTGATATCCCCAAAGGTACGATAGTCTATGTTAAAGACAGTCTGGAATTGGAGATTTCACCGGAATTATATGCGAGTCATTCTCCTGCGATGCAGGATCAGATTGAGAAATATGCTTATGTGGATGAGCGGGGATTTTATATTGTGAGTTGGGATTTTGCCAAATTTGTCAACCACTGCTGTGATTGTAATACGATCAGTACAGGTTATGGCTTTGAAATCGCGATTCGTGATATAAAGGCGGGTGAGCAAATTACCGATGAGTATGGCATTTTTAACCTGGAGTATGAGATGCACCTGAGTTGCAGCAACCAAAAGTGCAGAAAAACCATAAGACCCAGTGATTTTGACCTGTATTACCAGGATTGGGATCGCAGTATCCGTCAGGCAATCCCTGAAATGTTTAAGTTGGATCAACCCCTGTTCCAATTTTTATCACAAGAAATTCAAATTCAATTGGAAGAATTAAAAGAAAATCCCGATAGTTACAAGTCGGTTTACGCTTTGAGGCACAGAAAATTAAATTCTGTCCCCAAAAATCAAGATTTGACCTGAAATTTTCGTACATTTTAACATTCAATTCATCCAATATTTCCGCTGATCATGCAGAAAAAAGTAAAGATCCTTATTTCAAACCTCCACCCGGATGCTTTGGAGGAGGAACTTCAAGAATTAATTGAGGAGTATGGAGAGGTATCAGATTTGACCTTTTCAGAAGATCCTGATCCTGTACTAGAAACCTTCACCGCTGTCGTTACTATGGTGTATGAGGATGAGGCAGAGGAAGTCCTTGAGAACATCCACGGGAAAAGGTGGATGGGACTCCGATTAGAGGCAGACTATTATGTTGAAAAAAAGAAATCTTCCCGCGAACTGGAGGAAGAGGATTCAGAAGATTGGTCTGGCTATGCCAAGGGTCAACCCAAATCCCAGCCTAAAAGGCCAAGGGGTTTTCGGAATTCATGAATAATTCCTTTGTCCGTCTGTTGGTGATCACAGATCACCACAACCACCAGGCCTATGAGTCACTGTACCCATTGCTCAGGGCTATGTACGGTCATCCCGCTTGCAAAAAAATAGTGGTGATAAGCCGGGCGCATCCCGGAAATGAGCCGTTTTTTGTAAAACAAAAATTGCAGAAAGTGTATGGGATTGAGGTGGATTCCACCTTTGATTTGGAACATAGCCGTGAGGCTTTGTTTTCTTCCCCTCAGGCGTATTCGCCCACCGCTTTTCATCAGGTGCTGTTGCGGCTACCCAAGCCCAATCCACCAGATTGGTTTGCGTGGCTGGAATCAACCCTGGGATCTGATAAGATCATCAACCGCCCGGGCGGCATCCTCAAAACAGGCTCTAAAGCCTATTTGCAACACTTTCCAGGCATTTGCCCTCCCCTTCAACTTTGCCATACCCTGGAGGAGGTTGACGCTTTTCGTCAACGATTTCCCATTGTCCTGAAACCCCTGAGCGAAGCTGGGGGCAGAGGCCTGGTGAAAATTGATGGCGATCGGGTTTGGGAGGGAGAAGACGAATTGAGCTGGCAGGAGTATATCCCCAAATTGAGGGAAAGCCTCCAGGAAAGTCTGCTTGCTATGAAATACCTCAGGCGGGTAGGACAGGGCGATAAACGGGTTTTGGTAGTCAACGGAAAAATCGTAGGGGCCTCTCTGCGCCTGCCGGCTAAGGATTCATGGCTTTGCAATGTCAATATGGGAGGCCATGCTATTGCCTCAAAACCAACGGCAGAGGAGGAAAATATTGCAAAAATCACTTCAGCTGCTCTCAAAAAAGAGGGGGTGATCATCTATGGTTTTGATACCCTGGAAGACGACGACGGCAAGCGCATTTTATCTGAAATCAATGCTTCCAATGCCGGAGGATTCCTCCCTGCACAGGAACTATCCGGAGAGCCGGTAATCGAACGTACAGCTGAATTTATATGGAATTTTTTGCTTGTAGAAAAGGAGATAAAAAACCTTCTTTGAGCGGAAAATGCTAAAGCGGAAAACATGCAAAAAGAACCCATTGAAATAATCCATCCCGGTACCTTTGAACCCAATAATCATTGGTACCCCAAGGCACTCAATGCGCAGATTCACCCCTTGGTATCCTATTTTATGAACCTGGGAAGCGAGCGGGTGGTAAACAGGTACTGCCACCTGAATCCACAGGTGGATAAAGAAAAATTGACGGAATTATTGGCTTACCAACCCAGGCACTTTTTCCACGCTGGCGCAGACCTCTTTCATGTGACAGATGCCGCAGGTAATCGTAAGATGGTGGTTATTGAGACCAATTCCAGCCCAAGTGGACAGAAGTCCATGCCCCTCCTGGATGATAACCTGGAGCAAGGCGGATACAAACGCTATATGGCCAATACCTTTCGCAGGGTTCTCAAAAACCGAAGAGTTAAGCAAGCAGGGCGACTGGCCGTGATCTATGACAAAAACTACATGGAAGCTTCCGGCTATGCTGCAGCCATGGCGGATGTGTTTGGGGAAGATGTTTTGCTCGCGCCTTTTTATCGACAGGATACTGATCCTCCTGTGCGCTTTAATGACTACTTGATGGAAATCAGGGACAATGACGGCATCTGGCATCCCATCAGGGCAGCTTTTCGCTACGTTACTCAAAAGCCATGGGAAAGGATTCCGGTTCATACCAAAACCCTGATCCTGAACCCCATCATCTCCTGTCTGGCAGGAGGTCGCAATAAAATGATGGCTGCCAAGGCCTATGATTTTTTCAATGCGGAAATCCGCCCTTATGATCTTGCGATCAAGACACCTGAGACCATCTGGGATGTTCATAAAAATGAGATTCCTTTATGGGTAAAAAAACTGGGCGGTCAGGCGGTGGTCAAAATCCCCTATGCCAATGCCGGACAGGGAGTTTATACCATTGTAAACCAGAAGGAGTTGGATGCATTTATGGAGCAGGAGTTTGATTATGAGATGTTTATCGTGCAAAGCCTTATTGGAAATTACAGTTGGAGCTCAACCACTTCCGAAGGCAAGTATTACCATGTGGGCACCATGCCCAACAACAAGAACAACAGTTTTGTAGCAGATATCCGCATGATGGTGGGCAGTTTTGAAGAGGGGCTGCGCCCCATGGCTATCTATGCCCGAAGGGCTAGTCAGCCCCTGGTAGACCACCTTGACCAGAGCTCCGACTCCTGGGGTATCCTGGGTACAAATCTGTCCATTAAACTGGATGATGGTACATTTTCCTCTGACAGCACCCGGCTGGTCATGATGGATAGAAGAGACTTTAATAAACTGGGCGTTAGTGTCGATGACCTGATTGAAGGCTATATCCAAACGGTCCTTTCTCTTATCGCCATTGACAAAATGGCCCAAACCCTGATCAATCAAAAGGGAAAATTCAGAACAAGGTTGTTTAAATCCCTGAATGATGACCCCACTTTGTTGGACGAAATAACCCTTTAGCTTATTTGAATGAATATTCCCATTATTAAAGACCTGGACCTTTCTCTCGTAAAGCCAGGCACAGAGGCCCGTTTTTGGATACATGTGGTTTCCAGTGGAATGGCCCAGCCCATTTTGCTCCCTGTTTTGGTATGTAGAGGCAAAGAAGATGGCCCTATTTTAGGTATTACGGCAGCAGTTCATGGAAATGAACTCAATGGCCTTTCGGTTATCCAAAGAGTGTTCAAAGATGTCAATGTGGACAAGCTGCGGGGAACTTTGGTAGGAATTCCGGTAGTGAATGTGCCGGGTTTTCTGATTAATCAGCGAAAATTTAATGATGACCATGACCTCAACCGCCTGATGCCAGGCCGTGCTGATGGTAATGCCAGCGAAGTGTTTGCATATCGTTTTATCAAGAGAATCGTTCGGCATTTTGAATACCTGATTGACCTGCATACTGCAAGCAACGGACGGGTGAATTCCTATTATATCCGTTCAGATATGAATGACCCGGTTACGGCACGCATGGCTATGCTTCAAAATGCAGATATCATTGTCAACAATGAAGGCCATGACGGCACTTTGCGCAACGCAGCTGGCGAATTGGGCATACATGCCATCACTGTAGAAGCAGGTGATCCCAATAGATTCCAGCGGGGAATGATAAAAACAGCTGTGACAGGTGCCATGAATGTCATGAGTGACCTGAATATGATAGAGGATCCGATTGAGGAGCCAGTTGAACCTGCAGTATATTGCAGTACTTCTTACTGGCTTTATACCAATGCCGGAGGCATTTTAGAGATAGCTCCCCAAATCACTGATTTGGTGAAGAAAGGGCAAAGAATTGCCATTGTGCGAAATATATTTGGCGATATCATCAGGGAGTATCACGCGCCCGAAGACGGTATTGTTATTGGAAGAAGCGTGAATCCCGTCAACCAAACAGGTGGAAGGATTATCCACCTGGGAGTGGGGCTGAAGTAATCAGATTATTTCCCCA
Source organism: Bacteroidia bacterium (assembly GCA_030430205.1). GTDB lineage: Bacteria > Bacteroidota > Bacteroidia > J057 > J057 > JAUIGE01. The sequence goes on along the minus strand of JAUIGE010000007.1, from coordinate 52,864 downwards.
TCCAGGGTGGTGATGCTTCGCATCAGGTTTGCCGCTAGGCATGAGTGAACAGGTAGGATTCCGAGCAGGTCTCCTACCTTCATTTTTTCTAAGCCTGGATTTTCCCATCTGATAATCCCATGCTCTTGTGAAAGTGATGTTACGTAAACATCGGACAGCGATTTTCCCCAGCCACTTTTTTCCAGTAAAACTACCTTTCCATAAATCACCCGCCCATTTTCATCCGTGATACGATCTTTCGAAAGATGAACAGCCCCGGCATGTACAATCAGCTCTTGTCTTTCCGAGTGGATTTCTACTATGGGAGCTGCGAGAACCACAGAGATATCTTCTTCCCTACAGCTGCCTATTTGCTCCTGCATCAGGTCATAAAACACAAAATTGCCAGGGCGAATGATATCAATCCCTTCAAATTGGGTAGCTACAGAGCAGGAAGGGGTGTCCCCCAGGGCCAGTTCTGCATGTATATGCCGGGCTTCATAATGTGCTTTCAGGGCAAGTAATTTGCTGCGGGTATCCTCATGAATGGCTTCAATCTCCGAAATGGATCTGGCTCCATAGCTGTGGCCTGCATGGGTATAAAAACCTCTGAATCGGATTCTTTCAGATTTTCGAAAAATACTGAGCAAAGCATCTATGCGAGGGTAATTGAGGTGGTCAATACCACTTCTGTGGTATCCTGTATCAATCTCAATGAAGCAATTGACAGGTGAATATACATGTTGGGAAAGGAAAATGGCACTGTCTAACTCATTGATATAGAGGCTTAAAGAACATTTTTCGGCTACCTGATTTATCTTTTCAATGGCACGGATGTTTACGGGAAATGCCCAGGTAATATCCTGCCAACCATCATCAGCAAATTGTTCTGCCATTTCCAATGAAGAAACCGTGATGGCCGATATGCCCAACTTTCGGCACCATCTGCCAATTCTGAGGGATTGGTGCGTTTTAACATGGGGAGCTAATTGGATGTTATTGGCATAGGCCATGTCCTGCATATTGCGCAGATGTTGCAGACATTTTTTTTTGTCTAAAAGCAGAGTAGGTCCAATAATATTCATCATCCTTGGCTTTTTGAGTAATGCTTAAGAAATTGTAATTTTATAAAAATGTAATGAACATTGGCATGAGCAAAGCGTATTTGGTAGCACCATGGGAAATGTTTACCTTTCACATTATTGCAGAAAAAACGGGGACTTAACAAACTTTGCACTTAACACTTCTGACAAATCAAATCTTTGAAATTCGCCCAATAAATAGAACACCTTATTAGTAGTATTTAGCATTATTTTTATCAATCATTAACATCAGACTGCGCGTTCAGGAATCCAATTTATGCCATTTTATGCTTGCCCCGCAGTAGACCTCAAATCGTATCATGGAACACAAAACCTTGTTAGAACTCATTCACTACGCTGGTATTAGGAGGTACAATGCTTCAGACCTTGCAGTATTGGGAGACAAAGTAGCCAATATGTGGCGAGAGCTTTTACCAGATCAAAGCCCTATTAAAGTAGAACAAAGAGAGAGAGGAGGAAAAGTATTTAGAGTAAATGCATATCCCTCTGAATTTTGGCCTGTAATCTTGAATTTGATTGCTGAGCACTTTGCCGGCCGTCCCAATTTACAGGAACCCTGGCCAGAAGAAGAACGCAGACCCAGACCATATGGAGATCGACGCGGTGGCGGCGGCTACAACCGAGGCGGTGGCGGTGGTTATAATCGTGGCGGTGGTGGCGGTGGCTACAACCGCGGCGGCGGCGGCTACAACCGTGGTGGCGGTGGTGGTTACAACCGCGATGATCGCGGCGGTGGTGGCGGTTACAACCGCGGCGGCGGTGGCTACAACCGCGATGATCGCAGAGCCGGTGGCGGCGGTTACAACCGCGGTGGCGGTGGCTACAACCGCGATGATCGCGGAGCCGGTGGCGGCGGTTACAACCGCGGTGGCGGTGGCTATAACCGCGATGATCGCGGCGGCGGCGGCGGCTACAACCGCGGTGGCGGTGGCTACAACCGCGATGATCGCGGAGCCGGTGGCGGCGGATACAACCGCGGCGGCGGTGGCTACAACCGCGATGATCGCGGCGGTGGCGGATATAACCGCGGTGGCGGTGGCTACAACCGCGATGATCGCGGAGCCGGTGGCGGCGGCTACAACCGCGGCGGCGGTGGCTACAACCGCGATGATCGCGGAGCTGGTGGCGGCGGCTACAACCGCGGCGGCGGTGGCTACAACCGCGATGATCGCGGAGCCGGTGGCGGCGGATATAACCGCGACCGCGGAGGCTATAATCGCGATGACCGCGGCGGCTATAACCGCGGCGGAGGCAGCAGTTATAACCGTGATAACCGCGATGATCGCGGTAACAGAGATGATCGCTATCGCCGCGATAACGACGACGATCAATACAAAAAAAGGACTGATGAGCAGCAGGAAGGCCAGGCTAAACCTGAAAATGCCGAAAACACTGCTCATGTAAATCCTGAAACAAAAAAACAAAATGATTCTCCGGCTGTTGAAAAACAGGCCGAGAAAAAAGATACTTCAGGAGCAGAAAAAGGAGAAGAGTAAAATATCCTTTTTTGAAAAAGGCCTTGAGCAATTCATTTGTTCAAGGCCTTTTGCTTTGCTAAAAGTCCAACTGAAAGCTCACCACAGGGAGTATTTCTCCCTGATAGCGGAAGAAAAATTCTCCCAAATTGGGGTCAAAGTCGATCCCGCTCATATTTCTGCGATTGAGGATATTCTGTATATCCAATGAGATCAGCATCGCAAGTTTTTTTGCATTGAAGCGATAAGCCACACGCCCGTCCACCCTCAAATAAGGTTCTACCTGATTGGCATAGGACAAACTGTCTGTGGGCACAAACCTGCCTTCCTGCCGGGAGACCTCTATATCTGCCGGGGTATAGCGGAAACCGCCTTTATACAAGGTCCTGAATCCTGCCTGGAGGTTTCTCCCTTTTCCAAAATCAAACTCTTTGCCCAATGTCAAACTGGTCACAAAACCCGTATTAAAACGGGAATTATAGGTTCTCCCATCCAGCGCCTGATAGGTAGCAGAAATCGCAGAACCATTTAACAAAAAGAAAAAGTGCTTGGCAAAAAACTTCTCAATGGTGACATCCAGGCCATAGTTTTGCCCTGTCCCTTCACTGATCAAAGGTTCTTCTACGTAGCCGCTTTGGTTATTCAGCATCCAGAAAGTACTGCTCATATCCTTTTCAATGGGCACATCGAATAATTTTTGAAGATAGGCCTCAGCCCGTATCCTGAGATTTTTTGCCACCATCAGGTCATAAGACAAAACGAGATGATGCGATTTGATTAAATCGAGATCCATATTGGGGCGGCCAAGTACCCCCTGGTCATCTGGCAGTGTGACAAAATAAACGCCCAATGGCGCTGTTTGGCTATGTTTTCCGTAGGCAAAACTTAGGCTTTGTCTATTGGAAAGCTGATAGCTGAGAGCAAGTCTCGGCTCAATGGAATAGTTTTTATTCAAATTGAGATACAGAAAATGCAGCCCGCCTTGCAGGGTTAATTTTCCCAGGCGATGGCTTGCCTGCACATAGCTTTGCAGTTGTTGGGTACCTCCTGCACCATTGAGGAGGATTTCAATTTGTTGGGTTCCCAGAGGAATGCGGTTTTTATCAAAACTGTAGTAAATCTGGCTGCCAATCAAACCGGCCTTGAGCCGGGTTTGGGGCGAAAAGCGTTTTTGATAGCTAATAGCTGTCGAGATGCGCTGATCCTGGTAGTCTTCTGTATTGACGCGGCTGGGGTCAAAGTTCCGCGTAAGCGTATCGCTATACCAATTGATATAGCCACCTACGGCAGCCATCACAACTTTCAGTTGAGATGTCTCATCCAGCCTGCGCGTAAAAGTCGCGCCTACAGCTCCCATATCGCTGTGGCGATATCTATCCGTCCAATCTCTTTGTTGCTTCCAGTCGGCCGTATCCGGCCGGGGCAGGTAATGCTCCAGGCTCAGGCCTCCCAGGCCAAAAACAGTGAAAAAATTGCGGCCATCCTTGCTGTTGAAAGCAAGGTTGAAGGACAGGTCCTGGAAGTCATTTTCCACAAATTCTCCCACCAGATGAAAGCCCATATTGTTGAGCACACTCAGGGTGGAATAGCGATAATTGACCAGGTAGGAGCTTTGTCCTTTCTTGATGGGGCCTTCTGTGGAAAAATCCATGCCCAACAGACTTAGCTTGAAGCGGTGGTCCATCTCCTCCATATTCCCCTTGCGGAAATGGATGTCGAAGGCGCCGGAGATCGCATTTCCATACTCCGCAGCCATAGCGCCTGCCGAGAAGTCAGAATGACCCAAAAGTTGGGCACTGAAGACGGTGATGCCACCGCCAGAGGTGCCCGGACGGGCGAAGTGGTTGGGGTTGGGGATGTCTATCCCCTCCAGCCGCCAGAGCATGCCAAAGGAAGAATTTCCTCTGACGATGATGTCGTTTTCATCTTCATCCCCGCCTACCTGCACCCCTGCAAAAGAAAGGGCCATACGCCCAGGGTCATTTACACTGGCAGCGTATCGCTGCGTTTCCTCCACAGAAAAGGAGCGGGTACTGACGATGGAAAACGGGTTTACAGGCCTTTTGGGGCGATCGAGAGCCGAGATAAGGACTTCCTCGGTGGTCACCTCTGTATTTTCTTCCAAATTTATTTGAATAAGCGCTTCCCTGGCAGAACTGATGTACAAGGGCTCCGATATATAAGGGAAATAGCCCAAAAAGTCAGCTTGCACACGGTGCCGCCCTACCGGAATCCGGTCAATAACGAAATTGCCTGCCTCATCTGAAATGGCCCCCAGGGCCGTTCCTTCTATCCGAATCGCCACCCCTTGCATGGGTTTTTGGGTGAAACCGTCTTGCACGCTTCCCCGGATACTTTGCGTTTTTTGTGCGATGCCAAGAGAACAGATAAACAGGAAAAGGGAGAACAGGGCAGGTTTCAAGATGTATTGATGTGGGTTCATAGAATAGAACTTAAAGCCATTGAATTCGTTATCTACCTGAATTTATTATATTTGGTAATAATAGCATTTTTATCATGAGAGTAACAATTGAAACCTCAAATATGAAGGAATTTCAAGCCTTAATCCAGGTTCTAAGTTCATTAAAACTGGAAAGTATAGTTGTTGGTAATTCCGAAAATGGCATTTCAGCTGGGGACAAATCAATTAATCCTGAAGACTTATTTGGGATATGGAAAAGCGCCCCACGGAATATTACAGATTTGCGTTCAAGGGCCTGGAAAAGAGATTGGGATTGATATGATTTTATGTGATACAAATATTTTTATTCATGCTTTCAATGGAAATGCTCAAACGATCCTTGATTTACAAAAGATTGGTTTTGAAAACATTGTGTTGTCTTCAATAACGGTAATGGAGTTGTTTCAGGGAATGGGCAATAAGAAGGAGTTATCCAGGATGAAAAGTAGAATAAAGTATTATGATGTTATTGAGTTTGACAAACAGGTATCAAAATTGGCTCAAAAATTAATTGAGAATTACAGCCTGAGCCATGGTCTAATGATTCCAGATGCAATTATTGGCGCCACAGCAGTTATTCATGAAATCCCATTATTTACTTATAACGTAAAAAACTTTCGATATATCCCTGATTTGACATTTTTCAAATAACCTCATTCTTTCTCTTTCTTAGTTTGTGGGTGATCCAAAGGGCACCAAAGAAAAAGCCAAAAAGCAGGAAGAAACTTTTGAAAAAAGGCCAGAAGGGAATCATTTTCACAAAATAAAGATATTCCATTTTTTCGATTAACAAACCCAGTCCGAGAAATAATCCCCCGGCAAGGATCCAACGGCTTAGTCTTTCGATTTTATTTTGCCCAAGTTGCCACAGGCCTTTTTTGAGGGCGAGCCAGTGTGTGACATAAGCAGCGAGTAAAAAGCCAAAAAGGCTGAGCCATTGTGGTTCCATAATTGCCCAACCGGATATCGGTATGACTGGCAGGCCGAGTGCCCAAATGGGAGAATACAGACCCCTGACTTTGAGCGAAATATTGGCTGGGGGTGAAATGAGGGTTTTGTAAAAAAGCATTAACAGCAAGCCTCCTAAAAGGTAGCCTCCCAGTATATCCCCCAGAAAGTGTACCCCCAGATACAAGCGGGAAAAGGGGATCAATAGCATCATACTGATGCACAAAATAGCCAGCCATTTTTTTCGAAATAACAAAGCCAGGCTTCCCCAAAATACAACTGCCATGCTCGTATGACCTGAAGGAAATCCCCAGGTATGAAGCTCTTTTTCCCTGAAAAAACCGATACTTTCTTCTTTGTGCAAAGCCCAGAATCCTGTGGCATCTTTTCGCTCATAGGGCAATATAACAGGAGCCAAATCCTCATCCCACAGCTGGACTCCCTGATCCACATGATAAGGGCGTGGCATATTGAAGGCCACCTTCAGGCCCAAGGTCACCAAAATGGCTATCAGGACAGATTGCAGGATAATAAAGCCTTTGTCCAGGTTTATAAGAAAAACCAATACGGATAGAAAGAGGAGGAAGGTGGTCTTGCCACCAAAGCGGGTGATGAGCTGGAAAATGTGAATGAATAGCTCGTTGTCAAATTGCTGGAGCCAGTGATGGATATGGGTTTGGAACATACGTTTTATCCTTCTACGATTTCAGCTTGCAGCTCCTGGCAGAGCGAGGACCGCATATTGCGAACACTATCGGTAAAGCTCTGCTCTTGCCTAAAATACATCATGATCATGACTCCCAGCGGAAAAATGGATGTCCATGCAGGAGGAGGACCAAAAAGTGTTAGCAAAAACAGCAAACCGACGAATCCCAGCCAGATCAGGCGGGTGACCTGATGAGAAGGCTCCAGCATAACTTGCAGGTGGATATCTGTCCCGTCTGCCTCAGGGCGGAGTTTGCCTTCTACAACCAAAGCAGCCGCTTTGCGGTTTTGAGGCTGCCAGTGCAAATCAAACTCATTGAGATGCAAATCTCCATGGAGGATTTTTAATTCCGGAACAGGCGCGTTTTCCATCATCTGATCAAGGATCTCCATAACGGCATCTCCCAGGAGGCCTGTACTGAGTGTCAGTTTGTATGGGGTAAAAATAGGCATGATTCAAGTTAGGGATTTTTTATTTCTTTTGCTCGCATAGGGCTTTTCTTCATCCAGAATCAAAGCCTCCATAAAGATTTCTCTCACAAGGTCTTCATCAATTTCAGCTGCAGAATGATAAATCACGCCCTTTACCTGTTTTCTATCCCTCGCTTCAAGGAGTCCTTGCACATTTGATAGCTCATTTCCTCTCAGCATTACCCACTCGACTCCGCCTTTTTTCTGCGGATTCAGGTAACATAACCAGCTCAAGCGGTAGTACATCGGGACTTGATAGCGGATTTTGCAGCTAACCTCCGGCACCGCCATCATGATGTCATGCAAACGCTGCATGATTTGTCGATTGGGAGCATCTTGCTCCTCTATGTAGTCAAGCACTTCCTGCATAGGTTATTCCATTAATTTCAAAGCATCTGACAGATGCGTCACGGGCAATTTACATACCTTATTCTGGCAGACGTAAAAGGTCGTTTGACCTGGCACCAATTTGTATTGTAGCAAAGGCAGGCTGCCCTCTTGGGCTCCTCCCATGAGGAGCGCATTGGGATGAAAGTGTGTGTCAAACTCCCTGCGGGCAGCTTCCCAGCCCGGCCCAACTATGGCTACCTCAAAGGGAGGCTTGATAAATTTCATCATCAGGCGCGCCCAATTGGCATAAAACATGGGATTTTTTAAGACATCCTCCTTTATGTTAAATAGCATCTGCTGGGATTTCTGCACATAATCTTCTTTGTAAAGATAGGTACCCAATTCAAAGAGGGCATGCGCCATCACTGAATTAGAGCCCGGAATGACGTTGTCCGTCGTTTCCATTTTTCGCACGATAAGTGGGTCATCCTCATCTGAGGTATAATAAAACATGCCGGAAGTAGGGTCATAAAAATGTGCCAGGGCATATTCCATAAGGCTCTCAGCCTCTTTCAACCATTTCTCATCGAAGGTTGCCTGGTAGAGCGCCGTGAAGGCGTAGGCAGTTTGGGCATAATCATCCAAAAAACCATTGATGCTGCTTTTTCCATCTTTGTAAATGCGCCTCAGGCTGTTGTCTTTTTGCTTGCAGTCTTTGAGGATAAAATGCGCATTGCGCAGGGCGGCATCCAGAAACTCCCGCTCGCCAAAGGCGCGGTAACCATCCACATAGCCCTTGAGCATCAAGGCATTCCAACTTGTGATGACCTTGTCATCAAGGCCGGGATAGGTCCGCTTATTGCGGTAGGTGAGGAGTGTTTCTCGATTTTTGGCGAGTTGGGCCTGAAGCTTTTCGAGACTCATATTGTGTTTTTGGGCTACCTCCTCATCGCTTGATGATCGAAAAAGGATGTTGCTATGTTCCCAATTGCCTTTGCCCTGAACATTGTAAACTTCAGCAAACAATTCGGCTTCTTCTCCCAAAAGCTCTCTGATTTCTTCGGCGGTAAAGACATAAAATTTGCCTTCTTCTCCTTCACTATCTGCATCATAGGAGGAATAAAATCCCCCCACCTCATTGGTCATTTCCTTTTTGATAAAAGCCAGACTTTGGTACACGACTTCCTTGTAGCGGGCATTGCCGCTGAGCTGATATGCCTGGCTGTACAGGCTCATCAGCTGGCCATTGTCATAGAGCATTTTTTCAAAATGCGGCACCTTCCAGATGGCATCTGTAGCGTAGCGCGCAAATCCACCTCCCAGGTGGTCGTATATACCTCCGTCAGCCATTTTGTCGAGGGTCAGCAGCACAGCTTCTTTTACCTCGTTCCGGCGCGACTGATCGTAATGACTGAGCGCATAGAGATAATTTGCTGGCATCGGAAATTTGGGCTTTCCCTCCCGGCCGCCATTTATGTGGTCAATTGTTTTTAAAAAGCTCGTCATCATGTCCTCCCGCTCCTGGGCAAAAAATTCAGCTTCCCCTTTTACCAGGGCGATATTTTCCAATCCCTGAATGCCTCCGGTCACCTGATCGGCGATTTTGATCGCCTCATCAGGCTTGGTAGCATAAAATTCCTGAACCTGCTTCAGGATATCGAGCCACTGCTCCCGAGGGAAGTAGGTTCCCGTGAAGATCGGCCTGCCATCTGGCAGGGTGATGGCGTTGAGTGGCCAGCCGCAGCCTCTGCGGCTCATGAGTTGGCAGGCACTCATGTAGATGTCATCTACGTCCGGGCGTTCTTCCCTGTCTACTTTGACAGAAACAAAATGCTCATTCATCATGGCAGCCACCGTGCTGTCTTCAAAAGACTCATGCTCCATCACATGGCACCAATGGCAGGCTGCATAGCCTATGCTGATGATCATCAGCTTGTTTTCATCTTTTGCCTGCTTTTTGGCAGCGTCGCTCCAGGGTTTCCAAAATACCGGATTTTGGGCGTGTTGGAGGAGGTAGGGGCTGCTTTCATTGCCGAGCAGGTTGCCGGAAGAAACTTTTTTGCTGCCCTGCTGCTGCCCTGTACAGGCCTGAAAGAGGATGATAACAAAAACAATGAGAAATGGATTCCGCATGAATAATGGTAAATTTGTACAAGCAAATTAGCACAGATGTCCAGATTACACCCCATTTTTCTCCTATTTCTCCTGAGTGCATGCATCCCACCTCCTGACTTCCCTGAGACAGCAGGCTGTGAAGGGGAAGACCATCGGGGTATTTTTATCCTGAATGAAGGCGTTTGGACGCAAAATAACGCCAGCCTGGATATTTGGGATGGAGAGGTGTATTGCACAGGCATTTTTGAAAAAGTGAATGACAGACCTCTGGGCGATGTCGCCAATTTTGCTTTGCTGGAAGCCGACACCCTTTTTTTGGTGATAAACAACTCCCGCCTCCTGTACAAAGTACAACTGCCCGAAATGAAGCTCCTGGCAAGCCTCAGCTTGCCTGAAGGCTCCGCTCCGCGGGAGATGATCCGCATCAGCCCTGAAAGGGCTTTCTTGACAGCTTTTCATACAGAAAAGCTCTACGAATTCAATCCCATCAGCATGCTGCTGACAGACGAAATAGCTGTTGAAAACAGCATGGAGGGCATTCTTTTCCATGCAGGAAAACTATTTGTGGCTTGTGGCAGCCATCCCCTGGATGGAAAAAATAACAAATTGGCTATCATTCATCCCTCCAATAATGAAGTTCATTATTTGGATCTCCCTGTAGAAAATCCCGGGGATTTAGCCGTTTTTGAAGAGAACATTCTTGTCAGCTGCAAGGGGGATTTTGATCCGGGCGGATCGGGGGCAGCCCTTGTGGTGGTTCACAGCCAAACCGAAGAGGTCGAGAGGGTGATTCCCTTCAAAGGGAGTATTTTTGATATAGAGTTGGTTGAAAGGCAACTTTTACTCATCACCGATTCCACCATCGCACGCCTTGATATGGACAGCTGGGAGCTTCATGCAGACTATCTGCGCAAATCGCAGCTTTCTTCAGATCATAAAGACCTGATCTATTGCATGTCCTATGACCGCTTCAGCGGAGAGTTGTATGTGGGGATTGCGCCTTTTGGCGCAGTGGATGGCGAAGTTATTCGCCTGGATCCTTTCCTGCGGGAGCTGGAAAGAAAAAAGGCCGGGTTGTACCCCGGCCAGATTCTGTTTTATCGGTAAAACCGATTATTTTCTAAATGCCAGCAATGGCACATTCAATTCATTCATCATCTTCCGGGTAAGGCTCTTATCCGAGAAGAAGTCAGTCCAGGAAGCTTCCTTGCGGTTAATCATCGCAAGCATATCACTCTTATTGAGGGTTACCTGCTTTTTGATTCCTCCCAATATGTCTGTAGAATCAAAGAATTTGTAATAAACCTTTGGATAATCCAGCGTGTCGTTGATGGTTTTCTCCAGGGTTTTCATATAAACAGCATTTTGGCCATCCTCTTCTTCCTGATTGACATGCGCAATCGTCAATTTTGCATCAAAAAGGGAAGCGATGGTTTTGACCTGGCGAATGATCGCGGGATCATAATCTGACAAGTCTACTGCATAAGTGATATGGTCAATTTCATTGAACTCCTTTTGGGTTGGGACAATGAAAATGGGAACGTTTACATCATTTAAAAGTGCCGAAAATAAGTTGCCACGCAAATAGGTACGGATGCGGGAAGGCTCATTTGCACCAACGATCAATAAGTCATACGCATTTGACTCGGCTTCTTTCACGATGCGACGAAGCAGGCTTCCGCCATCAATTTTCACTCGAAAATTGATTTTTTTGGCCTGAAGTTGCTGGGCAACGTCTATAATTGCCTTACAGGCTTCGGTTTCCTTCAGCGCACCAATCAGTTGCTCTATAGGATTTGTGTGAACAAACAGGAATTGAGATCCTTGTTTGAGCAGGCGTTTGGAGCCAGTCGGAAAAATCGTCAACTCAGCTTGCGAGCGACGTGCGAGAGAGGAAGCGTATGAAAATACGTTTTGGTTGGAAGAGCTAAAATCAAGCGGCACTAATAGTTTTTTCATGATGATTCAAACATAAACGGGTAATTAGGTTAGAAAGAGAATTATTATGCGATAATAACTATTGGCATAACGTAAGTAAAACGATTTCGATTGCTTTATTAGCGAAAATTCGCAAATATTTTTAATTCCTTAAATTGGCGGCAATTTTAAGGAATATTTTCTGATTTATTTCATCCATATCATGACTATCTTCAGCGGAAAAAGTTATCTCGAAAAAAACCGTTTTGCCCCCAGGCAAATTCAAACATCACCCCATCCCGACCTGAATATGGTTGTGGTTATTCCCAGCTATTGTGAAGCTGATTTGCTTCAGACTTTGGATTCACTTGAAAATTGTATTCAACCAGATTCTGCGGTGGAAGTGCTGGTTGTTTTTAATTCTTCGGTAAGAGATTCCACCACGGTAAAACAGCAAAATGAGAGTTTCCTCCAGGAAGCAATTGCCTGGAAAAAAGCAGCTAATAGAAAGTTGAGCTATCATTTTCTGCATTTTCCGGAACTTCCGAGAAAGCATGCGGGTGTGGGGTTGGCCCGAAAAATAGGGATGGATGAAGCCGTTGACAGGCTTAGCCAGGTCGGGAATGAGGCTGGATGTATCCTGTGCCTGGATGCTGACAGCCAGGTGATTCCGAATTATTTGGTAGAAGTGGAAAAAGCTTTTCTGGAGGATAAAAGGCGGAAGGCCTGTTCCATCCACTTTGAGCATCCTTTGGCAGGGGAGCAATATTCCGCTGAAGTCTATGAAGGCATTTTACGCTATGAATTGTATCTGCGATACTATATTGAGGGCTTGCGCTTTGCTGCATATCCTTATGCTTTTCATACGATTGGCTCTTCCATGGCGGTGCGCAGCAGTGCTTACCAATCCGAAAATGGCATGAACCGCCGCAAGGCGGGGGAGGATTTTTATTTCCTCCATAAATTTATTCCCAATTCGGGCTACTTTGAGCTGAACAGCACGAGGGTGATTCCCTCGCCCCGACCCGCTGAAAAAGTACCTTTTGGTACGGGGAAAGCCATTGTGAAATGGTTGGAAAGTGGAGCCAGTTTTTATCCGGCCTATGATGTGCAGACATTTGTGCAGCTGAAAGCCTTTTTGAAAGACATTCCTTCCCTGTATAAAAATGATCCTCCCCCTTATCCAGAGGCCATTCAGGCTTTTTTGGATGAGGAAAATTTCCTGACACAATTGGAGATAGATCGGATCAATGTGGGAAGCCAGGAGGCTTTTGAAAAACGTTTTTTGCAGTGGTTTACGCCCCTGAAGGTGTTGCAATATGTGCACTTCGCCAGAGATAATTTCTGGCCGGAAGTAGAAGTGTTGGAAGCTGCGGCGCAGCTATGGGCTGAGATGGAAAAGGAACCTCCTTTGGTACATAGACACCTGGATTATTTGAAGATCTTCAGAGCCCATCAAAAAGCCTTTCCCGGGACCTGAGACCCACGCCCGGCATTCGGTACCCAAATACTGATAAAGTCATTATTTTGTACCTGACCGTCCAAATTCCAATCTGCATGGATATAACCAGATGTGCCTACGCTGGGAATCCAGAAGTTTACCAGGTCTATGACCTGTACCTGGTCATCGCCATTGGCGTCTCCTGAGAAAAGGAATGCTTCATTGCCGACCCTTTTGACGGGATTGAAGCCGAATACAGGCGTTGCGACATCCCTGAAGTCGACGAAAATATTGCCGGCTTTGTCCAGGTAGACAGGCATGGCTGTCATGACTGAAAGGTGATTTCGGTGGTCAATGACGACATAGTAGAAACCTTCATTTAACCATCGAAAGGTGGGGGGGGAAACACCGTCCAGGTCAACGATATCGCCATCGCGCTGGAGCAGACAAGCCCGGGAGGCGACAGTGAGCATGGAGTCATTGGGATCGCGCAAATCAACAAAAATCCAATCCACAATGGCGTCTGGGCCACTTTGCTGCAGGATTTGGGGATCAATGCGCTCTCCACCACCTCCAACAAAGTTGAAGTTCATGGCGGTAAAAGGTTCTGTAAGGGGAATCACGCCTTTTTTTCTCAGGCTGTCATGCATCAAACCGGAAAGCCCATCAAATGGGCCTTCAAGAAAGGCTGCCAAAGCAAATTGAATTTTGGGAACCTCAATCACCTGAACGAATACAGAATCCTTTCCCACACAGCCGCCAGCATTTGTCACTTCCACCACATAATAGCCACTGTCTTCCAGAGCGATCCCAGAACGAATAACCTGGTCTCCATTTGCTCCAAACCCATTAGGACCGGCCCAGAGGTAGTATAAACCATCTGTCGCCTGTAATTGTAAATCATCATCTTCAAAAAGAGGACTGTTGGCCGTCATGACAGGGGAGGGGATCGGGAAATATGCGACCTCTACCCGGGCAAAAATAGCCGCCTGGCATGCATGGCCTGTCAGGTTGTAGGTATAGGTGCCAAATGTCATGTTAGCAGGGTCAAAAGAACCCAGGTAGCCACTGCCAACCAGGCTTGGGCCAGTCCAGAAACCGCCGCTGCTTGCACCGGCACCGAGTGCATCAAAAAGCCTGAAAGCGGCATCGCCATCACAAAAGTTGACTACCGTATCCTGCCCTGCATTAGGGGGAAGAACAACGACCACCTGGACAGAGTCCGCATAGCTACATCCGTGACTGTTGGTGATTTCAAGGTGAAACATACCTGCATCTGAGAGACTGATATTTTCCAGTTGGGCAATCGAATCTGTTCCTGAAAAAGACGGATTGGCTGAACTCCAGGAAAAAGTGCTGACATGTGCCGTAGCGGCCTGAAGTTCCAAATTATCTCCTTCACATAAAGGGCTATTGCTGCTGATGTTGAATAAATCAGGCAGGGCCCAAACCTCTATTTCTGCTTTTGATGCCTGGCTTTCGCATAAGCCATCGTATGCACTCATCCAGATTTCCACGGGCGAGCTGGGGTCGAGCAAAAGGGTATCAAAAGTTGTCGCCTGGTCTTGTAGCAGGCTTGCAATTCCCGATGCCGGATCGGCATCATAGAAGCGAAAAGCATTGCCCGGCGAAGGCGAAAGCTGGAAGTGAGTTCCCTGACATCCGGCATCTTGTATTGCTGTAGGAATGGCTGGAATAGATTGGATATTCAACTGGATTCTCCAATTTTCAGGACAAGGGGCTGATCCATAGCGTGCCCCATAGATTATTTGTCCATTGCTTTGAAAGTTTTGAGGAGAAGAGACAGGCAAGGTCAGTTGAGGGTCCAGGAAGAAATCCGTAATTGGATTGCCAATTATCTGGCTATTTACATCCATTAGATTGAAACTGGCCTGACCGCTTCCGGTTGCATCTTCACAGGCAATCAGCACTAAGCTGCCTGTCGGTAGAATCGGATATACATCCAAAGCAAAGCTTTGGGGAATGGCCTGACAGCCATCTGCCTCAGCCTGAAGCTGATAATTGACAGCCAGAGACTTGCCGGAGGTGTTGAGGAAAGCATCATTTAACAGCGGTCCGCTGCTACTTGTAGGGGCTCCCTGGAGCCCTACAAGGCCCGATGTCAACTTGTTGGAGGTCCAGCTGAATGTCACACCAGCAAGCTGGTTCTGGGTGCTGAATGCCAGTTGAGCTTCTTCTGAACTGCAAATATCTGTGTCCAGAGTTGTTGAAATGACCGGTTCCGCTTTGGTCAGAATTTTTGCCACCTCCACAGGACCCACACAACCTATCTCGCTTGTTGCTCTTACCTGATAGGTGGCGGCTAACATGCCGTTTTCTTCATTTACAAAAGTGCCACTTATCCTAGGGCCATTTCCTGCAACGGAAGGCCCCTGCAAGCCAGCCTGCAGACTGGGCGCCAACCATTGATAGCTTACCAAACCCGGGACCTGGTTGCTGATGGAAAGCGAAATTTGTCCGCTTTGCCTGCTACAAACCGTATCTGCCAATGCGATGGTGATCCGCGGTTTGGGTTGCAGATATATGTTGACCGTATCTATAGAAGCGCAGACACCCGACAATACAAAGTAGGTCAACTGGGCTGTATCAGGCTTTGTGATGCCTGTGGGAGCTAAAAAGGCAGGGGGATTTCCAAAACCACTGGAGGCCAGTCCCATTCCTTTATTGTTAATGGTCCAAAGGATCAGAGAGGCAGAAGGTGTACTCTGTACAGGAGGGGGGCTTACGATCTGCCCTTCACAGATGTAAATATCTGGGTTGGGGGTGACTTGGGGCCTTGTGTTGGGGACAAGGGTAAAGCTAGCCGTATCCCTACAGCCAGGGCCTATGGTCGCTTCGTTTACACCTATCACCCAATAGGTTGTTCTTATAGGTGGGGCAATAAATATACTTTGATTGGGAGGATTTAATTGTCCTGCGGTAGCTGTCAGGCTATGAGTAGGACTCGCTCCGCTGGCTGGATTGGTATCATAATACTGAAAAATACTGCTTACATTTCTCCGGTCCACAACCTGACCAGTCATATCCATCTGATAGGGATAACAAAACTGAATACTTGAATCGACCTCCAACCACGGCCTGGGCCGTACCCGGAGCCTCAGCCGGGTTGCGGTTCCTTCACATCCATTTTGTACCTGACTTACCCAATAGTATTGGGTTTGGGAAGTGCTTACATCCGGAGAAGGCTCTGCTGTAAGTTGCCCACTGATTAGCCCATTGTTATCTGCATACCAATTGAGGCTGGCGCCAGCCTGATAGTTGCTGTTTTGTTGAATAAAACTGGATAAGGTGGCGGGTTGTGCTTCCTCTTCGCAATAAAATATTTGTATCTCAGCACATCCACTGCATTGAAATGCTGCTAATGCAGGAGGAGGTGTACATTGCCCCCAGGCTTGATTGATCCAAAAATGAACAAGGATGCACAGGCTAAAAAGGATCAGGTTCTTTACGTTTTGCATTCGGCTTTTTTAAGGAATAGTCACTAAGCCTGTGATATACAAAAGATATGCCTGAATGAAAAAGAGAGAAATTTGTTGAGATTTAATTTGATGCGGATTTTTTTGATAAATCTACCCGCAAACTAAATTGGTGTGTATTGAAATCACTGGCTGCTCCATAGCTGGAGTAGCCATAGTCAAAAGCGTATTTGTCGCGGATGCGAAGGCCGAAGCCCAGCGAAAAGCCGGAGAGTCCGGCACGGTTGCGGGAGCGAAGCTCCTGGCGGCGCAGGTGGTTGTAGCCTCCGCGCAGGCGGAGGGACTTGCCGAGGAGAAATTCTCCCCCAAAAACCGCATGACGGACTACCTTATCCAAAAAGGGGTCTTTCTGTATGATGGGATTGCCACTCAGGTCAAACTCGATGGGCGCATTGGGATCGCGGTAGATCAGGTTGGGATGTTCGAGGTTGGTGGTGGTGATGGAAAAGCGCAAAGGCATGTGGCGAAGTTTGTTGGAAATGCCCATCTGAAGCTCGAAAGGCAGGCTTTCTCTGCCCCAACCAGCCGGAGGCTGTGTCAGCGACAAGCCCATATTTTTGACCACAATACCCGCCGAGAAGAGGCGGCTCTTACTGCGGTAGGCACCGCCGATGTCGGCGGCCAGTCCCAGAAACTCGGAGCTATAGCCCGAGGCGAGGGTGGAGTAGAGGAGCTTCAGGTTAGCTCCTACACGGAAGTGATCCGATCCGCGCGAAGCGCCTATCACCCAGGCGATATTGCTCGCACCGAAGGTCGTGGTCAGGTTGCCACGGTCATCAGCACCCTGAAAACTCCCATAATTAACATAATGTAAAGCGGTATGAAAGCTGGCAATCCCTTCAAAGGTATGGCTATAGCCCGTATAGCCATAACCAATGTCTTCCAGGTATCCGGCATAGGAAAGCGCTGCATGCTGGTGCATGGAGTCATTGACCAGCGCAGGATTCATATACCCAAAATGCAGGTCATCGTCCCAGGTGGAGACATTGACGCCCCCCATGCTGCTCAGGCGGGCAGAGGGACTCAGACGCAAAAACTCAAACAAAGACTGTCCGCCGATCTGTGCAGACATCTGCAGGGGCATGGCAATCAAAACAACAAGAAATAACTTATTTAGGGAGTTCATTTACTTTCGATCAATGTGAAAAACAAATTCTATTCAAAAGTAAGGCAAAATTCCCTGAAAAATAAGGCAAAAAATAGACACCTGTATCTTTTGAATCTTTTCGCGTTAAATCTTTACTTAGCCTTTCCTTTTTCATTTAACCCAACCGATCACCATGAAAGAAGCTCAGCTCAGCCCAACAGAACTTTCTGTCTTTATGGACAAATCCTATATGCCCCTGAAATTTATAGTTCTGACAAAGATGGAGGCTCTGCTCAATGAATTGAGGCAAAAGATCATAGCTGAAATACATCCCGTTGCCAAAACCTTTCCGCCGGAGTTTGATGTAAAGACAGGAAAAATTACCAAAGGGGAAAATTACCAGACCTATCCCTATCGGGTTTTGGATATGCCTCGCGTATTTAAAGGGAATAATATTTTCACTTACCGCACCGTGGTGCTGTGGGGACATCACATCAGTTTTCACCTGATTGTGGCTGGTAAATACAAGGAATTGTTGCAGGAAAGGCTCTTTTCTGTGGCAGGGGGCATGCCGGATACCTTTTGTCTCAGCAAGCAAGTCTCCCCCTGGGAGTGGGAATTCAAGCCTGAAGAATTTATCCAGGCCAGAGCCTTGCAAGAGCCCAGCATCCAGGATGCTGTCCGCCAAAGCGATTTTATCAAAATCACCTTCATCTTGCCACTCAACCGCTATATGGAAATGTCTGAAGTAGGACTTCAGGTCTGGAAATTCTGGCAAATGCTCGTTGCCGGGAAGAGCTGAGAAGGGTTACTGCAAACTGCCTACTGCAAACTGCCTACTGCAAACTGCCTACTGCAAACTGCCTACTGCAAACTGCCTACTGCAAACTGCCTACTGCAAACTGATCCCCGTCTTTCCAGACGGGAAACTTCTCCCGATAGCGTTTCATCTCTTCTGGATCGAGCGTAGCTTCGACAACATATTCCTGATCGTAATGCCGCGCGAGCGGCTTGCCCATGTGATCAATGATGGCTGTGCCGCCACTATATTCGAATCCCCCGCCATCCACGCCTACCCGGTTAACCCCGACCACAAAAGCCTGGTTCTCGATGGCGCGTGCCTGTAGGAGCGTATCCCAATGCGAGATGCGCGGCCTGGGCCAATTCGCTACATAAACCAGCAGATCATAATCCGGCCCGTTTTCATCACTTTTTGTTCGGGCAAAAACAGGAAATCGCAGGTCATAGCATATCTGTGGACAGATCCGCCAACCTTTCCACTCAAAGACGATCCGCTCCTTTCCACTTTCGTAGACCTCATGCTCGCCTGCCATCCTGAAAGTATGGCGCTTGTCGTATTGGGAGACTACACCAAATGAATCCATCGCGATGAAGCGGTTATAATATTTCCCCCCTTCCAGAATAATCAGGCTTCCCATCACCAAAGCCTCCTGTTGCTGAGCCAGTTTGCGCATCCAGTACATGCTGGGCCCCATCATTTCTTCTGCATTTTTTCGCGCATCCATGCTAAAGCCAGAGGTATACATCTCCGGAAGCACAATGACATCGCTGGGTTTTCCATGCTTGTGGATAATCTCTTCTATATGTTTTCGGTTGCCTTCCGCATCTTCCCATTTAAGATCGAGCTGAAGAGCGAGAATGTGGAGTTCCTTCATCGTTTTTCGTTTATAGGCCAACTTGGTAAATTTGTTCTAATGACGCAAGGAATAGCAAAAATCTTCAACCATGGCAGCTGAAAGCATTTCCGAAAAACAAGCCCGCCGCTTAGCCCTGGACCGTCAGGGGCTGTTGCGAAAAGATAGTTTTGGCAAAGGTAAAGCGGGGACTCTGGCTGCCATCCGGCAGCTGAGCTATGTACAGATTGACACAATCTCTGTCATCAACCGCACCCACCACCACGTCCTCTGGACGCGGGTTCCGGGCTACCAAAAAGAATTTTTGCATGAGTTGATGACATCGGAAAACGAAGTTTTCGAATACTGGAGCCACGCAGCGGCTTATCTGCCGATGGAAGACTTTCGCTTTTCTCTCCCCCGCAAACATTCCCTCGCTACCGGTGAAAACCATTGGTTTGATCGGGACCCCAAAATGATGAAGTGGGTTTTGGACCGCATCGAGGCTGAAGGCCCTTTGCAGGCACGGGATTTTAAAGCGCCGGAAAATTACCAGAAGACCGAAATGTGGAGCTGGAAACCCGCCAAAATAGCCCTGGAGCAGCTTTTCATGGAAGGAAAACTGATGATCAAAGAGCGGAAGGGATTTCAAAAAGTTTTTGACCTGACAGAAAGGGTTTTGCCTGAGGGGATAGATACAAGCCTGCCAGGCCCGGAAGAATTGGCCACTTACCTCGCCCTGCGGGCTATAGATGCCCATGGCATTGCCACCAAAGAAGAGATGGGCTATCTGCGAAAATCAAAACGAAAAAGGGCCCTCGATGAGGTCTTGTTTCAACTCACAGAAGCAGGCGAAATCCTGCCTGTCAGTCTGAATGAACAGCAATATTATACCCGCCCCTCATTTCTGGAAATGTTGCCGCTTCGCCTGGGAAAAAAGCAACTGCATTTGCTTTCTCCCTTTGACAACAGCGCCATTCAGCGCAAGCGTCTGAAGCAGCTTTTCGATTTCGATTACCAAATCGAATGTTATGTGCCTGCGCCTAAGCGCAAGTTTGGCTACTTCGTCCTCCCCATCCTATGGGGAGATGAACTGCTGGGCCGCCTTGACCCCAAGGCCGACAAAAAGCTAAAAACGCTTTTTATCAAAAACCTGGTTTTTGAGGACAAGGCCGTCATCGACGATGCCCTTCTCGCTGCCCTGGCTGCAAAACTGCGCGAGTTGGCGCATTTTAATGGCTGCGAAAAGTTGGTCGTGGAAAAGGCTTTTCCTGATGTAGGAAAGGAATTGGAAAAGCGATTTAGCTAAACAAATCCTTTCGCCCAATCACGCTACAAATCGGGCATTTGTTTGGATCATGCCCGCGGGCGGGGCAATACTCTCTTCCCATAAAGATAATCTGCAGGTGCAGGCTGTTCCATTTTTCTTTGGGAAAAAGGCGTTTTGCGTCCTTTTCTGTCTGAACGACATTTTTGCCATTGGAGAGCGTCCAGCGATGCATCAGGCGGTGGATGTGGGTATCCACCGGGAAGGCCGGATGGCCAAAGGCCTGGCTCATGACGACCGAAGCGGTCTTGTGGCCCACCCCCGGAAGCGCTTCCAGCGCTTCAAAAGACTCGGGCACCTGCCCGCCGTGCTCCTCCAGGATGATCTCGGAAAGGCGATGGATCGCCTGGGATTTGCGCGGCGACAAGCCGCAGGGCTTGATGATCTCGCGGATTTCATCCACCTCCAGGCCCACCATATCCTGCGGATTGTCAGCTTTTTCAAACAAAAAAGGGGTTATCTGATTGACCCGCACATCGGTGCATTGGGCCGATAGCAAAACGGCTACCAACAAGGTATAGGGATCTTTGTGATCCAGGGGAATGGGAGTCTCCGGATAAAGAGCCTCCAGCTTATCCATTACAAATTGTGCTTTCTCTTTTTTAGTCATCATGCAAAATTGGGAAAAGAAGTGGGGAAAGGAAAGAGAGGCGGGAAGCGGGAAGCGAGAGGCGAGAGGTGGGAGGGGAATTTCTATGGGAACAGTGAAAATCATAAAAATCAGTGTTATCTGCGTCCCCTCTTCTCTTATATTTGTTCCATGAAAATCGCAAAACTCAACGACGGTCCCGAAATTTTCTACACCATACAGGGTGAGGGCAAAAATATGGGAAGGCCCAGCATCTTTGTGCGTTCGTCCCTCTGCAACCTGCATTGTATCTGGTGCGACACAGACTACACCTGGAATTGGGAAGGGACACGCTTTGCCCATGTAAAAGATGCCGATCCGGCATACCAAAAGTTTCGCATGGAGGAGCAAATCGTTGAGATGACGGAAGAAGAGATTGCAGCCGAAGTGCTGAAATACCCCTGCAAAAACCTGGTTTTGACAGGTGGAGAGCCCCTGATGCAGCAGCTTGAATGGATGGCTTTGATGAAAATCCTTTGGGAAAGCGATAACGATTACTTCTTCGAAGTAGAAACCAATGGGACCATCAAGCCCATTCCCCTTTTCAATATGTACATTGACCAGTACAATGTATCGCCCAAACTCGCCAATTCCCACAACAAGGAAAGCCTGCGTCTGAAGCCGGAAGCCCTGGCTTATTTTGCAGAAAGCCCTAAATCAATATTTAAGTTTGTGCTAAATAAGGAAGAGGATTTCACGGAAGTTCAAGCCCTTATTCATACTTACCAACTCGCTCCCAACCGCATCTACCTCATGCCTGAAGGCACCAGCCCGGCAGATCTCACCACCAAACAGCAGTGGCTGGTAGAGCTTTGCAAGCAATACGGATTCAATTATACCGATAGATTGCATGTGCATATCTATGGCGCGAAGCGCGGAGTTTAATCCTCTAATTTTCCCAGAAAATTCTTCACTGCTTCCCAATAGGCCCCGGAGTCTGGAAACTGACTCCAAAGCGCCCGCGAGCCATGATTACCTGCCGTCTCCGGCAGAAAGTAGGCTTTGCCTTCGGCAGGGATTTTTTCATAGATGCTCCACCAATTGTCTTTTTCGTTTTTGGCAGAGGTAATGAAAACGGGGCGGCTGATATTTTCAGCCTGTATGGGAAAATAATCTCCGGGAGCGAAGGCCAATGCCGCATCGGCGATCTCGGGCTGCTCGCCCATCAGTTGTAACACCAAGGTGGAGGAGTAGGAACTCCCCCAAATAATCAGTTTGCCTGTCGCATAATACTTTTTGGCGCGGGCGATGGCCGCTTCGAGATCAGGCTTCGCATCTTTGTAGCGGGTGCCTTTGCCTTGCTCCACTGCAAGGGCGTAGGATGCATTTTTTACATCGTTGATCGCATCCCCGGAACGCTGGTCGAGGGCAAGGCAGTTGTAGCCCAGGGCATTCAATTTGGGTGCGATCTCGCGGTATTCGCCGCGACTCCATCGTGCCTGATGAAACAGCAGGATAAAAGGAGCCGTCTTGGGATGCGGCATATAGAGATCTGCCGTGAGCATGAGGCCATCCCCGGATGGAAAGCTAACTTGCTGATAATCTTTACTTTGTCCCAAAGAAAGAGAAAGACTGAAAAGACTGATGAGTAGAAAAATGAAAAAACGCATGCTTTGTTTCGATTTATAAAGTGAGCCAATAATTCAATTTAATAACGACGCCACGATTCTTTAAATTAAAATTTTCGGTCCCATAGTTATCCGTGTACACGACAAACAAATCCGACATCGGTTTAAACCGCCATTGGAGGCGGGAATTGATGTTGAAATTTTCACCCTGGGTGTTGTATTGGAGAAAGGTCGTCCAGAAGAGGTTTCTTCGAAAATTAATTTCGATGCGCGGACTCAGCAGCAACAAAGTTGCTGCCCCATAAGCCTCCGGCAACTGTATGTCATCCCTGCTCAGCCGCAGGCTGAAGTTGCCCCAGGGCTGTGCCCTGTAGAGCAGTTCGACGGCAAAGGAACGGATCGTTCCGTTGTAAAAGCTACCATAACGGCCTCTGGCCGTGAAAGAAAGCGCCTTGCGCTTGTTGGAGGTATACTCGGCGCGGGCGCCGTTAAATTTATATGTAGCCACCGGCAAAGGCTCATCTCCACCGATCAGGTCGGTTGGAAAAGGGAGATTGACATGAAAATAGTCCCAGCCTACCGTAGCTGTGCTTTGGTTCTGGAAGTTGACGACATAAGAACTGACTGCGCTGAATTCATTCAAACTGCCATCGGGATTCCAAATGGGAATGAGCTCGGTCTTGGGGCCATGACGATTGATAAAGTCCTGATTTTCAGGGATAAATGCGATTTCCAGGCTGTTGAAAAGGATATTGTATCCCAGGCGGATATTGGTATCCCTTGCAGCATCATAATTGATGCCGCGCGCATTGAAGCCGATTTCGGGATTGAAATTTGTGCCTGTATGGCTGTAGGAAGACCAGAAGGTGACATTGCGTCTCTGGGCGCCTACCCCTATATTGTAATACCTTGAATCTTCCAATTTCTCCGGCCCAAAGGTCTGATGGTATTGACCCCAACTGAGCCACTTTCCATCTGCACTGGAATAGTTGAATTCGAGTCCCGCATTTCTATTGAAATCATCTGCCACAAACTTTCCATCGTCAAAAGCCTGCCTGTTTAAAACAATGCCATTGATGGAAGACCGCTTCAAAACGCGTCTTTGAAAAGCACCGACAGAATAATTTTGCCCCAAAAAATCATTTTTCGCCCCGGTCTGCATACTCATCAGTCCCATCCGCCATTTTTCGGTAACATTTCCACTCAGACGCGCTCCCAATAAAATCGGAATAGGCCTTACCTCATTATCCAGCCCGATCCTGCGGGAGAAAAAAGGCCGGGTTGGCGGTATCCCAAAAGAGCCAAAGAGGTCACTATTTTCCAGGAAAAAGGTCCTTCGCTCCGGGAAAAAGAGGTCAAATCGCTCCAGGTTGGTTTGTTGAACATCTACTTCAATTTGCGAAAAATCAGGATTTACGGTCAGGTCCAGGTTGAGAGAACTGCTGACCGCTACTTTCGCATCAAGTCCTGCATTTGGGGTAAGTTCGGCTTTTGTGCCAGCTTCATGATCTTTATAAAATCCCCCAATGGTATAGGGAATAATGGAAACATTGCCCCTGGCTTGTTTGGGAGCCTTGTCCCAATGCATGGTGCCCATGTACCCAAAATCAACTCCCGGGAAGTTGACGGGAACATAATTCCAGGTGGAATACATATTCCGTTTCATGTCATTTCGAATGAAATTGACGCCCCAGCGGGTGTTGCCTGCGTCATAACGCAGGGTTTTGAAGGGAATGGCCATTTCCACCACATAACGGTCCTCATGATTAGTGACAGCGGAAAACCATTTGTTGTCCCAATCAAAATTGAATGCGTCTATATCCGTAGGAACCAACCCTTCAGTTTGTCCATTGAGTGCATTTACGCCAAAGAAAAAACCATTGGTTTTTTTGTTGACCGGGTCAAAAACAACCGCAAAGCCATCGCTTTCCCAGTATCCCTGGTCCCGTTTCATCGTTTGGATAACGTACTCTCTTTCATTATAGCAGGTAGCCGAAATGTAGATAAATTGCTCATCATACAGGACACGAACTTCTGTCATGGCTTCAGATGGCCTGCTGTCATCGGGCCATTGGTTCCAAAAGCCATCGGCTATATCGGCTTCCTGCCAGTCGGCTTCGTCTAGTTTTCCATCAATCTGGATGGTCTGGCTGCAAGCCCTGATGTGAATCAATTGCTCCCTGGGAGGAGCCATTTCCTGAGCGTGTGAGAGCACCGGAAACAAAATCGCTGGACCCAGTATCAGCCTGAGAGAGATTGCGATCGCGTTCATAGGTATTGTAAATTTAGGTTAAACGGATCGTGTAGGGGAGAGAGGGCAAATATACAAAAAACTACATCTTACAGATTTTGGATTTCAACTGCGCTGCGGAGAAATGGCAATAGCTGCTTTTCTCATTTCCAAAATTCCAAATTACCTTTGTACCAAATGAACGCACAGCAGCTATGGAAATATTCCGTGAATTAACGACGAAAGAAAAAGCCCTTCAGATAAATCTTGACAGCAGTATTTATGGTTCCTTCGCAGAGATCGGTGCGGGACAGGAGATTGCAGCCAATTTTTTCAAAGCAGGAGGTGCTTCAGGTACAGTTGCCAAAACCATGTCAGCTTATGACATGACATTCAGCGATGCCATTTATGGGAAAAGCGGTCGCTATGTGAGCGAAGACCGGCTCTTGCTGATGATTACCAAAGAATTTGGGCTGCTTCAGCGGAGACTTTCCAAACGGGCGAAAGAAAGTCGATTTTTTGCCCTTGCCAATACCGTCGAAACCCTCAATTACCGCAGGACAAATCAGGGACAGGGATGGATTGGCGTTCGTTTTCAACTTAGGCCCAAAGGCCCCGCCAATGATTGTGTCTTACACATCAATTTGCATGACAATGATGCCCTCTGGCAGCAGCAAGCTCTGGGTATAGTGGGGGTAAACCTGCTGTATGCCTGCTATTTCGCTTCTGGCGATATTGACAAATTTTTGCAGATACTGATGCAAAACCTCAGTCCGGGAAGGATAGAGATTGATATGCTGCGGTTGGAAGGGCCCGATTTTTCGGAAGTAGACAACCGCTTGCTTGCGCTGAAGTTGGTCAAAAACGGATTTACCGACGCAGCTATGTTTGGCCCGGATAGCAAGGTGCTTCAACCTGCGGATGTGCTTTACAAAAAGCATGTTTTGCTGATTCGCGGGCGCTTTCGCCCGGTGACACGGGTGCACATGGATATGTACAAAGTTGCATTGGACCAATTCAAAGAAGAGCCGGATGTAGATCCGGAGAAGGTATTATCCCTCTTTGAGCTGACGCTCAATGCGCTGACAGATCCTGAGCAGGGGCTCATTGATGACCGCGATTTTCTGGATCGCGTAGATGTGCTTTGCCAGTTGGGGCAAACCGTAT
Source organism: Bacteroidia bacterium (assembly GCA_030430205.1). GTDB lineage: Bacteria > Bacteroidota > Bacteroidia > J057 > J057 > JAUIGE01. Next base: position 26,781 of record JAUIGE010000007.1, on the reverse strand, counting down.
TGATCTCCAACTACAAGGAGTATTACCGCATGGTAAATTACCTCTATCACCACAACCGAAACCGGAAGATCGGCGTCGTCATGGGTACTTTTAGCCTGGAGGATATTTTTGATGAAAAATACTATACTCACCTGAAAGGCGGTATTCTGGAAGCTTTTGGGGCGCTTTTTGGCACCGATGTCAAGGTCTATATTTATCCTTCCCGGAAGGATTATTCAGAGGAATTGTACACCTGCGACAATTTTGAACTGCCACCCGAGCAGTTTAGCCTCTTTCGGTATTTGTTTGACAACAATAAGATTGAAGATATTCAGGGAGCAGACTTAGACCTGCTTCATATCATTTCAAATGATATATTGGACCAGATGAAGGATAGCAGGGATGGCTGGGAAAACCAACTTCCGGGACAAGTTGTAGATATGATCAAAACCAAAGGCCTTTTTGGGTTTAAAGCCCTTAATTGATCTTCTTCAAAATCACAAAATCCAGCTGCAACGGATTTCTCGTCACGATTTTCACAAATTGGGGTAATATCTTTTCTACTTCAGGTATGAAGTAGGGGACACCTTCATCCAGTTGGTTAAAAGGAATTTCAAATAAATAAGTTGAATGAAGTTTTGAGAATTCCTTCATTGGAACCAGGCAGCTTAGCTGTATACTTTCCTGGCTGAGGTGGATGGAAGTTTTTTCAGGAAGGTCTGTTATCCGGATGGAAACAGCCACCTGTTTTTGGGTATACAAACGGGCTTCAACCTCAATAATAGCGGTCGTGGGATCAACCTTGATGCCTTCGAGTGTGTCGATGGGAAGGATAAACCTTTCGCGCTCTTTAGAGATCAAAAAAGACCGCTTTGCGGTATACCATCGGCTGATGGTGTCCAGCATACTCAAAGGCCCTGAGATACTCACCGAATCTGGCCGTATGATGCGTTGGTTTTCCTTTTGAAAATTAGCCGCGAGCTTGAATTGAGCATTGGAAAAGAGTTTCACTCGTTTCAAACTGCGATGCTCATACAGGATGGGTAGGGTATCGGGCGAAACATCCAGGACTTTGATATGCGTGGTGGTGGGAGTCTTTTGGGCTATTTGGGAAAAGTAATCCCTTGTGAGGATGTATTCCTTGTCTGAGGAGTAATAGAGATGGACAGTATCAGGCTGAAAGCGAAAATGTTTGACCAATAAATCTACTCCAAAGCCTTCCACCCCTACTTCAACCTCCCTTGGGACAGGCTTGATATAATCAACATTGGAGGGCAGGTTATGAATGAAAATCGGCAGAACAAAACTGCTTCGGTGGTCTTTTTGGTTGATGATAACCAGGAACCAAAGCGTGCTGGCAAGCAGAAAGGAAAAAAGCATGGTTAAACCCCTTTGGCGGCTGATGCCGTTTTCGGGAAGTATGTATCGAATCAGCTTGCTAGCACCCTTTTTGACCAAAATGATTATTTCTTAATCGGAGCAGGCTCAGGCATAGGCCTGATAGCTGTCTTGTCTATCCTTAATTTGGCATTGTCATCTACCTGGACGATGGCGGAAGTTTCATCTACTTTGACGATTTTTCCATGGATACCACCGATGGTCATGACCTTGTCACCTTTTGTCAAAGCTTCCCGGAATTTCTTTTCTTCCTTTTGCTTTTTGGTTTGAGGACGGATGAAAAACAGGTAAAAAATTACCAGTATGCCGATCATAAACAAAGGAAACAGTCCGCCGGCACCACCTATTCCTCCTTCTTGTAATAATGTAAAAATGTATTGCATGAATTATTTTTTGAGCGCAAAGCTAAGCAATAAAGGAAAAAGGTTTACTAAACTTCTAAAGTTTAGTAAACCTTTTTCCTTTATTCAAAAAATATTACTTGTCAGAAGCTGGCAAAACTTCACCTTTGATACGGAGCACCTTGTTGATGTTTCCATCAAAGTTACCTGTAACGGTGATCGTTTTGGTTTGCATTCCTGCTTTGTTTTTAGAATTGAATTCTACAGCGATCTCACCTGTTTCTCCTGGTTGAACGGGCTCTTTTGTCCATGTAGGAACTGTACAGCCACAAGAAGCTTTTGCACGCTGAACAACCAGAGGGTTGCTACCTGTGTTGGTGAATTTGAAAGTATGGCGAACGATCTCACCATCTTTTACCTGACCGAAGTCATATTCTTCGGAAGAAAAGTTTACGTTGGTTTTTGCCATGGCTTCTGCCTGCTGCTGATAGCCAGGTTTTTTGGGAGCGGCAGGAGCACCTGTAGCCTGGGTAGCGTCGCCGGCAGCAGCTGCATCGTCTACATTTTCCTGACCAGGAGTTGTGTTATCTCCTTCAGGAGCATTGCTTTCAGAACAGGAAACCAAAGAAACGGCTAAGAGCACACTGAATAATACAATCAGAATCTTTTTCATGATGAATTTGAATGATTTTAAATAAAGGTTTAAGATTAGTTTTTTGTTTATGGAACAAAGATAAATAAAAATTTAGTTAAACTCCTAAACTTTTAGTTATAGGGTTTTATACTAAAGAAAAACCGAAAGGTTCGATTTTTTTTAAAAAATCCGAGCCTTTCGGTTAAATATTTGATTATCAATAGATTATTGATTTTCTGTAGGAGGTTGGACAGGGGGTTGAGCAAGCTCTTCCTTGGGCAAGGTACGGTCAATCAGGCCTCTGCCGCGTTTGGTGATCAAGCCAGACTGCTTGAAATCATTGTAAAGGCTATCGAGAATTCCGTTGATGAACTTGCTGCTTTTAGGGGTACTGAAAGTCTTGGCAAGTTCCAGGTATTCGTTGATAGTTACTTTGATGGGAATTTCTTCGAAATTAAGCATCTCACAAATGCCCATGTGCATGAGAATCCTGTCAATGCGTGCTATCCTATCCAACTCCCAGTTTTCTGCTTTGCTTTTGATGTATTCATCATAGCGCTCACGGTTTTCTATCGAACCGTAGTAAAGGGAGTTAAGTAAATGGGTGTCGCCGGACAGCTTCTTTTTCTTCTCCAACTCGCTGAGCTCATCCTCTGCTTCCTTGAGCAGGAGTTCATGAACCGTTTTAGGGTTGTCCATGGTGGCATGGAAGGCGTAAATAGCCTGCATGACTTTTGCCCTGATTTGCCTTCTGGTTATCATAGATCTTTAAGGGTTCTCGTGGTAAATCGCAATATATCGAAATATAGCCTGCAATGTAGATAACCCAAGCTTTTGATGCAAATTGCAATAGCCTAGCGATAGCGCATATTTTTTCCGATTGCATCAATCCTTTCTTTGGCAATTTTCATCGCTGCATTTTGTGCAAGGAGCTTTTCCTGCTCCGCTTTTGCAAAAATGGCCAAGGTGGTATCGTATATTTTTTCTGTCTGCATCAAAGCTCTTTCTCTGCTATAAGGCCTCCCTTTATCCAGTTCCTGGGTGATATTGATGATACCTCCGGCATTGATCACGAAATCTGGGGCATAGAGGATGCCCCTATCCACCAGCGCCTGACCGTCGCGCTCATCGTCCAGCAATTGGTTATTGGCCGCTCCGGCCACAATGCTGCAATTCAATAAGGGAATTGTCTTCGGATTCAATGTACCGCCCAGCGCACAGGGCGCATATACATCCACAGGGAGACTGTAGACTTCGTCTTCACTGACTACCTCGGCTCCTGTGGCCTTGACCACCTGCTGGATGGAGGGCTCATGTATATCATAAATATACACCTTTGCACCTTCCTTTGTCAGGTAATCCACCAGCGAACTGCCCACAGTGCCTACGCCTTGTACAAGGACACTTTTTCCACTGAGGGAGTCGCTGCCGCTTTGTTTTTTCATGGCAGCCTTGATGCCCATATAGACGCCGAAGGCGGTTACCGGAGAGGGATCTCCCGTGCCTCCCTGGTAATCTGGCAGCCCGGTCACAAAAGGCGTTTCCATGCGAATATATTCCATATCATGCTCAGACATGCCCACATCTTCAGCGGCGATATACTTGCCGTTGAGGTTGTTGATAAATTTTCCCAAACGCCTCAGCATGGCTTCGCTTTTGCCGCCACGGGCATTGCCGATGACTACGGCTTTGCCGCCGCCGAGATTCAGGCCCGCTACTGCTGACTTATAGGTCATCCCCCGGGAGAGGCGTAGCACGTCGGTAAGGGCTTCCCGGTCCGTTTTATACGGCCACATCCTGATCCCTCCCAGGCTGGGGCCCAGGGTCGTATTATGGACAGCAATGATTGCTTTTAGACCCGTTGCATTGTCATTGCAAAAAAGGACCAATTCATGCTCATTTGAAGAAATTTCTTCAAAGAGTTCTTTTTCATTTTCTTTGTTGGTAATTGTTACATCAAGCATGGCGAATAATTTTTTTGGCAAATCTAAATCGAATAAGCTTTTTGAAAAAGCCCTTTTTTTGGATAGGGATGGGGTTGTCAATATTGAAAGAGGCACTTTTACCTGGAAGAAAGAAGACTTTGTCCTGGTAAAAGGAATTGTGAAACTTACAAAAAAAGCACAAAATGCGGGGTATAAATTGGTAATTATTACCAATCAGAGTGGAATAGCCCGAGGGCTTTATGGGCATGATGAGGTGGAAGTTTTGCATCAGTATATGTGCATGCTTTTTGAAAAAGAGGGTGTTAGCCTGGATTTAATTTATTACTGTCCCCATCATCCTGATTTTTCAGGCAAATGTTTTTGCCGCAAACCCCAATCATTGATGATTGAGCGGGCCGCTGCCAGATTGGGGGTCGATACCTCCCTTTCATTTATGCTGGGGGATAAGTCCCGGGATTTGGTGGCAGGCAGGCAGGCTGGATGCAGGACAGTTGGGATAGGAGAGGAGCCTTTAAAAAATGCAGATTTTCAGTTTCGTTTTCCCGATGAATTGATTCCATTTTTGTGAATTGTGGGATTGTCCATTCCATATCTTGCAAAGCAAAAAGCTTTGTGGTTAATTTGTGTGACAAAGCCGATAGGAGGCTTAGCTATTTCATTTTTTTCGATATGAGCAAAGACATCATCGCACCTTCAGACCATCACATAACGGATAAAAGTCACCCCACTTTTTTCCCTAAGCACCAGCAGGCAATTTATAAGCGGCTTGAAGACAAGCACACCTCCGTAGAGGTCGAGGAAGATCCGCTGGGCACGCGCATGGTTATCAATATGGGCCCTTCCCATCCGGCTACCCATGGTGTGCTGCGCCTGGCGCTGGAAGTAGACGGTGAGACTGTCGTGAAATGTGTGCCTGATATTGGCTACCTCCATAGAGGCATTGAAAAAATTGCAGAAAACAAGACCTACCAGGAATTCATGCCCTATACGGACCGCATGGATTACCTTTCTCCCTATTCCAATAATGTTGCCTATTGTCTTGCAGTTGAAAAGCTGGTAGGGATAGAGGCGCCTGAGCGCGCACAATATATCCGGACACTGGCAAGTGAGATGGCCCGTATTTCCTCCCACCTCGTCTGGTTAGGAACCATGGTGATGGATGCCGGGGCAATCTCCATGTTTATGTGGACCTGGCGAGAAAGAGAATTTCTATACGACATCTTCGACAAGTTTGCCGGTGTGCGCTTCACCGTAAGCCATTGCCGCATAGGCGGTTTGCAGTTTGATGTGGATCAAAACGTTTTTGATGAGATCAGAAAGTGGAATGTCAATTTCCGCAAGGAACTCAATGGCTGGCGTAAAATGCTGGGAAATAACGGTATCTGGATGAACCGTGTGCGGGATGTGGCCACAGTTACCAAAGCCGAAGCCATTGACCTGGGCTTTACAGGGCCTTCTTTAAGAGGCTCCGGTGTGGAGTATGACATCCGTACCTTTGAGCCATACCTCGTCTACGACCGTCTCAATTTTGACATCGCTGTGCGCGATGAAGGCGACTGCCTCGCCCGCTACTACGTCCGCATGGACGAAATGGAGCAAAGCACACGCCTCATCGAGCAATTGCTCGACAGCATCCCCGGAGGTGACATCCGGGTAGACAATGCCAAGCATAGCTATCCTTCCAAATCGGAAGTCTATTACTCCATGGAAGGCATGATTCATGACTTCATGATGACTGACGTAGGTGTCATGCCGCCTCCCGGCGTCGAAGTATACCACGCCATAGAAGCCCCCAAAGGCGAGCTCGGCTTCCACATCAAATCAGATGGAACAGGTTCTCCCTGGCGCGTAAAAATCAATTCCCCTTCTTTCACCAATCTTCAGCTACTTCCTCTGATGATCGAGGGAGGCATGTTGGCGGACTCGGTTGTCTCCATTGGATCTATAGATCCTGTGATGGGAGATGCAGATAAGTAATCAACGCAGATACTCTATCGGAATCTTCTCCAATTCCGTTTCGCTATCCCAGATTACATTTGCGATGTACCAACGGCCCTGGTCTTTGACCAGCTGGATGCTGTTGATGCCTCGGGCTTTGATCTCGCCGCCTTTTTCGAGGCTGAATTGATATGCGCTAAATACATGGGCTACATGCCCAAACTGGTCCACTTTGCGGCCGATTTCGGTTTCGTAAAAAGCAGAACCTTCGAAGAAGGGGCCGGAGTTTTGGATATAGCTATCAATCGTCCCTTTTCGAAACACTTTGCTGCCGTCTTCTTTTTTTCCAAAAGAGCTAAAATCTGCGCCGGGGAGACACAACTCCCTCATTTTGTCCCAATCTCTTGGGCCGGCAGGGCCGGAAATGATCTCATATAAGGTGGCGATGGTTTCATCTATGGAACTGAAAGCGCGATCATGGATGGGGACATAATCGGATTTTGGAAGGCTGTCCAGAGGTGCTGGACTTGCTATTTTGCTTGTTTCATCCTCTACAACTGTCTCATTTTCAGCATGGTTGCACGAAAAAAGCAGCGCCAGCATACACAGCCCGGAGAGGTAAATGATGATTTTTCCCTTTTTCATTTCTTGGTCCTTATTGTTCATTTTTCTTCTTTTTCCAGGAAGCATAAAGGCCCACAACCCGGTTATAGCTCTTAATTCCTTCCTTCACCCCCTGGCTTTGCAGGTACCGATTATACACTTTTTGGCTGAAATCCGGAAACCAGCTCTGGTATTGTTTTCGGTTTTCGCGAATAGCCTCCAGATCAGCATCAACGCCCGGAGGGAGATTGGCCATGAGGATACGGTAATAGGCCGTATCCATGCGGAAGAGGTCATGCAGGAGGTAGCGAAAATACATCAGGAGCCCTGAATAGCGGATCATGGGATCTGCTGATCGCTCGCAGGCGAGCAATGCCAGAAAATTGCAGACGCCTTCGTCTGTGAAGCCGTAGCCGTGGCTCATCTCGTGCGCCAGCACGGAGGGGTGCTGTACCGGATATACAGCTGCATCAAAATGCCCTTCTCCCACAAATGGGATGTAAATGCCGCTTGCGCCCAGGCCAATCAGCCAGCCTTTAGGGAATATTTTTCGGCCACGTACGCGGCCTGCGGTAGGGTAGTGGAGGTCTGAAAGCAGGCTTTCAAGGCTTTCCCTGACCCCTGATTCAAGCCCCCGGGGGAGGTGCCTGGCTGTCAGGGCGCTGCTGTCAGCAAAAGGGATAGCTGCGCGCATCAGGGCCATTTCCCCAAGGGCCCATTCAATTTCCTGCTTGAGAGCCTTTTCTTCAGCTTCTATCTTTTCCAGGCCCAGCTGTTTTTCAATCGGAATCCGGCTATAGTTGAATCCCCAGAGCCAGAAAAACAGGCCGACCGCGGCCGATAGCAGCGCAAGTACATTGAGGCTATGTCTGAGCAGCTTGCTTTGCCAGCTTCGCTTTGTCTTTTTCTTCTTTTTCAACCGATAAAAAAGCACAGTAAGCAAGAGAAGAATAGCAGGATAAAGCAGAGGAAAAGGTAAAAGCGCCAGGCTGTAATCCCACAAAAAGCGGATTCCCACAAATATCCCCCTTGAATACACATGCTCCACCACTGCAGGAAATAAGCCTGCCAGCCTCGAAAACAGCAGACTCAATATCCCAAATGATATCCAGATCAATTGTCTTTTGTGGGTGGAGAATAATTGTTTGCTCAATTTTTTCACATTGACTATCAGGATGTTATAAATATTTTACATCAAAGTCTAAACATTAATGTTGCAACACCGTTCTTGTTCTCATCTTATCGTTCTCTTATTCTTTTCTAAAAAAAATCTAAAACAATATTAACATTTCTAACAATCTAGCAATTATGAAAACAGTAGTAAGCATTTTCTTTGGCCTTTTGTTAAGTCTTTCTGCAATTCAGGCACAAACATGGGTTATTGATCCTTCGCACTCCAATGTGACATTTACAGTTTCCCATATGTCGATTTCCGAAGTTGAAGGAAAGCTCAAAGTATATGAAGGTTTTTTGGTGGCAGCTGAAGAGGGAAACTTTGAAGGCAGTAAAATATCATTTAGCGCAGATGTGAAATCTATCAGTACCGACAGCGAAAAGCGCGATGGCCACCTGCAAGGTGCGGACTTTTTTGATGCAGAGAAAAATCCCAAAATCACTTTTGAAAGTAGCTCTTTTACCAAAATAGATGACAGCAACTATAAGCTGGTGGGAAAGCTGAGTATGCATGGCGTGACCCAAGAAGTGACTTTGAACGCCAAATACAACGGAGAGATGAAAGATCCCTGGGGTAATACCAAAAGAGGGTTTAAGGTGACGGGAAAAATCAATCGTTATGATTATGGCTTGAAATGGAATACAGCTTTGGAAGCTGGAGGAATGTTGGTAAGTGAGGAAGTAGGCATTTCGTGTAATGTGCAACTCGTTCAGAGTAAATAGGCCTGAATCGAAAAAAAATGTAATTTTGGCTGTATTCCGGATTGATTTTCATAATTCCTGGAATACAGCCTTTTTATTTTTTGAATCATTATTACTATGCGGATAGAAGACGAGATCAAACAGTCTCAATTTGTAAGCGAAAGACACAAAGCAACTGTCAACCTGATGTTTACCAACAATTGGCTTGTGGATAGGATCAAAGATTCGATGAAAGCTCATGATATCACGCTTCAACAATATAATGTCCTTCGCATTTTAAGGGGTTCCCACCCCAAACCTATCTCAACAGCCTCTATCCGCGAGCGCATGCTCGACAAAATGTCCGATGCTTCCCGTATCGTAGATCGTCTGGTAAAAAAGGATTTGGTGTGTCGCTCCACTTGCCCCAATGACAAGAGGCTGGTTGATGTTACTATCAGTGAAGCAGGCCTTGCTTTGCTGAGCTCCATTGATGAAGAAGCAACAAGCATGAGGGACCTGCTTGATCAGCTTTCAGAAGCTGAAGCCCAAACCCTAAACGTGCTTCTGGATAAAATTCGCAACTGACATTTGTAAGTAAAAGACTGACTGCGGATATTCGTCCCCATGGAGATTATCCGCCGCATCGCTGGATTTGCGGGCCTGTTCAATGAATGGATAGGCCGTTGGGTTTCCTGGCTGGCAAGTTTGCTGGTTTTGGTTGTCGTGGCAAATGTCATCATGCGCTATTTTTTCGCTTCCAGCCAGCAATGGCTGGGCGAGTTGGCCTGGCACCTTTTTGCCACCCTCTTCCTGCTGGGGGCAGGCTATGCGCTCAGACATGGCCGCCATGTGCGGGTAGATGTCATCTACAGCAAGCTTTCCGAAAAAGGAAGATCATGGATTGATCTGGGAGGCTCTGTCCTCTTTCTCATCCCTTTTTGCCTCCTTTCCATCAGCCGTTCCTGGGATTATGTTCTCCGGGCTTTGCCCAGAGGAGGTGGTCCGAAGGAATCCGGTATCTGGAATTATCTTCATTGGCTGGTAGAAAATGCGGAAAGCTCCGATCAGCCCGGCGGGCTGCCCCTCCGATTCATCATCAAAATGATGATTGTGCTCGGCTTCGCCTTTCTGCTTTTACAGGCTATCAGCCTGTTTTTGGAAGCGCTTGCCAGCGTCATACGCCCCAAAAATCCAGACAGCACCCATGCTGAGCGAACCCGCTTCCGTGGGGTAATCGTGACCGTATGTATGCTGATTATCAGCTGGTTGGTCATCTTCACTTTCAACCTTCATGGAGAAGGCCTGGCTGTTTTGCTTTTCGCAGAACTCTTTGTCTTTATTCTCATGGGATTTCCCGTAGCTTTTACTTTGGGAGGAGCAGCGGTTCTCTTTGGATTTTTCTTTGCCGATTCTACCCTCTTTTTCAATTTTCTGCCCATGCGGTTTTTCGGCTTTATGAAGCAGGAAATCCTTATGGCGGTGCCTTTATTTATTTATATGGGCATCATGCTGGAAAAATCGGGACTTGCCGAACGGCTTTTAGAAACCATGGCTTTGCTATTTGGCCGTTTTCGGGGCGGTCTCGCCCTTGCTGTCATCGTGGTGGGTGCCTTGTTGGCGGCATCCACGGGTATCGTAGGCGCTACGGTGGTCACCATGGGCTTGATTTCTCTGCCTACTATGCTCAAGCGGGGCTACAGCACCGAACTGGCCACAGGAACCATCGCATCTTCAGGAACGCTGGGGCAGATTATTCCGCCTTCTATTGTGCTTATTTTGCTGAGCAGCCAGCTAAGTTCAGCTGCGGGCAGCAGCATGGCTACCGTAGGTGATTTGTTCAAGGCAGCGGTCATACCTGCCGCTATGCTTGTGCTGGGATATATGCTATATGTCGTTGGAGTGGCTTTGTTTAAAGGAGAAAAAGCTCCTGCTATGCCTCCGGAAGAAGTAAAGCTTTTTCGGGAAAAAGGCATGGGTAAGCGCTTGTTGAGCGCCTTTTTGTTGCCGATGGCACTGATCGTAGCAGTGCTGGGATCCATCTTTGCGGGCATCGCCTCGCCGACCGAGGCGGCAGCCGTAGGCGCTTTGGGAGCAACGCTGCTCACGCTTATGGAAGGCAAGTTTAGCTTCAAAATCATCAGGGAAGTTGCCCAGGAAACCACCCACCTGACCTGCATGGTCTTTCTGATATTGCTGGGAGCAACTGCCTTTTCATTGGTTTTTCGCGATCTCGGAGGCGATCTCTACCTGGTAGACCTGATCACAAGCGCCAATCTGCCCCCCTGGGCATTTTTGCTGATGGTGATGCTCATCATTTTTGTAGCGGGATTTTTCATTGATTTTATCGAAATCATCTTCATCATCGTACCCGTAGTCACGCCTGTTTTTGTGGCCTATGATATGAACCTTGTATGGATAGGTGTCCTGATGGCCCTCAATTTACAGACATCCTTTCTTTCACCGCCTTTTGGCTTTTCGCTTTTTTACCTCAAGGGCGTCGCGCCCCCTTCGGTCACCACATCGCAGATTTACAAAGGCATTGTGCCTTTTGTGCTTATTCAGTTAATCGTTCTGGCTGTGGCCATTATGTTTCCTGAATTGGTGCTTTTTTGGGTTTAGCAGAGAATAGAGAATAGAGAAGCAGGATAAGAAGTGGGACCTGAAGCAATCGAATGTAGACTTTCAAAAAACGAAAAACGAAAAACCAAAACCGTTCCCTCTATGCAAAATGAACTGAAACGTACACTTGGCCCCTTGATGCTGTGGGGATTGGGGGTCGGTTATGTGATCTCGGGCATGTACTTTGGCTGGAATCTGGGCCTTGAACAAGGCGGAACCCTGGGACTGGCGATAGCCACGGGCTTTATCATCCTGATGTATTTGAGTTTCACTTTCTGTTATACAGAATTGGCTTGTGCGATCCCCAAAGCGGGTGGCGCTTTTGACTATTCGCTGCGCGCACTGGGCAAAGACTGGGGCTTTTTGGGCGGCATGGCCCAAAATATAGAATTCATTTTTGCGCCTCCGGCGATCGCCTATGCCATCGGAGCCTATCTCCATATTTTTCTCCCCACCGTTCCCGTGATTTATATTGCCATTGTGGCATTTTTCATTTTTACCCTGCTGAATATTTCCGGCATACAGGCTGCCGCCTCCTTTGAATTGATCATTACCCTGGTTGCGGTACTCGGATTGATCCTTTTTGCTTCAGCCGCTTTGCCTGAATTTGAAATGAGCAATTTGAAAAAAAATGCCCTTCCACATGGATTTCAGGGCGTTTTTGCTGCCCTTCCTTTTGCCATTTGGTTTTTTCTGGCCATCGAAGGCGTCGCCAATGTCGCCGAAGAAACCATCAACCCCCAGCGCAATGTGCTGATAGGATTTGGCTCCGCCATCCTGACCCTGGTTATTTTATGTCTGCTTACATTTACAGCTTCAGTAGGGGTAAATGGTTGGGAAACAATTGTTTATCCTGAAAGCGGCGCAGCTGCTTCGGATTCTCCCCTGCCTCTGGCCATGGCGCAGGTAGTGGGGGAGGGGAGTTGGGTGTACAAAGCGGTAACCATCATTGGCCTCTTTGGCCTGGTCGCCTCCTTTCATGGAATCATCCTTGCCGCAGGCAGAGCCACTTTTGAATTCGGGCGGGTGGGCTATGCACCTCGTTTTTTGGGGAAAGTAAACGGCAAATTTCAAACACCAGCCAACGCCCTGATCATCAATATGGTCATCGGCATCGCCGCTTTGCTCACCGGAAAAACTGCCGAGATCATTACCATCGCTGTCTTTGGGGCATTAAGTCTCTACATCATTTCGATGGTTTCTTTGTTGGTTTTGCGGAAAAAAGAGCCGGAGCTGGAACGGCCCTTCAAAGTGCCTTTTTATCCCTATTCTCCTCTGATCGCCCTCCTTATTGCTGGTATTTCCCTGATCGCTGTAACGATATACAATCCCTGGCTGGCCTTGATTTATTTTGGCATCCTGGCTGTTTCCTTTATCTCCTTTAAGCTTTTTAAGAAATGAACCCCAACAACGTCCCAGGCAAACTCAGCCTGCAACAACTCAGCAACCTCATACAGGAGCAAGAAATAGAAACCGTCATTGTGGCCTTTACGGACCACTATGGTCGCCTGATGGGCAAGCGCTTTGATGCGGAATTTTTCCTTCAGAGCGGCGTCAAAGACGGTACCCACAGCTGCGATTATCTGTTGACTACAGATATGGAAATGGAGCCGGTTCCCGGCTATGACTTCGCCAATTGGGAGCTGGGATACGGTGATTTTCACCTCGTCCCCGACAGCAACAGCCTCCGCCAGGCAAGCTGGCTTGACAAGTCGGCCATCATCCTCTGCGATGTCAAAGATGAAAAGACCCATGACTGGGTCCTGGAAGCGCCCCGCTCCATCCTTCGCCAGCAACTGGCGAAAGCTGCCAAAACCGGCTACAGCTGCTTCGCAGCTTCCGAACTCGAATACTTTGTATTCGAAGACTCCTACCGTCAGGCCCATGAAAAGCATTTTCATGAACTCAAGCCGGCAGGCTGGTATCTTGAAGATTACCACATCATGCAGGGCAGCCGCACCGAATCCTATACCGCGGCAGCCCGCCGTCACTTGAAACGCTCAGGCGTGCCCGTCGAAAATTCAAAAGGAGAATGGGGCCTCGGCCAGCACGAACTCAATGTGCGCTACGCTGAAGCACTTGAAATGGCGGACCGCCATGTGATCTTCAAGCAATGCCTGAAGGAATTGGCGGATCAGCAGGGCATTTCCGTCACTTTTATGGCGAAATACAAAGAAGATCAGGCGGGCTCCAGTTGCCATATTCACATGAGTTTATGGAAGGACGGAAAAAATGCCTTTGCCGGTGAAAAAGCCTTGGGCCCAGTGATGGGATCAGATGTATTTCGTTGGTTCTTAGGCGGTTGGATCGCCCATACCGAAGAACTTATGCCTTTTTATGCACCTACCGTCAACTCCTACAAACGCTATGTAGATGCTTCCTGGGCGCCCACGCGCCTGGCCTGGAGCTACGACAACCGCACGGCGGGCTTCCGCGTGGTCGGCAAAGGCGCAAGTCTGCGCATTGAGTGCCGCATACCCGGCGCGGATTGCAATCCCTACCTGGCTTTTGCCGCTGCCCTGGCCTCTGGTCTGGATGGCATCCAAAACAGGATCGAACCACCGGAAATGTTTGAAGGAGACGTCTACGCCGCCAAACATCTCAGGCGGGTGCCATATAGCCTGGGGGAAGCAAACAGCCTTTTCGAGCAAAGTGATTTTGCCAAAAAAGCCTTTGGAGAAGCTGTGGTGAAGCATTATGCTCACCATTTTCGCATGGAGGAGCAAGCCTATATGAAGGCGGTTACGGACTGGGAACGGAAGCGGTATTTTGAAAGAATCTAAGAAGATTTGTGGATTTCACTATGCCTGAATCGTATTGTAAAAAGCTTTTTCTGTCAATGACGACCACTCGCCTACATCCTTTTGAAATGCACTGTAGGCATCAAAAACCTTTTTGCTGAGGGCATCCTGGGCCGTGATCTCGGCGATGACCTCCTGGGCATAGCCTCTGAGGCTGTTCAGGATTTCTGGTGAGAAATGGCGCAGCTGGACATTTTTTTCCTTTTTGAGTTTTTGCAAAAAACCATTGTTCTGGGCTTCAAATTCGCACAGTGTCCACATATTGAGGCGGTAGGCTGCTGAACGGACAATTTCCTGAAGGTCTTCAGGGAGTCCGAGGAATGCGTCTTTGTTGAGGATGAGTTCGAGGGCAGTGCCGGGTTCATGCCAGCCGGGGGCGTAGTAGTATTTGGCGATTTCGGCAAAGCCCATTTTGTAGTCGTGATAGGGTCCGATCCATTCGGTGGCATCAATGACACCTGTCTCCAGGCTGGTATAAATCTCAGAGCCGGGCAGGTTGACGGAAGCCGCACCGGCTTTTTCGATGACCTTGCTGCCAAGGCCGGGAATGCGCATTTTCAGCCCTTTAAAATCCTCTATGGTGTTGATCTCCTTATTGAACCAGCCGCCCATCTGTACGCCGGTATTGCCGCCGAGCATGGGCAGGAGATTGAAGGGCGCATAGGCTTCCTCCCAGAGAGCCTGACCGCCGCCGCTATATATCCAGGCATTGAGCTGCTGGGCGTTCATGCCAAAAGGCACGGAGGCAAAAAAAGGGGCTGCCGGCACCTTGCCAGACCAATAATAGGCAGCGCCTGAGGCGATTTCCGCTGCCCCGCTGCTAACAGCATCAAAGGCTTCCAAAGCCGGGACCATCTCTCCTCCGCCATACACGCGGATCTCCATGCGGCCGCCGGACATTTTTTTGACCCAATCCGCAAAAAGATCCGCTCCTTCCCCCAACACCGCAAATTTGGGCGGCCAGGTCGTCACCATCGTCCACCGGTATTTTTTGCCGGAGGAAACTGCTGCTGCGCTACCGGGAGAAGTACCTTCCGGCTGTCCGCATCCACTGAGGAGGGTACCGCCAGCCACGGCAGCCATCGCGCCTTTTTTGAGGAAGTCTTTTCTGCTGTATTTTTTCATGGGAGAAAAAACGGTTTTTTGAAATTAAAATGCAAATGCTTGCCAAACCCCAGCATTTAATTGAGGGATGCATTTTTGATTCTTAAAATTACTTCCAATATTTGTTTCAATTAGCTGTTTCTTTCAATTAATCATCCAACCCGACAATGAAAAAACACTTCGTTTTTGTTTTCCTGATCCTTTTGGGATCTCTTTCCCTTTTTGCCCAATCCAACAAATCATTTGAGCTATTTCTGGGAGAAGAGTTTGCAGATAAAAACCTGACATTGCCTCCCAGCATCTTTGCTACAGATGGCAGTGGATACTACCTTTTTCAAAACAAGATGGCAGCCTATGTGGCCATCGCCTTTATTCCCATCAAAGTATCAAAAGAGGCTTCCTACCTTCGGAAATTTGATAAAAATCTCAATTCTACCATTTCTGAAGAAATCATTTTGGGAAGCGGAAGAACGGCAGAGGATCCTATTTTGGCTTATTCCGCTTTGGGAAATCTACATTTGTTTTCTACCCTGCAGGACAAGGGCGATCGAAAACATTTGCTGTACCATCGGTCCATTAATAAGAAGGACCTGAGTTATCCTGCGGAGGGGAAATTGCTGACAGAGGTCAGTTATGACGGCTTTCCGAGGTATCGTTATCCCAATTTTAATTTTGAGCGTTCACGGGATTCCTCCAAAGTGCTGCTTCACTACCAGTTGCCCAACGTAAAAGATGCGCCTGATCGCTTTAAGGTTCATGTCTTCAATGAAGAGATGATCGAGCTTTGGAACGCTCCTTTTACCTTGCCTTATCCCGAAAACCAGCTTTTCATCCAGTCATTTGAGCTGAGCAATGAGGGCCGTGTGTATGTTTTGGCAAAATATTATGATACGCCCAAGGCAAAGGCTTACAACTATACCTACAAGCTCTTTGTGCTGACGCCTGGCTTTGAAAAAGCCGATGAATATGATCTTGGATTTCGGGATAAACCTCTGTCCAATTTGCAATTGCAAATGGAGCCGGATGATGACATCGTCTGTGTGGGTTCTTATATGGCTGGAGATGGTAAATGGAAAAGTGTGGAAGGGGTATTTTTCTTTAAACTCAACGGTACGACCCTCGAAAGAGAGACAGAACGCCTGATAGAAATCCCGACAGAAATGGTGCGGGATCTCATGTCCGAAGACATGGGAAACAAGTCTGAGAAGAAGAAGAAGAAAATGGAAGAGCGCACGCTCAACAGCATTCACTTCAACGATGTCGTCCTGCGATCTGATGGCGGGTTGCTGATGGTGGGAGAGATTTCCTATTCCTATACGACCTCTTATTATGTGTCTGACGGGCAGGGGGGAGGATATTGGGTGTACAAAACGGTCTATGTTAGTGGGGACATCCTGACATTTACCCTGGACCCTGAAGGAGAAATTGAACGGATAGATCGGATCCGCAAATACCAAAGGCAGGAAGAATCCAATGTGCTGTTGTCCTATGGCATGGCCATCACCCGGGACAAGCTACGCTTTGTCTACAACGACCGGATAGAGAATCTTCCGCTTTCTCAGAAGGAGTCACCCCGCTTGTATGTTCCCTCTTTTGGCCGAAAAAACAAGCAACTTGTCACCCTGGCGAGTCTGGATGCCGAAGGCAATATCAAGAAAGAAGGCATTGTCAGCGTTAAAGAAGCTGAGATGTATGCCTTCCCGAGGGAAGCCAAACAGGTCTCCGGTTCAGAAATGATCATTGTCTTGCAGAAAGG
This sequence comes from Bacteroidia bacterium, assembly GCA_030430205.1. Lineage (GTDB taxonomy): Bacteria > Bacteroidota > Bacteroidia > J057 > J057 > JAUIGE01. The sequence goes on along the minus strand of JAUIGE010000007.1, from coordinate 9,805 downwards.
GAAGAAGCGGCGTTTGGCGAAAATTACCTTTAAATAAGCATTTTACCTCAGCCCACGGCAATCACCGAAATCTCAACATTCACCCCTTTGGGCAATCCCGCCACCTCAACGGTTTCCCGGGCGGGAAATTCCTTCTCAAAGTAGGAGCCATAAATTTCATTTACCTGAGTGAAGTCGCCCATACTTTTTAGGAAGATGGAGCTTTTGACAACATGGCTAAAGTCAAGGCCACAGGCTGCGAGCAAGGCTTTCAGGTTTTTCATCACCTGATGGGTTTCTGTATCCAGATCATCGGTGAGGAGATCGCCGGTGGCAGAATCAATGGCGATCTGGCCTGATAGGTAGCAGGTATTGCCCACGCAGACTGCCTGGCTGTAAGGGCCTATAGGTGCGGGGGCATCGGCTGTGTAGATGATTTTTTTCATGAGGTAATTTGCCTTTTTTTGCGGAAAGGACGCGCTATCCAGCGGCCCAGTTTTTTCTGTTTATCCAGGAAATATCGGTATTTCCCGAATAAAAATGCATATCCAAGCAAAAGAACCTGATAAATGGGGGTAATCAGCAGGATGTAAACAACGATGTAAAGGAAGGTATTTTCAATGCCTGTGAGTGGCATGATAAGCTTGGAAAGGTAAGCAGCGGTGCTTCCGGTAATAGCAAAAATGATGAGGATGAGAATGTAGTCCCAACCTGTTGGCTTTTTGGATATGTTTTGATCTTTCTCCATAAAAAAAAATCCCCTTTTAGAGGGGACTTTATTTCTGAGAAATTGTTTGAAATTTTATTCTCCGCCGTCTTCGTCTGTAGGCTCTTGCGTAGGAGCGGTATAGACTGGCGTTTGAGAAGTGCCTTCTGGAATATACGCCTGGTCGGCGTTGAGGCTTCGTGCCATATCCAGCTGGGTGTTGTCACCATTGGCGACATTGGTGCCGATAACATTGGCAAAGAAAGCCAATACAACCAGCCCTGCGAAGAGGTACCAGGTGAGTTTTTCAACAAACTCATTGCTACGGCGAGATCCCAATATTTGAGAAGCTCCGGCCGTTCCGCCAAATGAGCTGGAAAGACCACCACCTTTGCTATTCTGAATAACCACAGCAAAAATTAATGCAAAGGAGATAAGAATAGAGAGGGCACCTAAAAGGAAGAAGAAATTAAGCATCGTTTGTAGTATCTAAATCTTGAATTTTTTTGATTTGAGCCTCGAAATAAGCACTTTTTTCAGGGAATAACAAACCCAGCTTCTGATAAATTCTCCGGGCTTCTCCGCGGTTTCCCTGCAACAAGTTTATTTTGGCCAATGTCTCTGTCACAATTTCGTCATCTTCGGTGACGCTGGCCTCTATTGAGTGGTCCGGAGGCACGGCTTCCGGGTCTTCAGATCGCTGAAAAAAACCAGGCTCGTGCAAAAAACGGTCGAAAATATCTCTGTGTTTTTTCTCCTGCACAGGCTTGCCCGGGTCTTTAGCTTCTCCTTCCATCATTTTATCATCAAAATAATTTTTTAACTGCTCGGGCGATACCGCAATTTCAATCACTTTCCCGCCTTTGCGGTAAATCAATGGAGAGCTATCCGCTTCCTCCTCGGAGGGAGGGGCAGAAATCACCTCTGGGGGCGTTGTATTTTCCTGTGTATCAGGAAGCTGCAATTGAGACAGGATTTTTGCTTTTATCCTTTTCAAACGGCCCATTTTGAGCTGTATTTTTAGGTTGAGGTATTCATTGATACCTGCTGATCTGGGACTTACATAGATACTAAAAGGCTCATGCGCGAAGTAGTCTGGAGCCTCCGCCAGGAAGTCCACCAAAGAGAAGTTATCCTCAGCTCGCCCTTCGGGCAAAGTATCATCCAAATAGTTATTGAACGGCATGGCCGCAATATGGAATTTTTTCGCGAAAAATCAGAAAAACATGGCCTACCACTTGCCAAAAACCTGATTGAAAATCGCTGCTACCAACTGATCGTTGACCTCAGCGATCAGGTCCCGCTCCACAGAAGCAAAATTCTGTGTGGCATCGAAGTCTGAAAACTTGGAAAAGGTGCTTTCCCAGCTGTCTGATTCTTCGACATGGTTGTCGTATTTGACTCGGACAGAGATGGTCAGGCGGTTTTGAGCGGCGGTCTCGCCGCTGGAAATCGCCGAAGGCGTGACGGAGTAATTGATGATCGTGCCGCTGATCTCTATGTCGGCATCGCCCGTGGTCAGGCTCAGGCGCGAGCGCCTCAAAAACTCATCCTGAAGCGTCTCTGTAAACTCCTGGGCCAGGTAGGCCACCACCAATTCAGCCTCATTGCCGAAGCTACGGACCGCAATGGTCTTTAGGTTAACATTCTGAACACCTGGGCTAAATCCAATATTAAATTTGAAACAGCCTGCTTGCAGGAAAAGGACAGCCAAAAGGAGGAAGAATATTTTTTTCATAAAAAAGAATAATGTTGGCCCCTTCGGGGCTTTTCAAAACCCAAAACCCGAAACCCGAAACCCAAAACCCAAAACCCAAAACCCAAAACTCCAACCCTCCCCGCTACCCCAAATCATAATTCTTGATTTTTCGATAAAGCGTCCGCTCAGAGATACCGAGCTCCAGGGCAGCTTTGCTGCGGTTGCCGTTGTATTTAGCCAAAGCCCTCGAAATGAGGTTTTTCTCCATTTTCTCCAGGGAAAGTGATTCTTCAATCACAGGCGTCACATCGTGAATCTCGCGCATAGCGCGAAAGGTTTTTTCAGGAGCCAGCGGAAGGATTTCCGGCTGATCGGAATAGCCATGGCTATAATCGTCCTCATCATCGTAGGGATCGTGGAAAATCGCCTTGCTCCTCGCCGTAAAATCTTCCCTTGAAGGAAAGTCCGTATCTCCATTTTCCCTGCCTCTGATGCCCATAAAGAGCATTTTTTTCAATTCGGCGATCTCCTTTTTCATCTCAGTAAATTCTTTTCCAAAAGAATAAAACATCGCCTGAAGCTGGTCAAATTCCGTACGGCTGGGTTGCTCTTTGCCATAATGACCATCGGCAGAGCGAACCAGAGAAGGAAGATAGCTTTCCTTGATCATGAGGTTATCCTGCAATATCGCCTCCGTGATGATGTCTCCTTTGATCAGGACACTCAGTTTTTCAACCAAATTGCGCAATTCGCGGATGTTTCCCGGCCAGCGGTATTTGAATATGAGGGGGACAGCGTCCTCGGTCAGGATCACAGGATCTCGTTTGTATTTGTCAGAAAACTCCATCGCAAAATAATTGAACAGCAGTTCAATATCGCTGCCTCTGGCGCGCAGCGCAGGGACTTTGATGGTAACGGTGTTAAGGCGGAAATAGAGGTCTTCCCGGAATTTGCCCTGGCGGATGAGGTCTACCAGGTTTTTATTGGTAGCTGCGATGACGCGCACATCGGCTCTGAGGACTTTAGAGGAGCCTACGCGAAGGTATTCGCCATTTTCGAGCAGGCGCAGCAGTTGAGACTGCGTATCGAGGGGCATCTCCGCTATTTCATCCAGAAATATGGTCCCTCTATCGGCTTCCTCAAAATAGCCTTTTCGACTTTCGTAAGCGCCGGTAAAGGCACCTTTTTCATGACCAAAAAGCTCTGAAGCCAGGGTGCCTTCGGGTATTGCGCCACAGTTGATGGCGATAAAAGTCTCGTGCTTGCGTTTGCTGAATTGATGGATGATTTTGGAAAAAACATCCTTTCCGGAGCCATTTTCACCGGTAATCAAAACGGTGACCTCCGTCGGCGCAACCTGCATGGCTATTTCAACAGCCGTATTGACCTCCCTATTGGTACCAATTATCTGAAATCGTTGTTTTACCTGATCTATCGTCATAAATATTAAGTCCTGTCATTTTGTCTTATTTGGGCAACTTACGAAAGCCATAAATCAAAACAAAAATTTTAGCAATAATTGAAATCGCCTTCATAACGGGGAAATGCTTGTTTTTGTTTCCTTAAGCCCTGAAAAAACGAATACTGACAATACGACAGAGAAAAAGCGACCTGAAAAATCAGACCGCTTCATTAACCCATGCTAAAATGCAAATTTCACACCTATACTTTTAGAGAAGCATAATGCGCTGGCCCTGACTGTTGCCAGCCGTCACCAGGCGGATGTAATGCACGCCTTTTGGCATTTTGCTTAAGTCAATGGGAACGACTCCCTGTCCACTAATAGGGATTCGCATGACGGTTCCACGACCGCTCTGGACCACTTCAATCTGGCCGTTGCCGATGGAGGCAGGCAGGAAGTAAAAGGCAGTCAACTGCCCTTTGCAGGGATTGGGAGCGATGGAAAATTTGAGTTGCGGTGCCGGCTGCACTGTGGCAGTCCGACTACTCTGGGCAGAAAGACTGGGGGTTCCTACCACCATAAGGGCGAAACTGAGGGCGAGGATTTTCAAAATGGTTTTCATAATGCTAAAGTTTAGACTTGGTTAAACATGTTTGAATTTGTTTTCGCCCTTATTAGACGCAGGCCTTACTTTCGCATCAACAGTTTTTGAAAATATTTTTGATTTTTTTTGAAGAGGGGGAAGAATTTTGACGCAGATCACGCTGATTTTTATGATGGAAGATGTTTAGCTCCCTGAATATCAAACATAAAAAACCATAATAACCAGCGAAAATCAGCGTCCACTCTTCATCTTTTCCAAAACTCAAAAAGAAACAACAAGCCGAATCTGCCCCCAACTATGGCCTTCGCCCTCTTTAAAGCTTTTGCTCCGCAAATTATGGGAATAGCCCAGGCCCAGGCCTTTGTACATGGCATTGAAGCCGATGGAAAAATAACCCAGCAGGCGGCTGATGTCCCGCCTTGTCAACTCGTAGGCGTCATTGGCAAAGAGTCCACCATGGAACAGCCCGCCCTGCAGGCTGGCGTCATAAGCGACTACATCCAATCCGCCACGGGCGATCAGGTAGATCTGGCGATCATGGATTCGCCTGCTGCCATAGATAGATCTTTGGGAAGCATGCAGTGCATAAAAATAGGGGTTGAGTAAACCCATGCGAAATTGTCCTCCAAGGCCCAGGTGAGGGCGCAGGGTGCTCAGGCTGGCTTTCCCAAAAAGCTGGGCGTCAACGCCTTCTGATTCGAAAAGACCCTTTTCGAGCTGGGCATTGTAGCCTATGACGACATCTGTCTTAACCTGATTGTCCCAGCCTAACTGGCTGTTATTGAGCAGCTTGCTGCCGCTCCAGGGGCCGATGAGGCCCAGGTCTATGGAGGTAGTCATGCGCAACAGGCGGTCCTTATCATTGGAAATGAGGAAATGCGTCAGCATCAAACTGCCCGCATAGGGGCGGTCGCCCCAAACGACATCGGTTGCTTCAATATTCTCTGGCGAAAAAGCCTGGTGAGTCAGGCCCAGACCATAATAGGTGCGGGCGCGCCTGCCGATCCGCAGCAAAAACCTTTGAGAGATATACAGATCTCTAAAGCGCGGACTGATCACTTCGGCAGTGATGCCCTGGGTATAATAGCGGTTGGTACCCGCCATGGCGTCATTGTCATAAAAAAGCCTGACAATGGTCAGGGGGCTGCAATCTGCATCAGATATGCTGATGGCCGTGCAAGGCTGTGCCTGGCAAAAGGAGAAGGCAAGAGTGAAAAATAACAGGAGGGAAAAGCGGAAGTTTCGCATCGGGATATTCGGTTTTGAAAAAATGAAGGATAATGATAACGAATAAATCTGATTTGCAGATTAGCAGATTAGCAGATTTGCAGATGCGAAACCCGAAACCCAAAACCCGAAACCCAAAACCCGAAACCCAAAACCCAAAACCCGAAACCCAAAACCCAAAACTCGGAACGCCAAAATTCCTATATTTGGTCTATGAAATCCGCTCAATCAGGCAGACGTTCCATCCGGCTATTAATTGCGCTGGGCTTTTTGCTGGCTACAGCCGCAGTAGGAGGGGGCAGTTACCTGGCATATACCAGTGTCAGCAGCCTAACTTCCAACCTGCAGGAAGCCGTTGAACCCAACCAGCAGTTGCAGGACCTGCAGACAGTTATCAATGCCATCAATAAAGCCGAAAGCAGCGTACGCGCTTTTGCCATCACCCAGGAAGACCAGGCCCTGGCAAGCTATTATGAGGTGGTGAGTACGATTGATGAGCAGTTGGACGAGCTTGCAAACTCTTCGCAGCAGGAGGCACGTATCGGTCGGATCACTTTGCTGATAGAGGAAAAATTCATTTTGATGGACAGCATCATCGGAGTGATAAGTGCGGGCGTAGGCCCCTCGGCCTTTGAACAGCTTTACGCCAAAATCCTGTCAGAAAGCTGGCGCAGGGCAAATATAGGCGATCCATCACCAGCCAGGCCCCGGCAGGTGGACAGTGTCACCCGCACTTTTCCGTCATACAAGCAGGAAGTTCCTGCAATTCAGATAGATAGCCTCGATGTAGGCGTTGCGAAAAGCGAAAATACGGCTTTGATAAAAGAAGAAGAAAAGAAACGTCCGAGCATTTTTAAACGAATTTTTGGGAAAAAGCAAAATGAAATCGCCTCAGCCCCTGATACAACTCAAAAGCTGGAAGTTGCCAGCAAGACACCCGAGGCCAGACCGGAGGTGAACACCCCGCCGCCTGCTGTGCAGCCCTACAGGCCTCCACCCCGGCGCACGCGCCCGAGCAGCAGCGATGCCCTCGCCAACATCCGCCAATCGGCCAGGGAGATCAGTGAGGCAGAGGCGGCGGCCCTCCGCCTGCAATCCGAACGCGTACAACGCCTCACGCGGCGGGACCAGATGGTCATGGGGCGTATCATGGAGCAACTCTCCAAAATGGAGACCGAGCAACAATTGATCGCCAAAAGCCGAGCCATCAATGGGGAGCAGGAGGCCGAAAAAACGACCAAAACCATCAGCCTTTTTGCGCTGAGTGTGATGATTGTCTTCCTCATTTTGTTGGTCGTCATTTTTGGCGACATCAACCGCAACTACCGCTTGCAGCGATCGCTGCAACGCTCCAAATCCCAGGCGGAGATGCTCGCCAAGGCCAAAGAGGATTTTCTCTCCAATATGAGCCACGAAATCCGCACGCCGATGAACGCCATCATAGGCTTCAACGAGCAACTTACTGAGACAGAGCTGGATATGCGGCAAAAATCTTTTGTCAAAAATGTGAGCCGCGCAGCCGATCACCTGCTGGATCTGATCAACAGCATACTCGATTACTCCAAGCTGGAGTCCGGCAGTTTTCAGTTAGAATACCGCTCCTTCCGCATCCTGGATCTGCTGCAGGAAGCCGAAATTACCTTCAAGCCGATGGCCAACAAAAAAGGCCTGCAAATCGGTCTGGACCTGCTTTCGGAGATTCCAGAAGTGCTGCTGGGCGATCCGCTTCGCCTGCGGCAGATGCTGTTCAATCTGTTGAACAATGCCATCAAATTCACCGAAAACGGCAGCGTGCGCCTACGTGTCAGAGCGGAGCAAATGGCGAAAGACAGCTACCACTTTTATTTTACCGTGGCCGATACTGGTATCGGAATCCCTCCCGAGCAGCAGGACAAAATCTTTGTAGATTTCGAGCAGGCGGATAGCGGCATCACCCGCCGATATGGCGGGACGGGCCTGGGCCTTTCCATCACCAAAAAGCTCACTGAGCTTCATGGAGGCGTTATCCAACTAGAAAGCAAGGAAGAAGTAGGAACTGAAATCACCCTGGTTTTGCCTTTTACCCTGGGTGACCCTCAGGACATCAAAAGTTCTATCAAAATACGGCCTTCGTCCTACCGCGCCCTGCGCGGCAAACGTGTGCTCGTCGCCGACGACGAACCCTACAACCGCATGCTGGTGGAGACCATCCTCTCCAAATGGGATGTGCAGGCGGACTTCGCCGAAAATGGCAAACAGGCCATGGACCTCATGCATACCGCCGACTACGACCTCATCCTGATGGATTTCCAGATGCCTGTGATGGATGGCCTGACAGCCATCCGCGAAGTGCGGGCACGCAGCCATTGGGATGACATCCCCATCGTGGGCCTGACGGCAACTTCTTTGCCATCGGAAATCGAGAAAGGAATGAACCTGGGCATGAATGCCCATTTGCTCAAGCCTTTTAAGGCTTATGAATTGTACAACCTCATGACCTCCCTGCTCAAGCTCAGCGTCATCGAGAAAATCGAAAAAATCACCATCCAACCTCAGGAAATCGCTCCCCCCATGGAAAACGGCCGCCCCTATGACCTGCAGGAGCTCTTTGAGCTCGGCAACAATGAATCGGCATTTGTCAAAAAAATGCTCCAGCTTTTCGCCACCAACACCCGCACCCACTTATCGTCCATGCGAAAAGCCGCCAACGAGAAGGACTGGCAAACGGTCGGTTTCACCGCCCACAAAATCATCCCGCCCACCCGCCACCTCGGCATGAACGAGCTCGTCAGCCTGCTCAAAAGCATCGAGCTGGACGCCCAGGCCAATCAGGGCCTCGACAGCATGCCCGGCCGCGTCCGCGAAGTAGGGGAGGAATTGGATCAGGTGATTCAGGCGGTGGAAGAGGATATTGAGAGCTTGTAGGGCTTGCTTCCCCGCAACATCTCACGCTTGCCCGGAGGCCCGGGCAGCCGCTCCACGGCAAAGCCGGCGGCCATCATCGCCCTTCGCACATCGCCTTTGGCGCAGTAGGTCGTGAGCAAGGCTCCAGGATAACAAAAAGCAAAGAGCTTTTCGAAGATTTCCTGCGTCCACAGCTCGGGCTGTGTGCCCGGCGCGAAGGCGTCGTAATAAATCAGGTCAAAGCGCTGTGCGCTTTCGGGCTGAAAATCCTGAAGCTTTCCATGAAATTTAAAAAGCTGAAAATCAGCTTGCAAGCTATGCCAGCTGTTCCAGGGAAGCTGGTGAATGCTTTGCAGCAAAGCGCTATTTCCCTCGCCTGCGAGCAGCTCCGAATAATTCAACTCCTGCCACTTCGTGGCATCTACAGGCTCCGCCTCCAGGCTGGTGTAGCGAAAGCGTCTTTCGCCCTGATGAAGCGCTGTAAGCAGCGCATTCAGGCCCGTGCCCAGGCCCATTTCCAGTATGGAAATCTCCTTTTTATCGGGCGGCAAAGCCGCCAGTCCCATCTCGATGAAGACATGCATCGACTCCTGTATCGCGCCGTGGCGCGAGTGATAGGTCTCTCCATACTTCTCCGAAAAAAGAGTCGAAGACCCATCCCCCGTCACATAATGTAAATTCCCCATTTCTTCCATCTGCTAATCTGCTCATCTGCAAATCCTCTCATCCTATCCTCCTACCAGTTTGCACTTATAGTTCAGTTTCTCCAATTCCCCCTTCACTTTCTCCCGAAAGTCCCCTTGCAGGATGATTTCGCCATCTTTCACTGAACCACCACAACCGCATTTCGATTTGAGCATTTTACCCAAATCTGTGAAGTCCTCATCGCTTCCCACAAAATTGTAGATGATGGTGGCCTGCTTGTTTCCCTTCAGGCTCTTGCGCTGAATTTTCAGGTTCTGTTGCTGCGGAGGAAGGGTTTCTTCTTCCTGCTCTTCGTCGTATTCATAGCCGTAGTCCGGGTCCGTGGAGTAGACTATGCCTTGTTTATTGTTCTTTTTCTTAGCCATAAAAAAATGATTTGTTTCAGTACAGGACAATTTTTCAGGAAAGTCCCCCAAAGTCCCGAAGGGACGCCATATTCAGCATGGGGCGAAGCCCCATGAAGGTAAACGCCTCCAATAGAAGTCCTGAAAGGACGGCATATCTTAGGAAGCCATAGCTAATATATCGCCCTTTCAGGGCTTTAGGACCTGGTGTGAATCGAATGATCGGGCTTTGCCCGATCGTAGTATATAGCGTCCC
>JAUIGE010000051.1 GCA_030430205.1 Bacteroidia bacterium | reverse complement strand
CGCTTCGGGCACTACGCCAGCAGGCGATCCTGTGACCGACAACTCTGACTCCAACAACCCTGCTGATCCGAATGAGACAGGCAACCAGGGCGATCCGGATGAGGATGACCCAACGGGTTCATTGATCCCACCTGCTCCAGGTATCTCAATCATTAAGAGCAGCAGCCTGAACCTGGGCGGCGATGGCGTAGCCAGTTTAGGCGATGTTATCACCTATACCTATACTGTTACCAACACAGGAAATGTAAGCCTGACAGGCGTAACCGTTACGGAACCTATTGGCAACTTTAGCGGTACGGGAACCCTCCCAACGCCATCTTATGTCAGCTCAACCGACGCAGCTACAGCGGCTGGAACTTTGTCTGTAGGTGAAAGTGCTACTTACACAGCTACTTACAGCATCACCCAGCCAGATATTGACGCAGGTCAGATTGACAACCAGGCACTCGCAACGGGTACACCTCCAAACGGCGGTCCCAATGTGACCGACAACTCTGACTCCAACAACCCTGCTGATCCGAATGAGACAGGCAACCAAGGCGATCCGGATGAGGATGACCCAACGGGAACTCCGATTCCTATGGCACCAGAAATCGCGATCATTAAAGGCAGTAGCTTGAACCTGGGTGGCGATGGCGTGGCCAATGTAGGCGATGTTATCACCTATACTTATACTGTCGTCAATACAGGTAATGTGACCCTGACAGGAGTAACGGTAACGGAATCCTCTGGAAACTTCAGTGGTACAGGTACACCTCCTAGTCCGTCTTATATAACCTCAAGCGACGGGACGACGCCTCCAGGAACCTTGTCTGTAGGTGAAAACGCAACTTATAGTGCAACCTACATGTTGACTCAGGCGGATATCGATGCCGGTCAGGTAGACAACCGTGCTCTGGCTTCAGGCAATCCTCCACAAGGTAATCCTGTAATGGATGACTCTGACTCCAGCAACCCGAATGATCCGAATGAGACGGGTACGCCAAGTCAGCCTGATGAGTCTGACCCGACGGGTACACCGATACCAGAGGCAGGTGATATTTCAATTGTAAAAGGCAGTAACCTTGACGTGGGTAGCGACGGTGTCGCCACTGTAGGCGATGTAATCACCTATACCTATACTGTCACCAATACAGGCAATGTAACCCTGACAGGAGTCACGGTCACCGAGTCAGCTGGAAACTTTAGTGGATCAGGAACTCCTCCCAGTCCATCTTATGTAAATTCAACTGATGCGGGAACGCCAGCAGGAACCTTGTCTGTAGGGGAAAGTGCTACCTATACAGCAACCTACAGCGTCACACAGGCAGATATCAATTCCGGTCAGGTAGATAACCTGGCTGTTGCTTCTGGTACTACACCACAAGGTAATCCTGTAACGGATGACTCTGACTCCAGCAACCCGAATGATCCGAATGAGACGGGTAACCCTGGCCAGCCAGATGAATCTGACCCAACCGGTACACCGATGCCAGAGGCAGGTGAGATTGCCATTGTGAAAGGCAGCAGCCTTGACATGGGAGCAGATGGAATCGCAAATGTAGGTGATGTAATCACTTACAGCTACACTGTAACCAATACAGGCAATGTGCCTCTGACAAACGTTAGGGTCAGGGAACGTGCAGCCGATTTTAGTGGCTCAGGTACGCTACCGACACCTTCCTTTGTGAGTTCAAGCATGAGTTCTGTTGAAGGTACCTTGTTGGTAGGCGAAAGCGCAACTTATACAGCGACTTACAGCATTACACAGATTGACCTCAATATTGGTCAGGTAGACAACCGGGCAAGGGCCAGAGGTGTTACCCCTGGCGGCAATGTTGCAAGAGACAATTCTGACTCAAGCAACCCGAATGATCCCAACGAGACAGGTAACCCGGGAGACCTGACAGAGAATGACCCAACGGGTACTATTCTACCTCAAATTCCTGATCTGTTTATTGTTAAAAGCAGTAGCCTGGATTTGGGAGCTGATGGCCTAGCTAATCCTGGTGATATAATCACTTATGGCTATGTGGTGACCAATACAGGAAATGTATTGCTCAACATTGTGAAGGTTACTGAATCTACCGCAAACTTCAGCGGTACAGGAACCCTACCATTGCCACTGTATGTAAGCTCAACAGATATTGGAACCCCTCAATCTTACCTTTCAGTAGGAGAGAGCGCCACCTTTACTGCGACTTACAGCATCACACAGGCAGATATCGATGCAGGTCAGATAGACAACCTGGCCGTGGCTTCTGCCAATGGCCCTTATGGAGCACCTGTAACGGATAACTCTGACTCAAGCAACCCATCTGATCCGAATGAGACGGGTACACCGGGCAATCCAGATGAGGATGACCCAACGGGTACACCGATTCCAGAAGCAGGGGATATTGCTATAGTGAAAGGCAGCAGCCTTGACCTCGGCGCAGATGGCGTCGCTACAGTAGGCGATGTGATCACCTATACCTATACTGTTACCAATACAGGTAATGTGACCCTTACTGGTGTAAGTGTGACAGAAACAGCAGCTAATTTTAGCGGCTCAGGCGCACTGCCAACACCAGCTTATGTAAGTTCTACGGACGCAGGAACTCCTGTTGGCACCTTGTCAGCTGGCGAAAGTGCGACCTATACAGCGACTTACAGCATTACACAAGCTGATATAGATGCAGGTATCATCAACAACCAGGCACTGGCCTCCGGCAGCACGCCAGGCGGCACGCCGGTAACTGACGATTCTGACTCAAGCAACCCATCTGATCCGAATGAGACGGGTACACCGGGCAACCCGGATGAGGATGACCCAACAGGTTCTCCGATTCCTGCAGCAGCAGATATTGCTATTGTGAAGGGAAGTTCACTTGATCTGGGAGCAGATGGTGTGGCCAACGCAGGAGATGTAATCACCTATAGCTATGTCGTGACCAATACCGGTAATGTGACCCTGACAGGCGTTATGGTTACGGAGACCGTCGCCAACTTTAGTGGCTCTGGCAGCCTTCCTGTCCCAGCCTATGTAAGCTCAACAGATGCAGGCACAGCTGTCGGTACCTTGTCAGTAGGCGAGAGTGCTACCTATACAGCTAGCTATAGCATCACCCAGGCAGACATAGATGCAGGTCAGATCGACAACCAGGCACTGGCTTCTGGCAATCCCCCTACGGGCGCTCCTGCAACAGATGATTCTGACTCCAGCAATCCAAATGATCCGAATGAGACGGGTAACCCCAGTGATCCAAATGAGGATGACCCAACGGGAATTATTTTCCCTACACCTTCTCAGCTAGGAAACTCTGTCTTCAATGATCTGGACGGAGATGGTTTGCAGGATGCGGGTGAGCCTGGCGTACCAGGTGTACTCGTGATACTTTATGATGTGAGTGGCACCGAGGTCGGAAGACAGTATACCAACTCAAATGGTGAATACCTCTTTACCGTACCTAAGGGAACTTACTACCTCGAATTTGACAATTTGCCTACCTCTGATTGGGAATTTAGTCCGGCTAATGTGGGCCCCAATGACGAGAAGGACTCGGATGTTAATTCAGCAGGAGTAACAGGACTGATTGTTCTGGATTCTGCAGAGGTAGATTTATCCTGGGATGCAGGGGCTTATTTGCCCAAAGCTTCTCTGAGTGGTAAGGTTTGGGATGACCTAAACAATGATGGTATCCAGGATGCCGGCGAAGGACCTATCGCAGGCGTACGGGTGACCCTGTATGATGCCTTAGGCAATGTGGTTGCTACCAAAAATTCTCTGTTGGATGGCACCTATACCTTTGACAAGCTGGATCCGGGCGTGTATACCGTAGGCTTTACCATGACCCCATTAGGATACGGATTCAGCCCATTGGATGCGACAAACGATTCAGAAGACTCTGATGTTATCGTAGCTACAGGCCGCACAGCACCGATTACACTTGCTCCAAGAGAGGATAATACAACCTCTGGTGATGCCGGATTGCATCTGCCATTGGCTAGCCTCGGAGATAGAGTGTGGGATGATGTGAATGAGAATGGTATCCAGGATCCTGGAGAAACCGGTATCTCAGGTGTGAAAGTGATTTTGTACAGCGGTAGCGGAACGAAACTGGACTCAACCGTGACCAACAGTCAGGGAAGCTACCAGTTTACCAACCTGCACCCTGGCAACTACCGGGTAGGAATAGAGTTACCTGCTGACTATGTGATCACAGATGCGGGACAAGGCTCCAATCAGATAGATTCTGATATTGATCCTAATACAGGATTGAGTGCTGTGATTAACCTTTCTGTTGGTGAGGTAGAAGATGACGTGGATGCTGGATTGTATCTGCCTAAAGGCAGTGTTTCAGGCTACGTCTGGATAGACAGTGATCAGGATGGTGAGCAGGAAGCCGGAGAGTTTGGCGAAAGTGGTGTGAAGGTGATCCTCTACAATGCTGCTGGCGATTCTATAGATGAAGTGCTGACAGATAGTGATGGTCTTTACAGCTTCTCAGGTGTGGTGCCGGGCGACTACTATGTTGTCTTTACAGATGTACCTGCCGGTCATGGTTTCAGTCCACAGGACGCTACCAACGATGCTGATGATTCAGATGCAGATCAGCATGGGCAGACGGCTGTATTTACGGTAGCTCCCGGCCAGGCCGTAGGAGATGTAGATGCAGGTTTGATCCCACCATTGGCAGAACTGGGTAACAGGGTTTGGGATGACATCAATGAAAATGGCATCCAGGATCCAACAGAACCTGGTCTAACGGGTGTGACAGTCACACTCTATACTTCTACAGGAACTCAGGTAGCTCAGCAAGTGACCGGACCAAACGGAGAGTATCTGTTTACCAACCTGACACAAGGTGATTACTACATTGAGTATTCAGGATTGCCTGCGGGTTATGGATTCTCTACCAAAGATGCAGGAGGAGACGATGAAGCTGATTCAGATGTAGATCCATCTACTGGCAGAACAGACATCATTTCTCTGACTCCTGGAGAGGTCAATACTTCCTCAGATGCGGGTTTGAAAGCTGATCGGATTCGCGTATGTGAAGCCACTGACTTCGACACCAACCAGTTTGGTCTGTTGTTCACTTCCGGTACCTATCCCGGTCCGGACAACCGTTATGCCTTTGATGCCAATGGAGGTGAGTTTATCACTTATGCCAATGGAACTGCAAGGCTTACAGGTAGAATGGTCAATAAATCAAATGCAAATCTACAGCTGGATGTCGAGCTCCGACTGATCAACAGGAAAGACTGGGGCGCATGGTCTGCGCAGGGTGGCAAAGCAAAAGCCCCTGAGAATGGACCATTTATGACCTGGGATTTCTATGTGATCGATGCTACGCAAAGTATCTTGACGGGTCAGGGCAACCTTGCCGGTGAAGTATTCGGCCTGAGCCACATGCCAGCAAGCCTGGAGTACGGTCCTCAGGTAGGTGACGGAGCCAATGACCGCAATACCAACTATGGTATGAGTGGATGGTGGTTCTTCAACTCACTGAGTGGAAACTACAATGGTACCGGTGACTTCAACCTCACCCTGGAAAATTGCCAGACAATTGTAGCTCCTCCGGTAGCTCCGAAGCTAGGCGCTTTAGCACTTCTACAAGGTGCTTATGATCCGGCTACGGGTATGATGCGTGCAGACCTGGCAGCCGCAGGCGTTTTGCCAACAGCTCAGCCGTTTAATGTAGCTCCATGGAACTATAGCGGGACAGAGACTCTGGGTGCAAACCTGCCTTCAACGCTTGTCGACTGGGCATTGATAGAAATGAGGGATGTAAACAATCCTACTATCGTCTTGTCGCGCCAGGCGGGTGTTTTACTGCAGGACGGACAGCTGGTACAAGCTGATGGGCATAGCCTGATCAATACCCCACAGGGTATCAGCAGCTTCTACCTCGTGATTTACAACTGGAATCACCTGCCGGTGATGTCGGCTCAGCCTGTGCAGAAGTATGGAAATGTATATTTCCACAACTTTACCTCAGGTGTGAATAGCTTATTCAACGACATCGCTGTGCCCAATCAGCCGGGTTTTGTAACTGCGAATGGCATAAGCCTACTCTTCGAAGGAGATGCTTCTGGTAATGCAGTCATCAACTCCCTTGACCTGGGTCAGGTGATGCAGAACTATTTCACCTCTGGTTCCGCAGGAACGGATGTAAACCTGGATGGTATGACCAACTCACTGGATGTGGGGCGTGCTATGCAGAATTACTTCAAAAGCTCGCATGTGCCTAAATAAGTAGAAGCGAGAGGCGAGAAGCGAGAAGCGGGACAAGAAATAGTACAAGCTTGTCTCGCCTCCCGCCTCTCGAATCTCGCATCTCATATCTAAACATAAAACCAATGAAAAAAACATATTTCATTCTCTCCCTCTTCCTTCTGCTGGGGGGCCTGATGAAGGCTCAGGAAGTGGCGATCTCCTACGAGATCGTGCCCCAAACGGACAATTCGTCCATCATTCAGCTTTATATGCAAAGCCTGACGGCAGAGGATCAGCCCATTCGGGCGATCAACTTCTCCCTGGCTATGCCAGCAGGATGCGCTACGATCACCGGCCAGGCGGCCGTCTTTTCGGATAGCTGGACAGACTTCCTGCAGGAAGTACAGCTTACAGAAAAGCTTGACCTGACCTACAACAACTGGCACTACAGCCAGCGTTGGCAGTATGGCAGCGCCGATCCGGGCCTGCCCAATACAACTCCGGTCATCGCGCCGGCTAAGGGAGAGGACCGCCTGCCAATCATGCAGATCATGGTAGAAGGCAGTTGCGCTGATAAACTCTACCTCGAACAGCATGTCGAAAATCCCCTCAACCAGATGGGAGATGGAGATGTACAGCCCATTGACTGGACGGTTGTTCATCCCAAGACTGAACTGGAACTGGAAGAAGGCTTGCTCATGAAGGTTTTTCCTAATCCTGTGGTAGACAAGCTTCTTGTGAAGTTTGAAGGGGCGCGAGATCAGGCATATAGCTTTTCCCTATATACACTGGACGGAAAGTACCTCATGGGCACTCAGCTGGGCATGAATGAAGCAGAAGAAGTGCAAATGGATATGACACAATTGCCGGCAGCCATGTACCTGCTACAAATCTCTTCACCAGAGACGGAAGGTGCCAGGCCGCTTCAATTGAAAATCATCAAGAAATAATGGTAATGTATATAAGAGCTTGAAAAGCCCCTAATTGTATTTTTACCCTCTTATTCAATGGAAGCACCGCTTGGTGCTTCCATTATTTTTTTTCAGCTATCTCTGCCCACTCCCCAATTTTAGCCAACTTTCCCTACCTTTGGATGTGTCTGTAAGACTCATTTTTTAAGGACTAAAAAAATGGCAGAAACCCCAAATTACTGTTCAAGCCTCCACAGGAATCTGTTACTCCAGGAGATGCAATCAACCACCTTTGACCTCCTGGTCATTGGAGGCGGGATCACCGGATGTGGCATCGCCCTGGATGCTGCCTCCAGAGGATTGAAAGTAGGACTTGTTGAGAAAAATGATTTTGCTTCCGGTACCAGCAGCCGTTCCACCAAGTTGATACATGGAGGATTGAGGTACCTCAAGCAATTTGAAATTGCCCTGGTCAGAGAGGTGGGAAGTGAACGCGCCATCGTGCATCGCCTGGCCCCTCATCTGGTGGTAAATGAAAAAATGCTGTTGCCGATCGTTGAAGGGGGAACTTTTGGCAAGATGTTGACCTCCTTTGGCTTGATGGTCTATGATGTGCTGGCTGGGGTAGAGAAAGAAGACCAGCGGGTCATGCTCTCCCGCGCGAAAACCTTGCAGGAGGAATCCTTATTGGAAATGGACATCCTCAAAGGCAGTGGATTCTATGCAGAATACAGGACCGATGATGCACGGCTCACGGTCGAGGTGATGAAAACAGCATCTGAACATGGGGCAATCTGTGCCAATTATGTAGAAGTGACAGACTTCCAGTATAGTGAATCAAACAGAATCACGGGCGTGAATTGTCAGGATCGGCTGGGGGGAGAAAAGTTGCTTCTGAAAGCTGACTATATCGTCAATGCAGCAGGCCCATGGGTCGATACCCTGCGCGAAAAAGATGGTTCCCTTGTTGGCAAACACCTCTACCTCACAAAAGGGGTGCACCTGGTCGTGCCGCACGAAAAGCTACCCCTGAAGCATGCTATCTATTTTGATGTGCCTGACGGACGCATGATTTTTGCCATCCCCCGCCAGAAAATCACCTATATCGGCACCACAGATACGGAATACAAGGGCGATATTAACCATGTAATTACGCTGCGGGAGGATGCCCAATACCTGGTAGATGCCGTCAATAATTTTTTCCCTACGATACAGCTCTCCCTGGAGGACATTATTTCAAGTTGGGCGGGCCTCCGTCCGCTTATTCATGAGATGGGCAAATCTGCTTCGGAGATCTCCCGCAAGGACGAAATCTTTCATTCACCTCAGGGCCTGGTATCCATAGCTGGTGGAAAACTGACAGGCTACCGGAAAATGGCAGAGCGGGTGTTGGAAGTAGTAGGGAAATTAATGAAAAAGGAAAAAGACAAAAAATTGGCAAATGGTCGTACCAAGACGATTGTGCTTAAAGGGGGAGAATATAAAAACGAGCAGGAGGTAAAAGCGCATTGCGCTGTCGTAGCTCAGCAACTCCTGCCACATGGCCTCGGGCAGCCCGAGGCTGAGTACCTCATCGCCAATTATGGCAAGCAGACCGATCTGATCCTGGAACGATTTTTTCAACTGGAAAATACCAGCTACCTCGACCTGATCCGAGCAGAACTTTGGTTTGCTGTCCGCCATGAAATGGCCCATCGGGCTACGGATTTTTTTACCAGAAGGACAGGACGCTTGTATTTTGAAATAGAAAGTGTTCGGGAATACAGCGAAGCCATTCTCGCAGAAATGGCGGAGCTATTGAATTGGGATCCAAAGAGGATGCAGAAAGAAGAAGATGCTTTGAGGCTGGCGGTATATGAGGCAAGCCATTTTCCGGAATAGGCCTACTGCTCGATATTCCTCGCGTCAAATGACACGATTTCATCTTCTTCCACATGAAATTCCACCTCAATAGGATTGCAGCAAACCTCACAATCCTCAATATATACCTGATGAGGCACGCTCATATCGAGGATGAAAGAGATGCTTTGCCAGCAATATGGACAGGTAAAAAAGTATTCTTCGGTCATTTGGGTTAATTTTTTTCAAAAGTTGATTTCACAGAGATAAACCTTGGGTACATACGGATCGTAGGTAGCCTCTGATGTCTTTTTTTTGGAAAAGGAATTCAAAGTTTCTGCTTAATTTTCGCCATTCGTTTCCAAACGGAATAATCATTCTTATTTAACATAAATCAATAGGTAAAAAAGATGGATCAGGAGATAAAGAAAAAACTGTTCAGCCTTTGTCAGGAAACTGTTCGCCTGAAGATAGAAGATTTGCAAAGTAGCCTGAAGGATTTGGAAGAAGCTGGCAGTGAAAGTACCAAAAGCAGTGCGGGGGATAAGTATGAAACGGAAACTGCTATGCTGCATTTGGAACGTGAAAAATTCGAGCAGCAACTGACTGATGCTCTGCGACTAAGGTCTGCTTTGGAGAATATCCCCAGACATATAAACCATCAGAAAGTACAGCCCGGAAGTGTTGTGAAAACGAATCACGGCAATTTTTTCATCTCTATTTTTGCTGGAAAACTGGAAGTGGATGGCGAAAGTTATTTTGCCATAAGTCTCGCTTCCCCTATTGGGAAGGCCCTGGAAGCTGCCAGTATAGGCGATGTGGTGGAGTTTCGGGATAAAAAATATGTGGTTGAGGATTTGGGGTAGGAGAGCGGAGACAAGAGAGCGGAGACAAGAGAGCAGAGAAAAGAGAGCAGAGAGCAGAGAAAAGAGAACAGAGAACAGAGAGCAGAGAATAGAGAGCGGAGAATAGAGAGGGAGAAGTAGAAAGAATTATCTTTTACTTCTCCCTTTGGTTTGATGAGGTTTTATTTTAGCGCTGCTGTATGCTGTACTGCATGCATTTCTTTTGCCTGAGGATTAGGCTCGAGGAAGTAGCTGAATTTTGCGGCGATTTCGCCTTCGGCATACATCTCGCAGATCCATTTCTCACGGCTGTCTTCCTGGCCGGAATATGCCAGTTTGAAGGCAACCCTTTCTCCTGCAAAAATAAAGCGGAAGGTCTCACAGCAGCCATGAATAAATTCATGGCTGCCTTTGCCGAGGCGGCGCTCCAGCAACTGCCCCGCATAGCGGGTCATGATCGACACCGGAAAGGCCGGTAGGTTGTCAAAATGCCCCACGCAATGCTCGGCTTTCAACATGGGCAGTACTGCCAGCTCATCTCCCTCAAACACCAGCGCATCCAGGCTCATATCCTGATAAGGATTTTTCGACTTGTCCTGCCATTCAGGGCTTGTGAGTTTGTGGGTTTTGAACATCTCGTGCAGGCCTTCAACGGGGATGATGTGATAAGTCACGCTCATCTCAATGATGCATTCGCCCTGGCTGTTGAGCAGGCGGGTCTCCGCCGTACAATGCGCGTTGCGCTTGTCAAAGGAGCTGATTTGTGCCGTGATACGGTACTCCTGCTCAGGGATTTCGCTGGAAAGGGCGCGCGAAGCGCGGACCTTCGCGAGCTTCACCGGGTAGCAGAATTTACCTGCTTCCGGATTGGCGTCTACCGCCGCACAGGATCCCAGAATCGCCATGTGTCGCGCACTTTCTGAAGTCCATAATCCGATGTCGCCCTGGATCAAAACAGGCTCTACGGTGGCTTCCAGCCCTTCGGCTACTTTCGAAATCGACTTCAGGTCGAAGTAGGGACGCGCTACCGTGATGCGCTCAAGGTAATAGGAAATGAGGTTTCTTTCTCTTTCTCCCACTCCCACTCTCTCACTCACTCTTTCCCCATCCTCTTCTCCAAACATCCCCAACAACTTCTTCAAACAGTTCTGCGCCAATTGCAGCACACTACCCGAGCCCAAAATCTCCATCACAGAAAGCTCAATTCCCAGCATGGTCTGGAATTCCACGGTCAGTTCAACCGCCATGATCGAATCCATCCCAAAATTGGCGAGCATGCTCTCATCGGTGATGGTCTCTTGTCTTGCCCCTGTGGTATTGACCAGGATGCGTTTTACGGCATCTTTGACGGCTTCCAGCTGCTGCTCTTCCGGCTGCTCAAGGATAGCCATGACGGCCTCCGGCATGTCTTTGCCATGCGCAGATTCCTGCACCAGGCTGCTCAATCTACGCCAGCTGCCCGGCGTAGCCATCACCCAGCGGTTCCAGTCTACCTGGGCTACCGCCGCATGGGCGTGGCCATTCAGCACCAGCTCTTTCATCATAGAAAGGCTTTTGTCGGGATTGATGGGCGCTACGCCCACGCTTTTGAGGTGCGCATCCGCATGTACATTGCGGGTCAGAATGCCCACTTCCGCGATCGCGCCCCAGCTGATGCTGCTGCCTTTCAGGCCGAGCCTATGGCGATAGGCCATGAGGCCATCGAGGAAGCTGTTGGCGGCGGCATAGGTCAGCTGACCGGGATTGCCGGTATAGCTCACGATGGAAGAGTAGCAGATGAAAAATTTCAGTGCATGCTGCTGCGTAGCCAGGTGCAGGTTCCAGGCGCCGAGCGCCTTGGGGGCGTAGCCTTTCTCGAAATCGACTTTCGAGATCTGATCGATCACCCGATCATGCAGCACCGTGGCGGCATGCAGGATGCCCGCGAGTTGAAGGCCCTTTTCCGCAATTTTTTCCAAAACCGCCTCTATGCTGGAGCTATCCATCACATCCATGGCCATTTCCATGATCTGTACACCCTTGCGCTCAAGCTTGGCGACCACAGCTCTTTCCGCATCGGAAACCTTGCCCCTCCTGCTGCAAAGCACCAGGTTTTTGAGGCCCCAATCTGCCAGGTAAAGGGCTGATTTTAAGCCATATCCGGAACAGCCGCCGGTGATGATGGCTGCTTCATTTTGGGCAAAAGTGAAGTCTTTTTCCAGTTCCGGCACGGACTCGATTTCTTCGAGCTCAAAGTCAACAACGACTTTTCCGATCAGCGAGCCGCTCGCCAGTTTGCGGAAGGCATCTTCCAGCTGATTGGCTTTGAGCACCTGATAAGGAAGCATGGGCAGCTCGCCTGCCAGGAAATGCTGGAAGAGTTCATTGACCATTTCGCACATAAAGTCAGGGCGCAAGGGCGTGATTTTGTCCAGGTCCAGGGCGATAAACTGTATGCTTTTGTTGAAAGGCGAAAGATCCAGGCTGTTGTGACGGGTGATGTCCTGCTTGCCCAATTCCACAAAACGACCGAGCGTTTTGACCAGTTCGAGGCTCTTTTTGAGTGGCTCCCCTGCCAGGGAATTCAGCACGACATCTACGCCATTGCCTGTATTTTCCAGGACTTCATCCGCAAAATTCAGCGAACGTGAGTCGTAGACATAGTCGATGCCGAGCTCTCTGAGAAACTGGCGTTTCTCCTCCGTGCCCGCTGTCGCATGTACCTCTGCGCCCAGCATGCGGGCGATATGGCAGGCCGAGAGGCCTACACCTCCGGCAGCGGAGTGAATGAGTACCTTTTCACCGGCCTTCAGGTGGGCCATTTTTACCAGGCCTGCATAGGCCGTGATGTATACAAAGATGGAGGCCATGCTCTCCAGAGAGAGCCCTTCGGGCATTTTGACGCATACCTGCTCCGAAACGGTGATATGCGTTTTGAGGCCTGCGGCCATGAAATAGACTTTGTCTCCCACCTGCAGATGCTGCACGCCTTCCGCTACGGCTTCCACCGTTCCGGTGCCTTCCAGCCCAAATTCTTTGCCTGCAAAGGTGTTTTCCAATGCGGCATCATTGAGCATGCCCATGGCTTTCATCACATCCTTGAAGTTGATGGAGGAATGGCTGACGCGGATGCGCACAGCATCGCCTTGCAGGGCTGCGGGCTGGTAGTCCCGGAGGACCAGGCTTTCCAGCTTGCCGGGCCGGAGCATATCCAGCCTTTTGGGCTGATGGGCTGCCTGGATGCGCGTGTATGCAATGCGCTCGACGAAGCCCGGCTGGGCCCTTTCAAGCGAACCTGCATACAGCTTCCCTTCCCGGATAATCACCTCTTCCGCCTCAAAATCGCTGTTTAACAGCTGCCGGAGCATGGCTTCGGAAGCTTCGCTTTCGTCTATGTCAATGAGCTGAATCTGCAGTTGCGGTAGCTCCGTCATGGCGACGCGGGCGAGGCCCACGATGGGCGCATGCGCGGGATTGACTTCCTGTGTAGGAAAACACATCTCATCGATCAGGGCATGCTGCACGATCAGGATCAGGCGGCTATTGGCGCTGATCAGCGCAGGATTTTGCAGCAGTTGTAGTACTTGCTGACTGGCTTGCAGACCGCTTTGGTACAGATCGCCCTGCTCCATTTTTCGCAGGTCAAATACCTGATGATCAGTCGATTTCGAAGCTTTACTGAGCTGCATATCAGACCAGGTATATTTGTAAATCCACTCCCTGGCAGGATTGGCGCCCTGCTGGATGATGGCTTTTTTACATACAAGCCCTTTGAGCTCAGCGATGACTTCCCGCTCTTCATTCAACAGGATCAGGTCAGCCGTGAGCTGTGTCTTGTCCATCTGCGTGATCTTTCCATAGGAAAATACTGTTTGCCCGGCGGGCGCATAGAGGCGCAGGCTGCCGATCTCCACAGGCAAAAATGCCTGTTGCTCATGGTAGGCCATCGCTGCTACGAGCAGCGACTGGAAGGCGCCATCCATCAGGGAAGGATGAAAAAGGAACTCATTTTTTTCATCTGCCGCTATTTCCATTTTTGCAAAAACTTCTTTTCCGTTGAGCTGAATGGCTTTCATCGCCTGGAAGGCCGGGCCATAGTTGAGCCCCAGCTGTGCCAGCTCTTCATAGGCATGCCCGATGGGATCCAGCTGATCGAAAGCTGCCTGGCGGTCGAATGCGGGAAGCTGGTAATATCCTTTTTCCACGATCCGCCCCTGCATGTGCGGACTTCTGTTGTCTTCCCATGCTGACTCTATCTGCACTTGCTGGCCATGCAGTTGGCAGTGGAGCTGCGGAAATTGATTTTCGGTGAATATGAACGGTTTTTCAAAACGCAAATGCTCCACGATCAGGGGGAAAGCTGCGGATTGGTTGCGGGCTGTCGCCAGCATACACTCAATATAGCCTGCACCTGGGAAAACGATATTTTCGCCTACCTGATGATCTTTGAGAAAATGCAAGGCCGGACGATGAATGCTGCTTTTCCAATGATTCGAAGAGAAAGGGATTTTTTCCTGTAGGAAAGGATGCCTTTCGTTTTCGCCTTTGCGCAGGCGCTGAAGGCCCTCCGCCTCTTCCCAATAGATGTCTTTATCCCACGCATAGCGTGGAAGGTCCAGTGGGACTGCGTCCGGGAAGGCGGGCAGCTCTATTTCTACCCCCGCCTGTATCGTGCGGCTCATGTTCTGAAGCAGGCAAGCCACCTCATCGCCTTTGCGACGGAGGGAATGAAAGGTATTTCCCTGAAGCTCTTTGTGCTTCATGATCTCGCTGATGCTGGAGCCCAGCACAGGATGCGGCCCTATTTCCATGAAATTGATGTAGCCATCCTCCAGGATCTGGTCAATGGTAGGGTAGAAATGCACACATTCGCGCACGTTTTTCCACCAGTAATTGCCATCCTGAACGGCCTCTTTCACTTGTCTGGCGAGCAAAGTAGAATAAAGCGGAATTGTGGGTTGTTGTGGTTGGGCAAAAGCAAAGGCTGTCTGGAAGGCTTCTTCCAGTTCATCGGCCTGAGAGGAGTGGTAGGCGACTTCGACGCGAACAAATTTGGCGAAAATATTTTTCGCAGTCAGCGCTGCTTCTACCTCGGCGAGCGCCTCGCTCGTGCCCGCCAGCGCCACGGAACGTGGCGAATTGATGGTAGCGATTTCGATAGCGGGGTGATTTTTGAGAAAATCAACGGCATCCTCATAGCCCAGGCCGATCGCCATGAGCGTGCCTTTTCCGGCTATTTTTTCCAAAATACGACCTCTATGGTAGATCAGGCGGATACCTGCGGGCAGGTCCATCACGCCAGCTACCACAGCAGCGGCGACTTCGCCCACGCTATGACCGACGATAGCGTCGGGTTTCATGCCCCAGTCCTGCAACAAAGCGCTCAGGCCTATCTGTATATAAAAGTTGGCTGCCTGTGCCAGGTGATTTTGTGTAATGCGGGAGCTTGCCTCCTCTTTCATCATTTCTTCCAGAATGGAATAGCCCGAAATCGCCCGGAAGAGGCGGTCGCACTCGTCCAGTTTCGCTTTGAAAACGGCTTCTTTTTGATATAGCTGCTGCCCCATGCCCCACCACTGCGGACCCATGCCTGTAAAGACCCAAACCAGTTTTTCAGAAGACTGGGGCGAGGGCGAAAAAAGTTTTTCCTCCCCAAATTTTTCCAATCTGTCGCTAAGTTCTTTTTGAGAAGAGGCGCGGAACAGTTGCAGGTATTCAAATTTGTCCCGCTTATGGTTGAGGGTTTGTGCCAGGGCAGGCATGGACACTTCCGGCTGCTCCTGCAGCCAGCCCAGCATCATGTTGGCATGTTGTTGCAGGGCCTCTTTGGAGCGTGCAGAAAGCTGGAAGATCGTAGCTTCCTGTTTTACAGGTGCTTGTGTTTTCTCCTCTTGCTGGTAGGCAGAGAGAATGGCGTGGGCATTGGTCCCGCCATAGCCAAAGGAATTGACCGCTGCCAGGCGCGGCTGGATGGATTGGTACCAATCATTTCCGGAGAGTGGAATGTTGATATTCAGAGCTTCGAAAGGGATGTCTTCATTCAGTTTGCCGCGGTTCATGTGTGGCAGGATGCGCCCGTTTTTGAGGGTCAAAGCGGCTTTGATGAGGCCGGTGACACCCGCAGCTGCCTCGGTATGACCGAGGTTGATCTTGACGGAACCCACAGCCAGGGGCTGTGTTCTGTTTTGGCCATAGACGGTGCCGAGGGCACCGAGTTCGAGCGGGTCGCCCGCTTGGGTGCCGGTGCCGTGCGCCTCCACATAATCGACCTCCGAAGGGTCGATCTGCGCTTTGGCGACTGCCTCGCGGATGACCGCGATCTGGGATTCCTGGTTGGGCAGGGCGATGCCCTCTGTGTGGCCGTCCTGGTTGACGGCTGTGGCTTCGATGACGGCATAGATGCTGTCTCCATCGCGCTCTGCGGCTTCCAGGCTTTTCAGCACGATCATGCCCGCACCTTCGCCCCTGCCGTAGCCATCGGCATCATTGAAAAATGCTTTGGAACGACCGTCTTTTGCCAGAAATTTGCCTTTACACATCATGATAGAAGCCTGGGGGCCCAGCATGACATTCACGCCTCCGGCGATGGCCAGTTCTGAATTGCCTGAAATCAGGGACTCACAAGCCAGGTGGATCGCTACCAGCGAGGAGGAACAGGCGGTGTCTATCGAGATAGAAGGGCCGGTGAAATCAAAGGCATGAGAGATTCTGTTGGAAAGCAAGGTCAGCGATCCTGAAACCGGCGTGTGGTTGTTGATATGCGGCAGGCCCTGCTCGGAGACGCGCAGGAACTGATTGTCCATCATGAAACCACCGACAAAAACACCCACCTGCCTGCGCTGCAGGCCGGAAAGGGGGATGCCCGCATCCTGAAAAGCTTCAAAAGTCGTCTCCAGCAGCAGGCGCTGCTGCGGGTCGAGCGTCTGCGCTTCGCGCGGCGACATCCCAAAAAATTGGGGATCAAATGCGAAGATATCGTCATGAAGAAATGATGCCTTGTCGGCATACATTTTGCCCGGAGCATCCGGGTTGGGATCGTAGTACTTGTCCAGATCCCAGCGGGATTCGGGTACCTGACGGATGCCGTCACCTATGTTTTGGAGGAAGTCCCACAGTTTGGTGGGCGTATTGACGAATTCAGGATAACGGCATCCTATGCCGACGATGGCGATTTGATTTTTCATGGGGGGGAGTTTTGAGTTTCGGGTTTTGAGTTTCGTGTTTTTGCCCACTGCCTATGCAGCGTAGACCATTACATATTGTTCATCGGGGAGTTGAAAAGAGCGGTATTGGAGGGGGAAAAGTTGTTCTTTTCCGTTTGTGACGATGCGGCCGAGCAGGCCTTTTTTTTCTTCGCTGATATGGATTCGCTTCATATAGTCGATGGTCATGCCATCGGAGAGTTTGATGATGGTTTCTTTGGCTGACCACCAAAGCGCGAGTTGTTGGATATCCTTGCCGGGATTTTCCTGCGCGGAAAGGAAACTGTCTTTGATTTTCAGCATGCGGCTGTTGGGCTGCTCTATATCGAGTGCTATGCGCTGTGGGGCGAGCATCACAGCTACCATCCTGCCGCTGTGGCTGATGGATAGCTGCTGCTGGCGGTGGACAAAGAAAGGTTTTCCGTTTGGCGTATGAGCGATAGGGGAGGGGCCTGCCAGTTGCAGCAGCAGGTATCTGCTGACCAGCCACTGGCGATAGCGTGCTGCTGTCAGGAAGGAGGGAAATCCCGCTGGGTAATGCTCCCTGAGCAGTGATTCAAAGTAGGCTGTTGGCTCTGTCATGTACCAGAGGGCGAGCTGGTAGTGATCGTTTTTTTCATGGAAATAGATAGGCATTCGTTTTCTGTTTTGGCTGTACAAGCCTCCTTGCTTGTTGAGACAAAATTGTGCGAAAACAGGCTCTATAATTATTAAGACTTATGGAAAAAGTATTAAAAAGTGTTAAAATATTGTTTAACTTTCCTGTGTAAATTTCAATGTTTTATTTTCCATAAAATCCTAATTTTTCATGAAAATCATTACACAATTCTCCATTCTCCTCTTAATCCTCGGACTTGTTTTTGCTCCGGCAATGAGCTATGCCTCATCTGCTCCTGCCAGCTCCACTCCAGCCGAGTCTACACTCAGCAAGAAAGAACTCAGGGTACAAAAACTTGAAGCCAGGAAGCAGCAAATTCTGGAAAAACGACTCGGTAAAATCGAGAAACTCCTGGAGAAAAAAGCCACTAAGCACATCGCCAGGCCTAAAGCCAGCAGTGACAAGTGGAAGCCCGCAGTTTTACTTTGGGGAGCTGCACTTCTCCTTACCATTGTAGGAGCCGTGATCACTGTAGGTACTGCCGGAACTGGAATCGGCATAGGGTTTCTATTCTCCCTGTTGGCTGGCCTCGCATGGCTCGCCGGTACCGTCTTCTGGATTTGGTTCCTGATTGAAGTTCTTGGCTAACAATCAACCTATCAAAAAAAAAAACAGCCACGCAATCAAATTGCGCGGCTTTTTTTTTGCCCACTGCCCACTGCCCACTGCCCACTGCCCACTGCCCACT
The DNA here is from genome assembly GCA_030430205.1 of Bacteroidia bacterium. Taxonomy (GTDB): domain Bacteria; phylum Bacteroidota; class Bacteroidia; order J057; family J057; genus JAUIGE01. The sequence continues at coordinate 21,907 of JAUIGE010000051.1, read as the reverse complement.
GATCTACTCCTTCACCACCCGAAAGCCCATCCGGGCTTTGTCTACTTCCTTTTGGGTGGCATCAGCCACCTCATAAGCCGAAAAGCCATAGCTGCTGCCATCGGCAGCATACTCAGCGGCATTGCCGCCGAGATCGTAGAGCTCGGCTTCGCCGACTTTCACTGGGGCAAACTGCCCCACCTCCAGGAACAAATCCGTCCGAAGCTCTGCGAGCTTTTGCTGAAGGAGCGCAAGCTCCCGGCTGGTGGGCGCATACCCAGCCCAATAGGGCAGGGTGTTCTCTTTGTCTGCCGCCTTTTGGGCGGCCTTGTGCAAAGCCTTGGCTTCCTCAGCTGTCGGTAGCCGATAGCTATCGCCGGTGTGTTTGCTGAGGGCTTTGAGATAAGCCTGTATTTCCTCCATGCTCAGACCCGTAACGGGTTTATTGGCGGTGGAAGAGTTCAAAACGTGACGGCGGTTGAATTCAAAATACTGGGCATTTGTCAGTTCGAAAGTGCCGATAGAGATAGAATCTTCTTTTACCGAAACCACTTGTGGGATATATTTTCCCTTATAGATAATGCCTATTTTTCCGGCAGAGCGAGCCATTTTTTCTTTTTTCAACAAAAGAGCGAGCTGGCTTTTCTCATCAAAAGCAGGATTCTCTTCAGTATCTTTTCCCCACAGGTACTTTTCCACCCAGGCGATTTCTTCCTCCATTTTGCGCAGCTGGTGACTGATTTTGCCCAGACCGTGGGGTTGATCGGGAAACCACAGAAAGCGCACAGGGGCTTTGCCGACCTGCTGCAAGGCCCGGTAGTATTCCCAACCCTGATCGCGGGGAACTGCCCGGTCGGCACTTCCATGGAAGATGAGGGTAGGGGTAGTCACTTTTTCCAATTCGAAGAGGGGAGATTTTTCAATATAGGCAGGGTTGTAAAATTTTCCATCCACATCATCCCAGGGCGCACCACCAAAATAACTTTGGTCAAACTGTACCCCAAAGCTGCATGTGCCGAAGTCCGATGTCCAGTTGACATCGCCTGCGCCGGGCGTGGCAACTTTGAAGGTGTTCGGATAGCGGACCGTGAGCATGGTGCTCAGGATGGCACCATTGGACCATCCCATGGTACCCATTTGGGTGGTGTCAATAAGGCCGCGGGCGGCCAGGGCGCGGATGCCATTCATGATGTCGACCATCTCCAGGTCATAATAATGCCCTTTGATCGACTCGACAAAGGCCTGTCCGTGATTGGATGAGCCGTGATAATTGGGCTTTAACACAAAAGCGCCCCGCTCGCTCCAAAGGTTGGGATAGGTAGACCAGCGCTCGCTCCAGGCGTCGCGATCTACGCCCGAAGGGCCGCCGTGGATGGAAAGCAGCAGCGGATAGCGTTTGCCAGGCTCGTAGTCTTTCGGATAATACAAAATGCCATTTACCTCTTCATTCAGCGCGCCTGTCCAGCGAAAAATTTCGCTTTTGGCGAGTGTCTTTTTCTTCAATTTGTCATTGAGGCTGATCCATTCTTTCTTTTCTTCAAAACGCAGCCCGGAGCCTTCCTTTTGTATTTTTGCATGATAATAAAGCGGCAATTGACTGGCTGTGGAATGGCTAAAAAGTACCTTTTTCCCATCCTCTGATATTGCCTGTATGTCAACATGCAAATCCATTTCTCCCAAGGCCAGCTCCTGCTTGTTCCAGCTTCCTTCCTGCTTTTGGTAAAAGGCCAGTTTGTTGGTAGGGCCATTGGCCAGGGAGACCAATATATCACTGCCGATAACGGAATAGCCGCCACCGATTCCCCATTCAGCGCCCAAGTCTACTTTCAAATAGCGGTTCGTTGCCAAATCATAATGATACAACTCTTCGATTCCTGCGCCTGCCCATTTCGGATCGGAAGATGTTGTTGCAGAGAAATAAAAGCCTTTGTCATCAGCCGTAAACTCAAGTCCACCTGGCGTCTGTAAGTCTTGCAAAATTTGCCTTTTGCTGCCCTCCTCCAGCTTGTGCAGATAGTATCTTGCCTTCGGCTGGGCATCCGAATCATAATGCGGGCTCATTTCCAAAGTCGTGAAGAGCCATTTTCCATCATGGGAAAGCTGGTAGCTGCTTACCGGAAAATCAAAATTTGTCAGCGGCTTCCATTCTTTTTCCTTCAAATCAAAGCTATAGACCTGCTTGCGGCGCCAGTAAAGGGTGTCCTCGATGATTTCTGTATCATCTTTTTCCTCCTTCCACTCGCGCTCCATGCGCGTGGGGCCTTCATCTGAAAGCCCTGTCAGGGTGCTGTCATTGAGCCATTGCAGGGAACCGAAGTTGTTTTTAAACTCATGGACCTCTTCGGCTTCGCCTCCATATCTGCTCAACCTCCAAAGTTTTTTGCCTTTGTCCCTGCTGCTTGTAAAGTAAATGTGCCTGCCATCGCGGGAGAAAATCGCATCGCCATTGTTGTCTTCTCCCTGCGTAAGCTGCACTGTCAGGGCTTTGCCTTTTTCCTCTATATCGAAATAGGTGAGATAGAGGTCATTGACAAATTTGTCCTTTTCTTTTACCGCCTTTTTTTTGCTCCAAACGGCCATGCTGCCATCGGGCGAGAAGTGGGGAGCGCTCACATAGTCGGTGTGAATGATGTCTTCCGGCGTCCAGCTAAACTGGGCGGGCAGGTATGTGAAAGAAAAAAGGAGGAGTAAAAACAATAAGGGAGGAAAGCTAAATAGTTTTTTTTGCATGTGAAGATTGATTTCGTTGGAGCGAAAATAAGGAATTTCCGGGCTAGATAATCCTCTTCAGCAAATTCTTTCCCCTGACGGCAGAAGCCGTCAACAAGCCCGAAAACAGCGCCCCGCCTATGCCGGCGGTAACGATGTCCTGACCCGTCAGAAAAAAGTTCTGAACAGGCGTATGCGGTCGCAGAAACTTCTGCTGAAAGCGCGCCGGGCTGTGGTCGATGCCGTAGATCTCGCCAGTGGCGTAGTTCATGAAGTGACGGGTCGTCACGGGTGTAGACAGTTCGTAATGGTTTACCTTGCCGCGCAGCTGCGGCTCCAGCCTGAAGAGCGCCTCCATCAGCCTTTGGCTGATGCTTTCCTTGAGGGCTTCGTAGCCCTCGCCGCGTTTTTTCCAGCGATCGTCTTCCCAGGGCTGGAAGACATCATAAGGCATCAAAGTGATGATGTCTATGGTGCTTTTGCCGGGGTAGCGATTGTTCCAATCGGGATCTTTGGCGGCGGGAAAAGACACATATACCAGCGGAAAAGGCTGGTGAATATCTTTCAGGTAGGCCTCTATGAGGGCCTCATGTGTCTTTCCATCCGGATAGATCCAATAATTTGCCTTGGGCAAATTGAGCTCTTCGGGACTGCCGCTGAGGCCCATGTAGAGGCAGGCATGAGAGGCGGAAGCTTTCACTTTTTGAAGCTGGTCGCTGAGTTTGTATTGGGTTACCACGGCTTTAGGTAAAAGCTTTTGAAAAGTCGTGATAATCCCAGCTCCGCTGATGACTACCGGAGCGCGGAATTCCTTTCCGTCCGCCATGCGCACGCCTACGGCCTTTTTGCCTTCTACCAGAATTTCCTCCACCTCCGCCCGCACCAGGACCGTGCTTCCGGCCTTTTCCAGGACCTGATCTATCGTTTCCATGATCCGGGAGGAGCCACCCACGGGAAAATACCCGCCCGAAAAATAATGGCGCACCAGCGCCGCATGCATCGCAAAACTGCTTTCCGCAGGCGGCAGGCCATAGTCGCCATACTGTCCTGTCAGGACTTTGATTAAGTCCTCATTCTGGGTCAATTCTTCCAGCACCTCACGTGTGGTACGGTTCGAATATTTGAGAAAAGGTGCCCGCAGCATACCGCCGGAAAGCTTCGCCATCAAAGGCGACATCGCCTTCTCTGTGTAAAAATTGCGGCTTTGCTTCACGCAGTGAAAGACCTCGTTGACATACTTTTCAATGGCTTCAGCTTCCTCCGGAAAATAGCCCTTCATCTTCTCCTTCCAGGGGTCTACCCCTTTGACAAAGTCATACACCTTGTCGCCGATCACAATGCGGTCATAGACCTCCCCCATATCTGCCCACTCCAACTCCCCATCGGTGATATAATCAAATAGCTTGTAGATCAGGCCGTTTTTACGGCCCATCTCTCCCACGTAGTGGATGCCAACGTCCCACTCATAGCCCTTGCGCCTGAAGACATGGGTATAGCCACCGGCGGTGTAATGCCGCTCCAGCAGGAGGACTTTTTGTCCTTCTTTGGAGAGGAGAGCCGCTGCCGTGAGGCAGCCGAGACCTGATCCGATCAGGATGGCGTCGTAGGATTTGGCGAGTTGAGGAGACTTTTTGTAGGATTGGATCATGGTAGGAAAGGTACTTTTATGAATGTTTTTGACTTTAGGCGTAGTACTTCTTCTTCAACCAGAAGGCGACCCGTACCAAAAGGATAAGCGCTGGTACTTCTACCAGTGGTCCGACTACCCCTGCGAATGCCTGCCCGGAATTCAATCCAAAAACGGCAATGGCCACAGCAATCGCCAGTTCAAAATTGTTCCCCGCAGCCGTAAAGGAAATGGAAGCATTTTTATCATATTCTGCTCCCATTGCTTTGCTGAAAAAGAAACCAATCAGGAACATCACTGAAAAGTAAATCAGCAATGGAATGGCAATTCTGACCACATCCATGGGAATCTGAACGATCAACTCTCCTTTTAAAGAAAACATGACCAGGATGGTGAATAATAAGGCAATCAGCGTAAGCGGAGAAATCATTGGAATGAAAGTTTGGGTGTACCATTCTTCCCCCTTGATTTTTACCAATAGGATGCGGCTTAATAAACCTGCCAGAAATGGAATGCCCAGATAGATGGCTACACTTTCCGCAATCGTGCCAATGGAAATATCCACGATTGCCCCATCGAAGCCAAAGTAAGGAGGCAGTATGGTAATGAATATCCAGGCATAAAAGCTATAGGCAAATACCTGGAAAATGCTGTTTAAGGCCACAAGGCCCGCGCCATATTCACTGCTCCCTTCGGCCAGGTCGTTCCATACCAGTACCATCGCAATACATCGGGCCAGGCCGATCAATATGAGGCCTACCATGTATTCAGGGTAATCGTGAAGGAAAATGATTGCCAAAACAAACATGAGCACAGGGCCAATAACCCAGTTCAGGATCAGGGAAATGGACAGGATTTTTACATTCCTGAAAACCTGCGGCAGCAGCTTGTAATTTACCTTAGCCAAAGGGGGATACATCATAAGTATCAGGCCTATGGCAATGGGGATATTGGTGGACCCGCTACTGAAGGAGTTGATGAAATCCGAGGTGCCGGGAAACATATATCCTATGCCTACTCCAATGGCCATGGCCAGAAAGATCCAAAGGGTAAGGTATTGGTCCAGGAAACTTAGTTTTTTACTTTTCATTTTTAGATTGGCTTTTGATCTTAAGATTTAAGCTGAGAGAAAACGTATGCCATTTCCATGGCGATCTGTTTACAGCGCTCCAGATAAGTTTCAGCCTCCAGGGGCGTATCATCCGCTTTTTTGGGATCCTCATAAGGCAAAGAGACTCGCCTCGCTGCACCAAAGACTGCCGGACATGCTTCGTCAGCTTCGCTACAGGTCATGATTGCACAAAAATCTTTCTGAGGGTTGAATGGGTCACTATACACCTTCGACCAGGCTTCAATGGCCGTATTTTCGTGAGTATAGCTGACCTCATACTGTGGATTAGGGCCACTGTTTTTCGCTTCAATCCGGAATCCCATAGACACCAATGCCTGAATCGCATGGGGGTTAAAAGCGGTGGCTTCTGTTCCTCCGGAATAGGTTTTAACGCCAGATACCTCATAGTAATCCGCGAGTACTTTCGCCCATATTTGGCCAAAATGACTCCGACGGGAATTATGGGTACAAATAAAGATCAGTTCAGCCTCTCTGTCTTTTTTCAGCTGAGCCTGAATGAAATCTGCAATTTGTTCAAGATCAGCCTTCCTTGACTCTTCAATCTGAAAAGTCGTTACTTTAAGCTTGTCGAGGTAATTTTTGATCGGGGAATAAAACTTAATCATAGGTAAAAATGTGATAATGGATGTTCGGTTTTGTGATCGTTTGTCTTGTTCATGTTATTCATGTGCCTTTATACCATTGTAAAAATGCGATGGTAAATAGTAAAAAAAGGTTAATCGCAGCAAAGGTCCGTAGCCTGATCTTCATAGGCCTCCATAAAGTCTCCCAGTATGACCTTGGCCAACTTCCAGCCTTCCGGGTTGATACAATAACAACTCTTGTTAGGAGCTATTTCTCCTTTGACCAATCCGGCATCCTTCAGCACTTTCAAATGCTGGGAAATTGTCGCCTGTGCCAAAGGCAGCTGCATCACAATATCATTGCAGACACAGGTTTCCTGTTCCATCAATACCTGCAGGATGGCGATCCGGGCCGGATGTCCCAAAGCTTTAGCTACATGAGCCAGAGCATTCTGTTTCTGATTAAAAGATGTTGTTTTTGTTATCGGCATAATTATATCATCGCAAAATTACGATGGTGATATAGGAATTGCAAGACAGCTTCAGGAAAAAATCCAAAAATCCAAAAAAAAAGCGCCCCTTGTCCAGGAGCGCCATTATTTAATACAGTATTCCTTAGTCATCATTCCCGGCAAGTTCGACCCCAAAACTTGTCACATGCACCGCGGTCATATTGACGATTTTCCATTCCCCATGTATCTTTTCAAGGACGCGTTGCTCCTTGGTGATGCGGCCATTGTCATCCTGGTTGTAATTTACCCAGGCGACATTTTCGCCGATGGTCATACGCACATGCGTTTTTTGAGCTGCTTCCAGCGTTTCGTTTATATCTCCCTCAAAAGAAGAAGCCATTGCATTGTCCAGGTCATCCCAGCTGTTAAACAGATACATATTCTGTTTGGTGATGTAATTAAACAAGATCTCCCCTTCGGTATGCCAGCAACTTTTCCATTGCTCGTAGTTTTTGCTGTTAAAAGCGGCTGTCTCAAGGGTAATTACCTTTAAGATTGCTGCCTCTTCCCTTTGAGCAAATAGTTGCAGACTGAAGGTCAACAGTAGCGCCGTGATAAGTACATTGCGTGTCATTATACTGGATATTTAGTGAAAATAACGATTGCAAATTCCAGGGAGGGACATTTTCAATATAGCTATTTTCTGTCAGAAAATCCAGTTTTATGGCTGCCTTCTTAGGGAGAATTGTATCAATATTTCGAAATGTTATTTTATTCTGAAGAAGACTTCCTAAGCTTTGCCTTACTTTGAACACGGTTTCTTGATGATGGAAAATGAAGAAAATGAAGACAATGGACAATTGAAAATGGAAAATTGACAATGTAAGACCATTCCCTCCATTATCCATTATCCATTATCCATTGTCCATTGTCCATTATCCATTATCCATTATCCACTCTCCACTCTCCACTCTCCACTCTCCACTCTCCACTCAAAGAATCTAAACCCATTTCTCCTGAAAAAGAGAACCAAAGTATTACGACCATTTGATGCAATTAGCCTGGCTGCCTTCTCCTTATCATCCTTTGGTACGGTTATTCAACCCTAATTTCATCTGCAAAAATCCAGGCCTCGCCGCCCGCACCCAGATGCCAGGAAGGGCATACACCCCGATTGACCGCTTCTATCCTGATATAGCGAACTCTTTCGTTTACCGAAAAGTCAAAATCTTCCAGAATAGAGCCTTCCAGGCGTTCATCGCTTTGCGGGCTGAGTTCGCCTTTTTTGACAAAGTTTTTGCCATCATCTGAGACCAGCAAACGCACTTTCAGCGGCATGAAAATCCAGCTTTTGTTATCCTGGAGAAAGGTAATGGATACCTTATTCACTTTTTCTTTTTTCGACAAATCAACCGTTGCGAGGATGTCAACCCCATGATAGCCCTGCCAGTCACCCGTGCGAAAGTCGTTTCCGCCTTTCAAAAAGTCAATCAGCGCCTCATCGCCGCCTGCGGCATAATAACTTGCATATTCCGTCTCCAGCCTGATGCTGCGGTTGCCGGGGACTTTGAAAAAGTCTGTCTGGATAATTTTGCTTTTGCCTAAATCCGGATGATAGGCCACGGCAGTGAGAGTGCAGCTTTCATCTATGGTAAAAGCTTTTTCATACAGCTGCGTTTTACGCTTTTTGCCTTCCTCATGCGGAAGTACGGGCTCGCTGCCGTCGAGGGTGTAGTAGAGCTGTGCATCCTTCATCAGGTGATTGAGGACGAGGGTGTCCTGCCCATAAAAGGCCCTGCGGCCCTGGGCGATGGCGGGAACCGGCAGGATCGCAAAATCTGTGATTTTGCTCGTAGGTGCATCTTCCGGCGCGATGCCGCGCCTGGGGTGGGGCTTGTCGCCCATCACGAAGTGAAGGCTGCCACCAGCCATGATTTGATCATGGGTGATATAGTTGCGGGAAAGCGGTTCGCCATTGAGCCGGACTTCCTGCACATACATGGCCTTTGGGCCATTGTTTTCGCTTGTGATGGTGAAGCTTTTGCCATTTCCCACCTCTATCACAGCCTCATCAAAAAGGGGCGATCCTATGACATATTCATTTGAGCCGGGCACCACGGGATAGAATCCCATCGAACTCAAAATATACCAGGCAGACATCTGCCCACAATCCTCATTGCCGGAAAGGCCGTCAGGCGCATTGAAATACATTTCATCCAATATCTGCCGCAGCAGCTTCTGCGACTTCCAGGGCTTGCCCAGGTAGTTGTAAAGATAGGCGATATGGTGGCTCGGCTCGTTGCCGTGGGCGTATTGGCCGATCAGGCCGGAGATGTCTTTCATGTCGCGGCCCGTGACTTCGGATGTCGTGACAAAAAGCTCATCCAGGCGCTTTTCCAAAGCTTCGTTTCCGCCATAGAGCGCTGCAAGGCCCGCCATATCATGGGGCGCAAAAAAGCTGTATTGCCAGCTGTTGGCCTCGGTGAAGGCGAAGGTCACTTCGGTAGGATCGAAGGGTTTTTCCCAGCGATGACCGACTTTGGAGCGCATGAAATGCGTTTCGGGATCGAGGACATTTTTGTAAAATTGGGCGCGCTGCATAAAGCGCCGGTAGATTTCTTCCTCCCCCAGTGCCTGGGCAAAAATAGCGATGCACCAGTCATCGTAGGCGTATTCGAGGGTTTTGGAGACGGATTCGTGCTCGCTTTCAGCAGGCAAAAAGCCTGCTTTTTCGTAGATCGGCTTGCCGAGTTCGTCGGCAGTGGCGATCTCTACCATCGCTTGCAGCGCCTTTTTCGCGTCAAAATCGCGGTAGCCTTTCATCCAGGCATCTACGATCACTGGCACCGAATGGTAGCCGATCATGCAGCCGGTATAGTTGCCGGCAAGTTCCCACATGCAGAGCTTGCCGCCTTCCTCATGCTGCCCGAGCAGCGTCTTGACGAAATCGCTCATGCGCTCCGGCTCGATGATCGAGTAGAGCGGCTTGGCCGCCCGATAGGTATCCCACAGGGAAAAGACTGAATAGCGGGTGTGATCGCTTGCCTGATGGATTTTCAGATCTGTGCCACGGTAGCGGCCATCGAGGTCCATGAAAAGATTGGGCACGATGGAGGCGTGATAAAGCGCGGAGTAGAAAACGGTTTTGTTTTCTTTGTTTTTATCCGCGATGCGGATTTTGCTCAATTGCTGCTCCCAGGCCGCCTGTGCGGCTTCTTTGACCTGGCCGAAGTCCCAGCCGGGCAGCTCTTGCTGGAGGTTGTTTCTCGCGCCAGCGATGTCCACGAAGGAAAGCCCGACTTTCACAAGAAGTGGCTTTTTCCCTGCTTTAAACTGAAAAGCGGCTTTGATATCCTGGGATTGCCAAAGGCCATTGCGGGGATTTACCTCTGGTTTTTTCTCGGATGAAAACTGAATAAAGGGTTCTGAGAACTTCGCGACGAAGTAGACATGCTGCTCTTTAGCCCAGGCTTCTGAGATGCGAAAACCTTCGATCTCGGTATTGCTGATGATGCGTAAGCCGGAGTTAAGGACCTTGTCCCGATGCAAAAGGTCGAGGATGAGGTTGGCGGTATCGGCATCGCTTTCAAAGCGGTATTGATGAAATCCCACGCGCTCGGTAGCTGTAAGCTCCACGCCTATCTGGTAATCTTCCAGATAGGTCGCATAGTAGCCAGCTTCAGCTTTTTCCTTGCTTTTGAGGAAAGAAGAAGCGTAGCCTGGCTGGCCGTCAGCGCCATTATTGAAGCGGATAGGGCCGCTGGTAGGCATAAGAAGGATATCGCCGTAGTCGCCGACGCCCGTACCGCTGAGGTGCGTATGGCTAAAGCCAAAGACGACACTGTCGGTGTCGTGGTAACCGGAGCAGCCGTCCCAGCCTTCCAGGCGGGTATCGGGGCTGAGTTGGACCATGCCGAAAGGCAGGGTGGGACCGGGGTAGGTGTGGCCGTGGCCACCGGTGCCGATGAAGGGATTGACGTAGGAGATGAGCGGGCTTTCATTGGCTGATTTTGAAGAATCATCACAAGCAGTCAGAATCAGACACAAACCTACGCTCAGCGCAATAAGCCTATATTTCATGCGAATCTTATGGCGCGGATTACCCGCAAGGCCCTCTCGCAGGCCGAAATCCACGCCAGCTTTTCTTTGAAAAGCAGAAAAAAAGCTACTAAAGTAGCTTGAAAACGAATAGCCGGAGCGGATTTCGGGCCTTGCGGCTGGGTTTGCGCGTAATCCGCTCCTCAACTCTTGATTCGCATTTTTCATAAAAAAATGATTGCTAGTAAATGAGGGAAAGAAAATAAAAGGTAGGGCCAAACAAGGCAATGCTGCCCAGGATGAAGAGCACCAGGCCATGATTTCTGCTACTTTTATCATAAAAATAATAGCGGGATCCATCTGGCAGCGTCTTTTTGGATGTCCACAAAAAGATGCCCAAAACAATGGGCCAGGCAATGGCAATCAGCAATAAAGGGGCCTCATACATGATCGAAAGGATAGCCGAAATAAAAAGAATATAGCCACTCAAAATGGTCAGAAATGAAACTTTCTGCGAAGCTTTTTGGGCTTCCAGGTTTTCCTCTTTCTTTTTTGCCATATAGGCTTCTCCTACCTCTTTCCCGCGTTCCTTCAAAATTCGCAGCGCCAGGTGAAAGTCTATTTTAGACCATTCATTCTGATGATCCACTATATCCATCAATTCTTCATCCGTGAAGGAAAAAAGGTGGTAATCTTCAGGAATGGAATCCAGGTCCTTTTGGGCCATTTGATCAAAAAGGCCTTCGGCCTTTTCAAAGTCCTTCTCCATCAGTTTCAGGATAAACTGTTGCCGACTGTTCAGTGAACCTGCGATCACGGGATCGAGGTAATTGGTCACTTTCTCTTTCAGTACAGCTATGCCAGCTTCTTCGAGGGTGGCTTTCAAGGCATCTGCCTCGCCTTCCTCTTCAAAAACGCGAAATTGTCTGAATTCTTCCATATCAAAACCTTCCTTCGTGAATATCCTTAATAAATGAAATCACCCCTTCCATAAACACTTCCTGATCATCCCATTGGGAGAGGTGGCTGCCGTTGGGGCAGTACAAATAACGGCCTTTTTGCACCAATTTACTCATCTCCTCCATTTCGGCGGGATTCATGGTGTCGTATTTTCCGCCTACGGTGAGGGTGGGCACGCTGAGCGTATTCAGCCTGTCCCAGACGGACCAGTCCTTCAGGATGCCGCCCGGCACAAATTCGCTGGGGCCCTGCATATAGGCATACACCTCCTGATTGACATGCTTGAAAGCACGCAAGATAGGCTCCGGCCAATCTCTGAGCCGGCAAATATGTTTGCGGTAGTAGTTTTCAAATACCAGTTCCTGGTATGTTTCATTCAGATAATCATCGGCATTTTCAAATACCAGGAGCGAGTCTATCAGCGATGGCCGCAAAGCCTGCCTCAGTTTGCCATTGTAAGCGGCATATTTATGAAAATCTGCCGTCATATTGCAGATCATCAGGCCTTTCAGGTTTTGCTGGTATTTGAGGGCGTATTCCATGGCGAGTATGCCGCCCCAGGATTGCCCGAGCAAAAAGAAGTTGTCCTGGTTCAGCCCCAAAGCCTTTCTCACCTGCTCCACTTCTTCTACAAAGCGCTCTATCGTCCACAGGCTCATGTCCTCCGGCTGATCTGAATAGTAGGAACCGAGCTGGTCGTATTGATAAAACTCAATCTGAGCGCCTGGGAAGAAGCTTTCGTAGCATTCCATATACTCATGCGTCATGGCGGGCCCGCCATGTAGCAAAAGCACTTTCATGGGACTGTTGCCAAATTTTTTGGTCCAGACCTGATGGCCGCTTTCCAGTTCGATCATGCGAACGCCGCCCATCTGCACAGGCGTAGCCGTGCGGGAGTGGAGGTACTCACAATCCGCCTGTTCAAGGCTTTTCTGTTGGATAACAGTGGGTTGCTGGTCCTCGCAGGAGAGGAAGGGGAGGAGCAGGGTTAAGAGGAGGATTTTTTTCATTTTGAGAAAATTGGTGTGTAGGATAGGCAAAATAAGAAAGAATTTAGTCTTCAGTCGGCAGTCTTCAGTCTCTACTCTCTGTTCTCTCCTCTCTGCTCTCCACTCTCTCCAAAGTACGCAGACAGGCGAGGTCTTCCGCATCCTCACTGCGCTCAGCGCTGAACCAGGCTTCGAGGATCTCCCCGGCAAGGGCCTCGGTGACATTTCGCAGGCTCATCGCCAATACATTGGCGTCGTTCCACTGGCGCGCGCCGCGCGCCGTCCCGGCATCATTGCAGAGGGCCGCGCGGATGCCCCGCACTTTGTTGGCAGCGATGCTGACACCCGTGCCTGTCCAGCAAAACAGGATGCCCTGTTCCGCCTCGCCTGCGGCGACAGCCCTGCCTACGGCAGCACCGATCGCCGACCAGTCGGTCGTGCCTTCAGCCAATGCGCCGTAGGCGCTTACTTCGTGACCGGCAGCCTCCAAAAGTGCCTGCACTTTGTCTGTTACATGCGACTTCATGTCGCTTCCGAATGCAATTTTCATAGGAATCTTTTGTTGATGGCTCTGCTCAGCAGGGACTATTTAACCACCCTAAAACACACTTTTCGCTCCGCTTCTTCCTCCTGATCTATCAGGATTTCAAAGGCCTGGCCTTCATGCTCAACTTCCATGATGTCCGAAGGCTCCAGGCCGAGCAGGCTCATGATGGTGTTTTTATCCGAATGATAGGTTACGATATAGGCCGTCTCAAAAGAAGTCCCATCACCCGTATGCAATATCCCCAGGGCCAAGCCATAATAATGCTGAATCGCCATTTCAAAGCGATCATAAGCTTTCATATTGGCCAGACAACTGGCCTTCCAATAGTGGAGACTGGACTCAAAAGGAGCCGATTCCATGGCTTCTTCCAAAGCAAGCAGGGCTTCTTCGTAGAGGCCTCCTTCAAAGAAGTCCTGAAATTGGGCAAAAGAAACAGCCTCTGATGCGCCTGCCGGATCAAAAGCTGCTTCCTGGCTATGCCCATAATAGAGCATGAAATATTCATCCAGAGCCAGTTTCTGCGGATTTTTTATCCATTTTTTCTTCAGGTCAGGATAAAAATAAAGGCCTTTTTTATCCCTGAGCGAACTGCTCATTTGATCCAGATAGGGGACAGAGATAAAGCGAAATCTTTTCGCTTCATTGGCCGAAGTGATGCAGGCTTCGGGGGCCGTATTGGCCTGCACACGGCTGATAGCCACGCCATGATACCATTTCAATTCCTCTGGAAATTGAGCTTTTGCCCGCTGGTAAGTCTCCAGGACCTGGGTCATTTTATCTTGTTGGGTATAGATAAAAATAGCTTTTTCATACATAGAAGCCTGATCGGGAAAACGCGCAATGCCCTTTTCTATCAGGGCTTCCGCTTTGGCTGTTTCCCCAAAGAAAAGGTAAGTATCGGGGCCATTTTCGTAGGGATAAAGCATATCCTGATCGAGTGCCAGCCCCAGCTGAAAATAGACATCAAAAGAGTCCGCCTGCATCAGCGAGGCATAGGCAAAAGCGATATTGTAGACCCCTTCCGGGTCCTGGGGTTCGAGTTGGTAGAATGCTTTGAAAAAGCGCAATCCCTCTTCGTATTGCTCCTTTTTCACCCGAATAAGCCCGAGGTTATAATAAGATTTTGCGTAAGCGGAATTCAGGCCGAGCGCCTTAATCAGCTGCTTTTCAGCCAGCAAAGGCTGGCCCAATTGCAAATAGCAGGTGCCGTATCTGTGGTAGGCTTCAGCGCTGCTGCTGTCCTGTGCGAGGAAGTCGGCATAGGCCGGGAGCGCCTTTTCAAAACTCCGGGCCTCGTAGAGGCTGTCGGCCTGCTGTTGGAGAGCTTGGGGATTTTGAGCCCAGCTCAGGGTGAGAGCCAATAGGAAGGGGAGGAGGGTTGGAAGTATTTTCATGGTAATTGTAAGAGAATATTTTTTCGACCTTTTTCATGATCTCCTCGTTTTGTCGCTAAACAATTTCTCAATTTCGTCAAGATCCTCCCGGGCTTGTAGGATCAGGTCAAAATCTTCAAGTCTGCCAAGTACCTGTAAAGACTTGAGAAGAGATTCCAAAGAAATCTTTCCTGTGCTTTCAAAGCGCTTGATACTCCCCAGGGAAACGCCCGAACGCTCTGCAAGTTCTTGTTGCGAAAGGCGAAGGCTTTTTCTGACTGCCCTATGCCTGGAAGCCGTTTGCTTCAAGATATCAGATGGTTGTTTTGAAAGAGAAAACATGGCTAATATTTTAGCTAAAAATAAATAAAATTCTCCATTTTAGCTAATATGTTATCTTAAATGAAGGGCTTTCCTGTAAAACCGTCACTCCACTATCCCCATTTTTTTCATCAAAAAAGTGGCATTCAAATTCTGCGAAATGCCCGGCTTGAGCTTATAGTCAAAGTCGAGGCGATCTTCGTGTATATCCACTTCAAAGCGCATATTGCGCACCTGGTCGGGATGCTCATCCATGAGGGTGCCCAGCGACAGGTCGTGAGTGGCGACCAGGCCCATGCCTTTGAGCTGGATGAGCTGCTCGATGAAGCCGCGGGAACCGGCCTGTTTGTCGCGGGAGTTGGTGCCGCGCAGCATCTCGTCGAGGATGACGAAGAGGCGTTCGCCGGCTTTCAGGCGATCTACGATCGCCTTGAGCCGCACCAGCTCGGCGTAGAAATAGGACTCATGGTCCTGGAGGGAATCGGTGGCCCGCACCGAGGTATGCAGCTTCAGCGGACTGAAAGTGAAACTTTTGGCACAAACGGGGGAGCCCATCATCGCCAGGATGAGGTTGGTGCCTACCGTCCGCAGGAAGGTGCTTTTGCCGGCCATATTGGCGCCGGTGATGATGATGTACTGGCCGTCACCCTCGAGTTCGAGGGTGTTGTCAACCCGGATGGCCGGGTCGAGCAGCACATGGCCCATCTCTATGCCTTTCATGGCGAAAGGCTCCTGCTGGATTGCCGGCAGGCAAAAGTCGGGATGGTTGTAGGCAAAGTTGCCGAGGCTGAGCAGGGCGTCAAATTCGCCCAATACCTCAAACCAGGCCGGTAATTCGTCCTGAGCCTGTGCCTTCCACTTTTCGAGCCGAAACATGCAGACGATGTCCCATAGGATGGTCGCATTAAGGAGGAAAGCTGCGAAAGCATTGAAGCGCTGGTCGAAGGCGCGGGTGATGCCCGCCAGTTCCTTGATGCTGACGCTGGCCTTGAGGTCCTGGACTTTGAGTTTGGCTTGTTCACTTTGTAGCAAAGAAGCCTTAAAATCCTCCTGCTCAATCAGATAGAGCAAATCGCCATAGCGGTTGAGCGTGGCAAAACGCTTGCCCAGCAAGGCGTGCGTCGTATTGGTTCGGTCCAAAACCTGCCGCACGACGATCAGGTTGACGATCATCATTCCGATGGGAAAATGCCAGCTGATCTGGGGGATAAAGAGGAAAAGTCCGCTGATGATCAGCAGCAAGACCGGCAGCGCGAAGCGGAGGATAGGATAGAGCTTGTGGGTCAGGAAGAAAGGTTCTTCTTTGAGCCATTGGATCAGGTTCTCTGAACCTGTTTCGTTCTCCAATTCCTCTTCCCCGATGGCCTGGAAATTTTGGCGAAAGTCCAGCCTTTGGCTGATATCCTGAATGGCCTGCTGCCTGCTGCGGATTTCATCCGCATCCAGAAAGGGCTGTCTGAACCAGCCCGCCAGCTTGCCCGTCCCCAGCACAGAAGCTGTTCTGTTGAGATATTGGAAGAGGGATCGCGGACCAAAAAGGTCCAGATCGTAGCTAAACGCATGTTTAGGATCAATGAATTCTGCTCCATCAGCAAAAGCTGCATATTCGCGTTCCAGCGCTTTCAGCTCCTTTTCATTGACCTGTTTCAGGTATTTGCTGCGGTTGCGCCGGGCTTCGACCACGGCATGCCTTTTTACCAAAAGTAAAAACACCACCAAAGCCACAGCGGTCACACCTATTCCGATTTTGAAATCGTAATCCAAAGCCAGGTAGCTCAGCACCGACCCGCCCAAAAAGGCAGCCAGGCGGCTATAGGAGAGGGAGGTAGCCAGGCGATTGTCCGCCTGAAAGGCTTGCATAAAACGGTCCAGGCGTTCCTGGTATATTTTCTGAATTTCATTCATGGAAGAGGACGTTTCGAGTTTTGGGTTTCGGGTTTCGGGTTTCGGGTTTCGAGTTTTGGGTTGAACCCGGAACTCAAAACCGATTTTTCCCAAAAATAGAGAATCCTCTCAGTATATTTGCCAAAAAGTCTTCCATCTTCCAATCTACTCATCTGCAAATCTGCTCATCTTCCCATGCCAGTCATCCATTCCACCGCATACAAACGCCCCTTCTACCTGCCGCACAGGCATCTGGAAACCCTGGTTCCCAGCCTGACACGCAGACCCCGCGGGGTCATCTATGATCGCGAAACCATCGACATTTTAGATGGCGATTTCCTGAATTTGGATTGGGTGAAAAGCGGTCATGACCGCCTGATGATCTTCAGCCATGGGCTGGAGGGGGATTCGACCAGCACCTATGCCCTGGGCATGGTGAAGGCCTTTCGGCAGCACGACTGGGACGTGCTGGCCTGGAACTGCCGCTCCTGCGGCGGGGAGATGAACCGCAATTTTCGCCTCTACCATCACGGAAACAGCGATGACCTGGGTGAGGTAATAGAATATGTGCTGAAAAATTATCCGCAATACAAACAGATCGTTTTGGCAGGTGTGAGCATGGGCGGAGCCATCAATCTGAAGTATTTAGGCGAAAAGGGAAATCAGGTCGATAACAAAATCATTGCCTCCGTAGGCTTCTCTGTGCCGACACACCTGCCGCATAGCGTAGATACCATGCACATGAAGGGAAATGGGATCTACCGACGTTTTTTTCTGAAAAATCTGCGGGAAAAAGTACGCATCAAAGCGCAGCAATTTCCCGGTCGCCTCGACCTCACAGATTTCGAAAAAATCGACAACCTTTATACCTTTGCCGACCGTTTTTCGGCACCGATGTACGGCTATGACAGCGGAAAGGCTTTCTACGAAAGTGTCAGCGCGCTTCCTCATCTGGCCAATATCCAGACGCCTTCTCTGGTCGTCAATGCCTGGAATGACCCCATGCTTCATGGTGATTGTTATCCTGTGGATATCGCCGAAGGCAGCGATTTCCTCCAATTGGAGTTGCTCGACCATGGAGGCCATGTGGGCTTCAGCCGCTATGGCGGCGGGATGAACTGGGCCGAGCGGCGGGCGCTGGCGTATGTCGCGCCCCAACCTTATCCAATTTTTTAAAAAAAGTGAAACCCGATCAAATCACATCCCTGGCACCCAGTCCCGACGCGCTCAGGCGCGCCCAATCCCTTGCGCATGCACGCAAGTGGACAGATCTGGGACAATCCGGGAGCTACCTCTGGGGTAGCTGCCAGGGAAGCGGCAGCAAGGCCTACCTGGTGGCGGTGGATACTTCTGATTTTGCATCAAAATGTACTTGCCCCAGCCGGGTTTTTCCCTGTAAACATGCTTTGGGGATGCTGTTGCTTTTTGCCGGGCAGCCGGAATCGCTGCCTGTTTTGGCTCTGCCGGAGTGGGTAGGGGAGTGGAGGAGGAGCAGAGAGGGGAGAGCAGAGAGGAGAGAGGGAGGAATAACGAATAACGAACAAGGAACAAGGAAGGTAGAAGGAAATCCGAGGAACGATAAGCGGATAAACCGCATGATGCTCGGCATGCAGGAGCTGGAGGTCTGGCTGCAGGATATCCTGCAGATGGGGCTGGCGGAACTTTCGCAGCAGCCTTTTGAATATTTCGAAGGCGTGGCCGCCCGCATGGTGGATGCCCAGGCCCCGGGTCTGGCGGGCCTCATCCGGGCTTTGCCCGGGAGCATGGCGGGCGAGGGCTGGCAGGAGCGCAGCCTGAGTCAGATTGGCCATATTTACCTTTTGCTAAAGGCCTTTCAAAAGCTGGAACAGTGGCCTGAAGACTTTCAGGATGAGCTGAAAAGCCTGGCAGGCATCCATGTGAAAAAAGATCAGCTGGAAGCAAAAAGCGGCATTTCGGATGTGTGGGAAGTGGTGGGCAAAAGGACAGAAAGCCAGGATCGGCTTGAAATGCAGCGCCTCTGGCTCTGGGGACATCACAGCAGGCAATTTGCTTTGCTGATAGACTTCTCCTTTGGCGGAGGGAGCTTTAGCTACAACTATATGCCGGGCACCGCCCTGGCGGGCGAAATCGTCTTCTACCCCGGCATCCTGCCGGAGCGCGCCCATGTCAAACTGCCTGTCAAAGTACAGGCCGGCGAGGGCGTTCTCATCCCCGGAAAATCCTTTTCCGATTTTCTGAATGTCTACGCAAATGCCCTCAGCATCAACCCCTTTTTGTCAACTTATCCCGCCTGGTTATCAGGCGTTTCTGTATTTTCTGAAGCAGAAAATATCATCCTGCTATCTGACGGGGGGAAAAAGATTCCCCTGCATCCGGCCTTCCAGCGCAGCTGGGAATTGCTGGCCGTTAGCGGCGGCCAGCCGCTGAGTATTTTTGGCGAGTGGCTCGCCAACAGGCTACTGCCTTTGGGCATATTAACCTCCAACTACCGCTGGATCAATTTATCCTGAAAAACCGTGTCAAATCAGTCAAATCAGCGAAAATCAGTGTCCACCCTTCTCCACGCCGCAACGCTGGGCCTCAACCGCCAGCGCATCAGGTGGGAGCAGGAAACCGAATGGTCCGACATTGCCGCTGCCGGCACCTCCCCCGCAGAAAAACTCCTGCGCGTCCTCGCTGCCCGCCAACTGGCCGAAAAAGCGGCTTTTGAACCCGAATCCATCCTTTTATCTGAAACCGAGGCTGCTCCTCCGGAAAAACGGCCCTACCTCGACGCAGCCGGTGCGCATATTATGTATCAGGTGATACACGCCCGATCCCGGCGCTTATTGGAAGAGGCTTTGGGTTTATTGGTCAAAAAAGAAGAACTGCTTTCGCCCGAATACCTGCCTCTGCTGCTGGATATCGCAGATGAACTGGAGGTAGACAAAAAGCTATTGCTTCAGGCCTGCGGCGAACGCCTGCATTGGTTGGCGGCGAAGCGCCCTGCCTGGCTGATATATCTTCCGCTTTCGGCAGAAAGCTGGAAAACAGGAAGCCTGCAACAGCGCCTGCGTTGGTTTGTGCAGCAGCGGGCACAGCAGCCCGAGACAGCACATAGCTTATGGGCCGGGATGAAAAAAACGGCCTCCAGCGATGAACTCATCGCATTCACTCAACTGCTCAAACCTCATTTGAGCGAGGCCGATGAGGACAAACTTGAGCCCTTGCTCGACCACAGGCGCAAAGATGTGCGCACCGCAGCTTTTCCGCTCCTGACCCGAATCCCGGATACAGAGCTGATCCGCCGCATGAAAAAGCGGGCAGAAAGCTGTTTTAAAATGGAAAAAGGCGTGCTGAAAGTAGCTTTGCCCGAAATCCGGAAAGAGTGGGAGAGAGATGGCTTTTCTGTATTTTCCTATGCAGCCTCGGGTTTGGGGGAAAAAGCGGGTTATCTCTGCCATTTGCTGGCCTGCATTCCGCCGGATCATTGGGAAAAAAGCTTTCAGGAATCTCCTGAAAAACTCATCACCAAAGCCCTGAACAGCAAATGGGCAGAAGCCGTTGTGCTTGCCTTTACGCTGGCGAGTATTCGCCAGAGGGATGCGAAATGGGCCACAGAGCTGTTGAAGACGATTTTTCAAAACAGCAAATTGCTGGATGTCATCAAACCGAATGTGCGGGTGGAATTGATTCAACTGATTCCGGTGGCGGAGCGGGACCGCCTTTTTATCAAGGCGATGAGCGAAAGCGAACGCTTTGATACGCTATTGGTAGACTTTAGCCTGATCATAGATCATGACGATATGCTTTCGCAGAAAGTAGCCTGGACCTTTTACCAAAAACTAAGAGATAGCCTGATTCGCCGGGTCGAAAGAGGAGACCAGCGCTTTCGCTATTTGCTCTATGAGCTGCCCAATGTGGCGCTGCGAACGCCGATTGGA
This sequence comes from Bacteroidia bacterium, assembly GCA_030430205.1. GTDB lineage: Bacteria > Bacteroidota > Bacteroidia > J057 > J057 > JAUIGE01. Next base: position 1,428 of record JAUIGE010000051.1, on the reverse strand, counting down.
TTATATCCACAAATAGCCGCACTTTTTCCCTACGAACTGCTGGGAAATGGGAGCTACAGACATTACCTTGAGGAGATGCTTCAAACCCTGGATTTCAGGTATAAAATGTATAAAACATTCACATGAGTGAGATCATCAGACAACATGCCGAGCTGGAATTTGCGGAAGAACTGGCCGCATTGAAAAAAGCAGACACATACCCCAAACCGCCCAATTGGGAGCTTTCTCCCTGGGCCGTATTGCGTTACCTGATGGGCGGTGCCCTGGATAATGGCTTCGAAATCAGCCCCAAATACATCGGCAATGCCCGCATCATGGAGATCGCCATCGCCACCCTGGCGACGGATCGGGCGCTGCTGCTGATTGGGATTCCGGGTACGGGAAAAAGCTGGGTGTCGGAGCATTTGGCTGCCGCCGTTTCCGGCGACTCTACCCTGCTGGTGCAGGGCACAGCGGGCATCAGCGAAGATGCCCTTCGCTACAGTTGGAACTACGCCCAGCTGCTCGCCCACGGCCCAAGCCGTGATGCCATGGTGCCCAGCCCCGTGATGCGCGCCATGCGCAAAGGCAAAATCGCCCGTATCGAAGAATTGACCCGTATTCCTGCCGATGTGCAGGACAGCCTGATCACCCTTTTGTCCGAAAAAATCATGCCCGTGCCTGAGCTGGACCATGAGGAGCAGGCCCTCAAAGGCTTCAATGTCATCGCCACGGCCAATGACCGGGACCAGGGCATCAATGAACTTTCCAGCGCGCTCAAGCGCCGTTTCAATACCGTCGTCCTGCCCCTTCCAGCCACGCTGGAAGAGGAGGCGCGCATCGTAGAATCGCGCATCTCCAAGATCCGCAAAAGCCTGGAAATTCCAGCAGAGAAGCCTGCCCTGGCGGAGATACGCCGCCTTGTCACCATCTTTCGCGAATTGCGAGAGGGCAGGACCCAGGACGGCAAAAGCCGTCTCAAAACGCCCAGCAGCACCCTCAGCACGGCTGAGGCCATCTCCGTGGTCACCCACGGCCTGTCGCTCGCCGCACACTTCGGGGATGGCGAACTCAAAGCCCACGACATGGCCGGCGGCCTGATCGGCGCTGTCATCAAAGATTCCGACAGAGACAAAGTCATTTTGGAAGAATACCTCGAAACCATCGTGAAAGAAAGGGATGATTGGGCGGATATCTATCGCGCTTGCAAAGAGATTCTTTAAATCCGTGAAAGATTATAGACACTGATTCACACAGATTAAACTGATGCCCACAGTAAGGAACGATGACGAAATAAACTTCCAGTTTCCTTTATCGCTATTCCTCTTAGTACAGGACAAAAAATGAAAGTCATGAATAATAAACATCCTCAAAGTCCTGAAGGGACGCTATATACTACGATCGGGCAAAGCCCGATCCTTCGATTCACACCAGGTCTTAAAGCCCTGA
>JAUIGE010000050.1 GCA_030430205.1 Bacteroidia bacterium | reverse complement strand
ACCACTCGCTCAGACCATCACTTATTGGGTAGAGCAAGTCGTCATTGGTACGGGTTGTGCAAGTCCGCTTTCGGCTGTTTCGGTAGTGGTGAATGCTGCGCCTCCGGCACCGTCGGCTAACAATGTGAATGCTTGTACCAACCAGCCCGTTAACCTGACGGTGTCAGGAACCGGCAATGCCAATACAAGAATTGATTTGTATAGCCTGGCAACTGGCGGCTCGCCTCTCCAAACAGGTTCTGGGGCAACTGCCACAGAGATATTCAGTTTAGGCCTCCTCGGCCCGGGCACTTTTGTGTATTATGTTGAAGAAATCAACCTGCTCACAGGCTGTGCAAGCCCAAGGACTTCGGTTACGGTAAGGGTTGATCCGATTCCGGCAAACCCCACTGCGCCTGGCGCAATAGTTTGTATAGGACAGTCAGCGACCTTGACAGCAACCGCTGGTGGGGGTGGAAATGGCATTTTCAAATGGTATGACGACGCGGCCTTAACCAACCTCGTCTTTACCGGAAATACTTTCATTACCCCACCCCTTAACAGCTCCATCAATTACTATGTAACCGCAACCATCGGTAGCTGCGAAAGTGGCGCTACCCAGGTAGTAGTTACGGTAAATCCGATGCCAACCAATCCTGTCGTAACAGGCGATACAGTTTGTGTGGGACAAAGTGCTACTTTGAGCGCTGTCGGCATCACCGGCGGCACACTGAACTGGTATGACAATGCAAATGGCAACAGTCCGATTGCAACCGGGCCGAGCTTCACGACTCCCATTTTGGGACAGACCACTACCTATTGGGTTCAGCAAACTACCGTAGGTACAGGCTGTGTAAGCAACCTGGTTCCTGTCTTGGCAGTGGTGGTTCCAGCGCCTGTGGCGCCATCGGCTTCTGCTGTTACTGCCTGTGCAAGTGAAGATGTTATCATCGTGGCTTCTGCTTCTGGTATTGCCAATACCCGCATCAATCTATATAATGTGGCCACGGGAGGAACAGTTATTCAAAACGGACCGCTTGCCACAACGCCGGTTAATTTTAACATTGGCATGTTGTCGGTGGGATCATATACCTATTATGTCGAAGAGGAAAACCTGAGCAGTGGATGTATCAGCGCACGGGTAGCGGTGACTATCACCGTATTGCCTGCGCCTGCCAATCCCAATGTGGCCGGTATCCTCACAATATGTGAAGGAGCCAGCACCAGCCTGACAGCCACCTCCAGTACAGGTACTACAGGATCTTTTAGCTGGTATGCGGACTCAGCACTGACCAATCTGTTGTTTACAGGCTCGACCCTGAACGTTACGCCTTTGACTACAACGAGCTACTGGGTAGCTGAGCTTGTAGGAAGTTGCCGCAGTATCGCAGCAAAAGTGACAGTCACTGTCAATCCGAAACCGAGCAATCCGATCGTTGTACCTTCTACCGTTTGTTCCGGACAAATGGCGACTCTCCTGGCAGCGGGTACACCTGGAAACAACATCAACTGGTACAATAACCCTTCGGCCAATACCCTTTTATTTACAGGAAATCTATTTACAACATCTGCACTGACTCAGAATACAACTTTTTATGTCAATCAGGTGAATCCCAATACAGGATGTGAAAGTGATTTGATTCCTGTTAATGTAACGGTTCTGCCGCTTCCTGCACCTCCTTCTGCTTCAGACATTACCATCTGTGCAGGTAGCATGGGAACACTCACTGCAACAGGTTCTGGTACGGGTAGCCTGCGTTGGTACGATACGCCAGGAGCAACTACTCCTGTTCGCATAGATGGCATGCCGCCAGCGACTGCCCATTTTTCGGTAGGGCCTTTTGCAACCGGCACCTTTGTATTCTATGTAGATGAATTTAACGGGACCTGTGCCAGTACGCGCACAGCGATGAACGTGAACGTTTTACCTGTTCCGAATGCGCCTGTTGTAGCTCCTGTCACAGTATGTGTGGGCCAAAGCGCAGTGCTTACCGCCAACTTTGGAGGGACTACACGAGGTGATTTCCGCTGGTATGATGCAAGTGGGACTACGCTCCTGTTCATCGGAGGGACTTTTACTACAAGCCAGCTTTCGGGCACAACTACTTTTATCGTAACGGAGAAGGATAGCATATGCGAAAGTTCACGAACAGTTGTGACGGTTACGGTAAATCCAGCGCCTTCTGCGCCTTCTGTGGTTCCAGATACGATCTGTTCAGGCCAAACTGCTATGCTCGCAGCTGCGGGTACAGCAGGTAATTTCCTGAATTGGTACTCAGACCCCAATGGCATCAACCTCCTGTTTACAGGTAGCGTGTACACGACAAGTGCCTTGACGCAAACGACCACCTATTATGTGAGGCAAATCATTGTTGGTACGGGTTGTGAAAGTGCGTTGACGCCTGTGACGGCAGTGGTAAATCCTCTACCACCTGCGCCTTCAGCTACAACGCTTTATCTGTGTGAGGGAACAACCGGCTTTATCACTGCCTCAGGTACGGGAAATGCCAACACAGTACTGAATTGGTATGACAATGCAACTTTTGTCCTGCCTATACAAGTCAGCCCCATGCCTCCACGGAATGCGACCCTCGCCGTTGGGCCATTCACACCGGGCACTTATACTTATTATATCGAAGAAGAAAATACAGCTACAGGCTGTAAGAGCTCCCGCTCTGCTGTTTCTGTTGTAGTTACAGCGCGCCCGGCTCAGCCTTCCATCAATGATACTTCTATCTGTGAAGGGAATAGGGTTACCCTAAAAGCTCCCGGTACAGGTACTTTCCGCTGGTATGATGCGCCGGTAGGTGGTAACCTGATCCATATTGGATTGACTTTTACCACGCCTATCCTCACCCGTACGACGACCTACTATGTAAGTCTGGACATCAACGGATGTGAAAGCATAAGGGAAACGGTGGTAGTTACGGTAAATGGCTTGCCAAGTACACCAACCATCGGTAGCAATTCACCGCTATGTGAAGGTGATACCCTGCTCCTTACGGCTTCTACTGTACCCAATGTGGTGTACAATTGGACAGGACCTAATGGCTATACCTCCACCCAGCAAAACCCTGTAATCAACAGTGTCACTCTGGGCTTGCATCAGGGTGTTTACAGCCTAACGCTAACGGATATAGGCACCGGATGTCCTTCTGTCTCTACTTCTATTCTGGTTATCATTAACCCGAGACCGGCTACGCCGACAGTTCAGTCAAACAGTCCTGTCTGTGCAGGAGATGATCTCACCCTGACAGTGGGAGCAGTGGCAGGAGCCCGTTACAACTGGACAAGTCCAGATGGCAATACAACGACCACTACGCAACCCATCCTGGTGATCAACAATACCACTTCGGCAGACTCCGGTCAATACCAGGTGACGGTAAGCCTCAATGGTTGCGAATCTCTGGCAGGTATTGCCAATGTGTTCATTGACCCTGTGCCTTCGGCACCTACAGCTGCCAATGATGGCCCACATTGTGCGGGCGATAACCTGCAGCTTACCGCCATGGGCGGTATTGGTGGCCAATACAGTTGGACAGGCCCCAATGGCTTTAGCTCGAACCTGCAAAACCCACTGATCCCCCAGGTTGGGGTGGCAAATGCAGGAAGCTACGAAGTGCGCTATATCTCGGCCACAGGCTGTCTTTCTCCCCAGGCTGGCATCACCGTCGTCACGGTGAATCCATTGCCACCGGCGATCATTATTTTCTCTAATGCTCCAATCAAGGAAGGAGAGGACCTGGAGCTATTCGCCCCATTTGTACCCAATGTGATCTATAACTGGAGTGGCCCTGCGGGCTTTAGATCGAGCGAACAGAACCCGATCCTCGTCAACGTCAATGAAGCTGATAATCAGGGCGATTATACCCTGGTAATCACAGATACGACTACGGGTTGTAGCTCTGAGCCGCTCACATTATATGTAGATATCGAGCCAGGAATTGGCAGCATTTCGATCTTTGTGGACAATGATGGCCCCGCCTGTCCCGGCGATACGGTTCGACTGATGGTATCAGTGATACCGGGAGCCATTTACTCCTGGACTGGTCCAGACGGCTTCCAGTCAAATGATCAGAACCCCATCCTGGTGAATGTTTCTGCAAGTGATGCAGGCCTATATACTGTGAATGTCACCCTACCCAACGGTTTGACGGGATCGGGTACCACCACAGTAAGTGTAGGAAATGGTCTGGATGTAAATGCAGGACCGGATATCACCATTCAGGTGGGTCAGGATGCACAGTTGAACGCTATCGGAGGGGTCACCTTCCAGTGGTTCCCAACGAATTTCCTCAGCTTCCCCAACATCCCTAACCCGATCGTACAGAGTCCACCCCTGGGTGAATTTGTCTACTGGGTGGATGCCATTGACCTGAACGGTTGTAGTGGTTCGGATACGGTGAAGGTAACGGTTGTAGAAGAGCTTCCGCCTGTCACTCCAGACGAGTTGGTGGTCTATGATCTATTTACGCCCAATGGTGATGGAATGAATGATACCTGGGTAATCAGCGGCATTCAACGCTTGCAAAACTACCAACTGACGGTATTTAACAGAGCCGGAGCGCAAGTTTATACGACAGTCAATTATCAAAATGACTGGGATGGTACCTATCGCGGTCGCGAATTACCTGAAGGCACCTATTGGTACGTGATTACCGCAGGGGAAAACGTCATCAAAGGTCCTATCACGATTATCCGATAATAAGTTTTAAACCCGATAGAAAATATCTAACTCAGAAATATAGATCATGAAAAAGTTTATTTCATATATCGCCTTCACTTTGGTCCTGATGATGGGAAGCTCGGTCTTTGCCCAGCAGATCCCGGTTTTCAACCAATACCTCTACAATCCCTATATCTACAACCCGGCTCGTGCCGGGAGCGGAGACCTGGGGAGATTGTTTTTGGGCTACAAAAAGCAATGGACAGACTTGCCTGGCGCGCCTGCGACAAGCGCTCTGACATTCGACTACCCGCTGGTCGCCCAGCGGTCAGGTGTGGGGGTCACCATGTACTCTGACCAAACCCACATCATCAATAAGGTGGGCGGTTCGCTTACCTATGCCTATCACATCCTTTCGGGTCCCAATGACAACCAGCGCATATCGCTGGGGCTTTCAGCGGGATTTTTGAGTCAAACCATTGACTTCAACCGGGCACGGGTGCAGGATGGGGCGGATCCGATCATTTTGGATAATGCTCAGAATAGCACAGCCTTTGAGGCAGCCTTCGGCTTCCATTATAGCTATGAGAATCTGGCGATTGACTTTTCCGTTCCCCAACTGGTGAACTCTTCTGTCCGCTACCTGAATGCGGCAGGCACCAGCCAGCAGATTGCTGACTTTCAGCTCATTAATCATTACCTGACAGCGGTCCGATACAAATTTCCAGTTAGCCTGGAGAATGAATTGTACCTCGAACCAGTCGGTATGGTGCGGGTTGTAAAAGGCTTGCCGTGGCAGTACGACGCCAACTTCCTGCTCCACTGGAAAGACCAATTTACTGTAGGTGCAGGCTGGCGCTCAGGTAGCCCCGAAGGGGCTTTCGCCTCGGGCCTGAATGTGTCCATGCGATTTAACCTCAATGAGTATTTCTCCGCTACCTATATCTATGAAATGACAGGTCAACAAAAATACCGCAACATCATGGGCGATACCCATGAGTTCAGTATTGGCTTTAAATTCGGAGGTACAGGCAAGCGCGTAGACCGTCTGGAGGACAAAATGCATGACCTGGAAGAGTCTGGTTTCCAGAAGATTATGGAGGCAGAAAAAAGCAAGCAGGATAGCCTGAATGCAATTGAAAAAGCGGAGCGTGAAAAAGATTTCACACCTGCTGAGCTAAAAATGCTCAAAGACTACGAGATGTATAACGACCTTCGCCTACTCGAAGAACTTCGCAGGCTCAAGCGCATGAAGGAGATAGATGATATGCTCAAGTATCAGGAAATGCTCGAAATCATCAAGCGCCTCGAAGAATTGGAGAAGCAGAAAAAAGAAGAATCTGAAAGAGGTTCCTCTTCCCATCGTTACGATCCCAGCGTCGATCCTGATGTACAGACAGTGTACATACCCACCGAAAATGGCGACAAACTCGCTTTTTACAAGATCGGCTCTGTCTACTTTGACAAGGATAAGGATGAGCTACGCGCAGGCGAGCGGGCACGACTCAATGCCACCAAAGACAAATACAAGCGCATGGACAATGTCGTGGTCGTCTACCTCACTGGCAATGCCAGTACTGAAGGGGGCGACGCCCACAATATGATGCTTTCTACCCGCCGCTGTAAGGCGGTACGCGAGTACCTCAAGTCCATCAGCATGTCTGATGCTGTCTTCATGATTTTGCCTTATGGCGAAGAAGATCCGCTCATACAGGAAGATGACAATGAGGACAAGCGGGAGGAAAACCGCCGGGTGGATATCTTGATTTTGAAAAATTAAAGGAGATATGCGGATTTGCTGATGTGCAAATTTGTAGATGTATTTGGTTTAGGCGGGGAGCTTTGCTTCCCGCTTTTTTTATTGATAATGCGAATCAAAAGTTGAATACATGGAGCGGATTACGCGCAAAACCAGCCGCAAAGCCCGAAATCCACTCCAGCTATTTGTTTTCAAGCTACTTTAGTAGCTTTTATTCTGCTTTTCAAAGAAAAGCTGGCGTGGATTTCGGCTTGCGGGAGGGCCTTGCGGGTAATCCGCGCCACAAGAATCCTCAACCCTTGATTCGCATTGATATTAGAATCTGATTAAAGTTCCTTTCAGCCTTAACACAAATGCTATCTATTCGTTTGGATTGGGTTGTAATGAAAAAGATTGTTTTTTTAAACCCCAAAAACCTTTCATGACAGAAACGATACTTGACGATACAAAGCCCACACCTATACAACGATTCTTCAGGCTGCTGTCCCTGGAGCGCCGCGAAATCGGTCATATCTATCTCTATTCCATTTTCAGTGGGCTGATCAACCTTTCGCTTCCTCTGGGCATACAGGCCATCCTCAGCCTGGTTTTGGCAAACCAGCTTTCCTCCTCCTGGCTGCTCCTGGTGGGTATAGTTACCCTGGGGACCCTGCTCGCAGGTGCCCTGCAGATCATGCAAATCTCCATCACGGAGATGATTCAGCAACGCATTTTTGTGCGTTCTTCCTTTGAATTTGCCTACCGCCTCCCCAAAATCACCATGGGGGCTTTGTTCAAAAAATATCCCCCAGAGCTTGTCAACCGCTTTTTTGATACCCTGACCATTCAAAAAGGCCTGCCTAAAATATTGATAGACCTCTCCACATCCACCTTGCAGATCGTTTTTGGCCTGCTTTTGCTTTCCTTTTACCATCCCTTTTTCATCGCTTTTGGCTTTATCCTGCTCCTGATTCTCTTCATCATTTTTCGCTTTACCGGACCTATGGGCCTGCGTACGAGTCTGGAAGAATCGGATTACAAATACCAGGTGGTACACTGGCTCGAAGAGGTCGCCAGAACCCTCAGCTCCTTCAAACTGGCAGGCAAAACTGACCTGCCTCTGGAAAAAACAGACAAGCTTGTTTCAAACTACCTCGATGCCCGAAAAAAGCATTTCCGTGTTCTCCTGTTTCAATTCAGCAACATCGTTGTTTTCAAAACAGTCGTCACGGCAGGATTGCTGATCCTGGGCAGCAAACTCCTGATAGACAGGCAATTGAACGTTGGTCAATTTGTAGCTTCTGAGATCATCATCATTTTGGTGATCAACTCTGTGGAAAAACTGATCCTCAGTATGGAGACCATCTACGATGTCCTGACAGCGGTGGAGAAGATCGGCAAGGTCACAGACTTGCCACTGGAGAGAATGGAAGGGATCGATTTTAAAGAAATCGATCATGCAAATGGAATTGACCTGAAATTGCACAAGGTGAATTTTGCCTTCCCCGGCGAAAGTATGCAATCCCTGCATGAGGTGAGTTTTCACATACAAGCCGGACAAAAAGTCTGCATCGCAGGCCATGCGGGTTCGGGAAAAAGTGTTTTGCTCAACGTCATCACGGGTTTATATGAAAGCTCTCACGGCAGTATTTCCTTCAATAATATTTCCTCCAAAAACATCAATATGACCAGTTTGCGGTCCTATATCGGAGATTGTCTTTCGCAAAAAAATCTATTCAAAGCCCCACTCATCGAAAATCTGACGATGGGAAAAAAGAATATCCTGCTGGAAAATGTGATGTGGTCTTTGGATAGATTGGGGCTATCTGAATTTGTGCGCTCGATGCCAGAGGGATTGGACACGGTCATCAATCCGGAAACCCCTCAACTGCCTTATAGCATAGCCCGCAAGCTGATACTTGCCCGCGCTATCGCCAAACGCCCCCAACTGCTGATAATGGATGACTTTTTTTCCATCTGGGAAAAAGATGACAAACGCATGATATGCGAATTTCTATGCTGTGATGAGTTGGATACGGTGGTTGCCGTTTCCAATGACCTGCTTTTTGCCAATATGTGCGACAAAGTCATCATCATGGAAAATGGTACTGTTAAAGCTGAAGGCAGACCGGATGAAATCCTCAGGGAAGCCGCCTATTCATCCCTTTTTACCTAAAAATCCTATGCTCAACTTATCTTCAACCTCCATCCGACAGGAAATAGAAAGTGAAAATTATCACTCTTTCGATAAAACCATTAACCCCAGACTTGCTTTCAGCCTGAGCATTTGGTTGATGGGTGCCCTGGTGATTTTGCTCATCATCATGTTTTTGCCCTGGCAACAAAACATCCAGGCCCAAGGCTATCTGACGACCCTTTCACCCAATGAACGCCCGCAAACCATCGAATCCACGGTCGCGGGCAGGATTGAAAAATGGTACATCATCGAGGGCGATGTGGTACAACAAGGTGACACCATTGCCTATTTATCTGAAATAAAAGACGATTATTTTGATCCGGAGCTCCTTCAGCGCACCGACGAGCAGTTGCAGGCCAAATCCCAGGCGATCACCGCCTATACAGAAAAGGCCGCGGCCTTACTGGAGCAAAGCCGTCTTCTGAAAGAAGCTTTGATATTGAAAAAGCAGCAATTGGAAAATAAGGTAATTGAGGCTCAATATAAACTCTCAGCAGACAGTGCTGATTTGCAGGCAGCCTTTATCAGCGACTCTATCGCTTTGATACAATTGAATCGCTGGCAATCGCTCTTTGACAAAGGCCTGGAGTCGCGGACTTCTTTGGAAAAAGTAAAGAAAAGCCGCCAGGAGGCACAGGCAAAGCTGGTTTCGCAGAAAAACAAAGTGGCCCAGGCCCGCGTCTCTCTGGCCACAGCCCGCATAGAATTGCTCAATGTATCGAATGAATACAGGGAGAAAATTGCCAAGGCAGAGTCCGATCGCCAAAGCGCCCTCTCCGCTCAATACGACGCCACAGGCGCCAACAGCAAGCTGCGCAACCAGCTCAGCAATTATGAGCGGCGGGCTCACTTCCGCTATATCATCGCACCGCAAAACGGGCGGATTAACAAAGTCCTCAAGGCAGGCATAGGAGAAACTGTAAAAGAAGGCGAAGCTATCGCCAGCATCGTCAGGGTGCAGCCGCTGCTGGCTGCGGAGATATATGTGCGGCCCGTGGATTTACCCCTGGTGAAAAAAGGGCAGCATGTGCGACTGGAATTTGACGGCTGGCCTGCCCTTATCTTTGGATCGGGATGGCCCGGATCCAGTTTTGGCACCTTCGGCGGGGAAGTTTTTGCCATAGAAAATAACATCAGCAAAAATGGCATGTACCGCATCCTGATCTCCCAACAGGCTGATACGCTGGACCCCTGGCCTCCCCAATTGCAGGTCGGTTCAGGAACCAAAGCCTTCGCTTTGCTCAATGAGGTACCCGTCTGGTACGAAATCTGGCGGCAGCTCAATGGCTTCCCGCCGGAATTTTATGTAGGCCCAGAAGGACTCAAAGCAAAACAGGATATCAAAAAGAAAGGAAAATGACCACAAGACTTTTCATCTGCCTATTCGCTTTTTTTCCTTTTCGGTTTTTTGCTCAGCCCCTTGAGGCAGACAGCTCACGGCTCAGCTTCGACCAATATATCGAATGGGTGGCGACATACCACCCTATGGCCCGTCAAATCGGCCTCATGGAGGAGGCCGCTCAGGCCCAGCTCATGAAAGCGCGGGGCGCTTTTGATCCGAAACTCTACGCCAGCTATGACGACAAATTGTATGGGGAAACCAATTATTGGGATGTTTTTGAGGGAGGATTGAAACTGCCCACGCGAAGCGGGATAGAGGTAAAAGCGGCTTTTAACAGCAATGAAGGCGCATTTACCAATCCGATGGATAAACTGCCCAAACAGGGCCAGGCTGTATTGGGTGTCTCGCTTCCTCTGCTGCGCGGCTTGCGCATAGACGGGCGGCGCGCAGCGCTTCAGCAGGCAAAAGTTTTGCTTGAGCAAACAGCTGTGGACCAGCAACTTGCGTTCAATGAACTCATCTATGAGGCAAGCCTCCGCTATTGGCATTGGGCTGCGCAATACAGCGCTTTGGCGCTTTTTGAAGAAGCTGCGCAGCGCGCAGCGGGGAGGTTTGAAGCCATCCGCCAGGCATTCCTATCCGGCGACAAAGCTGCCATTGATACCACCGACGCCCTCACACAGTTTCAAAGCATACAGCTGCTCGCTCTGGAAGCAAGGAATGCATTTCAAAATGCGGGCATAGAACTGTCCAATTTTTTGTGGAGCGAAAGCGGCTTGCCGCTCGAGTTGAAGCTGGAAGTGAGGCCTTTTTCTCTATTGGAAAAAGCGGCTGAAACTGCTTTTTCCCAGGAAGAACTAAGCCTCTTGCTTGCCCAAATAGACCAGCATCCCCTGATGCTTCAAAATGCTTTCAAGCTTGAAAGCCTTGACATCGAGCGCAAGCTCAAGGCAGAGATGCTCAAACCCCAACTGGATGTCAACTACAACATCCTGAGCTCCGGCCAGGCATTTGAGGAAGGATGGACGCAGACGGACTTTTTGCCCACGCAAAACTACAAATGGGGATTTGAGGTGGGATTTCCGATTTTTCTGCGAAAAGAAAGAGGCGAGCTGGCAGCCACGAAAATCAAAATACAGCAAACTCAACTGGAGCGCGACCGCAAGCGTCTGGAGGTGGAAAATAAGCTTTTATACTACCAATCTCTCTCGCTGGGCCTGAGCGCACAAATCAGCCTTCAAAGCGATGCCGTAGGCAATTATGAGCGATTGCTGGAGGCAGAGGAAGAAAAGCTTCGAAATGGTCAAAGCACGCTTTTCCTGATCAATTCGCGGGAAATGAAGCTGATAGACGCCCGTCAAAAACTGCTGAGCCTCCAGGCTAAATATGCCAAAACCCAGGCTGCATGGCAGTTTGCGGCGATGAGTTTGCAGTTGGCAGGTGAATAAATGTATGGATTTGCAATCTTTGACCTACTTCGGTGTCGTTCATTTGTTAACTTGAAACAAAAGAATCCAACCGATTATGAAAGATTTCCTGATTGCCATTTTGCTTGTAGCTTCGCTTTCTCTGAGCTGTCAGACACCCCAAAAAACTGCTGCCAAAAGGCAGCCTCTTCCCGATTGCGAATGGTGCGGCGCGATGGACGCGCCGCAAGAGTTGGATTGGCAGACGCGAATCGCGCCTGAGGATGAGCCGGGAGAACCGATATACATATCGGGAGTTATCTATCTTTCAGATAGTGTTACGCCTGCTGAAGGCATATTGGTATATGCCTACCATACCAACCAAAAAGGCATTTATGATAAGAAAGGAGACGAAAGCGGCAACGGCCGCCGCCATGGATACCTGCGGTCCTGGATGCGCAGCGATGCGCGTGGGAGATATGCTTTTCGCAGCATCAAGCCTGCCCCATACCCCAACCGGCCCGAGCCGGCGCATGTTCATATCACCCTTTCCAGCGATGAAATCGAGGAATACTGGATAGAATCCACCCTTTTTGAAGGAGATCCTTTGATCAGTGAAACAAGCATCGCGGAAGAAGCAGACAAGGGCTTATTTTCTGCAATTGTCAGGTTGGAGAAGAATGAGGAGGGGGTTTGGGAAGGGAGGCGAAATATTATTTTGAAGAAATAACTCAGCCCAAAAACAGGCCGCAAGCCACACAATCAGCCCTACCGGGCATGGTTTCGGTATGGCAGGCCGGGCAATGGTCCGGCACATTGTCCATATCCACTTCGAAAGCGGCATCAAGCTGGGCGAGTGCTTCTTTGAAGAAGATTTCGGGAACGAAAAACTGGATGGGCCCCTGGGCCGTCATCAGAAAATTCAGTTCATTGAAGGTGGTATACGGAATGTCCGCACGGTCAAGGAGAATGCGGAGGCGCATGGCATCGGCGGGCATGGAAGCAGCTGTTAGTTTGATGAGCTTGGCCACGGGTATTATTGTTTCTTCAGCAGAATCTCGTCTGTGAAGACGACATTGCTTACATGCTCAGATTGGTCTTTGATATAGATACTGAAGGGGACGCGCTGCTCACTCAGGTTGCGGGGAAAAACAATTGTGGGAGACAAGGTGATAAATATTTTTCCCTGAATGGAAGGATTGCGGGCCTTGGATTTGAGATCAGGAATGCTGAAGCGAGAGATCGCCAGCGAGTCAGGCAGGAGGTTGCCATCGGGCAAAATCCGGTTGTCGCGAATGGTAATGCTTTGGGTACCGCTATTGGGGAGGTCGCCCAAATCACCATCTCCGTCTTTAAAACTGATGGTAATCAGGATGGAATCTACGTTCTCCCTCGCTTCACGCGGCTGTATATCAACATAGTCTATCTCCGGGATAATGGAGAAAACAGGCTCCGTATTGCATGCCGCAGCCAAAAGAGAGATGATTCCAATACCTATAACAATTCTTTTCATTGACATACCTTCTTAACGAAAGTTAGGGATAATCGGTGTGATATTCAAGGAGTATTCGGGCAGCACTTGGAAAAGTAATTTTTGAAGCCTTAATTGAATTAGGAACAATTTTGGCATCAAATAATCCTTATCTTTCATTTTTTATTTTTGAATACCTTTTTGGGTAATAATCATTTTTGAAATTTCATGTCCAGGGAAAGTAGCATACAAAAACAGGTGAAAAGCTGGATCACTTTAGCAATTCTTTTCATTTCCCTCCCCTTGGCGGGCCAATCTCCGCAGACTCCTGACTCTGCCGAAAAGGCCAATGACTGGGTTTTGGGCCTTTCCATGACAGCTACAGGCTATTATGGAGATTTGAATTACAATGAAGAAGGCATCCTGAACAGCAATTTTTTCAGCTTTTACCCCGGCTTCAATCTTTCCTTTCGCTCAGGTGCTCCCCGTCGGCTCAACCTGCAATTTGAACTGGGATATGGCAAAATTGTTGGCCAAAACCCGGATATTCCTGCTGTAAAATTTGATCTGGGAGATGGCTTTCCGCCCCTCATCATACAACCCAACCGCTATACAGAGACCTTTATGGTCCACAACAACCTGGGATTTCGGATCAACCTGATCCGCCAACCCAAAAGGCTAAAGCCTTTTTTAGGGGTTGGTTTCGGCATACTTGCCTTCTTTCCGCAAAGCGAAACGGGCATTCCCCTCGTTCGAAAAGTGTCCACCCGCGCCCCCAGCGAGGACATCTACAATACCATCACTTATCAAATGCCGCTTACAGTTGGTATTGAATACAACCTGGACGATCGCCTGGGCTTGCATTTTTCCTACACCTACCGCAAGACCGGCACCGACTATATCGATAATATCGGTCACCTGGGAGGATTTGAGGGCAATGATCAATTGCATGTGCTGCAGCTCGGCGCGAGCATACACTTCATCAACCGGCCTGAAAGGCCAGGGCCACGCAGCAGAAACCAAACAACGACACATACTCTTTTCAGCCATCAGCTGGAAGATCCTTTGCCCACCCAAACGCCCAATCCCACGGCCATCGTCCCCGGCCTCAAGCAGTCCATGCAAGGCATGCCCAACATCTACAGCGGGGAAGAAATCAATAATTGCGACAGCCTTAACAGCTTGCTGGATAGCCTGCAATGGGCATTGGAAACAGAAAAGGTAAAAGAGGAGGCGGAAGCTGCCGGATGGAAAAGGCAAGCCTATGCGCTCCTGGGAGAGATGGTTGACACCCAAAAAGAGCGGGACAGCCTGATCAATTTGCACGAGCAAAGCATCCGCCTGCAAGCTGAAAATGAAGCATTTAAAGCCCAGCTTAAAGAGCTGAAAGAAGGCACTTCAGATTATGCAGATCAATTGAGCTATGAAGCCATGAAAGCAGAAAACAGCTACCTGATACAGGAGGTAGAACGCCTGCAGCAAGCTCTCAGGCTGAAAAGGGTCGGTGCGACAGTGGACAGCAATAAAGTGGAAACGGGTGCGCTGATAGCAGAAAATGACTGGCTTGCAAAAGAACTTGCCAGGTCCCGCAAAATGCTCATCTCACCTAGCCAGGCTGTACAAATGGATACGCTGCGCATCATAGATTCCCTGCTGCTTTCAGGTCAAAAAGACGGCATTTTTGTAGATATATCCGGCTTTCGGATTGCCATGATAGTCAAAGGCAAAAATCCCATGGATACACTCAAAAAGCGCATGAATGCGCTGGGATTTCGTGGCTACCCCGAAGACGGCAGCTGGGTGTACGACTATGTCAAAGTGACCGAAATCGGCAATACCACCTATCGAATCTTTTTCGATACAGAAACAGCCGAAAGCGGCTTTTACCAGCTCACAGCCTTTTTCCAGCCCGAAATCGGGCGGGTTTCTATCTCCCGATATATGGTGGAGAGCCGCAAGGCGAGAGAATGGGTGGTAGGGATGATCAAATGATTTTGTCAGTGCGTTATGACAATGCTCTGGCTACGCTTTACCTGACCATCGACCGTCCACAACACCCAGTACATGCCTGATTTCCAGTTGGAAACATCAATTTCCTTCAGCCCGGAAAAGACTGATTCCTCTTCCCAATGTATCCTTCTCCCATTCACATCCACAATCTGTAGCTGCATGTTTTGCATAGGCTTATCAGCTTCGATATAGAGTCTACCTGAAGCAGGATTGGGATAAATACGGAGTTTTTTTTTCGCTATCTCCTCCTCTACCCCCGCAAAAATCTGACAGCCCGGCTGGATGCAGCCGAAGGAGTCGGTCTTGAAAAAGGCGATGTCGGAACCATAAAATGTAAGAGAGTTGAACATGCCAGTACAGTAAAAGCCGCCGTCAGGGGCAGGATAAAAATCTTCAATTCTTAAATGGCTTGTATCTTTTGGCAGGATAAAGCTCTCCCAAAGAGGTTCTCCTTCAGCCGAAAAGCGGGATAGCCACCCCAGAGTATGTTTGCTGGATTCAGGAAAGGGAGGGGTCCATTGCCCGGCTGCCATCACATCCCCATTGGGAAGTTCTCTGACTCGCCAAAGATTCCTGAAGCCAGGCCCAGCCAGCCATCGTTTCCAGATTACCTGACCACTAATAGCTACTCTGGAGAGAGAAAAAACGATGAACTCTCTACTACCCTCAATGGAAGTATCAGGATGGCAATGACTCATAAAGAAATCTGTACTATTTTGAATAGGGAATAAAATGGTTCCACAATCGGATGCCTGCTCTCGCTCTGAATAAAACCATTCAGTGATTTTTTGGCCATGCGGGTTTAATAAAATAACCATGCCGTCTACTGAGGCACTGGATCGATTAAAACCATAGCCTCCAATCAAATAGCCATGAGGTGAAAGAATGACGGATGAAGCCCCATCTGATTGGTTTGCATATCCTGCTTCATATAACCACTCTTGCTCACCGATGGCATTTGTTTTTAAAACATACATATCTGATTTGGTGTCGTTATCACCAATTGTATAATAATTGCCTGTAATAATGAAGCCAGAATCAGGTGTCTGTATCATGGAAAAAACATTCACAATTCTTCCCCAGTCAAAAGATTTTGACCAAAGGCTATCTCCATTAATATCAAATTTTATCATCTTGATATGATACTTTTCGGATTGGGAAATGGTATCAAACACTGAAACTATACCCGCAATCATTAGGTTTCCATCAAAAGTGTTCACACAAGTAGAAGCCCTTGCAAAGTACCAATTCCCTTGCGAGTAGCCATAAAATTTATCAACTATAAGGTGCCCGGAATTGGTTATTTTATGTAGACTTAGGTATTTTGTATACCAGCCTTCTGGATTCCATTTTCCCCCTCTCCCCAAAACCCAATAAGCAGAATCTCCAACAGGCAATATAGCCCCTCCTGAATCAGGCTCTCTATCAATATCAAAATGGGTAAAAAAAGGGGAGATCGTTTGAGCCTGATTTTCAGCAAACAAAAAAAATATTAATAGAAAAAGGGAAATATTTTTCATAAGAAATATGATAAGGCTGTGTCCAAAAGGACACAGCCAATGATGGAAAATTGATATTTTAGGTTCTTCTAACATTTTGGTGGAGTTCAAAAACGAAGTTTTTGAGTTGAAACACCACTTGTGTAAAAACGCCTCCCCGCATCACAATTTGCAGCGTCAGATTTTTCCAGTTTTGTTCGGGTACTGCCCTAAATGGAATAAAAAGAACGGCTTTACTTCAAACTACAAATAATTTTTCACCCGAAAAAGTTTTATCCGCAAAGCAAAAAATCACCCTACATATTTTGGCATATAAGAAAGGGAAGCTTTCTTTGTAGCTCAATCCTCCAAACAAAGCATGAGACTCTACCACTGGGCGAAAGACCTCCAACTCATTTTTCAATTTAAAGGTTCCCTTATCCGCAGGCTGTGGGCCAGCCTGGCATTTTTGGTTGTGCTGACAGGTTTATTTACCTGGTTGCATGATAGCGGCATTTTTGTGCTGGAAGTCAGCCTTTCCCTTCCCGGCCTGCTGGGTGTGGTCATCGGTATGCTGCTGGTTTTTAGAAATAATACCGCTTATGACCGTTGGTGGGAAGCCCGCAAAATCCTGGGTGGCCTGGTCAATACCAGCCGCAATTTTGCCATGCAACTGCGCTCGCTGCTGACAGAGACGCCTGAAAAAGACCAGAAGGACTTTCAATCTCTCCTCGTGGCTTTTGTTTTTTCGCTGAAAGAACACCTCCGCCAGGGCGTAATCATGGAAGAACTCGGCTTGCCCGAAGGCCAATTGAAATCGCAGATTGAGCAGGCTCAACACAAACCCAACCGCATCATCCAACTGCTGCTTTCGCGCATCAGGTCTTTGTATGACCAAAAGGTCGTCACCGACTTTCAGATGCTCAAACTCATCGAAAATACCGATGAGCTGGTCGATATACTCGGCAAATGCGAACGCATCCACAATACGCCCCTGCCTTTGTCGCACAATTATGTGTTGCGGGTAAGCGTAATTATTTACGCCCTGATTCTTCCCTTTAGTCTGATCGACACCCTGCACTGGTGGTCCATCCTGGTGGTTGCACTGATCTATTACTTCATGATGGCGGTGGTCATCATCGCCGAAGAAATCGAAGATCCCTTTGGAAGAGATGACAACGATTTACCCGTTGATAAGATCGCTCATAACATCAAAAACAACCTGGAAGAAATCTTTTCTTTTGCTGATCCTCAATAAAATAGAGCGAATACTTAACAATTTTCATCAAATACGATTTGCAGTTAACATATTTTTATTTATACTTGCTCTCAATATGACACATTTTTCAAAACAAACGGCCTGGTATTTTTGCTACTATTTTATTTACCAAAATAGGTAGGGGGCTTTTGTTTGAATTAACATAAACGAAAATACGCAAAGCGTCCCTGAAAAAAATCAGGGGCGCTTTTTGATTTACAAAACAATGAAAACAGCACAAATCATCGCACAAAAGGTAGCCATTCAGGGCTATCACGCTTCTTATCATGAATTGGCGGCGAAACAGTTTTTTGGTCAGGAAGTGGATATGGACATGTGTCCTTCCTTTCAGCACCTGTTTTTGTCCATGCAAAAAAACAGAAGCACCTACGCGGTGATGGCCATTGAGAATTCTCTGGCCGGAACTATCCTGCCGAACTATGTCTTGCTGCGCAATTCGGGTCTGGTCATCATCGGCGAGGTCTACCTCAGAATTGACCACCAACTCATGGCTTTGCCAGGGCACAAGCTGGAGGACATCCGCGAGATACACTCGCATCCGATGGCGCTTGCTCAATGCGGGCGCTTTTTACAGCGCTATCCCCACATCAGGATAGTAGAAAAAGGAGATACCGCTGGCAGTGCCGAAGAAATAGCCAGGGGTAAACTGGAGGGCGTTGCCGCCATTGCCAGCCGCGAAGCGGCGGAGCTGCATGGCCTGGAAATCCTCGCTACCGATATCGAAGACAACAAACGCAATTTCACCCGCTTTTTGGTCCTCTCTATGCCTGAGCAAGCGCTCAAGCACCAGTTGGAACCCCAAAAAGCTTCCATCTGCTTTAACCTCAAACACGAAAAAGGCTGCCTGGCACAAGTGCTCCTTTCTCTCGCTGCACTCGACCTCAACCTGACCAAAATCCAGTCCTCCCCTATTCCCGGGCGGGAATGGCAATACTTTTTCCACATAGACCTGGAGTTTGAGGATTTTTCCAAATACCAACGGGCTATGGTTGCGATCAACCCGCTCGTAGAGCAATATCATTGTTTGGGGGAATACCCGAGGGGGGAGAAGCCGGTGTAGGGAGGCGAGAGGCGGGAGGCGGGAGGCGGGAGGCGAGATTAGAGATTAGAGATTAAGAAACGAATTCCATGATAATTCAAATGGCTGACCGCCTTCAAAAGGTTCCTGAATATTACTTCTCGCGCAAGTTGCGGGAGTTGCGCGATCGGATTGCGCAGGGGGAGGATATCCTCAATCTGGGCATTGGTAGCCCTGACCTGGAACCTCCGGTGGATTTTAAAAAGCAGCTGATCGCTCAGGTCGCGGAGCCGGGATTGCACGCTTATCAGCCTTATAAAGGCATTCCGGCCTTGCGGGAAGCTTTTGCTGATTTTTACAGCCGGATGTATGGCGTTTCCCTGAATCCCGAGACGGAAATACAGCCCCTCATGGGTTCCAAAGAAGGCATCATGCATATTTCCATGGCTTTCCTCAATCCCGGCGACCAGGTTTTGGTGCCCGATCCGGGCTATCTGACCTACGGCTCAGTAAGCGAATTGGTAGGGGCGGAAGTGATTTCCTATAATTTGCTTGCCGACAAGCAATGGGAACCAGATTGGGAGCAGCTCAACAGCTTAAAGCTGGAGAAGGTGAAACTCATGTGGGTTTCCTATCCCAATATGCCGACAGGTGCCACCGGCAGTCCCGAACTTTTTCAAAAACTGATCGCCTTTGCGCGAAAACATAAGATCCTGCTCGTCAACGACAATCCCTACAGCCTTATTCGCAGCCAACAGCCAGCCAGTATTCTCCACCAGGCAGATGCCCGGGAAGTCGCCATCGAGCTCAACTCGATGAGTAAATCCCACCATATCGCCGGGTGGCGCGTAGGGGTAGTCGTAGGCGATGCAGCTTATATCCATGCCATTTTGCAAATAAAATCCAATATGGATTCTGGCATGGCCCGGCCTCTGCAAGAGGCAGCAGCGCATATTTTGAAGCAGGATTTTCAATGGCATATTGAGCAAAACGAGATCTACGAAAGCCGTTTTGAATTGGCAAAACAGATCATGAGCAGCCTGAATTGCAGCTTTGATCCCAATCAAACAGGCATGTTTTTGTGGGCAAAAATTCCGGCAGATGCGTCAGATAGCGCTGCTTTCAGTGATGAAATCCTCAATGAAACCCAGCTATTCCTGACACCTGGTTTTATTTTCGGGAAAAATGGAGAAGGCTATTTGCGCCTATCGCTCTGCAGCCCGATCCACCATTTGGAATTGGCGCTCAGCCGCGTAAAAGCTTTTGCTGACAGACGCCCGCTTCTTTCACCCTCTTTAAGCATACAGGAAGCATGACGGTTGCTATTATTGGCCTCGGCCTGATCGGCGGCTCATTGGGCCTGGACCTCAAAGCCAATGGCTTTGCAGAGCGGAGGCTCGGCGTAGATAGCCGCCGGGAACATGGCCTGCAGGCCCTGGAGCTGGATTTGATCGACGAAGTCGTCGATCTGGAAACCGCCTGCCAGGAGGCAGACCTCCTGCTCCTGGCCATTCCGGTGGGCGCAACCATCGGGCTTTTGCCCGAAATCTTGGGGCAAATAACAGCCCGGCAAACTGTGCTGGACATGGGTTCCACTAAGGCAGAGATCATCAGATCTGTCAAAAACCATCCCCTTCGAGCGCGATTTGTAGCTGCCCATCCCATGGCTGGAACTGAATTTTCCGGCCCTCAGGCGGCCCATCGAAACCTTTTTCAGGAAAATGCGGCCATCATTTGCGGACAGGAGCAGTCCGCAGCAGATGCTGTAAAAACGGCTGAGAAACTATTCAAAAGCCTGTTTATGCGCATCATTTATATGGATGCAGAAGAGCATGATGTACATGCTGCTTATGTATCCCACATTTCCCACATCAGTTCTTTTGCTCTCGCCCTGACGGTTTTGGAAAAAGAAAAAAGCGAAGCCAATATCTTCAACCTCGCAAGCGGTGGATTCCGATCCACTGTCCGCCTCGCCAAAAGCTCCCCCAAAATGTGGGGAGATGTGTACAAGCAAAACAAAAACAACCTTTTGGATGTATTGGACCTGTATGTAGAAAAGGTTCAGCTCTTTCGTGATCTCATCGCTCAGGACGATTTTGAGGGAACCTATGAGCAAATGGCTCAGGCGAATGAGATTGGGAGGATACTTGAGGTGGGAGGCGAGAGGCGGGAGGCGAGAGGAGAGAGCAGAGAGGAGAGAGTAGAGAGCAGAGAGTAGAGAGTAGAGAGTAGAGAGTAGAGAGTAGAGAGTAGAGATTAAGAACCAAAAACGAAATAGAGATGTCTTTAAACATTAAACCGATGAATGAATGGGGTCTGAATATCCAGGGGACCCGCCTGTTAATTTCAGGACCATGCAGTGCAGAAAGTGCGGAGCAGGTTGAACAAACGCTAGATGGCCTTGCTGATAGCCCGGTGGATGTTTACCGGGCTGGAATCTGGAAACCGCGCACGCGCCCCAATTCATTTGAGGGCGTCGGAAGCGAGGGGTTGAAATGGCTAAAAGATGCTGCGAAAAAGCAGAACAAACCCGTCACCGTGGAGGTGGCCAATGTGAAGCATGTGTATGAAGCACTGAAAGCGGGCATTGATATGCTGTGGATAGGTGCGCGCACCACAACCAACCCTTTTGCTGTGCAGGAGATTGCTGACGCCCTCAAAGGCGTGGATATTCCTGTATTGGTGAAGAATCCGATCAATCCGGATTTGAGCCTTTGGATAGGTGCGCTGGAGCGCATCAACCAGGCGGGTATCAGCAAGATTGGCGCGATTCACAGAGGATTTTCCTCCTATACACCTACCAAATACCGCAACCATCCGCGCTGGGAGATTCCGATTGAATTGCGCCGCCTTTACCCCCAATTGCCCATCATCTGTGACCCCAGCCACATCTGTGGCGTTCGTGACCTGATTCCGGCAGTTTCTCAAAAAGCCCTGGACCTCGGATTTGATGGCCTCATGATCGAATCACACATCAACCCTGATGTAGCACTAAGCGATGCAAAGCAGCAGCTTACGCCCTTCAACTTCAGGGAAATGACTTCCCAGCTGATCAAAAGAAAACCCCTGGGCGACAACCCCCAATTCATTGACATACTGGAGAATTTGAGGCATTCTATTGATGATCTGGACCATGAACTTGTGAATATTTTAGGCAAAAGGATGGGGCTTGTCCGCGCGATCGGCGAATACAAAAAGCAGAATAATGTAGCCATTCTTCAGGCTGCACGTTGGAATGAGATCGTATTGGAGCGCCTGGAACAGGCGGCCCCTATGGGCATGTCGGAAGATTTTATGCTCACGGTCCTGCAAGCCATTCACAAAGAATCCATCCGAAATCAGGCAGTTGTGATGAATTCTCCTTCACAGGAAGTCCCAAAATAAAAAATCCCGGGACACACCCGGGACTCGACAAGGAAAGGAAAATCGGAGAGAAAAGAACGGTTGTAAATTAGCTCATCTGCGAATTATTCTTCCCCTTCTTCACCCAATTGTTTGGCGAAGGCGGTAGGAAAGATGCGTTGCATCCGGCGATCTATGTCACTGACGGTCACACGGCCGTCTTTGTCTTCATCCAGGCCGGCATTCCGGCTATAGGTGAGTGAAGGTTTTGCATAAAGGGTATAACAATAATCCTGGTCCAGTGCTTTGGGGTAAAGAATCCCGAGATATAAATCTGTCAGGCTCCCAAAGCTTCCATAGCGTTTTTTAACTGTATTCAGGTATTTGTAGACATAATCCAACTGCTCCACGTGGTTGAGGTTGCGCATTTTTTCAATGGTTGTATTGAGTTCTTTTGCTGTAGTCGCGGTAAACTGAATGAGGCCCACCGCCCCACTCCCCTTTCGATTAGAAACGGAAGCATCAAAACTGGACTCAGAGTACATCACAGCCATCAACCATTCGGGCGGCACTTCCAGCTTATCGGCTATTTTTTTGACCTTTTTCTCAAAGGATTCTACATCCAAAATAAAGCGACTGGCTTTATCCATTAAATACAAGCGACTTTCCTGCTTGTGGCTATGACTAGCCGATGGAGCTGCCACGAACAAACCAGGCGTAAAAAGTGCATAAGTGATGAAATTGGTTGCCACGACCAGGGTGGTAAAAACCCCTGCTTTTTTCTTGCTGAGCTGGATCGCACCTCCCTGAGGTCGAGCCTTGGCCAGCTTATTGCCCACTGAGCCTTTGCTGCTTTGTAAAAACTTTTTCATTGCTTGCTTGCTTTGCTTTGATGATGCCCTGAAAGAAACAATTACTAATTAAATTAGATTTATTTCCTTTACAACAGCAATTTAGCACTATTATTAGCATAAATGCAAGCATTATTAGCAATCAATACTAATAAAATTGGCCTGGCTTAGCTAAGCCATTTATTATCAAGGGATTAGAAAATCCTTTTTTTAATCGCCCTGCTGCGAATACTACTTCTTCACGATTTTTTGTTGAAGCTGGCGGCCCGATGCATCTGTCACGCGAAGGAGATACAGCCCGGCGCTCAGATGGGAGCAGGGAAAGGTCAATTCTCCCGAATCTGCCTGGAGCATTTCTGTATGAGAAAAACATAGCTTTCCCTGGGCATCCAACAACTGCCAGCGAAGCCGGGTTGGTTCGGCAGTTGATTTCCAGAATAGCTCCAGCTGATCGTCAAATGGATTTATGGCCTGGATTTTCAAGCCTGGTATGGAAGCCCTTAGATCGCTCAACCCATTGGACCGCAAAAATGCGAGTTCCATCACCACAGGAAGGTGATCTGACATACTTATAAGCGCGTTGCACACAGTAGGTGGCACACTTGTATTATTGGCGCAATAATTTGTCAGATCTCCATTATAGGGGATCATGCCGTCATTGCCAAGGCTGGCATAGGAATTTTGCACATAGGCAATACCGGCTGTGCCATTCATCACTGCCTGCGTAGGCAAGATAAAATCAAAGCGGTCATCGAGGCAGCCGGAAGTTCCGCAATCCCCCACCCCGCTGCAGCGGGTAGATTGCGTCATATACCTGACATTTCCTGCATTCCAGCCATTGGTCAGACCGATGGGATCATAAAAGCGAATGGGATCGCTGTTGCGGACAAGCGCTGTCCAGGCGCCTTCGGTGGCGCCATAAAGATTCAGGTCACCTGAAAGGATAAAATTGCCCTCCTTATCAGGATGTGCATTGAGCCAGCTCATGACCTGCTGTGCTGCCACAGCCCTTGAATTTCCGTCTCCGGTAGTATTTCCCGCCTTCAAATGCGCAACGATGCAGTACAAAAATACCGTATCATTTCCCTGAATCGAATTCAGGTGGTATAAGGTATACACATTGATATCGCGGATGCTTGTCCCAATTTTTTCTACCCCTTTATAACCAAACTTTTGCTTGTTGTAAAACAGCATATTGACAATATTCGATCCGGTGGTATTGGTAAAGCTGGTGTACTCCATCTCCCCATAAGTCAGGGCCTTTACATTGATGCGGTTGGCGAAAGCTATGCGGTCAGACATTTCGTTCACCGTCAGAATATCAGGCTGGTAATGGTTCATGATGGGTTCCAACCAGGCATCTTTCTGGGTAGTAGTTACGCCACTGCAATTGCCATAATAAAGCAGGTTGTAGTGCATCACGCGGACGGTGTCCTGAGCCTGGAGAGTGGGGAGGAGGAAGAGGAGAGAGGCGAGAAGCGAGAGGCGAAAAATGCGATTTGAGTTCATAAAACAGGCGTTTGTAGGTATAGGGGTAAAGGTAGCAAACGCCTGTTTAGCAGCCTAAGAATCCTAGAAATTGCTGTAGCTGAAGCCATTGCCCATGATGTAGAAATCCTTGCCGGTGGAGCTATAGCCATTGCCGGTGGCGCCACAGCTCGCGCGGGTTCAATTCGCGGCCATTCACATAAATACCCGTATTTCCCCCCGAAGCTTTCACCTGCATACCCCTTGCCAAAATTCAGCCCCGGCATGATGATGCCCGACGGAATCTGGCCTTCAATGCCCCACCAACCTGTCTGGGCATCGTACCAATATCGACCATTTCGGATTTGGGTCCGATACCTATACTCCAGCGTATAGATGGTTTGAGCGCTGAGTCTGGCACCGTTGACATACCTCAACACAAAATCAGCAGGAGAGTAATGGGGCTTTGGGCAATGTTTTTGATGAAGGATACATTCATAGCGTTTTGTTTTGATGGTTTGTATCCTTTGTCGGAGCGGGTTGGTGAGATATCACCAGGGTAAAGGCAAATAGCTAATCTAATGCCTTTACAATAAGCCGCTTATCCATCCCAACAGCCAGCTGAAGATTTTCTTCCTGGCTTACTTTTACAAGCTGAAGAAAAGACTGATAGGAAAATGAATCGGGAAGTAAAATATGGGCCTCAGCAACGGGCTTCTTGCTTTTTCTCGATACGAGGCTATAATACTGGATCGCATTTGCGATTTCTTTATCAAGCTCCTCTACGTCCTGCAGATCAGATTTAAAGTCGTAAACTTTAAAAGGATTGCTCGCTGCGGTGGCCTGGGGGAAATTTTCCCATGTCAGGGCTTTTTCAGGCTTATCTTCTGAATTTCCATTCAGAAAAACGGCAAAAAACCAGATCAGAATGCAGCAAAATGCGCCCAGAGGCAGGCGGTAGGGATGGGAACGTCGCTTGCGCGGACGTGCTTGTTCATACGGTTGGGGTTCCTTAGACATATATGCGGCTTTATGGAAAGAGCCTAGAGAGAGGCAAATTCCATAAAAGGGAAGGAATTTAATCTCCTTTCAATCCCTCTAGCACACTGCGCTCAGCGCGTTTCAATCGCAGTATCCAGTCTGCGAGGTACTTCTGGGCGGTCACGGGATGACCGCTGAGGTTTTTTTCCTGCCACTGCTCAGCTACATGCAGCTGAAGGCTATCAGCCAGATCGGGCCCGATCAGTAAAATCAGCTTTTCAGCCTGATGAAGGCTTTCGCCAAAACGCCCGGCATATCCCTGCTTGAGCAGGAAATTGTGGTTTTTGTTGGTTCTGCGAGCATTTGCAGAGTCCAACAGCGCCCACATATTAGCAGCTATTCCGTCGATTTGGGCAAGCTGCGCATGGAGGCGATTGACCGGAGCCATGAGGCTATCAGGCAATTGCATGCCGTAAATATTTCTGTATAATTCCTGATTATCAGGAATCTCAGCCAACAAATTGTCAATATCCTCACTTGCCGCATCCTCCAACTCCTGCGAAGCAAAGCTAGGCCCATATATCAAAATCCCCATGGTGATAAGCACCAGGGCGATAAGAATCATTCCGATTATTTGCTTACTCTTCTTCACTTAAAATTAACTCCTTATCTCAATTCTCTTGTCTCGCCTCCCGCTTCTCGCCTCTCGCCTCTCAACTAAACAAGCCATACAATTCCGCCTTCACCTTATTGATAATCACCCCCAAATCCTCCGGATTATCTCTGAAATTCAGTTCCTTAATCATGATTTCCACCTTTTTCCCAAACTGATAATTCGCATACCATTCATCGTAGCGGACATTCAGTTTTTTCAGGTAATCGAGTCTGAGGTTATCTTCATAGTTTCTGCCCCGCGACTGGATTTGATCTACAAGTGTCGGGATATCTCCCCGGAGGTAAATCAGCAGATCGGGCGGCTCGATGAGCTCAGCAACGACTTCGAAGAGTTGCTTATAGGTCTCATAATCGCGGGTAGTCATGAGGCCCATGGCATGTAGGTTAGGGGCAAATATTTGCCCATCCTCATAGAGGGTCCTGTCCTGGATGACATTTTTCATTTCCTTGCGGATGTCCAGCATCTCGCGCAGACGAGAATGGAGAAAGGAAATTTGCAGATTAAATGCCCATCGGGGCATCTCTGAATAGAAATCCAGCAGATATGGGTTCTGCTCGTTGTCAGCGTAGCGGGCCTCAAAGCCAAAATACTTTGAAAGCAAATAGGTGAGAGTGGTTTTACCCGCGCCGATATTACCGGCTATTGCAATGTGCATGGCCTGAAATTAGCGATTTATTTAATCATTTAGCTAAGTAGCCGATTTTTTCCCGCACACGGTTCAGCACCTGCTTTGCCACTTTACGCGCCTTGACCTCGCCTTCGGCGAGTTTGGCATCTATCTCATGGAGATTAGCCATATAGTAATCGAAACTTTCACGCTCTTTTTCAAAGCGCGTCAGGATCAAATTGAGGAGTTCTTTCTTCGCATGGCCATAGCCATAGCCGCCTGCAAGATAATTCTTGCGCATTTCAGCGATTTCCTCCGCGCTTGCCAGCAACTTATATATGGCAAAGACATGGCAGCTATCAGGATCTTTAGGATCTTCCAGAGGGGTAGAATCTGTCAGGATGCTCATGACCTGTTTTTTGAGTTTTCCTTTAGACTCAAAGATATCAATGATATTTCCCCTGGACTTACTCATCTTGTGACCATCTACTCCCGGAACAATCATCACACTTTCGTCCATTCTGGAGGCAGGTTCTATGAGGAGGCTGTTGACGCGATCCTCTGGTTTCCCTTCTCCATACTGGTTGTTGATTTTTTGAGCCATCATACGCGCAAATTCCAGATGCTGGGCCTGATCTTTTCCTACCGGAACGATTTCGGCATCATAGAGCAGGATGTCTGCTGCCATCAAAACCGGATAATAGAATAAACCGCCATTCACCTGATCCAGCCGATCTGCCTTATCCTTAAAAGAATGAGCCAGCTGCAAACGGGCATAGGGCATAAAACAGCCCAGATACCAGGCGAGCTCAGTGGCTTCCGGCATATCGCTCTGCCGGTAAAAGGTCACCCGCTCGGTATCCAGGCCACAGGCCAGCCATGCTGCTGCTATGCTATAGGTATTCATCCTGAGGGTTTCAGGATCATGCACGGTCGTGAGAGAATGCAAATCGGCAATAAATAGAAAGGAATCGTTTTCTTCCTGCCGGGAAAGTTCTATCGCAGGCAGAATCGCTCCCAGTATATTGCCGAGATGGGGCCTGCCTGTACTTTGGATTCCTGTGAGAATTCTTGACATTTCGTTTTTGTTCTTGCAACCATTTTTTGCCTTTTCCAGTCTTTCAGCAACACAGCTTACCAAAGCTTGTATTTCAGATTGCCTGGGATATGGAAAAATGCCTGCTTATTCATCTATACTGAAAATACACCGGTTCATTCTTCCTCAGCACTGATTCATTCCTTTTGTATTGAAAATGCTGAGGTTTGAGTCGAATTTCAGGCTTCGAATGTAAGAATAATTATCCGACATGGAGCCAAATGACAGATACTAATTCGATGATACAAATGAAAAACACGAATGATAAGGGAGTCAACACAGTGATAGGGAAAAGTCGTCTTTTCATCGTATATCGAATACAAATTGCCTTTTACGCCTCGTTTTAGCCATACATTTTTCAAGCTTGAATGATAAACCTTCTCAGCTCATGAAACAGAAAAGTTACCTTTTGTCGCTCTTATTTTCAGTTTTGCTCATCATCCCTGGGATATCCCAGAATGCACATCACTACAATGAGCTGGGAAACCAGGCTATGAAAATGGGCGACTTCGATCAGGCAGTAGAGTACTACGGCCAGGCGATTCGCCGAAATCCTTACAGTGGTATTTATTTTCAAAATCGGGCTCATGCCTATTTCACTTCCGGAGAGTATCACCTTGCAACCAACGATTACTCCAAAGCCATCAGGTATTATAGAAATGATCCCGGCATAGTGGCGCGTTTGTATTACCAAAGAGGACTTTGTGGATACATCCTAAGTGATTATCCCGGCGCTTTACAGGACTTTACCAGCGCCATCGCCATGCGTCCCAATGTTTCTGATGCCTATTATTTTAGGGGAAAAATTCAGCAAATGGTCTATAACAGGGATCGTTTGGCAGAAAAAGATTTCCAGAGGGTATTGGAATTGGGGCCCAATTATTCCATTCAGTCCGCTTTTGCTCATTTCTTTTTGGGAAACCGCTATGAAGGGGAGGCCATATTGACCCGCCTCATTCGTGGTGCGGACAGCCAGAGCCTGGAGTATGCCAACCTCAATTACAATATGGCCGGTATGCAAGCCATCACCGGCAATGAAAGCAAAACCATGCAGTTTCTGGAGATCGCTCTAAGAAGCGGATTTGCTGAGTACGAGTGGCTCAAGCGAGACATGAATTTTGATAAACTCCGCTATAGCCAGGCATTCAGAAATCTGATTGGAAATCTCGATCAGTACAAAAACGATCCACAGCTGACCCAATACCCTACTTATCCCAACAACAATAATAACGACCAGTCAAATACCTATCCCAACAATACCCAACCCCATGCGCCCGCAGACGTCCAGATTGAAGGCCTTGCCTTCTCGGATAGTGACGGAAACAACCGCATTGACGCGCGTGAAACGACCTATATCAATTTCTTTATCACCAATAAAGGAAGAGGCATCGCTTCAGGTATGGAGTTGGAAGTATCTGAAATCAACGGGGTAAATGGTTTGGGCTATACCCAAAAACAAAGCCTTGGAACCCTTGATCCAGGTGAGAGAAAAGAGGTGAAAGTCCAGGTAAATGGAGGGACAGACCTCATGACAGACCAGGCGGAGTTCAGGATTCAGGTGAAAGAAAAGAATGGTTTTGACAGCCGCTCTGTGCGCATCAGTGTGAGCACACAAGCCTTTCTGGAGCCCAATCTGGAAATCGTTGATTTCCACTTCACCACCCCTAATGGTGGAAAAATGCAACTGGGCATCCCTGTAAACCTGAAAATGGCCATCCAGAATCGTGGGCAAGGCCCCGCCGAAGGCGTAAAAGTCCAAATCAATGTGCCCACCAATGTTTTCACCGCAGGAGAAGGCCTCTTTACCATAGGCAGCCTGGAGCCGGGAGAGAGTAAAATCATTGATTATGAATTCTTTACAAATAGAAGGTATAACAAAACCGATGTGCCCATCTATGCAGAAATCACAGAGCGCTTAGGGCAATTTGGCGGTACCAAAGTGATGAGCGTAGCGGTAAATCAACAATTGGAAGCTGACAGCCGCGTAGTTGTGCAGGCAGGTCCGCTCACCAATGTCAATATCAACGACATCCAGCTTCGCTCAGATGTGGACAGAAACCTGCCCAAATCAATGGCCAACAATCCCGACGCAGTCGCGGTTATCATCGGCAACAGAGATTATGTCAACAGCGATGTGCCAGCAGTAGACTTTGCCCTACAGGATGCCATCAGCATGAAGCGCTACCTGACGGAGGTATTTGGTTATGATGACAACAACATCATCACCTTGCTGAATGCTACGCAGGCAGATTTCAACGGGACTTTCGGCACGCTCGAAAGTGAGAAGGCCAGGCTTTACAACCTGGTGAAAGCAGGCAAATCCGACGTTTTTATATACTACAGCGGTCACGGTGCCCCTGATATAGCCGAAAATGCAGGCTACTTCGTACCGGTGGATTGTGACCCCTCTCTCGTCAAGTTCAATGGATATTCCATGAACACCTTTTACCAGAATTTATCCAAAATCCCCTATCGCTCGCTTACAGTAGTAATAGATGCGTGTTTTAGCGGATCTTCCGATAAAGGTACCCTACTGGCCCAGACCTCTCTGGCCCGGATCAAGTCCGAAACAGGAAAACTCAATGACCCCAACGCGGTCATCCTGACGGCAGCTTCCGGCGACCAGGTAGCTTCCTGGTATCCGGATCAGTACCATTCGCTCTTTACCTACTACTTTCTAAAAGCTTTGCAGGGCGCCGCCAATGTCGACAGAAACAGTGAACTGACATTAAATGAAGTGAGGACTTATCTCAACGAGGAGGTTCCCTACATGGCCCGCAGACTTAGAAACCGCATCCAGACGCCAGAAATCAACGGCAAGGATGGAAAAATAATCGTTCAATATTAAACCAGAAAAAACCATGAAAATCACCAACTTCTTCGCATTTGCAATGACATTGATGCTAGCAGTGATCTTTGCAGCGCCAGTTAACGCCCAAATGTCTCCCAAGGAAAAACGCCAGACTGAGCGCGAAAAGGAATATTATGAGCAACAGACCAAAGAGACTGCCAGAGAAGTCAAGAAATTGATGCGCAAAAAGGCAGATAAGAATGCCCGCAAAGAAGCCAAAAAATTGAAAAAAGACGACTTTACGGTATTCCCAGGTAGCATTCCTATGGACAAGCAGCTCGAGTACTGCTGGACCAAGCAGTTGGAGCGCGACGAGCGTGGTACCCTGAAGTACATCTTTGCTGATGGAAACGGCGTAGCCGGAACTCAGACTGCTGCTGAGATGCAGGCGATCGAAGCTGCCAAGCTTCAGCTTGCTGGTCAAATCTCTAACGAGATCAACCAGATCGTTGAGTCTAAAATCGCTAACGAGCAAGTAGACCGTGAGACTGCTACTACGCTGACCAAGTTTGTTGCCGGTGGCAAAAACTACATCATCCAGCAGCTTTCTTATATCAAGCCTGCTTTCAAAGTTATCCGTGAGGTAGGTGACAACAACCTCGAAGTAGCTGTCAAGCTTTACTACAATGTAGAAGAAGCCATGATCGCTGCTGAGAAAGCGCTTGAAGCTAAAGCTCGCGCTGACCTCGAAGACGAGGCTGACGATTTGATCAAAGAAATCAACAAAATCTTCCACGACGGACGTTGATAGAAGTTCCGAGTTTTGGGTTTTGGGTTTCGGGTACAAAAACTCGAAACCCAAAACTCGAAACCCAAAACTCGAAACCCAAAACCCGAAACCCGAAACTCCAAACCCAAAACTCTCTTATTCCTAAATCTCGCTTATCATCTAGCCATGAAGAAACTTCTCCTATTTTTCATCCTCTGTTGCTTTCTGACCGCTTTTGCCCAAAAGCAAAAGCGCGCCACCGGTGAATACCAACTCAACCTTTCCAAAAGCGAATACAGCGAAAACCAGGCTTGTGACGCATGCAAGGCCCTGGCTCGCATCGAGGCCATCGAAAAAGTATTCGGAACAGTCCTGATACAGGGCAATACCACCACGATACGCAATACCAGAACCGGTGAAGAGGTGCAAACAGATCAGATCTTTAACATGATTGCAGAGACCTATGTAAATGGAGATTGGATCGAAACTTTGGATGAATCCTGTGAGCGTTTTGTTTATGAGAATGAGTTTTGGGTTAAATGTAAAGTAAAAGGAATCGTACAGGAATTGACAGGGCCCAAAGTGGACATTGCTGTCAAGCCACTCGATTGTAATGAGAATAATTGCGAAACTTTCGCATTCAAAGATGGAGAGGATTTTTTCGTTTTTCTGAAAAGTGCTGCTCCCGGCTATGTCTCGGTCTATCTTTCTGATGGGACCATCGCACAACGCATTTTTCCCTACAGAGATATGCCTGAAAATCAGCTGAATGGCGTCAAAATTCAGGCAGACAGAGAATATATTCTCTTCTCAAAAGACAAAGACCTATTAGATCTTCGTTCTTATGTAGACGAATACGAATTGTATGCGGAAAACGAAGTTGATCAAAACCGCATTTATGTTATTTACAGTGAAAAGCCATTGGTAAAACCTTCCCTAAGCAAGGGAAATGCGCCTCAGGCGGGTATCGAAATGCCTATGGAACTCGATTTTCAGGATTTCCAGCGCTGGCTGGCTGAAAACAGACGCTATCACGAAGGTATCCAGGTAGAAAGGGTGGATATCACTGTCTCCAAGTGAGTTTTTTCGAGCAGTCTCGACTAATTCTTTCAAAAGTCTAACCACCATGAAGAAAAACATCATTGTACTACTCAGCCTCATGCTGAGCGTCACCCTTTTGTCTGCCCAAAGCTGGAAAGAAAAAATTGAGGCTATGGAAAATCGGGTCCAGAAGAAACTGGAAAATCAACAAAGAACCGTTGATACCCGATATGCCAACCAAATGCGCCGAGTCTGGAAAGAAGCTACCCTTTCAGACGGTATTGACGTGCCTCCTGTCCCCAAACCAGTCAATCCGCAGATATTTGATCCTGTGATAACGCCCAAAGGCGGTGCCACCGAACTGATCATCGTTCCGGCGCCCGCGCCGGTAGATATTCCCGATCCACGGGAAGTAGAAGTCCCTGTAAATGAACTGCCAGAAATGGCACCAGAACCCGCCCCAAGGGCTCATGTGGAGCCAGGCGATGACCGCAGGGAAGAAGGAAATGCGTTTATCGAAAAAAATATCGAAGCACTCGCTGCAACCATGAACGCACAGTTTTTCGGAGCGCCGGTCTACCTCCGATATGACCGCAACATGGCTTTCAAACCTTTGGTTTATATCAATGAAAACCAAATCGCTGACGCCTGGGAGCAATTGGATCGCACCAATTATGAGTTGTTTCTCTATCAACTGGAGCGCTACGCTGAGCGCTATAAGTTAAACGATTGGGGCTATGTCCAACTCATCAATACCGTTGCGCATCAGGTATTTCCCCATGACGCCAACTCCAGAACCTTGTTCAACTGGTTTTGCCTCTCTCAGTCTGGCTATATCGCCACCGTTTGCTATACCAGCAACAACCTCTACCTGATGATGCCCTCTCAGCATGTGCTCTACGGAAGGACGTATCTCAAAGGCAGTGAAGGCGCCAAATACTATGTATTTGATATGGATGGCGGCAAGCCACAGCTCAATCGGGTACGGGTTTTCAACAACCAGTTTCCCAAAGCTCAAAAAACACTCAACTTTGAGTTGACTGATGCGCCAAAACTGGCCAGCCGAGGACGTTACAAAGAATTCAAAGTGGATTATAAGGGAAAACGCTATCAAATCCCGGTAAGGGTCAATGACAATCTGTTGGAATTCTACGCCAGCTATCCCTTCATGGACCTGTCCGTTTATATGAAAACGCCTTTGTCCTATGAAGCCCAAAACAGCCTGATACCGGCCCTGAAAAAAATCACTCAAAACATATCTGAGCAAGAGGGCGCAAATTTCCTGCTCTCATTTGTTCAACATGCATTTGATTACAAAACCGATCGCGAGCAATTTGGGACCGAGCGCTACCTCTTCGCAGAAGAAACCCTCTCTTTCCCGTATAGTGACTGTGAAGACAGGTCGGTATTATTTGCCTACCTCACCCGCGAAATCCTCGGATTGGAAACAGTAGGCCTGATATTTCCGGGACATGCAGCTACGGCTGTCAGGTTTACCGGCAAGGTAAGCGGTGATTACATCACCTACAGAGGTCAAAAATACATCATTTGTGACCCGACCTATATCAATGCTGATATCGGGATGTTGCTTCCTCAATACAAATCCAAACAGGTAGAGGTAGTGAGGATATAAGCTCCTTTTCCCTGAAAATATGAACCCGGTGAAAGCATCTGCTTCATCGGGTTTCTTTTTTTGGAAAGAAATAATTTATCCTTTCCCGACCGAAGTCGTATCTTCCCGCTCAAGTCAAAAACCTTTATGAATGGCAAATATGCACGATGACAATGTGCTGGAGGTTCAGAATCTGGGCATTTCCTTTCGTGATACCCAGGCGGTGGATGGAATTTCATTCCAGCTAAAAAAGGGCAAAACCCTGGGAATAGTGGGCGAATCAGGTAGTGGGAAGTCGGTGAGCGCGCTTTCCATCATGCGGCTGATTTCTGAATCAGGAAAAATTGACTCCGGCGAGATTCTCTTTCGCAATCGAAACCAGGAAGTAGCCAAGCTCCTGAGCCTGTCTGAAAAAGAAATGCGATTATACAGGGGAAATGAAATCAGCATGATCTTTCAGGAGCCGATGACTTCCCTTAATCCCGTCTACACCTGCGGTTTTCAGGTCATCGAGAGCCTTCGGCTCCATACCACCCTCAGCAAGCAGGAGGCTCGCCAAAGAGCTATCGAGCTCTTCAAAAAGGTCGAGCTCCCCCGACCGGAGAAATTGCTCAAAGCCTATCCCCACCAGATATCTGGTGGCCAAAAGCAGCGAGTCATGATCGCCATGGCGATCAGCTGTAACCCCTCTCTGCTCATCGCAGATGAGCCCACCACTGCCCTGGACGTGACCGTCCAGCAAAACATCCTGGCGCTGCTGCGCCAGTTGCAGGAAAGCGAAAAGATGTCTACCATCTTTATCTCTCATGACCTGGGGGTCATCGCCGAGATTGCCGATGATGTCCTTGTCATGTACAAGGGTAAAATCGTGGAAAGCGGCTCCGTGCTGGATATTTTCGAAAATCCCCAGCATCCCTATACACAAGGCCTGCTGGCCTGCAGACCTCCCCTCGACCGCAAGGTCCATAGACTGCCCACCATCAGTGATTTTATGAAAGAAGAAGGAGCCGTTGGCAGTGCGCAGCAGGAAGTAGGCAGTAAGCCGAAAACCGAAATGGGTCCCCCCTTGCTCCGCGTCCAGGGCTTAAAAACCTGGTTCCCGCAAAAAGGGGGATTATTGGGAGGGAGGAAAAAATACATCAAAGCTGTGGATGACCTTTCCTTTGAAGTTTTTTCAGGAGAAGCTCTGGGGTTGGTAGGCGAATCAGGATGTGGAAAAACGACCCTTGGCCGCAGCATCCTGCGCCTGGAAGAACCCACAGAGGGGGAAATTTTTTTCGAGGGAAAATCCCTTACCAAGCTTTTGGCGGGGCAAATGCGGGCTGTCCGCAAGGACATGCAGATCATCTTCCAGGACCCCTACAGCTCCCTCAATCCCCGCCTGCCTGTCGGCAAGGCCATCATGGAGCCCATGAAGGTGCACCAGCTTCATACAGATGCTGCGGGCAGAAAGGCCAAAGCCCTTGAATTGCTCGAAAAGGTGGGCCTTTCCGAGATGCACTTTGACCGCTATCCGCACGAGTTTTCGGGCGGCCAGCGACAGCGGGTGTGCATCGCACGTGCACTGGCGGTGGAGCCGCGATTTATCATCTGTGATGAGTCCGTTTCTGCGCTGGATGTCTCCATCCAGGCACAGGTGCTCAACCTGTTGAAAGGCCTGCAGGAAGAATTTGGCTTCACCTACATTTTCATCTCACACGACCTGAGTGTGGTCCGCTTTCTCTGTGACCGTGTGATGGTGATGAAAGAGGGGAAAATCGTGGAAATGGGTCTTGCTGAGGATATTTATGAAAATCCGCAGTCCGCTTATACAGCAAAATTGCTGGAGGCTATCCCCAAAGGATCGGTAGATCGGATCAGGGAACGCATGCAGCCTCAAGGCTGAATGGCAGGTGACAGGGGAGCGCTGTCTCCATCTATCCTCTCAGGATCGTACTGAAGCTGGAGAATCTCCATGATAGCCGGGAAAATGTGAATATTTTCAAAGCTAAAAAGCTTCACACCTGACTTAAAATGAGGTCCCACGGCATAAAAAATGCCATGCACATCTTTTGCCTGATAGGGATCAAATCCGTGAGCGCCGGGAGATGGCCGCCAACCGGGATTGCCAAAAACATAAGGCGCAAGGCTATAAACCACGATATCGCCCAGGCGATCATTGTCTGAATAATGGAGATGCGCAGGCATCTCTGAAGGGCGAAAAACCTCGTACTTACCTTCCGCCTTTGCCCGCAATTCAGCGATCGTTTCTTCGATTTTCACCGAATCTTTATTCTTTGCATAGAGCAAATTGATCACACCGCTGCTGCGCGCTATTTCGTAGCCGGAGAGATCTGCCATTCCATCCAGAAAGATCGGCTGATCATTTTTTGTCAATTGCATGCCGTGGTCGGAAACCAGGATAAGGTTGACGGGCAAACCCGTTTTTTGCAGTTTCTCCCACAATTTCCCGATCCATTTATCTACTTCCAGCACAGCCTTTTTTACTTCCACGGATTCGGGGCCATTTGCATGGCCTTTTGAATCTACCGACTCGAAGTATAAAGTGATGAAATGCGGACGTGTCTCAGGGGGTTCCTTTAACCACTTCAGCGCCTGGGCGACTCTATCTTTATAGGGTGTGCTAGCCTTATATCGATAATATTGAGACGGTCTGACGCTGTCTACATCCGCTTCCGAGCCCACCCAAAAATAACTGGCAGATCGCATGCCCTGCCGCTCGGCATGCACCCAGACAGGCGTGCCCCCATACCATTTGCCATCCTCTACCCCATCCCGGTCACCGATCCGGTATTTTTCCATGCCGACCGGCTCATAAAAGGTATTGGAAACCAATCCATGAGAAGAGGGATACATACCCGTCACGATGGTGTAATGATTGGGGAAAGTAGAGGAGGGAAAGCTGGGAATCAGCGATTCTGCATAAACCCCTTGCCGGGCGATTTCGGCAATGTTTTTAGCCCCGTATTTTTCTGCATAATCAAAGCGAAAACCATCAATGGAAACGAGCACAACATAGGGTTTGTCCAGGGTTTCCGGCGCGTTGGGGCGTACATTTGTGATGATGACATCCTTCTTTTGAGCCCAAAGGAAAGTGATGCCCGATAGCGCGACAAACAGAACAAGTACTTTTTTCATTTCCAGGGATTTAATGTATTAAGAAATAAGCTTAGGAAAAGATCAAAAGTAAGAAACACCCATTTGAAGATGAAGAGTTGACACGGATTTACACAGATTAAACTGATACAGACAAATAAACAGAATCTTTGTACAGGACAAAAAATGAAAGCCATGAATAATAAACATCCTCAAAGTCCTGAAGGGACGCTATATACTACGATCGGGCAAAGCCCGATCATTCGATTCACACCAGGTCCTAAAGCCCTGAAAGGGCGATATATTAGCTATGGCTTCCTAAGATATGCCGTCCTTTCAGGACTTCTATTGGGGGCGTTTACCTTCATGGGGCTTCGCCCCATGCTGAATATGGCGTCCCTTCGGGACTTTGGGGGACTTTCCTGAAAAATTGTCCTGTACTGAAAAACAGAAGTCAAAAACAAAACTCTTTACAGTGCAAATCAGTCAAATCAGCGATAATCTGTGTCTATCCTCTTTTCAGGCTTTCATTTTGCTAATTCTGAATAGTTGTTTTTCTTGAAAGGAAATCAGGCAGATATGGAAATAACAGGTATTTTGATTTTGGTGGTTTTGGTTTTGATCCTTTTTCTTCAGGTAAAAAAGAGAAAAACGGCTGTGCCCAGGCCCAGGGAAGTCAATGATTTTTTTGCTGAAAAAAGGGCACATATCAAAAACAAAATCGCCCGCATTGAGCGGCCTTTGTTTATCCATAATGAAACCACAGGCCTCATCCAGGGCAAATACACTGCTTCCGATGACTTATCGAAAGTGCCGCGAACCGTGCAAATCGCCTGGCGACTTTACGAAGGAAACAAACTGGCAGAAGCCAGGTCTTTTACCATCAGGCCGGATCGCTACCTGATCCCAC
Organism: Bacteroidia bacterium; assembly: GCA_030430205.1. Taxonomy (GTDB): domain Bacteria; phylum Bacteroidota; class Bacteroidia; order J057; family J057; genus JAUIGE01. The sequence continues at coordinate 4,383 of JAUIGE010000050.1, read as the reverse complement.
TGGAAGCCAGCGCCATCAATGGCATCACCACCGAACTGGCCAAAGAGCAGGGCGTGCCCATACAGGAAACCCTGACGGAATTGAGCAAGGCCCTCGCGAGGACCGACTGCGTCATTTCGCATTACAATTATTTCCGCCACACCATCATCGGTGCGGATTATGTGCGCCTGGGATATGACAATCCCCTGAACAAAATGCAAAGCTTCGACATGATGGAAGAAGCAGCTCTTCTCCTGAAACTTGAATCCAATTCTTTCCACTCAGTCATCCATGCCATCTTAGCGGGCGAAAACTTCAGCAACCGCCATGATGCCGCCGAAAATGTGGCGGTGATTGCGAAAGCTTTTTTTCAGCTGAAAAAAGCCTATCCCGGAAAGCCTTAAAGAAGCGCATAGAGCTTAATTGTAGGATCACTAAATTGCCGCCCTATGGCAGACATCATTTCTATTGCAAGACAGGTTTTCGAAACGGAAGGCAAGGCTGTGCTGAAGCTGGCTGAGCGCCTGGATGATTCATTTGTACAGGCGATCCGGCTATTGCAGCTTTGCGAGGGCAAGGTATTGATCTCAGGAATGGGGAAATCCGGACATATTGGCAAAAAAATTTCCGCCACTTTTTCCAGCACGGGCACCCCCAGCATGTTTCTTCATCCCGCAGAAGCCCTGCATGGGGACCTGGGCATGCTCAGCAAGGGAGACATCCTGGTCAGTATTTCGAATTCGGGCGAAACCGACGAACTCCTGCGGCTGATCCCTCAGCTGAAACAGCTGGGGGTGCCTCATATCAGCCTGCTAGGCAGGCTGGACTCCACCCTGGCCCGGCACGCCGATGTCGTGCTGGACGTCTCCGTCGAAAAGGAAGCAGACCTGCTTCAGCTTGCGCCTACGGCCTCCACGACCGCCACCCTCGCCATGGGCGATGCCCTGGCCATCGCGCTCATGAAAGAGCGCAACTTCCGGCAGGAAGACTTCGCCCTCTTCCACCCTGGCGGCAGCCTGGGACGCCGCCTGCTGACCACTGTCAGCCAGCTGATGCGTACCGAAAATCTGCCGCTGGTGCAGGCAGATTCGGCCATTTCAGAGATCATCCATCAGGTCTCCTCGGGGAGACTGGGCCTTGCCATCGTGATGGCAGGCGACAAAATCGAGGGCATCATCACCGATGGGGACATCCGCCGCGCGATGGAGCGCTCCGAAACGGGCTTTTTTTCCCTGAAAGCAAAAGAGTTAATGACGCCTTCTCCCATCTCCATTCCGATGGATACCCAAGCAGCGCATGCTGAAAAATTGATGCAGGAGAAGAAGGTGACTTCTTTGCTGGTAACTGAAAATGATAAGTTGGTGGGGGTGATTCAGATTTATGATTTGAATTTTTAGGGCCTGCGGCTGGGGAGGAGCCTGCTAAGATACCTCTTCGATAACTTTCGCCTCTGGCCCAACAAAAACAATCACCCAGCCCCGGAGGCCGGGGAGGCCTTTTACCTCTTCTGCCTGAAGATAACCCCGAAGCTGCTTTTTTGCTTCCTCAGTGACGGATTCTAGGTGGGCTGCATCTTTCTTTTTGAGGTATTTGAGTTCAAAGAGAAATTGGAAAGGGGGTTCGTAGGGAGGCCGGCGGAGTACCAGAATATCTGCATATTTTTGTTTCAATTCGTATTCATTTTTGATAAAATACAAACGAGGCAAATGCAGATAAGCCGTAAAAATGGCTTGAACGTACTTCTCGTCAAAGTTGCGAAAATTGCGGTTAGAGAGTTGGAGCAGGGCTTCTTCTACCAGCGCAATAAGGGGGCGAGGATTATTCTCCAATGCAAGTGTGAGCACCTGATTGCGGATCGGATCTATGTCTGCGGGCAGATTGGCTCGTTCCTGGATGACAGAGGTAAAATAATCGTAATACAATTCTTTGATGACGGCATTGGGCATTTGAAAAGTCAGCAAACTCAGTTTGGCTTCCTTGATTGTTACCATGCCCATAAAATAGAGTAAGCTGATAAAATCGCTTGTGGTAAAAGCCATTTCCAGGTTAAACTGGTTTGTCAAAAGTGCAGATACCTCTCCCTCGATAATCAGCTTTTCCAAAATAGCAATATTCTCTGCTTCCTTTCCACCAATACGAAAGAGTTTCCTGATTTTTCCATAATCAGAGGCAATGTTGACATCCAGCAACTGATCGGTATATTCACCCCTTGAGGCAAATTCTTTGGCAAAATACAGCACCATATCAGGATTGTACAAGCGATTTTCTCCCTTGGGGTGAAACTTATAGCCGTTGTACCATTGGCGCAATTCGACGATCAAATCGGGCAAATCTGCCGGAGGTATGCCTACGCCTTCCATGATGGTGTAGACTTCTTTTTCCAAAAAGCCCATCATCTCATTGAGCCTGGGATGGGTACTCAGATTGGTTCCAATATTAAACCCACTGGTCATGCTATCCAGCGTGAGAGGCGATACACCAGTGACAAAAAGGCGATCTACGATGCCTTCTCCCGTTCCGTTTTTGATGGTTTCGTAAAACTTTCGGACAAAACCATTTTTGCTTACCATGTCCTTAAAATCCTGCTCCCGAAAGGAAAGGAGTTCATTGGCAAAATGGTCGTATTCGTCGATGAGCAAAAATATTTTAGCATCACGTCTGCGTCCTACTTCCGTGAACAACATCTTGAGGATGGCTTCCGGATCGGCCATATTGAGGATATCCGGGTGGATTTCCCTTGGGAAAATCGTGTCATAGGTATTCAAGAAATTGGCTACTCCTTGTCTCACATTGGTCAAAAAACCATTGAAAGTGCTTTCTGCCGAGTTCGTATTGATCCGGCTAAATTCCAGGCGAAGCACCAGGTAGCTATTCGCACTGGCTGTTGGTTTTTTCCCAATATAAAAAGACCCAAATAAAGTCTGAAAATCCTCCTTATGCTCCAGTCCATAATAATGCTGAAACATCGATATCCACAAGCTTTTGCCAAATCGCCGGGGGCGAAGGAAAAAGAGATAGTGCTCATTGAGGTTTTCTAACCATTCGATATAGGGCGTTTTATCAACAAAGAAATAGTTCTCTTTGACAAGCGTTTCAAAATCACTGATGCCGTAAGGTATTCGAATCATAGGATAAAGATACGGAATTTTCAAGATTCTCAGCCGCCCGCATCACCGCAAAACCGTCACACTCCCCCGCCTCTCCACGCTCCTATACTCCAAAGCCGACTGATACTTCAGTCGCCAGACATACACCCCTTCCGGCACAGCCGCACCCTGGTAAGTCCCATCCCATTGCTGCGTCGGATCAGCGCTTTCAAAAAGCAATTGCCCCCAGCGGTTGAAGAGCTGAAAGTGATAATCACTGTAGGTGCAGGCGAAAACAGGACCGAAACGGTCATTCTGGCCATCGCTATTAGGCGAAAAGGCATTAGCCATGAAAAAATTGCATTCGCAATGCTGATAGGCGATGGCGATGCTGTCTGTGGCGGTGCCACAGCGGTGGCTGAGCAGGACGGAGTACAAGCCCGCTTCGCGGACTTCGAGCCCCGGACGGCGACTGCCGTCCTGCCAGAGAAATGCGCTGTTGGGCGCATAGACGTCCAGGAAGAGGATTTCATCCACGCAGAGCGTGGTGTCGGTGCCGAGGGAGAGGGGGGGCACCTCTTCATATTTTACAAAAATTTCGTCTTCCGCTTCGCCACAGAGGTTCTGTACCCAAACGCTATATATCCCCTCCTGATCCAGCAGGAAATTCGGTTCTATGCTACCATCCTGCCAGCGATAGCTTGCCCGGGAAAAAGTGGCATCCAATGCCAATAATTCTCCTTCACATAGGATTGTATCTGGTCCTAAATCTACTGTAGGAGGAATTTCATATTCCACCTGAATCATATCAGAAGCTTCTGAACAATCATTACTCACTGTGACTGCGTAGGTCCCAGGCTGGTGAATCAGCAAATGGGGTTGCATGGAACCATCACTCCAGGCATAGCGGGCATCAGGGAAAAAGGCGTTCAGGTTGAGGCTTGCCCCTTCGCACAATACCGTATCTGCTCCCAGGTTCACCTGGGGATAGGGATCGAAGGATACCTCCAGGCTGTCCCTTATCAGGCAATGATAGCGGCTGGCTTGCAGGATTACCTGCTCCGGGCTGGAAACCTGATAGCTCAATTGAGTGGAAGCATCCGGCCATTTATACAGCACATTCAGCTGCGGAAATACCCGAAGGCTTAGGGTCTCTCCTTCGCAAAGCGTGGTGTCTGCTCCCAAATCAAGGATGGGATAATCTACATACTGAATATGGATGCTGTCTTCCGCATGGCAGACTGATCGCCAGGCATTTAGATGATATGTTCCCGGATTAGTAACCAGGTAGCTTAGCCCCTGGCTACCATTTGGCCAG
>JAUIGE010000049.1 GCA_030430205.1 Bacteroidia bacterium | reverse complement strand
GGGTGGGAGTAAACTGTATTGACGACGATCTGCTTCTATAAATTTCCGCATCTATATGGAATTTTATTATTTTCGTAAATTACGAATTATTTTGGAAAGTTATAGCTCTCTCCGACAGGCTGCTAGCGGAAAAAAGGAAAAAGTATTTTCATCTTTCTTTATCAATTTTCCTCCCCAAACGCTCAATTGAATATCTTTTTCTCCCCCAAGGTAGCTGGCACCCAACTGGAAATCATATTTGCCACCCAGGAAAAGAGTTGCTGTTGAACGCAGGTCAATATGACTGCTGACTTTTACTATCCAATTATCTTTTTGAAAATGTTGAACAATTACCTGGGCTTTGATAGTTGTATAGGCTGGCAGGGAGATGAAGAGCCAGAGAAGAATGCTGAATCTTTTCATTTTTTTTAAAAAAATAATGCGGGAATGAGCAAAAGATACAGCGGAGTGAGGAGGGTAAAAAGGGGGATGGTTGTTACCTATACAGTATTTGATAAAATCTATTGCAGCCATGCAAACAATAGTCATTTCTAATATTAAGATAATTAAGTTAAATTGCGGGCTGGTTTAATGAAGTGGAAGCTACAAAATTGATAATCTTATTCCATTTCTAACCATTAACAGAAGTGACCAATGTAATTTATAGATTTTCATTTTTCACAAAAATTTATTCTCAAAAATGACTCAGACAGTAACATTCAGAGCACCCGACAGAAGCAAGGCAAAGTTTTTCCCTGTTTTAAATAAGCGTGTCAACGCCTACTTCCAGGATAATGGAATCAGTAAAAACGGAAATGCTAAGATGGTTATAAAAACCATCGCCATGTTTACCATCTATTTTTTGCCTTTCGCCCTGATTTTGGCGGAAGTCGTGACTAACCCCTGGGCGATGTTGGGACTTACTGCTATCATGGGCATTGGTCTGGCTGGTATCGGCATGTCCGTTATGCATGATGCTAACCATGGCTCATACTCCAGCAAAAGCTGGGTTAATACGCTCATAGGACACTCTTTGAACCTGGTAGGTGGACATGCTTTCAACTGGAAAGTTCAACACAACTACCTGCACCATACATATACCAATGTACATGGTCTCGATCAGGACATTCGTGAGAAAGGCGTTCTTCGTTTTTCCCCTCACGCTCCTCTTGCCAAATACCATAGATTTCAGCATATCTATTCTTTCTTCCTCTATGGCCTAATGACATTTTCCTGGATTATGTTTAAAGATTATGGCCAGATGGTGGAGTACAGAAAGCGTGGCCTTGATAAGGTTATTAAAGCTAATTTTTGGGCTGAAGTAGCTAATCTGATCATCAGCAAAGCTTTTTACTTTGGGTATATCCTTGTTTTGCCTATGATGTTGCTGGATATTAACTTCCTGCAATGGTTTGCCGGCTTTTTCATGATGCATTGGGTGGCAGGTTTTACCCTGGCAGTTATCTTCCAGATGGCTCACCTGATAGAAGAAACAGAGCATCATCCTTTTCCTCATGGCACCGGTACAATCGAAAACCAGTGGGCTATCCACCAATTGGAGACCACTGCTAACTTCGGTACAGACAATACCATCCTGAACTGGTATTGTGGAGGGCTCAATTTTCAGGTAGAGCATCACCTCTTTCCTAATATCTGCCACGTGCACTACAAGGCAATATCTAAAATTGTGAGGGATACCGCGAAGGAGTTTGACATCGTGTATAATGAGCAGGATACGCTGGGAACAGCCATGGCCTCTCATGTACGTCTGCTCAAGAAGCTTGGCCGTGGAGAAGAAGTGATCATGAATCATCAGCATGCCTGATAGAAGATCGATAAAATAAAAAAAGGGAAGCATTCATCATGCTTCCCTTTTTTTTGTGGAGTTAAATCCTGGCCTATTCGTATTCCAGGATAATCTTTAGCGCCTTGCCGTTGGGGATAAATTCAACTTGAGCCTGCTTGCCGGATTCTTCGCAAATATCTTCTCCATGTATACGCGCATTGATTTGGGCGTACCAGGGGGCGGAATCGTTGGGATGAAGGTACTTTTTCTCGGGGCTATCTTCAGAAATGTCCTGGTATTCCAAAACCTTCCAGAAGGTTTCTCCTTCGATGGCTTTGATCTTAAAGCCGTTGGCGGCTTGGTAAATGACTTTTTTACCCGCATAAACACCCTTGGACATGTCCTCGGCAGGCTCCCAGGTCAAAAAGTAAATCCTTGCAACCAGGCTTTTTCGGTCCTGAGAGATGTAGAGTTTGAGTTTTGCTTCTGCAAAAACATTGTTACCCGTTTCGCAATCTCCCTGTACTTTTTTCGCAAAGAAGGGACCCAACTTTTCAGGTTGATAGTTGACAGTCTGCGTGGGGGTATGTGGCCTGAAGGCCGTAAGTATTAGCAGGCTAATAGCTGCTAACAAAATAGATAAGCGTTTCATGTCAGTTTAGTTTTTTTCTTTGTTTTCGATCCTTTTCCTCTATAGAACGGATGAGCAGATAAGCTCTAAAAGTGTGATTATCAAAGAGAAAGGAATAAAATTGAGCCAGAGGAAATAAATAAACAAAAAATAATAACAAGAGAAATTCCAGGAAGAAAACTAAATAAAAACCTTAGAAGACATCAAACTGAATAAGTAACGCTGTGAGGGGTTCTTTTCTTATTTAGCTGCAAAGTAAAGGATTTTTATCAATAATTCCGCTTCTTTACGCGCATGAATTACACACGCATAATCCTGAAATCGGGCAAAGAAGCTTCCTTGAAGCGCTTTCACCCCTGGGTATTTTCAGGGGCAATCAAAGAGATTGAGGGAAGCCTCAGCCAGGGAGAAATTGCAAGCGTTTTTTCGAATAAAAACGAATTTCTGGGAACAGGCCATTACCAAAATGGTTCCATCGCTCTCCGCATCATCAGCTTTGCTGATGTGGCTATAGACGCTGCCTTCTGGCAGCAAAAGATCGCCAATGCCCTGGCCCTGCGGGCCGCTCTTGGGCTCCTCGATCATCCTGAAACAACTTGTTTTCGTCTGCTGCATGGTGAAGGCGACGGCCTTCCCGGCCTGATCCTGGACTACTACGCAGGCGTAGTCGTGCTTCAGGCCCACGATGTGGGCATGTTTCTGGCCCGAGAGGCCATCACCCAGGCGCTGCTGGCTGTGCTAGGAGGCCGCCTCAAGGCGGTTTATGACAAGAGCAAGTCAGTGCTCAACCTTCGGGAATTTCCCGATTATGAAAATGGCTTTTTGTACGGCGAAGCCGGAAAGGTGGAGGTGAAGGAAAGCGGCTTCCGCTTTGTGGTCGATTTTGAGGATGGCCAAAAGACAGGCTTTTTTGTGGACCAAAGGGAAAACCGCAAACTGCTGGCGCAGTATAGCCAGGGAAGGAAAGTGCTGAACACTTTCGCATATACAGGCGGATTTTCCGTCTTTGCGATGGCGGGAGGCGCGCTGTCTGTAGACAGCGTGGAGATTTCCAAGCGTGTCGCAGACAGCATAGATGAGCATATTGCGATCAATTTTGGCGAGGATGCGCCCCATCAGACGCTGACTGAGGATGCCCTCAGGTTTCTCGATGGAATGGAAAAAGATGCGTACGACCTGATCGTACTGGACCCTCCGGCCTTTGCCAAGCACCGGGGAGCAAGAAACAATGCCCTGAAAGGATACAGGCGAATAAACCAGCGTGCATTTGAAAAAATAACAGATGGAGGCATTGTCTTTACCTTTTCCTGCTCGCAGGTGATCAGCAAAAAAGATTTCCGTGAAACGGTTTTTTCTGCCGCTGCTCTGGCCCATCGCAACATTCGCATCCTTCATCAGTTACATCAACCGGCAGACCACCCCATCAGTATTTATCATCCGGAGGGGGAATATTTGAAAGGGTTTGTGTTGTATGTGGGGGATTGAGAGGCGAGAGGCGGGACTGGGGACTGACATTAATCATGTAAAAGGCTTCAGTTATTTGTACCTTTGCCGCGTTTAACGAAAAGTATTAAATCATTTTATTGTATACTTTATGATTCCAACAGTAAAATTTGCGTCGAAAGACCCCGAAAATTTTTACCGTACGCTGAGAAAGCGCGTCAATGGCTATTTCAAAGATAACGGTATAGATAAAACAGCAAATACACATATGTATGTGAAAACGGTGGCCATGCTGGCCATTTACTTTGTGCCTTATGCGCTGATGCTGGCACAGGTTTTTCCTGCATGGGTGGGCATCTTGCTGTACTGCGTGATGGGTTTTGGAATGGCCGGAATCGGTTTTTCCATTATGCATGACGCCAACCATGGCTCTTACTCAAGCAAAAAATGGGTAAATGACTTTTGGGGCTATACGCTCAACCTGGTAGGAGGAAGTATTTTCACCTGGAGAATACAGCACAATGTCCTTCACCATAGCTATACCAATATCTATGAGATGGATGAAGATATAGAGGACAAGCCTTTCCTGCGTTTGTCGCCACATGGCAAACTGAAGCCCCATCACCGTTTTCAGCATATTTATGCTGTTCTGCTGTATGGTTTGGCTACCATTACATGGGTTTTGACCAAGGACTTTGAGCAGTGGAAAGATTATAAAAATAATGGCATGGCCGAAAAGAATGGCTTCAACCTGAGGAAGGAGATGTTCATTCTGATCATCAGCCGGGCGGTTTATTATTTCTACGTTCTGGCTTTGCCTATGATGCTGGGGGTACCTGTAGGCATCGTTATTGGTGGATTTTTGCTGATGCACCTGATCGCCGGGATTTATATCACGGTTATTTTTCAATTGGCGCATGTGGTAGAAGGACCCGAGCACTTCACACCGGTAACAACCGGTGATATGGAGAATACCTGGGCTATCCACCAGCTGAAGACAACCGCTGATTTTGCACCTAAAAACCGCTTTATCACCTGGTATGTGGGAGGATTGAATTTTCAGATCGAACACCACCTCTTCCCCAATATCTGCCATGTGCACTATAAGCATATCGCCAAAATCGTCAAAGAAACCGCAGAAGAATGCGGCTTGCCTTATCACCTTCATCCCAAATTGGGACAGGCAGTGGCTTCTCACTTCCGCACGCTGAAAGCATTTGGGAATCCGGTTTCAGAGCCTGAAAAGGAAAGAGAAGCCGTCGCGGCTTAGGGGGATACTTTGATAAACTTCCTGAAATAAAACGTCTCGTCAAACTCAATTTTCAATAGGTAAACTCCTGGTATCAGGTGCTTTACAGAAATAGAATTGGTCTGAGCTGACCCGTTGATGACATCCAATTGATTTCCCTGGGTATCATATAAAACAATTTGTTGTAAGATGATGGAGGGATCTGTGGTTTGGATAAAAATTATGTCATCAGAAGGATTGGGATAAATCTTAATGCCTGAATTTTGAATATCTTTTGCAATCGAAGCTCCTCTTTGAAAATACTCACGGGTTGTTGAATTGGTGTGATGTGGAAGCCCATAATCATAGTAGAAAACTGCTCGGTTTTTGATTTCATCTCCAGAGATAATTTGGGGTGAGAGCTTTATCCTAAATTTAAGGTAGCCTAATCCTCCTGGAAAGTCTGTATAAGCAGAGGATAAATGAATATCCTTCAAGGTCCACTGGGCAATCCTATTGGGGAGAATGTCTAATTGATATGCATGACTAGAACTGATGACATCTAAGGTTGTCAAATCAAGGAATTCACTGATGGTGTCTCGTATGATCAAGTCTTCTATCTCCCTATCATAGGGATTGATAAACTTTAAGGAATATACAAGGATGCTATCCGCTTGAGTTATCACTCGCTTTTCCTCAAAAATACCAGGTTGCACCGTTTGTGTGTGCCACTCTGGCAATCCCATCCTAAACACAATAGAGTTGATCACAAGTGCCGAATCGAAATCGCTATTATTAGAAATATCGACATCATTCGTGTTAGGGAAAATTTCAACAGAATTGCCGAATCTATAGAAATGAGGAGCTGTAGAGTCCAGTTTTGTTTCAATGTTAATCACCCCATCATCGCCTGGTAACAAATTGGCGTAATTGAAGAAATATTGATTTCCAGAAATGGTTGCCGGGTTTGGGGCTGCATTCAAATAATCAAATACGGTGTCTAACGTGACAATGACTTGGCCAGACTCAACTTGGGAGCCTTGATTTTTGTACCTGATACTGTGACGCTGATCGTTTCTGAGCCAGGAATGTGTAGCTGTGATCCCAACACTTAAATCTCTGGTATTAGGAGGAATAGAGGTACCCATCATTATCCCTAATTCAGTGGTATCGATGGAATTAAGAGAAAAGGAATGGCCATTTGTCGGACAAGTAATAGACCAATTAGGGGGTACAGATTGTGTTAGATTATATGAGCCATGGGGTAGGCGAAAGTGAAATTGGCCATCGGCATCACTTACTGTATAATGATTTCCAGGATCAATGCTAAGAATTCTGCCCGCTAAGCCAGGCTCTGATCCGCCTTGCATGCAATTAGCATCACCATCAAAATACACGGTACCAGATACATTAAATTTACAGCTATCTGTACACAGTTTTATGATCGATGCATAATAATAAACAGGATTGGAAGAAAATCCATTATCCGCAATTATAAAGTCATTAGACTCCAAATAGTGAATAGAATTATTTTGGCTGAGAACCCGATACCCATCAAGGTCTTCAATCCAATGATCCTTTACATTTCCCATTGTATCCAGTTTAATAACAGAATACCAATAGGTTAATCCGGCAGAATCAATAGAACAGAAAAGATAAAGATTGTTGTCTTTCCCAATAAAAAAATCCCGGACCCATTCATCTTCATTGTGGACGTCGGGGTGATTATACTGCCATAGTTTATTTCCAGCAGAATCATATTTACTCAAAAATGCATCATTTGGCCCCAGGTCCCTGTAATTCCTGCTTCCATAAATATAGATATTGTTGTTATCATCTACTTTAGCCTTTCCGTATGCCGAGTATCCCAGGTTTTCAGTTTTGTGCCAAAGGACATTGAAATTGGAATCAAATTTTTTAAGGCTAAATGCATTTGGAGACAAAGTGCCTCCCGAAAGTATGATATTTTCAGAATGATCAAAGGTACTATGAAGATAGGTTTCTTTGCCTTGAGGAAATAGAACGGAATCCTTGATAGTGGACCCCGATGAATCAATTTTTACCAATGAGCTATAAGAGGGGCCAGGAGGCCATATAGAATCCCCATCAATTTGTATGTAGATAATATCATCTACAGAGTTAAAATGAAAATTGTAAATATCTGAATAATAGCCACGTGAAGGAGGAAGAAAGGTATTCAGGACTACTCCATTTTGGTCAATTTTTGCAAACCAAAATTCATAAGGTGATTGAGGTCCTGGATAAAATCCAACCAGCGCCCAAATATTATTGGCTGGCCCTAATTTAATATCATAGAAATAATGCCCCGCATACACTGGGAAAGGCAATTTTGTTGACCAAAAAATAGAGCCATTGGAAGGATTTACTTTAGTAATTGTACCATGACCATATTCTTCATAGGCAAGAATTAAATTGTTATCTACTGAAAAAAAAAGAGTAAATGGAGATCCAATGCCGTTTACAGAGTCAGAGATAACTACACTATATTGCAAAATACCCTCAGGGTCGAATTTCATAAAATAGGTAGTGTCAAAGGTAGGGATATGGGGCTGTAATACTACATACATATTGCCTGTAGAATCGGTAATCGATCCAACGTATTTGACGTTGTCGGCATTGTTATTTAAATCAGAGCCATGAATCTCACTATGCCAATCAACCGAAAGTTGCCCATAGCTTCCTGTGAGTAAGAGCAGCAGAAGTAGGCTTGTTAATAATTTTTTCATGAGTTGGTGGAATGAAATGGCTAGGAATTGATAGGCTAACTTGAATAGAAAGGTAGCCAATTGAGACGGTAAATCCGAATCATTATTCAATTCTGGGTTTTAGTTTCGGACTGATAACCGAAACTAATCCAACTCTTTCATATATACATAAAATAAGGCTTATTATTTCCCTTTAAACTTGCCAATCGCATTTTTCGCATAATCCGAAAGCACCAATTGCCCGCTCATTTCGGCCCTTTTTTCCAACAATTCATCCCAATGCTCTGTGCCCTGCCAGAAAATCTGCTTGAGCAGACGCATGGCTTCGGGATTGGAAGCGACCAGTTTTTGAGCCAGTTGCTCAATGGCTGCATCCATCTCCCCGACCGAGTCAAAGACTTCGGCATACAAGCCTTTTTCCTTTGCCCAGGCAGCGGGCTGCCATTCGGTGGCGTTGATGGCGAGCTGTGACATGGCGGCTGTGCCGATCTTGCGCTCCACAGCCGGGCCCACCACAAAGGGGCCTATGCCAACGGCCAGTTCACTCAGCTTGACCGAGGCGTACTTGGTCGCAAAGCAATAATCTACCGCTGAGGCGACGCCAACGCCTCCGCCTACGGCCTTGCCCTGCACGCGCCCAATGATAAGCTTGGGGCATGTCCGACATGCATTGATCACCTGGGCAAAGCCCAGGAAGAATTGTTTTCCGCTCGGAAAATCTTCTATGCTCATCAGCTCATCAAAGCTGGCACCTGCACAGAAGCTGCGCTCTCCGGCGCTTTTGAGGATGATGACACGAATGTCTTCGTGCCTGCCTGTGGCTGTGATGGTCTCAGCCAGTTTTTTCAATAATGCTCCCGGCAAAGAGTTGTGCGCAGGATGAAAAAAAGTGATGGTGGCAATGCCGTTTTTTATTTCTAGGGAGACTTCTCCCTGATTGAGTTTGTTCATTTGAAGAGAGTTTCGGGTTTCGGGTTTTGGGTTTCGCGTTTTGGGTTTTGGGTTTCGGGTAAAGTTGTGCTGGGGACACGAAACCCGAAACTCAGAACCCAAAACAACTTTATTCCTGATTTATTTTCTTTACCATCGTCAAAATCGTCGCTACAGCTACGCTTTCGCCGGTTTCGTCATAGACATCGACAAAAAATTTGACGATTCCTTTTGCGATATCTTCTTCATCTTTTTTCTCCTGATTGACCTTTTCCTTGACGGTAAACTTCACGCCTATGGTGGCACCGGGGTAAACCGGTTTGATAAAGCGGCATTCTTCCAGGCCGTAATTGAGCAGGACGGGTCCTTTTTTCGGATCAACGAAGAGACCGGCAGCTTTGGATAAAATGAAATATCCGTGTGCGACGCGCTGTTCAAATATCGTCCCATCGAGGGAGGTAGCGTCCATGTGGGCGTAGAAATTGTCGCCGCTCACATTGGCAAAGTTGACGATATCGGCTTCTGTGACGGTATGCTTATGGGTGAAAACGGTTTCGCCTATTTCCAATTCTTCAAAGTGCTTGCGGAAAGGATGCACAGGTGTTTCCTTGTATTTGGCACCGGGCTGGAATACCTGGGTGACATGCGAAAGGGTAGTAGGGGTGCCCTGGATGGCGCAGCGCTGCATATAATGCTTGACGCCACGTACGCCGCCCATCTCTTCGCCCCCTCCTGCGCGGCCCGGGCCGCCATGTACAAGCATCGGCATAGGCGAGCCATGTCCGGTGCTTTCGACCGCGGATTCGCGGTTGAGGACCAGGATGCGGCCATGGTGGCTGGCAGCCCCCAGGATATATTCTCTGGCGATTTCATCGTCAAAGGTTGCGATAGAGCTGCAAAGGGAACCTTTGCCCATATTGGCCAATTGGATGGCTTCATCGAGGTTTTTGTAGGGCATGATCGTACTCACAGGCCCAAAGGCCTCGATATCATGGGCTTCTGTATGCACAAAAGGATTGTCCTGACGCAGCAGCATGGGCTTCATGAAAGCCCCTTTGCTGGCATCAGCGCCAAGCACTTCTATCGCGCCAAAATCGCCATAGACGATTTCCGCGTTGCGGGTAAGTTCTGCTACCCGTTCCTTTACTTCTTTCACCTGCTCCTGGCCTGCGAGTGCGCCCATGCGCACCTCTTTGAGGCTGGGGTCGCCAATGGTCATTTTTGAGAGGGATTGTCCCAAAGCGATTTGAACGTCTTCTACCAGCTTCTCTGGTACCATGATGCGGCGAATGGCGGTACACTTTTGTCCACATTTCACCGTCATCTCCCTTGTCACTTCTTTGATAAATAAATGAAACTCATCCGTGCCCGGCACGGCATCTTCGCCCAATATGGCGCAGTTCAGCGAATCCGCTTCCATATTGAAAGGCACTGCCTCCTGAATGATGCGCGGATGCGCTTTCAGCATACGGCCTGTACTGGCGGAGCCCGTAAAGGTGACGACATCCTGCGACTCGACATGGTCGAGCATATCGCCTGCGGAACCGCAGATGAGCTGTAGCGCGCCTTCAGGCAGGATGCCTGACTGGATGATCTCGCGTGCCATGGCTTCCGTCAGGAAGCTGGTGATGGTAGCGGGCTTGACCACTGCGGGTACACCCGCCAGCCAGTTGACAGCGCATTTCTCCAACATCCCCCAGATCGGGAAGTTGAATGCATTGATATGCACGGCCACGCCCTTTTTGGGCACCATGATGTGATGACCGATGAAGGTTCCTTCTTTGGAAAGGCGGGCGTGCTCGCCATCTACATAGTAAGGCTGGTCAGGAAACTGACGGCGCAGACTGGCATTTGCAAACAAATTGCCGATGCCTCCTTCTATATCTATCCAGCTGTCTACCTTGGTAGCACCTGTTTTGTAGCTCAATTCATAAAAGCTTTTTCTCTTTTCGTGGAGATGAAGCGCGAGCGCTTTGAGCATCAGGCCCCGCTCCTGGAAAGTCATTTTCCGAAGGGCTTTCCCACCTTTGTCCCGGCCATATTGAAGGATTTCTGCGAAATCCAGGCCATCTGTCGTGGCATAGGTGATGATGTCGCCGGTGACGGCATTGTGCAGCGCTTTTCCCTGGCCGTTGCCCAGAGTCCAGGCTCCTTGTATATAATTGTGAAGTTTGTTCATGGTAACTGATATTGAAATGATGAGGGTTTGAGTTGGCGTACGGGTTTTAGTACGGCCTTTAATGGTCTTGTACCTCCGTACTCAAACTAAAACTCAAACTAAGTTTTCTCTATAATAGTCGCATATCCCTGCCCCACGCCGATACACATGGTCACAAGCGCATAGCGCTTGTTTTGCTTATGCAGCTCCCGGGCTGCACTGTACATGATGCGGGCTCCGGTCATCCCGAGGGGATGGCCGATGGCAATGGCGCCGCCATTGGGATTGATGCGGGGGTCGTCGTCGGCGAGATTCCACTGGCGGATACATGCCAGGCTTTGCACGGCAAAGGCTTCATTGAGCTCGATGATGTCCATGTCGGACATTTTGAGGCCGGCTTTGAGCAGGGCTTTGTTGGAGGCTTCTACGGGGCCTATGCCCATGATGCGCGGCTCCACGCCGACTACAGCTGAACTGACAATGCGCGCCAGCGGCTTCATGTTGTGGTTTTTGACGGCATCTTCAGATGCAACCAGGACGGCGGCTGCGCCGTCGTTGAGGCCGGAGGCATTGCCTGCGGTGACCGTACCGCCGTTTTCCAGCTTTTTGAAAGCGGGGCGCAATTTGGCCAAAACCTCCATGGAGGTAGATGCCTTGATAAATTCATCTTTATCAAAAATCAGCGGATCCTGTTTTCTGCGGGGAATTTCAACAGCTACAATCTCTTGTGCCAGTCTTCCATTTCGCTGAGCTTCAGCGGCTTTCATCTGAGAGCGATAGGCAAATTTGTCCTGATCTTCTCTGCTTATGTTGAATAATTCAGCCAGATTTTCGGCGGTTTGTCCCATTTCATCGGTACCAAAGAGGCTGTGCATTTTGGGATTGACAAAGCGCCAGCCAAAGCTGCTGTTTTCCATTTTGACATCTTTCCCAAAGGCAGAGGAGGCTTTTGACATGACAAATGGCCCCCGGGTCATGTGCTCTACGCCCCCACAGATAAAAATATCTCCATCGCCTGCCTTGATGGCACGATTGGCCTGGATGATGGCAGACATGCCGGAGGCGCAGAGGCGGTTGACCGTTTCACCGGCTACGGTGAAGGGCAGGCCTGCAAGGAGCAGGCACATGCGTGCCACATTGCGGTTGTCCTCACCTGCCTGGTTGGCGCAGCCCATGATGACATCATCTATGAGATGAGGTGGAATATGAGGGTTGCGTTCCATCAGGGCCCTAATGGGAATCGCACCGAGGTCATCGGTGCGAATAGGGGAGAGGCTCCCGGTAAATTTTCCGATAGGGGTGCGCACCCCATCTACGATATATGCTTCTTTCATCAGTTTCCGTTGAAATGTGGTTTTCTTTTTTCGAGGAAAGCATTTACCCCTTCCTGATAATCATGGGTTTCGCTTGCCAGTATCTGGTATTTTTCTTCCAAATCCAACTGATCGTTCAGGTCGTTTGTCATGGATTGGTTAAACAGTTTTTTGGTGTAGGCGAGGCCTTTAGTTGGCATGAGGGCAAGTTTTTGAGCGATTGCCAGGCTGCTTTCCGCAAAAGCATCATCTTCAAATACTTTGTAAATCATGCCTATGCGTTCTGCTTCTGCGGCGCCGACTTTGTCGCCGAGCATAGCCAGGGCAAGGGCTTTCTGAAAGCCCACCAGGCGAGGTAGGAAAAATGTGCCGCCGCTATCGGGCACCAGCCCAATCAGGCTAAAAGCCTGAATAAAATTAGCAGAAGCTGTCGCTACAACGACATCACATGCCAGGGCGATATTGGCGCCTGCGCCAGCTGCGACGCCGTTTACAGCGGCGACAACAGGTTTGGGAAGCTTCCGGATCTTCCGGATGATGGGACCATAATGCTCTTTGAGTATCGCCTCAAAACCCGGATGCTGCTCAGGATCGGTGACCTCCTTGAGGTCTTGTCCGGCACAAAAGGCTTTGCCATTTCCTGTGAGGTAAACGGCCCTGACTTCTGCATCTGTAGCACATAACTCCAGCTTTTCCTGAAGGCTCAAAGCCATTTCGCGGTTGAAGCTGTTGTAGGCTTCAGGGCGGTTGAGGGTGATTTTGGCGAGGCCGTTTTGTTTTTCGAAGAGAATGGAGGACATAAGGAGAGTTTGAGAGTTTCGGGTTTTGAGTTTTGAGTTTCGGGTTGCTGTAAACACGGAACGCGAAACCCGAAACCCAAAACCCAAAACAATTCTTAAGTTAATGGCATTTGAAATAATCAAAAGGCTCCAGACAATCCTGGCACTGAAAGAGTGCTTTGCAGGCTGTAGAGCCAAATCGGCTGATCATTTTGGTGTTTTCGGAATTGCATTGCGGACATGTGACGGATTCGAATTCGCCTGTTAGGACGCGTTTATCCGTGGTGGCACCTACGGGTGGTGCGATGCCGTAGGCCAGTAGCTTTTCTTTCCCTTTTTCACTGAGCCAGTCAGTTGTCCAGGCGGGCGCAAGCACGGTTTTGATTTGGACGGTTTGAAATCCCGCTTTACGCAAGACCGTCTGAATATTGCTACCAATCACATCCATGGCCGGGCAACCTGAATAGGTTGGTGTGATGACGACTTCTATTTCCTCGGAACTGCGGGTGTTGATCTCCCTCACTATGCCGAGGTCTACGATGGAAAGCACCGGAACTTCAGGATCCGGCACTTGTTCCAATATTTCCCAGGCATCTTTCATCACCAGCTCATGTTTGGATAGGTACGCTGCATCCACTGCATTTCAGAGAGGATATGCCCCAAATATTCAGAATGGCGTCCTTCTTTGCCTCCATGTTGGTTGGGTTCAAAGTCAGGCCATTTCAAGGTAGCTTCTGAAAGTACATCTTTGATAGCGGTCAGGTAAGGGGTTTTCAATGCCGTGACATCCACGCCGACACCGGATGCTGCCATGTTTTCTTCCAACTCAGTCGGCTGAAAAAATTCCCCTGTGAACATCCACAGATCATCTACAGCTTGCTGTATTTTTTTGTGGCTTACTGCCGTGCCGTCGCCCAGGCGACGGACCCAGTCGCTGCTGAATCTGAAGTGATATTTCACTTCTTTCAGTGACTTCGCAGCGATCGCTGCGAGCTGGGAATCAGTGCTTTCTGAAAGTTTTTCGAGAAAAAGCCTGTGGAAAGCATCAAAGAAAAACTGCCTGATGATGGTATAGGCAAAATCTTCATTGGGCTGCTCCAGGAGCAGGTAATTTCTGTATTCATGCGCTTCGCGCAGGAAGGCGAGTTGGTCTTCGGTATGGCCCAGGCCTTCGACTTCCGCAGCATACTGGAAGTAACTGCGTGTCTGTCCCAGGAAGTCGAGAGCGATATTTGTCAGGGCAATATCAACCTCTAAAACCGGTCCATGACCGCACCATTCGCCCAGTCTTTGTCCTAAAATCAGGCTGTTATCCCCTAATTGAAGGCAGTAGGAAAATAACTCGTTTTTCGTATTTGATTTTTCGTTCATCGTTCGTCCTGTCTTTTCACTGATCGTTTTTCAGCCTACGCTAAATATGTTTAATCCCTTCCGGCATTTCATAAAAAGTAGGATGCCGATAGACCTTGTCCTGAGCGGGTTCAAAGAATTCCCCGTTATTTTCAGGATTGGAAGCTGTGATATGCCTGGATTCCACAACCCAAATGCTCACGCCTTCGCTTCTGCGGGTGTATACGTCGCGGGCATTTTCCATTGCCATCTCTGCATCTGGTGCATGCAGGCTGCCCACATGGCGGTGATTGAGGCCATTTTTGCTTCGAATAAATATTTCCCAAAGCGGCCATCCTTGTTTATCACTCATAATTTCTAACTCGTTATACAGTAATTGTTTAATCTACTCTCTGTTCTCTACTCTCTGCTCTCTACTCTCTACTCTCTACTCTCTACTCTCTACTCTCTGCTCTCTACTCTCTTCCCCGCATAAGCCATCGCAGCATCGCGCACCCATGCGCCTTCTTCATGCGCCTTACGGCGCGCTTTCAGCCGGTCGCGGTTGCAAGGGCCATTGCCCTTTACGACTTCCCAAAACTCCTCCCAGTCAATGTCCCCAAAGTCAAAATGCCCTCTTTCCTCATTCCACTTGAGGTGGGGATCGGGTAGGGTGACATTCAGAAATTCGGCCTGACCTACACAGGCATCAATAAATTGCTGGCGCAATTCGTCATTGGATTTGCGCTTGATTTTCCATTTCATGGATTGCTCACTATGCGTAGACTCCGCATCATTGGGGCCAAACATCATCAGGGCAGGCCACCACCAGCGGTTGACAGATTCCTGGAGCATGGCTTTTTGCTCATCGGTTCCTTTGCTGAGTGTCAGCAGGATCTCGTAGCCCTGGCGTTGGTGGAAGCTTTCTTCCTTGCAGATGCGCACCATGGCGCGAGCGTAGGGGCCATAAGAGGCGCGGGTCAGCATGACCTGATTCATGATGGCAGCGCCATCTACGAGCCAGCCGATAGAGCCTATGTCTGCCCAACTGAGGGTTGGGTAATTGAATATACTGGAGTATTTCGCTTTGCCTTCCAGAAGCTGGTCTACCAGCTCATCGCGGGAGATACCCAGGGTCTCAGCTGCGCTGTAGAGGTATAAGCCGTGGCCGGCTTCGTCCTGGACTTTGGCGAGCAGCGCCGCTTTGCGGCGGAGAGAAGGTGCACGCGTGATCCAGTTGCCTTCCGGCAACATACCTACCACTTCGGAGTGGGCATGCTGGGAAATCTGGCGGATCAGGGTTTTGCGGTACTTCTCCGGCATCCAATCTTTAGGCTCGATCTTGACTTCGGCATCTACTTTTGCCTGAAAATGATCTGCTAAGTTCTCTATTGTTGCATTCATTTTATTCTCATTTTATAAAGCTTCATCGTAATCTACCACAACTTTCTCAGAAATAGGGTAGGACTGGCAGGTTAAAATATAGCCTGCTTCTACTTCCTCGGGTTCCAGAGCATAATTCACGGCCATCTCTATTTCGCCTTCAATCAGTCTGGCTTTGCAAGTGCTGCAAACGCCTCCCTTGCAAGAGTAGGGCAGGTCTGCCCCACGCGCTACTGCGGCATCGAGTATGCTATCCGTTCCCAGAGGCAGGTTGAAACCAAAGCTGTTTCCGCCGTCTTTGATAAAGACTTCACATACTTTTTCCAGACTCGCAGTCTTTTGCTGGATACGTTTTTTGGCCTCTCCGCCATCGGCAGGGGTGAATAGCTCAAAGTGAATATTCTTGGTTTGTACGCCAGCTTTTTCAAGGGTTTCTTTTACAGGAAAAATCATCTCCTGGGGCCCACACAGGAAAAATTCATGCTCCTGCTTCAAATCAATCAATTTGTCCAGGACCTCTTTTGCTTTGACTCCTGTCATCCGACCGCTGAAAAGGGGGATGTCCGAAATCTCTCTTGAGAAGAAGTGAAAGACGCGAAGGCGATTGAGGAAGAGGTTTTTCAAGCCTTCAATTTCTTCTTTGAAGATGACGGTGCTGGCATATTTATTCCCATAAAAAAGCGTAAAAGTGCTCTGTGGCTCAGCTTTTAGTACCGTTTTCATGATGGACATGATGGGGGTGATACCGCTTCCCGCTGCAAAAGCAATATAGTTTTTGCGGTTTTGGGAATCGAGCTCCGTGTTGAAGTCGCCGAGTGGCGGCATGACTTGCAGTACATCACCTTCCTGTAGCCTGTCATTGACGAAGGTGGAAAAA
Organism: Bacteroidia bacterium; assembly: GCA_030430205.1. Lineage (GTDB taxonomy): Bacteria > Bacteroidota > Bacteroidia > J057 > J057 > JAUIGE01. The sequence continues at coordinate 26,068 of JAUIGE010000049.1, read as the reverse complement.
GTCCCCTGCGGGATTTTCTTCACGGCGACTTTCAGTTCATTTTCCTGCGGACTGCTGCAGAGTGAATAAGATCGTCGGACTTCTTTGCCATCAATTTCCGCTTTTATTGTCAGATATTGACCGTGTTTGAAGTGAAACTTGTTGACCAGTTCTTCCGGCACCTCAAAGGTGATGGAGGTACAATCAGCCGTTTCTTTAACTAATTTTTTTGTCTTTAAAGGATAAAAACTTGTCATGATCTATAATTACTATCACCTATTTCGGGTGGCTAACACTCGTTAGGGTAAAACTAACAAAAATTTTTGTTTTTTTTGCGCCTTGCGGATTCAATCAATGGAAAAAAATAACAGCGACATTTTTGCCTCAGATGTGGCCTTCCTTTCTTTTGGAGGAGCGATGCTTACGGGCATAGGTCTGGTGATGCTGATTTTGTCGCTGATTTGTACCCTGGGTGGGGGAGGGACGCTTTGCAACCTGCAATTGATTCCTTTTCCCCGCTTGTCAGGAGAGCTTAACCTGCTCAACCAGGACTTTATTTCCATCAATTTGCCATTGGGTATGTTGATTGTAGGTATTGGTTTACAGCTGTTTACCCGCCTGGGCTGGACAGTCAGCCTGGTGATTCTGGTTATTTTTGCGCTTATATTTGGGATGGCTCTATTTGCGCATCAAGCCGAGTGGCGGCAGATGGGAATGGAGTATATTTACATTCAGGCGGCCATATTGCAGAGCTGTTTTTTGCTCCTCATCGCAGGCACTATATTTTACCTTTTATCCCCTCAGGTTAGAAAACTGTATTGGAAATGAAACATTTAGTAGCACCTTCTATTCTGGCAGCTGACTTCGGTCAACTCGCCCACGATATTGATATGATCAACCGCTCGGAGGCTGACTGGATCCATTGCGATGTGATGGATGGGCTTTTTGTGCCCAATATTTCTTTTGGGATGCCGATCCTCAAAGCAGTACAAAAAGTTGCCAAAAAACCCATGGATGTGCATCTCATGATCGAAAAACCCGATCGCTATCTGGAAGCATTCCGGGATGTTGGGGCAAATATTTTGACTGTACATCTGGAAGCCTGTGTGCATCTGGACCGGACGCTTCACGCGATCCGTGATCTGGGCATGAAAGCGGGTGTCGCTATCAATCCTTCCACTCCGGTGGAATTGCTATCAGAGGTGATTCACCTGATTGATGTGGTCTGTGTGATGTCCGTCAATCCCGGTTATGGGGGGCAAAAATTTATTCCCTATACCTATGACAGGGTGCGCCGCCTGAAGGCATTGATCGCCGCAAAGGAGGCCTCAACCCTTATCGAGATCGATGGAGGCGTAGCTGAAAAAACAGCTCCAGCCCTTTTAGAGGCCGGAGCTGATGTATTGGTTGCGGGAAGCTATGTCTTTAATTCGGATGATCCGGTGGGGACTATTCAAGGGTTAAAAGGTTTACTAAACTTTTAAAGTTTAGTAAACCTTTTAACCCTCAGCCCCCTTGCTGAGCGTTAATCGGAAACTGCAGGATCACCTTGCGCTGGCTGATAGCCTCCAGGCTTGGTTTCAGGATTTCATTTGCTTTATTTTTGGTGTTTTCCAAAATGCCGGACTCCAACGCAGCTTTCATGATTTCCTGTTCAGCTATTTTGTAGGCTTCATCCACCAAATTTCTCTTATCAGGAGAAATGGAGGTAAAAGAAGTGTTTTGAACTTTGGACTTTTGGTGGTCTACTTTTACCTGACAGACTTCTGGCTCTGGTAGGCGAATGATCAACACAGAGTCTCCCACAAAAGTCAGCGCTGTGCTGTCTATTTGCCTAAAATCAATGCATCCCACGGCGTCTCCATAAACTGAAACAAGTATTTCAGGATCGGGCCACCAGTCAATTTCCAGCTTATGGGTCATATTATCATGAAACTGATAATTGACAAGTTCCATTTTGCCCAAATCGACAATTTTCTCCACCACTATCACATGGCTGACTGTTTCAACTGTGGGTTTTACCAATTGGCAGGAGTTGAGGCGCAAAACGACCAGCATGGTTCCTCCCAAAAGGATGACTAAAGCGATGATGTAGAATATTCTTTTCACAATCCCAAAATACGAAATTTTAGAAGCGGAGGCCAAGGTTCAGCATAAAATTCGTTCCGGCCTGTGGATAATAAAAATTCTCGACATAGAGCGTTCCGTCATATTCATAGTTGTAGGTATAGCCATTGGGCTCATACTGCTCATTGAGCAGGTTATTGATGAGAAGACCTATGCGGACTTCCTTCGCCCAGCTAGTTTCGAGTGTGTATAATAAACGCAGATTATTGACAAAAAAGGGATCAAGAGAACGGCTTTTCTGTTGGGTGTTGTCGAGGTATTGTCTGCCGACATATTTGTTTAACAGGCTGATTTCTAAATCTTTAACAGGCTTAAAGTGAAGGCTCAAGCCAGCGATCACATTCGGGGAAAAGGAAATATCCGTATCGGAATAGCTGATATTTTTTACGCCTGTAAAGGTAAAAGCAGCATCATACTGATAGATCACTTCTGTAAAATCCTTGATTTTATTTTGACTGAAGGTGGCATTGGCAGCCAGCGAAAACCAGGAGTTCAGTTCTGTTTGCGCATCGAGTTCGATGCCCATGCGGTAGCTGTCGGGCACATTGACGCGGATAGGCGCGCCCACATCATTTAGCTCCCCTGTCAGCACGAGCTGATTCGTATAATCCATCCAGTAATAATTGGCCTGCAAGCTCAGCTTGCCGGAGGTATAGCGATAGCCCGCCTCCAGGTTGCGGAGGCTTTCGTGCAAGGGCGTACGCCCTTCGGGCGCATCTATGAAATCAGAGCGAACGGGTTCGCGATTGCCTACGCTATAAGAAGCGTAGACTTGCTGAGCTGGATTGATCTGGTAAGTCAATCCCAGTTTGGGATTGAAAAAATGGTAATCATGCTGCCCGAAAATGGCTTTCAGGTCATTATCCGTTCCCGCATCTGCCAGGCTGCTATCTCCATATTGGTAGTTGATGCTGCGGTATTGCAGGTCAATGTATCCTGTCAGTTTATCTGAAAAGCCAATCAGGCTTTTGAGGTAGGTGTTGAAATCATTCTTGAGGCCTCGGCTCTCATAATAGCGATCTCTGATCGCACTGTTGCTGGCAAATCTTGCCCAGATGATTTCTCCAAAATGATCACCATCGTATTGATTCCAGGCGCCGCCCAGAGTAAGTTTCAGAAAAGTCACAGGCTCATAATTCACGGAATAGGTGACTCCATAAAAGTCATTGTCCAGCCACCGGCGACGGATCAGGTCCGTGCTTGTGATGGCTGTATCTCCCAAAACAACCGCCGGTAATTTGTAATTCGCCAGGGCGTCATCTTCCCGGTATTGCTCAAAAAAACCTTGCCCCTTGGTATAGTGCAGGCTTGCATTCAGGTTCAGGTTTTCCATGGCTTGCAGGCTATAATGCAATTGATAATGGCTTTGGGTATAATCATCCACCTCATTTTCATAGGTGTAATAATTGTAGGTGCGGTCCTCATCGAGCTTCGCTTCGGGCAGTCCCCACCAACTCTGGTAGGTAACTTCATGGCCGGAAAAAGCCATCAACCTAAGCAAGCTTTTTTTACCCAAATAAGCCGCAGAAGCATAAAATGAACGCAAATCGGCACTCGCCCTGTCTACAAAGCCATCTGAATTCAGCTGAGACAAGCGTAGGTCGAAGGAAAATTTATCTTTCAGTAGGCCCGTTCCTGCGGAAAGCGTGTGCTTCGTCGTTTGAAATGAACCGACGGTTTCATTGATTTCTGCATAAGGCTCTGGGATGATTTTGCTGGTTTGAAGGTTAAGTGAAGCGCCAAAGGCAGCTGCGCCATTGGTGGAGGTTCCCACGCCTCTTTGCAGTTGAATGTTATTCACGGAAGAAGCAAAATCAGGCATATTGACCCAGAAAACGCCATGTGATTCCGAATCATTCAACGGAATGCCGTTGACTGTGACATTGATGCGTGTGGGATCAGAGCCGCGTACGCGGATGCCGGTATAGCCAATGCCCGTTCCGGCATCTGAGTTGACGACCACCGACGGCATCTGATTGATCACAAAGGGCATATCCTGCCCGAAATTGCGCTTGCGGATTTCCGCCAGCTTTAGGTCGCTGTAGGTGGTGGCGGTTTGTGCTGTGGCACGGGTTGATTGAATCAGTACTTCTTCCAGCTCCAGGGAGTCGGCGCTGGTTTCCAGCTTTTGCCCGATTGAATAATTCGATGCAAGCAGGAAAGCTAAAAGGAGTGTACAAGAAAGGACAAAAAATCTCATGTTTAGTCTTTGTTAAAAGTGAAACAAAAAACTAAACAGGGGAAAGGATATACATATCCGGTGGATCAAACTCCCTGCGCCCGCATTATCGGGATCAGGTTCGAAGGGTATGATCTCAGCCCTTTTTAGGGGGCACCCCTGTTTATTGGTTGTTGTCAGTAAAAGATGCGCGAAGTAAGGGAAATGTTAATTGATGTGCAAATGTGTGGATTTGCAGATGTGCAAATTAGCAGGTTCAGGATGTACAAATTCTCTTCACGGCCTTCTCCAGGCGATTTTCGCCTGAGATGATGTGAAAAGGCACTTTTGCCTGTTGGAGTTCGGAGAGGTAGATGGCGAAGAGTTCTTCGCGGAGGTGGGGATGCTCCCGCTGAGGATCAGCTTCCCAGGGGATGTCAGGCGCGAGCAGCAGGTGGAGGTGGTAGCTTTCCAAATCCATGATTTGGAGGATTTCGGGTGCCACCCGGCCGTATTTTAGCTGGCTCCAGATTTTGATTACGAGCAGGTTGGTGTCACAAAAAAGGAATTTTTTTGCATGTGGAAGTTTGGCTTGCTCGTTTTTTTTTTGACCTAAAGCGATTGAGAGGAGGTCTGCTTCTGTATAGGGTCTGTTCAGTTTGTCAATAAAAGTACGCGCATATTCCTCCACATAGGTGGTGTGGAAATGAGTTGCAAGGGCAGACGAAAGGCTGCTTTTACCACTGGACTCAGGGCCCACAAGGGCAATTTTGCGTATCATTTTTTTGCACTTCTTTTGGACAATTCAATATAAAAAATACCTTCAGATATTGAAATATGGGTTTTTTTGAATACTTTGTTCTATCATTAAAGAGGAGGGAGAATTAAATTTGTTAGTAATAAGCAATCAGCATGTATGTTGAGTAAAAAACTGGAAATTCTCCTTGTTGAAGATAACCCTGTCTTCGTAAAACTCCTGGGTCATGCCTTTAAAGAGTTTTTCGAATTGCCATATCAATTTCGTCATCTGATAGATGGAGAAAGCGCTGTGCGCTTTTTGAATTCTTATACCCGAAAAGGGCCAGCGAATAGAAAAAATCTTCCTGCCTTTGTCTTGCTTGATTTGAATTTGCCAGGAAAAAACGGAATGGAAGTACTTTCGGAAGTCAGGTCTTCTGTTTTTTTTGATGGTATGCCCGTCTTGATCCTTAGCTCTTCCGAAGAACAGGAAGAAATGGACAAATGCCTGAGGATCGGCGCTCAGGCATTTTATGTGAAGCCCATCGCCTATGACGGGCTTGAGCAATTGGTCAAAGAATTACAAGGTTTTAGCCGGAATTTGCTCAGCAAAGCTTAGCCCCTGATCTTCACCCATCCCGATAGCGATAAAATATTCGCATCCTGTCTTCTGCCTCTTTTTTGCCCAAGCTTTACGATCGCATCCGTATGTGTAGCGGTCACAAGTTCCTGGCCCGGCAGCATATTGTACAGTATTTGAAAGCGGTTGTATGCCTCCTCATCCTGCTGAAAAAGGGCTAAGGCATAGGTGCGGGCCATATACGAGCCATCACGGTTCAGGCGCAGAAAAGCAGTGTCTTCGCCAGCCTCTTCCAATTCTTCCTCCAACAAATTGTCGTAATGATTGCGAAGGTTTTCGAGATTCTCCTGCTGGTTGCGACGCAGGCTAAAATCGCCTTCTCCATATTTGTTCTCCTGAATCAATTCGTCTATAAACTCCCGCTCAAACTCAATGAGATCGTAGGCATGGTTGTATAGGATGGCCAGCACTTCTTCTCCCAGCTCCTCATTCCATTTTGCCAGATGAGGGTGTTTGAGTTTTCCGTCAACTTTCAATTCAAATTTTGCTGATGCCCCTTTTGCTACTGCTTCATGAAGACCTATGTCTTCGAGGTCACCCGAATCAATGTTGATTTTCCCGATGGCCTGGATTTCCCAGTTGGAATTGTCAAAGGTAGGAGAAGTGGTCACCTGAATTTGCTCTGCGCCTTTTTCTCCAAAAAGCACGCTATCGGTCAATTGTAAATTTGACTCAAGTTGCTCTTGGAGTTGGTGCTGGAGGTTGTGCATGCGATCGACCGAATGCTTGCCCAGCCGCCTGGGATTGCGCCTGTAGGTATCCTGCAGCACTTTCAATTCCTGAAAAAAGCCTTTACAAGCCTCATAACAGCTTTCGATACCCTGTACCCATTTTTCCAATTGTTCTTTTCCTCCGGTTTCTTTTTCGCTTTTCAGCCAGTCGTAGAGCGTCGCTGCCTGTATGGCTTCAGTGAGTTGTGAAGCCAGGAGAGCGGGTGCGCCCTCTATCTCAGCCCCTGGCTGAATATGGTCTATGGTATTCAGGCGATAGCCATTTGCCGGACGACGATGCTGCACGATCTCCTCTATGTCGAGGTCAGTGAGGTGAACTCTTTCCTTCAAAAATGCACGCAGGCTCCCTTTGGCGCCCTCTCTAAAAAAAGCAGCGTCCACGCCGGCCGCGTCTAACCGACTCTGTAGCAGGTCCTGATTCAGAAAGCAGATTTCGTGGTTATCTGAATCATACAGATAGTGCCTGTTTCCCTGAAAGGAAGGAGCCTCAGGCTGGTTGGTCGCGATGGGAGTAAGGGTTTCAACGGAAAAAGTGTGGGTTGACATAAGAAGGAAAGTGGTTTTGGGTTTCGGGTTTTGAGTTTTGGGTTTCGAGTTTCGGGTTTCGAGTTTCGAGTTTTGGGTTTCGGGTATTATAGGTGTCTTTCCAGAATTTCCGGAACTTGTCCGGGTTGGAGGTTTTTGCCTACGATGATGCGCTTTTGGTCCAGCACATATATCTCAGGGGTGATGTCCATGTGGTATTTGAGGTAATACTGACTTTTGTAATTGGGATCGTAGATGGTTGGGAAAGTAAAGCCATATTTTTCGTTGAACTTGCGGTATGCCTCTTTGTCTTTATCTATGCAAATTCCAAAAAAGCCTACTTTTCCCGTTCCTTTCCACTTTTTATTCAGCCTTTCAATTTCGGGAGATGCTTCCCTGCAATGGTCGCACTCAGTACTGTAAATGAAAAGGACAATAAGGGAATCTTTGATGTCATACAAAGAGTGGGTAGCATCATTGTAGTCTGTAGCAGTCACGTCCATGCCCTTCATGCCCAGCAGGCTATTTTGCATTTCAATGGCCTTATCTCTGATTTTTTCCAATTCCAGGGTGTCGCTCCAATAAGCGAGGTCATTGGTGAAATATTCATTCACAATATTGACAAACACCTTTTCAGCACCCATAACAGGGCCTTTTTCATTATAAGTGACGGCAATCCAATTGACTACATGCTTAAATATTTCCGGGTGGCCATACAAGGCCTTTTCACTGACAATCATGGCTGAGTTGGTGAGGGAGTCTGGATTCTGAGGCGTCAGCTCCTTCATATAGCGCTTGAGTTTGTTGTGAAAAACAGGCGTATGGAGCAGCCTGATATCCGAAAAGTCAACCCCATCCCAAAAGGCTGCCCGGTATATGGGGACAAATTTTTCCTGGTCAATGCTGCCATCTGGAAGGTAGGGAGGCTCAAAGTTGGGATTTTGTCCTGCTATTTTAAATAATGGGAAAAAAGCTTCAGGGTGCTTCTTTTTAAATTCCTCAATTTTATCTGTCCGCTGCTTGACAAGGGCGCGCTGCTCCACTTTAGCTGCTTTCCACTCATCTGAGCCAAATTTGGCGTCACTTACCCTTTTGTTTACTATATCAAATTGCGGTTGCAGGCTTTTGTCAAACATATTGGCTTCATAGAGAAGCTCTGTATCAATATTGCCTTTGACCTTCATATTTTCAAAGGGCTGTTCTGCTGTGGTGGTCAGGCTAAAAGTTTGGTCTTTATCGAGGATGATCTGGATAAAAATATTATCAGAAATCCCCACATAATACAGGCCGCTTTTATAGCCATTTTCTTTCCTGAAAGTGACGCTCCCATCCGAGGCGGAGCGAGCTGAGTCGGCAATGAAATTCTGCTCCGCATAGGTCCCATATAGATAGACCGTTTTTTTGGGAGTCTTGCCTTCTACCTTGACCGTAAAATCTGCTTTGGTAGGCACTTCTCTTTCACTGTTGAAAGTCCAGGGACGCAGGTGCCTGTAATTGGGCTTCTCCTGTGGAGGTGCAGGGGTTTTTGTTTCTACTTTTACATCTGTAGTTCCCTCATTTTCAGGGGCAGATGGGCTGGACTTGCAACCCGCGAAAGAAACAAAAAAGAGTAGAATGGAAGGTAGAATCAATAGCTTTTTCATCGCCTTATACTTCAGTTAATACAGCTAAAATTTGAGAGACCAAATATAGAAAAATTTTGAGCTTGTAAGAATCTATTCTGATTCGAGTTAGGATTCCTTGGAATAGCCTGTATTTTTGTAGAAGGAAAATGTAGAATAGACAAATAGATAGGTTGTTCAACCTTAGCTATTTGACGAATGAAAATCATTTACGTATTATTTATTTCTATTGTGGTGGCTATTTCTGGCTTTGCCCAGGTCAGCTATACCGCAAACGATAGTGTGAAGCCCTACACCGGTGCATTTGGATATGGTACCAATGCAGGCTGGTTTCCTCCTCATAACAATTATGTCACTGCCAATCTTGCTGCGGGAAATCCCGCTCTCAGTGTAGATGGCGCGGGCTGTCGGTCTATCCGCAGTGCTTTGCCGGATGATCACCTCACCAATTGGGGCATCAATGTAGACCTGGGTTCCTGGCAACATTACCACAGCATTGGTTTGGTAGAAAATGTCGCCTTTATCGGCTACCCGCATAGTTCCCATCGGGAGACAGCGATTTACTGCCCAGCACGCAATGCCCAATCGGGCATGTTCAAGGACATGTATCTGCCCATCTGGGATGGGGGAGCAAATGGAACTCCCATTAACGACAACAATACATACGCCCTCTACCTCTGGAACATGGTAAACACCTACGGTAGCTACGTCAGGTTTTATGAGGTATGGAATGAGCCTGATTTTGACAATGGGCAGTACGGCTGGCGGGGCCCTTCTGATCCCACCTCCTGGTGGGGGCGCGATGATTTTGGCTGTGAGCTCGTCCGCTTCAATGGCAGCATTTACGACTATATCCGCCTGCTGCGGGTTAGCTGGGAAGTGATCAAATATATGCAACCCGATGCCTATATCACTACCGGTGGTATTGGCTATGAGGCATTTTTGGATGCGGTATTGAGAAACACTGATAATCCCGTGGATGGGAGCGTGAATGCCACCTATCCTCTGAAAGGCGGAGCCTATTTCGATTGCCTGAGTTATCATGTTTATCCTCAGTTTGAGCCTGAGGTCAGGCATTATTCACTGACCCAAAGCCAATGGGTCAACAACCGTCATTCCGACGGAGCCGCCAATGGCGTCATCGGCAAAAAGCAACGCTTTGAGCAGGTGCTCTTCAACCGAGGCTATGATGGCACCACCTTTCCTGAAAAAAGGTGGATTTTGACTGAGCATAATATAGGCCGCAGGCCTTATGGAACCTCCGTAGGGGGGGAAGACATCCAGCGAAATTACCAGATAAAAACCATGGTAACGCAACAATTGGCGGGGATAGACCAGGCCTATGTCTATGGTCTGGCAGAAACGGAGCCCTTGGCAAGTGCTACAAGTACTTTTCAGCTTATGGGGCTATTTACGGCTATAGCCAACCAGCCTGCTTACAGCCAGCCACTTACCTCTGCCGGTGTGGCAAACAGAACGATACAAACGCTGCTCTATGGCATGACCATAGACAAAGAGCGGACGGCTAATTTAGGCTTGCCTTCCGGCGTGAAAGGCGGTGCCTTCAAAGGATCGAATGGTGCCTACACCTATATATTGTGGGCTGAGACCACCACAGATTTCAGTGAAGCTGCCAGCGCAACCTACTCTTTCCCATCAAATTTGGGCCTTTCTCAACTCACGCGTTGTGAGTGGGATTATGTAAATACCGGGCTAAGTAGCCAGGTTAGCTCTAATAACATTGCCCTTACGGGGACGCCCATTTTCCTGGAATCAAGCCCTAGCTTGCCTATTGAGCTGGTAGATTTTCAGGTTAGGGTAACTGAAGACCAGCGCCATAAGCTGTTATGGCAAACAAGCAGTGAAAAGGACAACGCCTTTTTTACCATAGAGCGGTCAGCGGATGGAGCAATATTTGAAAGCCTGGAGAAAATTTCCGCCAGGGGAAATGAGCAAGGCGCTTTTTACGAAAGCTTTGATTCCAATCCCTTGCAGGGACAAAACTTTTATCGCCTGAAGCAAACGGATATAGATGGGCATTTTAGCTACTCAGCAGTTGTAGAAGTGTTTTTTGACCCTTTGCATATTTTTTACCTGGAAACATACCCCAACCCTTTGGATCCTAATAATGAGTTGAGCCTAAAGTTTGCCCTGCCTCTGGAAACGGCCGTTCAGCTTTCCCTTCGGAATATGCACGGAAGCCTGGTTTGGGAGAAAAGGGCTGATGGAAAGCTCGGTCAAAACCATTTACAGCTTGGTTTGCCCGTTTTGCCCGGCGGCTGTTATTATCTGATGTTTGAGGCTGGGGAAAAGAAAGAAATCCAAAAGCTATTGATTAAATAGAAAAAGGAACAAGGCAAAAACCTTGTTCCTTTTATTTGAAATTTCAGGAGGCTTATCACACCCTTTCTATCACAATAGAAGAAGCGCCACCGCCGCCATTACAAATGGCCAGCAAGCCTATGCTTCCTTTTTTCTGCTGAAGAACATTATTGAGGGTGGTGAGGATGCGGGCTCCCGAGGCTCCGAGCGGGTGGCCAAGAGAAACAGCTCCACCAAAGACATTTACTTTCGCCGGATCGACCTCCAGCAGTTGACTGAATGCCATGGTGACCACCGAAAAAGCTTCATTTACTTCGAAGTAATCGACATCGCTGAGGTCCAATCCCGCGCGCTTCAGCGCGATAGGCGCTGCCTTTGCAGGGGCAGTGGTAAACCACTCAGGCTCCTGAGCGGCATCGGCAAAAGAAAGGATCTTTGCGACAGGCGTCAGGCCGAGTTCTTCCACTTTTTCCTTGCTTGCAAGGATAAGGGCAGAAGCACCATCGTTGATGGTGGAGGCATTGGCAGCGGTGACGGTGCCATCTTTGGTGAAAGCAGGACGGAGAGAAGGGATTTTTTCAAACATTACCTTCTTGTATTCTTCATCCTCGCTGATCAGTTTGGGCTCGCCCTTGCGTTGTGGAATGGCTACCGGCACGATTTCTCCCTGAAAACTACCGTTTTGCGTAGCCTCGGCTGCTCGCTGGTAAGAAGTAATGGCGAAGGCATCCTGAGCTTCGCGGCTGATGCCGTATTTTTGGGCAGTGGCATCGGCAAAGATGCCCATAGCCTGCTGTTTGTAAACATCCTCCAGCCCGTCTCTTACGAGGCCATCAATCAATTGAGCATTTCCATATTTGTAGCCAAAGCGTGCGTTGGGCACATAAAAAGGAATCATGGACATATTTTCCATGCCTCCGGCCACAACGATATCGGCATTGCCGCACATGATGGTTTGGGCGGCAAACATGACGGCTTTTGCTCCCGAGGAGCAAACCTTATTGACGGTAGTACATGGGACTGTGTGGGGAATTCCGGCCCCGAGGGCCGCCTGGCGTGCGGGCGCTTGCCCGAGGTTGGCAGAAACGACATTTCCCATAAACACTTCTTCCACCTGATCTGGGCTGACGCCTGCTTTTTCCAAAGCGCCTTTGATCGCATGGCTCCCCAGAGCAGTGGCAGATGTCTGGGCGAATACGCCTCCAAAGCTTCCGATTGGCGTGCGGACAGCTGAAACAATAAATACTTCTTTCATATATAATTAGATTTTTGTGCAGCTAGCTAAAAACAATTCTTCAAAATTAACTTAGTCTTTTTCTATTGGCAAATAGAAACAAAAAATAAGGGGCAATCTGTGAAGACTGCCCCGAAATGCGTTAGTACTGTAGCTATATTAAATATAAGATAAACGACGAGTTACTCTTTGATTTCCATCAGAAACTTCCAGCATATAGACGCCTTTGGGGAAGTTGCGGAGGTTGAAGGATGTTTTTTGTGAACCGGCCTGGGTAGAGATTTGCTCTCTGTAAACTTCCCTGCCGATCAGGTTATATACCTTGATATTGATAAGCTTGGATTCTTCTGAATCAAACTTGACCGAAAAATCACCGGTCGTACTGGGATTGGGATAGACACTTAGGTTGACAACAACTTCTGCTGTATTAAAGCGTGCGAAGCTGTTTTGAGCCAGGGAAGTCCCCAGAGCCAGGGTGAAAATGAATAGAAAAGTAACTATATATTTCATGACCGTGAAAGGTATATGTTTTAATCAAATTTATTAACTGTTTATGTTAAGCTAGTAACTGTAGCTAAATAGTACGCAAATATAGCTTCAAGGTTAATTAATATCAAACGATTAACATCTCATTAAGGAATTAAGCTGAAGTTTTGAAGCAAAAACCTACTAGCTTTCCTAAAATAGGCAACAGTTTTTTTTGAAACAAATTATCTGTGAAGTATTTGGTATAAAATACGAATTGCTTGCTAAGTTTGTCTTCTATCCTCATTCCATTTGCATGGTTTGGGGTGGAAAAATGCGGCAGCTGGCTTCATCGTCTGTCTGTAAAGGCAGAAGGAAAGTCCGGACAGCGTAGGGTATCCTGCTTCCTAACGGGAAGGACCGCCTCCGGGCGGGACAGCAAGTGCAGCAGAGAGTAGACCGCCGATCGTCCGCCTGTGCAGTATGCAGGAAGTAGTTAGCAGTATGCAGACTTTGAGCCTTTTGAAATCAAAGTCTTGAATTGTCTGCCGAGTGTCGACTATTTACTGCCTACTGCATCAGGTGGAAGGAGGTAAGGGTGAAAGGGTGGGGTAAGAGCCCACCGGTGCTGGCAGTGATGTCGGCAGCCAGGTAAACCTCAGGAGCTGAAAGACCAAATAGGCTGGCGTTTGAGGGCGACCCGTCCGATGCCAGTGGGTAGGTTGCTTGAGCCCCTCGGTGACGATGGGCCTAGATAAATGATGAAGACCTGCTGCTTGCAGCAGGTACAGAATCCGGCTTACAAGGCTGCCGCATTTTTTCTTTTTACTTCTGCTAATTTGCTAAGTTTGTTGCATGAATTTTTTCCGCAAACTGAAACTCATCGATAAGATTATCATCATTGGAACCCTCACAGGCTTCATTTTCATCATTGGCTTTGTGTGGAGCATCAAGCGCACCAACAGAGATTATTATCTCCCGGCCCATTTTGAAGGCTGGGTCACGGTTGTGCACGATGTGCCCTCGGCTCCTCCTTTAAAAGTAAAGGAGGGCGCACTCCAGGTAGAAGTACCTGAAAATGGGATTGTATATACCAGCACATCCCTGGAACAGGGATGGGGGCGAAATCAATTTTTCCGCAAAAGTGATACGGGTTGGACCCAACTTCCCAACAAAGCTGAGGTGAATGGAGAAGTAGCTACCTATATGCATCGGCATGAATTTTATCATTTTGCCCATTATGAGTTGTTGGATACCCTCGCAGTAGGGGTTGACACCATCATGTTTGATGGGGCGCGATTGATAAAATATGCGGAAGATGATCGGGTCTATAATCCCGGAAGGAAGACCATCGAGACTTTTTATTTTACCCAAAATCCTAAAGTCGTAACTTTCAATCCTCCTACCAACAGTCACGACCTCTCTGATAAGCCGTATCGCGAAGAGTATAACCGATAATTATGAAAAAAGCCGCGCAGCAACTCGACTTCACCAATACCCAGCTTGCCTTTCAAGCCAAGTCCAACAATCAGTTGAGAAAAGCCTTCTGGCTGTTTCGGATGATAGGGATTCCGTGGTTGAATGCCATAGGTCCCAAAATGCTGAGTTGGTCACTCAAGGCAGGCCTGCCGGTAAAAGGCATTGTCAAAAAGACGCTTTTTGAGGTCTTCTGCGGAGGGGAATCTCTGGAAGAAACCGCGAAGACTTCGCAGTATCTTTTCCAATTCAATGTGCGAACCATTTTGGATTATTCGGTAGAAGGCAACCGAAATGAGGCGGGTTTTGATGAGACAGCCAATGAAATTGTAGATACGCTGCTGCATGGCGGAGGCCATGAGGAAGTCGCTTTTAGCGCCTGTAAAATCACGGGTTTTGCCAAAATTGTGTTGCTCGAAAAAATCCAACGCCTGTTGCAGGAAGGAAAAACAGTGGAAGAGGAATTGGGGGAAGCCGAACTTGCGGCATTTGAGCGCGTCAGAGGTCGTATCGATGAAATCTGCAAGACCGCAGTAGCCCAAAAAACTCCTGTTTTTATAGATGCAGAAGAAAGCTGGATGCAGGACACCATTGATATGTTGGCGGAAGAAATGATGGAAAAATACAATGGAGAAAATGCCTGGGTAGCCACCACAGTGCAGATGTACAGATGGGATCGGCTGGATTATTTGAAAGGTTTGATTCAAAAAAGCAAAGCGAAAGGCTATCAATTAGGGGTAAAAGTAGTGCGTGGCGCATACCTGGAAAAAGAAACGGATCGTGCAGAAGAGATGGGCTATAAAAATCCCATGCAGCCTGGTAAAGAAGCTACTGACCGGGATTTTGATGCGGCTCTGCGTCTGTGTATTGAAAATATCGATCATGTGCATATCTGCGCCGGGACGCATAATGAAAAAAGCAGCCTGCTTTTGACGGAATTGATGAAGGAGAAAGGCCTTCCCAATGACCATTCTCATATTCTCTTTGCCCAACTTCTCGGCATGTCTGACCATATTTCTTTCAACCTCGGCCATGCCGGCTATAATGCGGCAAAGTATTTGCCCTACGGACCGGTCAAGGCTGTGATGCCTTATTTGATCCGCAGGGCAAATGAAAATACTTCTGTAGCTGGTCAATCCAGCCGGGAGCTACAACTGCTCCGCACAGAGTTCCGGCGTCGCCGGAAGGAAAAATAAGCTTATTTTATCATAATCTTCATACTTGCAGATCCCTTTGCTGTCGTAATACGCAGCAGATAGGTTCCCCTGGCTACATGCTCCAGCATGACTGTTTCCCGCACATAGAAAGCATTTCTGGCAGTATGCTTCCATACTACCCTACCTGTCAAATCCATGATTTGCAATTCCGCATCCTGGACATGGTCCAGACTCATGTCAATCTGAAATTGCCCGCTGGTCGGATTGGGGTATACTTTCAGGTTCTGGATGCCTGAAGCAAGCAAATCATCTATGCTGACATTGCTGCCTACCATGATGGTATCAATATGCCTGCAATTGTTGGCATCAGTTACGGTCAGGATATAGTTTCCTGAGAACAGATTCTTGATCGTAGCGCTAGACTGCCCGGTATTCCAGCTATAGGTGAAAGGGGGGTTGCCACCTGTAACCATCGCTGAGGCTTGCCCATTTCCAGTTCCGTTATCCGGGCTGGAGCTTAGGTTGATAGATATTTGAGGCGGTTCTGAAATGCGCAGCACATCGGAGCCCGTACAATTATTCGCATCAAAAACAGTAACAGCATAAATGCCGGCTGACAGATTGCTGAGGTTTTGGGTGGTAGCGCCATTTGTCCAACTGAAGGTATAAGAAGGTGTACCTCCACCGGGCGTCAATTGAATACTGCCATCTTTCTGCCCAAAACAGCTAATGTCCATGCCTGTGAGGGAAACCGTAACAGGGGTTGGTTGATTTACCACAGTGCTGATGGAAGAGGTACAGTTATTGGCATCTGTCACCGTGACGGTGTAGGTGCCTGCGCCCACATTCACCAGGTTTTGGATGGTGACATTATTGGACCAAAGGTAGCGATAGCCAGGGGTACCTCCTGTGACATTGAGAGAAATAGAACCATCTATGGCTCCGTTACAGCGGGCATCTACGGGAGAAGGTAAGAGTAGCAGGGCTGCAGGCTGCGTGACCGTAACCTGCTCTTCGGCGCTACACATATTTGCATCGGTTACAGTGACGGTATATACACCGGCAGAGAGGGTACTGCTGGTATTTTGGCCTGTATCTCCATTTGACCAGCTATAGGTAAAGCCAGGAGTGCCTCCTGAAGCGAACGCAGCGGCGCTGCCGTCTGAACTGCCAAAACAAAGGGTTGGAGTTTCAGCAACAAGGATGTTGATGAAGCTTGGCTCACTGATCAATACGCTCGTATCGGCTACACAGCCGAGGGAATCTGTCAGGGTAAAGAGATAACTTCCTGCCTGTAAGTTGCTGACACCGAAGGTGGTATCTCCTGTGACCCAGCTTAGCTGGTAGGGAGGGCTGCCGCCACCGGCAGTGACGAGGGCGGAGCCATCATTGCCGCCATTACAGCTTACATCTGTGGAAGTCAGGCTGTTGATCGCTGGACCGGGAAAATCAGTAATGCTGATGCTCAGGCTTTGGGTACAGGCGCTATCATCGGTTACGACAACCGAATAGGTGCCCGCAAGCAAGCCGCCAACACTATCGGCGGTTGCGCCATTATTCCAGGCATAGTTAATGGGCCCCGGTGAATTGGAAGAAATATTGACTTTCACAAAGCCATTCCTTTGTCCACAAACAGCATCATTTCCACTGATCTGCGCAACCAAAGGATTTGCTCCACAAAAAAGGCGGAAAAGCTTGGGTGTTATCTGAAACTGCGAATTGTTGTATTGGATATTCGAAAAGTACCAATAGGTAACAGGATTGAGTAGGCTTGCCGTATTGGAATCGAGGCGCATAACCATGGTAGGTACCTTGAAGTTGCCTCCCTGCTGGATGACAGTATTGGTCACGGTAGGGGTGAGAATACGGCCATTCCAGGTCGTGTCGTTTCCTGTCCAATTTTGGATTGGAGTTAACAAACGGCTATTTACATCCCAACCTCTGCCGAATAAATCGGGCGCATTGTTGCCCTGGGCTATGCTCCATCCAGCCCTGGAAGTGTCTGTATCATTCCATGAATAAAAAATCTTGGTTCCGGTTTGGTTGCGGGTCACCTGCAACCAGGACTCGAATACGAGGAAGCCGCTGACGACACTAGGATCACCAATGGTTGCCCTCCGGGTGGATTTGGGGCCAATATAAATACCTTCCCAATTTCCGGCTGTATCCTGGGTGATATCCACCACCAATAATTTTTCCTCAGACATTTGATAATTGGGAAAACTGGCAGAAAGCTCATTGCCGACGAGCACAAAAAAGTGAGGGACACCATTTGCATCTACTGTAAGGTCTGTTACGTTGGGAACGACTGTGCCTGAAAATGCAGAACCTATCACAGGCCTGCCACTAGCGCCTGCGACATTATTTAAGGTGTCGACCAGATCTGGCCATTTTCTCATGTCAACTTCTTCTCCCGGCCCCCAGGTCTGTCCACCGTCTGTAGATTTCATAAAAACCGGGTTGTAAGTCATATCAGGTCCACCTGTCAGGTCACCAACCATAGCGATGTAGCCTATCTGTCCGTCAGGACTAAAAGCCAGTTGAATCCCTTGAGCCTGAAGAGCAGCGGCTCTATATGCTAAGGGTAGGATGCTGGGTGTTTGCCAGGAAATCTGGTTGGTGCCAGGGTTATACACTCCCTTGTATAGGGTCGGAGTGCGCGCATTGGTCCCGTCTGTGACGTACCAAAATTCATTGGGAACACGCTCTACCAGGCTTTTGGGCAGGCGGGCACTCGGATCGGTCTGGCCAATTTGGTATAAATAATCCTCCTGAACTACCCTGGAGTCGAGGGTCAAAACACTGTCCACCAGAATATGAACATGACCGTCAAATCCCGCTCCTGTCGCATTCAAGGTGGGATTTACCACCAGCATTTCCACATTGTTGGTGTCGGTGTTGGCGCTATCAGGATTAAACAGTAAGCATTGGGGATAGCGGGAAAGACGTGATAGTAAAGGCGTGGCTGGCCCCTGCTCTAAGCGCCAGGTTTGGCCCCCATCTTTGGAGACAGAAAAACGAATACTTCCCGTGGTACCGCCTGTATGGATAGCGGGATTTTCGCGATGAACGAAAGAAAGAGAACCACCATTGGTACCCGTGCCGGGGAGGAACGAAAGAGAATGGGCACCGCTAAAATAGGTGCTGTAAGCATTTCCTGCTGAGCCTATCTGCTGGGATTGAATCTGTGCAAATAGCCAGCTGCCAAGAAAAAGGAAAAACAAAAGGGTAGTTGTTTTTTTCATAAGAAAGGAAAGTTTGTTAAGTAAGTAAAGTGTAGCTTTTCGAGTAAAATCAAATTAGGCATAAATTACAGGATTCACAACTTAACACCTCCTTCACATATATTTCTGAAAAATTGCCCTATTTTTGCTTGGAAGAAGACCAAAGAAAAATACATGCAAAAAAATATCCTGATTACCGGCGGTGCCGGATTTATAGGCTCCCACCTTGTGCGCCACATGCTCCAGAGCTACCCTGACTATCACATCATCAATATGGACCTGCTGACCTATGCAGGCAATCTGGAGAACCTGAAAGATGTAGAAGATAAACCCAATTACACTTTTGTCAAAGCAGATATCTGCGATGCGGCGGCTGTCCAGGCTATTTTTGAAAAATACCAGATCGACAGCGTCATTCATCTGGCTGCCGAGAGCCATGTTGATCGCTCGATTAGCAACCCCCTGGAGTTTGTAACTACCAATGTGATAGGGACGGTGACCTTGCTGAATGTGGCCAAAAGCCAGTGGAAAGGACGCGACGATGTGCGCTTTTACCACGTCTCCACCGACGAAGTCTATGGTTCTGTATATGATGGGGAATTCTTTTTGGAAACAACGCCCTACGATCCACAAAGCCCCTATTCGGCTTCCAAAGCCAGCTCCGATCACTTCGTGCGCGCCTACGGCAATACCTACAAATTGCCCTTTGTGATCAGCAATTGTTCCAACAATTACGGCTCCTTCCAATTTCCCGAAAAGCTCATCCCGCTTTTCATCTCCAATATCGTCAACGAAAAACCGCTACCGGTTTATGGGCAAGGCATCAATGTGCGCGACTGGCTGTGGGTGGTAGACCACGCCCGGGCTATAGACGTCATTTTTCACAAAGGAAAAAATGGCGAAACCTATAATATAGGCGGCAAAAACGAATGGCGCAATATTGACCTCATCCGGGTGATGTGTCGCATCATGGATCAGAAATTGAATCGGCCTGAGGGCAGCGCCGAAAAGCTCATCACCTATGTCACCGACCGTGCCGGTCACGACCTGCGCTACGCCATAGACCCTACCAAGCTCGAAAACGAACTCGGCTGGGAACCCAGCCTGCAATTTGAAGAAGGTCTTGAAAAGACGATTGATTGGTACCTCGCCAATCAGGCATGGGTTAGCCGCGTGCAATCCGGGGATTACCAGAAATACTACGCGGCGCAGTATGGGGAGCGATTGGGGAGTTGATGATATCTTCCTGAGGAGTTTCTTTATCGTTCCTAAAGATCGATATGAATTTTTGGATTCATTTCAGTTATCAACTGAAGGAATGATTCTTCATCCTTTGGGGATATTTGCCCCAAAACTGTTTGGCCAGATTTGATTGCCAATCTATTAAGCGAATTGGCTGGCGAAGCGAGCAAGCTATTTGACCTTTCTATTTTAGAGATCCTGGAAATTTTGATTTTTGAGATGATTACCGGACCAATCTTAACAATGATAAGGTCCCTGGAAACCAGGTAGCCTGTTCTGAACCATATTACTCCAACAAAAAGTATTACAATAAATGAGATGCTGCCAAGCAAAATGAATTCATTTATAGAGGCATCTTTGGGTATAGAGTAGAATCCCAGCCCTAAGCTTGATAATAGAATTCCCCATAAAAAAATTCCCAGGACGAGACTCTTTGCTGATTCGAAATATGTATCCATAAGTATTTTTAGGTTGGAAATGAATTTTCTGAAATTATTCTTTTAACCACTTCCCTTTTTCTTTTGCGATTTCTATAAATTTCAGTCCGTGTTGGGTCATTAATCCCTGCTCAATCATTCGTTCGGCACGTTCAATATTGCTTTTACTCCAATTACTTCTTTTGGGATTTCGAGGGGTAAAAGTCAAATAATAACTTTCCTCATTTCGCCTTTTGCACAAGCTGTCAATCCAACCAAAGCATACAGCTTCTTCAGTTGCTTCAATTAGATTTACACATTCTGTTTGGCTTTTCTTTTTATGAAGAATTAACCAGACAGATTTTTCTGTTTCACAATTTTCGCTCAACCAATTTCGCCACCCTTCTCTGGTCTTGAAATAAACTGCCTGTTTGCCATCTTTCATTTCCATTATTCCGAAATATTATTTTCAGTGTTTCTGAATAGGTGTTACCAACCCCAGCTGTGTGGGAGTGGATTTATGTAAACATGCGCTCCTGAGTAGTTTAAAGGTATAAAAAATTACCCATATGGGTCATGGATTGCTAATCCGATTTCCAATAGTATTGTACCAACCTATACTGTTTTTGAAATCTTAACAATCAAAATCCATGAAATCCAACCTATTGACCTACTTTGTCCTATTTATGTTCACTGCCAATCTGAGTGGGCAGACCCTGTTAAAAAATGTGGAAGACCTGGCACCCGGCTCGGGTTCCTCCCCACACAATTGGTCGGCGGTTTCCAATGAATTGTTCATTTTTGAGGGTATGAGCCTGCTACAGAGTCAGTTTCTGTTTGCCAGTGATGGCACGGAGGCCGGAACCATCGGTTTGGGCAGTTATCTGCTGGATACTGATATTATCCGTTTTGGGAATAAGGCTTATTTTGGAGGCTGTCTACCTGTATTGGGTGCTGATAGTTGTACTTCCCTCTATGTTTCGGATGGCACAGTAGCCGGCACTCAGTTTTTCTTCGACCTCACTCCAGGTGGGCTATCTTTAGGCATTGAAGATATCGTAGCTGGCGATAGCCTGTTCTTCTTTTCGGGACATACGCCCAATGAAGGCTTTGAGCTTTGGCGTAGCAATGGAACGGTAGCCGGAACCTACATGGTTGCAGATATTGCAACCGGTACGGCAAGCGGGTATGCCGGAGAATTGGCTGTCATAGATGATGTGGCTTACTTTGCGGGTTTTACTGCTACACATGGGGTAGAAGCCTGGCGTAGCGATGGCACGGCCGCAGGAACCTATATGATAGCCGATCTCAACGATGGCACGGCCGATGGAAGTCCATCCGGATTTACCGCTTCCGGAGGATATATTTACTTCTCTGGGCTGGGTACAGATACAGGATTTGAAGTAAGGAGAACCAATGGGCAGCAGGGAAATATTGAGATTATTGGAGAAAGAGGAACCACGGATTCCAGCTGGCCCAGTCAGTTTGTAGATTCTGATGGTACCCTTTATTATGTCGCGGATGCAGGTGCCCCTGCTGGTTTTGAGTTAATGGTCTATAACCATGTAGGCAATCCCACGCACATTGATATACCAAATGATGATATTTTTCCACGGGCGCTGATGCCCTTTGGAAATGGGGAAGTCATCTTCCATGCAGAAAAGGATAACGGACGTGAACTGTGGAGATCGGATGGAACGCTGGCAGGGACACAGATGATCATCGACCTTTACCCGGGTGTGAAGGATGGAGTTTTTGGTACGGGGCTACCCGGCGAAAGCTTTTATGTGTGGAATGATTCGCTGGTGTATTTCGCTGGTGCTGACAGCGTGCATGCTGATGGTGAGTTTATTTTCGAACTCTTTGTAAGCGACGGCACAGCAGCGGGCACGCAGTTGATCAGCGATCATGTTCCCGGGGCAGGTGGATCCAATCCCGGAAATTTCTTCGAATTCAATAACCGGCTATATTTCGCTGCAAGCGATCCCGTATATGGACGTGAGCCATTTTATCTCGGTCTGCCCGGCACCACCGCCCTCTCTGATGACGAGATTTCAGTCGCACAACTCCCTTATCCCAACCCTTTGCCTGATGGCATGTCCCTCCATGCAGCCATCAAGTTGGCTAAAGGCGCGGAAATACATGCGCAGTTGTTTGACCTCATGGGCCATTCTGCCCAGGAGAGCCTGAATTTGGGCTATTATCCGGCAGGGACAAATCAACTGGAAATCCAGTTTGAAGACCATCTCCAGGGTTTGTACTACCTGGTTCTGAATGGAGGAAAAGATAGCCAGGTCTCTATGATGATTGTTCTGGAGTAAGGGGATGGGCTAAAAGGGCTTCTTATTTCCCGATGCAACAAACATGTCTCCTCCTTTAAATGAATTATCTAAGGTAAAATGGGCCACTTTATTTTCCATGTATTGCCAAAGTGGCCTATTTACCTCTCCTTTTCCAATCCATTTTATAAATTCTCCTCTGATACTTCGCTTTTCAATAAACCAATCCATAATTACCAATTTTCCATTTGGCCTTAATAGGGAAAGAAGATTATCAATTATCATCTCCCACTTTGGAAATCCCGACAAACCTAAATCACATAAAATTGAATCGAACTTCAATTCTCTTTCTATTTCTTTATCGATCCATTCTGAATTTATTTGCGTTGCGTCTCCTTTGAATAATTCGATATTATCCCAGAGATTCTTTTTTACTTTTTCGGTTGCTTGTAGCAGCATCCCTTCTGACAAATCAATTCCAACTATTCTTCCTGTATTTGCCATATACTTTTGAAAGTATTCAAAATTTTGACCCGTCCCACAAGGAATATTGAGGATGGTTTGGCCTTTATTTAGGTTCATTTCTGTAATAGCAAATTCTCTTGGTTTATGATAATATCTTTTTGGGGAGACCCAATCATATACCCTTGAAAATTTGTCGTAATATTTTATGACTATATGCTGGTTATTCATCTTCTCTCTGTCTTTTTTGAATTCAGTGAAGAATCCGCTCATTTATGCGATTTTCAATGAAGTCATCGTCAATGAGCCTCCAATGGCTTTATCATTAAACAAAGTCACTTCTTCCTTTTGTCCTTTTAGCGCTAAGGCATATAGCAAAGGGAGGTAATGCTCAGGAGTGGGAATCGCAAGCTCAAATGCCCTGCCTTGTGAGGCATAATTGATAAGGGCTTGGTGGTCTCCTTTGGCTATGAATCCCTTCATCTTTTCACTGGCTTCTTTCGCCCAATCAAAGGCATAATCAACTTCATTTAATTTATTCCAGGCCACCTTTCCGAGGTTATGCACCATATTTCCACTACCCACTATCAGAACTCCTTTCTGGCGAAGTGAGGCCAACTCTTTTGCCAATTCATAATGAAATCGGGGTGATTGGGTATAATCCAAACTCATTTGGATCACAGGAACATCTGCTTCCGGATACAGATGCTTAATGACACTCCACGCACCGTGGTCCAGTCCCCATTTATCATCTAAACCGATTTCTGTTTTGGTAATAAGGCGTTTTGTTTCTTTCGCCAATTCAGGACTTCCCAAAGCAGGGTATTGTACCTGAAACAATTCCTGAGGAAAACCGCCAAAATCGTGAATCGTTCTGGGCCTTTCCATAGCGGTTACAAAAGTACCCTTCGTTTCCCAATGTGCCGAAATACAGAGGATTGCCTGGGGTTTTTCTAATTGCTTAGCTATATTTCGAAATCCTGCGACAAATTCATTTTCTTCAATGGCATTCATCGGGCTGCCATGGCCCAAAAACAGTACCGGCATTTTGGCCGTGCTGCCCAAAGATTCTGCCATTTTACTCAATTCATGTAGTTTCATGCCTGCTCCTGCTAATGGCAACACTGCCAGTGATTTTAGAAATTGTTTCCTGTTCATTTTTCATTAATTTGTAGGTGTAGGGTATGAACCGCCCTGTAGGGTCAGATTATAATCTGACCCTACACTGTGTTGGCCGATGCTTTTACTGCTGCTTCCATTAAAAGACTGAACAGAAGGGGTTTGACCGAGGTAAGTTATTTTATCATTAAGTGTTCAATTTTTTTTAATTCTCTTTTTCCACGCAGTTGTGTGAGCCAAATACCGGGAATATAAGTTTCAAAAAAACTCCACCTATCGGATTCTAAATTTTCATTTTTTAACCTCTTCAAAATCATGTGTAAGTGATTTCTATTCCACGCCCAAAATTCAACATCCCTTATCTCTCTTTTCAACCACAATTTAAAAATTTTCATTTCCTCCCACTTTTTTGTTGTTCGAAAATCGCAAGTCAAGCATTTGATATTCCAGCATTTTTCGAATTCGGCTATTTCAATAAAATGTTCAATTCCAGGAGGTGCATCTTTGTTTGATGCGAGTGCTTGAGCATTACATTTTGGGCAATGAAGTTCTATCACTCTTGGGTAGTGAAAATGATCATATTTCACATGGGTTTTTCCTCCGTTATTTATTGAATTGTTCATTATTTTATAATGCTCATAAAGGGTGTTGGCTATGTTGTATTCTTTTTACCGACCTCGTTTTATTGTCATACGAGTCCGTTAGCACAATAAGATCCTCACTGAGAAATGTGATTAAGTAGGCTCCAAAATCAACATCAAAAGTGTCTTTTTTTTGTGAGTTGATGTTCATGATATGAATTCTATTTCTTGCACCTCCGTCAACAGGATACCAAGTGACGAAACCCAATTCATTCGTGCCCGCATTATAAATTACAGGACCAAATGCTTGATTAACGGTACAAAACCCAACGATTGATAGAGTGCCTTGTGTTGGTCCGTCCATGCCACATTCGCCTTTAGCTTCAAAGGAGACCTCTATTTTGCCCCTACAAGTTACTCTAGAGTAACTCGAACAGTAGGTGCTGGCAATTGTGGTCTCAACTTGTTCCATTTTTTTTAATTGAGTATAATAAATAGCATGAGTTCTGGCATAAGGCTAGGCTATGAAGCACTAATATCTACAAAAATTGCCAGCTGGAAAAGCATTTTGTGGGTGTCGGGTATGGATGGAGCCATCCTGGTATGAACCGCCCTGTAGGGTCAGATTATAATCTGACCCTACGCTGTGTTGGCCGATGCTTTTACTGCTGCTTCCATTAAAAGACTGAACAGGAGGGGTTTGACCGGGTTCAGGGCAGGCCGTAGTAATGACAATTTCCTTGAATCAAACTGATAGTTTCCTTTATCGCTATTCCTTACCTTTTGGGGCGCTTGCTTTTTCTTCACGTAAGATCTTCTCCATTTTTCGTCCTTTGGCTAATTCATCTACTAATTTGTCTAAATATCTTGCTTGTTGGGTTAGCGGATTATCTATTTCCTCAATTCGGTACCCGCATATTACTCCTTTAATCAGGTGAGCATTGGGATGCAACTCTGCCAGCTGAAAGAAGGTCTCAAATGTTGCTTTTTCATCCATTAATTCTTGTAATTTTTTTTCATCAAACCCTGTTAACCACTCTATAACCTGGTGCAGTTCTTCCTTTGTTCTTCCTTTCTTTTCTACTTTGGTCAGGTAGTGAGGGTAAACGGATGCAAATTTCATTTTTGCAATTCTTTCGTTGTGTTCCGGTGTAATTTTCATTTTTTTGTATTTTACATGTGTATGGATGGGTGCTGCTGGGCAGTTGTTTTAATACCGTTTAAACTTGTTAGCGCCTGGTTTGGGGTTGTTTCAAAAATATCTTATCTCCAATTTGAAGAGGAAGAGTTGACGCTGATTTACACAGATCTGTATGATTTTTTATGTTCTAAGAAATGGCCCCGTCACAAATATGTAGCCTCTTTAAGGTCCAAACATAATTTTTTCATAACAATCAGCATAAATCTTCTTCCATTCTTTTCTTTGTATTCTTTTTTAGGGATAGCGATAAAATAAACCATCAGTTTGTTTCAAGTAGTTTGTCATTTCGACGAGGCTTTGCGAGGAGAAATCTCCTGACCCCATGTATTAAAAGCTTGATTATCAATAACTCAGGAGATTTCTCCTCGAA
>JAUIGE010000006.1 GCA_030430205.1 Bacteroidia bacterium | reverse complement strand
GGTACTGGCCTGCACAATTGTTTTTATAAGTCAAAACACGGAGCATCGCTGTGATGGGCGAAGGTCCTGGGTTTTGTGCCTGGAAGGACAGGTTACCCATACCGATGGTTCCCATCAGGCCGATATCGGGATTGCCGAAGCTGTAGTGATCAATCCAGAAGATGTGGGTTGCATTGGGCGAAAAGAAGGGGATGGATACATTTTGCCCATGGTCAACGGTATAATTGGGAATGGGTGCCAGTGTAGATGGTGCAGCGACCGGAATGGTCATAGAGGCTTTCGCGCTACAAGTAATGCTATTTGCATTGCCATTGCTGGTAGCTACCACCCAATAGGTATTGGTGCCAACCTGAGGCGTCACTACTACATATTCAAGGGCATTGACATTGCCGTTGGTGGCATTGACAGAGCCGATGAAAATTCCACCGCCATCGGGATCGCCATTATAGAAGTCGTAGGTGTCAGTGACATTATTGGGGTCATCTACCCACTCAGCCAGGTCTACCTGACCGCCATTACAAAAGGGGAGGGGAGGATTGTCAAAAGTAGGGGTGGGCGTTTTGCGCACACGTATCCTGACGCGGATCGCGTCACCGACACAACCGGAATTTTGGTTGATCTGAGCGACCCAATAGTAATAGGTTGCCACTGCATTATTCATATTAGGGATGGGAGGTTCAGCTCCATTTCCACCATAAGCAGCACCCTGGCTTCCACCGGCATCATTGTACCAGTAAAGAGGATTGCCGGGCACATAGGTATCATTCATCTCTGCTGTTCCATCAATGAAATCATTGAGAGAAGCGGGCGAAGGATCAAATTGACAGTACCACATGCGCAATTGGCCACAGCCATTACAGTTTTGCTCTGACAGCACAGGAGGCTTCGCTGCCGCATCATCCACAAATACATTGGCAAGACAGGAAGATGTATTGTTGTTGTTGTCTGTGACTGTCAGCGTGGATGTCTGTGCACCGATGGTCGAGCAATCAAATGAGTTGGGGTTGGGGACCCGGGACTGGATGCCGCAGGCATCATTTGAACCACCGTCGATCTGGGCGCCTGTGATAGAGACATTTCCAGAAGCATTGAGGGCTACCGTAATATTTTTACAAATGGCTGTAGGGTCCGTATTATCGTTGATGGTGATGGTCGCATTACAGGAAGAGGTACGATAGGCATCATCTGTCACAGTTAGGGTGACGGCATTGGGGCCTACATCGCTACAGTCAAAGCTATTGGGAGAGAGCTCCCAGGATTGGAACCCACAGTCCCATTCGCTACCGTTATCCACGGCAGATGCTGCAACGTTTCTCGTTCCTGAGGAATTCAGGTTGCGGGTAATATTTTTACATTTAGCTACCGGATCATCACAGCAGGGATCCAGGCAGCTTGCACCAGCAACGGAGTTGCGAATCACAGTGCCTGGCTGTGAGCCAAAGCCATTTCCCAGGCTGAATGTTCCCCATCCATAGCTGTCAAAATAACTCATGATGGTTGGGGTAACATTGATGATTCCAGGATTAGTGAAACAAGCATCTCCTTCAGCATCTTCCACAGCATCACCTCCGGTAGGTGGGTCGGTATTGCCATAGTCGTCAATTTGCGTACTGTTGCCATTCCACACGCAAGCGTGTGTGTGGCGGGAACCCAATAGGTGGCCCATTTCATGGGTAACAACCTTCACCTGGCGCGAGTAGGTAGGAACGGTCTGGAAGGTGAGCGCTATCTTTGATACACAAATCCTGTCATCTACATTGCCAGCACAAAGTGCACTGAATCCTGCCGCAATACCGCTACCTCCTGAAGATACCCTGGAAATAAATTGACCGATATCTCCATCCATGGAGCTGTTGTTGGCCTGCCATTGGTTGCGCATGGATTCTGCATCACCTGAATAACCGCTGGCAGAAGTCCAGATAAAGATACTGTTGATGCGCATATTGATGCTTTCATTGGCATACAAGGTAATCGACTGGTTAAACAGCCCCACCAGAAAAGTGATCACATTTTGGGTAGAGTTTCCTGAATTGGTGTAAACATTATAGTCTGCTTCCACATATACCCGTACGCAGTCGCCGGCATCCTCCGTAGGAGGACGTGGCAGCAGCTGAGAGGGCTCATAACTCACGCCATCATTGGGCATCATACAACCAAAAGCATGAGCTTCCAGCAGGTCTCTGTCATTATAGACAATGTGCTCTTCGGTTTGCTCGTCCTGTATTTTTCCCAGAACATAATTGCCCTGTAGCTCATCTGAGCTGAAAAGGCCAGTGATCTGGTTATTGAAAATGGAAATAGCAGCGATAGAGTTCGTATGTCCTTCTACTATACCGCGGTAATGGTGGCCATAATCTACCTTTACATCTCCCTGACTGGAAGTGCGTACAAGCAAATTTCTGTCGACGATATCAACCTCTACCAGTTTCAGAACCTGAGTACCTTCATGGGTAGGGATTTCCAGACGAAGGGTTTTGGCGGGATTTTGGTTAAAAGCGGTAAGCGTTTGCTTTTTCAAAGAAAGCAGGGTGCCCTTTGTCAAGGCTTTTCTGAGGACAGGATTGGAAGAAATCGCGGATTCCTGTCCGTTGATCTCAAAGAGAGAAGTACTTGAGAAGTTTGCGCCGGTTCTTTCGGCATTTTGGATCAGCGTAGCTGGCCGAAAGGGTGCTTTCTGGGGAGCTTGTGCCTGGATTCCCAGGGTTGTAAGCAAGAGAAGTACACTTAGAATGTAATGGATTCTCATAATGGGTTAAATAATGTTAAATAATAAGACGAATTCAATATAATGGCATGATAAAAAGCTAGCGGTAAGTAAAAGCGACTTGAACTTTATTTTTAATATTCGATATTTTTTAAAAAACCTTAATAAACAATTCAAAAATAGTTCTACTCTTCTAGTCGAATTAAAATATAAGATATCACCTCTTCTTTTAAAGATTTATTAAAAAGTATTAAAAAAGGATAATTCACAGGATTTCAACTTGAAAAGCCATGGCTTCTCATTTTGAAATCCTGTAAATAGTGATTCATTTATTTAACTCATTTCCTCACAACCCGCTTCAGATAGCGCTGTCCTTGTGGACCTCTGATTATCAGGAAGTAAACGCCTACAGCCTGTTCTCTGATGTCAAAGGATTGTTCTTCTCCCTTGAGTGGGCCTTGTGAGATAGTCCTGCCCAGGGCATCACTGATCTGATAGCTCCACGCCTCCGAAATCGGCATGGCCGATCTGAGCTGGAAGACCCCATCCGAAGGATTGGGGAAGATCATGAAGCGATCTCCATCGAAGAAATCGAAATTCACTTCCACCACCTCACTCCAGACGGCACTGCCATCTTTGTGAATCAGCTTGAGTCGGTATTTTGTCACATTGGACATGCCATCGGTATCGATGAAGGTATAGGATGCCTGACTGGAGGCATAGTCTACCGTGGCGATTTTTTCCCAATTATTCATGCCTGTTATGACTGAGATGTCATCTGACTGATCTATGCCCGCCTTGAGTTTTTCTATTTCAAAAGAAAGCAGCTGCTGGTCATAGATGATATCCCATGCCAGGCGCACATCGTGCACATTGAGCTTATAGGCTGCCAGCGCAAGCGAATTGCTTCTTCCCTGACGGGCCCCCGGCGCTGGATTGACAGTGATGTTGAAGTCACGGTATTGACCCGCACAGTTATCGATATAGGTCAGCACCCGAATCATCGCTGTGCGAGGAGAAGCAGAAGGATTATGAGCCTGGAAGGACAAATTACCCATGCCTATGGTTCCCATCAGGCCGATGTCAGGATTGCCAAAGCTGTAGTGATCGATCCAGAAGATATGGGTCGCATTGGGGGAGAAGAAGCTTTTGTTTACCCAATCTCCGCTGTTCACCGTGACATCGGAGATCGGTGCCAGGGTGGAGGTCGCAGCCACAGGGATGGTCGCCATCGCGGTAGCGGAACAGCTAATGGTATTGCTATTGCCTGTATTGGTAGCTACTACCCAATAGGTATTATTTCCTACCTGAGGACTTACCACCACATAATTCAAGGGATCTACATTTCCATTGGTAGCCGTAACGCTGCCAAGGAATGTGCCCCCACCATTGGGATCGCCATCATAGAAGTCATATTTGTCTGCTACGTTGTTGGCATCGTCAACCCACTCAGCCAGGTCTACCTGTCCGCCATAGCAGAAAGGAAGAGGCGGCGTATCAAAGCTAACAATCGGTGTTTTTCTGACCCTTATCCTGACGCGGATCGCATTCCCTACACAGCCTGTGAGCTGGTTAACCTGAGCTACCCAGAAGTAGAAGTTGGTATTGCCGACGCTGAGATCCGGTACGGGAGGTTGAGAGCCATTGCCAGCGTATGCTGCGCCCTGGGTGCCGGCATTGTCATTGTACCAATACAAGGGATTTCCGGGCACATAGGTCGCATTCATCTGGACCGTGCCATCAATGAAATCATCGAGTGGAGAGGGGCTCGGGTCAAACTGGCAGAAAAACATCCGCAATTCACCACAGCTACCACAATTTTGCTCAGAAAGGTCAGGAGGCATAGCCGCCGTGGGGTCTACAAATACATTTGACAGACAGCTTGAGGTATTGTTATTCACATCTGTAACCGTCAGGGTAGCGGTTTGGGCACCTACCGTGGAGCAGTCAAAGGAATTGGGATCAGCGCTATAGGACTGGATGCCGCAGGCATCGTTGGAGCCATTGTTGAGCTGGGCTCCGGTGATGGAGACATTTCCTGTATTATCCAGCGCAACGGTGATGTTTTTGCAAAGCGCAGTAGGGGGGGTATTGTCCTGGACCGTGATGGTAGCGCTGCAGGAGGAAGTATTCCCACAAGCATCCGTAACGGTATAGGTGACAGGATTGGGGCCTACATCTCCGCAATTGAAGTTCTTTTTGGAAAGGATTCTGGAACCCAGACCACAGTCAAAAGTACTGTTGTCATTTACGTAATTGTTGCCTACAGAAGCGGAACCTCCTGGATCGAGGGCAAGCGTGCGGTTCCTGCATTTGGCTTCGGGCAGGTCACAGCAAGTGATACTTACCCTGGCATTTCCAGTTTGACCACCGAAACCCGACAGGAAGATATAATAGGTAGTACCGGGACTGGAAACAAACTTGAATTCACTACGTGTGACAATCGAACAGCCTGGGCTATCATCATTTCCGCCTACACAAGTCAGACTCCCGCAAGAGCCACTGAAGACAGCGAGTTTGGTATCAAAATCGGTAAAGGCATCACATGTACTTACCGTCACCTGTTTGCCATTTCCATTGAATTTGTACCAAACGCCTTTCTGTCCTGAAACCAAATTGACCCCACAAAATCCCGGACCCGGATTGCCATCGCTCGTTGCATTCATGGTGTTCACCGTGCGGCTACCGCCACAGCCGATATCGAGGGCATTTTCACATACGACATTGGAGGGCATGCCGCAGGGATTGGCAGAGCCGCCCAGGACAGTCGTGGCCCCACTTCCTACAGGATCGAAGTGCACATTGAGTCGTCTGCGGCTGTCACTGGCACCACCATTGGTCCAGGAGTAGGCGAGTTGCCCATAATCTGCCCGGTCATTGACCGGGTCTGAGCAGTTGGGGTTGCCGCCATCCAGGGCGCCAAAAAGCTGGCCGATCAGTCGGCCGTTGCTACGGAACAGGCCTGATCCGGAGGATCCGCCTTCCGTTACGCCACGGTTGCCATTGAAGACATCCCATGGAAGGATTCTCCAGAAATTGCTGAAAGAGGAGGCCGGTGTTTGGCTATGGATAGAAATTTTCTTCACATCACCGGCAGGGTGATGGATGCCTGCACCACCAGTGCCCGTGTTGCCGGAAGCATCCCAGCCCGCAAAATAGACGTTGTAGGAGGATTTGGGATTTTCGGCCAGTTCAAACAAGGCAAAATCTGAGGAGGAAGTTATGGATCCGTTCAGATAAGGATTGGCAAGCACCGTCGCTACGCCAACCGTTGTCTGGGAGGCATCTCCCTGCTCCCCCAGATTACATCCTGGGGTCTCAAAATTCCAGTAAAAGATCAGGGTATTGATGGGGCCATTGTTGCTGATAGCATCCAGACCCAGAGAGGTAGAGCCATCAATGCAGTGGTTGGCAGTCAGAAAAAGCGGACGGCAATCCTGGTTGGTATTGTTCATCAATGTGCCTGTACACCATGCCGAACCACCGACGGTCCATTTGCCGACGGCACGCTTGACGGTCTGCCAGGTAGAATTGCCGGAGCAATTCACGTCATTCTGGCAACTGCCAGAATTGCCGGTATGATTATTATTTTCCCCATAACCCCGATACCCATGGTTCACAGTCATGATATCAATCACGCCTTGTCCTTTGACAATTGCGGGCTCATAATACTCCAGAATCACAGACTCACCCTTGATCAGGGCAGTAGCAAATACACGGTCTTTTTTGTTGTTAGCCGAAGTAAAAGCACCCCTTACTTCCTCCTTTTGAGGATTGTAAATGTGAAGGGTCGCGTACTTAGGCAGATAAAATTCGCGGTAGAGCAAATTCGTAGACACAGCGCCAGCGCTTTTGATATGCAAACGCCAGATGCGGTCTCCATTGGGGAGTTGATCCCATTTACCAGAATTTTGCAAATTCAGATTAACTGAAATCGGAACGGCAAAGCGCCAGGCACCATCCGTCTGATCATTGATCAGGTCCTCTTCTATAAAGGGATTGAGATCAATGGACGTCATCGTCCTTATGGGGACCTCAGGGCTGATTACAGCCTGAATTTGAGGATCATTGCTTTGCAAGGGGAGATTGGCGCTCAATTGCGCATTCAGATACGGACTAAGACCCAGCAACAGTATGACTGTGAGAGTCCATTTCATGGGTAGTTTGTTGACCATTTTTATGTTCAATTTAAAAAGTAGAAAAAGGAGAAGCCAGGGTAGGCGGCCAACTGGCGAAGAATAACTATGTACAATAAAAGATATATTCCTGAAAAAAGCATTATTATTTATGCAAATATTTTACCAAATCTAACAAAGAGAGTATTTTTACGGAGGAGATTTTTAGAAAAAATTAGGTCAATCACCCATCTGCACATTTGCACATTATCCCTATCTTTGCGGCCATGAACGAGAATACGATCCCAAAACGATATACCATCACTTCTGCTTTGCCTTATGCCAATGGCCCTTTGCACATCGGGCATATAGCTGGAGCTTACCTTCCTGCGGATACCTATGTCCGCTATTTGCGTCTAAGAGGTCGTGAGGTGGTTTATATCTGTGGTAGCGATGAGCATGGTGCCGCGATTACCCTCCGTGCCAAGAAGGAAGAAACTTCCCCACAGGCCATTGTAGACAAATATCACAACCAGATCAAAGAAGCCTTTGTACAATTCGGCTTTACTTTCGATATATATCATCGCACCTCTGCTCCTTTGCATCATGAAACCGCTCAGTGGTTTTTCAGGCAATTGAATGACAAAGGCGAGTTTGTGGTGCAGACCAGTGAGCAGTATTATGATGAAGAATACGATCAGTTTCTGGCTGATCGCTACATCACGGGCGAATGCCCCAACTGCCACAACCCCAACGCCTACGGCGATCAATGCGAAAAATGCGGTACCGCCCTCAGCCCCTTGGAGCTGATCAATCCGCTCTCCACCCTGAGTGGCAAGGCACCCATCCTGAGAGAAACCAAGCATTGGTACCTGCCCCTCGACAAATACCAGCCCTGGCTGGAGGAGTGGTTGCTCGAAGGCAAAAAAGGCAAATGGAAAAAGAATGTCTACGGACAATGCAAAAGCTGGCTCGAAGCGGGCTTGCTGCCTCGCTCGATGACGCGTGACCTTGACTGGGGCGTGCCCGTGCCCCTGGAAGATGCCGAAGGCAAGGTGCTTTATGTTTGGCTCGATGCACCTATCGGTTATATCTCTGCCACCAAAGAGTGGGCCCGCCAGCATGGCAAGGATTGGGAGATTTATTGGAAAAAACAGGAAAATCCCGAAGACGATTCCCGTCTGATTCACTTCGTCGGCAAAGACAATATTGTCTTTCACTGCATCATATTTCCTTCTATCCTGCATGCCGAAGGCAGCTTCATCCTGCCGGACAATGTCCCGGCCAACGAATTTCTCAACCTCGAAGGCGACAAACTGTCGACTTCCCGCAACTGGGCCGTTTGGCTCCACGAGTACCTCGAAGATTTTCCCGGCAAGCAGGATGTGCTGCGCTATGTGCTGCTGTCCATCGGACCTGAAAGCAAAGACAGCGAGTTTACCTGGAAGGACTTCCAGGAGCGCAACAACAGCGAACTAGCCAATATCCTTGGCAACCTCGTCAACCGCCTCAAGCTGCTTCACAAATACTATGGTGGCCTGGTGCCCGTCGCCAATGGCCTGGCCGATGATGCTGAAGCGCAGCTTGTGCTCAAACAGATCAAAGTCCACAAGGACAACATTGCCGAAAACCTCGAAAACTTCCGTTTTCGCGATGCCCTGATGGAATACATGAACATTGCCCGACTGGGCAACAAATACCTCACGGACGAAGAACCGTGGAAGAAATGGAAAACCGATCCCGAGCACGTCGGTCGCACCCTTTACACCGCCACGCAGGTGGTGGCTGCATTGGGCATACTCGGCAAAATATTTTTGCCGGATGCAGCGGAAAAAATCCTTGATTTTTTCTTTCTCGACAGCAAATCGCTGAGCTGGGATGATCTGCAAAAAGACGAACTCGTCTCTTCCGGTTCGCCCACGAAGCAACCCGAAATGCTTTTCCCCAAAATAGAAGACGACATCATCCAGCAGCAGCTCGACAAGCTGGAAGCCAATAAAAAAGCCAAAGAAGGAGTTGAAGTATCTGAAAGCAAGGTGGCACCTGCCAAAGAGGCCATCACTTTCGATGATTTCATGAAGCTGGACTTACGCAATGGCGTGATCCTGGAGGCCGCGACTGTTCCCAAAGCAGACAAACTGCTCCAGTTTAAAGTCGATACAGGACTGGACGTGCGTACCATCGTCTCCGGCGTAGCCGAGCACTTCAAGCCTGAAGATTTATTGGGCAAACAAGTGACTTTGGTGGCAAATCTCGCTCCAAGAAAGATAAGGGGCGTCGTGTCTCAGGGCATGATCCTCTTCGCCGAAGATGCCGACGGCAAACTCCACCTCGTCAATCCGGAATATGATGTGATGAAGGGGAGTGTAGTGAAGTGAGAGGCGAGAAGCGAGAAGCGAGAGGCGAGAAGTGGGAAGCGGGACGAAAAACGAAAATGAAAAAACAATTTATCCGATGAAAAAACTGACTCTTTCTATTTTTTTGATCCTCAGTCTGAGCCTGACTTTTGCGCAGGACAAATTTGAAGGGACTCTTGTGTATTCCGCCAGCTATAGCGGCGATCAGGAGCTGGTGAAGCGCATGGCAAGCCAAATGCCTGACACCATGGAGTGGCAGTTTCAGGGTGGAAAATCCTATTTTGAGATGCGTGGAGGCATGTCTGCCATGTTATTGAATCGCATGTTTGCGGAGAAAAAAGGCGGTGACTTGTATATGATCGCTACAGCTCAAAATATGAATTACAAATTCACTGAGACCTCCCGCAAGGAAGCCTGGGCTAATTTTAAAAATGACAAAGCACTGGTAGTCAGAGGGAAAAAAGATGCAAAATTGGCTTCCTACAATTGTAAGCATTACCTCATCATACAAGATACCCGCCGGGGACGCGATACGATGGATATTTGGGTAGCTCCTGATGTGAAAGCAGATTATCCCAATACCAATGACCTGACAGGCTCAGGCCTTTTTTCTCTCTCTCAATATGGCATCGAAGGTTTTCCCATGAAAATTGTTCACCCCATGCCTGTACCTGGCAAAACCTTTTACATCACTCTGGAGATCGCACAAGTGCTTGAGGGCCAGGTAGAAGAAACTCGCCTCATGCTGCCGGCAGCATACCAGATGAAAGAGTACAATATGGTCAGTCCGAAGCGCTAAGTAGCATGGAACCCATTTTTTTATCCCAATTCAATTCCGAGCTCGACCGACACCTCGTCATCGAGGGCGATGAGTTTGCCGTTTGGGCATACATCCTGAATTCGGCAGAAGACAATATCGAAATCGATGGGTTTTTATGCTCCAGAGGCTTGATTCTGGATGCCCTAAAAGAGGTAGAAACCTATATAGAAAAAGGCATGGCCCCGCCTTTATCGAAAGAATATGCAAATGAATTCTCCATTCATGCAGAACTCGAAACAGAAGACATCACAGTTGCCTGGGAGGCAGATTCTGTCTTTATTTTGATAAAGGGAGAAGAGTATCTGGAGTTGGATTTGACGGAGAAAAAATCCTATTCCAAAGCCATAGCGATGGCGGGTCCTTATGGAGAGCCTTATCCTGTGGATTAAATCCGGACTATCCTGCGATCCTACATTCGAAAAGAAATCAAGCCCAGGATCAGCAAAATCAGCAGGCTGCTCATGCCTGTCCAAAACAGAAAAGTAAGCCCGCCAAGGGAGCTGGCAATAGGTGCTGCATCTCCATAGAGCACAAAACCCGCCCAAAAGAAAGGATGTTGCAGATGGGGATCTTGCGTCTGGGCAAGGTAATCCAACTTTGCCTGTTGCAAGGCTTTTGCCTTGCTTAAACCCCGGCGAAGATGCGTGTAAAATGCACGCATGATCTGTTGGGTGGCCTGATCAGGCACAGTCCAAAGGCTGGCCACAGTTGC
Source organism: Bacteroidia bacterium (assembly GCA_030430205.1). GTDB lineage: Bacteria > Bacteroidota > Bacteroidia > J057 > J057 > JAUIGE01. Next base: position 214,401 of record JAUIGE010000006.1, on the reverse strand, counting down.
CGGCACGCCGGCATAGCAAAAAGCGCGATGCAGCGAGACCATGCCTCGCCGCTCATCAGGAGCACCCTTGCCTGTATTACAGGCACTCAATACCGCCAAATCTGCCCGCAGATTCATCCCATACAATTCTTCCACATACATTTTCTCCAAAATAGAATCAGACAAAAAAAGCAGGTAACTCAGCTCGGGTTGCTCGTTATGGATATCGGCATGCATGGCCAGATGCAGGATTTTGGCCGCGGGTGCAGCTTGCATAAATTGTGCTTTGGAAGCATACTGCCCATCATAGACATGGCCCTGGAATAGCCTGCAGATGGCATGCGCTTCTTCCTTGGCACCCCTCAGGCGATAAGCCTGACTCCTCGTAGCCATCGAAGAGGAACTGGCCTCATAGTCAGGGGCAAAAGCCATAAAGCCGCTGCCTCCTTCCTGGTTTTTATTGAGCTGATTGTGTACAAAAACCAGATGGGTTGAATAGCTGATGGTATGGCTTTCAATCAGATATTGGGAAGAATCCATCAATAACTCGAAGGGAACATCATACAGCATATCATCCGGGATGATGATCAGTTGCTGAAAAAGCGAAAGCTTCATCGGCAAAAGCATCGGGTACAACTCTCTGTACCCTGCGCGACTCCTTCCCAGAGAAGCTGTTTGGTTGAGGAAAAAGCTTACATAGGGTTCGATTTTGTTTTTTTTACCTATTTCAAACAGTTGAATATCGCTCGCTGAGATGGCAAACAGGTAAAAGTCGTCCTGCGCCTTTTTATAGCGCAGGATCAGGCTTTGAGGGCCGAGCCGGGCCTGGAGGGCCTTCAGGTCAAAGGTGTGATTGACAAAATCTGCGTGAGCAGGATATTGCTGGCGGAGGTTTCGCTCAAATTTTGCCAGCTTTTCCTCCCATTCAAAGATTGTCAGTTCTGAAGCCTTTTTCTGTTTGGCTTCTGCGATTTTGAAGCGCAGGTCCATCTCCTGGTACAGGAGAGAGTCAGGGATTTTCAATTCATTGAAATTGCGATTTAGGAGGTGCTCCTGCCAGGCGAGTCGGTTTTCGATTTGCTCAATTTGCGTCAGCAAATCGGGCAGGCTGATTCCTTTTCGCCCGCTCTCTATTTCCCGGCTTGCCAGGATGCCTGCCAGGCATTTTTCATAGTATTCCCGGAGCTTGAAATTCAAGCTACTGAAAGGGAGACTGTAGACAAATTGGCGCAGGGCCAGGGGATAAAATGCAGCTGCCTGCCGCCTGACGGCTTCGTCATCAGGAAATAATTCCTGAAACTCATCCATCACCCCCGCCAGGAGGTCGGTGTGGTTGATGGTGCTGCTGGGCGCAAAGTTGGCAAAATCAGCCTGCAAAGGCTCCACTCCGGTATGGATATGCCGGGCCATGCTTTCAAATGTCTGAATGGCCTGCTCTTTTTGCCCTGCACTGGCAAAGATCAACCCGCGCTGTGCGAGGAAGAAGGGCATTCTGGGATCTGTACTATCCGCTATGGAAAGCAGGTAATCATTGCCTTTGAGGGCCTGCTGGTTTTTTTTCAGTTTGCGGAGGGCTTTGCTCCTGTTAAAGGTAAACTGCACATAGTTGGAGGGATATCGCCCTTTGTCTAAAGCCGCAAATGCCTCATCCTGAAAGCGTTCTGCCTGTTCAAAGGGAAAGGCATTTTCCCATCTTTCATGAAAGTTCAGGTAAAAATCTGCTACATGATTGAGGCCTACGGCATACATATATTCTTCTCTTCCATTGAATTTTTTTTGCGCCCGGAGCTGCTTCATCAGAGAGAGATGTTCCAGCATTTTTTTCTCGTCGCCAGACTCCGCATACAAAGCGATGTAGTTGTATTCAAAAAGGACTTCCTTGGAACTAGAGCCATCGTCTGGCTCGGTTATTTTGTCTTTGATCTGCTGGTATAGCAATTCGCCTTTTTGCAGGTATTTTTCGGCCTCTGTCAGGTTGCCCATTTCCGTGGCCTGAAAACATAAGTCAGCATAGACTGACAGCAGGTAGTCATAGTCGGGATTTTCCAGCGGAGCAAGTGCTGCTTCCGCTTCGATAACTGTCTGGTAGGATTGGCGGTACCGCCGGAGGGCGTATTCGGCGAATGCCCGATCATATAGCGCGATGCCGCGCTGGTTTCGGCCTTCGGGAGCGTCATAGCAAGCAGCTATGGCCCGGTCAAAAGCCGCAATGGCTTCCTCATAGCGGCCCATATTGTGCAGGGCTGTGCCTGCCTTGTGACGGAATATACACAGGAAAAAGCTATCCGGCTCCTCTGCCAGCTGTAGCAGCGAGTCGCTGTACAGACTCGTCGCGAGCATAGCCGAAAACTCCCCCTCTCTGTCCAGACAGTTTGTCTCCTGTAGCAAACTATCCCAAATAACTTGTGCATCGGCCCGAAAACCGATGCACAACACGATCATGACAAGTGCATTCCGAAACATGCACATAAGTTAATAGCTTAGAATAATTTCTGCACTTTATAATCGCTCAGATTCAGGCTCGTACCTTGTTCGGAAAGTTCTACTACTTTCATTTGGTAGGTTTCTTTTCCCGCTTTGTCATACATTTTCATTTCCATCACATAGCCCTGATCTTCAGGTAGTTTGTTCATGCTTTGTCCCATCATTTTGGTAAATCCCCCGAGGTAGTCCTGGTAGCTGAAAGGCACATTTGGTGCAAACCAAGCATTGATTTTTTCCGTCTCTGTCTCTATCAGGTATTCATAGCAGGTATAGCCATGGATGCTGCGGGTTTTCCCCGTTTTGCTGACTTGTGGCCGTTGTGTATCATCCCCTTCAGGAACTTCACCCCCCATCATCTTTTTCATCCATGACAGAGACATCACCTGGGCTGTCTTCTGGGATTCATCTATGATGATGGCCGATTCATGGTTGAAATCATGGAGGATGGTGCTTCCGCCCTGAGAGATAACCGTCAGGATCACGTTTTTGCCAAAAGATTGCTTCATTCGCTGGGTTTGATCTGGATTGCTGAAGTCGGTGACTTCCATGGTGGAGGTAATACCGAAGCTATAGGAGTTTTCAAATTTCACTTCCTTTCCGCCACCTAAAATCCCGTTCATCATGCCTTCTACATCAAATTCCTGCTCTTCCCCGCTTTCTCCGTCCTGTTGCTGATCTCCCCTCTGCCCATCGCTGCCGATGCCGCTGCCGATGTTGAAGATTTTATCCAAAGCCTTATCCGTCTTTTCTGCTGCCTTGTTTTCTACTTTTTGGGCCGCCGTTTCCTTGACGCGTTCTTCAACGCGATCGCCAAGTTTTTTTAAAAATTGAGCATTTGCCTGGCTGCTCAGCACAATTGCCAGAGAGAAAATGAGTGTTTTCAAAATGGTGTTCATGGTGTATCGTTTTTTTAGTTACTCCTTTTGGTACATGCCGAAATAAAAAGGTTAACAGGAGGCGTTATTTTTTAGCATAAAAATTATAAAATCTGCATCCCCTCTTTATTCAGGATGTTAACTTTATCCCAAAATCTGATACTAAATGGAGAACAGTGATACTGAGTGGCAGCAGAGACTCAGGCAGGATGATAAAAAAGCATTGGCGGAAGTGTATAAAAAATACAGAGAGGCATTTGTAGTTTACGCACGGAGATTCAGCTTAAACCGGGAAGAATTGCTGGATATATACCAGGATGCTGTTATAGCGATGCATCAAAATTTTGTGATGAAGCAACTCTATCTTGAAAATACAGCCATCAAAACCTATCTCTTTGGAATAGGTAAGTATATGATTTTCAGTCGATTGAGGGAGGTGGCAAAGGTGGAGGAAGTAGCTGAAATACCTGATGAAATAGTCGAGGTGATTTGGGAAAAAGAAAGCCCAACGGAAGAACAGCGCAAGCTTTCTCATTGCTTTGGGCAACTCAGCCCAAGCTGTCAGGAGATCCTGAAAATGTTTTATTACAGAGGACTTAGGGTAAAAGAAATCGTGGAATTAAGTCACTATAAGGACGAAAATACGGTCAAAAGCCACAAATCACGCTGTCTGAAAAAATTGGTTCAATTGGTAAATAAGGTCTCATGAGTAAAGAAGAACATATCGAAAAAGACCTGAAACAGGCCATTCAACTCCATGAGCAGCAAGAGCTCAAGGCGCAGCTACAACAACTGGAGCAAAAAGGCCGCAGCCGCAGCCTGGCTTTCAAATGGCTTTCAGCCGTGGCAGCGGTGATCCTGCTGATGGTCGTCGCAGGCATCGTCCTTTTGCAAAAGCCAGCGGATGGCCCTGCCCTCTATGCCAGCCATTTTGAACCCTATCCCAACGCGCTGGAACCTGTAACGCGCGGCATAGAGCCGGCAGATTTTCGCATGCAGGCCTTTGAGGCTTATGAGGCGGGAGAATATGCCAAAGCAACAGCCGCTTTTCAGCAGATGCTGAGTCTTGAAGAAGAGCCCAATATCCGTTTTTACCTCGCCATGAGTTTGCAAAACAATAGCCAATACGGCCAGGCTCTGGCCAAGCTCAAGCTGCTGCAAGGCAGCGGGAGCCGTTTTGAAGCGCAGGCGCTTTGGTACCAGGCATTGCTGGAAATCCGCGCTGAGCAGCGGGAAGAAGCGGCGCAGACGCTGGAGTTGCTCTTGCAGGCTGTGCCTGCTTATAAAGCGCCGGAGGCGCGGGAGCTACTGGAAAAACTGTAGCAAAAAATTGTCCCATCCTCCCTTTTGCCACTGAGAAAAGTCATTAAATTTTCCTCAGCTATCAGTTACCTTTCTTCGGCTTTCTACATCAAACAGTAAGACTTACCGCCTAAGGGCCTACAGAATGCTCCAGCATGGTGACAAAGACTGTCACCTTTACGACTATCTCTATACATGCACGTGACTATGAAAAGCTACCTTTAACCACCGACAGCTAATGCAGTCTACAGTGAGTAGTCTGCAGTTTGCAGTTTTTGAGGAAGGCTGATTATCAGCTTCCAAGACCTACTGCATACTGCCAACTACCAACTGCTGACTAAACAAACTGTCCTAAAGTTTCTATCATTTATGCGAATCAAAACCAAACCATTGATCGGTTGGGTCTTGCTGCTATTGCTATGCGGTACCTTGCCGCTACATGCCCAGCGGGACCAAAAACCGTATGAAAAAGCGCTTACAGAGCTCAACCAGCTCCGCAAAGAAGTGCTTGCCACCGGTTTCCAGAAGGAGGCCCCCGAACTCTTTGCGCAGGCGGAAAAAAGCAAAAACGAAGCCCTGAAGCTGCTGAAGAAGGGCGACAGCCGAAAAGCACAGGCCCTCGTCAAAGAGGCTGCCAAAAACTACCGGGAGGTAGTGGTCCAGGGCCTGCTCAGTGGCCCCATCCTTCAGGCTGAAAAAGAGCTGCAAGCCTGGCAGCGAAAAGCCGATCCCGGAGTCTACAAAGAGGCAGAAAGCTCGCTGGCTGCCTTGAAGCGCGAGGTGCGCGGCAGTTCAGGACGTGATTTTGTCATTTCAAAATATGTCACCGAAATCGAAGCGAGCATAGGCGATCTGTTGGGCAAATTGTACCCGCCGGTAAAACGGCCCGATACCCTCTTCATCGGAGGCTTTACCATGGTCGTGGAGCGCTACGACAAGCTCGGCACCTATTACAGCCACGCACACCGCTTCGCGGGTCTCGAAGGCCTGGGGCGCATCAAATTTGATTGCGCACCCCAATTTATCTTTCCTCTCTTTCCAATATGGAAAGGGGCCATCATGAAGGATTATCAATTTAAAATTGTGACAGAGGTAAAAGACCCGATCCGGGAAATTTCTCTCAAAGACGCCCTGCTCGCCGACCCCAAAGCGAAATTGGGGACAGAAATGAAAATCCTGCTGCCAGAAGCCCGGGGAAAATACCTCGACATCGGCAAAAGCAAAATCGATTGGATCGATTGGCTCAAACCCAAACCCGATGGCATTCGGGTTCACTTTAAAGACCTCGCCGTGACGGCGATTGGCTCGGGCGTCACGGGCACCGTGACAGCTGGACTTGCCACCTATCCAAGCGATCCGCCGGTCCCTGTGCCGCCAATCACCCTGAAAGTCAATGGCTTTGATCTGAAAATAGACAGCCTGACGATCGACAAGGACAAGGCGATGGCCGAAGGACGACTGATCCTGCCCAACTCCCTGACAGCGGGTGTACACTGCGAGGCGGCCAGCCTGAACCTGGGCAGCTTTCAGATTTCGCCCACCTGCGAATTCTATGTTGTCAAGGCTGACAGCATGTACAGCATGACCGTCGGAAATACGACCCTGGAGATCGGAGGCAAAGGCTTTGTAGCCGATTTTCGTTCGAATCTCAGCTATGCCCCCAGCGGCAAACCCGCTTCCTGGAAGGGCGTCTGGCTATTTGCCGGGCAAAGCAAAAAGGCTCCCTCAGGCAGTGTCACCTCCAATACCGGCTACCTGAAAGCAGGCTATTTCTTTCCCCATGCAGAAGTGACCAGCGCGGGCCTGAAAGCCAACATGGAGCATGCAGGCAACTACAGTTTCCATGCGATCCAGCCTTTCGGCTATGATATTTCCTTTAGCAAAGCATCTCTCGTCATTTCCGGAAGCAAAGTGCAAAGCGGCATTTTGGACACTGGAGAAATCCTTTTCCCCAAGTTTGCTGCCCGCGATGTCTCTGATAACCGCCTGAAGGCCACTTTTAATTCCCTTGAGGTACAGAATGACATGGACCTGTATGGAAATGTGAATTTGGTCGGAAAGCAAATCCATTGGGGAGATTGGGTGCATGGGGGAAAAGAAATCCGCGCTTTTAGCTCGGATAAAGTAGAAAGCGGCAACGCTTACTTTTCTGCTGTCATGCGCGAGCCCTATATGCCGGCAGTAGGCAATGCTTTTGTAGAACCCAACCTCAGTCCGCCCAATACACAGCTGGAAGCCCTGGGCATGCAGGGTGTGACCTTTGGCAGCATACGCGACCTGAGCATTTATACACCTGACATACCTGCCGGTGATCCCCCGCTCAATTTTGTGCTGCTTGCCAGCCATCCCAACTGGATCAATATCGTCACCCGTGGCGTACATGCCAGCCTGGGCAGCAGGACTGAAATCACCCAAACCGTCAAATTGGGTCCGACAAATGATCCGCGTTATGTAGGCAAAAAACCTTTTGAAACCACTTTTGGTGCGCCCAAAGAGCAAAAGGAGGAGCCCTACCTGGAATTGCAATTTGTGGAAAGTGCCGCTTTCAACAGCGATTTTGATGGTTTTGTAAGATTAAAAGGCCCTGCCAATATAGAGCTGGATTTCACAGAAATGGTCTTCACTTCCACCGCCCACAATGCGGGCGGGCAGGTAGACCTGACGACGCCAGATACCCTGGCATATTGGGGCGTCGTACCCGTGCCCAAAGCCGGTTTTTCTTCCGCTGGCCTTGTCAGCGTGAAAAGCGGTCAGGTCATCCTGACAGCCGCAGGGCTCGATGAATCCATTCACTGGGCGGAGCCCTTTTACCTGACCTGGGGCGAGATGCTCGCAAGTGGAGAATTAGGCCGCTTGTTTTTTGATTACAACTCTGCCGGGCAGGAGTTTGACGGCTTTGACTATGTCACAGGAGCCGTGGCCCTTTCGGCCTGGGAGCCCGCGATCAATCCGCAGGGATTCCTGCATGCAGGCGGAAATATCCATTTCCCCTTCTTTGGGCCTACCTACCTGAGTATCAAGGATTGGTACAATCCCAGCATGCCCGGCAATCCCTTTTTCAAAAGACGGATTGAGTTGGAGAAAAATGCTGTGGATCAATTCGAAGCCAGTGATCTCGATATCGCCGGAAATTGGTCCGGTAATCTGGGCAGTTTTGCCTTTACGCTGGATTATAGTGATGCCGATCAGGATGGCTTTAAAGGAAATGGAAACAGCTCCCTGCTGTACCTGACCGGTGCAGGCATGGCTTCCCGCCTCGATATGAAGTCGCGCGGCGCCTGCATTTCCATCAATCCCGCCAGCACGGAATTCCGTTCGCTCACTGCTGGCCCTGTGGCCAACCTGAGTTCGCTCACGCGCATCTGGGGCTGCGCCTGCCTCGAAGGCGATCAGATCAAGCGCGTCACCATCGGTGGCGAAGTCACCAATGCTGCCAATGTCAGCGTAGCGGTGCGCACGGCTTCCTCGCTTACAGCGATCATGTCTATCACCCCTTCTACAACGCAGTTGTATATGGATGGCGAAGCCTACCTCTCGCTGGTAGCGTCGGTAGATGTGCTGGTGAACGGGCATTTTGCCCTGTTGATTGACCGGGATGCGAATTTCCTGGAAGGGGAAATATCGGGCGCTTTTCGCTTTGCAGAGGGCGCAGCCCTCATCGGTAGCTCCATCACCGCCGAAGGCGAGGCCAACTGGCACTTTGGTGCCGGAGTCACCGGCGACCACTACCAATCCGTGCAGGGCGCGCTTTCCCTCAATATGATGGGCGTGAGTTCCACGGGTCTGGGAGCAGGTTTTTACTTCGGCGTAAATGCCCCCAAAAGCAAAGCCTGGGTCCTGATGGGCTCCGATCCACGCTACAAACTCAACACCAGCGCCATGCCGGCCACTTTGACCGGTATGTACGGTTACCTTCACATCAAGCAAGGCATTAACCTGTATGTCGTCTCAGGCGGCTATGAGTTCTTTGCCGGTTTTGGCATGTTCGTGCTCGACGCGGCGCAGGTCGCCAATATGAACGCCAAGGCCAGTGGCCTTCCCGCATCCCTTTACCTGGTAGGTAACCTCGGTGGTCGCATCCATGGCGAGATTCTCGGGGGACTCGTCTCCGCCGCCGCCGGCTTCAATATTCAGGTTATGGGGCCTTATCCTGCTTCTTTTGAAGGCTCCGTTACCCTGGAGGCCTGCGTGCTCTGGGTTTTCTGTGGCAGCGTGAATGTGGGCGTAGGGATGAATACCTCAGATGGCTTTTATATAAAATAGAAGAAAGGTTTCGAGTTTGGGGTTTTGGGTTTCGAGTACCAGATTCCAAAACCCGAAACCCGAAACCCGAAACCCGAAACCCGAAACCCGAAACCCGAAACCCGAAACCCGAAACCCGAAACCCGAAACCCGAAACCCGAAACCCGAAACCCGAAACCCGAAACCCGAAACAACAAACCTCCTAACCATGAATACATACATCAAAATCATTTTTGCCAGCCTCCTTCTGCTCTTTCTGCTTCCAAAGCAGGGGCAGGCACAATTTGACCTCTTTGTCATCAGCAGCAATCCCGGTCCCGATCTGCGGATCGTGATGGTGTGGCCTTACGAGGGGGTAGCAGGCTACAATATCTACCGCAAGACCAATCTTGCGGGCAGCTATGGTGCACCATTGAACGCTTCGCCCATCGCTCCTATGACCAACTGCGCCAGCATCACGGCCCTGCTCGTGCCGGGCTCGCCAGAGTGGATCATGATGGAGCAGGGCCTTGCCGATAGCACGACCCTATTCAATCCCTGCGATGTCGCAGCCATCGCCCCCGGCACGCACAAGCATGATCTGCTCCAGCTCCTTGCCCGGGGCAATGAAAAGATCGCCCGCGTGGCGGGCCTCGGCTTCAACGATGGGGCCGTCACCAACGGCCAGACATACTTCTACCGCATCGTGGGTGTCAACGCCGGAGGCGTGGAGACAGGCGTGCTCGATGACAATGTCAGCGTCACTGCGGGAACTTTTGCGGCGCTGCCAGCGCCGACAGGCCTCGTCGCCGAAGGCGGCGATAGCGAGGTGCTCGTTCGCTGGAACGATGTGAATGGAGCCGCAGGCTACCGGGTGTTGCGTTCAGCTATTTCCTGCTGCTTTTACCAGCCGGTCAATCAGAGCGCTTTCACCCTGAAGGTAAACAAAGAGTTGGACGGAGATACCCTCATCCCAGCCACCAATGGCTTTCTGGACTTTCGCCGCTATGATACAGATGGTAAAGCTACTTTTCACGAAGTAAATGGCAGCAATGTCTACGGCCCCAACAACGGCCTGACTTATTATTACAAGCTGCAATCCGTGGACTTACTCGGACGTAGCGGTCCGATGAGCCCAGGCTTTGTATCGGCTGCTCCGCAGGACAAAACCGCTCCGGCTACGCCGGGCGATATACAGGTCGTCGCTGACGAGCCAGGCAATGCACTCACGGTCTCCTGGACACGCGTTTTGTCCGACATCAACGGCAATGAAGAAAGCCCCATCGTCAGCAAATACTTGCTCTATCGCTACCAGCATGCAGAGGATGATCCGCTCACCACAGGTGTTTTGGTCAATGGAAATATTCCCCCCTCTGCCAATCCGCAGGTGATGACGGTGAGCTATGCAGACAATAGCCCGGGTTTGCGTTCTGCTTTTGGTGACAAAAGCTGGTGGTACCGCGTCATCGCTGAGGATGCCAATGGCAACAGAAGCCAGGTTTCCATGGCCGCCTCGGGTTCACTCAAGGACATCACGGCCCCCGGCATCGTCAAAAATCTGACGACAGATGGTTTCGAGACGCATATTTCCCTCAGCTGGAAGGCGAATGGCGAGCCGGATATGGACGGCTATATGATCTACCGCAGCCTTTGCCATTTTGATGAATGGGTTCCCTGTCCTGAGAGGGATGAGAAAGGCGAAAAAGAGCCCAACAGGCCTACGCATGACAATCCTTCCGGTAAGGACAAAGACAAAGCACCTGAGATTTGCAGCGGTCCCTTTGTGTACCTGGGCATGGTGGATCAGGACTCAGCGAAAAGAGCGATAGCTGCCGGTAACTGGATTTATGAAGACCGTAGCATACCCGAAGGTTCTCCTTTGTGTTATGCTTACTGGATCAAAGCGGTGGATAAATCCGGCAACCAGAGCGGCGACTGGCCGATGCCTACCCCCGCCGAAATCGCGGGGATCGAGTGCGAGCGTCTGCGCGACAAGACGCCGCCCGAGCCTGCCCTGATTTCAGGGCTTTTTGCCCGCGACGATGCCATTCGCATCGAATGGATAGGCCCGCCGACGCAGGATACGCGTGCGTATCATGTCTACCGCGCCGAAGGCGGCGCGCCACAGGTGGAGCCTGCTCCAGGCGATTTCAAATGGGTCGGCGGTATGACCGTCGAGCCGCCTCCCGGCATACCTGCGCAGCTTGCTGCGCCCTATACCGCCACCCAGCCCGCAGAATGCGGCGTGATACCGGTCGCTGCAAGCGAGTACATGAGCCAGGGCTCTTTTCTCGACAAAGACCTAGATCCCAAGGTGGTCTATTGGTACAAAGTGGTGGGCATAGATTATGATGGAAATGAAGGCGAATTGAAAGCAGCCATTCCTGTGAGCACTTTCACTTTTAGCTCGGAGCTGGCGCCTACGCCTGTCATCGCTTCGATCAGCGAGGAGCATGATCCCTGCGCTTTGGTGCTGACATGGGCACCTGCTTTTGATGCGAGCAAGCATCTGGGATTTGTGGTTTTTCGCAGCCGCGACAAATGGAATGGCTACAACCAGATCGCCGATCTGTTAAAGGAAAACGCTTTCGTAGATAAGCAGGTAGCACATGAGGTGGAATATTGGTACCGCGTGGCATTGCTCGATAGGGAAGGTACGGTATCGCAGATGACTTCGCCTGTCAGCGGAAAGGTTAACCCCTAAATCAACAAAACAATGAAAATCATATATAAAAATATCCTTTTCCTCCTGCTGGCCCTGGGTGCTTTTGCGCCCAGCCAGGCCCAGCACTGGGCAGAAACCAACGGCTGGTCTTTCGACAACTTCACCACAGGTGATTTTGACTGGAATATGTTCCGCGAAAGCTTCATCGGCGTAGCACCGACCCAGGCTACCTCCGGTAATTTTGACGCGCTCTTTTTTGACAATGTCTACAAAACCCTGCCCAATGACGGGCATTGCTACGGCATAGACCTGCTGGCGCTGATGATGCTCAAGCATGGGGGTTACCTCGGCTATTGTCATCCGCCGCATATTTACCCCGGCGTCCCCAACAATGGCCCCGATGATCCCAACCTGCTGAAAGCCATACAGCTGATGCATGGGCAGCAATTGACACATCGCTTTTTGCTTTTTCTCCTCGATATCGTGGCCCAAAACAAAAACCGCGATGGCAACTACGCCTACGCGCAGTTGGAATACTACCTCGCCAAGGATGATCCCTGCATCATGAGCGTCACCAAAAGCCTGAATCCTGCCGATGGCGGACACGCAATCATTGCTTATGATGTGGTGGACCTGGGCGCTACCAAGCGCATCATGATCTGGGATCCCAACCGCACCTACTATTATGCCGGTGCCGACGGCAGAGACTACTATGATTTTGGCAATAACTATATCGAAATCACGACAGCTACAGGTGCATGGAATTTTACCATGGCGGGTCCTGAAGTCTGGTCCGGCTCCCCCGGAGGCGGAGGAAATCTCGTTACCATTCCGCTCAGCGTCGCGGGCAAGCGCGACCGCCTGCCGCAATCCCTCTTCGCCGATGTGGCAGAGGCCCTCACCAAGATTTTCGTCTATGCAGACGATGCTGAGCTGGAGCAGATCACCGACGAGCAGGGCCGTCGCCTCTTCCTGCCCGGCACACATGAACCCGATACCAGCGCCATGGGCATGAAAAATGTCATGCCTTTCATTCCGATGACGGGCGGGAAAAGGTCGCCCAACAGTCCCAAAATCTATTTCTACCGGGGAAATGCGCCCATCGAGATTTCTGTGAAAAGCAAATCCGGCTATCGCCTGGATGTGATGGGTACGCAGGGCTATGTGTCGCTTTCGGCAGAAAAAGGCCAGGGCCTGGAGCACCTGCGGATCGCAGGCATCAACTCCGCCACACCCGAGCTGAGCCTGCGCAGCGAGTCCGATGCGGGCACGCATAAGCTGGAAATCAAAGCCCTGACCGGGCGGCAGGAGCCCGTCCGCGTCTACCAAATCGACGATTTGAAGATAGAACAGAGCAAACAGGTAGACTTCTGTCTGCGGCAGGAAGGCAATGTGCTGGAGACCTTCAGCAAAGGCAGCAGCATTTCCTACAATCTCCAGCTCCGCAATACCATGGAGCCAGAGAAGGAAAAGCCTGTCATCCGCAAAGAGCTGATGATCCAACCCGGCGAAAAACTGCTCATCCAGCCTCAGCGCTGGGATATGCTGAATAAAGGGAAATTGGAGATAAAGCGGAATTAGTTTGCAGTAGTAAGTTTGCAGTAGGCAGCAAGAACCAAATCCTGCCCACTGCAAACTGCCCACTGCCAACTGCCCACTGCAAACTGCCCACTGCAAACTGCCCACTGCAAACTGCCCACTGCAAACTGCCCACTGCCAACTGCCCACTGCAAACTGCCCACTGCCAACTGCCCACTGCAAACTGCCCACTGCCAACTGCCCACTGCAAACTGCCCACTGCAAACTAAAATTTAAGGTGTGGAATCATTTAGTTGATCCCTGCTGCGTGAGGACGTGGTGGGGATTTTTGTTTATTTTGGTTGCAAAACAATTATTCTATCATCCCTTTTCCATGAAATGTTACCTTTCCTCCTTTAAATTCGGAAATGAGATCGCTACCCTTAAAAGCATGATCCCGGCAAACAATCGAGTAGCCTATATCAATAACTCCCGCGATCATAAAGCACCTGATAAGGAAAGACTAGCCCTAGACCTTGCCGAGCTCAATGAATTGGGATTTGATGCCTTTCACCTGGACCTGAAACAATATTTTGGCAAGACGGAACAATTATCTGAAAAACTAGCAGAAATAGGAGCTTTGTGGGTGGTGGGGGGAAATACATTTGTATTGAGGCAGGCGATGCGGCTGAGTGGATTTGATACCCTTTTCGCTTCTCTGGTACAGCGGGATGATTTTCTTTATGGAGGCTACAGTGCGGGTATCTGCATTTTGGGAGAGGATTTGCGATCTATTGATCATGTGGATGAACCCTTTATTTTTCCTTTTGCAGAAATAACTGAACCGATCTATGAAGGCCTCGGCCTGTTTAATTATATGATTTTGCCGCATTATGATTCAGATCACCCCGAATCTCAAGATATTCAGAAAGAGGTGGAAAGATGTATTGAAAAGAAATGGCTTTTCAAGGTTTTAAGAGATGGAGAGGTGATAATTTTTCAAAAAACGCCAACTTGTAACACCTCATGAAATACATCCTCGAAAACCAGCAATCCGCCCGTCTTCACTACAGACTGCTCACGCCATCAGATTTTGATGCCTGGCTACCGCTTTTCGATACCAGGGAAGCCTATGCTTTCCTCGGGCTGGACGCCACCAAAAGTCCGCGGGAACTCTGCGAGTTCTGGTTTAAAAAACTTTTTCATCGCTATGAAAATGATCTCGGCGGCATGAATGGCCTCATCGACAAAAAGACCGACCAATTGATCGGTCAATGTGGCTTGCTGCTTCAGCAAGTGGAGGGGGAGGAGCGACTTGAAATTGGCTATTCCATTTTGCCCGCGCATTGGGGGAAAGGCTACGCCTCAGAAGCGGCCATGAAATGCAGAGATTATGCCTTTGCGCATGACTTTTGGGAATCGCTGATTTCCATTGTCCATGTGGATAATATCGCTTCGGAGAAGGTGGCAAAGAAGAATGGGATGCGTTTAGAAAAGACTTTGCCTGATTATAAGGGAATGCCTGTGAATATTTTTGGGATGAGGAAAGGGGAGTGGGAGAAAACTCAAAACCGCAACGACAATGGCTAAAAAAACGCTTTTTTTCTTTCTTTTTATCAGTCTTTTGTATGGGCCTGCTTTTGGTCAAAAAAAGGTAAATGCGTTATTTGATGAGGCTACGGGATATTTTGGTTTGAAAGAATATACTAAAGCAGCCAAAGCTTTACCAGGAATGTACATCTATCTACCCTTATTATAATTCTTCTGGCACAGATATCAGTAAGCGAAAAAACCACTTCTTTAGCAAATTCCAAAGCCGCGAAGGGGCGGCAGACCTCAACACAGGGCAACGCCCTGTGACAAAGAAGGTTCCGCAAAGTAGCCCTGTAAGGGCGATATACCTGATACTTCGCCCTTGCAGGGCTTTCACGGTTTATCGGGGGGGCTGACTACCATGGCATGGGGCTTTGCCCCATGTTGATATATATCGCCCCGTCGGGGCTCGTTTGCCGATTCACTCCCCACAGCCCCCATATCGAAGTAACTCCCCATCCCCCAAAAACCGCAAAGAAGCACAACCCGGTGCTTCAATCGCATATTTCATCAACACTTCCCTGCGGTTGTATGTTGCCTTGATGATCCAGGTACGTCCGGGCATGGGGGGCATCTGAAAGCTATCCTGATGCTTCTGCATCAGATTGGCGGGATCAGAAGGGCCCATTTCCAAATAGCGGTAATCCAGGACGAGGGTATCGCCCTCCAGGTAGCAGTCATATATCAGCTGGTTTTGGCTGGAGACATCAACGGCTGTATGAGAATTGATTTGCAAATAATAGCTCGTATCCTGCTCTGCGGAATCCAGCCAGGTCATGGGGCTAAAAGACATACTGTCCAGCGGGAGATGTTTCGCCTGATAAACAGATTTTTCATGGATTTCTTCATCGTATAATTGATCCCCTTCCTTCATGATCAGGCCCCTGATTCGCAGGACGCTGCGGGGGTGGAGGCTGTCACTGGAATAGACTGTGATGGATTTCTGAAACCTACCCTGGCGGCCTCCTCCGGTATGAAATTGCAAGCTGATTTCTGCCCACTCCCCGGGCAAAACGGGCTCTTTGGACCAGGAGGCTACCAGGCAGCCACAGGATGTTTTCACATTGGTGATAATCAAAGGGCTATCGCCTGTATTCGTAAAAGGGATGTGCCGACGGCCATCGGAATTGTAGGCTATATGGCCAAATTGGCGGGTTTTCTCGGGGAAAAAGATTTCGCCCTGGGCGAGGGAGGGGAGGGAAATGAAGATGAAACAGCTAAAGAGAAGGAATCTGGCCATGATAAATGGAGTTTTTTTTGAGATTTATGTCACCCCTTCGGGGTTCTGTCTAGGTCGATTAACCTTGGCTATAATCATATTATCCCTTCGGGATTCGGGAAACAGGTTTTTTACAAGACCCACCAGCTTTGAATCCCGAAGGGATGACAATATTATAGAATGTCAGGATTATAACAAGCCCAATCGAACCCTCCCGAATCCCGAAGGGATGACAGGATTATAGGGATGACAATATTATAGAATGTCAGGATTATAACAAGCCCAATCGAACCCTCCCGAATCCCGAAGGGATGACAGGATTATAGGGATGACAGGATTATAGATGTCAGGATTATAACAAGCCCAATCGAACCCTCCCGAATCCCGAAGGGATGACAGGATTATAGGGATGACAGGATTATAGACAGGATTATATATTTTATGCGAATCAAGAGTTGAATACATGGAGCGGATTACGCGCAAAACCAGCCGCCAGGCCCGAAATCCGCTCAAGCTATTTGTTTTTAAGCTACTTTTAGTAGCTTTTATTCTGCTTTTCAAAGAAAAGATGGCGTGGGTGGAGCCTGAGCTGAACTCGATTCAGTGGCCTGCGGGAGCCTGCCCTGAGTTTGTCGAAGGAGCCTGCCCTGAGTTTGTCGAAGGAGCCTGCCCTGAGTTTGTCGAAGGAGCCTGCCCTGAGTTTGTCGAAGGGACGCTTGCGGGTAATCCGCGCCAAAAGAATTCTCAACCCTTGATTCGCATATTTTATAAAAATGAAATTTTTCCTACCTTACACCTCAATCCAATTCCGGGCATTTACCATCCAATCTCCATTGGATCACTCCATAAATTGCCTTTATCATGAGAAATCATTTCCTCCCGCTCAAAAAACTATTCCTTCTTCCGCTTCTTTTTTTCCTGCTGAGTGGCCTTACGGCTCAGCGGACGATCAGTGGAACTGTCGTTGAAAAAGAGACTTCTGAGCCGCTGGAAGCTGTTGTCATCCTTTTAAAAGGGACTGCCAGAGGACAATTGACCGATTTGGAAGGGCGATTTACATTTGAAAATATTACGGATCAGGATGTGCTGATTATTTCCTATGTGGGCTATGTCACCCAGGAAATCGAAGTGGGAGGAGGCAATTCGTTTTATATTTCTATGGAAATTGGGCCTGAGATCATCGGCTGTGACTTTGGCTATTATTTTTCGCCTTTTCAGCCCATGGATAAGCGAAATTCGATCCATATCCTTCAGGAAGCAGCAGCTCAAAATTCGCTTTATGGAACCCTTCCAGACCAGGTTTCGGGCGTCCGGGTCAACCGCCTCAGCGGCGCGCCAGGCGCCGGCACCAGCATCCGCATACGCGGAGAGAGCCAGATGTATAGCGGCAATGAGCCGCTGTTTGTGGTCGATGGGCTTCCCATCGAAAACTTTCAGTCCAGCCCGCTGGGCGTGGTGACGGCGCTGCCTTTGCAGCGCGATCCGCTGCGCTGGCTGGCGACGGAGGATGTCGCCTCTGTGCAGGTCCTGAAGGGGCCGGAGGCCGCGCTTTATGGCGCGAGGGGAGGAAATGGGGTGATTTTGATAACAACCCATACGCCTCAGGATGAAAAATTGCGGCTGAATTATAGCGGAAGCCTCGGCCTGCAACAGCCGCAATGGCGGCAAAAACCCCTGTCTGCCGATGCCTATCGCGCATGGGCTGCCCAAAGCGAATATGGAGACGAAAGTCTCCTGGGAGAAGCAAATACAGATGTGCTGAAAGTAATCAGCGGCCCGGCTTTAATGCACCAACATCATGTTTCCATCCGTCAGAAAATCAATGAAAAAACCAGTTTTCTGGCTTCTGCTGGCTATTTGGACCAGCAAGGAACGATCCTTTCCACGCACTTCCGCAGGCTGAGCAGCCGCTTTCATTTCGATAAAAGCTTTCTCAAGGAAAAGTTGAAGCTGGAGACAAAATTTGCGCTGAGCCTGGGAGATGAAAGCTTTTTGCCTTCCCGTTCAGATGGGCAAACGCAAGTGGATGTTTTGCAACATGCTTTTTCCTACAATCCGACATGGCCTGTTTATGCGACAGATGGCAGTTATTTTCAACCGCCGGTGGATAGCGCCTACAATCCCCTTCAATTGCTGGAGGAAATTGAATTGGAGGCAAAGCCGATACAATATTTTGGGCACCTCAAATTGAGTTGGGATATCAGTAAACAGCTGCAGGTTTATGGAAAAATGGCCCTTCAAAGCGAGACGATGCGCTTTAGAAGGCTGGAACCCCGAAGCCTGCCCTATGTGGGATTACAGGCGCTTGGCGAATCTCCAGGAAGAAATTTGGCGTATGGGAATTTTACCGCAGGCATAGGATATGAAATTGAAAAGTATAAACACGAATTGACTTTGAAGCTGGAATTTCAACAAAATTCAAAGTCCCAACTCCGTCCTCAAATGGCACCATTCAACCCTTTTGGATGGGATTTGGAAGACTCAAATGGCCCCTATTTTGGCTTTGAGTATAATTATTTCCAGGGCGGAACGCGCTATGAGGCAGCCCATTTTCAGGGAACCTATAATTGGGATGATAAAATGGAGCTTTTTGCCGGGTGGCGATATGAGCGATATAGCATCTGGGCGCATAGCCAGGCTGTGCCGTATAGGCCTGATTTTCATGCTCCTTTTCAGCATTACCCTTTTATTTCTGTGGGCATCAATCCTTTTCGAATGTTCAACCTTTCCGTTCCCTGGCTGGATGCGCGCCTAAGGGCAGCCTGGGGAAAAGCAGGCATCGGACCTGCTAACTCAATCAACCAAAATCTGGCGCTGGATGTACGGATCAAAACCTGGAATTTAAGCATAGAGGCATACAAGCGCAGGACAGATCAAAGGATGCTTCGTTTGTTGACAGATAACGCCGGAGAGGCTTATTGGGCTTTCAACGAAAACCTACTTGCCTATATGGAAAACCAGGGTTTAGAGGTCAACCTGAACAAGAAGGTTTATTTTATGGAGTCCTTTACCTGGACCCCCAGCTTTAGCGTAAGTTTTCAAAAAACACGTTACCGGGATTTGGGTATAGATTTGCTGCCTTTTGGCAGCCCCTTTAGCCCGCAAGTATCGGGCCCGCTATACTATTATTATTCGGGAATAGATGTTCCCATTATGCTTTGGGATGACAACACAAATGACCTCAATACAGCCATTCCGAGCACATTGCTTTCAACCCGGCAACGTTTTTCATGGAAAAATTTCACCTTGCAAGTGCTTGCAGAGAGCATGCTGGGATTTACCCTCTTTAATGATCAGGCTCTTGCATTTAACCGCCCCGGCGGCCTTTTCCCCGGCAGCAATTTCTACGAGGCAGGCCTCTCGTCTCCCCGAAAGCCCTTTTATATCGATCCTGCCAACAAGCCGGAAGGCTTCGAAAAAGGAGATTATTTGCGGATTCGGCAGATCGCCTTTTCCTATAAATTGACAGGGGAAAAGCGCGCCTCTACTTTTTCTTTTTCGGTAGAAAATCCTTTCCTCTGGACAAACTACAGTGGCAATGATCCCGAAATCGCTCTCGCGCCCCTCTTTGGCGCGGGGCAGGATTACTTCTCTTACCCGCTGGCGCGGGTTTGGACGCTGGGCCTGAGCCTGGGGATCTAATCTCTTATTTCTGCACCATCGGCACCTCAATCACAAACTCTGTCCCTTCACCCGGCACGCTGCTCACGCGGATATCGCCTTTGTGTTGCTGGATGATGCCGTAGGTGATGGAAAGGCCGAGGCCGGTGCCTTTGCCGACATCCTTGGTGGTGAAGAAAGGCTCGAAGATGTGGTCTGCGACCTCCTGCGGCATGCCGCTTCCGCTGTCTTTGAAGCGGATTTCAAGCATCTCATCAAGCTGCCTGGTGCTGATCCATATCTCCCCTTCGCCTTCGATGGCGTCCATCGCATTGTTCAGGATGTTCATAAACACCTGGTTGAGTTTGCCGGGCAGGCACTCGATATGCGGAAGGTTGGGGGCGTAGTCCTTGTGGATGTCGATGCGGTTTTTGAGCTTGTTGCCAAGCAGGGTGAGGGTGGAGTCGATGCCATCGTGCACATTGGCCATCTTGAAATCCTGCTCGTCGAGACGAGAGAAATTTTTGAGGCCCAGCACGATCTCCTTGGTGCGAATCGCACCGTCTTTGATGCCTTTGAGCAGCAATTCTATTTCCTCAAAGAGGAAATCCGCGTCTATCTCATCCCGAAAATCACGGATTTTCGTGAGTTGCTCCCGCAAATTGTCGGGAGGATCCAGCTCCTTGACGAGCAGGAAAAGCTCCCTGATATCTTCGATATCACGGGTCAGCGGGCCGATATTGCCCGAGATGAAGTTGACGGGATTGTTGATCTCATGGGCGATGCCCGCCGTCAGCTGGCCCAGAGAGGCCATTTTCTCCGACTCTACGAGTTTGCTTTGGGTATTTTTGAGTTTGCCCAAAGTGCTATTGAGCTCTTTGTTCTTTTTGTTGAGTTCCGCCGTGCGCGCCCTTACCTTTTCGTCCAGGCTCTCATAGAGGTGCGCATTGTCGATGGAAATGCAAATCTGAGCGGAGAGCATATTCAGGATTTCGATCCTGTCGGAGGTAAAGGCTCCTTCTGTCAGGTTATTTTCGAGGTAAATCAGACCAATCAGTTTGCGCTTGTGGATCAGCGGAAAGCAAAGGATAGATTTGGGCTTAACCTCTTGAATATAAGGGTCTTTCTCAAATTTGCTATGCCCGGAGGCATTGGCGAGAACGAGCTCCTTGCGGGTGCGTGCCACGAAATTGATGATGCCTGTGGAAAGTTTTTCCACCTCTTCCAGCGGTACCGCTTCCTGTACTTTTACGCCTTCTCCGGCTTGTCCACGGGCGATGAGGTGCAGGCCGCCTTGCAGGTTTTCGATAAATGCGCCCCATTGGGCACCGGCATTTTCCATCACTACTTCCATCATTTTTTCCAGCAGATTGCTGAAAACGATCTCACTCGACAAGGCGATAGACGCCTTGGTGATGCTTTCGAGATCGAGGCCGTGAAGCAATTCACCGCTGGATGCAGAGCGTGTGCCGCTGATGCTGTGGGAAGAAGCACTTTTCCCTTTACCGATAAAATGCGGATAGCGATTTTCGAGAAAAACGGCTTTGCCTTCCGCGCCCCAGCTTTTGTTCACTTTCCAGGATTTGGACAGATAGGCTTCCGCCAGAAAGGAATTGCCAAGCTGGCGGTAAAATTTACCCATCAATTCCCAGATCAGCACCTCATCATTGAGAAATTCATTGTAGCGGGCGAGCTGCAGCGCTTTGTCATACATCCTGCGCGCCTCATCTTCTTCGCCCATTACCCGATGTTTTTCCGCTTCTATCAAAAAAAGCTTGTGCAAATGATTGAAGGGCGCATACTCTGCATGCTCATCCAATTTATCAATGAGGTCTTCTATCCGTTTGAGGTATTTGGTCTGCGTCTTTTTGTCAGCATTTGTATAAAGCTGAAGCAGGTTGATCGCTTCATAAAAGTCAGCTATAGCTGAAAAATAGTAGTTGACGCTGCTTCTGTATTGCGAAAGTTCGGAAGCAAATTGGGCGGCTTCTTCATGCTTTTCGAAGCAAAAAGCCAGGATCATTTTGTGGAGGTAAAAGGCAAACAAGCCTGTATTATCCTTGTTTTTTTCAAATTCTGCCAGCAATTCCATTTCCTTACAGGCGCTGCCATTTAATTCCGCCGGATGGTCGCAACTCTCAGTCATATTGAGCAAAAGCTGCCAGTTCATTTTTAAATAATCCGATGCAATGGATTGCTCTCTCTGGCCGCTTTCTCCCACAAAAGTCCTTGCTTCTTTTTCAAGCTCTTTGAGGTTTTTTCCTGCGAAAAAAGCAAAGCTCAGGTATTGATTGATGCTGAAGCCTGCGGTGGTAAGGTCACCTACAGCCCGACCATCATGGTAGATTTGTTTCAGGGGATCAAGACATATTTTGATGGGCTGACTTGTAGGCACCAGCTCACTGTAAAATGCCAGGTTAGTTCTGGCTTTGTATTCATTGTTGGGAAATTTTTCCAGTAATCGAATGCCCAATTTTCCCAGGCTATAGCCTCTTACATGCTGTTTGTAAACCTGAGCAAACAATATCCCGATATTCACATAAGCGATAGCCGAAATAGGGGAATGACCATGCTTAAGAGAGAGCGAAGCCTGCTTATAGGGAATATGCATGGAAAGTTCGGGCCGTGTGACGCGCACGATAGGAGAGAGGGCCGCCAGGATGCGTTGTGCCGCCAGCTTGAGGGGGTCTTTCATCTCTTTGATGCGAATCAAATCCTCTTCATCTTTTCCCCTGAAAAGCCACCAGATGCGCATCAAAACCTTGCGGCGGGCCCAGCCATAGGCTCTTTCGGGGAACTCTATCCCCAACTGCTTCAGGAAACGAAGCCCACGCCTAAAGGCCTCCTCCAGCTCTCCCTGAGCTACCAGGGCATATATCTGCAGCTCGTAAGCTGTGGTCTTGTCTTCGAGGTTGACGGAGTTATGGATCAACCGGTTGCTGAGGTCGATGAGGAGCGAAAATTTTCGCTCCAAAAATGCCGCCTGCAGCGCTTCACTGCTCAACTCATAGTTGAGGCGGTAGTTAGCTTCCCAGCCGTAGGCTGAGATCAGGTCCAACCCGCGCAGGCAGTAAGCCAGGGCTGCCTTGTAGGCTGTCGAGCTATTCGACCGCTTGCCTGCCAGAAGATTCAGCCGTGCCAAAATGCGATGTTCCTCTCTGCTCTTTACTATTTCAGCTGCCTGATTCCACTGGCTCACCAGGTCAAAAACAGATTGATTGGGAGCCTGCTCCAGTTCTTCCTCTGAGAGGCGCTTGAGCATTTCCCTACCGATCGTCAGATGGAGCTGGGGACGCTCTTTTTCGGGAATAAGCGAATAAACTGCCTCCCGTATGCGGTCATGAGAAAATCCATACAATAAATCTGTAGGAAGCTGGTGGTTGGTCAGATCGGCTATCAGTCCTTCCCGAATCGCCAGATTCAGCTCGGAGATGGCCTCGTCAGGGGGCAAATCATAGATTTTCCGCAGCATACCCAGGGAAAAACGATTGCCGATACCGGCAGCTTTTTTCAGGATTTCCTGCGTTATTTTGGGCAAACGCTGGATTTTTCCTGCTACCAGCTCCACCACATTGTCGGTGATGTTGAGTTGCTGTATGCTGCTGAGATGCCAATTCCAGCCTAAGGTTTGCTGGTCAAAGAAGAGCAGGCCGCTTTCATAGATGGAAGCAAGCATTTGCCTGACAAAAAAGGGGCTGCCCTGTGTTTTGGCAAAAACGACTTCTGCCAACCCCTGGCAGACATCCTCGGTCGTATTGAGCGTGGTAGCAATAAGCTCCACAACGGCATCTTTCCGCAGGTTGCCTATAGACAGGCTTTCGACTATAACATCCTTGTTTTCCAGGTATTTAACGGCTGTCAAAAAGGGATGATCTTCAGAAATATCTTCTTCTTTCAGCCCTGCAATCAGCCACAGATTTCTGTTGTTGGATTCTGTCAGCAGCAGGCGGATGAGGTCAATGGAGTCAGCATCTGCCCACTGGCAGTCATCCAGAAAGATGACCAGAGGATGGTCTGTGTCGGAGAGGGCCTTGAGGAAATTGAGGAAGGTAATTCGCAGGCGGTTTTGGGTTTCGGCTGCGCCTTCGAGTATGGGGAGCTCGGGTTGTACACCGATAATCAGTTCCAGGTCTGGAACGAAGTCTGTCAGGAGGCGGCCATTCTGGCCGACAGCGGCCAAAATCTTGCGTTTCCAGTTTTCCAACTGGCTGCTGCTTTCTGTCAGCATCTGAGCTGCCAGGTCCTGAAAGGCTTCATTGGTGCCCTGATAGGGCAGGCTGCTCTGAGTCTGGCTGAAGGTGCCACAGGCGTAATATCCGCCCTGGTTGCTGACGTATTTTCCCAACTCACTGGCAAGCGATGACTTGCCAGCGCCGGCATAGCCTTTCAGCAAAAGCAGCTCCATCGTACCCAATGCCACCCGATCATAGCCTTTTTGCAGGTAGCGCATTTCGTCGCTGCGGCCAAACAATTTGTCGGGCAGCCGAAAGAGGCCCATGCGATCGCCTGAGCCCAGTTTGAAGCTGTTGACTTCTCCCACTTCTACCATCATTTGCAGGCAATGCTCCAGATCTTTCAGCAGCCCATTGGCTGTTTGGTAACGATCCCCCGGATCTTTCGCCATCAGCTTGAGGATAATGCGCGATATCTGCGGTGGCAAAGTAGGCTCTACTTCATGGGGAGGAATGGGCTTTTGAGCCAAATGCGCATGCACCAGCTCTGTGGGCTCAGACTGTTGAAAGGGCAATTGCCCGCTGAATAATTCATACAAAGTGATGCCCAGGGCATAGAGATCGGAACGAAAGTCTACCTTTCGGTCTGTGCGCCCGCTTTGCTCGGGCGAGAGGTAGGCCAGCGTGCCTTCAAGGCCTTCGGCTACTATGCCCTCCGGGCCGATCTCCCGGGCAAAAGCAAAGTCAATGAATTTGACTTTGGGGCCTTGTGAGCTGTCATAAACCAGGATATTGTTGCTGGTAAGATCGCGGTGGATGATCCCCGCCTGATGCACTTCTGCCAGCACACGGGTGGCTTCTATCGCCACGGTGAGCATTTCTTTCAGGCTTTTACGCTCCCTTACCCATCCATCTTTAAGAGAATTTCCCTTTATATATTCAATGAAAATAGCAGGGCGTCCTTCGATGGTTCCCTCTTCAAGGGTTTTGCGCACCCCCTCTATCCCCAAACCATGGGTAATAGCAAATTCATTTTTGAGATAAGCCAATTGCTGGGGAGAAGGATCTGCATCCTTCAGCATTTTGATAGCAATGCCTTCTCTGCCTTCCCGCAGATCCTGATAGATATGGGATTTATTTCCCTGGTAAATAAGTTTCAGTTTTTCCATCTAAGCTCCCTAGCGATTCAACCAGTCCTTAAAGCGACGGGATTTGTCGATGCTGACAATGGCGTCTATTTCTCCCGGAGGGTCCAGTTCTATTTTTATGCGGCTTTTGGAATAAGAAAACATATTTTTGATCGAATCAAAACCGATGATAAACTGCCGGTTTATCCGAAAGAAATTCTCAGGATCAAGCATTTCTTCCAGTTTGCCTAAAGTATAGTCTATGATATGGCGGCGGTTGTCTTTGGTGATGAGAAATACATATTTCTGCTGCCCAAAAAAGTAAGCCACATCTTCGATTTTAATGGATTTGATTTTTTCGCCAGAGGTGACAATAAAGCGCTTTTGGTAATCGGAAAGCGGGCCTTGCATGGCCTGTACCAGAGCTTGTACGTCAATATTGCCGGCTTGACCGGCCATGCGCATTTCCTTAAATTTGTTGATCGCGGCCTCCAGTTCTTCCTTGTCTATGGGCTTGAGCAGGTAATCAACGCTGTTGAGTTTGAATGCCTTGATGGCATATTGGTCATAAGCGGTAGAGAAGATGATAGGTGTTTTTACTTCTACCTGATCAAAGATCCCGAAACTGTTGCCATCGGCCAGATGGATGTCCAGAAAGATCAGGTCCGCTTCATTTTCCTGAAGCCACTCGACAGCTGTCTGAACGCTGTCCAGCGTGTCAATTATTTCAATTTCGGGATCAAGTTTTTTGAGCATGCGCTCCAGGCGACTGGCTGCGAGCTGTTCGTCTTCGACGATGAGGATGTTTAGCATAGGGTAAAAAGATTTTCTATGAACGAATTTCTATTTACGAAAAAATGCGATTTTTTGGCTAAAAATTCGTTCGAAGTCTAATATGAGAGGAATGAAAGTGTATATATGGCTGTTGTTGGGAATGCTGGCTGGTCCGGTTTTGTTTGCTCAAAACCTCCAGGATAGCCTTCGAAAAAAAATAGTGCTTCGATTGGAGGCGGATGAACGGCTGATCGATTTTGAGTTGGATAGTGAAGGAAACATCCTGATTTTGGATGGGAAAAATCGCCTTCGGAAATACCTGGCTGCAAGCCAATATGACTCCTCCATTGTGGTCGGAGGGCAGGGAGTGCGGGAGGAAGGATTTTTAAATCCTTCCAAAATCGTGGCGCGCAATCGCCAAAGCGTCTATGTCCTGGACAAGGGCCTGCAGCGGATTGGCTTGTTCAATACCAACCTCAAATTGATGGGAGAAACCAATTTTCTCCAAATCGCCAATCTTGGCGATTGGCTGGAATATGGAGAATCCATTCTCCCGCTGAGCTTCGACATCAACGCCGCCGGCGAGCAGTTTATCCTCAACGGACAAGACAACCGCGTCTATCGACTCGGTACTTTCGGCACCATCGCCAAAGCATTTGGCGGCAGCGACTATGGCGAAGGCTCGCTTTTCGCACCCATCGACCTGCAAATCCGCGCCAATAACGACATCTGGATCAGCGATACCAGCGAGCAAAAATTGATGGTCTACAACCTCTATGGGATTTTCCAGGAAACGATCCACGCACCGACGGATTTTCGCTGGAAACATTTCCTCATAGAAGGCAACAGCCTGTTGCTCTACAACAGCCACAAACTGTTTGTCTATGACATCCGCAGCCAAAAAAGCCGCTACCTGACTTTGCCCTCTTCCAGGCCTTTGCAAGACCTCGATCTGCATGCGAATAAGCTTTACTTATTGCTGGGAAATGAAGTACATTTGTATGTTTTTTGAAGAAGTTTCGGGTTTCAAGTTTGGGGTTCCGTGTTGTTAACGCGAAACCCCAAACCCCAAACCCGAAACCCGAAACCCGAAACGCAAAACCCGAAACCCGAAACGCAAAACCCGAAACCCGAAACGCAAAACCGTCCCCATGTTTAACAAACTTGAATCTATAGAAAACCGCTTTGAAGAGGTAAAGCAAATGATCATTGACCCGGACATCATTTCGGATCAAAATCGTTATATGAAGCTGAATAAGGAATACAAAGACCTGGAAGGGCTGGTAGAAAAAATCCAAAACTATAAGAATGTTGTTGGCAATATTGAAAACAACAAGCGTATCCTGGTGGAGGAAAATGACCCTGAATTTCGGGAAATGGCCAAGGAAGAATTGGATTTGCTTTTGCCAGAGCAGGAAGAATTGGAGGAAGAACTCAAATTTATGCTCATCCCCAAGGACCCAGACGACAGCAAGGACTGTATCCTTGAGATCCGCGCCGGAACGGGCGGAGATGAGGCTGCTTTGTTTGTGGGAGACTTGCTGAAAATGTATGAAAAATACGCTTCCAATCAGGGCTGGAAGCTGGAGATCAACAGCCTGGCTGAAGGCACCGCCGGAGGCTTTAAAGAGGTGACAGCCACGATGATGGGTACAGACATCTATGGCACGATGAAATTTGAATCGGGTGTGCACCGTGTGCAGCGTGTGCCTCAGACGGAGACGCAAGGGCGTATCCACACCTCCGCCGCCACCGTGGCGGTGATGCCCGAAGTCGAAGACATTGATTTCGATATCGTCGAAAGTGACCTCCGGATTGATGTTTTCCGCGCCTCAGGCGCGGGTGGGCAGCACGTCAACAAGACGGAATCTGCCGTCCGGATCACCCACATCCCTACGGGTGTGGTCGTCTCCAACCAGGACCAGAAATCCCAGCTCAAAAACAAAGAAAAGGCCATGAAAGTGCTGCGCTCCCGCCTCTACGATGCGGAGATGTCCAAGCGCAAATCCGAGGAGGCCGCCCTCCGCAAGTCCCTCGTCTCCACCGGAGACCGCTCCGCCAAGATCCGCACCTACAACTACCCCCAGGGGCGCGTCACCGATCACCGCATCAACCTCACCCTCTACAACCTCAGTGGCATCCTCGGAGGCGATCTCGAAGAGATCTCCGAAAAACTCCGCATCGCGGAGAATATGGAGAAGCTGAAAGCGGGGGGAATTGAATAATCTGCAAATCATTCTTATGCCTTATTTATCCATAGACCTCGAAATGACCGGCACGGAGCCCGGCTGGCACGAAATCATCCAGCTGGGTGCCATACTGTTTGACGATAACTGGAACGAATTGGGGACTTACCTCTCCAATGTATATCCGGAAAATGAAGAAAGTTTCTCCATCCCCGCGCAGCGCGTACATGACCTGAGCATGGATGAGCTGGACGAAGCGCCTATGCTGCATGAGGTGATCGAAGAATTTGAAAATTGGGTGGCGGAGAAGCTCGGCATACGCCAGGGTGATCCCGACAAATTTCGCAAACTGCGCGGCGTCATCATCTGCGGCCAGAGTGTCATCAATGACATGAACTTCCTCAAGTTTGGCTACCGCAAGGAGAAGCTCAAATGGCCCTTTTCCAACAAAATCCTCGACCTCTACAATATCGCCCTCTTCCTTTTTCCCATCCTCAAAAACAACGGCATAGCCGTTCCAGACCGCTATAGCCTGGATGCGATCAGCAAATTCTTTGGATTTTCCAGAGAGGGAGATGCGCATAATGCGCTGGAGGATGCGATCATCACAGCAGACTGCCTGAAGGAAGTGATGAAGTATCAGGAGAAGTTGAAGTTGTTGTAATTGTTATACATGAACCAAGGAAAATGAAATCATTCAAACTCAAAAATTCAATCTCCATTTTAGGAGTTATCATTCTTTTATTCTCATGCTTTTTAAGCAGTGCCCAGTCTACTTCCTTTTTCAAGACCTATGGTAAAGGTAGCGTCAATGAGGGAGCAAATTCGTTTGTTGAAGCATTCAACGGGGGCTATATGATTCTTGGGAGGAATTATAAAGCAGGTGGATATGACCAGGATTTATTCCTGATCCGGACGGACAAGGATGGGAAGGAGATTTGGACAAAATCCTTTGATGTTCATGGGGATGATATTTCGATTGAAATAGTCAAGGGTAACAACGATAAGTATTTCTTGCTAAGCAATAGTAAGCCTCTTGACGACATATTTAAGGATATTACAATTAGTTGTATTGATACCAGTGGTAATGTGATTTGGCAAAAAGTGATCGGAGGATATTTTGCAGAAGAGGTATATAATGGTTATCCCACTTCTAATGATGGGATTGTGTTAATAGGCATAAAAGGTGCTAATGACACAACTGTGAATAGCCTTGCTCTTTGGGAACTGGATTCTGCAGGAGATATCGTTTGGGAAAAACGCTATCCTGAAAAGGGTTCGCCTCGTGGTTTTACTTCCTGTAAACTCTCCAATGGGAATTATGCCGCAGTGGTACCTCAAGATAGAAAGGATTGGTTTTACTTACTGGACTCGCTAGGTAATATTTTAAATAATTATGAGCTGAATACAAATACGATTTCAACAAATGGCACTTTTGAATTAATAGAAGGACCAGATAAGAAAATCTATTTTTTTACGCCAACCTTAAACTCAAATAGTGAGCAATTGATGCTTAAAATCAGTCAAGGTGGTGTAGTTGAAACAACAAAAATGGTGAATTTGTCCAATGGGTCATTTGGGAATAATACATTTTTCAAGCAAGTAAAGATTACCTCAGATTCCAGTTTCACCCTCATGCTTTGGAACTTTGGAAGTCAACATGGATTTTTTGAAGTAGATACCACCGGACAGGTTATCCATGAGATATATGATGGATATATGGGCACCGAGTATATTTTCCCTACTGATTTTATTGCCTATCCTTCTTCCATAAAATTTTCAGGAGGATCAACTAAAAAGGGTTCTGCTGATGCAGTTCTTGGAACCATCGACATGAATGGCGTACGAACATCTGAAAATTTTTATGGCATAATTGATTCTGCTGCCACCTACTCTTGTTTTGATCACCTACAAGCGATAGATAAAGGCTTTCTCCTATCAGGAACGAGTGAAGAGGGGGAAGTAGGGAAACGGATTTATTTGGTAAAAACAGATGCTCTGGGACAAGAACAATGGGCAACAAAAGTCGACACATTTAGGGATTGGGACATCAGACTGAGTTCCGTAAACTCCCATCAGGGGGGGTATAAAATTTTAGGTAAAATAGGAGGGACTTTCAATGTTACTCCTTTTCAAATTCTGACAGTGGATGCAACAGGGAATCTGTTAAGCTCAAACTCAATTCCAGCTATTTCCTGGTTGTATTATGAAATGGTGTCTACAAATGATAATAATTATGTCATTTCTTCCACTTCAGCTTCCAAGTTTGGACAAGTCTTTAAAATCAACGGAAGTGATTCTGTTCTTTGGTACAAAACATATAGGTTACAAAGCCTTAATGCGACAGAGGTTCGGTTACATAGTATTTCAGCTACCACAGATGGCGGATTTATTGCCGGCGGCATGGCAAGAATAGGATCTAATTTTGAATTGGTTCTGTTAAGGCTTGATAAAGATGGAGATGTGATTTGGGAGAAAAGTTTTAATAAAGATGGAGGAAGGGCATCAAGGACAGCATCCTGGTCAGTTACCCAGACACAAGATGGTGGTTTTGCGATTACAGGTACCAATATCAATGCTCAGAATACCGTAGATCGAAATTATTTGGTGAAAACAGATAGCTCTGGGAATGCTATTTGGGAAAAAACCTTTGGCGATAGCACAGAGTCTCGTAGCGCTTTCTATTCTATTACTGAAGCGATTGATGGAGGCTTGGTTTCAGTTGGGCGAATAGATGAACCCATACCCTTTTATGGCAGCCTGAATACAACGATGTCTCTGGCGATACAAAAGGTTGATAATCAGGGGAGTGAGGTCTGGCTAAAAAAGCATAAACTTCTCTTTTCAAATTTTGTCGACAAAGTCTCAACCACTCCAGATGGTGGATTTGCTATTTCAGGCACTCATACTTTTGCAGGCAGTACCCAGTTTTTTCTGCTTAAGCTAAATAAGGATGGTGACCTTACAGATATTGAATTCCCTTCTGAGTCGAATTTCGAATTGATGGTTTTCCCAAACCCAGGAAGAGAATTTTGTAGGATAAAATTCAAAAGCATCCAAAAAGGAATATGCCAGATATCTATGATAAACCTGCAAGGAGAGTATATTTTTTCCAGACAAGTTGAAAAACAATCAGAGGATTTCAATTTTGAAATCCCTACGATTTCCCTTTCGAATGGCATATATATCATCACCCTAAGGTTAGGGGATGAGGTTATTACCAAAAGTTGGGTAAAGAAATAAGTTTAAAATGTATATCTTTCCTATTGCTCTTATTGCTTGTGATATGGAAAGAATCCACTTGCTTCTTAAGCTTGGCATTTTGCTATGTGCTTTTAGTTTAGCAAAAAATGTCCAGGCCTGTAGCCCCCCCGCTACCATCAGCGGTTGGAAAAATTTCTTATTCCCCAATCACATCCTCATCCTGAGCGGACCTGCGGGCGCCCTTGGCTACCAATGGTTTGTGAATGGCTTTCCGCGAGGAACCAATGCGACTTTTTCCTTCCAGTCCCCGCAGAGAGGCAGTTATTTTATCCAGCTTATCGTCGACAATGGAAGTTGCCAGGATACCTCAGATATGCGTGAGCTACAGGTAGCCGGTTGTGGGGAATATGACCAAAATCAAAAGATGATCTGGGTGCTGGAAGACAGCATGATATTTGATTTTCTGCCCGGCGGGCCCAACTATACGCGGGGTGGTGGTATGCATGGAATGGTCCTGCCCGGACCCTTTTACCGGGGGGCATATTTGGAAGCAAGCGCCAGCATGTGTGATGATGTGGGCGAGTTGCTGTTTTCTTCGAATGGCAATTTGGTTTGGGATAAAAACCACCAGCTCATGCCCAATGGGACAGGCCTGATGGGACATTTTTCTTCCATGGAAGGAGTTCTGGCATTTCCCGATCCGGCTCATATAGCTCGTTATTACATTTTTACGCTGGATGCGGGGGAAAACCTCTATGCCAATGGCTTGCGTTATTCGCTCATTGATATGCGCCTGCGCGGCGGGCTGGGAGATGTGGTAGCGACGAGCAAAAACATACTGTTGGATACCACCAACACAGAAAATATGGATGCTACCTACCACGCCAACGGGCGTGATGTGTGGCTTGTGGCAGCTGCCAAAGACTCCTTCCTTGCCAATGATTATGAACTCCAGACCTATTTGATTTCTGAATCAGGCGTATCCTCACCTACTCATTATCCATTACAAATCAATAACAGCCCTATATTCCCAGGCTTTTTGAAGTTTTCCCATGATGGGAAATGGTTCGTGGCGAGCAAGACTTTATTTCACTTTGATAATCAAACAGGGCAGCTCCAGTACTTTATGGATTTGTCATCTGTGGTCTTTCCTTATCCCAGCGCGATAGAGTTTTCCTCCGATAACAGCAAGCTGTACTTTATATTGGGCATTTCTACTGTGATGCAATTGGATTTGAGCTCGGGTAATCCCTCGGGCATTCTCCAATCTGCTACCCCTGTGTACCAGAGTTTGACCTTCCCGCCGCCCGTATATGCGGCCAGGCTGGAATTGGGTCCAGATGACAAAATCTATGCAACCCATCGCTTAAGCAGTGCGATGGCCTATATCGATAACCCCAACCAGCAGGGACCTGGTGCCAACTATGTGCTGAACGGCATTGCCTTGCCCCGACATCCCGCCTGGAAAAGCTGGAGCCTGCCCACCTACCTGAGTGGGCGCTACACCAATAAACGCCTGAAAATCACCACCCATGACTCCACGCCCTGTGTGGGTGACAGCATCAGGGTATGGCCTGAATATACCATCGGGACTTACGGCTTTTCCTACCATATCGCGGGCGACAGCACCCATGAGATGTCAGGTGATACCCTGATTCATTTTACGCCAACCCAGCCAGGTCGCCTGGCGATTATCGGCAGATTGGAAAATGCCTGCGGCATCTATGAGGACACCCTGTGGGTGGATGTACAGCCATTGCCGGGATTTGATCTCGGCCCGGACCAGGCCCTTTGCAATGACTCCCTGCTGCTGGATATGCGGCAGCTGCAGCCAGGACAATTTTTGTGGTCCGACAACAGCAGACAGCCTTTTTTTCAGATAAAAACGACAGGAACTTACTGGCTTCAGTTTACCGAAGCCCAGATGGGCTGCACCGCCTCAGATAGCATCCATATCCTCGCCAAACCGCTTTTATTTATGCCTGAGCTGGGCTCAGATACTTCCTTATGTGCGGGGGGAAGCTTGCTTTTGCAAGCCCAAAAAGGCGAAGGGAAGCTTCGTTGGCAGGATGGCAGCAGCGCCGAAGCCATGCTTGCGGCAAGTACAGGCCTCTATTGGGTAGAGGTCAGCGATAGTTGTGGGCATCGCATGAGAGATAGCATTTTTGTAGAAATAAAGCTGCCTGCCTCCCGGGCGCTGGTAGATTCGCTTTTCTTTTGCCCAAAAGAAGAAGTAAGCATAGATGTGGGGTCTCCGGCTTTGAGCGGGTATAACTGGGATGACGGATTTCAGGGAAATGTCCGCACTTTCAATTCGCCAGGGCATTTTGTGGTAGAAACAAAAGACAATGCAGGCTGCATCTTTCTCGATACGCTGGATGTCATCCAGCATGCGGATCCACCGGTTTTGCAGCTCGCAAAGATAGATTCTCTCTGCAAGGGAGAGAGCCTTCGGCTAGATGCGACCACGGAAGGCATAGCCTTCTACAGCTGGGCCGATGGCCCGGAAAATCCCGTCAGAAACATCCGCGAAGCGGGAAAATATACCCTCATGGCCCTGGACAAGCAGGGTTGTCCGACGGAGGCGGAAATCCTGATCCGCAGCTTTGAAGCCATCAGCCTGGACATTCCGGACATCTATTTCTTTTGTAAAAATGAACCCGCGACCATAGATCTGAGATCTGACAGCTTTTTGGCCTATTTATGGCATGATGGTTTGACAGCGCCTGTCCGCGAAGTAGATTCGGCGGGCAGGTATAGCGTTCGGATGGAGGACATCCATCATTGTTTTTCGGAGGCTTTCGCAGAAGTTCGTTTTTCTGTATGCCGTCCTCTCTCTTTCATGCCATCGGCATTTACACCCAATGCCGACGGCATCAACGATTATTTCGGGCCTTCCTGGCAGGAAGGGATTAGAGGCTACGATCTGCGGATATTTGACCGGTGGGGCACAGTTGTTTTCCAAAGCCAGGACCCATTTCCTGGCTGGGATGGGAAGTACAAAGGCCAGAGTTGTCCGGAGGGTGTCTATGTGTATTCCTTGACCTATTACACTGATATGCCGTCAGTTAGCCACCGTCAAGGTACAGTAACTTTGATTCGATAAAATGGCTTTTAGCATGAAAAAAACGGGGCTGCTATGGGTTTTTTTGATCGCTTTTCTTTTTTGTGCAAAATCTCAAACGGGCTGTAACCCGCCTGCACAAATCAGCGGTTGGAAAAACTTCCTCATGCCCAATGATGTACTTTTTCTCACAGGACCTGCCGGGTCTATGGGCTATCAATGGATAGTAGATGGCGTGGTAAGCGGAGCCAATCCCAGCTTTTCATTTCAGCCTACCCAAAAGGGAAGCTACCAGATTCAACTCATCGTGAATAATGGCAATTGCCAGGATACGTCTGCTATTTGGACACTGACTGTAGGAGGCTGCGGGGAGTATGATGAAAATCAAAAGATGTATTGGGAGATGGAAGACAGCCTTATGCTGGATTTTCACACAGCGCCTGTGAGTTGCTACGTGGCAGGAAAACTGACAGGGCAGTCCTGGGTGGGGGGATCGGGTTCCTTTATTGAATCCAGTGTCACGATGAGTGATGACGCAGGCAATTTGCTTTTTTATACCAATGGCACCACCATCTGGAACAAAAACCACCAGGTCATGCCTAATGGAAGAGGGATATTGGGGCATTACTCCACCCGACAGGGAAGTCTGGCATTTCCGGATCCTGCTGATCCGGAGGTGTATTATCTGTTCACCCTCGATGCGCTCGAAAATCAAAACCTCAATGGTTTGCGCTATAGCAAGATTGATATGCGGCTGGCTGGTGGCCTGGGAGATGTTGTTCCTTTTCAAAAAAACATCCTGGTGACCGTGACCAATATGGAAAACATGGATGCTGTTTATCATGCGAATGGCAAAGATGTTTGGTTGCTCGCAGGTGTGAGAACGATAATGCAACCGGGCAACCAATTCAACATCAAATCCTTTTTGATAACAGATCAGGGGGTGCAGGGGCCTCTGAATACGACTCCTGTCCCTACAGAGCCCTATTTGATAAAGTTTTCACATGATGGCCGCTGGATGACTGCGGGCTTAACCTTGAATGAATTTGATAATCAAAACGGGCAATTTCAGTTTTTTGCGGATATGACACCCCTGCAAAATTTATTGACTTTGGGGATGGAGTTTTCCAGCAACAACCAACTGTTGTACCTCTCCGATATTTTTGGCCGCATTGTGCAATTGGATTTATCTGTGCCCGTGCCCTCCCATGTCCTGAATTCTGCTACAGTGATAAATACAGGAGGGCTGGTAGGCAATTTTTTTGGCTATAGGATGGAGTTGGGGCCTGATGGGCGCATTTATATTGTCAATTCTTCTTCCTCATTTTTGGCCTACATCAGTTTCCCCAATGTGCCGGGAATCGGCTGCAACTTCACGCTACAGGGCGTGATGTACCCCAATAATTTTTATTTCCGCAGCCAAAACCTACCGACCTATATCACTGGGCGCTACACCAATGATCGCCTGAAAATCAAAGTCAGTAAATCAACGCCCTGCCTGGGGGAAGAAATCCGCGTTTGGCCGCATTGTACCATCGGAACCTACGGTTTTAGCTATAGCATCCTGGGCGATACCACCCATGTACAGCATGGTGATACCCTCTATTTCAGCCCACAGCAGGCAGGCCCGATCGACATCATCGGCATATTGGAAAATGCTTGCGGCAAATATTATGATACCCTGACGATAGACGTGAAGCCCCTTCCAACTGTGGAGCTCGGCCCTGCCCGGGGTCTGTGCAGGGATTCGATGATCCTGGATATGGGTCATCTGCAAGGCAGCCACCTTTTGTGGTTTGATGGAAGTATAGAGCCGAAAGTGGTCATCCGCCAGACAGGCAGCTATTGGCTGCAGCTGACCGACAGCATCTGGGGCTGTATCAACAGCGACACCATCGAAATCAGGGACAAGCCCTTGCTATACATGCCCGATTTGGGCCCGGATACCGCCCTCTGTGCGGGGGGGAGTCTGTGGCTGTCAGCCCAAAAAGGAGAGGGGAGCATCCGCTGGAATGATGGAAGTACAGCTGAAAGGTTGCTGTTGTCAGCAGCGGGTTTGTACTGGGTGGAAGTGGAGGACAGTTGTGGCAGGGTCTTCAGAGATAGTGTAGAAATCAGTATGCTCCCGCCAGTCAAATTGGGAATAACCGATTCACTTTTCTTTTGTAAAGGAGAAAGTACCCGCATAGATGCCAGCACCGCCGGCTACGCCGGCTATCAATGGGCCGACGGCCCCCAGGGCGCTATGCGCAATTTTCAAGCGGCGGGCCGCTTCATCCTCGAAGCCAAAGACGCCCTCGGCTGCATAGGCCGCGATACCGTGGAGGTACTCCACTATCCCGACACACCGCCCCTCGCGCTGCAGGCGCAGGACAGCCTCTGCACAGGCGAAAGCCTGCAAGTAGACGCCACTACTGAAGGCAT
Source organism: Bacteroidia bacterium (assembly GCA_030430205.1). Classification (GTDB taxonomy): domain Bacteria; phylum Bacteroidota; class Bacteroidia; order J057; family J057; genus JAUIGE01. The sequence goes on along the minus strand of JAUIGE010000006.1, from coordinate 177,994 downwards.
TGCCTTCTATCTCTGGGCCGACGGCCCGGAGGGAGCTGAGCGTTTGTTTGAAGAAGAAGGCATCTTCCAACTTCACACCATGGATGAAAACGGCTGCGAAAAGCAGGGAGAAATTCGCATTCTCCAATATGACGCGATTCAGCTAAGCCTTCCCGGGGAGTTGATTTATTGTCGGGAAAAAGCCAGTCCCCTGGATGCGCGCAGCGATAGTTTTCGCAGCTATAGCTGGATGGATGGTTGGGATGAGGGAATCCGCTGGGTGGATTCTGCGGGGGTATATTCACTGGAAGTCACGGACATTCACGGCTGTACCTCTTCTGCTTCAACGCAGGCTCGCATGAGCAATTGCAGTCCGTTGGTATTTATGCCTTCGGCATTTTCCCCCAATTCAGATGGGATAAATGATTTTTTTGGCCCTTCCTTCAGACCGGAAATCATCCGTTATGAATTGACGATTTATAACAGATGGGGAGAGAGGGTGTACCAAAGTGAAAATCCTTTTCCAGGCTGGGACGGGACTTTTAAAGGGCAGAGCTGCCCGGAAGGGGTGTATGTCTATACGCTGAGCTACTTTACGGATGTGAATACCGTCAGCCATTTGCAGGGAACGATGACCCTGATCCGGTAAAAAAAATAGGTTTACCAAACCTCAACGTTTAGTAAACCTATTTTTCTATCAACAGACAATCTTACTTGTCGTCTACTTCTTCAAATTCTACTTCAGTAGCATTGGGCTCTGGATCAGCTTCTCCGCCTGCAGCGCCATTGGCAGAAGGATCAGCAGCTCCTGCCTGCTCCTGTGCCTGATACATCTCCGTAGAAGCCTGCTGCCATGCGGCATTCAGGGCTGCGGTAGCAGCATCTATTTTCGCTATATCTTTGGCGGCATGTGCCTCTTTCAACTCTTTGAGGCTGTTTTCAATGGCCTCTTTGTAATTGGCTGACAATTTGTCGCCATATTCCGTGAGTTGTTTTTCCGTCTGGAAAATCAAGCCATCAGCCTGGTTGATTTTTTCAACTTCCTCCTTGCGTGCTTTGTCGGCATCTGCATTGGTGGCAGCCTCAGTCTTCATGCGCGCGATTTCGTCATCGGAAAGGCCTGTAGAAGCCTCAATGCGAATCTTTTGCTCTTTGCCGGTGGCTTTGTCACGGGCGTTTACATTCAGGATACCGTTGGCGTCGATGTCGAAGGTAACTTCGATTTTCGGAATGCCACGGGGTGCAGGGGGCAGGCCATCGAGGTGAAACTTACCCAGGGTGCGGTTGTCCGCAGCCATGGAGCGTTCGCCCTGGAGGACGTGTATCTCAACAGAAGTCTGGCTGTCAGCCGCTGTAGAAAATTCTTCTACTTTTCGGGTTGGGATGGTGGTATTGGCATCAACCAGCTTGGTGAAAACGCCACCCAAAGTCTCAATACCGAGAGAAAGAGGCGTCACATCCAGCAAAAGCACACCTTTTACATCACCCGAAAGCACTCCGCCCTGGATAGAAGCACCGATCGCTACTACCTCGTCAGGGTTTACACTTCTGTTAGGCTCGCGCTTGAAGAGCTCTTTTACAATTTCCTGTACCTTGGGGATACGGGTAGAACCTCCTACCAGGATCACTTCATGGATGTCATTCACATCCAGTTTGGCAGCTTTCAAAGCAGCCACACAAGGCTTCAGGCAACGCTCGAAAAGGGTATCAGCCAGTTGCTCAAATTTGGCGCGGCTTAGCTCGACTTCGAGGTGTTTGGGACCTGATTTATCCATGTGGATATAAGGCAGGTTGATGGTCGTGCTGGAAGCATTGGAAAGCTCAATTTTGGCTGTTTCCGCAGCTTCTTTCATGCGCTGAAGCGATTTGGGATCAGATTTCAGGTCAACGCCATGTTCTTTTTTGAACATATCGTTCAACCAGTCGATGATCACCTGGTCGAAGTTGTCACCACCGAGGTGGGTATCACCATTGGTAGAAAGTACTTCAAACATACCGCCGTCGAGTTCGAGTACGGAGATGTCAAAGGTACCACCACCGAGGTCAAAGACCGCGATTTTCATGGATTTGTCCTGCTTGTCGAGGCCGTAGGCCAGGGCAGCAGCAGTAGGCTCATTGATGATCCTTTTTACTTCCAGACCTGCGATCTGGCCAGCTTCCTTGGTCGCATTACGCTGGGCGTCATTGAAGTAGGCAGGCACGGTGATCACCGCTTCTTTTACTTCATAACCGAGATAGTCTTCAGCAGTCTTCTTCATTTTCTGAAGGATCATCGCTGAAATCTCCTGTGGCGTGTAGTTGCGATCTTCGATCTTGGCTACTGCCATGTTGTTATTGCCTTTGGCAATTTCGTAAGATACGTTTTTGCCTTCATCAACGGCCTCGTTGTAGTTCTGGCCCATGAATCGCTTGATAGAGCGAATGGTGTTGATGGGATTGGCAAGCGCCTGGCGCTTGGCTTGCTCACCTACGATGCGCTCACCATCTTTGGTGAAAGCCACCACAGATGGCGTAGTACGTTTTCCTTCAGAGTTAACGATCACCACTGGCTCGTTACCCTCCATGACAGCAACACATGAGTTCGTGGTGCCTAAGTCTATTCCTATTATTTTGCTCATTATATGGTTAAAGTTTATGTATTTGTTGTTTCGAGTTTTGGGTTTCGTGTTTCGAGTTAACCCGGAACGCAAAACCCGGAACCCGAAACTATTCTTATCCTACTCTATATCAATGGTCGTTTGTTCTGCTTCTTCGTCTGGTTCAACATTCTTTTTGGGAAATTTGATGGAAAGCATACCCGCATTGAATTGCGCTTTGATGTTTTCCATTTCAATATCCAGGGGCAGTTCAAAACTGCGGATGAAGCTGCCATAGCGGCGTTCCCTCATCACAGATTGTCCTGAGTTGTCACTGGCTTTCTTTTCTCCTTTCACAGTGAGAATCTCATCCTGTGCAGATATTTTCACATCTTTTTTATCTACACCTGGTAACTCTATTTCAATAATATAGTGTGTCCGGGTGGCATATACGTCGGTAGCCACATGCACTTCGCCATCTCTGGTAGACTCATCTCCAGAGAAGCTATCCACAATTTCGTTCATCTTGCGGCCTACCCGTTGTCCAAAGGCTGACAAGCCTTCGCCCAGGTCCTTCAAAATGTCTTTTTCTTTGTTTGTTCCGTCTGACATGGTTTAAGGTTAAATTTCCTATGTCAGACTATCAATGAGGATGCCAAGGGCTTGAAACTGCGATTTTGACGCTACTTTTGCCAGAATGGCAGAATTCGTCAGCCAATGTGTGAAGCTTTTGTCAGGTAAATCCCTAAGCCTCTATGGTCAACTTATAGCCCTCTCCATGTACATTCAGAATTTGAATGCGTGGATCATGCCGTAGGTATTTTCTGAGCTTGGAAACATAGACGTTCATGCTCATCCCTTTAAAGTAATTATCCTCGCCCCAGACTTCCTGCAGGGCGATATTGCGGGGGAGCAGTTTGTTTTTATAGCGATAAAGCAGAAAAAGCAAGGCTGCCTCTTTGGCAGAAAGGGTGAGGTTTTCAGCCTTATGCCGCAGCTCGCGGCTGCCAAAGTAGAAGGTATAACTTCCCATCTCAAAATCCTGCATCTCCTTTTCCTGGTCTTCGGAATGAAACTGAAAACGGCGCATAACGGCGCGTATGCGCGCCATCAACTCCTCCAAACTAAAAGGTTTGGTGATATAATCATCGGCTCCGACCTCAAATCCATGCAATTTGTCCGCTTTGTCATGCTGACCTGTCAGGAAGATAATGGGCGTTTGCGCATCCTTGCTGCGGATTTCCTCTGCGACCGTGAAGCCGTCTTTAAACGGCATTTTTATATCCAGCAGGCAGAGGTCATACTGCTTTTTGAAAAAAGCCTGAAGGCCGGAATCACTGTGCGGATGCCAGTCAACCTCCATGCCCTGAGTCTCCAGAAATTCTTTCACCAGGGGGCTGAAAGCAAGGTCGTCGTCTATGAAGAGAAGTTTTGCCATGGGGGGGGAGTTTCGGGTTTCGAGTTTTGGGTTTCGGGTTTTGGGACTCGGAACCCGAAACCCGAAACTCAAAACTTCCTATTTCTGTCTTTGAATTTGCCGGAGGGCAAAGATATATGTCATGAGCTCGTCGAGCGAGCGGGTTGCATGCAGAGAATCGAGCGAAAGAGAGATGCGGTACAAGTGATACATTTCTTCATTCACATCATAATCTACCAAAAGGGGAATCTCTTTTTTGTGTCGTTTGGGACACCAAATGGTGAGCGGACTCTGGATTTTCTCCTGGTTTTCTACCTGAAAAAAGATGGTAGGCGAAGGGAAAAAGAGCATTTCATGAAAAATGCCTTTGTCTGTCAGAATCATCTGCACCTGGCGCAGGGTATTTTTGAGGCGCACCGGCGCCAGGCTATCCTGATCTATAGCTTCCATAGGAAGCCACTTCATCTCTGGCGTAGCCAGATATTCGAGATTGCCGATTCGCAGCTTGTAGTCAAATTTGGGATAATCAATCACAAAATAACCGGGATAGTAATACTCGAAACCCTGTTCCTGCAGAAAGGCGATTTCTTTGAGCATGGTATAAAATCCGAGGCTGTATTTGTTGTAGTCGGGATGAAAAATCCCCTTGATACTGGCTGCGCTTGTTTTGCCCAAATCAAAAAAACTGGCAGCTATCAGCCTCTCCTCATCATAGATGGCCACTTCCCAGCTGTTGTAAATATCATAGGTGGCATTGTCCATCAAAGCCTCATGGAGGCTTGCCGCTACCGGACCATTGAAGCGCAGCTTGTGGATGTCATACAGCCTTTCCTTTTCGGGAGAAATATGCGCCTGCCTTACTTCCACGCGAAAGCGGCTTTCGATTTTCTGGATGAGTTTCCGGTGACTTTTTTTGAAAGGTGCTCCTTTCAGTGGTTTGCGCAACCAGATTGTAGGGAAAATGCCTTCTTCTATATCCAGGTAAAAACAGGTAAAGATCGTTTGCCCCATGCGAAACCAGCCATCAGAAAGATACATATCTAGCTGAGAGCCCGAGAGTTTCGTAGGATAATGACAAATCGTAAACATAAGATGGAAGCACAGAGTTATAACACAATTCTAATGCCTGGACCAATATCCCATTTTCTTCACGCAACGCCAAAAGAGAAAATCGCATTTTATTTGTATAGTTGTCATTAATTTCATTTTATCTTATCTTTAATTTCACCTGATAACCATAACATAAATACTAGCATTATGACATTAACATTCAATGAATTACGCAAAATCAAAGACAGTTTGCCTGATGGAAGCATGCACAGCATCGCCGAGGAATTAGGCCTCACAGTTGAAACTGTCCGCAACTATTTCGGTGGTGCGAATTTCAGAAGAGGAGAAGTAGTTGGTATACATTATGAGCAAGGCCCGGACGGAGGCGTAGTGAAAATTGACGATACGACCATATTTGATGCAGCGCAAAGAATTCTCGCCAAAGAACAAAAAGCTTAAAAAAACGAAACCGTAAAGAAATTATCAGGGCCTTTTCGGGGGCCCTTTTTTATAAACTCAAACTCGTACTCAAACTCAAACTCAAACTCAAACTCAAAACTCCAAACTCAAAACTCAAAACTCGAAACTCGAAACTCGAAACTCCAACCTCCAACCCATCCCTTCCCATCCCACAAACCACGACTTTTTCCCATGTTAAAAAGAATCTTATTTTTCTCTCTCTTTCTATGCCTGCTCGCCGCCTGCGGCGATAACCAAAAGCGAAAACTGGTGCAAAATGCACCTTCCATTTCAGTGACCTACACCGATGCCACGGGACGGGAAGTCATGTTGAAGAAAACACCTCAAAAGGTCATTTCGCTTGCTCCCAATATCACAGAAATGATATATATGATCGGCGCTCAGGATAAGCTTGCAGCCCGCTCGCAGGCCTGCGATTACCCTCCCGAAGTATTCGGGAAGGAAGAGGTGACCACCTATCCCGCGATTGATCGCGAGCAGCTCGCAGCCATCGGAGCAGATATGCTCCTTGCCACCAAAGAACTCTTTGGGCCGGATGCCATCGCCAGCATAGAGGAAGTGGGACTTCCCGTCTATTTGCAGGCTTATGATAGCCTGGCCCTCGTCTTTGAGGCCATGCGTACGCTCGGCAAAATGCTGGGAGCAGAAGAAAGGGGAAATGCCGTAGCAGATTCCCTGCTTGCCATCATGGAAAAAGTCGTACAAAAAACCGAGCCTGAAGTAAAATACGGTACCATCATTCTCGTCTCTGCCGACCCCCTCATTGTGGTGGGAGGAAAAGGTTTTTTGAATGAAATGATTCAAAAGGCGGGTGGCAAAAACGCCCTTGGCACGCTGGATCAGGCCTACGCAAAGGCCACCGTCGAAAGCATACTGGCAGCCCAGCCAGAGTACTTGATTTTGCCCAGCAAAAACGACCAGGCCTATGCCGATTTGATCAGCCTTTATCCCGCACTTATCAATACCCCCGCGGAAAATAACAAACAGGTTTACATTGTTGATCCTGACCTTTTTTACAGACCGGGCCCCCGTATGTTGGATGGGCTGCTGGAGTTGACTGTGATTTTGCATTCGTCCCTCAATCGCGGGCAGATAATGGGGGAGGGCTAAAAGCGTTCAATCCTATTTTGAAAGTGAAACCAAAGCAAACATTCCGGGCAGCAGTGATCCTGACAGCCGTGAGCATCTGCGTGATAGTTGCCGGCCTGCTCACAGGCACCTTTGCGTTTGGGCTGGGAGATTTGTGGGAAATAGTGTTGGGAGAGGAAGTAGAAAACGCTTCTATCATCCTGGATCTACGCTTTCCGCGTGTTTTGCTCGCCTTTCTTACAGGCGCTGTTCTGGCACAGGGCGGCTTTTATATGCAGACATTGATCAAAAATCCGCTCGCAGATCCCTACATCATGGGCCTGACGGCCGGGGCGGGTTTTGGGGTCAATCTTTTCATTTTGGGCATACTGCCCCTGCCGGTAGCGGCCGGACTGGGGCTGCCTTTGAGTGCTGCTTTGGGAGGCATCCTGAGCCTCCTGCTGGTATTGTTTATGGGGTTTGGCTCGCTCAAACAAGACAATGCCAAACTCCTGATCGCAGGCGTGGCGGTTTCTGCCATATTTATGGCTTTGACAAGCTTTTTGATCTACCTGCTTGCGCAGGGAGACGAAGTGAGGCAGATCGTCTTCTGGACCTTCGGTAACTTTGGCAAAGCCAACTGGCCTGCGGTGCAGGTCGTATTCTTGTTGCTGATTGTCTCCAGCCTCTTTGGCTGGCTGTTTTCACGTCCGATGGACGTGCTGCTCCTGGGCGACCAGCAGGCCCATGGCCTGGGACTGGGCGTGCGCAACGCCAAGTTGATGATCCTGCTGGTCACAGCGATCTGTGTCGGCGGCACGGTCGCTTTCAGCGGCCCTATAGGTTTTGTGGGCATGATGGTGCCCCACTTCAGTCGCTCCCTCTTTGGGAGCGCTCACCGCAGCAATATGCTGCTCGGAGGCCTCCTGGGAGGCGTATTCCTGCTGGCATGTGATATCGTCAGCCAGTGGCTGATGCCGCCCGCGGGCTTGCCCGTGGGGATCGCGACAGCGATTTTGGGCGTGCCTTTCTTTTTGTATTTGTTGGGGAGAAAGGATTCGTTTTTGTAGGCTTTAGCCTTCTGCCAGAAGTTCGATATAGGGCATATCCTGCCAATCAGCTACACTTTTCGTCTCAGAAGAAAAGCTGATACCCATTGCAATCACTTCTTTTCCCTGGGAAAGAAAAGGGGTGCCATAAGCTTTTTGCCTGATTTGGGCCAGGGCAGCTTCTGCCGATTCATCGAGTTTAAATTCCAGTATGTAAATCCGATCTTCCAGGTGCACAATTGTATCCACACGACCACGGGAAGTACTGACCTCCGATTGTGCTACCAAACCGAGTCCGGAGAAGCTCAAATGGAGGATAGCGTGGAAAAATGCCTCTTTGTCTGAGATGAAAATCTGGTAGGGAATGGTAGCAAACAGCTGATTTACAACTTCAATGAATGACTTCAAATCTCCTTTTTGAAGTGTTTTCTTCAGGCGAATAAAAAGCGAATAACTCAAAGAAGAGCCCGTCTCTCTATAAGCAGCCAATAAGTGTTGAAGAAAAGCTTCTTTCACTTCCATATTGGGAAATCCCAATGTGAAAAGCCGATTTTCATCATCATAATCTTTGATGGTTAGGTAACCCGTCTGAAAGAGGAGTGGAGTCGATTCCAGGTTGTCCAGGGTATAACTTTCAAAACTGGCACCCCCGACTTCCAGCTCATCGAGCTTGAAATCCATGTTTTTACGAAGCATCCGCATTAAAAAAGTGGGCGTGCCCGTCTCCCACCAATAGTTGTTTATTTGATCTGAAGCAAAGCAATTGAGGATAGAAAAGGGATTGTATAACCTAGGGGTAGAAGCTTCTTTCCCCCATTTATATCCATTATACCATCTTTTGATGGTTTCACGCATTTGTTCTTTGCTTTGCCCTTTTGCTACCGCCATCCTCTCCAGATCATCATCAAAATACAAGTCCAATTCTGCCTGGGTATAGCCAGCCAACTCTGCATATTGGTCCAAAATGGTCAGATCGCGGAGGTGATTCAAATCTGAAAAGAGTGAAACTTTGCTAAACTTGGAGACGCCCGTGATGAAAAAAAAGCGCAAATAGGGATCACAATCCTTGATAACAGAAAAAAAGTTTTTCAAGGTATCACGGTTTTCTTCTGCTTGTTCGTACTTGTCAATATAATCAATGATAGGCTTGTCGTATTCGTCAATGAGGATCACCAATTTTTGGTCTCCATTACCCAAATGTTTGATCAACTCCTGAAATCGTTGCCCCAGGCCTTCCCTCTTCAATTCAATTCCAAAATGTTCAGCCTGAAGATTCAAGGCTTGCTGAAGGGCTCTTTCCAGGCCAATATCCTTGTAGCTTAAGCTGCTAAAAGAAAAGTGAAGAACGGGAAATTCTTTCCAATCATGGCTGGTATTTTTATCTACCCACAAGCCTTGGAATAGCTCTTTTTTTCCCTGGAAAAAGTATTTTAGGGTAGAAAGTAATAGCGACTTGCCAAAGCGGCGAGGCCGGGATAGGAAAAAATATTTACCACTTTCAATCAATTTGTAAATAGATTCGGTTTTATCGATATACAGATAACCACCAGTACAAATTTCTTGGTAATCCTGAATGCCAATGGGGTATTTTTTCATAGCACCAAGTTAGGGATAAAAAGGGGCATAGGAAAACGAAAAAAAGCGATGAATGCAGCATCTTTCCCCCTCATCTCGTCTCACAAAAAACGGACATTAACAATCCTTAAAAGCCATTTTAACCATGAAAACAACACATCTAATCCCCCTGCTCAGCCTCATCGGCCTGCTCGCCTTCTCCGCCTGCCAAAAGACAGATGGCAGCATGGTAGACTATCTCTATGCCGAAACCCAATGCGCTGATCCCTGGGGCAATAACCAGGATGACGCGGCCTTACGACAATTGATCGAGGACTACCTCTCGGATGAGGGAGTTGACGTAGTCAGCCTTGCCTTTTCTGCTTATGATGGATTGATCCATTGTGAGGCGTGTAGCTGCCCTTCCGGGCGAAATGTGGAGCTGCGGGCATCGGAGGATTTTGAGAAAAAATTGAAAAATCTGGGTTTCGAACGAAAGTGAAAACTATGTAACTCTTGCTAAAAAAGCATATCTGCGCCTGATCTGTCCCCTTTTTAGCATTTAATGCCCATATTGTATCAAATATGATTGCAATATGGGCCCTCTTTATGGTCGCTTCCTTTTTGGTACCCAAATCCCCCTCCAACTGCTGATTTCCCGTCTGGAAGAGATCAGCAAATCCTATTTGAACCAGGCTCCCTTTCACGCCTACCTGACCACCCAAAGTGGGGAGACATTTTATGGCCTGACACATGCCGAGTTGCTTTCGCATTACGAAAGGCATCAGGGGGAAATAAAAACGATTTCCACGGCTGTAACCACGCCAGATATACGCGTGATGCGCGTACATATCCACTTCGATCCGCAGAACAAAGGCCGCGGCCAATTTGTCATCGCCATAGGCGATGCACATGAAAATGCCGTCATCAAGGCCGTTTTACTCGGCCTGAAGATACCCGAGCGACCGGGCAGGAAAGTCGGCCTGACCACCGAGCAGATCGGTGCACAGCCTTTGGTCCCCAAACTGACCTTCACCCCGCCCATCAATGCTTTTCGCAAAAGCTATGTCACCCTCAATGACCATTTTTTTTACAGCCGAAAGATTTCCATTTATGAACTGCTGGCTTTGCTGGATGAATTGTCCGATAAATACATGGACTATCGTTCGTTTCACGCACAGCTTGAGACAACCGATGGCGACTACTATTTTGATATTCAGCGTGAAGAAATGCGCTATATGTTTAACCAGCGGCGACATACGCTGATGGCGCTTTTTCTCTACGCCTCCAACCGCGAAGGCCATTGGATTGACCTGATGCTGTCCTTTCATCCCCTGGAGCAAGGCACCAATGGAGAGGTGGAAATCCATGCGCCGGGGACCATTGTGGACGAAATCAACTCATTGATCTGGGATCGCCTGTCTGTGGAGCCGTCGGATGACGCCATGGCCGTGCGTATGCTGAAAATTCCTTTTGAGAAATCCGCTTTTTCCATGGAAGCTTTCGCTGCCTTTTTCAAACGCCTGGTGCATTTGTACCTCTTCCAGGTGCCGCCGGTAGCGACCATCTATACCATGAAAAACCAGGCCTATACGGGCTTGAGTTTTTATCAGTTGGAAAAAATATTTAAAGAAAAACCCCTGGAAATCAGGCAGGTAACCGTAGATGTTACGCAGGTTGTGACGGGGCAAAATTGTCAGCTAAGCCTGGATTTTCTGGATGAAAAACCCTTTGCGCAGCTCAACCTGATGTTGGGAGATGAAGAACTGCATCAGATGGTGCAAAAGCTGGTTACAGCTTTTTTCGACCAAATGAAAGGCGGCGCAGAATCGCCTGCACCCGCGGCCAGTCCTGCTGGCAAGTAAGCGCCAGCATCAGCAGCATCAGCGGAAAGAGAGGCACCGCAAAGCGGCTCGCTCCCAATGGGCCGGTGATCCCGGCCAGATAACCCACAAAGAGCAAAAGCAGCAGGCGCTTTTCCAGCGAAATGCTTTTCAAAAAAGCAAAACGAATAGCTGCCAGAAACTTGATGCCGTTGGCAGCAGCGATCAGCAACAGCCACAGCAGCAGCAAAAGGGGCTGTTGGCCCAGGTAAGTAAAAATGCCCTGATAGCCCGATTGGCTATAATGATACAGCAAGCCCTCGCCTTTGCCTTCCCTTTTCTCCATTCCCCAAAAACTATACAAATCAAATCTGCCCGGATCAATGAAAAAATTGAACATGCCCTTGATATGAAGCTTGAAGTAAGCCGGCAGATGTTTTTTGAGAATGGCTATAGATGAGGCCTGGATGAAAGCATGCCTTTCGGGGTAAAATGCCATGTTGTCCGCGCTATCTGTGATCGCATTTACCTGCTGCTCAGCGGCTTCCAGCCCTTCGCTATTCACCAGGCTGTAATAGGCGTTGTACTGAAGCAGGTTGATCTGCTGTATGCTGGAATAATGGAAAACGCCCGTGCGTTGCTGGTTCCAGGCTCCGACCAGGACCACGATCACCCAAGGCAGCAAAGCTGCCGGTATCATGCCCGCAGATCGCTTTTTTCGGAGAAAAAACCAGGCCATCAGCAGCACATTGACCGCTGCGAAGAGGTACATCACAGGCTTCATCAAAATCGCCAATGACAGCAATCCGCTGTAAATCAGCAGGTATTTTCCTGCAGGTTTTTCGGCATATTTCCACAAAAACCACAGCATCCCCAGGATCAGGCTTTGCAGCCCTATTTCCGTCATGACGAAATTGGCGTAGATCATCTGCGCGGGATAGAGCAGCAGAAAGGGAAGGAGAAATGTCAATTTTTCCTCGGGAAAGGAAAAGCCTTTCAACAGCTTGAGCAGGAGAAATAAATTGAAAAGCCCCAGGAGATTTTGCAGCAAAATCAACAATATGGGCGACCCAAAGGGGACGACAAATATTGTCAGGATGAGCGGATAAAGAGGGGGTCTTTTGGTGAAATAGTCTATGCGCTCGGGCGGCCATTCGCCGCAATAGAGGCTGCCATGTTCCAGCAGATTTTCTGCTGCGAGCAGGTATTCCGTGGAATCCGCCAGGTAATAATTGCTCTGGCTCAGCTGGTAGCCGAAAAACAGCGCGTGCAGCGCTATGGCCAGCAGCCAAAAGCGCTTATAGGGATTTCGCCAAAGCGAAGCCAGGGAGCTATTTTTCGCCAAGATATGTCAGGTTATAAGCCGCCGGCCTGATATCCTCGTCACCGATCTGGTTGATGGGATTCATCGCTTCGTCTTCCATCATGATGGCGTTTGCGCATGTTCCTTTATAGATAAAAGAAAGCACCTGAAGAGGTTCTGCCTGAGAGCCAGGAATTTTCAACGTTTCAGTGCCTGGCAAGCCGATCGGCTCGGCGATCAGGTAAAGCAAGCGATGATTGAATGATTTTTCGCCAATGTGAATATCCACGGAATCCATTTCCACCTGCCGCTCCAAAAATTTGGACCAGTAGGTCGGAAATAAAGCGTTCCGCTTTTGGAAGCTAGCACAGCTTTTGTCCGCAAGAAAAGAGAAATTGACGGCACGGATAATCATGCTGTCTTCAGCAAGGGCCTGCATGAAAACTTTTGTTTCCCAGACATCACCTTCCAACTGAATGTGCTGGTAACTGATTTCCAGTTTTTGTCCATATCCGGCTGTAAACCAAAAACATAGAAAAAACAGGCAGTAAACGGATTTTCGAAACATAGATGAAAATTTTATTGTCTGCGAAAATATACAGAGATTCACTAACATTCTTATGTTCAGGTATATTCTCAGACGCATACTGATATTTATTCCAACGCTTTTCGTCATATCGCTATTGGCTTTTGTGATTAGCGTGAGTTCGCCCATAGATCCTGTCGCCATGAATATGTCGGAGGATGAGGGCGTGCCTTCGGATATGCAGTCCTACCTGAGTCAGCAGGAAAATCGCCAGCGTCTGCGCGAAAGACTGAACCTGCACCTGCCGGTTTTTTATTTTCGCATCGCCTCGGCCGCAGAGCCCGATACCCTCCATAAGATATACGATCAGGATCGTCGGAAGTCACTGGGCAAATTGCTTGCCCGCTCCGGCAACTGGCCTGCGGTGCAGGCTTACCACAGCTCACTCCTCCAGCTTAAGCTGGCTCACAGCGGCCTGCAGCAGCAGGCGCTGCAACTCGACACCAACCGACGCCAGATCGCCATGGATGCGATCATTAGCTCCTCCAGCCTGGTCAATGCCCTGCTGAGCACCGCTCAGCCGGAAGGAATCGAAAGCCGCTTCGGGCAGCTCGATACGCTCTATCAACATGCCGCCCATCTCCAATTTTTGCGCCCTCATTTCCAGCAGGTTCAGCAGAACTACAGAAAAATTTTCACAGAAAAAACAAGCTGGAAAACCTATGTGCCCAGCCTGATATGGTTTGGGACAGAAAACCAATACCACAAATGGATAAGCGGTATTTTGCTGCGTTTTGATTTTGGCAATTCTTACAAAAATATGCTTCCGGTCTCTCAAAGGATCGGAGATCTGTTCTTTTGGTCTTTCATTTTTACCATCTTTTCAATCCTCCTGGCTTACCTGATTTCCATTCCTTTGGGGATATTGGGTGCTGCCTGGCACGGCAGCAAATTTGACCGGATCACGACCGTCATCGTCTTTGCGATGGATTCCCTGCCCAGTTTTTGGGTGGCGACCCTGTTGCTGGTCACCTTTGCCAATCCCGATGTATTGGACTGGTTTCCTTCCTCCTTCAATGAGGTCAGGCTGGGCGATGAGAGCCTGCTTTCCTCCTTTTTTAGCGATGTAAATCGTCTGGTGCTGCCGCTGATTGCCTATACCTATGGGCAAATTGCTTTTGCGAGTCGCCTCATGCGGTCGAGCATGCTGGAGGTCATCCGCCAGGATTATGTGCGTACTGCCCGGGCCAAAGGCCTGCGTGAGCGCGTGGTCCTGCTGCGCCATGCGCTGCGCAATGCGGCATTGCCGCTGATCACCCGCTTTGCGGGCGTGTTGCCCGCCCTGATAGGCGGCAATGTGGTCCTGGAGACCATCTTCAGCATCCCCGGCATGGGCCGCGAGATCTTTCAGGCATGTTTCGATAAAGACATTCCCATGATCATGGCCGTCTTCACCCTGACGGGGGGATTGGCGATTTTGGGCTACCTTGTCAGCGATTTGCTGTATGTGGTGATTGATCCGAGGATAAAATTGAAGAAGGATAATTTGAAGAGTGGACGCTGATTTTCGCTGATTATTAGTAAAAGGATATAAATAAATGTCTCCATTTATGTTTTCGTTTTTTGACAGGATTACAGGATTTTCAGGATTAACAGGATTTTTCAATAAAGCGATAAAGGCTGCATATTTGAACCATATAAGGGCATTAAGTTCATATAAGCTTTCTCATCAAGTGACCTTATATGAACTTCTATGCCCTATATGGTTTTATCGGAAAGCCCTGATCTTTTCCTGTAAATCTTGTGAATCCTGTTATCCTGTCTAGTCTTTTAAGCGAGCCAGGAAACAAAAACTGGATCCATTTATTTTTGGTCTTTTACTTATAATTTTTTATGGTAAGAATTTTTCTCCCACCAATCTGGAATATGATATGCAGCTCAAACATAATCTTATCATAATAATCAGGGTAGATCAGCGTCAAATTCAGCGTCAAGTCTTCCCATAACAGCATCTCTCCAACAAATCAAAAAAACTTGTCTTCAACATCCACCATACCCCCTCAAAGCAACTGGAAGCACTTCCGAAAGAGCCGGACAGCAACTGCTGCTCTCATCTTCCTGGGCTTTCTGGGCTTTCTGGCCATTTTTGCGGATGTTTTGGCAAATGAAAAACCGATCTACTGCCGCTATAACGGCGAGGCGCATTATCCCATTTTTACGCCCAATAAAATTGACAGCATCCTCCTGCCTTCCGGCAAAAAGCAAAGCATCGCTTACAAGCGCGTAGCAGACTGGCGCAAGCTGCCGCTGGAATCAGCGCTTTGGCCAATTATCGCATATAGCGATAAATTCATGGACAGCGACAACCAGGGCTTTATCGCGCCGGGACAGGCACAGAAGCTGGTGATAGGGGGCGAAAAGCAAGTTTTACCCGCCAGATTTCGCCATTGGCTGGGGACCACCCGCAATGGGCATGATGTGCTGGCGGCACTTATTCACAGCAGCCGCATCTCATTGATGGTGGGCATCATCTCGATTGCCATCGCAGCCCTGATCGGCATTGTTCTGGGAGCCTTGTCAGGCTACTTTGGCGATCAGCGATTGCAGGCATCCCGCGCCAGCCTGCTGGCCTTGCCTGTGGGCATTTTCTTTGCCTGGTTTTATGGCATGTATGTCCGGCGCTATACGCTGGAAGATGCCGGAGCAGAAAGTTTTCTGCATTTGCTGGGGCAGCTGACTATCAGCCTGTTGATAGGCGTGGGCATCATTGGCCTTACCCTTTTGCTGAGTCGGCTGTTGAAGAGATTTTCCTTTTTTGCGAAAAAAGTACCGGTACTTATAGACAGCCTGGTGACGCGGCTGATAGAGATATTGCGGGCTTTGCCGGTAATTTTGCTGGTGATATCCTTTTCCATGGTATTCAAGGGAAGCATCTGGTTTATCATCCTGATCATCGGCCTGACAGGCTGGTCGGGCATCGCCCGCCTGGTGCGGGCGGAGATGCTCCGCAACGTCAACCTCGATTTTATCGAGGCGGCGCGATCGTTGGGCTTCTCAGAGCGTAGGACGCTCTTTCGCCATGCCCTGCCCAACGGGCTGACGCCCGCGCTGGTAGCGATTTCCTTCGGCATAGCAGGCGCTATCATCGCCGAGTCCAGCCTCTCATTCCTCAACATCGGGGTTGACCCCGAAAGCCTCAGCTGGGGCAAACTGCTGCGCATGGGCAGCGCACACTTCGAAGCCTGGTGGCTTACCGTATTTCCCGGTTTGGCTATATTTTTGACAGTTTTGTCTTTTAACCTTGTCGGCGAACGCTTAAGAGACGTACTTGATCCGAGAAGATAAGCAACATGGATTTTATCTACACCTCATACGCATTCATCTGGCTGGCCGTCCCCGTTTTGGGAGCGATCCTGATCCTCATTTACCGGCGTGCGAAAAAAGCGACAGGCAATTGGTTTGAGCCGACTCAATACCGCTGGAGCTTTCCTTTGCTGAAAGCCGCTTTGCGGCTCGGAGGTGTGGCCTGCCTGATGTTTGCCCTCATGGGGCCTTATCGCTCAGAAGAGATACGAGAGGTGGAAAGCCTGGCGCATGAGGTGTATATCCTGCTGGATGTCTCGGCCAGCATGCATACCGAAGACATCCGTCCTTCCCGCCTGCAAAAGGCCAAAAGGGAGCTGAAAGCGCTGGTAGATGAGCTTCATGGCGATAAAATCGGCCTCATTGTTTTTGCGGATTATCCTTTTATCCAATGCCCCTTAACGCAGGACAGACAGGCTGTTAATCTTTTTCTGGACCTGGCAGATCCCGCACAATTTGCACAGCAAGGGACGCAATTGCGGCCCGCCTTGCAAATGGCTCTTGAACGCTTTTTAAGCGTTGAAACACCTCCCGGCGCAGCCGGGCGGGTGGTCGTCCTGCTATCCGATGGCGAAGACCACGGAGGCACCTTTTCTTCGGTCATCGAACGCCTCCGCAGGCAGGGCGTGAAAGTCTTCCCCGTAGGGGTGGGCACCTATGCCGGCGGGCAAGTGCCCGCCTATGTGGACGGAAAGCCGCAAGGCTTTAAGGAGACAGAAGAGGGCCTCCCAGCCGTTTCACGGCTGACAGATGACCAGCTCAGGGAGCTGGCGGATGAGTTTGATGCGACCTATTACCGGCTCGACGGGCCGTCCCAAAACCTGCGCGCTTTGGCGCAGGAGATACGCATGCTCAGGCCAGCAGCGCTGGAGGTCTCCCGCGAGCAGCTCGCCAACAACCAATATCAGCTATTTTTGCTGATAGGCATCTGCTGCCTGATGGGCAGCCTGTTTTTAATGCCCACAAAAAAAGGCCTTCAGGCCTCCCTTTCCCAAAAGTCTTAACTTTCCCCATGAAATTCCTCCTAACCATATCTCTTCTCCTCATCCTCAGCACCACCTCAGGCCCGCTGGAAGAGGCTCATTCCCTTTTCGAAAACAAGCAATACCCGGCAGCCCTGGCAAAATACAGGAGCGTTTTGACGCAATTTCCCGATCAGTCGCATGAAATTTATTTCAATATCGGGCAATGTTATATGGCGATGGATTCGCTTGACAAGGCCCTGGCGGCCTATTATCAATCGCTTTCAGCGGAGGATGAGGAAACCACCTCTTTGGCCTACAACCAGATAGGGATCATTTTTGCCCAAAACAAACAGTACCCCAAAGCACTGGAAAGCTTTCAGAAAGCGGTTCGCATGAACTCCTTCCACCTCGATGCGGCATTCAACTATGAATTGATTCGCCGAATCATGGAAGCAGAGCAGGAAAATCAGGAAAAACCGCAGGAGGAAATGAAGGAAGAAGGCCCTGATCAGTCCAACGATGAAGAAGGCGATCAGCAGAAAGAGGAGGAGGGAAGCGAGAGTGATGAGGAAAGCGAAGAGGAACGCGAGGAAGAAAAAGAAAAAAAGGCCCAGGATGCCTCTGCTGAGAATGCCCAGCAGCCCGCCAATAACGACCAGGCCATCCCCTTCACCGTCGATACCCTCAATATGGACCGCGCCCGCCAACTTCTCGACCGCATGCGCGAAAATGAGATGCGCTTTATGCAGGAGCTGCGGAAGACGACAAAGGCGGGGGAGAAGACGGGGAGACCGGAT
Source organism: Bacteroidia bacterium (assembly GCA_030430205.1). Lineage (GTDB taxonomy): Bacteria > Bacteroidota > Bacteroidia > J057 > J057 > JAUIGE01. Next base: position 160,044 of record JAUIGE010000006.1, on the reverse strand, counting down.
TGGTGAGGAGGATGAGAGGATTAGAGGATGTGCAGATTAGCAGATTTGCAGATGGAAGACAATTTTTCATCCTCAAATCTGCTAATCCTCTCATCTACTCATTCCATCCCTCCAACTGCCCGCGACTCAGCCTACAGGTAATCCAGGTCGGATCAAGGCCCGCCTCAATCTTCTCATAAAACCGGATAGCCGGTTCATTCCAGTCCATCACATGCCAGCGAAGCTGGTGTGCATCTCCGGCCAGGGCGTAGGCCACCAGCGCATCAAAGAGCTGCTTCCCGACGCCTGAGCGGCGGTAGCGCTCCGTGACCACCAGGTCATCGAGATAACACAGCTTGCCCTTCCAGCTCGAATAGCAAAAGTAAAACATGGCAATGCCCACTATGCCGTCTTCGGCATGCTCGGCCACAAAAATCTCAAAGAGCGGCCGCTCGCCAAAACCGTCCTTCACCATCTGTTCAGGCGTATTTTCTACCTGATCGCCTTCTTTTTCATAGACGGCGAGTTCGTAGATGAGCTGGTGAACGGCGGGCATATCGGTGGGGGTTGCTTTGCGGATGTTTATTGCAGGCATGACTTTATATATTGGATGAAGAAAATGATTTCTCGAATTTTGGCGAAAATGATTGAAAAATACCCCATGAAACTAGGAAAAAAAGTCTCCGATCTCCGCACCCAATACGCCAAAGGCAGCCTTAGCGAAAACGAAGTTTCCGGCAACCCCATCCACCAATTCAACCAATGGTTTGAGCAGGCGGTCAGCGCCGAGGTCGTCGAGCCCAACGCCATGAGCCTGGCGACTGTCAGAGACGGCAGGCCCAGCCTGCGCATCGTGCTGCTGAAAGGCTACGACGAGCAAGGGCTCGTCTGGTTTACCAATTACGACAGCAAAAAAGGCCAGGAACTGGCCCAAAACCCCTTTGCGGCCATCACTTTTTTCTGGCCGGAGCTGGAGCGACAGGTCCGCATCGAAGGGGCGGTGGAAAAAATCAGCGCCGCTGATTCCGACGAATACTACCAGTCCCGCGACAAGGGAAGTCGCATCGGCGCCTGGGCTTCGCCCCAGAGCAGCGTCCTGTCCGACCGCAGCGCGCTCGATGCGCGCATCAACCAGTACCTCGCCCAATACGGCGAGGCTGAGCATATCCCCCGTCCGCCCCACTGGGGCGGCTACCGCCTCCGACCCGATCTGGTCGAATTCTGGCAGGGAAGACCCAGCCGATTGCACGATCGCATTCAGTATAGCCGCGAAGGCGGCTTGTGGAAGGTGGTGCGACTCGCACCTTAATCTTCTTTCTTCACAACAAGCTCCACCCGCCGGTTGAGGGTGCGCCCAGCCCCACGGCTGTTGTTGGCTACCGGATTGGTTTCCCCAAAGATATGAGGCTCCATGCGGCTGGCGGGGATTCCCTGATTGCGCAGGTAGTTGATGACAGCGTCGCGCCGTCTTTCGGAGAGCAGGATGTTGTAGTATTCGTTGCCGCTGGAGTCGGTATGGGCGCGGACTTCGACGACATAGCTGAGATTTTCCATGAGAAAAGCTGCGAGCTCGTCAAGTTCTTTGCGGGAAGCGCCATTCAGATAGGAAGAATCAAAGCCAAAAAAGACATTGCTGACGCGTATGGCTTTGCCGCCATCTACTTTGCGCAGGCCGAGCCGCTCCATCGGGTCCATCTGGCTATCGAGGGCCGCCAGCGAATCCTGGCGGGTGCTATCCATGGCAGCCATCTGTTTGATGGTGATGACTTCCGCGTAGCGGTAGCCTTTTTGCTGGGCGAGCTGCTGCACGCTGTCAGCGGGGGATTTTTGAAGAAAAGGACCGCTGAAGTAGCGGTAGGCTTTGCTGTCTATTTTTCTTTCAAGTATGTCCTGAATACCTTCAAAATAGGCCGCTTCAACCTGGCTGGGGTAGGTAGCCAGTTGCACGAAATAAAGCGTTTTGTCTTGTTGAGAATAACTTTGGTGGAAAGAGAGGGAAAGGAATAGGAAACACGCAAGCGTACTGTATCTCATAATTTGCCAAGGGGTTTGAAAAATTTATTCCGAATGTACAAATTTCACGCCTAAAAAATAAAAGTAGCCAATTTGTACTCCCACCAAAATAGCGCTTACAGCGCCATAGAGAAGAATTAGTTCCCCATTTTCCAAATGGCTGCTCCCCCACAAAAGGGCAGCAAGCTGCCCCAAAAACAGTGCTGCATTGAGCAGCAGATACACATCCAGTTTTCGTTGCACATCAACGAGATAGGAGAGGGGCACCGCCACAAAAGTCAGGTAAAACCAGGGCATAAGCCAGCGTGCATAGAGCCCGGCCGTCTCCCACTCTGGCCCCAGCACAAAACGGAATAGCTCCGGCCCAAAGGCCATCACCACGGCCGATGGCAGGATCCCCAGCAGCAGCAGGCTGCGGAAAGTTTTTTTAGTCAAGTCAGCAAGTGCCTTTCCGCCTTCCTCTTTCGCCCTGCTGACACGTTCATAAAAAACGCTTCCCAGAGACACGCTCAGCACGCCTATCGGCAGAGAAAGCAGCTTTTGCGTTTGCTGAAAATGTCCAGACATGCTTTTTCCCAGCTCTTCAGCAGGAAAAAGGCGGGGCAGAAAAAAATAGGGCAATTGTTTGCCGGCGGTATTGAGGCCGCTGCTGAGCATGCCGAAGATCGGAAAGTCCCGGTAGGCCCTGCCACTGGCAAGCAATTTTGGGAGGGAAAAAGGGCTGAGGCTCTGACGGGCAAGCGGCTTTTGTATATAGAAAAAAAACAAAATCACGGCACCGACAAACTGCCCGCCGATCAAGCCTGCAAGCAGGCCCTGGAAACCGTAGTCCATCAGGCCCAGCGTCAGGCTGAGGCTGATCTGGACGATGGCCCGTATCAGGCGGCTTGCCGCCAGGGGGCGGTAGGCGCGAAAGCGGTTCAATGCCTGGTAACAGGCCTGGTAAATGGATTCCAATAAGAGACTCAGCGGCAGCATCAGATGCCAGCCGATAAGCTCCGGCAGCTTTATCCAAAGCAAAAAAGCCTTTCCCCCCAGCAAACTCATCCCCAGCACCAACAGGCTGATAAACAGCCCAATAAACATACTGAGCCAACTCAGCCTATGTGCTTCTTCTTCTGCTTTGGGCAGCATGATGGCCATCTCATAGCCGCCATTGGCGATGACGGTGAGGACCAGCAAAGCGCCCAGATAGGCGCCCATCACCCCAAAAGCCTCCGGCAGGTAAATCCTGCTCAGCACGGGCGTAAAGACCAAAAGCAATACCTGAGACAGGAGGGTTCCCGACATCAGGGTAAAGACATTTCGCCAAAAGGAGGAAAAGGTGGGAGCCATAGCAGGCAATTTAGTAATTTAGCTTTCAATGAATGCACTCACCCAATACAAATCATCTGCCGGCTCAGGGAAGACTTTTACCCTGGTATCCGAATACCTCAAAATTGTCATTCGCGAGCCTGCGGAGTTTCGCTCCGTGCTGGCAATCACTTTTACCAATAAAGCCACAGAAGAGATGAAGGCCCGCATCATTGGGGCGCTTTCGGCTTTGGCATATCTGGAAGGGGAGGAGCTGGAAAAGCTGGATATGTTTCAGATGCTGAAAAAGTATTTTACCGGCAAAGGCCTGCATTTCGATATTTCCCAACGCGCCCGTACCGTGCTCAATTTGATCCTGAGCGATTATTCCAATTTTTCTGTCAGCACCATTGAAAGCTTCTTTCAGCGCGTGATCCGTGCCTTTTCCAAGGAGTTGAACCTGCCTTTGGGCTATGAAGTGGATATGAAGCAGGATATCGTTTTGGAACGCATCACCCAGCAGACTTTTCGGGAAATTGGTACACATGAAAAACTCACCCAGGTATTGCGAAAGCTGGTGGAGCGCAGCATGGAGGAGGACAAAGGCTGGCGCATTGAGAGTAAAATCAAGGAGCTGGGGGGGGAAATTTTCAAAGAGCAATTTCAGGAACAACTGGTGACCTTCAATGAGGAGAAGGTGAGCATAGAGTTGGAGGATGTGATCGGATTGGAAGAGGAGCTTTGGAAGATTCGAAAGAAGTTCGAAAACCAGATGGAGGAATGGGCAGATCTTGCGATTCGGATCATCGGGCAGTTTGACCTGACAGCAGATGATTTTAAATATAAAAGAAGTGGTGCAGTAGGCTACTTTTTCAATGTAACAGAGAAAAAAGATTTTGAACCAAAAGAAAGGGCAAAAAAGGCAGCAGCAGGAGAAAATGAATGGTATAGCGCCAAAAGTCCTTTGGCCTCGACCATCCAGCAAGCCGTAGATGAAGGCCTGCATGGCATACTGGAGCAAATGGTTGAATACTACAACCAGCAATTTACCAGCTACAACAGCGCCCGCATCGCGGCCCAAAATCTCTACAGCTTTGGCGTGATGAACGATTTGCAAAGCAAACTCATCGACTACCGCCTCGAAAACAACCGCCTCGTTATCTCCGATACCAATTACCTGCTGCGCGAGATCGTCTCCGAGCAGGATACTCCTTTTATATATGAAAAGGTCGGCACGCGCTATCGCTACTACCTGATCGACGAATTTCAGGACACCTCTGATATGCAGTGGGAAAACCTGCGCCCGCTGGTGCTGGAAGCCCTGAGTACCGGCAACGGCAGCCTGATCGTGGGCGATGTCAAGCAATCTATTTATCGCTGGCGAAATGGCAATATGGAACTGCTCCTCTATAAAGTGGAGAAAGAAATGCTTGCCCGCAAGCAGGGCGTCACCAACAAACTGTTGCTGGACAACTACCGCACAGCGCATCAGGTCGTAGCCTTCAACAACCATTTCTTCGAAACGGCCGTGGAGCTCCTCCTCCAGGAGTTTGGCGACAACGAAAGCCGCAAGGCTGTGATCGCTACGGCCTATGAGCAGATAGCTCAGAATCCGAAAAAAGCCATGGATGGGCTTGTCAAGGTAGAACTGCTGCCCAACGGCAAGGAGGATAAGTGGAAAGAAAGCGCCAAAGAGCGCTGCCTGGAAAGCATCCGTGAAATGATCGGGGAAGGCTTCAGCCCGGCAGACATCTGCCTGCTCGTCCGCACCAATGCCGAAGCCGTGGACATCTCCGAGCATTTGCAGGCAAATGGCATCCTGGTGGCCTCTGCCGAGTCCCTCAAACTGAACAACCATCCGCAAGTGCGCTTTTTGCACGCTTTGCTCTGCCTCCTGAACCATGAGGAGGAGAAGATGTACCGCGCCCGGGTAGCCTACGGCTACCATTTGCTTCATCAACTGAAGCAGGCTGCCGGGCAGCTTTCGCTGGGCCTGGAAAGCCAGGTTCCCGACGACCTTTTTGTCGGGAAAGAAGGCGCGGCCCTGCCGCGCGAGCTGAGAGGCAGGCTGTCTATGCTGCGTCAGCAGCCGGTCTATGAGTGCATGGAACGCCTCATCAGGCTGTTCGAAAATATCCTCGACCACAATGCCTATGTGCAGGCATTTCTGGATCATGCCCTGGAATATGGCAGCAAAAACGAAGCGAGCATCAGCGGCTTTCTGGCGTATTGGGAAGAGATCAGGGAAAAACCGGCTATCCCGGCCAGTTCCAGCTCCCAGGCGGTGGAGGTCATGACGGTTCACAAGGCCAAAGGCCTGGAGTTTCCGGTGGTGATGCTGCCTTTTGCAGATTGGGGCATGGAGCCCAAAGCCAACAGCCTGCTGTGGGTGAGGCCCGACAGGGCGCCTTATAATCGGTTTTCCTTTTTGCCGGTCAATTACAGCAGCGCTTTGAAGGATAGCTATTTTGAGCAGGCTTATGAGCGGGAAACGCTTCTGAGTTATCTCGATAACCTCAATTTGCTCTATGTGGCCTTTACCCGCCCGGAATTGCGTCTGTATATTTTTTGCCCGGAGGATGAAAAAAAGGAAAACCTCAAGCGCTCTTCTTCTGTGATCCAGCAGGTGCTGGATGCCATGCCGCTGGCAGCAGATGCCGCTGCGGAGGGCAACATCCGTATGTACGGCAAAGCCGTTCCCCCAAAAGGCCATACAAAAGAGGCCGCTCTTCCTGTGCTGGAGGGCCCGAAGCGCAGCCTTGCCGGCTGGAATCAGGCGGTGAACATCCGCTACAGTTCCAACCGCTACCTCAAAAGCAGCATGCTGGAGCGGCAGGAGAAAATCCAGATGGGCGAATTGCTGCATGAGGCCCTGGCACATATCGTTGTGCCGGAGGATGTGCCCCAAGCCGCGCGCAGCATGGTGATGAAAGGCTTTTTACCTGCTTCCCTGCAGGGCAACTTTGAAGAGATGCTCAAGGAAGTGATTTCCTTTGAGGGGATAGCGCCCTATTTCCAGTCTCACTGGAAGGTGAAGGCTGAAGCCGAGATCATCTCGGCCTCCGGGAAGACCTTACGCCCCGACCGTGTAAATATATTGGACAATAAAGTGGTAGTGATTGACTATAAAACAGGACACAAAAAAGATGTGTACTTAAAACAGGTCAATTCCTATTTGGACGCTTTGGAGGAGATGGGATACACAGAAAGAAAGGGCGTGATCTACTACACAAGTTTGGGAGAGCTTGAAGAAGTCTGAGTTTGCCCCCGGGAAGCAGTAAGAAGTTTCCTTTTCCCTGTAATATTTTCCAGGATAAAATAAGTGCGTGTAAGTAGCTGTTATTCAGTCACTTGTAAATTATATTTGCTCAATAGTTACTTTTGTGAAAATATAGTCATCAATACAGAAAGAGTGAAAATTGGGTAGTTCATGTATTTGGAATTGTAAGAATGACAACTATTAAAAATTATTAAATAACCCATTTATCTAACATCTCTTTTTATTGTGGTATGCCATTTGCCAAATGAGGAGCATAACAGCAATTGACACAAACACACAGTCGTTGCGCAGCCAAACAAACTTCATCGCCAAAATTATTTAACACAACAGTCATGAAAACGTCAACCCTTCTCCACATCGCCAGCCTTACTTTTTTGATCGCTTTGATGCCTTTGGCAAACTTTGCTAAAGACTACCACTTCCTCGGATCAGAAGACCGTATGTATGTCAATCCTAAAAACTGGTATCCCGCTTACCCAGGCACCCAGATAGAGGAAGGTGACAGAATCATCATTGAAGGCAGCATGGTATATGATGGATTTATGATCGACCTGGCAGGCAGCATGGAAATCGCTCTCGGCGCGAATGTAACCTCCGCCGACGGTGAGGTGCTGATCCGTCCTACGGGCAAGCTTTCCAACTTTGGGGAACTCAAAGTAAGAGGCATCCGCAATTTCGGTCGCTTTATCAACAATGTATCCTCCAGCACGCATTTGAATTTCTTCTCCGCTCAGCGCGCTGCCATTACCACCAATATGGCATCTGCAAGCCTGATAACAACCGGAGACCTCGTGAATGCAGGCACTTTTAATAATTACGGCACATGTTCTGTCGGTCACGACCTCTTCAACCTGAATGCATCTACATTCAACCAAATGCAGCATGCAAAACTAGGCGTAAGAGGCGCAGTGCAGACATCTCCTGATTCAAGTCTGAATCATGGCCCTTCCAGCACTTTCCAAACAGCCAAGGAAACCGCCCAGCAGTCCGGAAGCGCTTTCAGTTCCAGAAGATAAGTGCCCCTGCTCCTTGTGTTTCAGATCCCTGAACGACAGCCTGGTAGGTTAGATTCCCGAAAAACCAAATACTTATTAGACTCAACGGTTCAAGGACTGGAGACCCGTCACTGAGAAGTGGCGGGTTTTTGATTTTAAGAATATCGAACAAGGATTTTTGATTTTTGAGGTCACTATTTCTAAAATCCTTGTTCATCATTCGTCAATCTCTTCAATTCCCCTCCATCCGGCCCAATCTCCAGGTAGCTAAAATACGTTATCCAATCGCCCAAATAGAAAACCGACTTGCCTTCTGCAAGCGGAATTTTCTTCAAATGATGGCGATGCCCAAAGACAAAATGGTCTATCTCTGGCTGCTGGCGCAGCATCTCGCGGGCGTGGATGAGGAGAAATTCCTTTTCACCATGAAACACATTATCCAGGTCTTTTTTGGCGATGCGGCTTTTTTGGGAAAAAAAATTGGCGATGCCGATGCCGAAATTGGGATGCAGACGGGCGAACAGCCATTGACTGATGCGACTGCTGAAGACGCGCTTGATAAATTTGTAGCCGTGATCTCCCGGCCCCAGTCCGTCGCCATGGGCGAGGTAGTAGGTCTTGCCAAAATAGGTCCGAAGGACCGGTTTGCGGTGTATTTTAGCTCCTATTTCCTGGGGAAAAAAATCGTGATACCACATATCGTGGTTGCCGGTAAATAGCTCGATCGGGATGCCCCGATCACTCAGCTCGGCCAGCTTGCCGAGCAGGCGCACATAGCCGCGCGGCTGCACATGCCGGTATTCGAACCAAAAATCGAATATATCCCCCAGCAGTATCAGGCGCTCGCAGCGAGGCGCGATCTCCTCCAGCCACTGCACAAAGCGCTTTTCGCGCGCCAGGCTGCTGGCATGATCCGGCACTCCAAAGTGCATATCCGATGCGATGAAAATGTGTTTTTCCACGGCGCAAAGGTAGCCTCAACTTTGCTTATGTAAAAAGCCGGATGATCTTTTGAAAAGGGTTTTTTCACTAATCCTCACGGATTTTCAATCTGCTCTCCCTTCAACCACTGCTGGATCAGCTTCTCATTGGTCAGTATGTGGGAGAGAATATAGACTTGTGAATGATACAAAATAGAGGAACCTGCAGCTTCCTCCCGGATCACTTTAGCGGGATTCCAATAGGAGGAATGGGTGAAAAATATATTTCCGGCTCTTTTTTCAATAAATCCCACATGATTGTCCAGCCCTACTACGTAGAGGTCATCCGGCTGCTTACTCACATAGCTGAGCAGTTTCTCCAGCGCTGTAAATCGCTGGAGGCGATCTCCCAGAACCTCCGCGATGCGGTGGGAATAGGCTTGCGCCAGTTTGTAGCGATTCAGCTTGAAGTCAGCATGCCTAAGGGTGGTAGAGACAAAATAGCCGCAGGCGATTTCACCTTCTCCGGGCACATTGCTGATGCCCTCATAGGCCCAACTCGTCCCAAACCATGCCGGGAAGACATGATCGGAAAGCGTTTCCAATAAAAAGGTAGAGGAAAGATGCACGATGGCTGTGCGGGCCGAGTCACTCTTTGCTACTGTGTAGCGTTGAGCAAACTCGATCCTGCGACGCCTGATGTCCATCTTAAGGCTGTCATAAGACTTAAGGAAAAAGGAGTGCTGAACTAAAGGTAAAGGCACTGAATCAACCTCCCTCGGCTGTGGGGATTCCGAAAAGGTGGTTCTTTCGAATGTCGGCTTTAGGTCGTTTTCACTTACTGGCGCGCTGGCTGGCTGTTGGCAACTAACAATAATCGAGGTCAGGGCAAGGAAAAGTGTAAAAGGATGGCGCATCTTTTCTTTTATATAGAAGAGAAGGCTTGCGCCCAAATTCCACAACTTATAATTCATCAAGTAACTTGCTGGCTTTCTTTTGCCATTCGTTCTGGCCTTCGGCAGCGATTTTTTCCAATATTTTTTTTGCCTCTTCAGGCTGATCCAGCTTGAGCAGAGTCAAGGCGAGATTCCATTGGGCATCATCATAGATTGCGGGAGATTCCTGGCTGACCTTTTCAAAGGCATGCAGGGCATTCTCTGCCTGATCCAGGCTGAGATAGCTCATCCCCAGATATAGGTTTACGATAGGTTCAAGGGCGGCCGGGCTGTCGGCCATATTTTGTTCAAAAATACTGATGGCTTCTGTATAAGCTTCTTTTTCATAGGCATCGAAGAAGGGACCCAAATGGGCTCCATCTCCTCTGGCGCCCGAAAGGGGCTTGAAATTTTCGGCAAATAAACTTTGCGAATCCTGCTGCGGCGCAAGCACAAAGAGCATGCTGAGCAGGAGGACGACTGCCGCTGCTACAGCGATCAAATAATTTCGCCTTTGGCTGAAAGGACGAAGCTGAGCAGTGGAAGGGGCGATAAGAAGCTGCTGGCCGAGTGAATGAAGCTTTGCTTCCAGGAGTTGATCTCCTTTTTGCTGTATGCTTTCGTACATGCGCGCATGAGTTCGGACTTCCTGAGCGAAAGCTGAATCTGAAGCAATTTTGGCTTCAAATGCCTGCTGCTCTTCCTGACTCATTTCCCGCAGGTAATAGCGTTTTATTTGTATGTATAATTCTTCTTTCATGGTTTCAAAAGCTTAGGACTCAAGAAGTTTGTAAAGGCGTTGAAGACAACTGTATTTTTTGCTATTCACACTTTTGGCATTGCCAAATCCTATCCGCTCTGCAATTTCATCCGAACGATACCCACTGTACTCAGAATCAAGAATGATCTCTTTACAGGGAGAGCCTAGCTGATCTAATAGTTGAAGCAGGCTTTCAAAATCTTCCTGTAGAGTCATTTTTTGGAGTACATTGAGTTCTGCATCCTCTTCATCTGGCAGTTCATCTACACCATCTAATAAGTTAGACGTGTGTTTTCGGATAATATCAACGCACTTGCGAAAAAAAATGGTGTTGAGGAAAGTCCAGAGACTACTTTCCCCTCTGAAACTACCTTCAACTATATGTCTTCTGATGGAAATGATGGAAGCATTATAGGCTGTGAGCAAGTCTTCTTCAGAAAGCTGATGAAATTTTCCCTTGCCTTCATGCACCAAATGGAAGTAGGTTTTAAATAAAATAGTGATGCTTTTTTCCTGTTTTCGCCCTCCCTTTCGAATCCCTTCAATAATATCTTTGTCATTAAGTCTGTTTTTTTTCATTTTATAACTGATTGATTAGCAGGGAATTATTCTTCAATTTGGATTTTTCTTAAAAAAATAAACATAAATTCATTGATATTTTTTTTGACTGGGCGTCTAAATTATTGAAAACGTACAAGAAGCTAAACTTAAGAAAACAAATCGTTCTTTTTACTCAACATAGGCTAACTGAACTAGCAAAACAATCCTCACTCGTGCTGATGCAAAAGCTGCTTTCAACAAGGGGCAGCTTTTTTTCCCTTCAAACAAATTTTTTCTAAATACACTTCATCTCTCACCCTTAAAAACTGATTCCTTACCTCACTAAGTAATTAACAGCCCGTAAAAAAGCCTTTCTAAAACCGATTCGAAATTACCTAATCATTCGCCTTTTCCTTGTGCATATCCATGCCAGGAAAAGGCGTTTTTGATTTTTTTGCATATTGATCTATTTTCAACGAAATATTCACTTATTAGCATTTTCTTTTTTTCGATAACACATTAATTCCAAAAACTATGGCAACCTCCGGCACCAATCCCCCTCCGATCTGTAAAGTGAAAAAAATCACCTCACCTGATCCTGGAACTGAAAAGGTTGCCGGGTGCATCACTGTATCCAGTCCCTGGGTATATGTGGTTTTGTCTTCCAATCCTGAAAACCTTAGCTCTGCCACCGTGAGTTGGGATACAGTGGTGGTTCCTGTAAGCGTAGTGGAAGGAAACAACCTAATCCTGAGGGGTGCGACCTCTGATGGAGATATTGCAAGCATGGTAGAAGTGAAATTTGTAGGCTATGAGCCCACACAAGAGCCTGCCTCTATGGGGATTTGCATACCGACGGGTTGTTAATTAACTGGCTTTTTGTACTTTAGCTTATGTATGAAAAGCAGGAGTGTCAGGCTGGGTATTGCCTTTTGGGTTTCTATTTTTTTATTGGGAATTCCCCTTGAATTGTTGGCTCAGGTTGATGAGCCAATGGATTGGAAGAGCTTTGTCTCCTATATTGATTCTTTACAAGGAAAGGGAAAGGAGCAACAAGCCGTATTTCTCCTTGAAGAGAAAGAAAAAGCGGCCATTGCAGACTGTGATTGGAACCTGGCTCTGGAGTGCCTGTTTAAATACGTGCGCATGGTGGAGAGCAAAGACCCCCAACTCTGTTATCAAAAAATTGTGAATAGCCGCTGGATGGCCTCTTTGATTGAAGGCCCTTCAGCTGGGAAAGCCCATTATTACCAACTTTTGGGCGAAAACTTCCTCTCTCAATCCTACCAGATAGATAGCTCTATTTTCTTCCTCAACCGGGCAAGGGAGGACCTTTTCACCTTGAAAATATGGGATGATTTTACCTATGCCTGCGACGTCATAGGAATAAATCATGTATACAGTGGGAAATACCAGGAAGCAGAAAGCTGGTTTCTCTCAGCCCTCGACAGCGCCCAACTTCATTTGGATAAAGATGATTCAGCCATTCCGACCACTTTGGGGCTATTGGTATTTTTGTACAGTACGACCGGGGACTTTGATCGCTCCCTTTTTTACAGCCAGAAAACCCTGGAGGTATATGAGCAAATGGAAAAAATGAGCCCGGTAGACAGCCAGTATTTAGGAAATCTGTACAATACCATGGGCTCCACATTTATGGAGATGGAGGATTTTGAGCAGGCGCTGGCTTACTTCCGGCGTGCCCGCTACCTGGCCAGTCATAATTCCGAATTAGATCAGGCCGCCATCCTGGTTACCTCTATGAATGAAGGGATTGTATATTGGAAATTGGGCCAAAAAGAAAATGCTCAAAAACTATGGATGAAAATCCTGGGAAAAGTACAAAATAAAATGACCCTGGATGAGGTAAGGCTCCTTTTCGCTGTTTATTCCTTTCTGTCAGAATACGCCCTTGAACAGAGAGATTTTGAAAAAGCGATGGATTATTTAAACAAGGCACTAGCCCTGGAGTCCGCAGATCAACAATTTAGGACAGCTGCCCTTCGGGAAATGGGGAGGGTATATATGCGCCAGGGAAAAAGGAAGGAGGCTAAAATGTGGTATGAAAAATCTCTGGCAATGGGCAAAAAAACCTTCCAGGGAAGGGATATTCAAATCAGTCGGGTATATCTTTCATTAGCAAGCTTTTATGCCAAAGAGGAGGAAAAACTCAAAGCACTTGAATATTACCAAATGGCTTTCGAAGAGTTGAGCGAAAGCTTTGAAAGTACTTCTCTGGCATCCCAGCCACGCATAGACGAGGTCAATGATAAAGTGTTATTTCTAAGCCTCTTGCAAGGCAAGGCTGATTTATGCCTGAAATTGTATGATGAAGGGAAGGAGCAAAAATGGCTTAATTTGTCAGCCCAAAGCTTTGATCTGGCAATGGTTCTGATAGATAGCATTCGGGCTGATATTCGGACAGAAGGCTCAAAGATAAGATTTGCGGAGGTCGCACATCGCGTATATGATGGGGCCATCCATGTGGCTTTAAAGAGGTTTGAAAAAAATCACGATCAGGCCCTGCTGAAAGCTGCCTTCTCCTTTGCCGAAAAAAACAAAGGCCTTTCGCTGAGGGAAGCCCTTCAGGATTCAGATGCCAAGCAATTTGCCGGAATAAGCGCCGATCTTTTGGCGCAGGAGAACCAGCTTCAAAAGGAATTATCCTTCTATCAGAAGAAGATTTTTGATGAACAAAGGGCCGAAGAGGCTGACAGCGTCAAGATTTCCTTTTGGCAAAACAAGCATTTCGAATTACGGCAGGCTTTTTCGGTTTTGATGAAAACCCTGGAAAAAGACTACCCTGAGTATTATGAATTGAAATATAAAGACCATAGTGTCAATGCCGAAAAGATCATGTCATCTTTGGAAGGAGAAAAAGCGGTAATTGAATTTTTTTGGGGCGAAAAAGACCTTACCGCTTTTTGTCTGGCAGCTGATACCATTCAGGTTTTTACACAAGCGATAGATGACGCTTTCATAAACCAGATAGAAGCCTTTCGGGCCATCCTGACCCAGCAACCTGACCAAAGCCTCAAGGCTATTGGGCCTAATTTTCAAGCATTTACCCAGCAGTCCTATAAGCTGTTCCAATTGCTGCTGGAGCCTTTTGTGGCAAATCGAAACATATCCGAATTGCTCATTATCCCGGATGGGATGTTGGGCTATCTGCCTTTTGGTGTACTTTTGACAGAAAAGCCTGATCCGGATGCAGGCATGAGTTATGCTTCTCTGTCCTATCTGTTTTCATCCTGCCAATTGCGCTATGAGTATGCGGCAGCATTTTTGGAGCGGGATGCATCGCAAAAAAAGAAAAAGGGCAAGGGCCTGATTGGTTTTGCTCCATCTTATCAAAGGGGAAATTCTCCCGAGGATTGGCCGCCCCTGGTCTACAATGAACAGGAGCTTCAGCTCATTTCTGATCAAATGGACGGGCAGGCTTATACAAATGGGCAGGCTACCAAAAAGCGTTTTCTTTCCGAAGCCGCGGGCTATTCTGTCCTTCACTTTGCCATGCACGGCTTTATCAATGATCAAAATCCTTTGTACTCGGGCCTGGTCTTCAACCGGGATCCAGAAAATGAGAAGGAGAGTGCCCCTTACAGCATCCTTCATGCCTATGAGCTATACAGCCTGAGCCTGCAGGCAGAGCTTGCTGTCCTATCCGCCTGTAATACAGGTGCGGGGAAGTTATTGAAAGGAGAGGGCGTCATGTCTATGGCGCGGGCTTTTCGCTATGCAGGCTGCCCCAGCGTTGTCATGAGTCTATGGACGGCGGATGACCGGGCGACCACCAGGATAATGGAGTTTTTTTATATAGCCCTGGGGCAGGGCAAAACTAAAGATGTCGCTATGAAGGAAGCCCGCAAGGCTTACCTGGCTTCTACCAAAAGGGATCACCCTTATTATTGGGCGGGTTTTGTTTTGATAGGGGAAAAGGAAGCTATTTCCGTCCATAGCTCCCGAAATCTATACATGCTACTTGCAGGAGGATTTTTATTGATGGCTTTTCTCTTGCTGTTTTACCGCAGACAGGCTATCCGCAGGCACAGACAGCAGGCTGTCAGCTGACACTTCCACTCCCTTCTTTTCTTCCGAAAATAACTCCCAACCCATCGGTTTGGGACCATCTGCCAGGCAGCGGCCTGCCGGACAATTGCCATGAGGACATGGCTTCAGTTGCAGGCAAAATGCCAGCATCCCCAAACCCACAATCCATTTGGCATTGATTTTCATACCACAAAAGTAAAAAAAATACCAGGAGAACTGAATTTTATTCAGCCTCCTGATGATGCTCCCAATTGTTACGGTAATCTAAATTCTTTGGGTGAGAGCAAAACCCAAAACCCGAAACCCAAAACCCAAAACCCGAAACCCGAAACCCGAAACCCAAAACCCAAAACCCGAAACCCAAAACCCGAAACCCGAAACCCGAAACCCAAAACCCAAAACCTCTTCCTACTCCGGAATCTGAGTTCCCCGCCCTACATTGGGGCGCCAATATTGTATCATATCACTGTTTTGGACTTCTCCGTCCATATCGAGATCGGCTCTCATATAGCCCGAAGTGCCCACTTCATTTCTCCAAAAATCAACGATGTCATTATTTTGAGTTTGTCCGTCGCCGCTGGCATCTCCCGAGATAAGCAGCTGTTTTCCATTGACTACTTTGGAGGCGAGCACGCCCAGCAGCGGAAAGTTGGGGTCGCTTATATCGATCCATTGTGGGCTGCTTCCCCATGGCAGGGCATGGGCACTCATCACACCCAGGTGATTGCGGTGTTTGATGCTGAGGAAATAATTTCCTGCTGTGATGCCGCCAAAAGCGACAGGCGACTGCCCGTCAGTATCCACTACATCTCCATCCCGCTGCAATAAGGCTGCGCGTGTAGCCACTACCTGTGTCGAATCATTGCCAGCTCGCAATTCCAGGATGACCCAGTCTACGATGGCGTTATTGCCGCTTTGGTCCAAAAGAAGAGGATTCATTTGCTCCACAGAACTGCTTGCATGGGGCAGTCCCAAATTAGAATAGGGTTCTTCTACAGTCAAATAGCCTTTGGTACGCAGTTTATCGCGCATCAACCCATTGCTATGGTCCATTGCGCCCTCCAGGGCAATTCTGATATCGACTTGTACATTTCCAGAGGGGGTAAAGTGAAGCAGAATGATGCTGGTATCGTGGCAGACAAGGCTGCTAAGCGGGTCATTATCAGCTACTACCCAATAGGTATGCAGCCCGGCAGGGGGATTCACCCAGGCATGCTGGCTTGAAAGAGGTGTACCATTGCTTGCAAGCAAGCTGCCTATCGCTACCGAGCCCAAAGCCGGATCGGCTTCATAGAAGCGGTAAGCGCTGGTCACACCTGCCAGGTCGTTGACCGTGGTGGCCAGGTCCAGGCTGCTGCCCGCAAGCTGGGAGGCTGGATGATTGATCAGCAAATCGGGCGCATTTTGGGGAAGGATATGGAGCTTCCGGGCCTGGCTTTCACAGCCTGCCAGAGGATCTACCTGTGAAAGCCAGTAGGTCTGTTGCTGGGAAAGGTCTACAGCAGGACTGCCGTTGAGCGCAGTTCCCGGGCTACCTCCATTGTCCATATACCATTGCAGGCCATAGCCTGAAAGGTAATTTCCATTTGCGCTCAGACTGCCATCAATATAGGCAGCAGGATCGGGAGGATTGGGGCAATTGTCACAGTAGGAAAGCTGTATTTCCTGGCAATTGCTGCAGTTTTGCTCAGCCAAAGGCTGAGGATTGGGGGTTAGGGAAATATGAACTTGGGCCGTAGAGGGTGGACATCCACCCGCTGTCAGGCTATAGGTATAGCTTCCGGCCTGCATGTTTTGCGGATCAAAAGTGCCCCAATATCCATTGCTGAGGCTATTGGGCCCAGTCCAGCTGCCACCTGTATGAGGTGAGCCTCCCAGAGCCTGAAATAGATTCACGGGATCTCCCTGTGCACACAGACTCAGGCTGCTGCTGACACCCGCGCTGGAAGCATTGAAATAGATAATATCTACAGTAGAACTGACAGGGCTACAGCCCGGATTGGTGATAGTGTATGTATAAGTCCCAGCTGGATGAATTGCGGGGTTATACGCCCCCATAAATCCATTTCCCAAAGCTGCCGGACCCGTCCAGGTGCCCATTGCATCAGGAGCGCCTCCCAATTGCAGGAAGAGATAGACCGGGCTTGCGGATCCGCAGATATACAGGGTCGTGTTCAGACCTGTATAAGGGATGCTGGATTCTGTGACATTGACGTGGGATACGTCCGGTGGACAGCCTACAGCTGTCACCACATAGGTATACACCCCCCCGTCGCAGGTTGCGGGATCATAATTGCCCAGGTGGCTCAGGCCCAGGGAAGAGGGTCCGCTCCAGATTCCTCCTGCCTGTGGGCTTCCGCCCAACTGACTGAAAAGAGAGCTTGCAGCAGCATTTTCACAAATGCCCAATGCCCCATCTACACCGGCATTGGGCCCGGCTATCTCTGAAACAACGACAGAAGCACTGCTAACCGGGCATCCCGGATCGGCTATGGTATAGGTATAAGTTCCCGCCTGGGCGCTAGCCGGGTCGTAGATCCCCTGATCCCCACCTCCCAGTGAGGAAGGGCCACTCCAGCTACCGCCAGCCTCTGGCGTGCCGCCTAGCTGGGCGAATAAGGTGCTGGGATTTGCGTTATCGCAAATGCTCAGGCTGCTATTGCTGCCGGCATCGGGAAGGGCAGAGACAGCGATTTGAACGCTGCTCTGTAATAACTGAGAACAAGTGCAACTACTGACCTCCATCTGGAAAGCATGGGGGCTGGCTGTGGGAAGAAGCTCTGATGTCGGAATGGTAAATGTCAGCGCAGCTCCCACGCTGAGTTGAGCAGGACCTACCTCCTGACCGTTGCCATTGAGTAATTGGTAGCTGAAGCCAGCCTGAGACTGGCTGAGTTGAACGCTTGTTCCTGTCCCTTCACATACGGATGTCGGTGCATTGAGCACATAAGTCAAATCAGGACCATAGGTGGCCATACTGTTAAGAGAAGAGACAAATGTGCCTGCTCCTGTTGTACAGGAAATAGGTGAGATGCGGATTGTATAATGGGTACATGGTGTCAGTTGAGAGAGAAAATAGCTTTGTTGATTGCCTGCTAAGGTGTAGGCAGATTGATTGTTGTTCAATGAACCACGAGAGTGGGGCAGGGGTGTGGTCCAGTTGAAGTCTGAGCATTCGCTCCCACAGCCGCTGCGCTGCAGCGAGTGGCCGCTCTGCGTAGCAGAGGACTCAGAAGTGTGGATCAGCGCCGTCGTCATACCGGCGGCAGGGCCATTCTGGCAACTGAATGCAGCTTCATAGCTGAGCAATTCGATCACTTGTTGTGATCCCGGGCAATTGCAATCGCCATTTCCCTCATAGACCAAAGCAAGGCCATCGGCCTGGTTTTGCATGGCATTTATCCCAAACCATAAAGCTCCATAGCCCGTTCCTTCATCACTAAAAATACCCGTTAAGGAAAGAGGAGAACCATATACACTGCCATTGGCTCCATCATATAAATAAAGTCCATAACAGGACAAGTTCATGCCTGCGGCTCCCGCGATTTCTACGCCCTCATTTACATCTGCACCTGCATTGTCATAATGAATTTCATTGATCCAGGGATGCGTTTGTGGACTATGCCAGCTTTGTCCATTGTCGTCGCTAAATTGTATCAGGTAACCATCCGGTTGGATCGGAGGAGGAGTCCAGGCCAGTTTCAACTGGCTATATCCCAGGGCGCTATCCTGAGGATGTGTGGCGATAAGGTTGCTTACATTTCCGCCATTGTTGTTGCCACAATTGCAGCTAAACTTCACCGGCTCGCCGATGGTACAGTCCGATAGTTCCACATCGGGAAAAATCAATGCCACAGGAGATTGATCAAAAATCAACTCGGCATGGGTCAGGCTGCCGCCAAATCCTGCATTATTTTGGTCTGTGATGCGCAGCGTCCAATCCCCATTGGGATTCCCCTGGTAGGCGGAAAAGGGCGTTACGCTTTCTATTGAACCTACAAAACAGGCTTCTGAAGTATTGCCATTACACCCCAAAAAGGTGCTGGCACCCGTACCATCATCCACCAGGCAAGCATCGAAATCACCTCTTGGATAGGTGAATGGCAAGAAGGTTACCATGGGTATCACTGTCCCATCTGGAGCGATAAGGTCTATCACCAGATCATTGGTGACGGGATGCACCAGGTCGATGCAGACTTGTTCCAAAAGGGCATTTGAAGGAAGTTGGAAGGCTGGAATGATGATTTCCGTTACGCCTGGATTTCCATTGTTATAATCATTCAGGCTTTGAGGCCCGGCTGTGAATCCACTCGGTGGAGCGACATTGTCTTTGGAGACAAGAGGCGTAGCATAATACTGGTGATTAGCAGTGAGTTGGCTGCAATCAATGGAAAGGCTCAATTCCTTTTTATTGACAGCAGCGGGAAAAAGATGGTTCAGGCTGGCTTGATTGATGCTGCCTCCCAGGCTGACATTGGCAAGCTGAATATCCAAATCATTTTGATCGGTAAAGCTCAAAGGAGAATTGCTGATCCACCAACCCACGATTTCGTTGGGATAAAGTTGAGCCGCATGGGCCTGGAGGAGCAAAGTGCTTTGGCCACAAAGAGAAAGAGAATCCATACCCGCAGTGCTGCTTGCAGGACCCGCAGAAGGATTTACCACTACTTCCACCCGCATTTTGCAATCATTGTAACTATTGACACCCTGGAGGTAGAAATAGTAGGTGCCTGGCAACATATTGTTCAGTTGTCCCGGTCCGCTGCCAAGTGCGGGGGTAAATGTAGTGCTGCCCAAAACAAGAGCCTGGCTGCTATTTTCTTCTGCATACCAGTTAAAAGAGGCGGAATTACTGCCGGGAAAAGTGGCGATGAAAGTCGGTGCCGGATCGCCTACGCAGATCTCCTGATGAGGAGAATGGGGATCGCCGGGAGCCTGGCTGCTGAAGTAGCGCTCAGGCCCGCTATAGCATAGGTAGCTTCGGCAGTTAAGTAAGACGTCGTTAATTTTTTTGTATTGACAGGGAGAAAAAGCCTGACGACAGCCATTGTAGAGGTTGTAGGTCATCACATTTTCATTCAAAATGGTGCTCATTCCATTGCCACTATTCACCCCATGGTTGGGGTTGAGGGGAAGGGCTGTGGCAGGGGCATTGTTGGCGCCGGACACGCAGGCAAAGCCTGCGGAGTCAAACTCACAACGCGGATATACATCCGAAATGAAGCAGTAGGCGTCCAGGCCCCAGCAATTGGAGCCGCACTGATACGAAAAATTCGGATCTGGCCAGGTATCGCATATGCCATCTCCGCTAGTCTTACAATCACAATTGTAAAGATTACCATCTGGGAAACCATAGACATCTCCGGTAGAGAGGCTCGGTCCTGCCTTATGGGTATGGTGAAGACCAAAATAATGACCCAGTTCATGTTCAAAGGTAGTACCGCCTACAGCTGTACCATAGCGCATGATGATGAAATCCCTACTGGGAGGGTAGGGCGCAAAGCCCATCGTGCCGCAGCAATCATGATCGCCTTCGATGCCGCCAACGAAGTAAATATTGATCACATTTTGCTGATCAAACATCGCGGTTTGATTCAGGTCCCCTGTGCCGTCATTTTCGCCTGTATTGGGATCATTGTTCTGGTAAAAATCAAACATATCGGCATTTTGTACCCTGTTTCTTGCGCGACACTCATAAAATTGTATCTGAGCATTGCCATACAAAGCATTGATGGCGGCCAGTTTCTGGTCAATAGCAGGATCGGAAAGCTGCTGGAAGCCCGTGCCATTGAGATAATTTGCCCCTATCCAGTTGCTGTCTTCGAATATCGTGATGCGAATGGGCACCTGGTATTTTCCCCCATTGGTAGTGGGAAAAGATAAAGGTGCAATGCTACAGGCCGGATCGATATTATTGGCACCTCCGGAGCTGGGATTCCAGCAAATGCTGCCATAGCCTTTCGTTACTTCAAAACAGGGAGAAGAGGCTGGAATCAAAGCCGAATTGTTGTAATCATTTCCGCAATGAAAGCCTTCAAATTGGCCTTGCTGGATCTGATTTTGGATGGCTTGATGGTAAAGTTGCTGGACCGATTGTCCACCAAAAATGGGTGCTTGTTGAAACGTTTGAGCAGATGAAACTACAGAAAAAAGCGTGCATACCACTCCCAGGAGCAAATTTTTCATAATAGATGCAGAATTGAATATTCCTCTTATCAGCTATTTATTTGCATAAATGCTGTGGGAATCCATAATAGGGGACCAATAAAATACAGAGAGTGAGTAAAGGTGAGTTGCCAGTTTCGTGGCAAAAGATCGTCTTGTGTTGAATAAAAAAGCCTTCTACCTGGAAGGCCCTACCTACATTGAATGAGAGAAAAAAATGTTTACCGTTAACAATTACTTATGAATACAATTCTATGACCAATTGAAGCTAAATCCAATACAATAAGATGGGAATCCTTTCACATTTCGTTTAATTCTGTTTTTTAATGAAATTGGGGCTTTTGTTGAAAGGATATTCCTGCTTAAGGGTTATTTAACCAATATAGAATGATTATACTCCATGAAAGTGCAGGATTGAAATAGTTTGATTTTCGAATTTTTATCCAAAAAAAGACCTCGCAAGGAAAAATCTTACGAGGTTATACCAATAAATACGTAGTGGGTTTAATTCAATGAAGCCAATGTTTGCTGTATGGCTTCGAAGTTGGGCTGTTCGCCCGCATTATCCAAAACCTCCGCATAGCGGATGATCCCTTCTTTGTCGATCACAAAAGCAGATCGCTTGGAAACGCCTTTTAATCCCAATGCAAAGACATCATAAAAAGATCCGTATGCCGGAGAAGCTTCTTTATTGAAGTCAGAAGCCAGGGTGAAATTGAAGTTATGATGTTCCTTAAAAACCTTGAGGGTGGCTGGTGCATCCACAGAAACCGCTAAAACTTCTGCATTTGCGCCTTCATAAACACCGATATTATCGCGTGTTGAGCAAAGTTCTGCTGTGCATACGCCTGTGAATGCGAAGGGGAAAAACAACAGCAAGAGATTCTTGCCTTTGTACTGTTCCAGTTTTACTTCCGCTTTGTCGGAAGATACCAAATGAAAATCAGGCGCTTTTTGTCCTATTTGAATTGCCATGAAATTAGATAAAATTAAGTATGTGAAACATAAAATCCTTAACTATGCTTGCCTCGAAATGTTAGTTGGTACATGGCAATTCCTGTTGCCACAGATACATTCAGGCTATGTTTGGTGCCAAACTGAGGGATCTCCAGGCATGCATCACAAAGATCAATGATCTCTTGCTTTACTCCATCTATCTCATGCCCTACGATGAGGGCGTATTTCTCTTCAACACTGGGTAAAAAATCCTGCAGCGAAACGCTGCCTTCCGCCTGCTCAACCGCCAGGAGCTGGTAGCCCTCCGCTTTCAGCTTGCTCGCCGCCTCCAAAGCTGAAGCTTCATGACGCCAGTCCACGCTTTCCTCAGCCCCGATAGCCGTCTTGCGGATCTCGCGATGCGGTGGCCGCGGCGTGATGCCGCACAGCAGCACCCTTTTCACCAGAAAAGCATCAGCAGTACGCAGGATAGAGCCTACATTGTGCATGCTGCGCACATCATCCAAAACAATGATCAGCTCGTTTTTTGTGGCAGATTTGAAGTCCTCAAGGCTGAGGCGGTCCATTTCTTCGACCCGGAGTTTTCGCATGGGGAGTTGTTTTGGGGGCGAAAGTAGGAAATTTTACCGTAGAAATTTCTTTACCAACACTTCCTTTTCATTCCTTCTTACCCAGAGTAAATACATTCCAGGAGGCATATTATGCATATTATTTCCCAGCTTATGCCTGCCGCTGGATGCCACATATTTGCTTCCTTCAAAAATGCTATTCCCCTTCATATCAATTATTTTCCATTGCATGAATGCAGGGCTTGAAGTCTCTGTGAAAAAGTGAAACCCCTGCTGCAAGTGGGGAATTTCTATATGCCAATCTGTAGCTGCCAGGGCTTCCAGGCCCACATTGGGGCTCTTTTTGACCTCCAAAACAAGGATCATACTGGCTGGACTAAATGCAGGTAACATGGTGTCAGCATCCACTGCCTGCAGTTCATAATAATAAACTCCCGCAGCCATGCTGTCCGTCCGGATGCTAAATCCCACCTCATCGCCCGAAGGGCGAAGAGACATCCTCCCATTGACCTGCGCCAGCCAGGCTGGCGCATTGCCCAGCTCAAAATCATAAGCGGTTTCACCGCTATAAGTCCAAAGCAATATCTCCGCCGAAACCACCGTATCGACGGGCAAACGGAAAAAGAGGCTGTCTTTGGAAAAGACCAACTCATGGCGCCTTTGGCGCTGTATCGGCAGCAAAAAAGTCTGATCCCGTGGAGCGGTATAGTCATTCAAACCGCCATGGGCGAAGATCAGCTGATCGCCGATCGGCTTGACTGAAGGTGCCCAATAGCTGGTAAACTGCCCGCCATCAGGCGAGGGGAAATAATATACCTGCCGCCATTGGCGGCTGTCGGGATCATACTCGATGATATCGCGTTTAAATCCCTGGTCGGAATTGCCGCCGCCTACATAGAGCTTGCCATCCATGGCAAAGACGCTGGGCTCGATATGCGAGCGGTTTTGGGGCATAGAGTCCAGATAGGACCAACGATCCTTTTCCGGATCGTACTCCATGAGGCTCGATTGGTGAAAGGAAGGAAAGCAATCGTGGCATTTTTGCCCACCGACGGTGTAGATCTTGCCCCGCATCACCGCCACGCCTACATGGTTGAGCGAAAGGGGGGGAGGGCGGAGGTCTTTCCAGCCTAAGGCTGGATGATCGAGGTCAAAGACAAAATGTCTTTCATTGATACCGCCACGGTGATTGGAACCGTGGGTGACATAGACTTTTCGGCCCAGTTGGGCCGTGGTGCCGGAAGCATGAGCTACCGGTAAGTCAGGGCCGTAGCGCCATTGATTCATGGCGGGATTGTAAATCTGTACCTTGTTGGTGGCCTGCCCGCCATGATCTCCCATAAATCCACCTACCAGCCAGATTTCTGCATCTACCACAGACACGTCTACATGGGTGACAGGCAAGGGCATTTGCACAAATTGCTGCCAACTGCCCAGCGGGCGACCGAGGCTATCGCCAGGGCCACTTTGCGGATCAAAAAATGCAAGCGTATCAGAGATACATTGCCCATCTCCCAGGCTGCAGGCCGGGTCGTATTCGGGATTGGTAAATCCGTTGAAAACGAAAAGCTTGCCGCCAAAGGCGGCACAGTTGCCTTCTGCCTGATGATAAAGGCAGCGACTGCCTTCGTACCAGGGCGAAAATTGAGCGTATGAAGCATTCATGGCAAAGAGGCTTGCCAGAAAGAAAAAAAGCTTTTGCATAAAAAGGAAAATAGTATAATACACACTGCTTACTGCCGACTGCATGCTGTACTACCATAGGCGGGAAGGCAAAAGTAGAAATTTTAGCCATGTATTGAAAAGCTTTTCCATAGCTGTGGAAAAATCCTTTGGAATCGCCCTTTATTCATGCCTACCTTCGATATTGGAAAATTTGTTGTATTAAAGGAATACTTTAGTATTTAGGGTAGGTGATACTGACGAGGGACGAGGGACGAGGGACAATGGACAATGGACAATGGACAATGGACAATGAGCGATCTGGTTTGAATTGTCAATTGTCAATTTTCCATTTTCAATTGCCTTGTAGTGATAGCTGGTAATAGCCTATATTTTAGCAAAAAAAAAGATACAAGTGGCTGGAACAAAAACGAAGAAAGCGGGGAAAGTAACCCCCATGATGAAGCAGTTTAATGCCCTCAAGGCTAAATATCCCGGAACGATATTGTTGTTTCGGGTAGGGGATTTTTATGAGACCTTTGGAGATGATGCCATCGTGGCAGCCAAAATATTGGGCATCGTATTGACCAATCGAAACAATGGCGGTTCCAAACTGGAATTGGCAGGCTTTCCGCACCATTCTCTGGATACCTACTTACCTAAGCTGGTCCGTGCCGGCAAACGTGTCGCCGTCTGTGACCAACTCGAAGATCCCAAACAAGCCCAGGGCGTGGTCAAACGCGGCGTGACGGAGCTGGTGACGCCCGGGGTTACCTTCAATGACAAAGTCCTCGAAACCCACAAACACAACTACCTCGCATCCCTGTTTTATGGTTCCAATAAAGAAATGGGCGTGGCTTTTGTAGAGGTGTCTACCGGTGATTTTTTCTGCTTTTCAGGCAGCATTTCCTATGTAGATAAAATACTCAATACCCTTTCTCCCACAGAAATTTTGGTATGTAAAAATGACCTGAGGCGCTTTAAGGATGATTTTGGGGATAAATTTTACATTTCCCGCATAGACGAATGGGTTTTCCAGTTCGACTACTGCAATGAAAAATTGCTCAAGCATTTTGGTACGACTTCTCTCAAAGGCTTTGGTCTGGAAAAAGAGACCTTCGGCACCATCGCTGCCGGCGCTATCCTCTATTATCTGGAGGAAAACCACCAGCGCAATCTCAGCCATATCTCCCGCATTTATCGTTTTGACGATTCCAGCTTTGTCTGGCTGGACCAGTTTACCGTCCGCAACCTGGAGCTGATCCAGCCCCTGCATCCCGATGGCACGGCCCTCGTCGATATCCTCGACCATACCCTCACCCCCATGGGTGCCCGTATGCTGCGCAGGGCGCTGCTGCTGCCGCTCAAAGACATCAATGCCATCCGGCATCGGCTAGACATCACAGAGACTTTTATCAAAACCCCTCAGTACCTCCATGTGATGTGCGGCCAACTCAAGCAGTTGGGTGACCTGGAGCGACTCGCCTCCAAGCTCGCTACGCAGCGCCTCAGCCCTCGCGAAGCGAGTTTATTGCGAGATTCCCTGGGGCTTTTGGCCCCGATCAAGGAGACGCTTCGCGCCTTTCACGCCAAAGAGCTGAACAAAAAGGCGGATGCCTTTGAAGACGTCACCCCGGCACTGGAAGTGCTTTTTCGCTTCCTGCTGGACGAAGTCAGCGCCAACATCAATGACGGAAATGTCATTCGAAATGGCGTTTCCGAAGAACTCGATGAGTTGCGGGGATTGCGCAAAAGCGGAAAGGATTATTTGCTCAAAATGCAGCAAAGAGAGATACAGCGCACGGGCATCAGTTCCCTCAAAATCGGCTTCAACAAGGTTTTTGGCTATTATCTCGAAGTGACCAATGCCCATAAGGACAAAGCCCCTGAGGATTGGATCCGCAAGCAAACCCTCACCAATGCCGAGCGTTACATCACCGAAGAACTCAAAATTTATGAAGATAAAATTCTGAATGCCCAGGAGCGGATTCTTTCGATAGAAAATGAACTCTATCAGGAGTTTTTGCAAGCCATGCAAGGCTTTGTGGGGACCATTCAGCACAATGCCCAGCTGGTAGCTGAGCTGGACATGCTGACCAGCTTTGCGCTGGTAGCGCAACAAAACAACTACACCAAGCCGGAAATGAACAATGGCCATGCCATTGACATACGGGCAGGCCGCCATCCGGTGATTGAAAAAACCTTGCCGCCGGAAAGCCCCTATGTGCCCAATGATATTTTCCTGGACAACAAACTCCAGCAGATCATCATCATCACCGGCCCCAATATGGCCGGCAAATCTGCGCTCCTGCGCCAAACGGCGCTGATCGTGCTGATGGCCCAGATGGGCAGCTTTGTGCCGGCAGAGCAGGTCACGCTGGGCGCGGTGGATAAGGTATTTACGCGGGTCGGCGCTTCCGACAATATCTCTACCGGGGAGTCCACCTTCATGGTGGAGATGAACGAAACGGCGCAGATCGCCAACAATGCGACCGATCGCAGCCTCGTCCTGCTCGATGAGATCGGGCGGGGAACCTCCACTTACGATGGCGTTTCCATCGCCTGGGCGCTGGTGGAGTACCTTCACGGCGTGAAGGGCGGCAAGGCAAAAACGCTTTTTGCCACCCACTACCACGAGCTCAACGAGCTCGAAAACCGACTCGACCGCGTCAAAAATTACAATGTTTCTGTCAAGGAGATCGACGGAAAAATCCTTTTCCTCCGCACCCTCAAACCCGGTGGCTCCGAGCACAGCTTCGGCATCAACGTAGCCGCCATGGCAGGCATGCCCGCCAGCGTCGTCTCCCGCGCCAAAGAGCTACTCGTCCACTTTGAAGCCAACAAAGTGAATGATGGAGAAGCTGCTAAGCGCGTCAAATTTGCCGAAACCAAGACCTCCCTCCAACTCAATATGTTTGAGTTGAAAGATTCAGATACGCTGAAGATCCGGGAAATCCTCGCCGGAGTTGATATTGACCGGATGACGCCGGTGGAGGCGCTGCTGAAGTTGCAGGAGATTAAGGGGGCTTTGGTGGAGTAAAGACGTTTTTCGTTTTTGGTTCTTCGTTTTTTGTAAGTCTGGGTGCTGATCAAGCATGCTCACGGAAAGCACGAACCCCGCTGGTCAGGATTTCCTAATCCTGACCAGCTATTCCAAATCGCCTTGGGCGATTTATGGGATTCGATTTATTCTTATAATCATGCCACCCCTTCGGGGTTTTGTAGGTATTGGTGGATTATTGCTATAATCATAACATCCCTTCGGGATTGAAGAAAACAGATTTTTTACAAAACCAAGGGATGACAGGATAATGACCCCAGACAAATCGAACACCCGAATCCCGAAGGGATGAAAGGATTAAAGTTTCAGGCAAATCGAACACCCCAAATCCCGAAGGGATGAAAGGATTATAGCCCAGACAAATCGAACACCAGCTTCCCCAAATCGCCAGACGATTTATCGGATTCAATATATTCCTGAAAAATCAGCCCGCAGATGGCGCCGATAAATGGCATTATTAAAGGGGCTCACACCAACACCTGATACACCACCAGCGAAGCCAAATAGGCCAAAGCCGTCAAATATCCCACCATGACCAGGGGCCATTTCCAGCCGCCTGTCTCACGCCAGGTGACAGCCAGGGTGCTCATGCACTGCATGGCAAAGGCGAAGAAGACCAGCAGCGAGATCGCTGTGGCTGTGCCGTAAACCGGCTTGCCGGTGCGGGGATCGCGCTCTTCGCGCAGGCGTTCGAGCAGGGAGTCCATATTGGCCTCGCCCTCTCCCACGCTATAAATCGTGGCCATGGTCCCCACAAAGACTTCGCGTGCCGCGAAGGAGGTCAATAGGCTGATGCCTATCTTCCAGTCAAAACCCAGAGGCCGGATGGCCGGTTCGATAAATTTGCCGACATGGCCGGCATAGCTGTTTTGAAGCTTTTCGGCTTCATAGGCCTGCATGAGGCTATCTTGTAGGGCTTCATCTGAGAAAGGCGTTTCCAGTACCTGGGCGTATTTTTCCTCTATCTGTTGCATCCTGGAGGAGGGACCATAGGAAGCTAAAAACCACAAGACAATGGAAATCAACAGGATTACTTTTCCTGCTTCCACCACAAAAGTTCGGGATTTTTGGTAAATCATCAGCCCCACACTTTCCCAGCGCGGTTTGCGGTAGATCGGTAGCTCGGTGACGAAGACGGAAGGGTTTCTGTATTTCAGGATGTATTTAAACAGCAGAGCAAAGACCAGGGCGGCTACAAAGCCCAAAAGATAAAAGCCCATCATGACAACTCCCTGCAGATTGAATATGCCCAAAACGCTATAATCTGGCACAAAAAGGGCAATCAGGAGAACATAGACCGGAATCCTTGCCGAGCAACTCATCAGCGGCGTCACCAGGATGGTAATCAGCCGCTCCTGTTTGGAGGAAATATTGCGGGACATCATGATGGATGGAATGGCGCATGCCATGCCGCCAATCAGCGGGATGACGGATTTGCCGCTGAGGCCAAAAGGCCGCATGATGCGGTCCATCAAAAAGACGACCCGGGACATATAGCCGCTTTCCTCCAAAAGAGAAATGAAGAAAAAGAGAAAGGCAATTTGTGGAACAAAAATGACGATGCCCCCGAGCCCGGCAAGGATGCCGTTGGTCAGCAAATCGGTCGTCCAATGTTCGGGAAGAACCTGTTCCAGCCAACCATTGAGCGCGCCAAAGCCCGCATCTATGGCATCCATCGGATAACTTGCCCAGCTAAACAAGGCCTGAAAAATCAGGAACAGCAGCCCCACAAAGATCACATATCCCCAAATGGAATGTGTCAGGACTTTGTCAAGCTGATTGGTCAGTTTGAGGCCGGGAGATGATAGCTTGCGGGTAACCGCATCTTCTATGCTGCCAAGTCTGTCAAATCGCACCAATAACTCATTGGAAATGAGTCTTTTGCCTTCTTCAAGGCCAGCTTCCTGCTGCAGGCGTCTGCCCACCTCAGCGGGGATTTGGCTGAACTGCTCAGGCAATAGGAATGCCTGGTAGGCGAGGTAGTCCTGCTCGGTCTGGAGCAGGGGTTTGAGTTGGTCCAGGGCGGGCTGAAAGCCCGGCGGGATGCTCAGAAAGCGCTTCGGAGAAGGAGGAATATCCTGTTGAAGCATGCTTTTCAGCTCCGTTAATCCCTGTTTTTTCAGGACCGAAGTCTGGATGACAGGCACGCCCAGCGTTTGGGAAAGTTTGGCGATAGAAATGCTATTGCCGGCTTTTTCTACCAAATCAATCATATTCAGCACCACGACCACCGGCAGACCCAGATCAATGATCTGGCTGGCAAGCAGCAAGCCACGCTTGAGCTGCGTGGCATCAACGATCACCAGGCTCAAATCCGGATGATCCGGGTGATGGACATCTCTCAGGATGTCGCATGCTACGGCTTCGTCTTCTGATGAAGGATAAAGGCTGTTGGTACCGGGCAGGTCAATGAGCGTAACGCTCGTTTTTTTGTCGAGAGATAGCGTCGCCGCCTTGCGTTCTACAGTAACGCCAGGGAAATTGCCCACCTTTTGGTTGAGCCCTGTAAGTATATTAAATAGAGATGTTTTACCTGAATTGGGATTGCCTATAAGGGCTATTTTTTTTTTATCCATACCTTCCCTTCTTTCCAACGATCATTTATTCATCTGCCTGCACCCAGACAAAACGGGCATCCTGCTTGCGCATGGCTACCTTGGTGCCATTGATATCAAATGCTATGGGCCCGCCAAAGGGAGATACATGGGTCAACCGACATTGTGATCCGGGGATAACTCCCAGTTTGACCAATGCCATTTCAACATCAAAGGTATCGAAAGCCAAAATACGTGCAATGGAACCTTTGGGCAGCTCAGAGAGCCGGGTTTTTAGATGGGTATTTTTGTTGATAGCAATCATGGTCGGCTAATTTAGAATTAATCTAGTTAAAGACAAAACCGTAAAAAAAAACCGAAAAATACTTCTGCATTTTTCGGCCTAAAGTTGCCATTTTACCCATTGGAAAGGACTGGAATAAAGTCTTTTCCATGGACTGACTTTTATCATTGCCTTTACTTCAGTATCACTTTTCCACTTTCCGCATATTGGCCTTTAGCATCCGATATATGCCAAATGTACAGCCCGGGAGTCATACTTTGTGTATTGATTTTCAGGATGTTGCCTGTTTTTTCTGTGGAAAATAAAATCGTTTTCCCCAAAGCATTTGTCATGCTTATCCTCAAATCAGGGCTGGAAATGCCCTTGATCCTGAAGAAAAGTTCATTTTCTGCAGGATTGGGATATGCCTGAACAGAGGCCCTTTGCTGTATGGGATCAATGGCCACTGCATTGCCGCAAATTTCTTCGTACAGAAAATCCCTCACAAAGCGGAAGGTGGTATCCATGTATTTGGGTTCGACCGTGATGAAGGAAAGAAAAGGGGTGTGACCGGCTCCCTGCCAGCTGTAAAAAGCATGCTTTAGCTGCAGATTGGCCGTGTCAAGGTGTGCATGTATAGCAGCACTGCCGGATACCGGAAGATTCAAATTGAAGAGGGTGACCGTATCTCTCCCATAAGGGACGGTTCCGTCTTTTGTTCCATGCATACTGACGAGTATGGGGTCGTTTGCTTCTATAAAGCTGGTCTCGCCCAGGGCGCCGCAGAGGTTGATAACGCCAGCAACCCGGGAAGAATAGCCAGCATTTCCGCTTAAGCCAGGAATGCCTCCCAGGCCTGCGGTATCTGAGGCAAGGATAGGCGGAATCTCATGAAGCTTATCGAGATAGGCGGTATGCAAAGCCGCCAGCGAACCGGCCGATACGCCGCCGATGTATATGCGGCTGGTATCTATGCTGTAGGTATTTGCCGTGGCTGCGTCTTTGTACATAAAGCGGAGGGCCGCGCGCATATCGTGAGATGCTTTCAGCACAGCTAAGGTAGCCAGTCGCTGGCTGCCCTTGCTCACCAAGTCGCTTGTCAGGCGATAGTCTATCGCTACGCTTACGTAGCCCAGTTTGGCAAACTCCCTGCATAGATGCACAATGTCAGGCGAAGTCCGCGCGCCAAAAACAAAGGCTCCGCCAAAGGCCAGCATGATGACAGGCCGCTGGCTCAAGGTATCGCCAACAGGCTGATATACATCCATATACAGCTTTTGCGTAGCGCCGGGATTGAGGATCGTAGGGTTGGCGTTGAAGCCATATTCAACGGCACTCGTCACAGAGACATCCGGAAAAATGGGCATATAATAGCGCCCTTCCTTGCAGTCTCCCTGTGCCTGTAACAGGCAAAGAGCGAATACAAGCAGGAGGAAAGAAAACGATTTTTTCATGAGTTAAAGGATTGAATTTTTAGCGAAAACGGACAAAAATACCTGCAGGTAGCCTGCGTCCTGTCTGTTCCTGAAGGAACAATTCCCCTACTTCTGCATTTTTGAGCAGGCTTTTGTCAAAATGCGTGAGGACCAAATCATGTAGGACCAAAGGGGAGAATCCGAGCGAATAGCTATTGAAAACAAGGAAAAATTTTTCCTTGTCGAGGATTTGGGCCACGAGCCTGGTGAGTTCGTTAACCATGTCTTCGAGTTTCCATTTTTCGCCTTTGGGGCCATGCCCATAAGCTGGCGGATCCAGGATAATACCATGGTAGGTATTGCCTCTTCGGGCTTCCCGCTTGACAAATTTGAAGGCGTCTTCCAGCAGCCAGCGAATATCGCTCAGCTTGCTGGCTTCCATATTGGCTGCCGCCCAATTGAGGACATTTTTGATGGAGTCACAATGGGTGACATCTGCTCCGGCAGCCCTTGCTGCCAGGCTGGCTCCGCCTGTATAGGCGAAGAGGTTGAGCACCCGCGCCTCCGGAATCGCCTGTGCCGATTCATAGATATAGTCCCAATTGACAGCCTGCTCCGGGAAGATGCCCACATGCTTGAAGGCCGTGAGGCCCAGCCGAAATGTCAGCTTCATACCTTTATTCTGATATGACACATACCATTGGTCAGGCATATCCGCTTTGCGATTCCAATTTCCGGAATGACTCCCTTTTTGTTCAAAATGCGCATGATTATCCTCCCAGACTTTGGCAGGCTTCAGTTTGCTCCATACCGCCTGCGGCTCAGGCCGCCGCAATATATAGCGCCCAAAGCGCTCCAACTTCTCAAACCCACCCGAGTCAATCAATTCATAATCCGTAAAGCCTTCCGGCGAATATAGTTTCATGTATAAAATCGTTTCTTTTTCTCACCTGATTATTTTGATTTCTACCCTGCGATTTTGCGCCCGGTCTTGCTCCGTCTTATTGGGAGCGATAGGTTGGCTTTCGCCAAAGCCTTTACTGCTGAGCCTTTCGGCGGAGATTCCCCGCTCTATCAGCGAGACAATGACGCTTCTGGCCCTGGCCTCTGAGAGTTCCTGATTCTGGGCAGCTGTGCCTGTATCATCTGTATGCCCGTGGATTTCAATGCGAATTTCCGGGCGGTCTTTCAATAAATTGGAAAGACGATCCAGAACCGGTTCAGAATCCAAAGATAAATCTGCACTTGCATGCTGAAACAAAATGTCATCTACCCGAAAGATAGAAATGCCAGAGGCCATCGCTTTTTCCAACAAATCGGGCCCAGGCATCAGGTACAGGTTGCGCATCATTTCCCGAAACATATTTTCATCCGTCAGGTCAATTTCCTCTGTCGTCACATAATAGCCCTTGCGGTCAATTCTCAGTATATATTGCTTTCCCTGAGGAAGCACATATTGATAGCTGCCATCTCCCGGAGCTGAATGCGCCTCTCCTATCACTTCTCCTGTTTTTCGATCAAAAAACTGGATGCTGGCCACCAAAGGTTGGTAGGTGACCTGGTCTTTTACTGATCCATACAGGATCAGGGTAGGGTTGGGGCGCGCTGAGGGCGGCACCGGAATCCGGTATATATCGGAATCCCCATTGGGGTTTCTGGAAGCCATATAGGCAAAGTCCCCCCTTGCGGGTACGGTATAAAAAGCGTCAGCTCCTTCGCCATTTACCTCAGGGCCCAGGTTGCGGGGCCTCGACCAGTTTTTCCAGCTATTGTCCAGCCTGCGGCTGACAAAGATGTCGCTATCGCCATAGCCCGGATGACCATCCGAGGCGAAATAAAGAGTGATGCCATCAGCGGCCAGAAAGGGCGCATACTCTACTCCTGGGGAGTTGAGGCTTTCGCCCATATTCATGGGAGGGCTATAATAGCCGTTCCCCTGTAAAAAACTGACATACAGATCAACGCTTCCGTAGCTATCGTCCCGCTGCACGGACATGAGCATGACTTTGCGATTAGCTGAGAAGCAAAAATTCTGGGCACCAATTTTACTTTTGTTGTAAAAATCTTCAATCCGCACGGCCTCTGGCAGCGACCAGCCATATTTGGTACGCTGGGCGATGGATAGGCCACCACCGACAAATTTGCCCCTGTCATCGTAACGATTGGCCAGGAAAAGGGTGTTTTCATCCACCGAAATGGAGATCACGGCATTGCTGCCGTTGTTATTGAGGGGAGAGCCTATCTCCCTTGCTGCTTCCCAACTGCCATCCAGCATGCGGCTGGAAAACCAGATGTCTTCGTCCTGGCGGCCATAGGCCGCCTCTCCTGCGCGATCATATCGCGCAAAAAACAAATAGCGCCCACTGGGCGAGATGATGGGCAGAACTTCGTTTCTGCCTGTATTAATCTGAGTGCCTAAGGCTTGTTTTTGGTAGCCGTTAATGGCCTTATCGATCAGGTATATCTGATCATTTTGTGCAAAAAGTGTGGCCATGGTGGCGCACAGAAGAAGGCTTGCACTAAGCCATCGCATAATCATTTTCATGTTGCCTGCTTTTCCTGGATACAAGAATCCTGGCAAATATAGCCTTTCTGGCTGAATTATGGGCTTTGCGAATTTTTCACCCTAAAATTAAAATTTGTTATGCATGTATACATACTTTTTGTACTTTAGCCGTATAGTAGTATGCATGCATACTAAATATGGTTGCGGGTTTGAGGTTTCGTGTTTCGAGCCCAAACCCGAAACTCGAAACCCGAAACTCGAAACTCTTTAAACATGAAAAACATAGCAAACCAACACGCAATTAAAGGAGGGGAATTCCTCATTAGGGAGACTTCTTCAAAAGAAATTTTTACTCCTGAGGACTTTACAGAAGAACAAAAAATGATGGCGGAAGCCTGCAAGGATTTTTTGGATACGGAAGTAAATCCGCACATAGAGAGGATGGACACGATGGAAGCGGGGCTGATGCCTTCCTTGTTGGACAAAGCCGGGCAACTGGGACTGTTGGGGATTACGGTTCCCGAGGAGTATGGTGGATTGGGCATGAGTTTTAACACTTCGCTTTTGATAGCGGATGTTTTGGGCGAAGGCGGTTCTTTTTCTACCGCCTTTGGCGCGCATACGGGCATAGGCACCTTGCCTATTCAGTATTATGGCACCGAAGCGCAAAAAGCGCATTACCTCCCCAAACTCGCCACAGGCGAGTGGAAAGCTTGCTACTGTCTTACTGAGCCTGACGCAGGCTCAGACGCCAACAGCGGCAAGACAAAAGCTACCCTCAATGATGCAGGCACACATTATCTGCTCAATGGCCAGAAGATGTGGATCTCCAATGCGGGCTTTGCAGAGGTTTTTATTGTTTTTGCCAAAATAGATGATGACAAAAACCTGAGCGCTTTTATCGTAGAGAAAAGTTTTGGTGGGATCACGATGGGAGATGAGGAAAAGAAAATGGGGATCAAGGGCTCCTCAACCCGGCAGGTATTTTTTGAAAATACGCCTGTACCGGTTGAAAATCTGCTTTTTGAGCGGGGAAAAGGATTTAAAATTGCAGTTAATATCCTCAATATTGGTCGCATCAAACTGGGCGCAGCCGTCATCGGGGGGGCAAAAGCAGTAAGCACCCAGGCGATAAACTATGCGAATGAGCGCAAACAATTTGGTGTTTCTATCGGCAGTTTTGGCGCTATTCAGCACAAATTGGCGGAGATGGCTATACGGACCTATGTCACAGAATCTGCCAGCTACCGGGCCGGCAAAAACATGGAAGAAAAAATCGATGAGCTGGTAGCCAGCGGTATGGATAAGCAGGAAGCTACGCTGAAAGGGGTAGAAGAATTTGCCATTGAGGCTGCCATCATGAAGGTGCACGGTTCAGAAGTGCTGGATTATATAGTAGATGAAGGCGTACAGGTGTACGGTGGGATGGGTTTCAGTGCCGATGCCCCCATGGAGCGTGCATACAGAGATTCGCGTATCACGCGCATTTACGAAGGAACCAATGAGATCAACCGCATGTTGCTGGTGGGCATGATCCTCAAAAGAGCCGCCAAAGGGCAGTTGGATTTCTTTCAACATGCCATGGCTGTGGCCAAGGAGTTGATGTCCATGCCCGGCTTTGACCAGGCAGAAATCGGTTTGCTTTCGGAAGAAAAAGAAGCTTTGCGCAAGCTCAAAAAAGCTGTACTCATGGTGGCAGGCAAAGCTGCCCAGGACATGGGACCCGCCATCAATGAGCAGCAGGAGATCCTGCTGAAGATAGCTGATATGATCATTGAGGTGTATGCAGCAGAATCTGCCCTGTTACGCACAGAAAAACTTGTGGCAACACAAGGAGAGGCCGCAGCTCAGCTGCAACTCAATGCCGTGCGTGTCTATCTCTATGAAGCCATCGAAAAGGTCGGCGCAGCCGGGCGGGAGGCCATCATGGCCTTTGCAGATGGAGATGCCCTTCAGATGTTGATGATGGGAATGAAGCGTTTTACCCGCCCTTTGACCCTCAATACGGTCAAATTGAGGCGAGAAATAGCAGAAATGATGCTAAAAGAGAACAAATATGTACTTTAAACGTAGTAGTGATTAACAAATAGAAAGTAGGTAAAACATGTAAGGGTCATTCTAATTAATAGAATGGCTCTTTTTTTGTGTTTGAATACCATGGAGGTTTTGCTTTGGATCATATTGGGAATAGGCATACTTACTCACCTAAGCATGAAAGTATGGCTTGCTCAGGGTTGGAAAAAAGCCAGCCCCTCCAGACAAAATGTTTCCCAGAATCCCCCCATCTCTCTGCTGATAGCTGCCCGAAATGAAGCTGAGAATCTTCAGCGATTTTTACCATCCCTCCTTCAACAATCTTATCCTGATTTTGAAATCATCATCGCCCTGGACCGCTGCGAGGACGACAGCCTGGAGGTGCTGAAAGCATTTCAGCAGACGCACCCCCGCCTTCGGTGGGTGGAGATTCCAGAGACAGCCGCTGGCTGGGCGCCCAAAAAATGGGCTTTATCTCAAGCCATCGAGGCTGCGAAGCATGAGCATTTGCTCTTCACGGATGCCGATTGCCAGGCAGGCGAAGCTTGGATGTCGGAAATGGCTGCTGCCTTTTCCGCGCAAAGGGATGTCGTCCTTGGCCTGGGCCGTTATTTTGCTTATCCAGGCATTTTGAATGTGTTTATTCGCTATGAAACCCTTTATGCCGCCTTTCAATATGTGGGCATGGCCGGTCAGGGGCAGCCCTATATGGGGGTAGGGCGAAATTTGGCCTATCGAAAATCCCTTTACAAGAAGGTAAATGGCTTTGAAACATTCCGCTCTTCGCTTTCGGGAGACGATGATTTATTTGTAAATGCTTTTGCAGAGGGGAAAAAAACAGCTGTTGTGATAAAAAAGGCTGGCCACACATTTTCCGAACCTGAGCGACGCTTTGTCAGTTGGGTGCGCCAAAAAGTCCGACATGTCAGTGCGTCAGCCAAATATTCTTTGCGCAGCAAAATATTTTTAGCTAGCTTTCACCTCTCTCAAATAGCCCTTTACGTAGCATTGGGAGGAGTTTTGCTCTTTACTGAGCATGTTGAGGCTGCGATTCTGCTATATGTCGTTTTTCTATCCATTAGCTGGTATATTTTTGGTAAGA
Source organism: Bacteroidia bacterium (assembly GCA_030430205.1). Classification (GTDB taxonomy): domain Bacteria; phylum Bacteroidota; class Bacteroidia; order J057; family J057; genus JAUIGE01. The sequence goes on along the minus strand of JAUIGE010000006.1, from coordinate 122,991 downwards.
TTAACCATACTGTGGGTGAGCCTGCTTTGTCTGCCTGCTATCCTTTTTTGGATATTTTGTTTGTTGTGTACAACCTGAGCATGGTCCCTTTGGGCCTAATAGTGAAACCCGAATGGAAGAAGAAGAAAAAAATACCCCAAAAGTCTCCAAAAATACTTTAGAAGATCGTAAGCTGGTAGCAGATGCGAAGGAGGGTACAGAAAAGGCTTTTGAAACGCTTGAAAGCAAGTATCGGAAATCAGTCTATTACATGCTGCTCAAGATGGTGAAGAATCCCGATGATGCCGAGGATCTTACCCAGGAGGCTTTTGCGAAGGCTTTCGTTTCCATTCATAAATTTGATTCCAAATACGCCTTTTCGACCTGGTTATTTCGGATTGCGACCAACAATTGTATAGATTTTATCCGTAAAAAACGGGTTTCAACGGTTTCCATTGACCAGCCCATGGAGGGCGATGATGGGAGCAGCATGCGTTTTGATGTCAGGGACAACGACCTGGATCCTAACCAAACCATGCTCAAAAAGCAGCGCAAGCAGTACCTGGCCAAAGCCATAGATCGTTTGCCCGAAAAATACAGGACGCTGGTAGATTTGCGCTACTTCCAGGAGCTATCCTATGAAGAAGTGGCTAACGAGCTCCAGATCCCCTTAGGAACCGTAAAAGCACAGCTTTTCCGTGCCCGTGAGCTTCTCAGCCAGGAGCTGAAAGCGATGAAGAAGCAGCTTTAGCATACAGCCTATTCCAACTCATGGTTGTAATCCCGTATTGCCCGGTAGATCGACGAGGCGATAAAAACCTGCCCTGTCTCTGAGGCAAGAAATTTTTCATCATCCGTATTGGTAATAAAGCCTGTTTCGCAAAGAATGGCTGGCATAGCCGATGCCCACAGGACAATAAAGGGCCCTTGCTTTACGCCTCTGTTTTTGCGCTGAAGGCGGGTCTCCACATTGCGCTGAACCTTGTCGGCGAGGTACATACTCTCCTGGCGGAAAACATTTCGCATGACTCGAAACATGATGTAGCTTTCCGGTGAATTCGGGTCAAAGCCGTCATACATCTGGTCGTAGTTTTCTTCGAAAAGGACCGATTGGTTTTCGCGAATATAGGAGCGATAGCGCTCCTGGCCCTGGTTTACCCCTAAAATATAGGTGGATGAGCCAAAAGCGGAAGTGCTTACACTGGCGTCGCAGTGGATGCTCACAAAGAAGTCGCCTTTGTATGCCTGGGCGATCTTGCCTCGCTGGTGCAGCTCGATGAAAGTGTCATCGCCGCGGGTAAGCACCACGCGCAAATCAGGGGCATATTTGCGGATAAGATCACGCAACTCTATGCCGATTTTCAAGGCAATGTCTTTCTCCCGGTATGTTTTGCCTACTGCTCCGGGATCTTTTCCCCCATGGCCCGGGTCAATGATGATGGTTTTAATATATCCGTTGGATAGATCTTCAGGCGGGAGCCTGAAAGAAGTGAACCACACGCCTATTAAAAGAATCAACCAAACAACGATACGATTTACTTTCACGTTCTTATGCGGGTTAGATTATTCTTCTTAACTTTAATAATTGGTTTAAGATTGTACTTAATCTTGGTATATCTTATTCATCCGGGCATAAAATTAGTCATTTTCTCAAAATCGTGGCATTTCTTCATGAGAAAGCTGTTCATTCTTTTTGTTGTTTGGGCTCCCATCTGCCTTTGGGCGCAAGTGGATACTATACAAACAGCTTCAAAAGTAGATTTAGGCAAAGAAAGACAGGAAAAGCTGAAAAAGGACAGTGATTTTCAGTCAGAAGTCATCTATACTGCTCGGGACTCCAGTGTTTTGGATGTGAAAAACAATGTGCTGTATCTCTATGGAGATGTCACTGTCAGCTATGAAGACATCAAGCTGCAGGCAGCAAGGGTATGGATAGATTTTAACGACCAGACCCTTCATGCCAGCAATCCGGGTGATTCGACGGGCAATCCCGTTTTTACCCAGAAGGATCAGACCTTTGAGGCCCAGGAGATGCGCTACAATTTCAAGACGGAAAAGGCGATCATCCGTGGAGGACGCACCAAACAGGGAGAAGGCGATATACTGGCTGATGTAGCAAAACTTCAGGATGATGGTTCGATCCATGTCAAAGGAGGAAAATACACTACCTGCGACCTGGAGCATCCCCATTACTATATAGAATCCCGCAAATTGAAGCTTATACCCGATAAGCAGGTCATCAGCGGCCCTTTGCGTTTGGTCATCGAAGATTTCCCTCTTCCATTTTATGTGCCTTTCGGCTTTTTCCCTACGAATACTGGCGAAAAGCAGAAAAATGGTATCGTATTGCCTCAATATGGCGAAGCGCAGGACCGGGGCTTCTTTTTGAGAGGCCTGGGCTACTATAGAGGCCTGGGCGATTATGCGGACCTGTTGGTGGAAGGGGATATTTATACCCGCGGTGGATGGCGGCTGGGCATGCGTACCTCTTACAATGTCCGCTATAAATTTAGCGGAAGGTTCTCTGCGGACTATAGCGTGCAGCGTTTTGGGGAAAAGACAGAGGATTTTACAGATCCTGATTATTCCAAGACCGCAGGCTGGCGCCTGACATGGAGTCACCGGCAGCCTATTTCGCCCAAAACCAGTTTCAATGCCTCTGTCAACCTCAGTAACTCCAAATACCTGGAGCGCCTCAGCTATGACCCCAATGATGTTTTGACAAATACGCTGAACTCCTCGGTCAATTTTTCGACCTCCTTCAATCCTTTCAATCTTACAGTGGCACTGAGCCACAACCAGGATGTCAAACGCCAAACCGTCAATATGACGCTGCCCAATATGAACCTGCAAATGAGCAGGCAGCAGCCATTTAAGCGCATAGATGGAGGCAAAGGACTCGATTGGCTGCGCCAGTTAGGCGTCACCTACGGTATGGAAGGAACCAACCAGCTTGCCAATATCCCGGATTCCCTCTTTTTGCCCATCCTCTTTGATCCCACGGGTCAGACCTTTTTGGTCAATCCCGAGGACAGCACAGATATAGAAACCCTTAACAACAACGACTTCTTCAAAAATGGCATTCGTCACCGCTCAACGGTGGGGACCACCTTTCGCCTGTTGAATTACATCAATGTGCCTGTCAACTTCAATTACCGTGAATTCTGGTATTTTGAGGAATTGAGGCGGGTGTATAACCGGGTAGAAGGCAAGACCGAAGATATCATGGTCCCTGGATTTTTTACGGCACGGGATTTTAACTTTAACACCAGCGCGACGACCACGCTCTATGCCTTTTACAATTTGTATAAATCGAAAAAAGAGATCGTTTTTCGGCAGCAAATTATCCCTTCTCTGGGCTACTCCCTGAATCCCGATTTTTCTGATCCGCGTTTTGGCTATTACCGCGATGTACAAACCAATCGGGAAGGAGATATAGCTACCTATAACCGCTTCCAGGGGGCCGTATATGGCAGTCCCAGCCCGGGAGAGTCGCAGTCTATCACCTTCGGGCTGAGTAATGTATTGGAGATGCGGTACAGGAAAAAGGAAAGCTATGAACCCGATTTTGATGACAAAAAGGACAAATTTGAGCGCGTCCGCATATTGGATCGCCTGAGCCTCAACAGCAGCTACAACCTGGCGGCTGACAGTTTTAACCTGGCTCCCTTCAACCTGGCGGCTCAGACGACCTTGTTTAACCGAAAATTGAATATCACGGGCAATGCCACGATGGATCCCTATGCCCTGGCTTTCAGGGGCGATACGGATACCATCGGCTATCGCTCTTCCCAATACGAATGGGCAGTTAATAATCGCCTGGGGCGTATTACGTCTGCGCGTGTAAGCATGAATACCCGCTTTTCTGCCAAGCAGGCAAGAGGAAAAGTGGCTTCCAAGGGATTCGATCAGCAGGAATATGAAATGATCCGCAACCTGATCTACGATTATGTAGATTTTGATATTCCCTGGTCTATGACCCTGGGCTATAACCTGCAGTATGCCCGCAGCACTGCTTTGGCCGCCAAAGTGACCCAAACCCTTCGCCTCTCAGGCGATTTTAGCATCACCCCCAAGTGGAAAATCACCTACAATACGGGTTATGATTTTACCAATAAGGAAATCACCCTCACCCGCTTCTCGGTGCGGCGGGACCTGCATTGCTGGGATATGTCATTTGATGTGACACCTTTTGGAACCCAGCAAAGCTATGTGCTGACGATCGCGGTACGAAGTTCTACCCTCAAGGATTTGCGCATCCAGAAGCAGAGCAGGTGGCAGGATCGGGCTTTTTGATGAAAGGATGTTATTCTTCTGGTTCTGGAAGGTAGCTTAGAGAGGGAAATTTTGCTACGAACTCTTTTGCATTCAACAAAATCAGGTAGGTAACAAAGAGGAAGAAAATGCTGCCTGCCAGGCCGCCCAGGCCGTTGATGTGGGCTTCGCCTGAGACGACAAAAAAGCCCAGCAGGGCGCCATAGAGGGCAACAATGCCTCTGAAGGCTGCCGTGGCAAAAAGGCTGCCTGATTTCAGACTCAGGAAACTCAGTACAAAAGACAAAGCAATACAGCTACCGATAGCTGTCAGCATAATGGGCAAGTCCCAATAGCCAATCATCATAAAGGGCATGATGCTCCATACGCCCCAGGCGGTGCCTGAGACCAACCCACTACCCAAAAAACCCAGGGACTGGGTTTCTTTCAGCAGCAATCCGCGAAATCCCAGCTCTTCGCCCATCATAAATGGCACAAGGAAAGTCGCCCCTACCAGGGTCAGGATCAGGAAAAGCTGGAGAAAAGCGCCCCATTTACCCGAATCCGCAAAAATCAACAGCAGGTTAAAAACCTCATTGAGGCTTTGTTGAAGGTTTTCGAATATATAGGCATGGGCATTCCAGCCTTCAAAAATCTGGCTGGTATAGGCAGCGCCTGCGGTCAGATCGACCCGGCCAAAGCTGTCAAAGCCCAATAGATTGCCAGCGATATAAACCACGCCGAGGGTACCCAGGAGAACAATTATCGGTGCGAGCGCACTTCCGATCAACCATTTTACGTTCAATCTTCCAGATCTGTATCCCAATTCTTTCAAACTTCCTTTTTTCAGCTTTTTTTGCACAATGATGGCCGCAATGCCTGGTCCCCATAGTTGAACGATCGTCAGGAAAATGAGAAGCACCAGGGAAAACATATCCTCCAGTTCCAGTTTTCTGGCAAAAAAGAAGGCAGCACCACTGATGGCGAAGCTAAGAGCGAGGAAGGCGATTATATTGCGAAAATTCATGGGGGGAGAATTAGAAGATGAGCAGATTAGGAGATGTGTAGATTAGCAGATGATTGATTTGGGTAAAAAGGATTTTTATAGCTAATCCTTGTTAAGCTTAAGTTTTAAAGATAACTTTTTGTTATGAGGAAACGACCATTATTGCTACTGTTTTTTTGGTTATATGTTGCGTTGGGCGCCTGGGGACAGGAAGAAAGTGGGTATTACGTCTTTTTTAAAGACAAAGTAGAAGGTGACTTTTGCCCAGGTGAGCAGTTTTCGCCTAAGGCGATTTTGAGGAGGGAGCGCCAGCAGATCAGCTGGGACAAAAGCGACTGGCCTGTGAATGCGATCTATATCGCGGGAGTAGGGCAGGAGGTGAATGAAATTCGCTATCGGCTGAGGTGGCTCAACGCCCTCTCCGTGCAGGCTACGCCTGCACAAATCGAGCAAGTGAAGAAGCTGACCTATGTCAGCAGGGTGGAGGCCTTTGAAGGCCTCTTTTCTCTATCCCCCACAGCAGCTTCGCTGCCTTCAACCCGCTCTGACAGCTCCGATGTGGAGCTGGATACCCTGCTCACGCTCCAGCGTGAGCAGATGCAGGCAGAGCGCCTGCGCGAGGCTGGCCTCAATGGCCAGGGGGTGCGCATTGCGGTCATTGACGCAGGCTTCAAAGAGGCGGAAACGCATCCTGCCCTGCAGCATCTGTGGCGGAAGGGCCAGGTAATCGCTACGCGAAATTTCTACAAAGAGCGGCAGGATGTGTACACCCATAGCTGGCATGGATTGGGCGTATTAGGTTGTATAGCAGGTAAATATGATGATCGCTGGATCGGCATGGCGCCGGAAGCGGAATTTTTGCTGGCCCGGACCGAGCACAAATTATGGGAAAGAACCATAGAAGAAGACCACTGGCTGGCAGCCGCTGAATGGGCCGACAGCATGGGGGCCGATATCATCAATAGTTCGCTGGGTTACAGCAAGGAGTACAGCTATGCGGATATGAATGGCCGCAGCACGCGGGTGAGTCAGGCCGCCAGCATGGCGGCTTCCAAAGGCATGTTGGTGATCACCAGCGTCGGAAACGAAGGTGCCTCCAAATGGCATTATATGAGTTCTCCGGGAGACAATCCCGATGTGCTCTCGGTAGGCGGGACTTTGACTTTTTTGCCATACCGCATCCGTTTCAGCTCCTACGGACCCAATAGCGAGGGCGTGATGAAGCCAAATGTCACGGCCCCGGCTTATGTGCTGCTTCCCCGCCTGGGCGGGAAGTATGGAAGTGGCCAGGGCACTTCTTTTTCCAGTCCCATCGTTGCGGGCCTTGCGGCCTGCCTGATGCAAAAGCATCCCGAAAAAAGCGCAGCCGAAATTTTTGCCCTGATAGAGCAAATGGGCCATTTGTATCCCTATTATGACTATGCCCACGGCTATGGCGTGCCACAGGCTGAAAAGCTTTTTTCATCCGACACCAGCAGCCTTTCGCCTACTTTCACAGCGACTTTCGAAGAAGGAAAAGTATCCCTGCTTTTCGCCCCGGAAATCCTGGCAGATAGCCTCAGGCATCCTTACGGACGGGTTTTATACTACCATTTTGAAAAGCCCGATGGGACTTTGGATAGCTTTGAACACAAGATGGTACCATCACATGCCAAAGGCTATATTTTTCAATACCATCACCAGGCTGAAGGCATTTTACGGATTTGGTATGCCGGGTATATGTTGGAGAGGTAAAGCGATCCCGCTATTCATCCCTGAGCGCATCAGCCGGATTGACCGCTGCAAGTTTGAACAGGTGGATAGAAATAGTGGCCAAAAGCGTCACTAAAACGATCAGGCTGCACATGACAAGGGGCAAAACGCTGACGCCCATGTGGAAGGCAAAGACGCTATCGAGGATGACCTGAATCATAAAATAGCTGAGGGGGACCCCCAGCAGGATGCAGAGGATCATCAGCCACAAAAATTCGCGGTTGAGCAGGCTGCCGAGCTTGCCGAGGGAGGCACCGAGTATTTTGCGCACGCTAAACTCCTTGGTGCGGCTCGCCACATTGAGGCTTACCAGGCCGAAAAGGCCCATGCATGCCAGCAAAATGGCCATGATGGCCACCACCAGAAATATATTTCCAATGCCTTTGGAAACGCGGAAAAACTCATCAAAAATGCTGTCCTGGAAAAAGCCTTCAAAAGGCGTTTGTGCCACCGATTCCAGCCAGTATTTTTCAGCAAATTCAAAGGTTTGGGTGTTTTGGCCCTCGGCTATGCGCGCCGTCAGGTAGCCAAAGTTGCTTTCGTTGGGTTCGAAAAGCAGGATGGTAGGCTCTATAGGATCAAAAAAGTCATCGTAATGAAAGTCTTCTACAACCCCAATCACCTGGTAGCTTGTGGTATCTATGGTTATTTGCTCCGAAAGGGGATTTTCCCAGCCCAATTCACGGGCAAAGGTTTCATTTACCATGATGGATTGGGATGCTTCAGCCTGCAAATTTTTATCGAAAAAGCGACCTTCCTTTAAGCGGATTCCCATGACATCCATATAGTCAGGGCCCACATCAAAGCGACTGACCTCATAGGCAGTGCCTCTGTTGGTGATGCCGTCTATATAGCGCAATCCGCCCACATGGCCCTTGCTGCCTGCAAGTGCCTGGACGCCAGCCTGGCTGGCAAGGGCGTCACGCATGGCGTGAAACTGGCGTGAGCCTTCCAACGGAATGATCAATACCTGCTCCTGATTATAGCCCCAGTCTTTGTCGGCCTGGTAGCGGACATTTTGGGTGAAAACGATGCCCGCAGTCATCAGGAAAAAGGCCAGCACAAACTGGAGGGTAAGCAGGATTTTGGTGAAAATGCGTTTTCCTCCCAGGCTGATGGTTTTTCGAAAAATGCTTACGGGGGTAAAAGAAGAAACATAGAGGGCCGGATAAGCCCCGGCAGCAAAGCCTGTAAACAGCAGCAGGCAGGTCAAAAAGGCCCATAGCGCCCATCCATGCCCATAGGCGATGGGCAGGTACTCGCCGTCATTGACGGAGGAGTTGAAGCCGGGATTGAGCAGAAACTCTGCCAGGGCGACGCCCAGCAGGAGGGCGATCAGGCAGGTGAGCATATTTTCACTCAAAAACTGAAAAATCAATTGTTTGCGGCTACCGCCTACTACTTTCCGGATGCCGATTTCTTTCAATCTTTTTGAAGCGGAGGCAATGGCTATGTTGATATAATTGAAGCAGGCCAGGGCAATGAGGAAAATGCCAATCATGCCCAGTATATAAAACGCGCTGGGGTCCTGCCCACCCGAAAGGGTCATGCGGACTGTGCCTGTCCTTTCTGTCAGATTCAATAGGTTGTCAAAAATGAATTCATGTATAGGAAAGTCTTTTCGGGCTTCATTTTGCACAGCCAGATAGCGATCCATTTGCTGAGCAATGCTTTTCAATTCCGCCCCATTTTCCGTTTGCACAAAAGTCGCACTGTACCATTCGTTCCACTTTCCTTCGGATTCAGGATGAACCCTTTTCAACTGATCCATGGAGATCAGCATATTGAAGCTAAAGCTTGCCCTTTCGCTGAAAGCTTCAGCTACCCCTGCCACGACAAACTCCAGTTGCGTGGAGTCACCAAAAGAGAGGCTCAGGCTTTTGCCCATGGGGTCTTTTTCTCCGAAAAAGCGTTCTGCTGCACTTTTGCTTAATACAATGGCATTGGGGTTATCCAGGGCATTTTTTTCTCCTTTTTCCAGCGGGAAAGTGAACATATCCAGGAAGCCCTGGTCTGCGAAATACAGCCCTTGCTCAAAAATTTTATCTTCATAGCGTACCACAGCCGCATCTCTTTTGAGGCGTACTACCCGCTTCAATTGCGGAAAATCCTGCTTCAAGGCCGGTCCCAAAGGGCCCGGACTGATGCCCCAGATGGCATCGTTGCCATTGCGGGTGATGGCGCATTCTACCAGGTAGATCTCCTCTGCCTGCTCGTGAAAGGCATCTTTGTTGAGGCTAAACTCAATGAAATTGAAGATGACGATGGCGCTGCCAATGGCCAGGGAAAGACCCAGGATATTGATGAAGGCAGAGAGTTTGTTTCTGATCAGGCTGCGCCAGGCGAGTTTGAAGTAGCTTTTTAGCATAATAAAGCGGAATGGGTGGAAATAGGAAGTGAATATTCAAAAAGAAGAAGATTTAGCTCAAAGGGTTGCTCCAGAGGGAAAGATTTATTTTTGCAATGATGTTGCAAAAACGATTGCTGCACTTTATCTTTGCAGCGTTATTCCCAAATGATCCTATGGATTTCAAAGCAATTTTATCTTCACGCTCCGATTATATTGGAATTGTCAGTGCCACGATTTGTCTGATTCACTGCATCGTGGTGCCCGTATTTTTTGCTTTTTATATGCACGACCATGCGAGCCAGGTCAGTGCCTTCGGCCCTCAGTTTCAATTTGAGCATACCCATTATCATCTGGGTTCTTTTGGCTTATTCAAAGTAGACTACATCTTCCTGACGATAGGATTTATTGCCATCGTTTTTTCCTCTAAGCATACCGAAAACAAATGGATTCGTCTTTTTTTATGGCTCAGCTATTTCATTTTGGTAGGTTCTGTTTTGATGGAAGAAGCCTCCCTGTTTTTTCAAATAAGCCTTTATGTGGCTTCTATAGGCCTTATATCCGCTCATTTGGTCAATCTACGCCATTTGCGTCTTCACCTGAGAGGTGAAGCTCACAGCCATTAACTGCAATATTTGCTTTCGAGAGGATTTGTTGAGATTTTTATACAAAAATTGACTCAACCCACTATCGATGAGCAAGAAACTCCTTCTCCTCTCTCTTACTTTTTCCCTTCTGTCTTTTAGCTGCCTTTGGGGGCAGCAAAGCCGCTGGCAACAATGGGTTTCCTACCAGATGGAAATTGAACTGGATGTGGCGACACATCAGATGCAGGCTGTGCAAAACCTGCGCTATGCCAATCATTCGCCCGACACGCTCACGCGCGTTTTTTACCATTTGTACTACAATGCTTTCCAACCGGGCAGCATGATGGATTTGCGCCTGCAAAACATCCCCGATCCGGATGGTCGTGCGAAGGGAAAAATTCCCAAACTCACCGCAGGGGAAATGGGCTGGCACAAAATCCATGCTTTGCTGCAGGATGGCGATAGCACCCGCTATGAAGTGGCAGGCACCATATTGGAAGTAGAATTGGCAAAGCCTTTGTTGCCGGGCGATACCTGCCTGCTGGAGATGAAATACAGCTCGCAGGTGCCGGTTACGATCCGCCGTACAGGCCGCGATAATGCCGAAGGCATAGCCTACACCATGAGCCAATGGTATCCCAAAATGTGCGAATACGACCTGGAGGGCTGGCATGCCAACCCTTATATAGGAGGTGAGTTTTATGGCGTCTGGGGAAATTTTGACGTCAAAATCCGCCTGGATGCCAACTATATGGTTGGGGGCTCGGGTTATCTGCAAAACCCCCAGGAAGTAGGGCACGGCTACGAATTGCCGGGTCAAAAAACCATGAAGCCTGTCGATGGCAAATATACCTGGCACTTCATTGCAGAAAATGTGCATGATTTTGCCTGGGCAGCAGATCCTGATTATGTGCATGACAGGATGCAGGTGCCCGACGGGCCGGAGCTTCATTTTATTTATCAGCCAGGAAAGGGAGAAGAAAACTGGAAAAAATTGCAGGGGGAGACGGTGAAATGCTTTCAGATAGCTATGGCCCGCTTTGGGCCTTATCCTTTTGAGCAATTTACGGTCATCCAGGGAGGAGATGGCGGCATGGAGTATCCGATGGCCACCATCATCACAGGAAACCGGAACTTCCACTCATTGGTGGGGGTGATGGTGCATGAGGTTTTGCACTCATGGTATTATTTGCTGCTGGGGACCAACGAATCCCGCTATGCGTGGATGGATGAAGGCTTCACGATCTATGCGGATGATATCATCATGGATAGCCTCTTTCAGGGGCGTAGCCTCAATCCGCACAGCCGTGCTTACTCCAGTTACGATATCCTCGTCAATGCGAACCGCAATGAGCCCGCCAGTCTGCCTGCAGACTTTTTTCAGACAAGTTTTGCCTATTCTGTATCCTCTTATTATAAAGGCTGTATACTGCTACACCAGATGAGCAGCATAGTAGGGCAGGAGTGCCTGGATCGCAGCCTGATACGCTACTATAAAGAATGGGCCTACCGTCACCCTGAGCCGAGGGACTTCAAGCGAATCGTCGAAAAAGAATCCGGTCTGGAACTGGATTGGTACTTTGACCATTGGATCAACTCGACCAATGTCATAGACTATGCGGTCGAAAGTGTGACCAAAAAGGGGAAAAAGACAGAAGTGCAGCTCAAAAACTATGGCACGATGCCCATGCCTATTGATCTGACAGTCATTCTGGATGAGGGGGAAAAAAGGCAATACCACATTCCGCTCAGGATGATGCGGGGGGCAAAGAAAGCAGACAAATGGCTGGGACAATTTGAAGTACTGGAAGACTGGCCCTGGACCCATCCGGTCTATGTATTGGAACTGGATGTACCTTTGAGAAAAATAAAAAAAATAGAAATAGATGCATCCCTGCGCACAGCAGACATCAATCGAAAAAACAATGTTTATCCCCAAAGCCCGGAGAAGAATCCATTTGATAAGAACCGTAAAAACTAACTTAAAATCGGAAATGAGAACAATTGAGAAACTCTTTACCCTTCTCTTGCTGATGGCTGTCATGACAGCCTGCCAGGAGGATCCCAAAGACAATCCTGTCTTGCAGGAAGCTTTCAAAATCCATAAAGAATCTATGGCCCTTCACGACGAAGTCATGCCACAGATGAAAAACCTGGCCCAGGTGAAGGAGCAGGTTCAGCAGGCGATGAACCGGATACAGGTGAAGGCAGAGGCCATGGATACTGTGCAATTTGCTGCGCTTCAGGCAGTTATGGGCACCCTCGATGCCGCAGACCAGGGGATGCGTGACTGGATGGCCAACATCACGGAAGTTCCGGGTTTTGCCCATGATCACGACCATGGAGATCACGATCACGGAGACCATGAGGGCCATGCTGAGGAGGAAGGCCATGAGCACAATCATGAACATGGCGCAGACCCCAAACTCACTCCTGAGCAGGTATTAGAGGTTCAAAAAGCCCACAAGGCAGATATCCTGAAGTTGAAAGATGAGATGGAAGCTGCTATGTCAGGTGCCAAGCAGGTGCTGGCTTCTGTTGAAGCGGGTGTCAGCGAGTTGAGTGTAGAGGAATAGAGAAGCAGATAACACATCAGACCGTCATGATCTCCTCTTCTTTCTTCTTGAGGTGTTTGTCTACTGACTCATTGTATTTTTTGGTTAAGTCTTCCACATTCGATTCGGCTCTTTTACCTTCGTCTTCAGAGAGGCCATCTTTTACAAGCTGCTTGATCTCATCGTAGGCACCTTTGCGCGCAGCGCGAACCCCTACGCGGGCGTGCTCGCCTTCACTGCTTGCCTGCTTAACCAGGGCTTTTCGTCTTTCTTCAGACAAAGGAGGAATGGGAATTCGGATAAGCTGTCCATCATTGGAAGGATTGAGTCCCAGGTTGGCTCCAATAATGGCTCTTTCTATATGTGAAAGCATGTTTTTTTCCCAGGGCTGCACGGTAAGCAGGCGCGGGTCAGGGGCAGAAACCGAACCTACCTGATTGAGTGGGGTAGGGGTACCGTAATAATCCACCTTTATCCCATCCAACATAATCGGAGAGGCTTTTCCCGCGCGGATTTTGGATAATTCTTTTTCCAGGTGGTTGATGGCTTTTTCCATGGCTTCCCTGGCCATGTCCAGTACCATATTTACATCTTCAGTCATAACTTAAGTAGTTAAATTGTTTTGAGTTTCGGGTTTCGGGTTTCGGGTTTCTATTCATTCAGGTTTTGAAACCCGGAACCCGGAACTCAGAACCCGAAACTTCAAACCCGAAACTTCAAACTCAAAACTCGAAACTTTTCTTCAAAAGGTCAAGAAACCAATGTGCCAACAGGCTCTCCCATCAGAATTCTTCTGAGGTTTTCTGGTTTGTTGATGTTAAAAATGATAATAGGCAATTTGTTTTCCTGGCAGAGGGTAAAAGCCGTCATGTCCATGACATTGAGGCGATGTCGGAGTACATCTGCGAAGGAGATGTTGTCAAATTTGACAGCGTTTTTGTCTTTTTCGGGATCGGCATTGTAGACACCGTCTACGCGCGTGCCTTTGAGGACGACATCGGCCTCTATCTCGATAGCGCGCAGGCTTGCGGCTGTATCCGTTGTAAAGAAAGGGTTGCCGGTACCGGCGGCAAAGACGACGATACGTCCTTTTTCGAGGTGGCGGATAGCCCGCCTGCGGATATAGGGCTCACATATCCTGGCCATTTCAATGGCGGATTGTACGCGCACAAAAGCGCCTTCCTGCTCGATGGCGTCCTGCAATGCGAGGGCATTGATGACTGTGGCAAGCATGCCCATATAGTCGCCATTGGCGCGATCCATACCGGCACGGGAAGCTTGTACACCGCGGAAGATATTTCCGCCGCCCACTACAATCGCGATTTCTATCCCCATTTTATGGATTTCAACGATCTGCTTGGCATATCTTTCGAGGGTATCAGGCTCGATGCCATAGTCATTGTCGCCGATAAGGGCTTCGCCGCTGAGTTTGAGGATGATGCGTTTGTATTTAGGCATAATGATATCTGAATAGAGTTAAGGGAAAAGTTGAAGGGAAAAAGGCCAAAAAAAAGAGAGTTTGAAACCAAACTCTCTTTGTTATCTCTTATTCACTAACACCCAGTTGAAGGCGTTTAAAGCCAATAACCTTGGCATCTTTGCCGAGGGAGTCGCTGATATATTTGCCAACCGTTTTGGATGTGTCTTTTACAAAATCCTGGTTGAGCAAAGTATTTTCTTTGAAGAATTTGGCCAATTTGCCTTCAGCAATTTTGTCAATGATTTTCTCAGGTTTGCCTTCAGCCAAAGCCTGCTCACGACCGATTCTCAGCTCTCTATCGATGGTTTCCTGATCTACCTCGTCTTTGTCGAGGGCTGCAGGGTTCATGGCTGTGATTTGCATCGCAACGTCTTTTCCTACTGAATCCACATCTCCACCATTCACACCAGCAAATGCAACAGCTACACCGATACGAGCACCTGGGTGAATGTAGGCAACTACATTGGCACCTTTCACTACTTCGTATTTTGAAAGCTCAATTTTCTCTCCGATAGAGCCAGTGGCTTCGGTCAGCATATCGCCGATCTTTTTGCCATCCATCACAAGCTCCTTCAAAGCATCCAGGTCAGCAGGTTTGTTGGCAGCAACAAAAGAAACCAGGTTGTTGCCCATTTCCTGAAAGCCTTCATTTCTGGCTACGAAGTCTGTCTCGCAGTTCAGTTCGATCAACACGGCTTCGGTATTATCGTCGCTCATGTGAAGGAAAATCGCACCTTCTTTGGCTTCACGGTCAGCTCTTTTGCTGGCTTTTGCCTGTCCTCTTTTACGAAGCAGCTCTACAGCTTTGTCAAAATCACCTTCAGCTTCAGTAAGCGCTTTTTTGCAGTCCATCATGCCTGCGTTGGTCATCGCGCGCAGTCGCGCTACATCTTTTGCAGAAATTGCCATATTTGTTTAAGAATTTATTTTCTGAGACCTATTTTGAAAATTCACGCAAAGTTAGATAATTGATATACAAATCCCAAAGTAAAGCTATAAATGAAGAAGTACGATGCGGAAGCCTTGCTGAAAATATTTTTGCAGCATGCCTCCATCTGTATAGATACACGCAAGATCAAGGCCGGAGACCTCTTTTTTGCCCTGAAAGGGGCAAATTTTGACGGAAATGCTTTCGCCGAAAAAGCTCTGGAGGCTGGTGCAGCTTTTGCTGTCGTGGATGATCCACGCTTTGCCCAAACCCAAAATACTTCCCTGCTTTTTGTGGAGGATGCCTTGAAATCCCTCCAGATGCTGGCGCATCTGTACCGGAAAAGTCTTTCGACGACTATCCTGGGGTTGACAGGTTCCAATGGAAAGACGACCACCAAGGAGCTGATCGCTTCGGTATTGAAAACTCAGAAGCGTATTTACGCTACGCCAGGCAACTACAACAACCATATAGGCGTGCCGCTGACCCTGCTGGCGATCCCGCCAGATACGGAAATCGCCATCGTAGAGATGGGCAGTAACCAGCCCGGCGACATCGCTGAACTCGTTCAGATCGCCGCACCAGACTATGGCCTTATCACCAATATTGGCAAGGCTCACCTGGAAAAATTGGGCAGCGTGGAAGGGATACAGCGTGAAAAAGGAGCCCTATTTGATTTCGTGAAAGCAGATGGGAAAGGCATTTTTGTAAATGAAAAAGATCCCAGGGTCGTGCAGCTTGCGGAGGGAGCTTCCTGGAGTGTGGGATATGGCCTGGAAGGATCTGTTTGCATGGGCAAAATAACAGAGATGGGCATGGAGGGCATGAAAATGGAGATCAGGCATCAGGCCTGGCCAACACCGGCTATTTTTGAAAGCCAGCTTGCGGGTGAATATAATTTTATCAATATCCTGGCAGCCGTATCTGTAAGCGTGCATTTTGGCATTCCTTTGCCTGAGATTCAGCAAGGCATTTATGCCTATCAACCCAGCAACAACCGCAGCCAGTTGGTGGAGCGGGGTCCTTACCGGCTGTGGCTGGATGCTTATAATGCAAACCCTTCTTCCATGAAGGCGGCGATAGGGCATATTTTGGCTGAAAAAGGCGAAGAAGTGGTGCTTATTCTGGGAGATATGTTCGAGTTGGGCGCGCATAGCCGGGAGGAGCACCGCGCTTTGGGATTGTTGCTGAATGAAAATCCGCCCGGATTATTCATCGGGATAGGCAAAGAAATACAGGCAGCTGTAGCTGCCTTTGAAGGGGAAAAGGCAGCTTTTCCGGATGTAGAAGCCGCTCAGGCATCCTTAAGCCGACTCCTCGATGGGAAAAAGCGAATCCTGATCAAAGGATCACGCGGTATGGCCCTGGAACGCCTGCTGGCGTTTATTGATCCCGGCTGAGCCGGGCGATGATGGCCTCCACACCGCAGAGGGGCTCCTGACGCATATCATGCGTCAGACGGAAGCTATACTTGCCATCGGCAGGAAGTTCCAATCCGGTAAAGGCTGTAAATGTGTAAGGGAAAAGCTTCCCTTTTTGCTCTACCTGCCAGTTGCCCAGCGGGTCAAGGAAGGTTTCTGTTTGGCGAAAACTTTTTTGCCAGCCATCCGGGCCATTCACCTCCAATCGGAGGTAGATATTGCTGAAGGAATAATCGTCGGTAAAAAGAAGCTGCACTTCGAGTTTTTGCGCAGCTTCTTTTTCCAGGTCAAAAGTCATGACTTCTTCAGCCTTCCAGCAGGCGCCTTCAGGCCTGAGTATTTCTATCCCTTCTTCACTACACGCAAAGAGGCTGATAGTCAGGCAGAAAAGAAACATGATTTTTAACTTCATCATATTTTCAGGATTAAGAAAACTTTATCTATGATTTGGGTCCCGCATCAGGGCTTTTGTTGGCGCCGGAATTGGGTTTGTTTCTCCTGTTGGGAGGTCGCCTTCTGGAAGAAGACTTCCTTCTGGGGTTATTTGAGGTATTGGCAGGTTTTTCTGCTGTTTCCCTGGCCTGTGGTTTTGGGGTTTTATCTGTTTGAGCAGCCTGTCCTTCTTTTTTGGGAGGGTTGGACCTGCGTCCCTGGCCTTTGCTTCTGCCAGCACCTTGCGGTTTTTTATCCTCTCTAGTCTCTCTAGCCTCTCTCGAACTGCCTCTATTTCCTCCACTCTGTGGATTCGGGGGGCGTTTTTTGCGTCTTTTTTTATTGCTTCTCCTGCTTCTGTCAGGCATTTCCGGGAGGTGAGTTCCTACCACATCGACATAGTCAATGGTCTTGGCAGCTTCCTGGATATTTTTCTCATTTTGTAGTACGGCGAGGGATTCGGGCGTTTCGCCGCGTTTATTTTTTTCCAATAAATCCTTTACCTCTTCTGTGTTGAGAGGATACCAGCTTGTCTCGTCTGGATAACTGAACCACATTACCCCTTTGAAGATGTCGGTTTTTTGGAGAAAAGCGATGCCTTTTCCGGTTTGCAGCTTTTCCACTTTGGGAAAATCCTTCAAGGCATCCATATACGAATCCAACTCAAAATTGAGGCAGCATTTTAGGCGGCCACAGAGGCCGGAAATCTTCATCGGATTGAGGGAAAGGTTTTGGTAGCGTGCGGCGGCTGTACTGACAGTTTTGAAGTCTGTCAGCCAGGTAGAGCAGCACAACTCCCTGCCGCAGGCACCTATGCCACCGAGCAGGGCAGCCTCATGACGCAGGCCTATTTGCTTCATTTCCACACGAACACGAAACTCTCTCGCCAGCATTTTGATCAACTCCCGGAAGTCTACCCGATGATCTGCGATATAATAAAAAATGCCTTTGGTGCCATCGGCCTGGTATTCCACATCGCTGAGTTTCATCTCCAATTTCAGGTCCCTGATGATGGTACGTCCTTTGGTGACGATCTTCATCTCTCTGCTTCTCAGGTCCTGGAGAAGTTCCAGGTCGGTTTCATTGGCTTTGCGGTAGATGCGGGGGATATCATCGGCTTTTTTCTTAAAGCCTTTTTTGCGCATTTGTAATTCTGCCATCACGCCTCCCAGGGAAAGTTGGCCGAGGTCATAGCCCCGGTCGCTTTCTACGATCACATGATCGCCATTATATAATCTCAGGCCATTTACATTGCGGTAAAAAGCCTTGCGGGTATTTTTAAAACGTACTTCGTAAACATTGTCTACTTCCGTCCGGTCGGGGGGAAGCATATTTCTGAGCCAGTCGAAGGTGTTGAGCTTATTGCAACCACCTGTGGCACAGCCTCCTTTTTGTCCGCATCCGCCAGTTGAGCAACCGCCGGAACCGCAGGATCCACATCCCATAACAATCAGTTTTTATATACAATCTTACCTTTCCCTGAGGGAGGGTAAGAACTAAAAAGATTAATGTGATAACTGATGCTATGGAAAAGAACAAGCGTCATGTGAGAGATGCCCAATCAAAGAGCAATAGGAAAAGAGGATGTAATTATATTGTTGGTAATCAGTATGTTATAATTAGAGTATTTTGCCTCATCTACTTACACTTCACATAAAAAATATATATAAATCAAGAGTCATTTAAATCAACATCAGTTATCAGACATCTAATATAGGCATTATTTTGGAAATTTTGTCCACCCAACATCCTGACAACTTCAAACAGTCAACTGCCTACTTCCAACTGCCTACTCTTCAAGTACCTTAAGCGGAATTCGCGCCAACTCAAATTGCTGCTGTAACTTATCAAAGTTTTTGGTTTCAATTGCCAGCGTGATGCTGCATGTATCGGTATAGCTGGCGTTTATTTTTTCGGTTTCGAAAAAATGGAGGATTTGGTTGACTTCGGAAGTTTGGGGATAGGAAAAATCAATGGTAAAAGTAGTTTTAGGGATGATTTTTTCGAAAGTGCCCTGGGCTATGGCATCCTCGGCTGCGCCGCGGTAGGCTTCTATTAGCCCCCTTACGCCCAGTTTTATTCCTCCAAAATACCGAACCACCACGATGAGTATATCTGTCAACTCAGCTGACCGGATGGCTGCAAGGATGGGCGCTCCGGCGGTATTGCCGGGTTCTCCATCATCATTGGTATAGATATGCTCTCCTTCCATCCCGATGCGGTAGGCGGTACAATGATGGCGTGCATCGTGGTATTTTTTCTTTATTTGCTGGATACAGTCGTTTACTTCCTCTATTTCCCGTACGGGGAAGGCAAACGCAAAAAACTTGGAACCTCTATCTTTAAAGCTTCCTTCTGATTGAGTGATCGGCCGGGAAAAAAATACTTCATCTTCCATGTCAAAAATCCAAATTACTTACAAGCGGCCTTGAGGCAGGCCTTTGCATCATCGCGAATATAGATATTCCCGTCCATATCGAGGGCTTTTCTGTAGTGGCTGATGGCCTTTTCCCTTTGACCCATGCCGTCATAGCAACGGCCTTTATAATAGGTATCTTCTGCCAGCAGGTTGTCTTCTGTTACTTTTGCAAGGCTCGCCATGGATTCACTTTTTTCGAAAAAATAGAGCGCCCTTTCGTAGCTGCTATCCTTAAACAAATAGATTTTTCCCAGATACTGATACACCTTTATCATGAGGTGGGAGGTATAGAGCGACTGTTTGCTGTTAATATTTTGGGTTTTGTAGCCGGATTGCATTTCGAAGCGAGCCACCATTTGGTGAAGGATTTTTCTTGCCTCGGTATACTCCTGGTTGAGCAAAAGCGCATGTGCGTAATCGGCCAGAAACCAGGTATTGTTGGGAAAACGCTGTGCCAGTTTCCGGGAAATATGGAGACCATCGACCATGTCTCCTCTCTCTTCGAGGTAGATATAGCTGAGATAAAACATACATTCAGCCTGTGCATAATTATTTTTGCTGGCAGCCATTTTCAGTTCCCGCAAGCCCAGGGCTTCATTGCCTTCGGGGAAAAAACCCATAAAAGGTTTGACTATGGGGTATTCTCTGGGGTAAACCTCTGCATAATAATGATAAATGCCAGAAGCAAAAGCGAATTCCGCTCTTGTATCTACATATTGAAAGCCCTCCTTGACGGGGCTGATGATCTTTCTGGCGGAGTTGGCTGCTGTCCACCAATTTCCCTGAGCGGAATTGACCCGGGCTTTCAGGGCATTGCCCATGAATTGGAAATAGGTGTATTCCATGTGATAAGCGGGTTTACCCTCAAAATGCTCATTCAACTCAAGGGATTTTTCGATCATGGATTCTATAAAGCCATAAAAGAGCGGCGTTTTGGCGGAGAGATAATTTTGCCACCAGCGGTTGGTGGCCAGGAAAAAATAAGGAGCTGGATGCTCCGGGTATTTTTCTTTTAGAGAAAGAAAAACGGATTCAGCTTTGTCAAACTCAAAATTGTAGATATACTCAATGCCTTTTTGGGCATCCTTGTCAAAAGCAGGATCTTCAAAAACCTGTGAGAAGCAAATATGGAGTGAGAGGAAGGCGGCCAGAAGCAGGATAAATCTTTTTGTCATGAATTTTTATGATTGAAAGAAATAAGGGTTGCACTTTCCCGTTGTTGTTATATATCAAAAAATTGAACACATTATTTGATCAGTATCACTTTCTTTTGTATAATATGTGGACAAATGAGAAAATATTGTATAAACCCTTATTCTCTCATTAGATATTTTAAAAAGCACAAAAAGATTTATTTTATTTTTTCGATTCTCCTTTAATTTAGCCACCAAAGAGAGACACCCCGGTGTCTCTCTTTCAATTTTAATTGGGGTGTTTTGTTAAAAGAGCTTTACTAAACTTTTAAAGTTTAGTAAAGCTCTTTTAACAAAAAAAGGCTCCGCTTCAAAGAAGCGGAACCCCCAAGCCCTAATATCAGCGTTCGTGGTGAACGCAATTCTAATATAGGAAAAAAAGCTGGGGATTCATAGTGAAATAATGATTATTTTAAGGTTTAAGCCAATCTTTAGGGATCTCAGGAGCAACCAGAAGGATACTTCTCCTCGTTTCTTCTTCGAATAATTGTCAAATGATTGGATTTTTTCTTAAAAATTCCATCTTTTGCCGTCTAGTTTTAAAAACAAAGTAACTACTTTTTCTAATCAACTTATTATTTATGAAAAAACTTAACATTCTACTTAGTATCTCTTTGATGGTATTACTGGCAATTCCCGCCCTTGGCCAGGTAATGACCCAGGCTCAAGTGAAGGAAGCTGATATTGCGAAAAGAAGCTACTTTCAGATTACAAACCAAAAGATTCGTGCGAACTCATACCATGAGTTTGATAAAGATGCGGCTTCTCGTGCCAACACCAGCTTTATCCTGGATTATGACTCCCTGAATGACAATGATGCTGCTTTCTTCTGGACGATGAACAAAAACTTCTCATCCTCTGGAGATATGACCTATGCGGTGGTTAGTTTTGACTCTTTGGCAAATCTTGCCGGAACAGGGTATAACTATGACCAGCATACCGTTACTGTAGACTCAATAGATCTGTTTATCTCTCACAGAAATGGCAGTGGCCAAAATGATTCACTGGTTGTATCTCTTGTTGAGTTAGATCCGGTTACCAGATATTTCACCAGCAATGTGCTTTGGGCAGATACTTTGATTACCAACACTTCCTTGACTGGAGCTATTAATAGCTTTGGTATCATTACTTTTTACCCTGAATTTGCGCTTTGCCAGGGACGTTTTGGTGTTCGTGTTGACTTTATGGGACCTACTACTGATACACTGGGTATCATCGCCGCTTTCCGCGAAGATACATGCGATGTGAAAGTTTGTTCTTCTGGTGGCCCAGGTGCGTCTCGCGTATCCAACTTTTACCCAAGCAGCTACTATGGGTACTGGAATGGCCCGAACCTTCTTGAAATTCCAAGTCCTACTGCCGGTGATATCTACCGCGATTGTAATGGCGACATGATGTTTACGCCTGGTGGCTGTGAAGCCTGGTATGTACAGGACTTCTGGATCTGGCCATGGGTAAGCATCCAGGATACACCTCCTACCGCTATCTCTGTTGACAGCAAAATGCAGACTCCAGATGATGGAACAAGTAATGGTACTGCTACGGTTTCAGTTAGCGGCGGTATCGGCCAGAAGCGTATTACCTGGGTAACCAACCCTCCACAAACCGGTCCTACAGCTACAGGCCTTTCTGCTGGCAAGTATGCCTTTGTGGTTACTTATGGTTCTAACTGTGATGCGATTGTTGATACCGTTGAGGTATTGGGCAATGTCGCCATCGAAGACCTCGATGCAGGCATCTCTTCTCTCAAAGCTTTCCCTAACCCGAGCAATGGTCAGGTTAACCTGACTCTCGAAATGGAAAAAGCTGACAATGTGAAAGTGAGTGTATATGACCTCGCAGGAAAGCTGATCTACAGCGAGAATGCAAAGAATGTACGTGACTACTTCACTACTATCGACATGACTGATGCTGTTAGCGGCATCTATATGCTCCGCGTAGAAACTTCTCTGGGTGCGACTACACGTCGTATCGTGAAGCAGTAACAAGATTTTTTATCCATAAAAAAAGGGGATTGTGCTACGCACAGTCCCCTTTTTGCTTTATCATCCTCTCATCCTCTCATCCTCTCATCCCCTCATCATTTCCTCAACTCCTCCAACGCCAGCTCCAGTATCGTATCAATCCCATTGGCCTCATCGGCCGGATCGAGATCGACCTGCACATCGGGCGGTACGCCGTCTTCCACATTGAAATTGTCGAGCGTCAGCAACTGCGTTGCAGATACGCGCAGGCTCCAGCCGTTGGCCAGTTCAGTAAAGGTAGGCCCGCCGCCGCCGCCGCCGGTGGTATCTCCCATCACAGTGACCGTGGGCAGGGTGCGCATAAAAGTCGTGAAGAAATTGGTGGCAGAGTAGCAACCGCGGTTGGTGAGCAGAATCACAGGCTTTTCATAAAAAGTGCCTCTCGGTTCCAATGTTAGCTCTTCCAATTCGGAAAATGCTTCATGCTCCGGTCCGATTTTATAGCGCTCTTTGGCAGCGGTGATTTCCTCCTTTGTAAATCGCCCTGCGATTTGGTAGACATTGCTCAGCGAGCCGCCGCCATTGCCGCGCATGTCTATGATCAGGCCTTTATGGTCTTTAAACTTTTCTACGATATAGTCCATATCGCTGCCGCTTACCCCTGAGCCAAAACTGGGGTAGTAGAAGTAGCCGACATCGCCAAAGTCGTGTACCACAAAAGGCCCCACAAATTGCTGTTTCGCCTCAAAGTAATTGCGCTCCAGGATGCTGTAATTAAAATTCTCGGGAGAATTCAGAAACCAGGACCAATTGCGGGAGCGATTGAAAGAAGAGCGCAGGTTGACATGCCCGTCACGGAGCAGATAGAGCATATCTGCGATGACTTCAAACAAAGCTTCTTCTGTCATATCATCGGTGATTTTGGGTCGGAATTCCTGATATGCGGCATCCCAGTCTATGTCTTTGAATTCGAAAAACGAATACTCCCGATCCGCGAAGGTCCAGGCTTCATCAAAGACGTTGACAGGGTCAGCGGGTGCATCAGGCCCCACGAGCAAGCGCTCACAAGCTGTAAATGCTGCCAACAGGCAGCCAATCAAAAAGAAAATAATATATTTTTTCATGTTAATCCGTTTTTCTCTATTCTCTATTCTCTATTCTCTATTCTCTACTCTCTACTCTCTACTCTCTACTCTCTATTCTACAACCTAATCAACATCGCCAGGCCCAACTGATGGTTTCCCACCCGCACCCGGTGAATATCGCTATCCTGAAAGCTGTAGAAATCCCAATTGTAGCTTAGTTGAAAGCCATTGGGGGTGTGTTTGTGAAAAGGCTTAAAAAGCGAAAAGCCTGTATTCAGGCGGTTGTAGGCGCCTATAGGCTTAAAAGTGCTGGAGGTACCGCCCCAGCCGCTAAGGCTGTATTCGGGCATGCGGTTGAGGTATGCGAAAAGCGGGAGCCGGGCATCTGCGCGGAATTGCCAGTCTCTTTTGAAAAAGTGCAGCTCGCGGCTGAGCGAACTGGCAAGGCCCAGCGAAAGTATGCCATCATGTCCCAGAGCGTCATTGCCGAGATTGTAGTTGATTCGGGCATTGTAGGTGAAATCGAGTGAGCCGCCCAGCCTGAAGAGCCATTTTTCGCCCAGGGCTGAGGTATTTCTCAAATAGGCGATACGGCTATCATAGCGGAAGTTATCCAGGCTTGCGCCTTCATGAGCAGCGTTGAGGCTGTTGTAAGTGAAACTGCCCAGTTGGATGTCATAAAAGCCTTTGGGCTTTTCGTGCTGGTATGCCAGGCTGGCGTAGGCACCGCCACCCTGATAGTGGTTTTGGGCCATGCGCGTGTCCACGGTGTAGTTGGAGCTGGCGCCCAGATCTACCAGGAGGAAACGATTTTCCTGCTGGTGCCTGTCTTTTTTCTCGAGGTGTCGCTCCCTGCGCTCGACTCTTTTCTGTTTTTTCTCAGCTTTTTTTTCAGCCTTCTGCGCCATCATGGCCATGACAGCAAGTAGCAAAAAAAGCGTTAAGGCGGTTTTTTTCATAAAAAGGAATATTGGTTGAAATGATTGGGATTGCCCGGTCTTATCTTAGACGGAAAAGAACGGCAAAAATGATTTCAGATCAATGAATAAAGTGTGGAGGTGGAAAAGGGGGGAATGAATTTACTGAAAATTAAAAGACAGTGTGTTATGTCCCCAATGTTTCCTGGTCATATACCTGGTTTCCTTCAGGCATGTCATTCACCGCTGAAGATTTTCAAAGAATTCCACATTGATTTCCCAAAAAATATCCTGGTTCCCAGTCTTACAACCAGGAACCAGGATTTAGTAAGCAGTCTTCAGTCTCGCCTCCCGCCGTCTCGCCTCTTCTACATCTTCACCATCTTCCTCGACGCCCTGAATTCTCCGGCCTCAATCGTATAGTGGTAAATGCCTACAGGCAGCTTGGCTGCATCAAAAACCACACTATGTTCCCCCGCTGCGCGGTATTCATCCACCGGTACGGCGATAAGCTTGCCCAACTGGTCATAGACGCTCAGCCTCACCTGCTCATCCTGCGGCAGAATAAAGCGAATGCTCGTCTTCGAATCATAAGGATTCGGATAATTCTGCTCCAGGAAATAACCTGCCTCAGGCAGGGCGAGGTGCTCGAAGAGCACAAATGGCTCCATCATCTCGCCCAAAATGCGATCCGTGACATAAAACTCCTCCTTTTTATCAGAAATAAACTCCTGCCCCGACTGCGTATCATATACATTAAAAGTCAGCTGGCGACCTATATCCGAAGCATTGCCCTGCAAGCTAAAGATCACGCGGTATTCCTCCAGGAATTCCACATACTCCACAAAGCCATATCCCCGACAAGTATCGTCAATAAACGCTCCTACGAGCAGTCTCTCCTCTCTGCTCTCTGCTCTCTCCTCTACCCCAACACTGGCAATCAGCGTCATACTGCTCTCATACTCCGTAGGGTCTACGGCAAAGTCCTTCAATCCCAGGCGACTGTAAACCAGGTCATTATAGCTCACGCCATCTTTCAATTTCAGCTTATAGCCTTTACCTGGCTCCATGAACTGTAGTCCTCCGTACCAGGTGTTGGACCCTTTGTGGTACTGGCTGAAGGCGTTATGGCCTTTGAGGATGTCGAGGTTGCGGAGGTTGACCGAGCTGAGCGCATCGCCTACCGGCTGCGCCGATTGGGGTTGAAAGCCGATCCAGTTCCAGCCGCTGAGCATATTGATATTGTCAAAAGCCGTGATGGGTTTTCCAGGTACGCGCAGCGTATCGGGTGCATGGGACAGGTGAATCAGATAAGCCTGCTTATTGTCGAGCTGCTGGAGGTTGCCAGACCACTGGCTGCCGTAGAGGATCGGCGTGGCGATTTGTGTAAAGGTAGCAGTGGCGCCATCTTTTCGCTTGACGGTCACGTTGTTACCGACCTCGGGCGAACCCAGTGAATTGAGTAAGTTGGCGATGGTCATATCAGCATTGCTGAGGTTGAGGGAAATCCAGTTCCAGCCTTGCTGGAGGGGGATCACCTGAAAGACGCCATCGGTGTGCAGGATTTCGGGATTGTTGATCTGGCCGTAGACCAGCTCGCTGGCGAAATAGAAAGTCTCTTTCGCTACATGCTCCACACCTGTGGAGGCGCGCCACATGCTGAAGGAGATTTCTTCATTGGCAGGGATGTCTGAGTAGACGGTTAAAAATGCCATGTATTTGTCGAATTGGGCCACATACTGTAGCTGGGCTACGCCCCTGATCTCGCCGTTGAAGAGGGCGGCGATCATGTCGCGATCATCGCGGGAGAGGTTCACATCGCCCTGATCGAGGCTCAGGGCCAGGACCATATTCATGGAGTAGGTGTACTTGCCGGGATCAACTTTCCAGTTGGGGGGAGTGGCTACGGCTTCGTAGGTGATGTCGAGGTATTCGGGCCAGCCATCCACCATGGCTGTGATGCTGTCGCGGTAGGTGCCGATGGGAAGATCGGCATCCACAAAAAAGCGGATTTCATATTCGCCATCCGAAAGGATCGAGCCCGAAAGGACTTCTGGCTGCAGCCAGGAAGGGAAATCTGTGATTTCAAAGGCTTTGCTCAGGCCGGAGGTATTTTTGAGGGTGCCGGAAAAAGAGGCGGCTTTGCCGGCCGGAAAGACCAGCGCAAGGCTGTCCGGGTCCCAAAATACGGGAGAAGCATTTACCTTAAATGCCCACTCAACCGGGTATTTTTGCACATTGCCCTGGGCATCCTGTATGCCCTGCACCCGTGCGATGAGGATCACATCCTCCAATTCCGGCATATTGAATAGGTTGATCGTAGGCACCAGATTGATCTGGTCTGCATTTTCAGAGCACTGCACATTCATCGGAATGAAAGTATTGTCATCAGTCCGCATGAGCGTAATCTGAGGGGAATAGGTAGGAACGGGATCAGTGAAACCACAATCAATGTCCTTGTCAAAAGTGACAGAGATCAGCTGTCCCAGGCGCAGAAAGCCATCCGATGGCGTCGGTATGCCAAAGGGCGCAATGGAATTGCGGTCAATCAATCCGCTGAGCGCGGAGGACTGGGTCGAGCCTCGCCCGGCATTGCAATTGGCGCGTGCGCGGATTTTGTACTGGCCATCGGCCAGGCCGGAGACATCCCAGAACTTGCGATAAATCAAGTCTTTGAGGCTATCCCGAGGGATTTGTGGCCCTTCGAGCCAGCCCTGATTCTGGGGCTGGTATTCGAGTGTCAGGCTTTCCAGGAAAGGATTGTTGAGGTCATAGCCGGAAAAGTCCACTTTTAGCAGGTCGCTGTTATTGGCATTGACCAGCCAATTGTCTGTAGGATTGAGCAGGCTGACTGCGGAGCATTCCGTCTCAAAATTGACAGTGATGTAGAAGGTATCGCCATTGGTGAGGTTGCCGCCATTGCCCCAGAGGTCATATTCGCAGGGCGGATACATCATGATGCCGATTTTCTCATAGTTGGCAGATCTCGGTCCGGGAGCTACGGTGATATCCACCTCGGTGGACTGGAAGGCATCGATGAAGTAGGAGATGGAATTGTTGGAAATATTCTGCCCACCCATGGTCACGATGGCTCCGCCGGGATTGGTCTGCGGGATCACCCGCAGCTGGTATTCGCGCGCCTCCTGGCTTTCGCTTTCATTGACGAGCTGAGCCGTGAAAACGGCTTTGGCTCCTTTGGGCACGCCGTCAATGCGCGGCGGGAAGACGTTGAGCTTCGCGCGGTCGCGCGACTGGGTACCGGGCTCGTGTGGGCAGGAACTGGTTCCTGCGAAAAGGCGGAAGGCAGGGACATTGTAGGCGGGGTCCGTCAGGATATCTACGCTGAAGAAGTCGCCGATGTCTTCATCGGCCAGTTCGTAACCTACGGTGAAGGTATTGGTGGAGTCGGTGCCTGTTTCTTTGGTGGAAGCATAGCGCATATTTCCAGCAACACCCGCTTTGCCTTCACTCCAAAATCCAAATCCGGAGGATACCCATGCTAATCCGATGGCAAATGAACTCTCGGCATAAGATAGCAATTCGTAGGAATGGGACGCATTCTGATTGTAGCTTTCTGTTTTTTGGTAGCTGGCTCCTGCGCTGAATGAAAGGTTTTTTTGGAAAAGGGCTGCCTGGTCTCTGTTTGTCGCATTTTGGGAAAGGATGCGCCCCCAGTTTTCTTTGTCTACCAGAAATGAGTCTGCTTCATTCAACAAGTTGTCTTTGACTGTTTGATTGGTTTCCCTGTTTGCCTGTTCTCTGAGCAATCCCGCCAGATATTCTATTTGAGGAATAATCACTCCTGTGATATGTTTTTCGGAATAGATGAAGGTAGAAGCAATTCCGGTAGGCTCCATATTTGCCTTGTCCTTTACTTCTGCTATACAGGTATTGGGGTCGAATTCGAGCACTTTTGCAATGGAAAAAAGCTGGTTGAGGGCTTTTCCAATATAAATATCTCCTTCATAACCCGTAAAAACCGGGTCACTGGAAGTTGAAAAGTTTTCTTCGAAAGCATAAGTAGTTCTAAATCCCCCTTTGTTTGTGCCTGTGAATCCAAAACCCGCTTCAAAAACCAAACTGGCTCCTATCCCTGTTTCACTTCCGGTTTGAAAGAAAGGGGTGCCGGCAGTAGCTTTGAATTTACTTCCAATAATAAGGTCTGCAAATACGTTCGTTCCTCCACCAAATTCATAATCCACTGTGGTGAAAGTGCTGTATTCCGACCCCTTTTCTACCCATGCAAAACTGTTATCACCGGGAGGATCATGCACAATCAGGTCAGGAATTTCAGGTGATCGCGTGGTAAAGGAAGGTGTCAACTCTTTCGCTCCTTCTACCAAAACCCACCAACCCTCATCCTGGGGCGCTCTTACGCCTGCCCCAATGCTCATAAAAAGTAATTTTTGAAAAGGATAAGCTCCGCCAGCTGCAATGCTGGGCTCTCCGGCCACTTCCTGGTAAAAGGCATGGCCATTTTGTATCGGAATGACAATGTCTTCCCTTTCTCTATCCCCCAGATAATCATATATCCGCACATGGCCGGTATCCACCAGACAGCCTGAAGATTGATCCACTACCTCTATATCCAGGAGGTAAACAGCATTGCTTTTCATCAGAATAATGGAGTCTGCGGCCGTTCCCGGACCTGTAGCTTTGCAGGATTTGATGATCTCTGCTCCTGCCTCTTCGAAGTCAATTTTCACCTCAAAAGGCCCATAATAGATGAAATTTGCCTGCGGCTGGAGGCTTTGGTAACTGGAATCCTTTCGGATCACAAAAGCAGTATCTGCCGGAATGATGATTGTGGAATCACCGATGGTGGTGCTGCGGCCTGGCGTGATCCGGAGGGTCGTATCGGTGGTGAAAAGCAGCACAGAATCCCTGGATACCAGGTCAAAGCGCAGGGTCGTATCTGTCAACTGGTCTGCGACATTTGCATTGAGAAATGCGGGATCATCCTGCGCTTTCAATTGAAATTGACTGGCCGGCAGGACCACAGTCGCAAATCCTGTCGGATTGACAGAGACGTATTTATCAAAAAAGGCAGGGCCTTTTTCATGGATCACCCGCACGCGGGGCGTGCTGCCATGGGCATTGGCCTGCACAGCCAGCGGCTGTCCGCAGCCATCCTGCACCCGGATTCGGATCGAATCCACTTCCTGGTTGATGAAATCAACCCCGCTGATGTTCTGGTCGGTGACCTGTACCAGGGCGATATCGCCGGAAGCATCGGCAAAAGCCCCGACTACGTCAAAATCGTGATCGTTGAATATCGCCTGAAAACGATATGTCCCCGCCTGGGTGACAGCATAGGACCACTCGCCATTGGCGTTGGTGCGGATGCCCCGATCCAGGGTGTCGAGCAGGATTTTGGCATCTTTGATGCCGATGGGCTGGCTGCCTGCGGCGCCAAAGTCCGCAGCCGGCGGGAAGAGCACTTTCCCAAAAATACTGACAGAGGTGGAGTCGGTGAAGTTGATGCCCGCCTGCGTGGCGTTGCTTGTTTCCAGGATAATCTGTTTGTTAGCAGGCCCAAAAATATGATTGGGAAAGGAGGGCGTTACCACAAAAGAAGCACTGTCGTGGTAATAAATGCCCCGTATTTCATAATCACCGCTGGCGTTGGTGGTGCTACAATAACCTGTGGCAGGCACAGGCAGGGCACCGGCTGGCAGGACGGGATTGAGTGCTACCACGCAGACTTCCACGCCTTGCACGCCAGCTCCGCCCAGGGCGGTGACTTTTCCTTTGACGATGCCGTTGGGTTTTCTATAGCCCTGATCGGACATGGTGTATAGCACATCTCCATTGGCGTCGAGGGGCAATACCCGATAGGTGTAGGCATAGCCCGGGATGGGATCAGAATCGGTATAGGCGGTAGCGTTTTTGTTGAGGATGGTGAGCTCTTCGAAGCCGCCGGCTGGCAGGCTGCGCTCGATGCGGAGGTCGCTGCAGACCCTGGCGAGATTATCCCAGCTGAGCTTGACATGAGCGCTACTCAGACCGTCAGATGCCTGCAAGAGAGGCGTAAGGGTTTTGCCCGTAATGAGTGCACCCGGAGAATGAAAAGGGAACCAAAAATTTGGTGAATAATTGGGGCTTAGGCCTGCTACCAAAGCCGTATCTGAAATAATGGTTTGAATATAATAGGGGTAACTAGCGCCGGGTAGCAGGTTTTTGTCAATATACTCATATTCAGTAGCTGCTACCTCAGCAATGAAAATATTATCCCGATAGATATGGTACGCAATAACCGAATCGGGCGCATCTGTTCCTTTTTGCCAACGAAGAGTGACCTGGTCAAATTCAGACCCTTCTGCCGAGGTCATCGAAGCACTTACCTGGACAGGATCATATAATTGTGTGGTTCGTGCTACAAAGAAATCCAAAATGCCAGGAGGTGATCCTGGATTGCCAATATTGGGCCTGAAATTACAATTCCCACTACTATAATAGTTTCCGCAGCTACTTGAAGTAGTAAAGAGATTCAAATACAAAAGCGAAACATTCGCTGGCCCCAGGGGCTTTTTAAAAGATCCTGAAAAGCGGCTGTTGGTATATTCATGAGAGAAAAGGCGAGGGGTATTTTGATAACTGTCTAAAGAAGCTTCGATATATTCCTGACTACCTCCAGCGCAGCCAGAGCATGAACTGGCTGGAATGGTATCATTCCAGGAGATGGTAACATACCAGTCACTTGTATTTTGGGAAACGGTAAAAGGGAAAGGGATGCAATAGGCATCGTTGCAGGGCCCTTGTGCATAGAGGGCAGGTTTGCCTAAAGCTAGTCCCAGCAGCAGGAACAAGTTGAAGTAGGACCATTTTCTGAGCAAGCGGGTCTCCTTCCGCCAGTGGCGGAAATGGCAAAAAAAGGGATTCATAATCTGTGAGATTAAGGGTGAAAGAAGATAGTGAAAGAAGAGTTAGGTTCGTTTTTCAACAAAAGCTACTAAACAATCATTGAGTCAAAATTGGGCTTTTTGAGGCTGTAGAGGGTATAACAAAACGAACATATTGTATCAATTTTTGAATTTTGAGTCTGTTTTGAATTTGTTTGATAAGTCGATATTCGTTAAAATGCAATTACATCACCTTACTTAAGCTTGCACAATGAGAAGCATTATTCATGGGTTCCTTTCAACTCTCCTGCTATTTGCCACGCTGGCAATATGCCCGGCCTGTAAAAATGAAAACCCAGACAGCCTGGCTTCCCGTTACCCGGAAGACATTGCTCCCATCTTAAGCTCAACTTGCGCAAGCAGCGGTTGTCACAACACACCAAGCGCCCCCGGTGCCGGTGGGCTCAACCTCGAATCCTGGGAAACCCTCTTTGAGGGCAGTCGCGGCGGCAGCCCGATTATCCCCTATGCTCCCCACCTGAGTTATCTTCTTTTTTCTGTAAATACCGATACTACTTTGGGGCCGGTGCTGACTCCGACCATGCCTTATAACCAGCCTGCGCTTTCTGCGAAAGCATATGCACTGCTTTGGAACTGGATACACGATGGCGCGCCCAATGCCAATGGGGAAGTGCGATTCCCCCCTGATCCTAATAGAAAGAAGTGGTATGTCGGCCACCAGATCTGCGATGAGGTAGCCGTTTTTGATGCGGAAAGCCGCCAGATCATGCGCTATGTGGATGTGGGGATGGACCCTGTCAGCGTGGAGTATGTCTTTGATATCCAGGTAAGTCCGGATGGGAAGGATTGGTACGTGGTGTTTTTTGGGAATACAGATGTTATTTCAAGATACAGCACGACTACCGATGAAAAAATAGCAGATATTGAGATGGGGCATGTGGGCTTTAGTACGCTGGTTTTTTCCCCTGATGGAAAATTTGCCTTCGTCTGTAGCGAATATCTTTCGCTCATGCAGGTGATCGATTTGGAACAAAATAAGGTCGTTGGACCTGCCACTTTTTTTGATTTGGAGGCGCGAGCGCCTGCCGTTCACCCTACAAGGCCCCAGGTTTACCTGGCTCAGCATCGGGGAAATAGTCTCATGATTATGGATTATGATGAAAATGGTGTGCTCAGCAAAAATGATTCGCTGGACCTGATTCAGGGCATGCCTCCTGCGATTCCGCAGCCTCTTCAGCCTTTTGAGATGTTGTTTCTGCCTGATGGCAGCAAGTACTTTGTGAGCTGTCCTGCGACCCATGAGGTCCGGGTGCTGGATGGGCAAACGGATAGTTTGCTGGCGGTCGTCACCCTGGCTGCCAGTCCTTCCCGCATGACATACTCCACTACGACCGGCCGTTTGTTTGTGTCATGCATGAATGACCTGGCATCCTGGTCAGGAGACCCCACCCGGCGCGGCTCTGTGGCTGTGATAGATGCGGCAAGCCATCAGCTTGAAAAGATGCTCTATTCGGGTTTTCAGCCTTATGCCCTTACAGCAGATGATGAGCTGGGGGTACTCGTCGTCTCCAACCGCAATACAGATATTACCGGGCCGGTTCCGCACCATGCGAGCTATTGCGAAGGCAGAAACGGCTATGTAACCCTGATAGACCTCAAGACCCTGGAAAGGGTCCCTGATTTTAAAGTGGAGATACTCGCGGACCCCTCTACCGTTGCCCATAAATAGCAAAAACGATACTTAATTTTAATCTATCAACTCTATGAGAAACAACTACCTTCCTTTCATGCATCCCCAAAAGTTGTTGTATGCATGTGCATTATTGCTGCTGGTCTTTGCGCCGGAAGTTTCCCAGGCCCAGTTTACCGTCCGGATGGAAATCCCAGACCTATATGACAGACGTGGAGATTCGCTCACTGTAGATATAGAAACCCATGACTTTGGGGTACCTGGCCTGAATAATGTGGAGACCATGGCTTATAACCATAAATTCGGTCGCAGAAATGATTATCTAGGCCCTAGCCTGACCTGGTATGTGGGCGACAACCAAAGTACCCATATTAAAAACCAGCTACCCATGAACTCAGGCATGAGGACCACAGTCCACTGGCATGGTGCAGATATTCCTGCTTATATGGATGGGGGGCCTCATCAGTATTTTGATCCGGGTGGTTCTTTTACAGCTGAGTTTCCTGTACTTGACAAGCCTACCACGCTTTGGTATCATCCGCATGCTGAGGATGTTACCTACACCCAGGTACAGATGGGGCTTGCTGGAATTATTATTGTTAGGGAGCGGGGGGATACCATCGCAGCCCAAATACCCAACACCTATGGCTGGGATGATTTCCCTTTGATTATTCAGGATATCAGGTTTATCGATTCTACGCAAACGATCGATACTACACAAGGTCCTCCAGGATCCGATAAAGAGCGAATGATCGTAGTGAATGGTACGGTAAATCCTTATATGGATGTGAATCCACAACCTACCAGTTTCAGGATTCTGGATGGGTCTACCCGTAATGCCTACATGCTCAGTTTTGTAACGGATACGGCTGATCCTGGGAATACCCAAATTCCTTTTCATCTCCTGGCAAGTGATGGGGGCTATTTACCAGATAGTGTAAGAAGAGTGACCCAATTGGAGACAGGGCCCGGCATTCGAAATCGGGTAATTGTTGACTTTGCCTCCGTTGCCGGAGATACGGTGTATCTGATGAATTCACCCGCAGAATTGGCAGATGGGGTCATTGGGAAATCTTCGTCAACTCCTGTACCCATTTTGCAACTTAGAGTTGGTCAGCAGGCAGTTTCTCCAATAGGAGGTCTTCCCAGAGCCCTTCCTCCTATTCCAGCTATAGATACGATGGGTCCTGATACAACGAGGACCATTCTGCTGACAGGCGATAGAGGGAGAACAGGAGAGCCTTTCGGGATTGACAGCAGCCAATATGATTTTAACAAAATCAACACGGTCGTTAAATTAAATACCGTCGAGGACTGGGTAGTGAAAAACCTAACAGAATTTGCTCACCCCTTCCATGTGCACCTGGTTCAGTTTTATGTGATGGAAATAAATGCTGGAAGTGGTTTTTCCGCCAAACCCGGTGATCCGGGTTTTCCAGCGGAAGCCTTAGGGCCAAAGGATGATATCCTTATCTGGCCGGGAGAGGAGTGGAGAATCCGTATGCGATTCCATACCTACGCCCAACCCAAACCCTTTAACCTGGACAGCTCGGCTTATATGTATCACTGCCATATCCTCACCCATGAGGATGGATACTACCGTGCTACTGCCAATACGCTGGCAAGTCGCAGCCCCTGGGGCATGATGCAGCAGTTTGCTGTCTGGGATGGTACAGTCACCTCCATAGATAAGCCTGTGGCGGAGGAAATGACCCTCTACCCCAATCCGGCTGAGAATAAGCTTTACCTGAATGCAGAAAGTCAGAAGATGAGCACGATCCGCCTGATGGACATCCAGGGCCGGATTTTAATGGAAAAAGTGCTACCTCCTTTTACCGGAAGTGTACCCATTGATGTGTCTGATATCGCCAGGGGATTGATCCTGGTAGAGTGGGATTCTCCGGATGGTAAGCAGGTTAAGAAGGTGGTTTTGGAATAATTAGGTGATATTTTACATATCATGAATCGGTGGGGTCAGATTATAATCTGACCCTACTTATTTCTGCTTACTCTGTAACCGGGATATTGATGTCGAAAGCTTCGCCCTTTTTCAGCTCCACAGAAATACCGCCCTTCACATTTTCAAAAATCAAACTGTCATAACCTACCGAAAACAGGTAGTATGATCCCTCCTGCAAGCCCTCAAATTCATACTGCCCGTCTCCTGCGCTGGCCATGGTTTGGTCATCATAGGCGGAAGGATCGGTCCCGGGAAGCTCTGTAGCGCCATATTTAATGTAAACCAGGGCATTTGGGATATGCTCATCATGGTGCTTGACGTGTCCGGTGATGGAAGATTTGCCGCCCAGCCCTTCTTCTGTGCAGCTGCTAAAGGCAAATAGGGTGGCGATGACGAATGTGAGAAGTATTCCTTTTTTCATTTTGGTTGATTTTGGGGAGTCAATTTATACAAAATTTAGGATGGGTCGACATTCGGAAATGCCCACCATCTTTTGATTTTTGTGCCTGTCGGCACGCTTTGATATCCCCCAGACCAAAAGTTCCGGATTCCAGGTCTTTCAACCCGAAACCCGGAACCAGTTAGCAGTATGCAGTCTTCAGTCTCTGCTCTCGCTTCTCTACGCTAAAACTTCACCATCTTCCGACTCGCCCGAAACTCTCCGGCCTGAATCGTATAGTGGTATACGCCCGCGGGTAGACTAGCCGCATCAAAATGGACGCTATGCTCCCCCGCTGCGCGGTATTCATTCACCGGAAGGGCGATGCGTTTGCCAAACTGGTCGTAGACGCTCAGCGTCACATGCTCATCCTGCGGCAGGATAAAGCGGATCGTCGTCTTCGAATCATAAGGATTCGGATAATTTTGTTCCAGGAAGTAGCCTGCCTCCGGCAGTTCCAGGCGCTCGAAGAGCACAAATGGCTCCCTCATTTCGCCCAGAATCCGATCCGTGATGTAGATTTCTTCCATTTTATCCGAAATAAACTCCTGACCCGACTGCGTATCATACAGCTTGAAAGTCAGCTTACGGCCAATATCCAAAACATTGCCCTGCAGGCTAAAGATCACACGGTATTCCTCCAGAAACTCCACATACTCGACAAAGCCATAGCCTCTGCATGTATCATCTATGAAAGCACCAACCAGTAGGCGGTCTTCAGTTAGCAGTCTCTCCTCTCTGCTCTCTGCTCTCGCATCTTCCATCCCCACACTCGCTATCAGCGTCATGCTACTCTCATACTTTGTATGATCCACGACAAAGTCTTTCAGTCCCAGGCGGCTGTAAATCAGGTCATTATAATTCTGGCCATTTTTCAGCCTGAGCTTGTAGCCTTTGCCCGGCTCCATAAACTGAAGGGGGCCAAACCAGGTGTTGGAACCCCTGTGAAATTGGCTGAAGGCATTCTGACCTTTGATCAGGTCGAGGTTGCGGAGGTTGACGGATGCGAGGGCATCCCGGAGCAGTTGGGAAGACTGGGGCTGGAAGCCAATCCAGTTCCAGCCGCTGAGCAGGTCAATAGGGGAGAAGGCGGTGATCGGCTGTCCAGGTACCCGTAAGGTGTCAGCTGCCTGAGACAGGTGGATCATATAGGCCTGCTTGTTGTCGAGCTGCTGGAGGTTGCCAGACCACTGGCTGCCGTAGAGGATCGGCGTGGCGATCTGGGTAAAAGTGGCTGTGCCACCATCTTTGCGCTTGACGGTAACATTGTTGCCGACTTCAGGCGAACCCAGCGAATTGAGCAGATTGGCGATCGTCATGTCAGCATTGCTGACATTGAGAGAAACCCAGTTCCAGCCCTGCTGGAGGGGAATCACCTGAAATACACCATCGGTGTGCAGGATTTCGGGATTGTTGATCTGGCCGTAGACCTGCTCGCTGGCGAAGTAGAAAGTCTCTTTGGCCACATGCTCCACGCCCGAAGAGGCTCGCCACATGCTGAAGGAGATTTCCTCATTTGCCGGGATATCTGAATATACCGTCAGGAAAGCCATGTATTTGTCAAATCGGGATACATACTCCAGGCGGCCTACGCCTCTGATCTCGCCATTGAAAATGGCGGCTACCATGTCGCGGTCATCGCGGGAGAGGTTGACATCTCCCTGGTCAAGGCTGAGCGCCAGGATCATGCTCATAGAGTAGGTGTACTTGCCGGGGTCAACCTTCCAGTTGGGAGGAGTGGCCAGAGATTCATATACGATATCCAGATACTCCGGGAAGGTATCTATGATGGCCGTAACCGTATCACGGTAAACCCCTACAGGTAAAGTCGGGTCCACTGCAAACTGCATCGCATATTCTCCATTGGGCAGTACAGAGCCGCTTAGAGCAGAAGGTGTCACCCAAACCGGGAAATCAACGATTTCAAAACCTTTGGTCAATACTGCCTGATTCTTCAGACTTGCCGAAATGATATTACTCCGACCAAAAGCACCTTTCTGGTTGATGCTATCCGGATCCCAAAATACGGGGGAGGAATTGACCGTAAATGCCCATTCGATAGGATATTCCTGAGGGTTACCACTGGCATCTTCGATTCCCATCACGCGCGCACGAATTTCAACCCCTTTGAGGTCAGGCATATTAAATAAGTCTACTGTTGGGGCCAGATTCATCCGGGTGTTACCAGCGTTAAATTGCAGGTTGAAGGGTATAGCGGTGGTATCGTCCATGCGGAAAAGGCTGATATCACCATCGCTTTGTGCTGTATTCGCAGAACTTCTGGAAATGACTCCGTCAAACTCGACGGAAATCAACTGCCCAATTCGCAGGAAGCCATCTGATGGCGTGGGAATGCCAAAAGGTCCAATAGAAGTGCGGTCAATGATTCCATTGAAGACAGATGATACTGTGAAGCCACGACCATTTGAGCAATTGGCGCGTGCGCGAATTGCGTACATGCCTTCCGGCAGATTCGTCACATCCCAACTCGCCAGGTAACTAGCGTCAATCAACTGGCTTTTTTCAATCAAAACGCCAGTAAGCCAGTCTCCGCCAGATTGACGATACTCCAGGATGATATTTTCGAGGAACTGATTGTTTCTGTCATAGTCTCTGATTTCTACATCGAGAGAATTATTGCTATTTCCATTGATTAGCCAATTGTTGCCGGGTCTGTTGATGGATACAGGGCTGCATTCTGTTTCAAAATTCACCTCTACCCAAAGGGTATCTTCATTTTCCAGACGGCCCCCATTGATCCAATGGTCATACTCACACTGAGGATATGCGATAAGAGCGAAGCGATAATTAGCCGCATCCGGTCCTTGTTCTACTGACAAGGTAGAATTGATGGTTTGATTGGCATTGATAAAGAAACTAGCTGAGCCGCCGTTTATATCTATGCCTCCCAGGCTTATGATGGCTCCATCAGGATTGGTAGAAGCAACTACTTTTACCTGATATTCCCGTGCTTCAAAGCTTCTGCTTTGATTGGAAATGCCCAGTTTAAACAGGGCTTCTCCCCCTATAGGAACGCCTGTAACGACAGGCTTGTCAATAGACAGCACAACCGTATCACGGCGCACCGTATTGTCTTCATAAGGGCATGAACTCCGACCCGTAAAGAGGTCAAATACGGGCGTATCAAAGGCTTTGTCCCGTTTGATGTTCAAGCTGAAGAAATCGCCCGGATCATTATCTTCAAGATGGTAGCCAATGGTGCGTAAGGCAGTTGTATCATTGCCTGTATCACTGGACCAACTGTGTCTGAAGTTTCCTGTCACGCCTCCCTGAAGATCTAACCAGGGACCTACGGCCGTTTCGAAACGAGCGCCTACAGAAGCCGATACATCCAGATAGCTGAAATACTCAACAGAGGCCCCATAAGTGGAATCGCTTTGTTCGATACGCTCTACAAAAGCACCTGAGCTGAAGGTGGTATTTTTCTTGGGAGAATATTCCGCAGCGTTATTCCGGTTTTCTTCATTTTTGAGAACAATATTTTGCCAATTCAGGCTGTCCCGATACAAATCATCGATCTCCATCTGAATTTCTGTTTTTCTGCCCGGATCAGTGGTGCGCTTGAGTTCTGCTTCAAAATTATCAATCAAAAAAGCAATCTGAGGCAGTAGTGTCTTCTTGATATGACCTTCAGAGAAAACAAAAGTCGTAGCGATTTTGTCATTCTCGATATTGGAGGTGGTTTGTACCTGTGCTGTACAGCTCGCCTGGTCGAAGACCAATACTTTCGCATTGGCGACCCGCTGAATGGTAGCCATGCCAACATAGACATCCCCGTCATTTCCAGTAAATAAGGGGTCGCTGGAGGTAGAGAATCTTTCGGTGAAAGTAATTGAGCTCTGGTAACCGTTGCGTTTGAATCCGCCGCCGCCGGCAGCCAGGTCAAGCTTGACCTGGACACCCGCTTTGGCAAACTCTTTCCCAAAAACATTGATTACGGTTCCTACCGTAGCATCTACATAAATACCAGCCCCTCCAGCATTTTCATACTGCGTTTTTTCAAAACTGCTGAAGGTCGTCCCTTCTTCAATCCATGCATAGCTGGCATCTCCGGGAGGATCGTGCAAAACGAGGCGAGGAATCTCGGGCGTGCGCACCACGCCATCATAAGGAAGTAATATTTCTGCGCCTTCTATCAAACCCCAAAAGGAGGCATCATCACCTGTGCGGGCTCCCGCACTGATGGCCATAAAAAGCAGCTTTTTATAAGAATTGGTATCTCCGACTGATTGAGAGGTGTTAGGAACGCCAACCTCCATCTGGTAAAAGGCCTGGCCATTTTGGATGTCTACATTGATGGGGTTACTTCCTTTACCAGAAATGAAGTCATAAATGGTGAGGGTGCCATCTTCAATGGCGCATTGGGTGCCTTCTTCCACGATGCTGAGGGGAAGGACATATCGGCCTCCTTGCTGAAAGAGTAAGACTTCATTGCCCAAATTGCCTTTGTTGTTACAATCGACGATATCTACCGGTGGCTGGGCATTCATAAAATCTATAGAAACCTCTAAAGGTAGATAGTAGATGAAATCAGCCCGGGGCTGCAGGGAGATTGACAGCAAGGTATCTTTGATCGAAACGATATTTTTCGATCCAGGCACAAATACACCATTGGGTAAGGTGCGGGGAGGAATGATCTGAAAAGTCGTGTCTTTTCTGGATTCGATAGTGGAGTCTCTCAATGTCAGGTTGATGACGGTATCTCTGTATTGTGCAAGCGCATTGGAGTTAACGTTAGTGGATAAAACCCGGAATGTATATTTTGTGGCTGGAAGCAAAATGTTTGCATAGCCGTCATTATTGGTTGTAATCGTTTGCACACTACATCCCGGCGAGCCAAAGGCATCTATCTGGACAGA
The DNA here is from genome assembly GCA_030430205.1 of Bacteroidia bacterium. Lineage (GTDB taxonomy): Bacteria > Bacteroidota > Bacteroidia > J057 > J057 > JAUIGE01. The sequence goes on along the minus strand of JAUIGE010000006.1, from coordinate 82,840 downwards.
AACGGGTTGGTTACTGGTCACAGAAGCGCCACAGCCGCCTTGCACGCGAATCTCAACCGAGTCTATCTGGGTATTGACAAAATTGATGTCTCCTTGATCTTCCTCAATATGAATTTTAATGCTGTCCAGATCAAAGCTGTGATGCAGATACACAGCCTTAAAAACAAAGGTATCAGGCTGTGGTACAGCATAACTCCAATTGCCATCCTTATCTGTCAAAATCCCTACATCCAGTCCATTGACCAGGATGCCCGCCCCTTTTAGGCCACATATTCCTGGGGAGCCATTCAGCAATTGTGCATCCTGAAAAACGATTTTCCCACTGACTGAAAGTGCCGTAGTATCCGTGAAATTTACCCCGCTGACTTGGGTGGTGTTTTCATCCAGGGTCCGCTCCAGCTTATCAGGTACAAACCCATGATTCGGAAAACTGGGTTCAATGATAAAATCGGCATCATCGTAGTAGTAAATCCCTCTTACTTCATAATACCCATCAGGGCCTGTGGTGGTGGTATAGGGACCCATGTTGACGCCTGGAGCTGCCTGTCTGCTTGGTGGAAAGTTATTTTTTACCCTGATGGTAATGGAAACATTGGGTACCCCTGCACCTCCACTGGCAGCTACCTGCCCACTGAGAATGCCATTGGGCTTTCTGTAACCGGAACCCAGGACGGTTTGAAAGGGATCGCCATTGGCATCCAGGGGAGAAACCTTGTAAGTATATCTATAACCAGGAATCGGATCCGTATCTGTATATGCCTGAGCATGTTTGCTAAGGATGGCCAGTTCCTCATATCCTCCTCCCTGTGGGTAGGGGATACTCCGCTCGATGCGATAATTGTCCACCGCTCCCTGGACTCTGTCCCAGGTGACCTTGATTTTGTCAGCAAATTCTCCCTGGGAGACTTGTATGTTGAGGCTGGTTGTTTTGCCTGATTTTAATACCCCATCGGATTCATGACCTTGAAATCTGGTGATATGTGTTGCGACTCTATAGCTATAATAGGTATCGGCATCTAACAGGGTATCATGAAAGGTATAGGTTTCATCACCCAGGGGAATGGTTTTGATCAATACACCATCTCTATAAATTAGGTAGCCTACGTCAGCAGTAGGAAAGTCTGTGCCCTTTTCCCATGTTAGAATAATGCGATCCAGCAATGAGCCACTCGCTTCGCTGTTGGAAACCTGCACATTTATAGGGTCTTTCAGTGGGGCAGTTTGTATAAGAATATTAGGGCTATACTGCTGGATGTTATCACAAGGGATAGAGGTTAGACAACCTGCCAGGCCCTGTTTTTTACCTGTAAATCTTGAATTGAAATACCAATATCCTGTATAACCTGGCCCTAAATACTTGGTAATGCTTCCACTGGTACTTGTATTGTAGTTTTGTGAAACTACTGTTGCCCCAACGAAATAGCCTGATTTATAGGCTTCCAGTATTCGATCATATTGCTCGCAATCACAGGTATTGCCAGCTAATCCGCTATAAGATATGGTAACGGAATAATCACTTTGGTAAGAATTCGCTGTAAAGGATGCCGCCTCTACCCGTGTGGGCGTATCCTCTCCCTCCGCATGCACATTCGGCACACCAAAACGGTCAGCAAAAAGAGCAGCAGGAAAGCTCCTGCGCGGTTCAGTATCGTAGCTTTTAAGGGTGGAAAAGTCATAGTCAATGAGTTTAAAAAATGGAACAATAATCTCCCTGCCATTTCATAGAAAATGGTTCAAACAATGGGATTTCGAATGATTCTCGTGTTGGGTCCGCTCTTAGATTTCGCTATCTATCCCAACTTAGCTATTCAGCAGAGCGCCACCAAAAATCTGGGACGAACTGCATCTGGGGAGGGATGAAAGGTTTCGGGTTTCGGGTTTTGGGTTTCGGGTTTCGGGTTTTGGGTTTTGGGTTTCGTGTTTTGGGTTAGTTGGCTGCTAGGCGGGCGGATTTTTCGCTGAAGTGGACGTTGAAATGCGCGCCGGCATCCGAGAAGACTTCCAGCTGACCCTTGAGCTGTTTGCTCAGGATGTTGACGAGGCGTAGGCCCAGTGAGCGGGCCTGCTGTGCAGAAAAGCCATCCGGCAATCCGACGCCGTCGTCGGAGACGCTGAGGAGGTATCCCTCCTCGCTGAGGGCTTTTTCGATGCGTATCTGTATGTTGCCTTCTTTCCTGCCGGGGAAAGCATATTTGTAAGCATTGGTCACCAATTCATTGACGATCAGGCCCAAAGGCACAGCGGTGTCTATGTCCAGCTTGATATCGTTTGCCACGATCTGTGTATGGATCTTTCGGTCCTTTTGCTGAAAGCTCTGGCCCAGCACCTGGACCAATTGGTCCAGGTAGTCCTGAAAATCGACCTCTGCGAGGTCCTCTGTCTGATAGAGTTTTTGATGGATAAGCGCCATCGACTTGACGCGGTTGCGGCCTTCGGCTATGCTGTCACGGACAGATTCATCTGTCTCCTGCCGTGCCTGGAGTTCCAGGAGGCTGGAGATCACCTGGAGGTTATTCTTGACCCGGTGATGAATCTCTCGGAGCAGAGAAGCTTTCTGATCGTTGGACCGATTGAGCTGATGGTTGAGTTTTTGTGTTTTTCGTAGAAAAAAGGCTGTTAGGCCTACAGCCACCAACAGCAAGATAGCCCCCAAACCAATGGCCCCAAGCAAGGTTGTTTTTTGCGCATTTTCCGCCTGCTCTTGTGCCAATAAGCTCTGATTGAGCTCTAATTGAGCTTGTTTTTGCTCATTTTGGTATTTCGCCTCCATATCAGCCAGGGCATTCACCTTTTCGACATCCAACAGACTGTCTCTCAGGTTTTCTTCGAGCTTGGCCAGCTTATATGCCTTTTCAAAATTTCCTGCTTGCGCATGAGCCGCTTTCAATATATGATAGGCAATAAGCCGACTTTGGGGAGATTGACTGGCGTGAGCTTTTTCGAGGGATTTTTCGCCTGCCAGGACAGCTTCCCGGGCTCTTCCCAGCCCTAACAAGGCTTCTCCTTTTACTTTATAATAGAGATAAGAATAGATCTGATCATCATCTGAGGGATAGCGGGTAGGAAGTTTTTCCAATAGACTCAGCGCCTTGGAATGATTTTTCAAATCGATGGCGGTTTCGGCTTGCCTGATGAGGCCTTCTCCCCAAAAACGCCATGCCTGATGGTCTTCACACCACTTAACACTGGCACCAAAACAACTATCCGCACGCACATGATCCGCCAAATTTCTATAGGCCAATCCCATATTAAGGAATAATAATTCAAGCCCTCTTTTCATTCCTATAGAATCCCGGATGGCAAGAGATCTTTTTAAGTAAAAAAGTGTTTTGTCATGCTGGCCTAATTTGGAGTATATGGGAGCCAGATTATTGTAAATAATGGCTGTCTGGCCAGGGTTGAGATGCCCTATTCTGTCGAGGCAATTCAAAAAAGCATCTACTGCCAGTTCCCACTTACTTTGGTATTTGTAAATATTCCCCATCATATTAAAGCTGGAAACCTCCAGGTTGTTAGCACCATCTGCAAATGCATATTGTTGGCATTTTTTAGCAAAAAACAGGGCCGAATCGAGTTTCCTTTTCCCAAAATACCAACTGGCTTCATGTTGGAAAGCATATTTGAGGGCCGGATACACCTCCTCTTTTGAAGAATCCGCAAATATTTCCCGTACCATCAATCGGGTTGAATCTCTATGCCCTAACAATTTATACGTTTCTGCTAAGTTCATCTTTTCGATGTATTGATCTTCAGGATCTCCCACTTCTCTGGCAAGCTTGATTGCCTGTTTAGCAAGTAGCCGTGATACCTTCGGGTCAGTCTGCTGATAATCAAGTGCTAATTGGCTTATTTTTGCAAGCCGTTGAAGAGGGTGAGTAACCCCTATTTGTTGCTCCAGGCTGTCAGGAAGAACCTGTGCCTGGCCCTTAAGTGGAGACAACAAATATGAAAGTAAGCACAAGAGAATGAGATGGAATGTAAATTTCATGAGATGCTTGTTGAAAGGGAGAAGGCTTAGCCTTCAAATTTGCCTTTTCTGATCAAAGCCTGTAAAGCCTTTCGTTTGCTACGTCCTACAGGGATCAGCTTATTTTTGATAACCACGAAGTTGCCGTTTGTGGAAGTGATTTTTTGTGAATGGACAAGATAGGATTTGTGTACCCTGAAGAAAAGGTCACGCGGCAAGCGGGATTCGATTTCGCCAAAGGTGGCACGAATCCTATGTGTGGTTTGAGGAGTGTGAATCAATAGATAGTTTTTTGCAGATTCAATCCAATCGATATCCGAAAAATGTATTTTGATGAAAACGTGATCTTCCTTGATAAAAAAGCCTTCTTCATCAAGTAATTCGCCATTTGACTCTGCCTTCCCAGCAGCACCTCCAAAATTGAGTAAAGCCATCTCAATGGCCGTATAGACATCATCCGCCTCAAAAGGCTTCACCAGATAGCCATTCGGTTGGGTCTTTTTAGCTGCCTCCACGGTCTTCTTATCCGCATGAGAGCTAAGGTAGACAAAGGGGATTTGAGGGGATTGTTTTCTGATAAAATGGGCAATATCAATCCCTGATTTACGACCATCAATGACGACGTCAAGTAGCGCAAAATCCGGCCTTTGGGACTTTACAATCGCAACAGCTTCCTGATAATCGGCAGCAATGCCCGCTACCTCATAGCCCAAATCCTCCAGGATCAGCGAAAGGTGCTCAGCAATGATGAGCTCATCCTCCACGATCATTATATTCAGTTTTGCCATAAAGTAAAGGTGTTGAAAAAAGGAAAAGCTTCTGTTTGATACTGGCAAATAACAAAATTGGAGGATGTCAGGCCAATCTAAAAAGGGTATTGTGCAGGATTGGGACCGTAATGGATCAGCCAGAGGGCGCAGATGTAAAAACAGATCATGCCTTCCTGAATGCCTTTTGATTTTTTGTAGGAAAGTCCGGGAATCGCCAGCTAAAGGTCCAAATATTCAGGAAAAACTTTTAAATTGAGCTACGATAAGCTTTTAAAAAGTAGCATAATTTTCACACTCTTAATTTTGAAACTGAATGGACATTCAAAAAATTTTTGAAAACAACAAAACATGGATTTCTCAGAAGTTAAGTCTGGACTCTGCCTATTTTAAAAAGCTCTCCGAGGGGCAAAACCCTGATATCCTCTACATTGGTTGTTCCGATAGCCGCGTTACGGCAGAAGAACTGATGGGGGTAGAGCCGGGAGATGTGTTCGTTCACAGAAATATCGCCAATATGGTGCCCAATACCGATCTGAGTGCGATGACGGTCATCAACTATGCTGTCACCCACCTCAAGGTGGACCATGTAGTTGTCTGTGGGCATTACTATTGCGGTGGGGTAAAAGCCGCCATGCAGTCTGCTGACCTGGGTATACTCAACCCCTGGTTGAGAAACATCCGCGATGTATACCGCATCCACCAGGCTGAGCTGGATGCCATCAAGGACGAAGAGGAAAAATACAGACGACTGGTCGAGCTCAATGTACAGGAGCAATGCGTCAATATCCTGAAAACCGCCGATGTGCAAAAAGCCTTTGTGGAAAGAGGCATCACGGTCCACGGCTGGGTATTTGACATCCACAGCGGCAAGCTGATTGACCTGAAGATTGACTTTAGGAAGATCTTGTCGGGTATCAGGGAGATATATCGTTTGACCTGATATGTTTTTCTTCCCGCAGATTTAAGATATACCTGGATTGCTTCCTCAGCATCCAGGTTTTTTTATTCAATTTCCTTTTCGCCAGGCTTCATAAAAAAGCGGATTCACCTGAAACAAAATCGGGCACTGCCCGGGCTTGCCTGCAAACTGCGTGAACATCAGGCCCGCGATTTTATTTTTGGGATCTACCCAAAAGAGGGTGTGCGATGCACCCAGCCAGCCAAAGGAACCGACTTCCTGCCCGAGCGGATTGGGTTCGTAGCTGACGGCTACGCCCATCCCAAAGCCGAGGCCTTTGAAAGCCATGCCTGCTGCCGCTATCGGCAGCTTTTCCTGCGGGATCTGGTTGCTCGCCATCATGGCGACGGTTTGAGGCTGGAGGATGCGCCTGCCACCATAACTGCCCTCCTGGAGGAGCATCAGGACAAATTTGCTGTAGTCATCTATGGTAGAGCTGAGGCCGGAATTGCCGCGGGGCTGCTTGCCGGTCACATAGCTGCTTTCGCTATTGGGCTGCAGAAGCTGAAGCTTCTTTTGATCATCGTAGCGGTAAAAAGATGCAAAATGCATCATATCTTCAGGGGCGATCCGGTAGCCGGTATGGGACATACCGAGCGGATCAAAAAGCACTTTTTTCAGATAAACATCCAAAGACTCGCCCGAGACGATCTCGATTACCCGCCCCAGTACATCCGTGCTATAGCTATAAATAAAGCGCTCTCCCGGGGCCACAGCCAGGGGAATGCCGGCTAGTTCATCAACCCATTCCCCCAGCGTACTATGGCTCCCTGATCGTGTATTGCGAAAATAGGGCAAGACAGAATCGCCGCCCAATTCAGAAGAAATGCCGCTGCTGTGCGACAGCAAATGCCGGATCAGCATAGGCTCTTTCAGCGCCTTTTCACTGCCCAGCACATGCGCATCTGCAAAGGCAGGCAAAAAAGCCGAAACAGGCTCATCCAGGGAAAGCTTTCCCTTTTCGACCAGCATGAGCGCGCCTACGCTCACCACAGGCTTGGTCAGCGAAGCCAGGCGAAAGATCGTCTGATCATCGATCGGAGACTGCTCCTCCAGGTTCTGGTAGCCTATATTTTTGCTATACAAAAGTTCGTTTTCGTGCCAGAATCGGGCAGAGATGCCCGCCAGCTTGCCTTCGGCTATGTATGCCTCAAAAAACTGATCCAGTTTCTGGCTATCCAGCGATTGCTGGGCCAAAAGGGCGGTCACAGGCAGGCAAAAGGCCAGCCCGAGCAGGATGGGGATTATTGTGAATTTTTTCATCCCCCATATTAGGCCAAAGCTTTCCGGGAGAAAATAAGCATATTGGACAATACTTATAGGTATTTGTGCCAAATGAAAAAAATCGTCATTCCCATACCGGAGGGACAAAACAGCATGATCGGCATCTCCGGCATCGCCACGGTCCTGGAAGCTGCCAACAGCTTTCCGGGAGAGCATTTTGAGGTCAAAACGGCCACGGCCCAGAAGGTTAAAACGCGCCGGATCGGGCGCTTCAGCACGCAGATAGATGCGCAGTTGGATGAAATCGACGAAGTCGATCTGGTGATCGTCCCTCCGCTGGAGGGCAATCACCGGCAGGCGACGGCCGACAACCAGGCCATCGTCGGGTGGATGCGGTACCTCCGCCAGGAGAAGGGCAGCGAACTGGGCAGCGTATGCACGGGTGCTTACCTGCTGGCCGATACCGGCCATCTCGACGGGAAAGAGGCTTCCTCCCACTGGGCGGCGATGCCCGAGCTACAGGCGCTCTATCCGCGCGTGCAGTGGCGGCCGGAGGCCGTGATCACCGACATGGACGGCATGTACACCTCCGGCGGCACCCTCTCCTCCTTCAACCTGATCATCTACCTGATCGAGAAGTTTGTCAACAAGGCCACGGCCGTGCATCTTTCGAAAATCTTCGAAATAGACTACCACCGCACTTCCCAGGCACCCTTCATGATCTTCAACAACCAAAAGCTGCACGCAGACGAGACCGTGCTGCAAATCCAGAGCTACCTGGAAAAACATTTTCGCGAAAATATCTCCGTCGCCAAACTGGCCGACCACTTCGGCATGAGCCGCCGCAACCTCATCCGCCGCTTCAAGCAAGCCACCGGCGACCCGCCCCACACCTACCAGCAGCGCCTCCGCATAGAAGAAGCCAAGCGCCTGCTCGAAAGCACCAACCACCGGGTAGGAGAGGCCATGACAGCCGTGGGATATGCGGATATGAATACTTTTCGGGAGCTGTTTTTGCGGCATACGGGCTTGCTGCCGAGTGTGTATCGGAAGCGGTGGGGTGGGTGTGGGGAAAGTGGGGATAATCTCTCCTAATTTTTGGATACCACCGTTATTCTTCCATACTTTGCGGTCCGTTGAGCGAATAATAGCATTCTGCGCTTCTTTGTAGGGACTTCATTAAGCTATTCCAGGTCAATTTATCAGATTTAACATCATTTAATATTACGGTAATCCTATGTTGGTAATCAAAGTAAAAGAGGGAGAAAGCATTGACAGAGCCCTCCGTCGCTACAAGAAGAAACACAGAAATACGAAACTTCGTGACGAAATTCGCGAAAGACGTTATTTCATGAAGCCTTCTACCAAAAGAAGAAATGAAATAAAACTCGCTGTATACAAAGAGACTTTGTTGCAGGAGTAAGCATATCCAGGCAGATGTTAGGCTGAAAAGCAGAGAACATCCTGCCTGATTTTTATCAGCATAAAGGCGTCAACATTTTTGTTGAGGCCTATTTGTTTTGAAAAGTTTTTGATAAAAAAAAGAGGCTGCGAGAAATTCTCACAGCCTCTTCTATTATTCTGATTGTCGATTAAAGCTTAAGGGAAAGACCTCCGAGGATCATGCCTCCACCAAAAGCTCCAAACTCAACGTGTGCACCCAGGTTTTCAGTGAAGAAAAACCTCATTCCTACTGCTGATCTAAAAGCGATTGGGAAAAGGTTTCCTGAAAAATCAATTTCTGTTTCTTCGCTGGCATCGTCAAAGGTTCTGCCTCCAGCTTTGTAGCCAATGGAGTTGGCCCAGTTGACAGTGAATTTGTCGGTATTGACAAACTCCCAGCTTGTACGAACCATGGCTTTGATTTTTGTAACATTGTAGGTGCCCTCTACCTCTCCATAGATGGGGTTACCGTTTACATCATAATCCTGAAAGACAGCACCTGTCCATGATGCGTTTTTCTGCTCGAAGCTGGCATCGACACCCACTCCGAAATTATCGGATATCATATACTGTAGCCTTAAACCAGCAGGTCCGGTCACAGAAGTTTTGGCATTGAATGAATTTCCAGCGGAATTTACCTCTTCATTGAGGAGGTCTATGGATCGCAAAATGAGGCCTGGGCCGGTGTAACCGTAATATACATCGACAATAAAGTTTCCTTGCTCATAAGCCTGGGCTTGAGAGTTGAGGCTAGCAAGGGTCAATACACAAGTAGCCAAAACTGTAATGATTCTTTTCATAAATACTGGTTTTAATGGTTTAAGGTAATATTAGGAGAAAATTTTCCATAACAAACATACGAACCTTTGTTGAATGTGTTAGGCGCATCCCTGAAATAAGTTGACCGTTTTTCCATATAAAACCAGGTTGAAGGACTGAAATCATGGATCTGGAAGAATTGACAGGATGACAGGATTTTCAGGATTTACAGGAAAAAAACAAACTGATCCTGTCCATCCTGAAAAACCTGTCAAAAATCAAGGCTTCCCGCTTCCTGCCTCTCCTACATCCTCACCATCTTCCGACTCGCCCGAAATTCACCGGCCTCAATCGTATAGTGGTAGACACCAGCCGGGAGGTTTGCGGCCTCAAAGACAGCCGTATGCTCTCCGGCGCTCAGCTCTTCATCTACCAAAACCTTGACGGTTTTGCCCATCTGATCGTAGACGGTCAACTTCACCGGACCTGCCTCTGGCAGGATAAAGCGAATATTCGTCTTCGCATCATAAGGATTCGGATAATTCTGCTCCAGGAGGTAGCCTACCTCCGGCAGTTCCAGGCGCTCGAAGAGCACAAAAGGCTCCATCATCCCGCCCAATATGTGATCTGAAACGTAGAGCTCTTCCTGTTTATCAGAAATAAACTCCTGCCCGGATTGCGTATCATAGACTTTGAAAGTCAGCTTGCGACCCATATCCGAAGCATTGCCATTCAGGCTGAAAATCACCCGATATTCTTCCAAAAACTCCACATACTCCACATAGCCATACCCCCGACAAGTGTCGTCAATAAAAGCTCCTACGAGCAGTCTCTCCTCTCTGATCTCGCCTCTCGGCTCTCCTACCCCCACACTCCCAATCAGCGTCATATTACTCTCATACTTCGTATGATCCACTTTGAAGTCATCCAGCCCCAGACGGCTGTAGAGCAAGTCGTTGTAGGTTTTGCCTACTTTCAACGACAACCTATACCCTTGGCCCGGCTCCATAAATTGCAGGGGGCCAATCCATTTTTTGTCTGCATTTCGATATTCCGAAAAGGCGTCTCTGCTGCGCATCAGGTCCTTGTTGCGGATATTGACAGAAGCCATGGCTTCCTTGATGGGTTTGGCTTCCTGCGGCTGATAGCCGATCCAGTTCCATCCGCTCAGGAGGTCGATGGGCTGGAAAGTCGTGATGGGTCGGCCGGGTATGCGCAGGGTGTCAGGGGCATGGGACAGGCGGATCATGTATCCGTTTTTGTTGTCCAGCTCCTGGAGAGGGCCACTCCACTGATTGGCATAGATAATCGGAGTTGCTATTTGCGTAAAGAGCGCCGTTTGGCCATCTTTTCGCTTTACCAGCACATCGTTTCCTACCTTGGGAGAGGACAGGCTTTTCAAAAGGTTGTGAACGGTATTATTCGTATTGGTCACATTGAGAGAAACCCAGTTCCATCCTTTTTGGAGCGGTATGACCTGGAAAACCCCATTGGGATGCAAAATTTCCGGAGTTGTCAGGGTGCCTTTGATGATATTTTGTCCGAAGTAAAGAGTCTCCAAAGCTATATGCTCCACGCCCGTGGAGGCACGCCACAGGAGGAAGTCCATCTGCTCATTAGCGGGGATATTACTGTACACATTGATGAATGCGAGGTGCTTATTGACTTCTGGCACATAGGTCAATTTAGCAAGCCCTCTTACCTCCCCATTGTATAGCACAGCTACCAAATCCCGCTCATCTGTTGAGAGATTATTGTTGGTGTTATCCAGGCTCATCGCAGCGACTACGGTCATGCTGTATTCGAAATCCTCTGGTCTGACGACCCAGTTGGGTTGATGAGCATCCACGGTGATAGCTATCACCAATCTTTCCTCAAAACCATCTATACTTGCAGTCACAGACTCTGTATATGTTCCTGCTTTCAAGGCTGGATTGGGCATAAATTCCACGATATATTCACCATTGGAGAGCACCGAACCTGAAAGTACGCCAGGTGTGACAATGTTGGGAACCTGAGTGATCTTAAAGGATTTTGTCAGGCCAGCAGTGTTTTTAAGCGTGGCTGATACAGGTTTAGGGTGCCCTTGCACAAAAGAAAACCTCAAGGTATCCGGATCCCAAAATACAGGGCTTACATTTGCTTTAAACTTCCAGATAGCCGGATACTTCTGCACATTTCCACTTGGGTTTTGGATGCCTAATACTGTGGCTTCCAGGACGACGCCTTCCAGTTCTGGTTTTTGGAAAATGTCTTCAATGGGTTCCAGGATAATCTTATCCTGTCCTTCAGAACACTGCCTGTTGATGGGGATCAAAGCACCCGTTTTGGTGTTTTTGAGCTCAACTTTGGGTTGAGGAGAGCCTTGAGGATCGTATTGGGCAAAGTTGCACTTGATATCCTGATCAAAGGTGATGCTGATCTCCTGTCCAAAGCGGAGGAAACCATCAGCAGGCGAAGGCCTTCCAAAAGGCTCTACCGAAGCACGGTCTATCAGCAGGCGCTGGGCATCTGAAATGGTTTTGCCTCTCCCTCCTTTGCAGTGTGTGACGGCACGGATCTGATAGCTTCCATCAGCCAAATTGCTCAGGTTCCAGTTTAGAAATGCCTCCGTATCCCAAATGCTGTCCTGGCTGGCGTTGCCGGTTTTTGACCTATAAATCTCAGTTCCAAATTGCCATCCCTGACCATCGGGTTTAAATTCAATCACTACCTTTTCCATATAGGGATTTCTGATATCGTAACCTGAAAGGCCTAGCAGTAGATTGGGACTACTATTTCCATTGATCAACCAGCCATCAGCGGGTTGGGTGATGTTGGCGAAGGTACACTCTGTCTGAAATGTGAGCTGGAAGGAAGCGGTATCGGAACTAGGAATGGAGCCGCCATCCTGCCATAACTCATACTCACAAGGCGGATACATGATGAGTTGCACATCCTTATAGTTGGCTGCATTGGGGCCACGTGCTACGCTCATGGTGATCTCAGAAGTTTGCCCATAATCCAGGAAGAAAGAAGCAGGCTGGTTATTGATTGGCCATCCGCCAAGCGACACGGTAAGACCGTCAGGATTGCTGACACCAATGACGCGTACGTGATACTCCCGACTTTCCCTGCTTTGACTCAAATTTGTCAATGAAACAGTGAATTTCGCTTCTTCTCCTACCGGGACATTGGATTGAAAGGGTGAGGCAATATCGATTTTTGCCTTATCTCTGTTTTTGGTTCCCGGTTCTGTCGGACATGCGCTATTGCCTCCTTTGAGATCAAATACATAGGTGCCGTATTTTTTGTCTTTTTTAAGATCAATGCTAAAAAAGTCTCCGGGTTCATTATCTTCCAGCGCAAATCCAATTTCAAAACTCTTGGTTGTATCCTTGCTCTCAATTTCTGTGCTGGTTCTTCGGAAATGGCCAGCTGTACCACCGCTGTTTTCATTCCAAATGCCGCCTTCCTGCACGATTACGGCGCCTGTAGAGGTGCTTGTGTCCAAAAAAGTAGTGTACTCATAGCTGGCAGAAACCTGATCGGTATTGATTTCCGTTCTTTCTAAGATCGCTCCGGCACTGAAAGAGATATTTTCGATAAAGGTTGCCTCATTTCTGTTTTTGGCATTATAATCCAAAATTTCATTCCAGGTTTTGATGTCATTTTTAAAATCTCCTGCCTCTTTGAATTTCACTTCTGCTTCAGCCTTTTTTCCCTCAGCCTTAAGTTTTTCAGCTTCCTTCTCTATGTTTTCCTGTAGGAAACCTAATTGCATCAATAAGACATCTTTGATGTGTTTTTCTGAATAAATGAAAGTGGTTGCGACTTTTCCAGGCGCCATACTGATCGTTGGCTTAACTATAGTCTGACAATTGATCTCATCAAAAAGTACCACATCTGCATCTACAAAATGCTGGTTAAAAGATGTCCCTATGTATACATCTCCATTGTGACCGGTGAATAAGGGAAAAGTAGAAGTACTGAATGTATTGGTAAAGGTATAGGTGGATACTATTCCTTTAGAATTAAATTCCTCTCTTCCTTCTTCCAAATCCGTTTTTACTTCAATTCCAGCCCCCACTTCAAATTCCTGAGCGAATCCCAGGCCTATTTCCGTCGTAACTTTTCCGCCCAGGAGAACATCAGAATAGCCACCATTGGAATTGGATTCTTCGTACTCTGTCTGGGTAAAAGTGGAAATCTCTGAACCTTCACTCACCCAGGCATAACTCCCATCTCCCGGAGGGTCATGTACAATCAAATCTGGAATCTCGGGACTCCTGCTTACAAATGTCTGGCTCGCATCAAATGCGCCCTCTATCAGGGCCCAATACCCAATGCCTTCCGCAGGCCTCACTCCCGCTTCTACATAGAAGTAGATGGATTTCATATTGGGATGACCGCCGCCTATAGCGGGGTTAGGTTTGCCTGCTTTTAGTACATAGAGTACTTCTCCGTTTTTCACCTGCTGGGTAATTGGCTTTTTGATATCCCCCAACTCATCATATACCTGTACTGTTCCTCTTTCCACCGGACAACCTGAAGCCTTCTCAATGACCCGCAGCTTAAGCCCATAACGTCCGCCGTCTTGCAGTACGATTACTTCAGGGATGTTAGGGGTGTAATTGCACGTGAATACCTCCGCACCTGCTTTTTGCCAGTCCAGTTCAAATTCGAGGGGACCAAAATAGGTAAAATCAGCCAGGGGCTGGATAGCGATTTTTTCGACCTTTTTCTCCGTAGCCCAGGTAGTATCCTTGGGTAGGGTCACAGTCAGGCCATTGATCACCACCGTCCTTTCGGGTGTGATTTTAACGATTCTCCGGGTTGTGGTTGTGGTGGTGAGGGTATCGCGTACTGCCATATTGACGATAAGGTCGATGGTATCGAGCTGAGCAAAAGCGGTAGGGTACTTGAGGTTGTTGAATTTGGGCTGAGAGGTAGGATCAATGCTCAATTTGTAATTGGTGGCAGGCAAGGTCAGCCGGGCTGTGCCATCCAGCTGTGTAGGGATGCTTGCATGATAGTAGTCAGCGCCTAATTTCGCTTCCAGAATAAATGAAATAACTTGACCAGCCAAGGCGAGGGAATCCCCACAAGCATCCAGTACATTGACATGAAGGTCGTCTACCGTCTGATCTACGAAGTCAACATCCAGCTTATCAGTTGAGCCAATCATTTCGGTTCTGCTTGCCGGCAAAAAAGTATGCGAAGGATGCTGGGGTTCAATTGTGACAGTGGCCGGGTCGGTTAGGGCATAAGACCATTTGCCTTCTGCATCGGTAACTACGCCCTGGTCTAGCCCATCGATCAAAATATTGACGCCTGCCATCCCCCATATTTTGGAAGCGCTACCATTAAAATACTGGCTGGCAGGCGGGAACTTGACCTGACCTCCTACAGTGATAGCTGACTCATCCAAAAAGTCTATCCCAGTCTGCCTTTTGGCATTGATATCCAGGATTACTTTTTTACTCACCGGATCAAAAGTATGATTCAGGTAGGTGGGTTGCACGATGAACGTCGCGCTATCATAATAGTAGATATTTCTAATCTCATAATCCCCTCCAGCCTGAGTCGTGGCGCAGTATCCGCCGTTGGGAACAGGAACGGGGGAACCCGGATTGATGGGATCTTTTGGAACGACACAGACCCTGACGCCTGCTACTCCTGTGCCTGCTTTGGAGCGAATCGTTCCTTTCAGGATACCATTGGGTTTCATGTAGCCTTGACCAATAACACTTGAGACAGTGGTTCCGCTTGCATTCAAAGCGGAGACCCTATAATCATATTCCAATCCTGGAATCGCGTCGGTATCATTCCAGGCGGTAGCCTGGTTGCTCAGGATAGTTTGCTCCGCAAAAGCGGAAGCTGCAACAATATGCTTTGGCTTGCGCTCAACGCGCAAATTGACCGCATCGCTACCTGCGATGGAAGGCCACTCCAGGCGCACTTTGTCAGGGAATGTTCCCTTGGAGACATTCATCGCCAATTGTTGGGTGGTGGCACCTACATTGACCGTATTCCCACTAGCAGCCTGAAAATTAATTGTATACCCATCATAGGTAATAGCCCCTGCCTTGGAAGTGGTGCGAATACCCAGGGTGTATAACGTCGCCGAAGCCAGACCCGTAAATGTATGCTCCCGTGCTGAGGCAGGCAACTTTGGGGCTACCGCGACGCCATTGAGCAACACCTCATATTCGACATGCTGATCTGGGATATCTGTATTTTTATCCCATTCGATGGTGATGCTCGCAAAACCTGTCGTTTTGACCTGAAGGTTCGTGGGGGGTTTGGGAGGAAGGGTCAGCAGATAATAATCTTTATTATTTCCGAAATGAGCATCTGTTTGATTGTCGAGGGCTCCCCGCATTTTATCTAAGGTGAAATTCTGATTTGGACCGAGAGGCCATCTCGCCAAGGTACTTACCTTGTTGTTACCCACATAGGAACCGTTGACATCCACAAGGTAGATGGCTGAGCCATCCCGGGCGCCATCGGCATATTCCCACCTTTCAAAATCGCTCTCTCCTGAGGGATCATCAAATTCCCAGTAAAAATGGACATACCAGTCACTTACATAACTATCAAAATAGGAGGCATCGGATTTGATTGCTTTATCATTATCTCCATCGAGAGGCGTCCTGATTGGAGATTGCCCCCAGGCAAAAGCGGTACTGATCAAAATTAAAAGAGCAAGGGAAAAGATCCGCTGGCCTTTAAAGGCCAGCCAGGAACTTATCCTAATTGTGAGATGTTTTTGTAAATGCTTGTTCATAAATATTACAATTTGTGAGGAATGTGTTAAGCAAAAAAAAAGGACAACAAAGGCGTGCTGAACGGAATAAAACAAGATGTAAAGCCCTACAACTGCATAGTTGAGATGAGGAATGGTGGTTGAAATAATTCGTGCTGAAGTCTATGATTCAAAGCTAGGGGGAAGGGGATATCGCATGCGTTACCAACTGTATCCGGATCGTTACATCACTATCCCTTTGGTTACAAAGGCTATCTCAAATGTTACATGTTGTTTAAAACAGAAACTGAGAGGGGGATTTTCCGAATCGTTTTTTGAATTCGCCCGCAAATTTTCCGAGGTGTCGGATGCCTACCTGGTAGGCTGCTGCTTTGACAGAATCAACTTGTTGGGTTTCCATGAGTTCGCGTGCGGTGCGATACCGCACCTCCTGCAGGTACTCGCTAGGGCTGAGACCTGTACACTTTTTGAGCTTGCGATAGAGTTGCACCCTGCTTATGGAGAGCTTGTCGGCGAGAGATTGTGCGTTGAGTTCAAAACTATCTAAATGCGTTCGCACGAGTTGTTCCATCTCTGCCAGCCATGCCAGGTCTGCCTGTGAAAGTTTTGAATCGGAAGTGTCCTCGCTTTCGGTGGAGGATTCTTCTTCGTGAATCTCATTTCGCTTGGCAGCGAAAGCCAACAAATGCTCAATCCGGGCCAGGAGTTCTTCTTCATCAAATGGCTTCGCCAAAAAATCATCTACGCCTATGCGAAGGGCTTTTAATTTGGACTGCTGATCTGCTCGGGCGGTGAGCATGATCAGGGGAATATGCAAATAATCCGGATGGTTACGGATGGTCTCCACCAATTGAAAGCCATCCATGATCGGCATCATGAGATCCGAAATGATCAAATCTATTTGTTGGCCTTGGGGTAAGGAATCAAGAATATCCATAGCTGCCTGGCCATTTTCTGCCATACTAAGTCTCCAATGCCCATCCAATAGGGTTTTGAGATAGGTTTGTACATCCCGATTGTCTTCCACCACCAGCAGATGAGCTTTGTCACCTTCCTCTTCATTCAAATGTAAAGGATCATCCTGATCGGTAAAGGAGGATAAAGGCAAAACCGAAATATCTTGTTTTGGAGGTGCAGCTGCCATGCTTACAATGACTTCTGTACCTGGAAATTGGAACTGGAAAACGCTTCCTTTGCCCCATTCGCTGCTCACCCATAACTCTCCCCCCATCAATTCCGCATAGGCTTTGCATAAAGATAAACCTATGCCTGTGCCTCCTTCTGTAGGGCCATCCGGGCGTTTGGATTGGAAAAACCGATCAAAAATATGTTCCAGGTCTTCCGCATGTATGCCTCTTCCGGTATCTTCCACCTGGACAAGAATTCCATTTTTCCCGGAACTGACCTGAACCGCAACCTTGCCGTTTTGAGGCGTAAATTTAAAGGCATTGGAAAGTAAATTTCGCAAGATCACTTCAAATTTTTTCGAATCCACCATCACTTGCGCATGGTGTGACAATTCATAGGTAAACAAAAATTGAATATTTTTTTGCTGGGCTTCATACTCAAAATTGGCCAGGATTTGTTTTACCAGTTGGTAAAATAGGGTAGGGGCATTTTGAAGGGTCAGTTTATCCTTTTCAAATTTGGTCAGATCCAGGATTTCATTGACCATCTGAAGCAGCTTTTGACCGTTGTTTTTGGCAAGGGAAAGCAGGGTAAAATTTTTATTTGTGATCTGCGGGTTTTTAAGCGCCGTATTGATCGGCCCCAGCATAAGACTCAAGGGAGTTCTGAGTTCATGCGATACATTGGCAAAAAACCGGGATTTGAGGCTATCCAGCTCTTTGAGTTCTTCCGCCTGTTTGGCCAGCTGTTTATTTTGAGCTTCCTGCAACTTTTGGGCTTCCTGAATCTGCAAAGTCCTTTGTTTGACTTGTTTCTCCAGGCGGTTTTTGCGTTTGACCAAATTGGTCGTACGGGCCTTATACCAGCTAAAAACAAGTCCTGCCAGCAGCACAAGGCTGATGAGAATAAACCACCACTGCGCATAAAATGGCCTTAGAACCTCTATCGGGATGGCCAATTCATAAGGAGAAAACTGGCCATTGGCCAGTTGGCCTTTTACCCGCAAGGTGAAGCTGCCATAAGGCAATCCACTGATTTGCAGGCTTCTTGTGCTGATCTGGCGCCATGTTTTATCCAATCCTTCAATCAGATAATTATATCGAATCAAATGAGGTTCTTCAAAGGAGAGCAGGGCAAAATCTATTTCAAAAAAACGCTCCCCCGGAGCTAAAACGATTTTGGGGTTTTGAGTGATCGAACGGGTGAAATTAAGTACGCTATCGGCCCTGCTATCATATTTTTTAAAAGCTGAAATCTGCAATTTGGGCGGATTTCTCAGCTGGGTATTGGGTAAAAGAGAAGGATAAAAGGCCGTAACGCCATTCAAGCCCCCAAAAAATAACTGCCCATCTTCCGCCTGGAAATGTGAAATGCTGTTAAACTCTATGTCGGTGATCCCATTATTCAATAAAAACCCTTTAGATCTCCGGGTATTTTTGTTAAACATGATGATTCCATAATCACTGCTAAGCCAGAGATTGTCTGCCTGGTCCTCATAGACCGCGTAGAGGTTGTTATTGGCCAGGCCATCAGCGAGGGTATATTGGCGGAGGCTGTCTGTCTTGCGGTTCCAATGAATCAAACCGCTCCCATAACTGGCCAGCCAGAGCCCCTCTTCCCTGTCAATGTGAAGATGGCGGATGTCCGTCCTGAGCAGCTTCATCTTGTCAGTAGGCAAAGATAAGGCCTTCAAAGTCTTAGCCTGAGGCTCGAATAGATAGAGACCTGTTGAGGTCGCCAAATAACAGCTGTCCCCTGTGGGGGCATCCACAAAAGCCCATATTCTGTGCCCCGCCAATTTCTGTTGAAAGCTTTGGATAGCCGAAGATGATCCTGTGGGATCAAAATACATCAAGCCTGAGTTGGTTCCCAACCAGATGCGCCCTGTGGGCCCTTCCCATATACTCCAAATCTCAGGATTGTGATCTCCGATGGTTCTGTACACCTGGATGTTAGCTGCTGTATCTATTTTGATAAGCCTTTCTTCTCCATACCAAAAGTTACCTTTGCTGTCCTTGAAAATCGCCAAAGGATCATAGAAAATAAGGTCAGGCTCACCGATGTTTATATCGTCCTGATAAGGCCTTTTGGAAGTGGTCTGGTGATCAAGATCATGGATAAAAACTCCTTGATAGCTGTTTATATGCAGTTTTTTCCCATCTACCCATAAAGCACGACAACTGACTTTATCTGCCTTTTGGGTCAATGGATCCTGAAAAAGGATGCGTTGAAAGGGATTCCTGTTAAAGTCGATTTGAAAAAGACCTTGCGTATTGCTCAACCAGATTCTATCTGAATTGTCAAAGTAAATCTCGTGAATCTGCGAATTGGCCAGCTCGGGATAGGAATGCGTGAAATCATAAATCATTCCCCCCTTTTTCTGAAAAACAAAAAATTTCGGCAGCACTTTGTACCAATACAGATCTCGTTGGGCCTGGTAAAAATATTCACTTCCCCAATCTGTAGGGAACCTATGTTCCTGGGCTAACTGCTCATTGAGGAGGGTAAATGTACCCGTTTTATCGAGTTGATAAACCTCATGCCGGCTGTTCCCTTCCTTGAAATTTCTGTTGTGGTAGAGGGTGAAGGAAAGCTTCCCTTCCGTGTCTTTTCCCAATATTTTCACTCGAAAATCCTCACTGGCCAGCTTTTCTAGGGTAAATTGAGAAATGACATTTCCCAAAGTATCCAGCTCAAGCAGGATTTTTTTGTCACGGATTCCCCAGATATGATCGTCTGAGGTATAATATTTTATCTGAAAGTCTTCCCATTCTGAAAAAGCATAGCTTTTCAATCCCTCTTCGGGCCGGTACCGGATAAGCTGGCTGTTTTTGCTAAAGTAAAGGGTGTGTTGGGGCGAAGCCAGGTAACCCGTCAGTGTCCGGGCCTCCAACAAGTCTTCCAATCCGGGAATAGATGCTGGAGAAATGGCTTTTTCCTGCTCGACATCGAAGATGGAAATTTGGGTATGGGGCGTTTTGTGATACCAATTATCGCTTTCAAATAGCCACAGGCGGTGGGCGGCATCCTCCATGATGTGATGAATAACATTGGAGCTAAGGCCGTTTTTTTCGCGGGAATACCATTTGAATTGATAGCCGTCGAAGCGATTCAGGCCATATTTGGTGCCAAACCAGATGAAGCCCCGCTGGTCCTCATGAATGCCGTAGACTTCACGGTGTGACAGGCCATCTGCAACGCCATATTGGCGGACCGTAGCCAGGTAGTCCTGCCCCCAGCAAAGATGTGAGACTATGAGCAAGCAGCCTAAAACGAATAACTTCCCCCAATTCATAAGGAAGCTAATTTCAACAACAATCAACCCAAATTCAAATATTTCCAAAAGATAGAAGGCCCTCTATCAAAAAAAGACCGGGAATAAACCAAATACCAGCTTCTCTCGTTTACCCGCGAATCAAATTGTATTTGAAAATAAAGTTTGTCAATACAGTTTGCCTTTTCTACATTTGGCGCGAAATGGAAAAAAAGTTAGTACAATTTCTGTTAACATGTTGCATACTTTTACTGGGGCTAAGCACCCGGCTGGATGCCCATGTAAGCCAGGAAGATGCTTTCCATTTTGAGGTACAGACTTCCTCTTTTTCACCCTCGACTTCTCAACTTCATACTGTACATAAAGCCTTCAGATTAGAAGTAAGGCTTATTGAAGTAAAGGAAAATGAGGAGAAGCGCCGTATCCACATGGCTTCGGGCAAGCCCCAGGAATCCAGGAACAGCGCGGCCCATCCGGTCTGCACAAGCCCAACAGAAACTTATTTTCACTCTCCCAGAAACCGCTGGTGTCTCAGTGGCCAGCTTCATCCTTCACCCTCTTGTAACTCACTGAATATCGTATTCTGCGTGTTCAGAAATTGATTGTTATTCCCCCTAAAATGACGAATGGGTAGGCTTTATACCCACTCATCACGGTATCCGGTATTCTGGCTGCCGCATAGTAGTTAATCCATCAACCATTATCGTTAATCAACATGTTATTGAAAAGAACTCTCATTCTCATGGGCTTGTGTACAGTATTGTTGTCGACAAGCTGTGAAGAAAAAAAAGAAGAAAAAGAAGCGGAAACCCGCTTTTTGGTGACCAGTCCGGTCAGAATGGATACCTCCATTACAAAAGATTATGTATGCCAGATCCATTCTATCCAACATATTGAGCTAAGAGCGCTCGAAAGAGGCTATTTGCAGGATATTTTTGTCGACGAAGGACAATTTGTAAAAAAGGGGCAACGCATGTTTCAGATCATGCCCATGCTTTACCAGGCCGAACTGCAAAAGGCAGAGGCTGAGGTCAATTTTGCAGAGATTGAATACCAGAATACCAAAGCGCTTGCGGACAGCGATGTGGTTTCTAAAAATGAATTGGCCCTGGTCAAGGCAAAACTCGATAAGGCCAAAGCGGAGATGTCCCTGGCCCAGGTACACATGGGATTTACGGACATACGGGCCCCTTTTGATGGGATCATGGATCGCTTTCAGGTACGGCAGGGTAGCCTGCTGGACGAAGGGGAGTTGCTCACGACCCTCTCTGACAACAGCAAGATGTGGGTCTATTTTAATGTGCCCGAAGCCGAGTACCTGGATTATGAAACGCGTGTCAAAAGCCAGGAAAAAACACAAGTGCATCTGTTGATGGCAAACAACCGCTTGTTTGATCAGGTGGGTGTGGTGGAAACCATTGAAGCTGATTTTAACAATGAGACGGGGAATATCGCCTTTCGGGCAACATTTCCCAATCCCAACAAGCTCCTTCGACATGGAGAAACAGGAAATATCCAAATGCGTGTACCCCTGAAAGGAGCTCTCCTGATTCCCCAGAAAGCCACTTTTGAGGTTCTGGATAAGAAGTATGTCTTCGTGGTGGATGCAGAAAACCGAATCCAATCAAGACAGATTACCATCGGTGAAGAAATGCCACATCTATACGTGGTGTTGGGGGGGCTGGCTGAAAATGACAAAATTCTGTTGGAAGGTCTACGCCTGGTCCGGGAAGAACAGGAAATACACTATGAATTCGTTGAACCGCAGCTTGTCCTGACGAAATTGGATTTATATGCGGAGTAAGCTCATTATCTCAAAAAGGAAAAGAAATGTTTAGTAAAATCTTACACAGACCCGTCTTTGCGATAGTGATTTCGGTTGTCATTGTTTTTATAGGAGGCCTGGCTATCAAAACGCTCCCTATCTCACAATTTCCCCAAATTGCTCCAACGACCGTCAATATATTTATTGCCTATCCCGGCTCCAGTGCCGATGTACTGGTGAAATCGACCCTGATCACCCTGGAGAACGCCATCAATGGCGTGCAGGGCATGCGCTATATGGCTACAGATGCCACAAGCGCCGGAGAAGCCACCCTGCGGGTGATTTTTGAACCCGGTACCGACCCCAACCTGGCGGTGATACGGGTCAAGACAAGGGTGGACCAGGTGATGCCCCTTTTGCCTGAACTCGTTCAGCGGGAGGGCGTCATCATTACCCCCATTCAGCCCAGTATGTTGATGTATGTCAACCTCTACAGCACAGATAAGGAGCTGGATGAGAAGTTTTTATACAACTACGCCAACGTCAAAATGATTCCTGAAATCAACAGGATCAATGGCGTTGCCCGCTCCCAAATATTGGGAAGCCGCACCTATGCCATGCGGGTTTGGCTAAATCCCGACCGCATGCGGGCTTACAACATCTCTGTCGAAGAAGTCATGGAGGCTTTGGCCGAGCAAAGTATCATCGGGCGTCCCGGCAGGCTGGGCCAAAGTTCCGGTATCGCTGCCCAGTCCCTCGAATATGTATTGACCTATAAAGGCAGGTATAACAAGCCGGAGGAGTATGAAGGAGTCATCATCCGGGCCAATTCGGAGGGTGAAAGTATTCACCTGAGAGATATAGCCCAGGTAGAATTGGGCAGTGAATTTTTTGACATCTATTCCAACCTGGATGGCCATCCTTCGGCGGCCATTGTCCTGAAACAAAACTACGGCACCAATGCCAGCGATGTCATCAAAGAAGTCAAAAGCCTGCTTGAGGAAATGAAAGTCAGTTTTCCGCCGGGCGTGGATTACAAAATCAGCTATGACGTTTCCCAGTTTTTGGATGCCTCCATCGAGAAAGTACTGCATACCCTGGCGGAAGCCTTTTTGCTGGTCGCATTGGTGGTATTCGTATTTCTGGGCGATTGGCGCTCCACGCTCATACCTACCCTGGCGGTGCCTGTATCGCTGATTGGCGCATTCTTTTTCATGCAGCTTTTTGGCATTTCCATCAACCTGATTACCTTATTTGCTCTGGTTCTGGCCATCGGTATCGTGGTGGACAATGCGATTGTGGTGGTGGAGGGCGTGCATGCCAAGATGGAAGAGAAGCACCTTTCTCCCTATAAAGCTACCCAGGAGGTGGTGCATGAACTCAGCGGAGCGATCATCGCCATTACCCTGGTTATGACGGCTGTATTTGTTCCTGTGGCATTTATGTCGGGCCCTGTAGGGATCTTTTACCGACAGTTTTCCATTACCATGGCTACCTCCATTGTGCTTTCGGGCGTCGTTGCGCTTACCCTTACCCCGGTTTTGTGTGCGATGATTTTGAAAAATCCACATGGAAAAGTCAGAAAAAGAAACCTGCTGAAGAAAGCACTCGACGCCTTTAACAGCGGATTTGAAAAGCTTACGGGAAAATATGTTTCCCTGCTCAGGTTGATCGTCAACCGGAGGTTGGTCACATTCGGAATATTATTGGCATTTGGTGCGGGTATATTTTTTGAAAATCAGGTGCTGCCCAAAGGATTTATTCCGGGTGAAGACCAGGGAACCATTTATGCCATTATCCAGACGCCTCCCGGCGCTACCCTCGAAAGAACCAACCAGGTGTCCCAAAAGCTACAGCAAATCTGTGAAGAAATTGAAGGGGTAGAATCCGTTTCTTCCCTGGCGGGTTACGAGATCATGACCGAAGGTCGGGGCTCCAATGCGGGTACCTGCCTGATCAACCTGAAAGGCTGGTCGGAGCGAGAGAAATCCGTCAAAGAAATCATGGAAGAGCTGGAAGAGCATACCCGGGACCTGGGCGCGGTGGTAGAGTTTTTTGAGCCGCCTGCCGTGCCGGGCTTTGGATCATCCGGCGGTTTTTCCATGCGATTGCTGGACAAAACCACCAATACCGATTACCACGCATTTGATAAAATCAACCAGGAATTCATGGACAATTTGGGCAAGCGAAAGGAGCTGGCCGGTTTGTTCACCTTTTTCGCTGCCAACTATCCGCAATATGAACTGGTGATAGACAATGAAGCAGCGATGCAAAAAGGCGTGTCTATCGGCGATGCGATGGAAAACCTCAACATCCTGATCGGTAGTACCTATGAGCAGGGCTTTATTCGCTTTGACCGCTTTTTCAAAGTCTATGTTCAGTCCGCGCCGGAATTTCGCAGGCTTCCCTCGGATGTGTTGAAGCTTTTTGTCAAAAATGATCAGGGAGAAATGGTGCCTTATTCTTCCTTTATGAAGATCGAAAAGCAGCAGGGCCCCAATGAAATTACCCGCTACAATATGTACAATTCGGCAGCCATTCAGGGCCTGCCGGCCAAGGGATATACCACCGCCGACGCCATCGCGGCCATCCGGGAAGTTGCCAGCGAGACTTTGCCCAAAGGCTACGACATCGCCTGGGAAGGCCTTTCCTATGATGAGGCCAAAAGTGGCAATGAAGCTATTTTCATTTTCCTGGTGGTACTTGCATTTGTCTACCTGGTACTTGCGGCCCAGTATGAGAGTTTCCTGCTGCCGCTGGCGGTGATTTTTTCCCTGCCTGTGGGGGTATTCGGCTCGTTTTTGCTGCTCAATTTCATGGGGCTGGACAACGACATTTATGCCCAGATCGGACTGATTATGCTGGTCGGTTTGTTGGGTAAAAATGCTGTTTTGATCGTCGAATTTGCCGTGCAAAAGCACAACCATGGTGCAAGCGTTTTTGAAGCTGCCATTGAAGGCGCTCGTGTGCGCTTTCGTCCGATCCTGATGACATCCTTCGCATTTGTTGCGGGATTGATCCCTCTTGTCATGGCCAGCGGAGCCGGCGCCATTGGCAACCGTACCATCGGGGGCTCAGCCCTGGGAGGCATGCTGCTGGGAACGATTTTCGGCGTAATCGTCGTCCCGGGCCTCTATTACATTTTCGGCACCCTGTCAGATGGCCGCCACCTGCTGAGAGATGAATACGAAAATCCATTAACTGAAGTAATTGAAAACCATGTTTAGAAGAATCATTTATAAATGCCTGGCAGCAAGCTGTCTCATGTTGAGTCTGACAGCTTGTGTGCCGACTTTGGTAGAAAAAAATGCAAATACAGCTGTGCCAAAGAGCTATGCAAAAGCGCAGGCGGACACGCTGAATTCTGCAAAGATCCTGTGGCAGGATTATTTTACCGATCCCTACCTGCGTGCGCTGATCGATACAGCGCTTGAAAACAACCAGGAGTTGAACATTACCCTCCAGGAAATTGAGATCGACAAAAACGAAATCACTGCACGAAAAGGGGAATACCTCCCCTTTGTGGGGCTGAGAGCCGGAACGGGAGTAGACAAAAAAGCGCGTTATACGCCGCTGGGAGCGAGTGAAGCTACAACAGAGATTAAACCTGGCAAAGAAATGCCCGAGCCCGTGCCGGATTTTGGCCTGCAGGCTTACGCCAGCTGGGAAGTGGACATCTGGCATAAGCTGCGCAATGCCAAAGAGTCCGCGATGAAGCGCTATCTATCCACCATTGAAGGCAAAAACTTCATGGTCACCAACCTGATTGCCGAGATTGCCCATTCGTATTACGAATTGCTCGCCCTGGACAATGAGTTGGATATCGTGAATCAAAACCTGGAGATTCAGCGCAATGCCCTCGAAATCGTGCGGGTACAGAAACAGGCTGCGCGGGTGACCGAACTGGCCGTGCGGAAATTTGAGGCGGAAGTCCTCAATACCCAGGGTCTTCGCTACGATATTTTGCAAAAAATCATTGAAACGGAGAACCGGATCAACTTTCTCGTGGGGAGGTATCCTTCGCCGGTTTCCCGCAATTCGCTGGATTTCAGTGAGTTGCTGCCGGATAGTATCCGGGCAGGTATCCCCTCCCAACTGTTGGCCAATCGCCCGGATATCCGGCAGGCTGAGTACCAGTTGGCAGCAGCCAAACTGGATGTGCAGGTGGCCAAAGCCAATTTTTATCCTTCGCTGGACATCTCGGCAGCTTTAGGCTTACAGGCCTTTAACCCGGCTTATCTGATAAAAGCCCCTGAATCCATCCTCATCTCCCTGGCGGGAGAACTGACCGAACCGCTGATCAACCGGAACGCCATCAAAGCGGCTTATTTTTCGGCCAATGCCAACCAGATACAGGCTGTTTACAACTACGAAAGGACCATTTTGTCCGCCTACCTGGAAGTCCTCAATCAGCTCTCCAACATCCAGAATCTGGAGAGGAGATACGATCTGAAATCGCGGCAGGTGGATGTTCTCACCCAGTCGATCACCATTTCCAACACCCTCTTCAAGGCAGCCCGGGCGGACTACATAGAAGTCCTGACCACCCAGCGCGATGCGCTGGAGTCCAGATTTGATTTGGTAGAAATCAAAATGCTGCAAATGCACGCCTGGGTCAATGTATACCGCTCTTTGGGCGGCGGATGGAAGTGATGAGCCTGTCGAACAAGGAGCAGGGATTTTAGAAGTGAAGACAATGGGGATTTCTATAAAACCATATAGGGCATAGAAGTTCATATAAGACTTTCATATCGGAAGCTTAGGAACGGTGACGAAATAAACTATCAGTTTCATTTTTCGCCAGGAGGTGTCATTTCGACAGCCTGCCCTGAGCTTGTCGAAGGGAGTCTTCGAGGAGAAATCTCATGAACTCATTAAAATACTGATTATCAATAACTCAGGAGATTTCTCTTCGCAAAGCCTCATCGAAATGACAAACCCTTTTTAGTGATTCCACTAAAGATCTCGATGAACCAAATTAATCAACACCAAATGCCGTTATGGTGCAAAAATGCAATTCTTATGGGAAAATGGGTTTTTATGGGAAAACCCTATTCCCTCTTCTTCTTTGGCTTATTTTTCTTACAGTATAAATAAATCATGTCCTCTGTTCCAATGGAAGTATCACCCAAATCCTTTGCTGTATAAAAATCTTCACAAGCACTCGCAGCTTGTTCAGGGCTAAGGGTTAAGGTCCCTTTGCTTGTGTACATATTGATTTTGGCGCTCCCTCTATTTCCGTATGCTTCCATGTATTTGGGATTCAGATCGATCGCAATGTCATAATCTGCGATGGCTCCTTCAAAGTCAAAAATATTCCCCTTGCATACTCCTCTGTTAAAATAAGCTTGCGCTACAGTCGGATTTATTTCAATTGCCTTGTCGTAAAGTTTGATGGCATCTTCATTTTTAAAATCTCTACTTAATTGAAGAGCCTGACTTGAATATTCCATGAATTCTGGTGAATAACGGGCTTGTCCATCTATGAAATAATACTGCACCAGAAGTTTTCCGTTTTCCGCGTACTCCGAATATTTTCCTTGCTGAACCCCATCAATAAAAGTTGACTCAACATGCTTTTCACCAGATGGGTAATATATTATCCAGGCTCCAGATTCCTTCTTATTGACAAAATCTCCAATCTGTCTTAAAGTCCCATTTTCATCATACTCTTTTGCCGTTCCATGCGGATATCCGCCTTTGTACATATATTCTGTTCTTTTATTTCCATTTGGGAAATATTGAATTCGTAGCCCTTCAAGTTGCCCGTCAACAAGCGTTCCTGTCCCTTTTATCCGTCCATCCTCAAAGGTTTCTTGAAAGTCACCAGTATAGGGTTTTGCCTCACCTTTCATAGTCCAGAGTCCTTCAACTCTTTCCAGTTCGGTGATATGTGCTTGGCAAAATGCGATGGAAGCCCAAAGGCTGAGAGAAATGAGGAGTAGGGACTTTTTCATGGGGTTTGTTTTTTTGGGGGGGGGATGAGGTTATAACCAATAGCTTTTTTTGCTTTTATTCCTTCCATGGTAGATTAAGATCTATCCCATGGTAAATCCCTTCAGCATCAGTATCTCTCATAAAATCTTCAAAATCAACATTTACGGTACTCAAGTTAGAATCAACATCCAACATCGCTTTAGGGGTTAGTCTAAATATGGCTCCAGATTTGAACATATTCACACATAGAATGGGATGAGAAGTATGACTCATTGTTTTTTCATCTACAATGAACAAAAACGAGTGGTTCCAGTCCTCAGGGATCAGCGATTTAAGCAAACCTAAATCCAATTTCTCATAACTGGAATCATTCAAAAAAAATGGACAAATGGCTTTAAATTGAGCCGGGTAAGAATTGAGTATTGAGTCACACAGTTCTTTCCATTTAGCATCATTTGAAAAGTCTGTTCTAACTAATAGGGTGTTTTTAGTATTGGGAAACTTTTTATGTTCCATTAGATCAATACTATTTTGTTTAAAATCTATTTTTTCCAGTTCGGTGATATGCGTTTGGCAAAATGCGATGGAAGCCCAAAGGCTGAGAGAAATGAGGAGTAGGGACTTTTTCATGGGGTTTGTGTTTTTTTTGGGGGGGATTTACCATCAATATCCAAAAATTCCAGAAAACGACCAACTGTGCCGACAGGCCCAAAACCCAGGGATGAGAGGCAGTCGGAAATGTTATTATTTTTAATCAACATTTTCAACCTTTCCCCTATCATCAAACCCCAAAAAAAGAGAGGACAAAAGGACCCTAAAATCCCTTTATCCTCTCTGCTCTCTACTCTCTGTTCTCTACTCTCTGTTCTCTACTCTCGCCTCCCGCCTCTCGCCGTCCCGCCTCCCTACATCTTCACCATCTTCCGACTCGCCCGAAATTCACCGGCCTCAATCGTATAGTGGTAGACACCAGCCGGGAGGTTTTCCGCCTCAAAGATGGCCGTATGCTCACCAGCGCTCAAATCTTCATTGACTAAAACCTTTACGATTTTACCCATCTGATCATAGACGGTCAGCTTCACCAGACCTGCCTCAGGCAGGATAAAGCGGATCGTCGTCTTCGAATCATAAGGATTCGGATAATTCTGCTCCAGGAAGTAGCCTGCCTCCGGCAGCTCCAGGCGCTCGAAGAGCACAAAAGGCTCCATCATTTCGCCCAGAATGCGATCCGTGATGTAGACCTCTTCCATTTTGTCAGAAATAAACTCCTGCCCGCTTTGCGTATCATAGACTTTGAAAGTCAACTTGCGCCCAATATCCGAAGCATTGCCCTGCAAGCTAAAAATCACCCGGTATTCCTCCAGAAACGGCACATACTCCACAAAGCCATAGCCTCGGCACGTATCATCGATGAAAGCACCAACCAGTAGGCGGTCTTTAGTCTTCAGTATCCAGTCTTCAGTTGGCAGTGTACTTCCTCCTGCCAACTGCCAACTGCCAACTGTTTCCTGCCCACTGCCGACTGCCAACTCGCCAATACTAGCTATCAGCGTCATACTACTCTCATACTTCGTATGGTCCACCACAAAATCTTTTAGTCCCAACCGGCTGTAAGTCAGGTCATTGTAGGTCTGTCCATCTTTTAGCTTGAGCTTATAGCCCTTGCCGGGCTCCATAAACCGGAGCGGACCAAACCAGGTATCGGTGCCTTTGTGGTACTGGCTGAAGGCCTGTTGGCCTTTGAGCAGGTCAAGATTTCTGAGGTTGAGGGAGCTCAGCGCATCGCCAATCGGCTGAGCCGTTTGGGGCTGAAAGCCAATCCAGTTCCATCCGCTGAGGACATCAATGTTGGAATAGGTCGTGATGGGCTTTCCAGGTATGCGCAAGGTGTCCGGCGCATGGGACAGGTGGATCAAATATGCCTGCTTATTGTCCAATTGGGTCAGGTTTCCGGACCATTGGTTGGCGTAGATGATCGGCGTAGCGATCTGGGTATAGGTGGCGGTTTGGCCGTCTTTGCGCTTGACTGTGATATTGTTGCCTACCTCAGGAGAACCCAGCGAATTGAGCAGGTTGTTGATGGTCATATCGGCATTGTCCACATTGAGGGATACCCAATTCCAGCCTTGCTGGAGTGGAACAAGCTGGAAAACGCCATCTGTATGCAGGATTTCAGGATTGTTGATCTGCCCGTATATTTGCTCACTGGCAAAGAAATAGGTCTCCTTGGCGATATATTCCACCCCGGAGGAAGCTCTCCATAAGCTAAATGAAAGCTCTTCATTGGCGGGGATGTCAGAGAATACCGTCAGGAAAGCCAGGTATTTGTTGAATCGTGAGACATACTCCAGCTGGGCAACGCCCCTGATTTCTCCATTGTAGATGGCGGCCACGAGGTCACGCTCATCGCGGGAAAGATTGGTGTCGCTTTGATCCAGACTGAAAGCGAGGACCATGTTCATCGAATAGCTGTACTTTCCGGCGTCCACGTTCCAGTTAGGCGGTACAGCCAATGCCTCATAATTGATAATGAGGTGTTCTGGCCAGCCATTGATCATGGCTACTACGGTATCAGTATACATCCCTACCGGCAAGCCTGGATCAACCAGAAAATTGATTTCATACTCTCCATCGGACAGCACAGCGCCTGATAGGATTGTAGGGGTCAGCCATGTTGGATATTTCTCGATGGTAAATGCTTTACTGCGTACAGAAGTATTCTTCAGGGTACTGCTGATGGTATGTTCAAAACCTGCAGCTAAGGCAATATTCAGCGTGTCAGGGTCCCAGTTTACGGGACTTGCATTGACGATAAATGCCCAGGAGATAGGGTAATCCTGGCGATTGCCCTGGTCGTCTTGTATGCCCAAAACAGAAGCTACCAGCAGTACATTTTCCAGTTCAGGCATACTGAAAAGATCAATCGTAGGGACAAGGATAATGCGGTCTTCATTCTCTGAACACTGAATGGTCAGGGGAATAAAGGTACTGTCATCGCTACGCATCAGACTGATCTCAACAGGATAGGTGGGGCTGGGGTCAGTGAATCCACAGTCGATGTTTTTATCAAAAGTGACAGAGATATCCTGCCCCAGGCGCAGGAATCCATCAGATGGAGTAGGGGTCCCAAAGGGCCCGATAGAGTTGCGGTCAATGATGCCGCTGATAGCAGAAGAATAGGTCTTCCCTTTGCCCGAACCGCAGTTGGCTCTTGCTCTTACGGTATAAGCTCCATCCGAGTAACCACTTACATCCAGGAGGTAAGTATAAAGCGTATTTGTGATATCCTCCCGGAGGATGGTGGGACCATCAAGCCATCCCTGACCATTGGGTTTATATTCGATGGTGACGCTCTCAAAATAAGGATTGTTGAGATCGTAGCCCGCGAGGTCAAAAAGCAAGCTGTTATTGCTATTTCCATTAACAAGCCAGCCCTGAACGGGTTCATTGAGGGATATGTTGGTACATTCACTTTGAAAATTGGCACTGATCCAGACCGTATCTCCACTGGTCAGGTTGCCGTTATTTTCCCACAATTCATACTCGCAGGGAGGGTACATCATGACAGCGATGTCCTCGTAGTTGGCGGCTGATGGGCCCTGCTCCACAGTAAGGACGACTTCAGCTGTCTGAAAGGGATCCAGGAAGAAGGAGGCTGATGTATTATTGATGATACGTCCGCCGACTTTGACAACTGCCCCCAGCGGGTTGGTTTGGGGGATGACCCGCACATGGTACTCCCGTGCCTCCTGGCTTTCACTTTCATTGGTCAGGTAAGCCGTATAGATGCCTGTGCCTCCATTGGGTATATCATTGAGTACGGGTGGGAGAATCTCCAATCGCGCGGCATCACGCGGCTGCGTTCCGTCTTCATGGGGACAGCTACTGGTCCCGGCATATAATTCAAAGGCTGGCACACCAAAAAGAAGGTCCTTTTTGACATTTACACTGAAGAAATCTCCTATGTCTTTGTCCGCAAATTTATAGCCTACCTTGAAGGATTTTGTTGAATCTTCCCCTTTATCTTTGGTAAATGAATGTCGCGCTTTGAAGGCAAAGCCTGCGGTATTATCTAACCAGCCTCCTCCATCTACTTCCAATTTCGCACCGATAGAAGTTTCCAAATCCACAAAGTTGGTAAATAAGTAACTGCCGCCTATCGTACTGTCTACCTCTACCACTTTTTCATAGGTCGCACCAGCACTAAAGGAAATGTTTTCAACCTGTTGGGCGTGTGGTCCCCGGGCCGAATCCACCTCGATGACGATATTGCGCCAGTTAGATGCGTCCATTCCGAAAGAATCTGCTTCCGATATCAGAATTTTTCTTTGCGCAGCGTCAGTTGTTTTTCTGGCTTGTCTTCTCAATATAGAATCCAGGTACACAATCTGAGGGATCAATACATTTTTGACATGCTTTTCGGTATAAATAAAGGTTGACGCTATGCCTGTTACATACATGGCAGGCTCATCAGAGACATCCGCTTCACAGCTGGCAGACTGGTTGTAGCTAAGTACCTTTGCGACAGCAAATTGTTGATTGGTGGCTTTTCCGATGTAGACATCTCCGTCATGACCGGTAAACAGCGGATCATCAGAAGTGGAAAAAGTCTCTGTGAAGGTCACATTGGACTCATACTGTGAATTGAAGAAATTTTCTCTGCCCACGTTGAGTTCAAATTTCCAATGTATCCCTACTTTGTTATCAAAGAAAGGCGTTTTGAGCGCAATACCTAGTGTCAAATCCGTGTACACCCCACCAGAGCCCGAGATTTCATAGGAGGTATTCTCAAAAGAACGGTAGGTGGAGCCCTTTTCAACCCATGAATAACTGTTGTCGCCGGGAGGATCATGAACCACGAGAGTGGGAAACTCAGGTGAACGACTGGTAAAAGTAGGGGTGAGCTGTTTGGCACCTGTGACCATAGCCCACCACTCACTGGGGTCACTGCTGCGGGCGCCTGCAGTAGTTTCAAGATATAGGTATTTTTGGTAAGGATGGGCGCCGCCCGATGCTACATTGGGGGTGCCGGGCGTCATTTCATAAAATGCAAGACCATTTTGAATAGGAATCGTCAACGGACTATTTTCCCGGTCGCTGGCAAAGTCCCAGATTTTGATAGAACCGGTATCCACCACACAGCCTGCCACTGCATCTCTTACCTGGAAGGCAAGGGGATAAGTCTGGCCCGAAGCCAGTACAATGACCGAATCTCCGGTTGAAGCCCCCAATGTGTTACAATCCAGGAATATCTCCGCCCCGGCATTTTCCCAAAGTGCAATAAGCTCAAAGGAACCAAAATACACGAAATCAGCCTGCCAGTCCAGGGATTTCATCATGGAGTCACGTGTGATCACCAAACTGGTATCCCCAGGAATTACAATGGGATTTCCAGCAGAATCCAGGGTGGAGAGTGTTTTGGGAGGTGTGATGGTCCAGACAGTATCTGATAAATATACGACCGCAGAATCGCGTTTACCCAGGTCAAAACCAAAGGTGACTGTATCCAACTGTGCCCGCTGCGCCGCATCAAAGATTCGATGAGGGGCAGATGGGGTATTATCCACGGATAATTTAAACTCCGAGGCAGGGAGGACAAGGGTCGCAAATCCATTGGCATTTACGGGATATAGACCATCAAAACATGCCTGGCCATTTTTATGAATGACGCGAATCTGTGGTGTTTCTGATGAATCTAAAGTAGCTAAGGGGTTTTGGCAGGCATCCTGCACACGGACGACGATGGAGTCTTCCTGTATATCCAAGAAATCAATATTTGTTTTATCTGATCCTATATCAAAATTCTGGGAGCTTGTCTGAAAGCTATGTTGCAAATAGGAAACCTCGAAGCTATAGTTGCCGGAATCAGAAAGTGAAAAGGACCAATAGCCCGTTTCATCACTGCGGATGCCAAAGTCAGTGCCATTGATAGTCACTTTCGCTCCTTCCACTCCACAATCGTCACCCGTGGCACCAAAAAAATCAGGTGCTCGAAAGTTGACTTTTCCAGCAACGGTAATAGCTGTAGTGTCTGTAAAATCAATCCCTGCTTGGGTATTGTTGCTTACATCTAGGATGCGGAATGATTTTTCCGGCGTGAATCCATGACTTTGGTAGGAGGGCGTGATTTGAAATCTTGCGCTATCATAGTAATAAATATTGCGCACCTCATAATAGCCATCTACATCTGTCTGGATAGTATAGGGCGGGAGAAAAGCCGTATTTGCAGGTGCTTTATCCGTTGGTAAGCTGCCATCATAGGTGACGGTAAGGGTTACATTTTGTACGCCTGCTCCACCCCGGGAAATGACTTTCCCTTTGATGATGCCATTGGGCTTGCGGTGGCCATCGTCCGTGATGGCCTGAATGGTTGCTCCATTGGGGTCCAGGGCCGATAGCTGATAGCTATAGGCAAATCCGGGAATGGGATCTGAGTCGGTATAGCTGGTCGCATTTTTATTCAGAATGGCGATTTCCTCATAGCTTCCTCCACTGGGCTTGCGCTCCAGCCGAAAATTGTCTACGGAGGTAGCCATTCCTGGCCAGGTCAGCCTGACATGCTTGGCTGATGTACCATCGGAGGCATCCAGGTCCAGAGCGAGGGTCTTGCCTGTGGCATCGGTGCCGGTAGAGGCTTTTTCCCATCCCTTGAAATCAAAAAGCGTTATGCCATCCTGGTGGGATATAAAGGTCTTCAGGGTATATACATAGCTGGTTCCCGGGCTCAGTTGGGTATCCAGGTATTCATATTCATCGCCTGCTAAGTCCGCAATGGGTACGCCATCCCGGTATACGCGGTAGGAGATGAGCGAGTCAGGGATATCGGATCCTTTTTCCCAACGTATTTTGATGGCCTTCAGCTGAGAGCCCTGCTGATTGGTTTGAGAAGCGGTCACGTTTTTGGGATTTTTGATTCGGACCGTACGGGGCGTTTCTATAACCGGATTGGGTCGACTGCCTATAAAAAACGTTTGGGAACAATTGACTGCACAGGTTCCAAACACGTTTTTATCCTCTCCCAGGGTCCTGAGATTCATGTACCAATCTTTATTATATTCAGGCCCTACGACAATCTTTGCGGAGTTGGCACCCGGGAGATTCGTTACATCAATGCGGGCTTCAAAGCTTACAGAGGTTCCATATATATACCCTCCAGAATACGCTTCAAGTAACCTTTCGTCAACGCCACAATCACAGGAACCAGAAGTAAAAGAACTTGTCCAGCTCACAGTTATAAACCAGTCACTGTTTGTAGATACGCTGATTTGGCCATTTTCTGTCCGGGTCGGATCATCCTCCCCGGTATTCGATGCCCTTAAGGAAGACACATTCACGCTCAATAAAAAAATAAGCAAACAGGAAAAAGCCTTCAGGCTTTTTGGAAGAAGAAAACGGATACGGGGGGTTGGTTTACCCCCCGCCTCTTGGGGAAGAACAAAGTTTGAAGAGTAGTCGGGTTCTTTTTTCATGTAGTTGGTATTTTCAGATGAATAGAAAAGGAAGGATTCAACATGGTTTCTCCTGAACTGGCTCCAACCTAGCTCACAGCTGTTTTTATTTCAAAAAACAGCTCGGACAAAAAGGGGGACAAAAAAATAGCCAGCTAGATAAATGGCTGACTATCAGTTTGTTATTTGTCTAATGCTTCTCTATCTTCAAGCATTTCTGCCATGCGGCTTGTATCAAGCTTTAGCTTCATTAGAGAAAGCAGGCGGCGATCTGCTTTGCTGAGAAGGGGATAGTTTTCTACCAGGTTCGCCAGGAATGTCTTGTGGACTTCATCGAACAATTGGCGAAAAGTTTGCCAATCCTCATCGGTGAGGATGCGCGCCTGGTGCGGTTCGCTGACTATACTATTAGCGATTCTACCTGCTCCGCGTAGGTCATTTTCCTTTTGGTAATAAGGGATACTTTTCTGGTAGTATTCAAGCGCCTCATTCTACTTTCCTTGTTTTTTCAGGAGAATGCCATAGTTGTAATAATAGCGTGCAAAAGCCTTATTTCCCTCAAAATGATTGGCAAGTTCATACCATCGCTCAAATGCATCATGGGCTAGTGGGAACTTCCCTTGGTCTCTCAAAATATTGCCTTTGACAAGAAAAAGGGGAATCATGCTATGCTTGTCTTTTTCTTT
The DNA here is from genome assembly GCA_030430205.1 of Bacteroidia bacterium. Taxonomy (GTDB): domain Bacteria; phylum Bacteroidota; class Bacteroidia; order J057; family J057; genus JAUIGE01. The sequence continues at coordinate 46,733 of JAUIGE010000006.1, read as the reverse complement.
TTCAGCCAGAGAAATCCCTTCATTCAGATACCATAAAGCTGAATCAGGTATGTTTCTGCTGAAACGCCTGCCCAACTCAAAATAGGCATGTATTTTATCGGAAGGCTTATTTTGCTGAATTACCAACAACAGGCTGTCTACCTGAGCATAAACAAATTGAAATCCAAGTAGCAAATAGGCTGCTAGCAGCAAAGAGAAATAATAGACGCGTCTTCAATGGCTGTTTTTTGCTAAAAGTATACAAAAAACCATATAAGCCGTAGAGGTTCATATAAGACCTCCCTATCAGCAAGCTTTCATCAAAAACAAGCCTCTTAACATTGAAAATCAGTCAAACCAGCGAGAACCTGCGTCAATTCTCTCTTACACATAGTTCCCTATTTTCAACCTTTCACCTTTGATCAAGCCCCAAAAAAGAGAGGACAAAAGGACCGTAAAATCCTTTTATCCTCTCCTGTCTCACGTCCCGCCTCTCGCTTCCCGCTTCCCGCCTCTCCTACATCTTCACCATCTTCCGACTAGCCCGAAACTCTCCGGCCTCAATCGTATAGTGATATACACCACTCGGCAGCTTGGCTGCCTCAAAGATAGCTGTATGCTCACCGGCGGTGAGTTCTTCGTCGATCAACACCTTCACAGTTTTGCCAAACTGATCAAAGACAGTCAGCTTCACCTGACCTGCCTCCGGCAGGATAAAGCGGATCGTCGTCTTCGAATCATAAGGATTCGGGTAGTTTTGCTCCAGGTAGTAGCCTGCCTCCGGCAGGGCGAGACGGTCGAAGAGCACATAAGGCTGCTTCACTTCGCCCAGGAAGTAGTCGCTGATGTAGGTCTCCGGGCTGTTAGGAGATAAAAACTCCTGACCGGAATAGCTATCGTATACACGGAAGCTCATCTTGCGACCGACATCGTCGAGGTTGCCATGTACAGAGAAAGTCGCACGGTAATCGTCGATAAACTCCACCCACTCCAGGTAGCCATAGCCCCGGCAAGTATCATCTACAAAAGCACCAATCAAGAGCCTTTCGCGATCCAACTGGCCTCTGCTTACAGCCATCTCATCTTCAAAACCCATACTGGCTACGATGGTCATGCTGCTTTCAAAGCGGGTATGGTCTACCTCATAATCGTCTTTGCCAAGGCGTGCGCTGTACAGCAGGTCATTGTAGGTCTGGGTGCTGGTGAGATTGAGTTTGTAGCCTTTGCCCGGCTCCATAAACTGGAGGGGACCATACCAGGTATTCCAGCCTCTGTGGTACTCACTGAAGGCAGTCTGACTTTTGACCAGGTCCTTGTTGCGAGGGTTGACAGAGTTGAGCGCCGTCCCTACTGCCTGCACATACTGCGGCTGAAAGCCGATCCAGTTCCACCCATTCAATACATCTATATTGGAGAAGTTAGTGATAGGTGTTCCCGGTACACGCAAGGTGTCAGGTGCATCAGAAAGGTGAAGCATGTAGCCCTGCTTATTATCCAGCTGAGCCAAAGGCCCGGACCACTGGTTACCGAAGATGATAGGCGTAGCGATCTGCGTAAACTGAGCCGTTTGTCCATCTTTCCGCTTGATGGTGATATCATTGCCGACCAGGGATGAGCCCAGAGAACTCAGCAGGTTGGCGACTGTCATGTCAGGATTATCCACATTGATGGAAATCCAGTTCCAGCCTTTTTTCAGGGGGATATTCTGGTACACTCCATCGGTATGGAATACCTGGGGATCGCCTATGCGGCCATATACCTGGTTGTCGTTGAAATACAGACTCTCACCTGCGCGGAATTCTACCCCATTGGAAGCTCTCCACAAACTGAAGTGAACTTCCTCATTGGCGATGATATTGGAATACACCGTCAGGAAGGCCATGTATTTGTTAAATCGTTCTACATACTCCAATTGGGCAAGGCCCCTGATCTCGCCATTGACGATGGCGGCGACCAGGTCGCGATCATCTCTCGACAGATTGGTATCTGTCTGGTCAAGGCTGAAAACAGCCACCACGCTCATCGAGTAGGTATAATTGCTGGGGTCTACGCTCCAGTTGGGTGGTACGGCCAGCGCCTCATAATTGATGATCAGGTTCTCCGGCCATCCATTGACCATAGCTACCACGGTATCAAAATACACACCCACAGGCAGTCCCGGATCTACCAGGAAGTTGACTTCATACTCCCCATCAGAAAGGACAGAGCCTGAAAGGATGGTTGGGGTAAGCCAGACGGGATACTGCTCGATGGTGAAAGCTTTGCTCAGCACAGAGGTATTTTTCAGCCTGCTGCTGATGGTATGGGTATAGCCCACAGCTAGCGCTACATTGAGGGTATCCGGATCCCAGTTTACGGGGCTGGCATTGACTTTAAATGCCCAGGTGATGGGGTAGTCCTGGCTGTTGTTCTGGTTGTCTTTGATGCCTTTCACAGAAGCCACCAGGATCACATCTTCCAGTTCCGGCATAGCAAAGAGGTCAATGGTCGGAACAAGGATAAGACGTCCCTGATTTCCATTACACTGAACGGTCAGCGGGTAAAAGGTGCTGTCTTCGGTGTTCATCAAGGTGATGTTGCCTGCATTCAGGGCAGCCGTAGCAGAGGCACAGTCGATCGACTTGTCAAAGGCAATAGAGATGTCCTGTCCCAGGCGGAGGAAGCCGTCTGAAGGCGTTGGCTTGCCAAATGGGCCGATGGAGTTACGGGCAATCAGCCCGCTTACGGCACTGGAGTAGGTTACGCCTTTACCTGAACCACAATTGGCTCTTGCGCGCATGGTATAAGCACCATCGGGATAGCCACTCACATCCAGGAGATAGGTGTAGATGACATCTACGATGCTGTCTCTTGGGATGGTAGGACCCGCCAGCCAACCCTGTCCATTGGGTTTGTACTCAATGGTGAGGCTCTGAAAGTAAGGATTATTGAGGTCGTATCCGGCAAAGTCAAAGAGCAACTGATCGTTGCTGGTGGCATTGACGAGCCAGCCCTGTACGGGCTCATTGAGGGATACATGGGTACACTCACTCTGGAAGTTGGCAGTAATCCAGACCACATCACCATTGGTGACATTGTCGAGTTCAAACTCGCAGGGAGGGAAGATCTCGATAGCGATGCTGTCGTAATTGTAGGCAAGTGGTCCCTGCTCTACGGTGAAGGCAATAGAAACGGTCTGGAAAGCGTCGATGGAGAAATTAGCAGAACTGTTGTTGATCTGTTGGCCGCCAATTTTGACAATGGCGCCATTGGGGTTGGATTCGGGGATGACGCGCACGCCATACTCCCTGCCTTCCTGGCTTTCACTTTCGTTGGTCAGGTAGGCTACATAGTTGCCCGTGCCGCCATTGGGGATGTTGTCAAGTACGGGAGGTAAAACCTCTATCTTTGCCCGGTCACGGGCCTGGGTGCCAGGCTCATGGGGACATGCACTGGTTCCGGCAAAAAGCCGGAAGGCAGGTACACCAAAGGTGACGTCATCCAGTATATCGACGCTGAAGAAGTCCCCCAGCGTGACATCTGAAAGCACATAACCTACATTGAAGGTCCTGGCAGTATCTCTGCCGGTATCTTTGGTGAAGGAATGCCGGAACTTGGCCGCAATTCCCACATTGTTTTCAGCCCAACCGACAGCTTCTGCTTCGAATTTTGCGCCAATATTGGTAGCGATGTCCACAAACTCGGTGTATTCATAGCTTCCTCCAGTTACAGTTTCCACTTCCGCTACTTTCTCATAATCCGCGCCTGCGCTGAAGGAAATATTTTCAACAAAAACAGCATCCAGCGTTCGTGCGGTATCCACCTTTGCCAGGATTCGCTCCCAGTTGCGTGAATCAAATCCAAAAGAATCTGCTTCAGCAATCAATTCCTGAGCCTCAGCAGGGCTGCTTGTTGCCGCTGCCTGAATCCGTAAGATTTCCTCCAGGTATTGTATCTGTGGAATCAGGGTCTCCTTGATATGCTTCTCTGTATAGATGAAGGTCGTGGCAATGCCGATGGTATACATGGATGGCTCATCGCTTACATCTGCCTCACAGCTGGCCGATTGGTTGTAAGTCAGTACTTTTGCGATGGCAAATTGCTGGTTGGTAGCTTTTCCGATATAGACATCCCCGTCATTCCCGGTAAATAGCGGGTCTGCAGAAGTGGAGAAAGTCTGGGTAAAGGTCAGCGTATTTTCGTAGCCTGTATTGTCAAAATTTTCGCGCCCCGCATCCAGCTCAACCTGCAAATTGATCCCCGCTTTCTGAGAAGTAAAAGGGGTTTTTACAGCAGCACCAAACGTTAAGTCAACATATACACCACCTGAACCTGAAATCTCATAGGAAGTATTTTCATGGTAGGTATAGCTGGAGCCTTTTTCTATATAAGCAAAACTGGCATCGCCGGGAGGATCATGCACGACAAGGCTGGGTAACTCCGGAGAGCGGCTGGTAAAGGTCGGCGTCAATTGGCGGGCACCAGTCACGAGGCCCCACCAGTCGTGTGGGACATTGCTTCGGGCACCGGCGGAGGTCTGGGTATAAAAATATTTCTGATAAGGGAAGTTGCCGCCTCCGGCTACATTGGGAAGGCCGGCTTCCATCTGGTAAAAGGCATGGCCATTTTGGATAGGCAGGACTACCGGCGTGTTTTCCCGGTCACTGATAAAGTCCCAAATCTTGATCGAACCCGTGTCTACCAGACAGCCTGCCGCCTGGTCGCGGATTTCAATCGAGAGAGGATAGCGGACGCCGGACTCCACCACGATGACCGAATCACCCATAGAAGCGCCATCTGTATTACAGTCAAGGTATACATCAGCACCTCCATCTTCCCAATAGACCGTGACATCAAAGGGTCCAAAATACACAAAGTCTGCCCGCCAGTCGAGTGAGCGGGTCAGGGTATCTTCCCTTGCCACAAATGTGGTGTCTCCCGGTATGACGACACCATTGGGAAGGGTCTGCGGAGGGTTCCGGGTCCAGACGGTATCTCTCGTAATCCTCTTGCTAGAGTCCCGGACCGTCAGGTCAAAGCTATAAGAAATGGTATCGAGCTGTGCGCGCTGCACGCCCTGAAATATGAGGTGCTGCTGCCCCATGGTATTATCCACTGTCAGGTTGAAGCTGCTTGCAGGCAGGACAATCGTGGCATAGCCACTGGCATCCACACTGTAGAGTCCATTGAAACAGGCCTGCCCTTTTTGATGGACCACCCGGATTTTAGGCTCTATGCTGCCAGCTCCCTGTGTGCTGACGGTAAGTAGCGGATTTTGGCAGCCATCCTGTACGCGCACCCGGATAGAATCCACCTGCATATCCAGGAAGTCTATATCTGTCTTGTCTCTGCCAATATTGAGATTGACAGATCTTACGGCAAATTGATGATGCTTGAAATAGACATCAAAATCATAGTTTCCCGAATCCGTCAGGGCATAAGACCAGTGGCCCGTATTATCGGATCGGATACCATAATCGACTCCGTCGATGGTGATGGCGGCACCTTCCACCCCGCAATCTGTACCCGATGCGCCAAAGTTAGAAGGATCCTGAAAGTGGACAAAGCCGCCAACCGTGATGGCTGTGGTATCGGTAAAGTCCACATTGGACTGGGTCCGTGAATTTATATCCAGTATCCGGAAAGACTGGGTAGGCGTGAAGCCATGACCTGAATAGGAAGGCGTGATGGAGAAGCGTGCGCTGTCGAAATAATAGATATTTCGGATTTCATAATAGCCGTCCACATCTGTGATCGCGGTGAAGGGCGCGTTATAATTAGAGCTGGCAGGGGCTTTTAGTGCAGCTAAGGATGAAGCGTAATTGACCGTTATCAAAACGTTTTGTACCCCTGCACCCCCTCTGGAAACAACCTTTCCTTTAATTGTACCATTAGGCCTCATCCAGCCAACCGTATTGAAGGACTGAATAGTGGAGCCATCAGGTCCGATTGGATTGATATGGTAGGTATAGGAAAATCCCGGAATCACATCTGTATCGGTATAGGATTCAGCGTGTTTATTCAGGATGGCTAGTTCCTCGATATGCCCTTTTTGGGCTGTTTGGGCATTCCTAAGGGGAAGCGGCACCACACGCAAAATGCGGATATTATCGGCAGAGGTAGAGATGCTGTTCCAGGTAACTTTCACTTTGTTGGTATAAGTACCCTGTGAAGCACTTAAGCCCAGTGAAAGCGTACGGCCGGTACTGCTGCTCCCCGTAGATTCATGGTAGCCCCAATCATTGGTATAAGTGCTTACCCGGTAGCTGTAGTCGGTATCAGCAGTGAGTAAACTATCCGTAAATGTATAGCTCACATCTCCTACAGCGATTGTCTTAATGAGCGAGCCATTGCGATAAATCTTGTAGCCCACCTGATTGGCCGGGATATCTGTGCCTTTGTCCCAGGTGAGAATAATCCGGTTTAGGAGAGATCCTTCTCCCTCCGTATCTGAAGCATTTAGGTTACTTGGGTTGTAAATAGCCGCGGTTCTGGCTCTTTCGAAAACGGGATTGCCAGACCCATCCAGAACCCTTTCACTATTGTTACAACTTCTTTCACAGATACCTCCTGAGCAGGTCAGACAGCCCGAAGCAATCTCCCGTCCATCATACCAAAAGTTATAATACCAGTTCTCATCATATGAGGGCCCCACCTCATAGGTAAAAGAGCCTGAATTTCTACTGCTCGTATAATTATGGTGAAAAAGGCGGGTCCCGGTATAATACCCCCCAACATAGGCATCGATGAACTGGGCACTGTTGGAGCATTCACAGTTTCCACTGGGAAGACCGCCACTCCAGGATGTCGTGATATAGTAGTCACTGGTCAATTGTGAGGCACTTAAGAAAAAATTAACCTTGGTAGGATCATCCCCTTCTCCCTCTGCATGCAGTACACCTGAGGCTCCTATCAGGCCTATCAGGAGAAAAAGAGGAAGCCTGATTTTGTGCATCCACCTATCCCATAGGTGATCAGGCGGGTAAAATAAGCGTTTGTTGATGTTTTTCATTTTTTTCGAAAATTATTGGTAATGAGCCCTTTAATACGGTAACACCTGGACCCCTAAAAAACAATACAATAGAAAGGAACATAGCTATCCCTTTTGGCTTCTGCGTCCTTGTAAAAGGCAAAAAGCCAGGTGCTGATTTGGTTACAAAAACAAGTATGGTTTCCTATAGCTTTATAGATATAGGAAAGTACCCTCTTAGATGAATTGAAAATATTGTCCCTGATACATCTCCACTCGCAGATATATTATATCGGAAAGGTCGTGAAATCAGCTTAAACAGGCATGGAGTTATCATGCAAATGCATGGACTTATTGGTCAAAGAGGATGTGTTTGGAAATGGGACTATATGGGGATAGAATATTTTTGGCCACAAATAGCTTTAATTCAGCTATTTACGAAAGTCAGAAGGAGGGAAGCCAAATTCTTCAGAAAAGGAACGGGAAAAATAGGAAGGATCATTGAACCCTACTGCATAGGCGGTTTCTGCTATGCTTTTGTCGGTTTCGATCAGTATTTTTCTACCGTGTTCCAGGCGGATGGAGCGAATATAGGCTGCAATGGATTTGCCGGTAATTGCCTTTACCTTTCGATACAGTTGAGACTGACTGATGTTGAGTTTTTCACACAAATCAGGAATCGTAAAATTGGGGTTGTCAAGTTCCGCTTCCAGAAGTTGCCATATCTTTTGGAGAAAAGTATTTTCGATCAGATTTTTCTTTACCGGAGCGGCTGCCTCCGGCAGGATACTCGCATATCGCGCCTGCAATTTGCGGCGCATCTCGATCATTTTTTCGATCCGAATAAACAATTCAGCCTGGTTGAAAGGCTTGGAAAGATAGGCATCTGCGCCCTGTTCAAGTCCTGCCAGCCTTGATTCTATATCATCCCGTGCCGTGAGCAGGATGATCGGAATATGGCTGGTCCGTTCATCGTTTTTGACGAGCTGGCATAGCTCCAGCCCATCCATCTCTGGCATCATCAGGTCACTGATGATCAGGTCAGGGATGATTTCGATGGCTTTTTCCATGCCTTCCTTGCCATGTATTGCTTCTACCACCTGGTACTTTTCTGTCAGCTGTTGATGAATAAAGGCCCGCATGTCATCATTGTCTTCCACAAGCAGGATAAGGGTATCTTCCTTGTTGAAGCCTGCTTCAGCGGGCAATGCTTCCTCAGAAAGCCGGGAGGGAAGCAGGAAGGACTCCCCGGGCCCTGTGGAGGTTTCCATGCGTTGTTCGACGATCTCTCCCGGCTTGAGGTGCGCTTTGCCAAAGGGTAATAAAATCGTGAATGTGCTGCCTTTCCCTGCTTTGCTACGGACCAGAAGCTCCCCCTTATGCAGATCCACAAACTCTTTGCTGAGCGCCAGACCTATCCCCGTGCTCAGTTGATTTGTCTGAACATGATCCTTTCCCTGGTAAAATCTTTCAAACAGGTGCTGTAATTCATTTTCGCTTATGCCTGTGCCTGAGTCAGTAAGCTCAATGGATAGCTTCGTAGGGGCCTCGGCCTGTCCGACAAGCTGTACTTCCAGGCTGATTTGCCCGCCCCTGGGGGTGAATTTGAACGCATTGGACAGGAGATTCATAAGTACAGACTGTATCTTTTCTGCATCGAAGTATAGTTCGATAGCAGGTGAGGCTGACACAAATGTCAGCTGAATTTCCTTGTCCATGGCCAGGGACTCAAACGCATAAAAAGTGCGCCTGAGCAGCGGGATGATGTCCTCCGATTTTGCCTGCAGCTCCATTTTGCCTGCCTCCAGTTTGGAAAGGTCCAGCAGGCGACTGATGAGGTTCAACAGGCTTTGGGCATGTTGCCGCATGTTGGAAAGCTCCTTTTTGGTTTTTTCCTCCCTGGAGCGGCTGATTATGCTTTCTAATGGCCCCAGGATCAACGTAAGAGGCGTGCGAAACTCATGTGAGACATTGGCGAAGAAACGGGATTTTAGGGTATCCAGTTCTTTGAGCTCTTCTGCCTGTTTGGCAAGTTGTTGGTTTTGCACTGCCTGGAGTTTTTGGGCTTCCTGGATCTGGAAGGTTCTGGCCTTCACTTGTTTTTCAAGCCGGATTTGCCTGTGTAAGAGGTTACGGGTCCGCACTTTGTACCAACCGAAAACCAGCCCAATAAACAAGAGAATAACTCCTGTAATAAACCACCCTTGGGTATAGAAAGGCTGGATCACCTGTATGGGTATGAGCAGTTCCTGGGCAGAAAACTGGCCATTGGGCAATCCTTTTACCCGCAGGGTATACTCCCCATATGGTAATCCACTAATCTGCAGGCTTCGCTTCAGCATCTGATGCCAATTGTTGTCAAGTCCCTCAATTGTATAGCTGTACCGAATCAAATCCGGCTCATCAAAGGAAAGCAGGGAAAACTCTATTTCGAAAAAGCGCTCACCCGGTTTCATCACAATCCGGCTGTCCCGGTTGATGGCCTGGGTTAAATTGATGACACTATCAACCCCGATATCGTATTTTTTAAAATCCGTTATCTGCAGTCTGTGGATCACCGTATCCTGCTCGAATGGCAAAAGCGTAGGGTAAAAAGCGGTTATGCCATTTAACCCGCCAAAAAATAACTGCCCATCTGCTGCCTGAAAATGCGAGATGCTGTTGAACTCATTATCTGTAATGCCATCCTCCAGGAGGTATCCCTTTGTGGTCCTTGTCTGTTTATTAAAAGCGATGATCCCATAGTCACTGCTCATCCACAGGTTATGCTGGGCATCCTCATATACCGCATAAAGGTTGTTATTGGCCAGGCCATCAGCGAGGGTATAGTTTCGGATCAAGCCCTGTTTTCGGTCCCATTTAATCAGGCCACTGCCATAACTCGCCATCCAAAGGATACCTTCCTGATCGATGTGGAGGTGTCTGATATCTGCTTGCAAGAGGCCTGTTTTGTCAGCAGGATCAGATAGCAGCCGTAGTTTTCCTGATCTGGGCTCAAATACATATACCCCCCTATAGGTAGCCAGGTAGCAACTATCTCCACCCGGAGCCTCGACAAAGGCCCAGATTTTTTGTTTGTCAACATCCTGATGCCAGTTCAACAGCTTGCCGGAAGCTATATCCAGGTACATCAGGCCCAGGCTTGTGCCCACCCACATGACCCCATCGGCATCTTCATAGAGACTCCATATCTCAAAGCTTTGCGATTCGTCTGATTCATAGCTGCTAAGCTGATTGATGCTATCCCTTTTTATCAGCCTTTCTTCTCCGTACCAAAAGTTGCCATTTCGATCTTTTTTGACAGCCAGGGGATCATAAAAAATGACGTCGGATTTGCCCTTATACAGCCCCTTGTAGTAAGGTCGCTTAGTTACAGATTTGTCCGCCAGATTATAGGTAAAAACCCCTGAATAGCTGTTAATATGGAGAATGTTATCTTCTATCCACAATCCCCTGCAACTGATTTGTTTTGCAGGGCTTTGGTCCAGCGGGTTTTGGAAAAGGATGCGCTGGAAGGGATTTAAATTCAAATTGATTTGATAGAGACCTTCCGTATTGCCCATCCAGATACGATCTGATTTATCAAAATATACCTGGTGGATTTGCGTGTTTGACAGGTTGGGATAGGTAAGAGAAAAGTCATAAATCACGCCTTTCTCCTGATTGAATGCAAAGAAATAGGGACTCACCTTGTACCAAAAGAGCTCTCTTTGAGGCTGATAAAAATAGCCTCCACCCCAAATTGGTGGATATACATGGGCAAGGCCAATTTGCTCATTCGGATACGTGAAATTCCCGTTTCGGTCTACCTTGAATAATTCATGTTTACTTTTTCCCAGGGGGCTATTTTGGTTATAAAAAACGGTAAATAAGAGCAGGCCATCCTTGTCCTCCCCTTTTATCTTGATCCAGGTGTCTTCTTTGGCAAGGCTGCCAAGGGGAATCTGGGAAATTACCTTCCCCAGTGTATCCATCTCCACCAGGCTTTTTTTGTCCTTTACGCCCCAAATATGATCGTCGTGGGCATAATATTGTATCTGAAAATCCCCCGGAACAGAAAAGGGATAGCTTTGGAAACCGGTTTCGGGTCTGTAGTGGATGAGGGTCCGGGCATGGCTAAAGTAAAGGCTGAGCGAGGGAGAGCTTAGGTAGCCGGTAAGTGTTCGCGCTTCCAGCAGGTTTTTCGTCTCGGGGATATCGATGGCTTTTTCCTGATTCGCATCAAAGACAGAAATTTGGGTATGGGGTGTTTTATGATACCAGGAATCCCCTTCAAAGAGCCACAACCGATGCGCAGCATCTTCCATGATGTAGTGAATGGTATTTGAGGATAATCCATTTTTTTCACGGGAGTACCATTTGAAATGATAGCCATCAAAGCGGTTCAGGCCAAATTTGGTTCCAAACCAAATGAATCCTTTGCTGTCTTCATGAATGCTGTACACCTCCCGTTGGGAAAGCCCGTCTGATACGCCATAATGGCGTACTGTGGCCAGGAAATCCTGACCAAAAGTGACAAACGACCCAAGTAGCATGGAGATGAAAATGACAAATTTCCCCTGATTCATGAACGACCAATTTCGGGAAGATTAATTCAAAAATCAAAAAATCTCCCCATTGTCTAAATGGGGAGATTTTTATGCCTGGAATGATTAATTCCAGATTCAGTCTCGCTTCTTGCCTCTCGCTTCCCGCCTCTCCTACATCTTCACCATCTTCCGACTGGCCCGGTATTCACCGGCTTCAATCATATAGTGGTAGACGCCAGCAGGGAGCTTGCTTGCCTCAAAGACAGCCGTGTGCTCACCAGCACTCAGCTCCTCATCTACCAACACCTTCACAGTTTTGCCAAACTGATCAAAGACGGTCAGTTTTACCTGACCTGCCTCAGGCAGGATAAAGCGGATGCTTGTCTTCGAATCATAAGGATTCGGGTAGTTTTGCTCCAGGAAGTAGCCGGGAGCAGGTAGCGAAAGGCGATCGAAGAGCACATAAGGCTCCTTGATTTCGCCCAGGAAGTAGTCGCTGATGTATTTTTCCGGATGGTTGGGGCAGATATATTCCTGACCGGAATAAGAATCATACACCTTGAATGTCATCTCGCGACCGATGTCGCTGATATTGCCATGCACGGAGAAAGTAGTGCGGTAATCGCCCATAAACTCCACCCACTCCAGGTAGCCATAGCCCCGGCAAGTATCATCTACAAAAGCACCAATCAACAGCCTTTCGCCATCCAACTGACCTCTGCCCACAGCCAACGCATCCTCAAAGCCGATACTGGCCACAATGGTCATGCTGCTTTCAAAGCGGGTATGGTCAAGCTGGAAATCTTCTTTGCTTGTGCGATTGTGAAATACCAAATCATTGTAGGAAACTCCGTCTTTCAGTTTGAGTTTATAGCCATGACCCGGCTCCATAAATTGAAGCGGACCATACCAGGTATCCCATCCTTTGTGGTATTCACTGAATGCCTCGCGGCTTTTGATCAGGTCCTGGTTGCGCAGGTTGAGAGAACTCAATGCCTGCCCTACAGGCTGTGCTACCTGAGGCTGGAAGCCTATCCAGTTCCATCCATTCAACACATCAATAGTGGCAAAGTTGGAGATAGGCGTACCGGGTATACGGAGGGTGTCCGGCACATCAGACAGGTGAAGCATATATCCCTGCTTGTTGTCCAACTGGGCCAGTGGACCTGTCCACTGGTTGCCATAGATGATGGGCGTAGCTATCTGGGTAAATTGTGCAGTAGCACCGTCTTTCCTTTTGATCGTGATGTCATTGCCTCTTGTGGGTGATCCCAGAGAACTCATGAGGTTGGCTACGGTCATATCAGTATTGTCCACATTCAGAGATACCCAGTTCCAGCCTTTCTCCAGCGGAATAACCTGGTAAACCCCATCAGTATGGAAAATTTGAGGCTCCCCAATCCTGCCATAAATGGCATTGTCGGCAAAATACAGGCTTTCTTTGGCACTGTATTCTATCCCATTGGCAGCGCGCCAGAGGCTGAAATTGATTTCCTCATTGGCGATGATATTGGAATATACCGTCAGGAAAGCGATGTATTTGTTGAATCGTTCGACATACTCCAGACGGCCTACGCCGCGGATCTCGCCATTGTAGATGGCAGCTATGAGGTCCTTGTCACTCCTTGACAGATTGGTATCTGTCTGGTCAAGGCTGAAGACACAAACCACACTCATCGAATAAATGAAATCACTGGGATCCGCCTTCCAGTTGGGTGGGATGGCCACTGCCTCATAGGTGATGTCCAGGTACTCCGGCCAGCCATCAATCAGGGCTACCACGGTATCGCGGTACATACCGATCGGCAGATCCGGGCTGACGAAGAATTTCACTTCGTATTCGCCATCAGAAAGGATAGAACCCGAGAGCACCGCAGGCTTCAACCATGCCGGATACTCACTGATGACAAAAGCTTTGCTCAGGCCAGCTGTATTTTTCAATCTGCTGGAGATGGTCGGAGCTGTGCCGGCAGCGAAAGCCTCATTGAGGCTATCAGGATCCCATGATACGGGGGAGGCATTTACTTTGAATGCCCATTGGATGGGATAGGTCTGCACATTGCCCTGGGCATCCAGGATGCCTTGCACGCTGGCTATAAGGATGACATCCTCCAGTTCAGGCATGCTGAAAAGGTCGATTGTCGGAACCAGGTTGATTTGATCTTCATTTTGAGAACACTGAATATTCAGCGGAATCAAAGTGTTGTTATCGGTACGTGTCAGGGTGATCTGGGGCATATAGGTTGGCACCTGATTGGTAAATCCACAGTCTATGTCCTTGTCAAACTTGACAGAGATCAGCTGCCCGAATCGCAGGAAGCCATCCGACGGAGTCGGAATGCCAAATGGCGCAATAGAATTGCGGTCGATCCGGCCATTCATCGAAGAAGAAACGGTTCTTCCTTTTCCGGCAGTACAATTGGCGCGTGCGCGGATCTTATAGTTGCCGTCTGCAAGGCCCGACACATCCCAAAACTCCCTGAAAATCAGGTCGTCCAGGCTGTCAGTAGCCGTATAGGTGGTAGGATCAATGGATTTGTAAATCGTTGGGCCATCCAGCCATCCTTGATTTTGGGGCTGGTATTCCAGCGTCACGCTTTCCAGGTAGGGATTATTCAGGTCATAGCCTGAGAAATCCGTCACCAGGACGTCGTTGTTGTTGGCATTGACCAACCAGTTGTCAGTCGGGTTGATGAGGGCTACATTGGAGCACTCCGACTCAAAGTTGGCCGTGATATAGAAAGTGTCGCCATTGATCAGATTTCCGTTATTTTCCCACAACTCATACTCACAAGGCGGAAACATCATGATGGCGATATTCTCATAGTTGGCAGATCTGGGGCCTGCCTGTACCGTCAGGTCGACTTCTGAAGCCTGGAAGGCGTCGAGGAAGTAGGAGATGGTTTTGTTGGTGATATTCTGGCCACCCATGGAGACGACAGCGCCGCCGGGGTTGGACTGGGGGATCACGCGTAGCTGGTATTCCCTTGTCTCCTGGCTCTCACTTTCATTGATCATCTGTGCGGTGAAAGTAGCTGTGCCACCTTTGGGTACATTGTCTATCCGTGGAGGGAAGATGTTGAGGTTGGCGCGGTCACGGGCCTGGGTACCTTCTTCCTGCGGGCAGGAGCTGGTGCCGCCATAGACGCGGAATGCAGGGACATTGTAGGCAGTATCTCTCAGGATATCCACACTGAAAAAGTCTCCGATGTCTTTGTCCGCCAGCTCATATCCGACCTTGAAGGTGTTGGTATTGGAACTACCGGCATCTTTGGTAAATGAATGTCTGAACCATGCGCCAAAGCCTGTCTTTCCTTCTGTCCACAGACCGTTTCCTTCAATCTCCCATGCCACACCGAGTGCCAGGTTGATGTCTATAAATTCGACATATTCATAGGTACTGCCGGCCGTTTCGTCATAGGATTTGGATTGATTGTAGGTAGCGCCTGCACTAAAAGACTGGTTGCGCTCATAGACAGCACCTGTATCACGTGCATAGGCATTTTTGGCCAGGATTTGCTTCCAGTTGAAAATGTCAATCCGGAAGGAGTCTGACTCTGCGATCAATTCTTCCTTCCGGACAGGGCTGGTTTGGGTAGCCGCATCTTCACGCAGGATTCTTGCCAGATAATCCATTTGGGGCAGCAGGACATTTTTGATATGTTTTTCTGTATAAAAGAAAGTGGTTGCAATGCCTGTAGCCGCAAGGCTGGGCTTATCCACCACAGAAGCCAAACAGACCTGCTCATCGAAGTCCAGTACTTTCGCTATCGAAAACAATTGGTTGGTTGCTTTGCCCACATAGATGTCTCCTTCATGTCCTGTAAACAGTGGGTCAGATGAAGTAGAAAATGTTTGTTCAAAGGTGTAGGTCGTTTCATAGTTGGTTTTGAAAAAATTATTACGACCAGCCTGGTAGCTAAAATCTACTTTCAGTCCTATACCTGCATCAAACTTGGTCTCAACAAGGAATCCAAAAGAGGATTTGAATTTTCCCCCTATGATGAGATCTATATAATTGCCCGCGGAGCCTGAAGTTTCATAGGAAGTATTGGTAAAAGCAGTATAGGAAGATCCTTTTTCTACCCAGGCAAAGCTATTGTCTCCGGGAGGATCATGCACGATCAGGTCGGGAATCTCCGGTGAGCGGGTAGTGATGGTAGGCGTCAGGTCTTTGGCACCCTGTAAGAGCACCCACCAACCGGCATCCTGATGCTCCCTCACACCGGCAGTAACGCTGACGAAGAATAATTTTTGATAAGGATTGGCCCCTCCGGAAGCCACATTGGGCTCTCCGGGGATCATCTCATAATAGGCATGGCCTTTTTTGATAGGAAGCGCACTCGGTGTGCGTTCATTGTCGCCTACAAAGTCATAGGTAAGTACAACTCCCGTATCCACCGGACAACCGGAATACTGATCTATGATCTCTATGTCGAGCAGGTATTGTCCGTTCACGTTCATCACTATGATGGAGTCTGCCGACGTACCCAATCCGGTGGCGGTACAGCCTTTGAATACATCTATACCGGCATCCTCAAAGTTGATGTTGATGAGGAAGGGACCAAAATAGACAAAGTCGGCAATAGGTTGCAGGCTTTTGAAGCTGGAATCCACATCGACTACCAATGCGGTATCTGCCGGCAGGGTCACATTGCTTCCGCCTACCACCACGACCCGACTGGGAGTGATATCCAGGGTAGTATCCCGGGTGACAACCAATGCGGAATCTCTGAAAGAGAGATCATATTTGATGGTGGTATCGGTCAGTTGGACGGCTATGTTGGGATTGACAAAAGGCGGATCATCCTGTGCTTTTACATTAAATAGGGAAGCAGGGAGGACTACAGTTGCTTCGCCCTGGGCATTCACTGAGACATATTTATCAAAATAAGTATCTCCTCTATCATGAGTGATCCGCACACGCGGCGTGGAGCCATTGCCATTAGGCGTTACGGCCAGGGGCGCGCCACAACCATCCTGAACACGTATCTTGATGGAATCGATATTTTGGTCAATGAAATCCACGCCCGGGATATCCTGATCCGTGACGATCACCACGGCGGTGTCTCCGCTTGCATCGGCAAAAGGCGATACGGCGTCAAAATCATGATCTTTAAATTTTGCTGTGAAGTGATACTTGCCGGGATTGGTTACCGCGTAGGACCATTCTCCATTGGCTTTGGAACGAATCCCCCGGTCGAGCGTATCCAGCAGGATAGCCACGTCTTTTATGCCTATATCCAGCGCGCCGGTACCTCCAAAAGCAGTAGCAGGGGGAAATTTTACCTTTCCAAAAATGCTGATAGAAGTGGAGTCCGTAAAGTTGGTATTTGTAATGATAGGCGTATTTAGCTCCAGATTGAGGGTACGCGAAGGAGGCCCAAAAATATGGGAAGGGTAGGAGGGCACTATCAGAAAGGCAGCGCTGTCAAAGTAATAGATCCCCCTGACTTCATAGTTGCCAGCGGCATCTGTGGTGCTGCAATAGCCGCCTGCGGGTACGCTGAGTATGCCCGCGGGCGATACGGGATTAACGGGTATGACACATACCTGCACCCCTTGCACACCTGCGCCGCCCAGGGCGGCTACTTTTCCCCGGACAATGCCGTTGGGTTTTGCATAGGCCGTTTTGGTCAACGATAGCAGGCTGATTCCATTTTCATCCACAGGAGATACCCGATAGGTGTACAGATATCCGGGAATCGGATCTATATCGGTATAAGCTTCTGCATGCTTGCTGAGGATGCTCAATTCTTCATATCCTCCAGTTGGCTTACTACGCTCAACTCGTATTTCATCTGCCGCCACGGATACACTGTTCCAGGTCAGCTTGACCTTGGTCGGAAATTCTCCCTGAGAACCTGAAAGGGTCAGGGTAGTGGTGCTGCCATCGGCGGTAACTCCTGTTGAATTATGACCGCCTCCCCAATAGTTGGTATAGGTGACTACTTTGTAGGTATGGACGACATTTGGAGTGGGAGGATTGGCCGCTGTATTGTTATCCGAATAGGAATAACTTACATCTCCCATGGGCAGGGTTGCTATGAGTACATTGTCTCGGTAGATTTTATATCCTATATAAACTTCAGGAATGTCAGTTCCTTTTTGCCAGGAGAGGAGGACCCTACCCAGGCTGACATCGCCATTGATTTCATTTGACGCAACCAGAGATTTGGGATTTTTAATTGCAGCAGTCGTTGCTTGTATAGAGTTGGTCCCTCCTGTATTATCACAAGCGCGCTTGACGCAAAGTGGAGGGGCTTCGGTACATGTACAGCCGGAGTTAGTTTCTGTGCCTCTGAAATTCAGGGTTACTACCCAGGTTGCATCATAATTGGGACCCAATATGACAGTATAGTCATCTGAATTATAGGAAATATTGGGTGTAGTAAATACACCCGGCACACTAAAATCCCGTCCTGTCTGATCACATTTGCAATCATTTGCTGGGGCATTGCTGTAATTAAAGACCACGCTGTAGTCACTTCCACCACTCGAAACTGAGCCTGACCATTGGGCAGATAAATCGGTAGTGAGCAGGCAGAGCAGTAGGCTCAGGAACAAGCCTGGCAGGAGCTTAAGGGGGAAACCAAAGTTCCGGCTCGGAGCCCGGAGAGACAAAGAAGATAGGGTTTTTTGTAAGTTCATATAAATCACAAATTTATGTGTGTCATTAGGAATGGCTGTCCTAATAAGAGGTTAGAAAATCGCAATAATTAACTCTTTTTTTTGGGGATTAGCTAATTTACAGCTGCTGGAATAAAAAATATTTTCAGGATAAAAAAACGGGTTCCCAAAATAGGGAACCCGCCTATACTATAGCAGCTTAATTCTGCCTAAAACTTCACCATCTTCCGGCTTGCCCGGAACTCACCAGCTTCCAGGCTGTAGTGGTAGACACCGCCGGGGAGTTTGCTGCCATCAAAGATGGCTGTATGCTCACCCGCCGAAAGTTCTTCGTCCACCAGGACCTGCATCAGCTTTCCAAAGGAATCGTAGACGCTCAGTTTCACCTTGCCCTGCTCAGGCAGGATAAAACGGATGCTCGTCTTCGAATCATAAGGATTCGGATAGTTTTGCTCCAGGTAGTAGCCTGCCTCAGGCAATTCGAGCTTTTCGAATAGCACATAAGGCTCCAGCATGCTGCCCAGGATACGGTCAGAGATATAGATCTCAGGCTCATTGGCAGGAATAAATTCCTGTCCGCTTTGTGTATCATAAACTTTGAAAGTAACGGCCTTTCCTACATCCGTCGAATTGCCATGCAAGCTAAAGATCACACGGTATTCCTTCAGAAATTCCACATACTCCACATAGCCAAAACCGCGACATGAATCCTCAATAAAGGCTCCAACAAGCAGTCGGTTTTCAGTTTGCAGTATCCAGTCTTCAGTTGGCAGTGTGCTCCCTCCAGCCAACTGCCTGCTGCCCACTGCCAACTTGCCCACACTCGCAATCAGCGTCATACTGCTCTCAAAACGGGTAGGATCTACCTCAAAGTCTTTCAAGCCTAAGCGACTATAAACCAGGTCATTATAATTGACGCCATCTTTTAGCTTGAGCTTATAGCCCTTGCCTGGCTCCAAAAACTGGAGCGAACCAAACCAGGTTTTAGAACCTTTGTGGTACTGGCTGAAAGCCTCCTGGCCTTTGGCCAGGTCGAGGTTGCGCAGGTTGATGGAGCTGAGCGCGGGCTTGATCGCCTGGGCTGATTGAGGCTGGAAGCCTATCCAGTTCCATCCACTCAACACATCTATGTTGTCAAAAGCCGTGACGGGTTTGCCTGGGATACGTAGCGTATCAGGCGCATCCGATAGATGGATCAGATAAGCCTGCTTATTGTCCAGTTGGGCCAGGTTACCGGCCCATTGGTTGGCGTAGATGATCGGCGTAGCGATCTGGGTGAAGGTGGCCGTGGCCCCATCCTTGCGCTTGACGGTCACATCATTGCCCACATCAGGAGAACCCAAAGAATTGAGCAGGTTATCGATCGTCATATCGGTATTGGTGATATTGAGCGACACCCAATTCCACCCCTGCGTGAGCGGAATAACCTGATAGACACCGTCTGTATGCAGGATTTCAGGATTGTTGATAAGGCCGTAGACATGTTCGCTGTTAAAGAAAAAAGTCTCTTTGGCCACATGCTCTACTCCCGTTGAAGCTCTCCACATGCTGAAGGAAATCTCCTCATTTGCAGGAATATCCGAGTACACGGTCAGAAATGCCATGTATTTGTTAAACTGAGATACATACTGCAATTGGGCGACACCTCTTATTTCTCCATTGTAAACGGCTGCTACCATATCGCGCTCATCGCGGGAGAGGTTGGTATCACTCTGGTCGAGGCTAAATGCCAGGATCATACTCATGGAGTAAATATACTTTTCAGCTCTTACTTCCCAATTGGGTGGGACGGCAACTGCCTCATAGGTAATATCCAGGAACTCTGGCCAGCCATCTATCATGGCAACCACCGTATCGCGGTAGACACCGATGGGCAGATCAGGACTCACATGGAAAGTGATCTCATATTCTCCATCAGAAAGGATAGATCCGGAGAGAATGGAAGGCGTCAGCCATGTGGGATAGGATGCAAGGGAAAAAGCCTTACTCAAACCAGCAGTATTTTTCAATTTGCTGGTGAAGGTATGGGGAATGCCTGCTGAAAATGCGAGGTCCATGCTATCTGGATCCCAGGATACAGGTGATGCATTTACTTTGAAAGCCCACTCGACCGGGTAAGTCTGCGTATTGCCCTGGGCATCCTGGATGCCCTGTACCCTTGCCACGAGGATGACATCTTCCAGTTCAGGCATGCTGAAAAGGTCAATGGTAGGAACCAGGTTGATCTGGTCCTCGTTTTCAGAACACTGAATATTCAGCGGAATGAAGGTGCTGTCATCCGTACGCATCAGCGTGATTTGTGCCGGATAAGTCGGCACAGGATCATCAAAGCCACAGTCAATGTCTTTGTCAAATTTGACAGAAATCAGCTGCCCAAAGCGCAGGAAGCCATCCGACGGAGTCGGAATACCAAAGGGCGCAATGGAATTGCGGTCGATGATCCCATCCAGAGCGGAGGAAACCGTCTTTCCTTTTCCGGCTATACAATTGGCGCGTGCGCGGATTTTGTACTGGCCATCGGCCAGGCCGGAGACATCCCAAAACTCCCTGAAAATCAGGTCATCCAGGCTGTCAGTAGGCGTGAATATATCGTCATTTTGAGATTTGTAAATGGTAGGTCCATCCAGCCAGCCCTGGTTTTTGGGTTGGTATTCCAGGGTTACACTTTCCAGGAAAGGATTGTTCAGGTCATAGCCCGAGAAATCCGTCACCAGGATGTTGTTGTTATTGGCGTTGACCAGCCAATTGTCTGTGGGGTTGATCAGGGCGACATTGGAGCACTCGGACTCAAAATTGACCGTGATATAGAAAGTGTCTCCATTGATGAGGTTGCCATTGTTTTCCCACAATTCATACTCACAGGGAGGATACATCATGATCGCAATGTCCTGATAATTGGCAGCTCTGGGGCCTGCCTGTACCGTAAGATCCACCTCGGTGGACTGGAAGGCATCGAGGAAATAAGAGACGCTTCGTGATCCGATGTTTTCACCTCCCATGGTGATAACTGCTCCCCCGGGATTGGTTTGCGGGATGACCCGCATCTGGTATTCCCGGGCCTCCTGGCTTTCACTTTCATTGATCATTTGAGCCGTGAAAGTAGCTGTGCCGCCTTTGGGCACATTGTCCAATCTTGGCGGGAAGATGTTGAGATTGGCTCGGTCACGCGCCTGGGTACCATCCTCCTGAGGACAGGAACTCGTGCCGCCAAATATGCGGAAAGCAGGCACATTGTAGGCGGTATCTTTCAGAATATCGACACTGAAAAAGTCACCAATGTCTTTGTCTGCAAGTTGATATCCCACGACGAAGTTTTTGGTGCTGTCATTGCCAGACTCTTTGCGGGTAGATCCGCGGAACCAGGCTGCAAAGCCTGCATCTCCTTCTGTCCAGAGGCCATTGCCTTCTATTTCCCATGCCACACCCAGCTTGAGTTTTTCATCCACAAAGGTGACATACTCATAGGAGTTGGATGCCTCATCATTATAGCTTTCTACCAGTTCGTAGCTTGCTCCTGCACTGAAGGACTTGTTGCGGACATAGGTCGCATTCATGTCCCTGTTCAGGGCATTTTTGGCCAGGATCTGGCCCCAGTTGAACACATCTATGCGGAATGAATCCGACTCGGATCTCAATTCTGATTCCCGGGTGGGATTCGTCTCATCATCGGCTTCATCGCTTAATATGTTGGCGAGATAGGTCAGCTGAGGGACCAGGACATTTTTGATATGCTTTTCAGTATAGATAAATGTGGTGGCGATGCCGCCAGCCTCCAGGTTGGGTTTGTCCTGTACCGTAGAGCTACATGAGCTCGGATCAAACTCCAATACTTTGGCCACTGACCAAAGCTGGTTGGTAGCTTTTCCCACATATACATCACCTTCATGCCCTGTAAATAGCGGATCACTTGAGGTTGAAAAATTCTCTTCAAAGGAGTAGGTACTGCGATAGCCTGCTTTGTCAAAATTCTCCCGGCCAATATCATAGTCAAAAACGATTTTGGCACCTGCACCTACATCGAAAAGGGTGGCTACACCCAATCCCAAAGCGGATTTTCCTTTTCCCCCTATAATCATATCTCCATAGAGCCCTCCTGAGCCGGAGATTTCCCGCTCAGTAGTGGAAAAGGAAGAGTAAACGGAACCTTTTTCCACCCAGGCATAACTGTTGTCTCCGGGAGGATCATGGATCACCAAATCGGGTATTTCAGGGGAGCGTGAGGTAAAGGTGGGTGTCAACTCCTTGGCACCCTGTAACAGGATCCACCAGCCTTTGTCCTGTGCTTCCCGGACACCTGCCGAGACGCTGGCAAAAAACAATTTTTGGTAGGGGTTGGCTCCACCGGATGCGACATTGGGCTCGCCCCCTTCTATGGTGTAAAAGGCCACGCCATTTTTGATCGGTAAAGTCGAAGGCGTGCGCTCCTGGTCACTGATGTAATCATAAACCAAAACCTGTCCCGTATCCACGGCACAGCCCGAAAACTGATCGAAGATTTCGAACTGGATGCCATAGCGGGCGCCTACTTCCATCAGGATGATGGAGTCTGCACTGGTACCCAAGCCTGTGGCTTTACAGCCGGGATATACCTCTGCGCCTGCGTCCTCAAAATTGACAGTGATGAGGAATGGACCATAATAGACAAAATTCGCTCTGGGCTGGATGGAGCGATACATAGAGTCTCTGGTGATGTTAAAGACCGTATCGGGGGGCAGGGTAACGGAGGTCCCGTTGATGACTACCACCCGGCTGGGGGTGATGTCCAGGGTCGTATCGCTGGTCACCTGCAGGGAGGAGTCCCGGGTAGCGAGTTCGTATTTGAGGGTCGTATCCATCAATTGGACCGCTATATTGCCATTGGTGAAAGGAGGATCATCCAATGCATTGATCTGAAAGTCCGCAGCAGGCAATACGACTTTGGCGAAGCCTGTATTGCTCATGGAGACGTATTTCTCAAAATAGGTCGGCCCTTTCTGACTGGTCACTTTTACCCGGGGGGTAGAGCCATTGCCATTGGGGGTGACGGCAAGGGGATTGCCACAGCCATCCTGCACGCGTATCAGCACAGAATCTTTCTGTTGGTCTATAAAATCCACTCCGTTGACGTCCTGATCCAGGATGGTGACTACCGCTGTATCTCCGGTGGCATCTGCAAAAAGGGGATCCGCTTTGAAGCCGTGGGTTTCATATTGGACGCTGAACTTAAAGACTCCGGGATTGGTCACAGCATAGGACCAATTGCCATCTCCATCTGTGCGTATGCCCCGGTCGAGGGTGTCGAGCAGGACTTTGGCCTTTCGGATTCCGATCAGGTTGGCACCGCTTGCCCCAAAGTCAGAGGCTGGCGGAAAGTGAACTCTACCAAAAATACTAATTGAAGTAGAGTCTGTAAAGTCTACGCCGGGTTGAATATTGGTGGTGAGGTCCAGTACCAGTACCCGTGAAGGTGGCCCAAAAACATGGTTGGGGTAGGAGGGAACCACTACAAAAGAGGCACTATCGTAATAGTAGATGTTCCTGATCTCATAGTTGCCACCGGCATCGGTGGTGGTGCAATAGCCTGCGGCAGGGACGGTATTCACACCCGCCGGTACCACCGGATTGAGCGGCAATACACATACCGAAATGCCTTGTACCCCTGCGCCTCCCAGCGCCCTGACGGTACCTCTAACTATGCCATTGGCTTTCATGTGGCCGGGATTATCCACTTCCTGGAGAGGATCTCCATTCTCATCCAGCGGACTTACCCGGTAGGTATATTGGAAGCCCGGAAGGGCGTCTGTATCAGTATAGGCCGTGGCATGTTTGTTCAATATGGCCAATTCTTCAAATTTGATAGGATTGCTGCCCGGCAGGCTTCGCTCTACCTTCATGTTGTCGGCTGAGGTAGAAACCTTGTTCCAGCTGAGTGTCACCTTGGTTTTGTAGGTGCCATCTGAGGCATCCAAATTCACTGTAAGGGTTTGTCCCTGATCGTAGGAACCTGTAGATTCCAGATTGCCCCAGCCAGCAGTGGCGGCGACTTTCAAGATTTCTCCTACATCCGTGCCGGCAGAGGCCAGGCGCTGACTATAGCTGGAATAAGTGGTGATTTTGTAATCATAGGTGGTATTGGGAGATACCTGGAGGTCTTCATAAGACCTGGCATCCCCTCCCAGGGTAACAAGATGGGCATAATTGCCTACCCCTGCGACCCTACGGTATATGACATACTGGGTATATCCTTCCGGAAAGTGGGTTGCCTTGCCCCAACTCAGCACAACCTTGTTGAGGCGAGAACCTTCTCCTTCAGTGCTGGAGGCGACAAAGCTGGAGGGATTTTTGAAAGGGGCTGTTCTCACCCACAGTCCACCTCCGGACCATGCTCTGGCGTCACAATCTACCCAGCAGCTAAAAAGAGCATCATCATCTCCATCTGCCTCCGTGTAGATGTACCATGTATCGGAATAGCCTGGTCCCAAAATGATGTCGCCGGTATTGCCGTTATTATCTGCGGCATTACTGGTGGACCAGACAGGTGTGCGGTTGTTTTCACCCTGGGTGGTGCCAAACTCCAGGTCCTCGGTATTGGTGTGGCAATCGCAATATCCCTGGTTGGTAGCTCGAAAAGCAGTGGTCCAACCAATGCTGACAGTATAATCTGAACCGCCATTGGTTACAGAATAGGGGCCACCGACATAGGCATCAGAATGGCTATCGGAATAGGTTTGCCCCCAGCCCTGTGGACTGAAGCCAATAAGCAAAATGAGTAAGCCAAGTAGCCCTGGATAAGACCACCTGCCAGAAAAAAGGGTAATTTTTCGCATAATGATTTGAAATTATAGGTGAAGTGAATAGAAATTGTTGACTATGTGTACATTTTCAATTTAAGTATAAATTATCCTAAGTCGAAAAAATACTGTGTTATTTTTCCAACTATTCAGATTGTTTCATTTTTCGTTTTAAAAAATACAAATGCCCTTTACACGAAGAAAAAGGCCCCCAAAAAGCAAAATCCGCCAGCCAGGATGTACCCCCGACCAGCGGATTTTTCAAATGCCTACAGGCGTTTTTTAAAACTTGACCATCTTCCGGCTTGCCCGGAATTCTCCGGCTTCAATCGAATAATGGTAGATTCCACTCGGCAGCTTAGCTGCTTCAAATATGGCAGTATGCTCGCCTGCGCTCATTTCCTCATCAAGGAGCAGTTGGATCTTTTTTCCAAACTGGTCAAAGACCGTCAGCCTTACATGCTCTGCCTGCGGCAGAATAAAGCGAATAGAGGTCTTCGAATCATAAGGATTCGGATAGTTTTGCTCCAGGAAGTAGCCTGCCTCTGGCAGGGCAAGGCGCTCGAAGAGCACATAGGGATCACGCACATGGCCCAGGAAGTAATCACTGATATATTTTTCCGGCTTTTTGGGACAAGCAAATTCATGACCGGAAAAGGTATCATAAACACGGAATTCCATTTCGCGACCCAGGTCAGCCTGGTTTCCATGCACAGAGAAAACAGCCTGGTATTCCCCCATAAATTCTACCCACTCCAGCTGACCATATCCACGGCAGCTGTCTCCCATGAAAGCACCGATCAGAAGTCTTTCTTCATTCAGCTGCTTATGGTCGACGAGGAGCTCGTTTTCGAAGCCGATTTTGGCAACAATAGTCATGCTGCTTTCAAAACGCGTATGGTCCACCTGAAAATCCTCTGTGCCTAAGCGGCTATATATCAGGTCGTTGTAATTTACACCGCTCTTTAGTTTGAGCTTGTAGCCTTTGCCAGGCTCCATAAAACGGAGCGGACCATACCAGACATCCCAACCTTTGTGGTATTCGCTGAAAGATTCCTGGCTCTTGAGGAGATCCTGGTTACGCAGGTTGAGAGAACTCAGAGCCTGCCCTACAGGCTGAGCAGATTGAGGCTGGAAGCCTATCCAGTTCCATCCACTGAGCACATCTATATTGGAAAAATGGGTGATAGGTGTCCCTGGTATCCGCAAAGTATCGGGCACATCAGATAAATGTATCTGGTAGGCCTGCTTATTATCCAATTGAGCCAAAGTTCCGGTCCATTGATTGGCAAAGATGATAGGAGTAGCTATTTGGGTATATTGAGCGGTACTCCCGTCCTTGCGCTTCACGGTGATGTCATTTCCGACTTGAGGAGAACCCAAAGAATTGAGCAGGTTGTGGATTGTCATGTCACTGTTGTCCACATTGAGGGAAACCCAGTTCCAGCCCTGTTTTAAGGGGATAACCTGGTATACGCCATCTGTATGGAAAATTTCGGGTGCTCCTATGCGCCCATAAATGGCATTATCCGCAAAGAAAAGGGTTTCTGCTGCCCGATATTCTACCCCATTCGAAGCTCTCCACAGGCTAAAGTTTATCTCTTCATTGGCAATGATGTCGGAATATACGGTAATAAAAGCCATGTATTTGTCAAATCGTTCCACGTATTCCAATTGGGCAATTCCTCTGACTTCTCCGTTGAAAATAGCTGCGACGAGGTCGCGGTCATTTCTGGATAGGTTGGTATCCGTCTGGTCCAGACTGAAAACGGCTACCACACTCATGGAATAGGTATAATCCTCTGGATTTACCTTCCAATTGGGTGGCACAGCCAAAGCCTCATAGTTGATAATCAGGTATTCAGGCCAACCATTGATCATGGCTGTCACCGTATCTGAGTAAATGCCTACAGGCAAGGTCGGGTCAACGAGGAAATTGATTTCATATTCTCCATTGGAGAGGACCGAGCCTGCCAGGGTGGTGGGTGTCAGCCATACAGGGTATTTTTCTATGGTAAAAGCTTTGCTCAGCACTGAGGTATTTTTGAGCGTGCTGCTGATGGTATGTGAAAATCCTGCCGACAATGCCACATCCAGGGTATCAGGATCCCAGTTGACCGGGCTGGCATTTACGAGGAAGGCCCAGGTGATGGGATAATCCTGGCTGTTTCCCTGATCATCCTGTATCCCCTGCACAGAGGCAATCAGGAGTACCCCTTCCAGTTCTGGCATGTTAAAGAGATCTATCCCTGGAACCAGGATGATGCGGTCCTGATTTTCAGAGCATTGCACAGTCAGGGGGATAAATGTACTGTCGTCGGTCCGCATGAGACTGATGGTCGTCGCATAGGTGGGTGCGGGATCATTGAATCCGCAGTCTATGTCTTTGTCAAAGGTGATCGAAATCTCCTGTCCCAATCGCAGAAAGCCATCTGAAGGGGTAGGTATCCCAAATGGTCCGATGGAATTGCGGTCGATCCGGCCGCTAACTGCGGTAGAATAGGTGGTTCCTTTTCCGGAGCTGCAATTGGCCCGGGCCCTTAGCGTATAGGCCCCGTCTGGATATCCGCTCACATCGAGAAGATAGGTGTGGATCACATCTACGATGCTGTCCCTTGGGATGCTGGGGCCCACAAGCCAGCCTTGGCCATTGGGTTTATACTCAATGGTAATGCTGTTGAAATAAGGATTATTCAGGTCATATCCCGCAAAATCAAAGAGCAATTGGTTGTTGCTGTTGGCATTGACTAGCCAACCCTGTACGGGCTCGTTGAGGGAGATTTGGGTACACTCACTCTGAAAACTGGCAAAAAGCCAGGTCGTATCTCCGCTCGTCAGGTTGCCGTTGTTTTCCCACAACTCATATTCACAAGGGGGATACATCATGATACCTATGCTGTCATAGTTGGCCGCTGTAGGGCCTTGCTCCACGGTAAGGGCAACCTCCGTTGTTTGAAAAGGATCCAGGAAAAAGGAAGCCGTTGTATTGTTGATGATCCTGCCTCCGATCTTGATGACAGCCCCTTGTGGGTTGGTATTGGGAATCACCCGCACATGGTACTCTCGTGCTTCCTGGCTTGCACTTACATTGGTTAAATAGGCCGTCATATTGCCTGCGCCACCTATGGGGATGTTGTGGACACCATCAGGAGGGAATATGTTGAACTCAGCAGAATCACGAGGCTGGGTGCCATCTTCATGCGGACAACTACTTGTCCCGGCAAATAGCTTAAAAGCAGGTACACCAAAGACGGTATCTTTGAGGATATCCACGCTGAAATAATCACCGATGTCATCATCTTCAAGATGGTAGCCTATGGTCAGGGTATTGGTGGTGTCATTTCCTTCATCTTTGGTAAAGGAATGCCTGAATTTTGCAGCGATACCCAGCTGACTCTCCAGCCAGGCTCCGCCCTCCTGCTGAAAACGAGCGCCCAAGGCCGTTTCTATATCTACAAATGCTGTGTATAAATAACTCCCACCGGAGGTGGTGTCCTGCTGAACTACATTTTCATAGCTGGCACCCGAACTGAAGGAAATGTTTTTATTTCCTGTTTCATACGGAATCGCATTGACACCCCTTGCGGCATCTACCACACCTAAAATACTTCTCCAGTTACTGGCGTCCATCCCAAAGGAGTCAGCTTCAGCTACCAGGTCGCTTCTTTCTGTGCCGGGTGCTGTCTTTCGTGCCTGCCGCCTCAGGGCGGAGTCCAGGTAGACAATTTGAGGAATCACTACATTCTTGATGTGTTTTTCTGAATAGATGAAAGTGGTAGCAATCCCTAAAGGATACAGGGCGGGTTTATCATCCACCCGAGCGATACAATTGGAGGAATCGTTGTAGGTCAGCACTTTGGCGATCGCAAATTGCTGGTTGGTAGCTTTTCCTACATATACATCTCCATCATTTCCGGTAAATAAGGGATCAGCAGAAGTAGAAAAGGTTTCTGTGAAAGTGATATTATTCTCATAGACATTATTGGTGAAGTTTTCCCTGCCTGCCTGAAAATCCAATTGCCATCTTACGCCTAGATTCGTTCCCGAAATCGGTGTTTTGATAGAGGTCCCAAAAAGTAAATCCAGGTAAAATCCGCCCGATCCGGAGATCTCATAGGAAGTATTGGAAAAATACCGATAATTGGATCCTTTCTCTATCCATGAATAGCTATTATCTCCCGGAGGATCGTGGATCACAATATCAGGTAACTGAGGAGATCTGGAGGTAAAAGTAGGAGAAAGACTTTGGGCTCCTGTCACCATCACCCACCAGTCATTGGGAACATCTGCGCGCGCTCCTGCTGAGGTTTTTGTATAAAAATACTTTTGATGTGGATTGCTCCCGCCTGAGGATACATTGGGGATGCCGGCCTCAACCAAATAATATGCATAGCCATTTTGAATGGGCAGAGTAGCGGGGCTACTTTCTTTATCACTCACAAAATCCCAGATTTTGATGGAACCCGTGTCCACTGCGCAGCCCGAGGCTGCATCTGTGATCCATAGGGTAAGGGGATAGGAGACATTGGATTCCAGGAGGATGATGGAGTCTGAAAGAGAAGTCCCTCCTGCATTACAGTCTTTAAATATTTCTGCGCCCGCGTCTTCCCAAAAGGCAATCACTTCAAAGGGGCCAAAATAGACAAAGTCTGCCTGCCAATCGAGAGATTGGGTCACGGTATCCTCATTTACCACATAACTACTGCTACCTGGCAATATAATAGGATTGCCAAGGCTGTCGGTCGTGGAGAGGGTATCCGGAGGAATAATCGTCCAAATGGTATCACTGAGAACAACCACCATGGAGTCTCTCAGACTCAGGTCAAAGTCAAAATCAATGGTATCCAGTTGGGCGCGTTGAGCCCCATCAAAAATCCTGTGCGGAACCGATGTGCCTGCAGGATTATCAACCGATAACCGGAAGCTGCCTGCAGGGAGCACGATGGTGGCATTGCCGGTAGCATTTACAGAAAAATTACCATCGAAGAAAGCTGTCCCTCTCGTATGAACCACCTTGATCTGAGGTTCTACTGTACCTCCGGCCTGGGTGCTGATGGTCTTCAACGGATTTTGACATCCATCCTGAACGCGAACCTCAATTGAGTCCACCTGCATATTGAGAAAATCAATGTCGTTTTTATCATTTCCAATATCAAAATTGAGGGAATCTGCCAAAAATTGATGGTGCAGATAATAAATCTTAAACCCATAATTTCCTGAATCAGAAAGGGCATAGGACCAAAAACCATCCTCGTCGGTGCGAATTCCATAATCCACGCCATTAATGGCAATGGTGGCTTTTTCCACCCCAAAACCTGCACCCGATGCGCCTCCAAAGAGACTGGGGGCCTGAAATTTTGCATAGCCCGAAACCGTAATAGCCGTGGTATCGGTAAAGTTTACCCCTGTTTGGGTTCGTCCATTCAAATCAAGAATTCGAAAAGAATTAGGAGGGGTAAATCCATGACTCAGGTAAGAAGGGGTGATGGAAAAGCGCGCACTGTCATAATAGTAAATATTTCGAATCTCATAGTAGCCATCCACATCTGTCAGTGCAGTAAATGGGCCGTTATACCCACTATTGGCGGGTGCTTTATTGGCATCAAGCGCTCCATCATAAGCGACAGTTATCAACACATTTTGTACCCCTGCTCCGCCTCTGGAACTTACCTGCCCTTTGATGGTGCCATTGGGTTTCATCCAGCCTTTGTCTGTGGAGGTTACTATATCATTGCCGTCCTCATTGAGGGCAGTTATATAATAGTTATAGAGATATCCTGGGATGACATCCGTATCAGTATATGCTTTCGCATGTTTGTTGAGAATGTTTAATTCCTCTACCGTATCTGTACGGCTGGTGATACTTGAAGGGCGCTGGGCCAAGGGGATGGAGCGCTCTATGCGGATATTATCCGCGGAGGTAGAAACGCTGTTCCAGCTTAGCTTTACTTTAGTAGGAAATGTGCCATTGGATGCATCCAGGGAGAGGCTCAGAGTCGAGCCGATATTAGTCGCTCCGGTAGAGGTATCTCCTCCCCAATCATTGGTGTAGGTTTGTACTTTGTAGGTATAAGATGAGCCTGCCGCAGGAAGCCCCCCGGGGGTCGTTAAGCTATCGGTATAGGTATAACTTTCATCTCCTATCGCAGTTGTATGGATAAGGGTGCTGCCCCGATAAATCTTGTAGCCTACATTTGCGGCTGGAATGTCAGTCCCCTTTTCCCAAGTCAGGACGATCCTGTTGAGCAAAGATCCCTCTGATTCATTATCTGAGGCATCCAGGTTGATAGGATTTTTAATCTTAGCTGTACGGATAGTAAAAAGGGCAGTATTGACTGACCATCCATAGTTCTCACATTCAGACCCACAAGGATCCAAAAAGGCATCGTCCTGCCCATCGATGCGGATCCAGAGGTGGAGGGTTTGATTAAAACTTGGTCCTACATTGGCGGTTGAGGAAGTCAAGGTTCCCCCTCCATTACCTCCAAAGCTCAGGACAGGATTGGAGTAAGGACTCCTTTGTGAATTTTCAGCTGTACCATACTGTACTTGCTGCAGGCCCACATCATTACAGTCACAGGGGGTAGCCCAGGAGCCGTCTGTGGGGCTTAGGATATTGGACCAGGTGAGGGTGACAGTATAGTCTGAACCATTATTGGTTACATGATGATCACCAGACTTGGTGCCATCCCAGGAGTCAGAATAAGTCTGCGACCAGCCCGGAAGGCAAAAGCCCACGAGCAAAAATAGCATGAGCACCCGCCTTAGCAAGGGCGGTTTTGAAAGGTAAAGTGTAAGTCTTAGCATTATGATTGGATTTAATAAAAAATAGCTTTCGCCATTTTAGAAAAGTGAGAGATACTGTTGATTACAAAAAGCCAGAAAATAAAATTACCCTTTAGGAAAGGAGAAAGTGGATTTGTTGACTATGATAGTTTATGTTTTGGGAATTTAGATAAAAATAAATATAAATTTTGTTTTCCCTTAGTTCTGTTGGGAAAAAAATCATTTTCCCTTAAAGAATTTGAATAAATAATGCCTCTTGACGTACTTTACCATATTCATTCCAAAAATACCCACTATGAAAAAATATATTTCCATTATCCTCTTTTCCTTGATTTCCAGCCTTTACGCCCAAAACAATATCATCCTCTCCCCGCAGGACTCTGCCCAAATCCTTGAAAAAGCAGGCCTCAAGGTCATGTTTCTCGAAGCAAGCCTGAATTATATCGCTGATCCCTATACACGTTCCAAGGACGTGATTAAAAAGAATTCCTATGCTCAGGACTTCGATGACCGCATTTTTCTAAATGAAAATGTACTGATCGAAGATGACCTGCATCCCGTGAAAATCCGCTCTATCTCCCGACCAGAATTTATGTCTGCAAAGGCTTATTTGCAAGGATTTCACGAGATGTACAGGACCACAGACCCCAAAAGTGTCACCTTTCGCGTGAGCAAAATCCGCTACCTCGGACGTACGTCCAAAGGCCTTTTTGCGGAGATATTCTTCGAAAGTACTTTCGGAGGCCAACATTCGGTTGACAGCCTGATGCCCTTCCAAAAGACCTATCGCCTCGCCACCTGCGCCGTCGAAAAAGTCGGTAAAGAGTGGATTTGCTACATCAAGGAAATCAAATTTGCCAATAGTGAACACATTCGTTTTTATATCCCACAAGAATACCTGGATCACCAGGAAGAGCTCAAGACCCTGGAGATGGAGAAGAAGGGAAATTGAGGGGGGGAGGATTAGTAGATTAGTAGATTGGGGGATTTTAGGCGCGGATTACCCAAAAGCCAGCGCAAGAGCCACTGAATCGAGTTCAGCGCAGGCTACATCCACGCCAGCTTTTCATAGAAAAGCAAATGCAGGCTGCCTCCTTTAGCAGTAAAAAATATTTATAAGCTGCTATCGCAGCGAAAAAACAAAAGGTTGGAGCGGATTTCGGACTGAGGGTTGGCTCTTGCGTGTAATCCGCTCCAAAAGTTTTCTTATGGAACGATGACGAAATAAACTATCAGTTTATTTTTTAGCCAGGAGGTGTCATTTCGACATATACTACTAGACAAAATTGTCATACCTCCTTTTTTGACAGGATTACAGGATTTTCAGGATTAACAGGATGTCATTAGTTTTTCTTTTAAATCCTGAAAATCATGTTTATTCTGTCTAAATCTTCTCTTCAGCTTGGTTAACCAGGCAAAATGTCTAGTAGGATGATTTCGACAGCTTGCCCTGAGCTTGTCGAAGGAGCCTGCCCTGAGCTTGTCGAAGGAGCCTGCCCTGAGCTTGTCGAAGGGAGTCTTCGAGGAAAAATATCCTGAGTTATTGATAATCAGGCTTTTATAAATGAGTTCAGGAGATTTCTCCTCGCAAAGCCTCCCTTCGGATGCCTCAGGGCAGGCCATCGAAATGACAAACTACTTGAAACAAACTGATGATTTATTTTATCGCTATTCCTTAGTGACATGGATTCGCAGATTCGCAGATGGTCCCAAAACCCAAAACCCAAAACCCGAAACCCAAAACCCGAAACCTCAGCCCCCCAGGGAGCTTTTTCCAAAAACCAACTGAAAAGTGCTGCCTTTTCCGGCTTTGCTGCTGAGCAGCACTTCCCCATCATGTGCCTGCATGATATGCTGTACCAGGCTGAGGCCCAGGCCTGTACCTTTGGTGTTGTGGACTGTCGCGCTGGAGACGCGGTAAAACTTATCGAAGATGGCTTGCTGCTCCGCATCGGCTATGCCGATGCCTTTGTCAGCGACGCTGAGGATGATCTTTTCAGCTGTTTGCTGACAGCTGATCGTGATCTCTTTTTGCGCTTCGCTGTAGTTGATCGCATTGTCGAGCAGGTTGATAAAAGCTTCCGCTATGGCCTCTTTGTCAGCCTCTATCATGATGCTTTCATCAGACTTTTCATATGTATAGCTAAAGCCTTTTTGCTGGAGGTGAAAGGCATAACTCTGTAGGATTTCTTCCACCAACTCTATCAGATCAAATTTTTCTTTTTCATACAACCTTTTGTTGGCTTCCATCTTGGAAAAATTCAAAATCTTGTTGACTGTACGTGCCAGCCGTGCAGCTTCCTGACCGATGATCTGGTAGTACTCCTTTTTTTTCTCTTCAGTCCTGACTCTCCCCATGGATAGCGTCTCTGCAAACATGCTGATCAGGGCAAGCGGCGTTCTGATTTCATGTGAAACATTGGAGACAAAATCGGATTTTTTTTGAGCCAGGCGGACCTCTTTTCTAATGTTACGAAATACCCATATTATGCCAATGAATATTATTAAGTTCATGAAAATAATAAGGAAGAGATTGGTATAAGAGCGCCGCTCTGCCAAAGCTTCCAGGCTGGGGCCTTTCAGGAAGATTCCCAATTGATAATTCGGCATCAGCCAAAGCGGCTCATATTGGGAAATCTGGCTTTGAGAAAAAGGCTCTGTGCTATAGGTAACCTGGTCTTTTTCCTGAAAATAAATGAAAACAATTACTTTTTGGCGGGTAGCCTCCTGCATCTTGGGCGCGAGCACGCTTTGGATGTATTTGTTAGGGTCAATGAAAAGGCCGCAAAGCAGGGGAGGATTGTTTTCACGGGGAAGCAGGAAGAGAAGCATCGGCAGGCTATCGATGGAAGATGGGGAAAAAGCTTCCAGCTTTCGGAAGCCATTTTCGAGGTAGCCTTTCAGGCGCTCCAGGGTGTCAGTTTTGCTTTTTTGAAAAGCCTGTATTTTCTGTGTGAGAAGCTCTTTTTTTGCGGGAAAATTTCCTTTTATTACCACCTCTTTTTCATCCATCACAAACATCCATCGCGCCGCGACGGTTTCGGAAAGGAATAGCTCAAAAAGGCTATCCTTTTGATTGAGAGGCAATTGTGTGCTGCGATCCAGCCTGCTCGCCCAACCGTCTGCTACATCCTGAGAGTAGGTATTGACAGAAAAAAGCACAGATTCCAATTGGTTGGCATAGACCTCTTTGAGCACGGCCTCGTTTTGCTTGAGGGAGGTGAGCTCCAGGAGGGTAAGCACCGTCGCAGGGGCCAGAAACAGAAGCAAAAGGATTGCACCAATGTAGGAAAGTCGGGAAGTCATAAAAGGCTTACTTTATTCATCTTGGGCAGTTAATATCTGCATTTTTTTCTCTTTTTCAATAACTTGCTGCCATGCCACACATCCTAATCATCGAAGACGAACCCGCCATGCGCCTGGGACTCCGGGACAACCTGGAGTTTGAAGGCTATGAAGTAGCCGAAGCCAGTGATGGAGAGGAAGGACTACGAAAAGGGCTTTCCGCTACCTTTGACCTGATCATCCTTGACCTGATGCTGCCCAAAATGTCGGGCTTTGATGTATGCCGCGGCCTGCGCAAGGCAGGGGTGCAGACGCCTGTGATCCTGCTCACCGCCAAGGGCGAGGAGATCGACAAAGTGCTCGGTCTGGAGCTGGGAGCAGATGACTATATGACCAAGCCATTCAGCCTGCGCGAGCTGCTCGCGCGCATCAAAGCCATCCTGCGGCGCACAGCGCACAGCCAGCCTGATAGCCCCGAGGCTATCGTTCAGCTCGGTATGCTCCAACTGGACTTTGTCCAGTATAGGGCCCACTCGCCTCAGGGCGAGGAGAAACTCTCCCACAAAGAATTTGAAATCCTGAGATTTCTATGGGAGCAGCGCAACGAGGTCGTCAGCAGGAGTGAGCTGCTCGAACATGTCTGGGGATATGATGCCGAGCCGACCACCCGCACGGTCGATAATTTTATCGCACGTCTGCGCCAGAAGGTGGAAAAAAACCACAAAAAGCCGGAAATAATTCTTACCGTACATGGTATCGGCTATAAAATGGTGATTTAGGATGAACAAGATTCCAGGAATTTGGTTAAATTGGTATCTCTCATTCATCTGTTAAGCCAAAGTTTATGATCCGTTTATCTACTCTTCTGCTCCTGGCCGTAATCCTTTTTTCAGCATGTGGAACACGCAATCCGCCTCTGATCCCGGCCCTCAATCCGGGCAAGGTGGAAGATAGCGAAACGGTGGCTTTTGCAGGCACCCTGCGCACGGCTGATACCAATTGGTACATGAGTGATGATGGCATGACCCAAATCGCGGCTTTCAACAAAGCGGATTTTCCGCAGGCCAAGAGCATCGGTTTTGCTACCATGATCCGTACCTCCTCCAGCACCAACAAAGTCTACGCACAGCTTTACAACCTCACCGATAGCATTCCCATTTCCAATGCCGAGCTTTCTGCCAATTGTGAATGTTTTCGATGGGTAGAAACGGAGGATATCATGAAGGACCTGCCAGATAAACCCGTTATGCTCGGCCTCCGCATCCGCTCCGAAAAGGAAGATTATTTTGTCTCAACGAATTACAATTCCTTTTTAATGATCTTCAATCGCTAACCCAAAACCCGAAACCCAAAACCCAAAACCCAAAACCCGAAACCCAAAACATCCCCATTACATCTTGTTACAAAGCTTTACCAAAGCATGACATCTGTAGATGACGCATGGCGTTCAATCTATCATAACCTTTTAACCTATAGTCATGCGATACACTACCCTCTTCCTCTCGATTTTTGCTTTTTTTATCCTGAGAAGCAGTACTTTAGACAATACCTCCACGGAAATTTCCTTTGAGTTACTCGACCAAAAACCGGTCGTTCATGTCATGCTCAATGGCAAGCCGGTTACCTTTTTGCTGGACACGGGCTCCGACCTTACGCTGATAGATATTGCCGCAGCCAAATCTTTTGGCATACAGTTGCGGGATCTTCCCGGACGGAGCCGGCAGGTGGAGGGAATCGGGAGCAAAACCCAACGCATACAACTCGCCACCGGCGTTGACCTCAATATGGCAGGCCATCAAATCTTTACCAGTTTTGCCGGTATACGGCTCTCTGGCGCAAATGCCTATTTCACCACCCGGGGCAAAACCCCTCTTGTCGGTATCATAGGGGCAGATGTGATGCAAGCCTATGGATTTGTCATTGATTATGAGAAAAACCGGGTTTTGTTCAGATAGGACAAGCACGGCCTGTTACATCTTTTTACAAAGCCTTACAGTCTTGTGACAGTTGATGCAGGCAAGCGCCTTACCTTTGTTATATATCTTCCAAAACAATGAAAATGTTCAGCAAATTACTCCTCTTATGTATTCCATTATACCTGGCCATGGGTGCCTTTGTGGTGCCAACGCTATCGGAATACGATTACCTGCCCATTGTTCATTTTGACAAGCAGCCTATCATCGAAGGTACTTTGAATGGCAAAAAGGCTTACTTTATGCTGGATTCAGGCTCTAAATTGAGTTTGCTCAATAGCAGAGAAGCAGCTGTATTTGGCTTTACAGTCAATAGCAGCGGGCCTCAGAGCATACATGTCGCTGGGATAGGCGGTGAGGGTGGAGAATTGAAGCAGGCCTTTTTGTATGAATTAGGGCTGGGTATGCAAAAAGATATAAAGGCTTCGTTTTATGCCTGTGATATGAATCATATTTTTGGCGATAAGGAAATATTTCGTCCTGTAGGTATCATCGGTGGCGATCTGATGAAAGCCTACTGTTTTCAGATAGATTTCAAAAACAAACAAGTGCGCATTCGCAATTTAACTCCCTGATTTTATATGATGATTTTTGGACAAAGCATACGAAGCCGGATCACGCTCATCATGATTTGCCTGAGCCTTTTATCCACCCCCTCACTTCTGGCCGCGGGGCCTCAGGAATTGAATATTGACCTGAGCGGCAATTGGAAATTTAAAAAAGGTGACCGCATGATGTGGGCTCAAAAAGAGCTGGATGACAGCCATTGGGGGGATATATATGTCCCCTCGAAGTGGGAGGAGAAAGGCCATTTTGACTATGATGGTTTTGCATGGTACCGCCTGGAAATACAGCTGGGCCCGATCTGGCAAGACAGGGAAGTGATGCTCTTTTTGGGCAAAATAGATGATGTAGACGAAGTCTTCTTCAATGGGGTACTCATCGGCTCTACAGGCGTATTGCCGCCTTCATTTCAGACAGCCTGGCGCGAAGACCGCAACTATGCGATTCCGTCCTATTTGCTCGAGAACGGCAAAAACGTCATTGCCATCAGGGTATATGATGAAGTGGGAGAAGGCGGAATATATGAAGGAAAACCCTATCTGCGTGCCGGAGCAGCTGCCCTCATTCCTGATATCGACCTTTCAGGATCTTGGGAGTTTAGCACAAGCACAACTTCTTATCTGGGACCTGATCTTTACCGCCGCAAATGGAGCAGCATACAGGTGCCAGCCAATTGGGAGTCCCAGGGCTACCAGGGCTATGACGGTTTTGCCTTTTACCGCAGGAAAATATCTTTGCCCAATGTAAGTGAGGATGAGCTCTGGGTCCTTCTATTAGGAAAAATAGATGATCTGGATGAAGTATATATAGATGGGAAACTGGTGGGCGCTCTTGGAGAGATGGATAAGGAACACCCTTATACAAAGGGGATGGAGCGGGATGAATTTCGCGGGTATTATTTACCCAAAGGATTATTGACAGGCAAAAAAGAGCACGAAATCCTCATCAAAGTATACGATGGGGGAGGGGCTGGTGGAATTTACCAGGGGCCGATCGGCCTGATCAGTCAGGCACATTATATCCAATACTGGAGAGAAGCGAGCAAAGCAAACAAAAGAAACGACTAAGACATGAATGTGTTGAAAAAATATACAGCAGGACTGATACTCAGTATTTTACTGACTTTACTTTGCAAGCTGAGCCTGGCAGGGAATGAGGATATGTACATGCTCCAGGACCTAAGCGGTAGCTGGAAATTTACCATAGGAGACCAGATGCAGTGGGCCAGCCCCACCTACAATGACAGCGATTGGGAAATGCTGAAAGTACCCGGTGCCTGGGAAAGCCAGGGCTTCAACGGCTACAACGGCTACGCCTGGTATCGCCGCACCTTTAGCTGCCAGATTCCCCATAATGCCGACCTCTTTCTGGTGATGGGCTATATTGATGACATAGACGAAGTCTACGTGAATGGTGTGCTGGTGGGCTTTTCGGGATCCTTCCCGCCTGCTTACCAGACGGCCTATAAGGCCTTTCGGGTCTATCCCGTCCCCCGCTCTTTGCTGCGCAAAGATGGCAAAAACCTCATCGCGACCCGCGTCTATGACTGCCTGATTTCAGGCGGAATCGTCTCTGGCCCGATCGGGCTCTATGCCAAAAAAGAGGCCATGCCTCTTGAAGTGAACCTCGCGGGTCCCTGGGACTTTCGCCTGGGCGATGATCCGCCCTGGAAGGATGACGATGCCGATTTGCAGTCCTGGAACCGCATCATGGTTCCGGGAAACTGGGAAAGCGCAGGCTATCACGATTATAATGGCTATGCCTGGTACCGCAAAAGCTTTCGCCTGACAATGGATCAGACCTCCAAAGACATGATCCTCATGTTGGGAAAAATAGACGATGTCGATCAGGTGTTTATCAATGGGAGAATCATCGGGGCCACAGGCCTCGAAGACTATGGGCCCATCAGGAAAAATGATAGCGAATCCTATCGGAAATTGCGGGCTTACCGAATCCCGGCTTATAGCCTGAAGCCCAATGAAACCCATGTCATCTCCGTGCGCGTCTACGACTGGACAGTGGATGGAGGCATCTATGAAGGCCGGATCGGCCTGGTGCCGCATTCTATTTTTAAACAGTTTTTTAAAGGATAGAATGAGGAGCTATACTTAGGACCTGGTAGATTGTCTGTTTACTATATGCCCTTATATGGTTGTGCAAACAGGACTTTCTATGCGGTTCAAAGTATAATAGCGTTCTTTTTCTCAGATGGAAGGCTAAGGCTAAGTTTGAGTTTGAGTTCAAGTTTTAGTACAAGAACTATTTCAAAATCAGCTTATAGGATAAGCTCTTTTGCACCATTAGCTTGTACTTGAACTCGTTCCTTCACAAAGCCTCAGGACAGGCCCCAAACTCAAACTTTTGAAGCCCTGGGAATACGCAGCTGGGCCAGGGCCCCTCCTTCAGGATGATTGCCAATCTGTAAATCAATCCCTAACTGCCGGGATAGCTTTTTGGCCAGATAAAGCCCCATCCCATAAGAGGTCTCTCCTCCCGTGGGTTTGGCACTGAGCGGCTGAAAGCGCTGAAACATTTTTGCGAAATCGGCTTTTGTGAAGCCAGGGCCGTAGTCACGGATCTTAAATTGATAGGAGCCATTTAGCTGAAGCAGTTGGATTTCTACCTCGCTTTGAGGGGGCGTATATTTGATCGCATTGGAAAGAAGATTCTCGATGATAAGCTGTAAGCCTTGCTGGTGAGAGATACTGATAGCAGGGGCAGACAAAGGGCTGGATTTTATTTCTACCTGCTTTTTAAGCGCTTTGGCCCTGTAGGTATCTACAGCAAACTGAAGCTGTTGATTGAGGTCAATCTCTCTGGGCCGGTCTTTTTCCACCTGATCGATGATATGATCAGATTCCAGGATTTGGGTCGCTAAGCCATTGACATCGGAGACGGAAAGGCTTATTTCCTGCAGGTTTTTCCCCAGTTCTTTATCTGTTATATTCTTTTCATTCAAGATTGTCTGGATATTGGCTACAAGGACCTGGATATTCATCAAAGGAGATCGTAGATCATGGGTAATCAATTTCAGTATGAGCTGTCGTTCCTGAAATAAATTCTTCAGGCGGAGGTTTTGGGTGTCAAGTTTTTTCGAAATCCTATGGATTCGATTCCTTTGGAAAAGGATGATGAGCATAGCTATCGTGACCAGTATCAAAATGGAAACAGAAACAAGAAAAAGGTAATATCGGTTGTCGGCAAGTTTCTGGGCAGTTACCAGATTTTTGCTTACACTTTCTTTTTCTTTTTTTGCATTAAGGAGTTCCATTTCCAGCTTGATGTTGTCAATTGCTTCGTTTTGTTCAATCGTTTTGAGGCTATCAGATAAATCATGAAAACGGATATGGTGAGTGTAAGCAGAATCCATATTTCCAAGTAAACTTTCTATTAGAGCAAGCTCCTTGTAGAATTTGGCTTGAAGGGATGGATCTTTTTGTTTATTGGCTTCATCCAGAGCGGAAAGAAGATATTTTTTGGATAGCAGGTACTGTCCCATCGCTTTGGCAAAACTTGCCTTTTCACCCCATAAGCCCACTCTATACCCATCGAGGCCATAGGTCTCAATTATTTGTTCAGCTTGGTCAAGCTCTTCCCTGATCTCTGACTCTGGTCTTTCTTCAAGGATAAAATTTTTGGCTTTTAGGAGGTGAATTTGGGTGAGGAGAATATGGTGCTGATCCTTTTTACTGTATATCATGGCAGAATCAAGATAAGCATGTGATTTCTGCCTTTCCCCTTTTTGAAAGTATACTCTTGCCAGGTTATAATAAGTCTTTTTGAAAGACTGACTATCAGCAACTGATTTGAC
Source organism: Bacteroidia bacterium (assembly GCA_030430205.1). Classification (GTDB taxonomy): domain Bacteria; phylum Bacteroidota; class Bacteroidia; order J057; family J057; genus JAUIGE01. The sequence continues at coordinate 5,457 of JAUIGE010000006.1, read as the reverse complement.
CAATTGAAGAGATTGCAGGATTTGCCTTTCTGCTAAAACTAAAGAATCCAGATCCAAATACACAGCTCCCCAATTTAACCTGACCGTTGCCATTTGTGAAGGCGTAAAACCTACCTCCTTTTCTCTGATTATTACTTCCTTATAATTGGAAATGGCTGAGGAATAGCGCTCAAAATAATAATCGATAGTACCCAGGTTGAATAATAAAATAGCTTCCTCTTTAGGGTTTGGGTTTAAGGTCAAGCCCTGAAAATACGCTCGTTTAGCTTCCATGAACTCCCTTTTTCCCATGTATAGATTCCCAAGCATACAATAAAATTTACAAGTACCTTCTTTGGCTTCGCTTATTGCTGGAGTGGCTAAAAACCTATTTACTTTGTTAATGGCGGAATCAAATTTACTCTCCAGCGAATAGCCCTCTACAAAAAGGGTTAATACCTTACACTCCAGTTCAACAAATGAATGATCAAAGGTTTTTTTTAATTCCTGGACCTGGGCATCAGCATGATTCAAAATAAAATAGAATGAGTCTATGTCAGTATACAGAAGATCGGGCAGATACTTCATCTGATCATGGATCGCTTGTGTATCTGCAAGTGAAATGGGAGGCTTAGCCTGCTGGGCAGGAAGAAGTTCAGGAAGTAAAACAAGTAATAGCAAGAGGACAAACAACAATTTATGCTTAGAAACAGTAATATTATGTTTCATAATGTTAGCTTTGGATAAAATGTTATTTTCGTTGAAAATAACAAATGATTGGCATATATTTAATGGCTGGCCGTATACCTCAAATCTTTATTTTACCTGCCAGATATTGATCCTGAATAAAGGGTTTTATTATAAGTGAATATGTTAAATTGTGAATTTTTGGATAATTGCAGCGAAAACCTAACTACGAATCTACAAACTAATAGCTCTATGTTATAATATTAATAAAAGATTGTTTTTTTCCTTCTTTCAGATACTAACCCCCATCGTTTAACCCCAATAAATACTCGACTCCTATGATTCATACAGCCATAATTGATGATGATACCAAGCTGGCCCAAAGTATTTGCACATGGATACAATCAAAACCGGAATTATATTCCGAAGGTTGCTATAAATCGGTAGATGCATTGATCGATAGCAAAGACACGATAGAAAAGTTGGAAGTATTATTATTAGACATCGAGCTAAATGGGATTTCCAGTCTAAACCATATAGGAAGGATTAAAAATGCCTTCCCTGAGGTGGAAATCATCATTTTGAGTTCATATAGTTCAGAAGAATACATTTTTTCTGCCTTACGCGCTGGCGCATCCAGCTATTGTTTAAAAGGCTCCGGCTTAGATGTTTTAGGAGGAGCCATATCACAAACCCACAACAGCGGGTCTTATTTTGACCCTGCTGTTGCACGCAAAGTAGCACAGTATTTTTCCGCAGATACCCACAATACATCTGACGAAATGCGCTTAACTCAAAGAGAAATTGATGTTGTTATTGGGTTGGTTGATGGCTTAAGTTATAAATTAATAGGAAATAGGCTTGGAATTTCCATTGATACAGTCAGGCATTTTATCAGGGTTATTTATAAAAAACTGCAAGTCAACAGCAAGTCCGAAGTGATAAAAATGGCCTATAGAGGCGAAATAGAGGGGGTTATTCTATGATTTTGGCAAGGTGTAGTCAGCCATATATTTCCATTTTCATAATTTTAACAAATTGAAAAAAGACGAATTTTAACTAATTGCTTTTGATTAATAATTAAAATATAGATATTTATGACATCATCATGCGGTTGCCCCATAATGTTAATATTTTAATCTTTGTGACGAACTATTAAGGACAAGTTCTTTTGAAGGGATGTAAGAGGTTTAAATAAGAGGTTTAAATAAGAGGTAGATGCAAAAAAAATCATTTTACGTGTTCTGAATTTTTTTGCCAATAAGAAGGGAAACTTATTTTCTAATAAGTCCAAAACCTGAATAATGTTTGAGGGTAGACAGTGGTTTGCATACTACTGAGGGAAATATATTATCTTTTTTAAGAGAGTAATTTATTTATCAAAAAATCAATTTAAGGATACATGTTTAGTCAGCTGATTTAACAGTCAGCCAGCTTGTATTGCCTCCATAAGAGGGAATATACATGATTCTATGTGCCTTTTTTTTGGCATTTTGAAAGTTGTAATTTATTAATTTTAGATAATTTGGGGTATTGTAAAAAGGTCGTAACGATTTATGATTAGTTGTTTTAAAAACCCCCAAAAACTATACATTTTGGCATGTTGCCTGATAGTTTTTGGAGGGAACCATGTGCTTGCTCAAGCAGATAATTCCAACATTTCTACAGAAACATTTCTCATAGATATGGAGTATTTGCTCCAAAGCTATGGAGATGAAATTGAGTCATCTGACTTAATGAATGAATGTATCGCAGGGCTTTCTTTTCCAATGGGATGTCATTGTGATATTATTCTAAAAATGGAGATAGCGCCTTCTCTTCTCAAGAGGAGTGACGCTGGTTTTCATTTTAGCCATATTAGTTGTAGGACGGGTATTTTCATAACCGGCCCACCTGATCTACTTTATTTGAAATTTCAATTTTTTACCTATGCTTAACAGAATGTTTACTTTTCACAAATGGCGACATACCTTATTGATAGGTATGATTTTGCTATTGGGGGGGGGGCTGTTTTCTCAAACAATGGAAACCCTTCCTTCCGGTACGCTGATTATCCCCATGGATAATTCCCTTCAAGGCTCAGGGGGAGACTTCAACCTGAGAGCTTATGGCCTTGCTGTACACTTGCTGCATGCTGATGTCCCCCTCAAATGGATTATCAGCTCAACCAAAGCGAAAGACGGAACAGACTTTTCTGCTACAGCGCAGTTGACAGCTCCTTCTACGGGGGCTTCCGCTTTAAGGAACTTCAAAGCTGGCCCGATTGCCGTTTATCCGGGCTTTGAAACCCAGGCGTTGGCAGTCATCGCCTCATTTAATACCGGGACAAATGACGTAAATGTCTTCGAACTGACGCAGTCAGTCAGTGTGCCCGTCGCGCAAAACCTTACCCATAAACCCAAAGCTGCTGCTTTGGATAATGGTGGAAATGCGGATATCCATACGGATATATATGATGCTGCCGGCTTGCTTGTAACAAGCCATTATTCAGTTGAATTAGCGCCAGAACTGAGTGCTTCTGCTTGTTTTACTTTTGCCAGTGAGCCGCATGTCTCTCCGGGAGATGTAGGCCCTTCAATTGTTGCCTTTGTAAAAGACTTTGTGCAAAGCGGAGGTAACTTTCTTGCACAATGTGAAGGGGTAGAAGCATATTCCAGTGCAGCAAACGGCTCACTACTGGCTACCTACTCCAGTAAACCTGGGATAGGTGGAACCATTCAATATGATAATATTTCTGATCCCTACAATCAGTTTGAAGGATTATTGCCTGACCAGGGCGGTTCAGTTACGTCCTTTATCTTTGGTGCAGGGAATATTCAGTCATTAAGGAAAGCTTATGACAGCAGCAATCCCAACAACTATAAATCCTACTCTGGTAGCATAGGCGTTTACCCTGGTAAAACTGCGGGTGGATATGTACACTATTTGGCTGGACATGAATATAGCAATGGAGGGAACGGTACCAACGGACAACGGATGCTGTTGAACGCATTCCTTCGTCAGACGGACAGACCTGGTAGCTGTGGGCTGAGTATTACGCCTGATATAGTTGCTGATAATGCCACCATCGACTGTGGTGCGTCAGTTACCATAGATGTATTGGCCAATGACAACAATCCTTTTGGCGGGAGCCTCACAGTGACCCTCGTTGGCTCAGGAAGCTATGGTACCTTTGTCAACAACAATGACGGTACTGTAACCTACACTCCCAATACAGGTTTTTGGGGTGGTCCGGATGTGATCACCTATGAAGCATGTACCAGCGGAGGACTTTGCGGCTCAGCTACCATTACGGTAAGTGCGGGTAGCAATGTAAAAATCGGCGGAACGGTTTTTAATGACCTCAGCCAGGACGGTGTGTTGGATATGGGAGAAACAGGTCAGGGCAGTGTGACCGTCAGGCTGTACGAAGATAATATTGCGCCTTTTGGTACACCAGACGGTGCCCCAATACAGACACAGGCCTCTGCGGTAGATGGCTCTTACCAGTTTACCTATGCGGTAGCTGCACCTACCACGGGCACCATCGATGTGCGGGTGACTAATGATGATGATGATGCCAGAGAGAAGGGAAATGGTGATGTAGAGACGGATCAGGATTTTAAATTCAAAGACGGTGATGATGCGAAAACCGCCATTCGATTTACAGGTATCACGATTCCTGCCAATGCCATCATCACGAATGCCTATATAGAGTTTACTGCGGATAGTGATAAGGACAAAGACCCCATAAGTACCACGATCCGTGGGGAAACCGCTTCAGAAACACCCGCTGGATTTATAGACGGGAATCCCGACGATCAGTTAACCGATCGTCTCGCTGCCAACGGTACTGCGTCAAGTGTTTCCTGGAACAATATCCCAGAATGGGTAGATTTGCAAAAATATCAGACACCGGACCTGAGTGCCGTGGTGCAGGATATCAGAGCCACTGTTAAAAGTTCTGCCACAGCAGCTTTTTCAGGAAATATGGTATTTTTCTTTAATAGCACTGGCTCTGAAGAAAGAAAAGCCTTTGATTATGGTTCTGCCGCTAATGCTGGCCAAAGACCTCGTCTGGTGATAGCATACGAAATACCTTCCCCTGTGGGAGATTTTTTGGTGGATATAGATCCTGCTACTTTACCTGCAGGGACTGTGCCTACTTCTGCTACCTACCAGACAGCCTCCTTATTTACGGCAGGCGGTCAGTTGGATTGTAACAATGATTTTGGCTTTGCTGCTGCTCCTACTGCACAGATCGCACAAATGTGTGATGGCAATGAGGCCACCCAATTATATGCTATCGGGACGGGTTTCCCCTCCGGGCAGTGGGAGATTTATAATCTTTCCACCACGACTGTTCTCGGTGGTCCTTATAATAATGGAGATTATATAGAAATAGATTTCTCTCCCGAAGCTGGTCAGTTTATTCAGATCCGGGATGCGAGCAACTCATCCATCCTCGGCGAGATTGCCAACATTCCTGGAGGGGGCAATAACTTTGTTACCGCTGATGATGATGGCAATGCTGCTGCCGCTTGTGATCAGGAGCTTTCCTGTCCTCCCGGAGGCACTTTTGACCTGATCGGCAATAGCCTGGCCGGAGCCTTCTCGAATGCCAACCAGGACGGAATTCTCGGTTCTTACACCCTGTCCGGTCCGCATAACGGCAACTTCAACGCGATCATTTTCGGAAACTTTACTAGTGGTCTGTCAAAGCTAAAAATTCGGGTTGACTTATTTGGCTGAAATTGAGAATTTGAAATTTAAATTTCTAAAGATTATGAATAAAAAATACATAGTCCGGTT
>JAUIGE010000005.1 GCA_030430205.1 Bacteroidia bacterium | reverse complement strand
TTCATCACGTAACTAATTGGATTTGGCGAAACTGAGCGTTTTGCCCTAAACCCAAAATTACATTTTAACAGGAACTATCTGCCAGTAATTTTTCCAGAAAAATCAGGCACAAAAAAAAAGGCTCCGTCTTTGCAGACGGAACCCCCAAGCCCTAATATCAGTGATCAAGCATGATCACACCGCTAATAACGAGTTTTTTTTTGAATAGATGCAAATATCTTTTCATTTTTTTTGTCGAAAAACTTTTTCCCCTCATTCAATCCCCAGTTTTTTAAACAAAAAATGTGTTTCTAAGCGAATTTGGACACAATTTATGCCCGGAGCGGGTTTCGGAAAAAGTTTTATTTTTTGCCTCAGTTGATCCGTTTTTTGTCTGCTTCGGAACAAATCCATGACCCATTTCCCCTGAACATCATACAAACTGTCGTTCATGATGATAGCTTTGGGTGCAGCGACGCCCAAGCTGCTATCCCCCCAACTGACTTGCCGGTCCTGGCAATTAATCCGGGGCAGGTTATTGTTGAAGGGGCCTTCGCCGGCATTCCAATCGATTTGAATTTGGGCAAAAAAAAAATGGCAGGCCTCACTGAGAGTTACCTGCCACTAGCCACGCGATGCAACAAAAATTTATCTTAAAATTCTATTTGCGATTCATCAACTTATGGGACAAATGTACATGCCTTGAAAATCTTAGTCAAGCATTTTTATTAAAAATGTCTAAAAAAATCTCCGAAAACGTTTACAAATCGTTAGTGATTGCCCTATTATGCCCGGAATATGATTGCAAAATGGCATATTTTACCAAAATGGCCTTAGCGAATTTTCGCCAGACTTTTTTCTTCGCTCAGATGTCACGGTTTGTTATCATAAGAAACGCTGGCTCGCTTAGCCGATCTGCGTCCACCTCTTCCAAATAGAAATCATTTTTGCCGGAAGCTTGCTAAATGCTAAACATAATTCCCATTTTTGAAGCCAAATAAAAAAAACAATGGACGTATTTTTTTTTGAAGCATTTGCAGAAGAAGAGGAAAGCCTCAAGCACTACCTCGGGGATCAGGCAAAAGCCGGGTTTAGCTGGAAAAGCATCCAGGAATATGGAGCGGAAGAACCGCCCGCACCCATCATCAGTGTGCGCACGCAATCTGAGATTCCGGCCTCCTGGGCACCCCAACTGAAGGCAATCATCTCCCGCAGCACAGGCTACGACCACCTGCGGGCCTACCTGCAAAAGACGGGCGGCAGCCTCCCTTGCGGCTATTTGCCGCTTTACTGTCACCGCTCCGTGGCAGAGCAGGGACTGCTCATGATGATGGCGCTTGCGCGCAGGCTTTTCCAGCAGGTTGAGCATTTCAATAGCTTCCTCCGCGACAACCTAACAGGTATAGAGCTGGAAGGCAAAACCCTGCTTGTAGTTGGCGTGGGAAACATCGGTTATGAAATGGTGAAAATAGGCAAGGGCCTCAATATGCGGGTGCTGGGGGTGGATTTGCAACAAAATAAAAGTGATCTGGACTATGTCAGCATAGAAGAAGGCCTGGCTCAGGCAGATTTTTGCGTATGTTCCATGGACCTTACCGATGATAATCCTGGCTATTTCCACTATGACTTGCTCAAAAAAGCCAAAAGGGGGATGATCTTCGTGAATGTTTCACGAGGTGAATTGTCTCCTTCGGCAGATTTGCTGCGTTTGTTGAATGAAAAGCATTTGGGAGGTGTCGGAATCGATGTCTACAATGAAGAAAAGGCATTGGCAAAAGCATTGCGTGAAAATGGTCCCAGGGACCATCAGGAAGTACAGGCTGTATTTGAGTTTATCCGTCATCCCCTGGCCATCTGTACGCCGCACAACGCCTTCAATACAGAAGAATCCGTGGCCCGCAAATCCGAACAAAGCATACAGCAGTTGATGCACTTTTTGGAAAAAGGCGATTTTATATGGAAAGCGAATTAGACATCACCCGCTCGCTGATCTCAAAATTCTTTGATCTGGACAAGAAAGAAAACAGCTTCTTCCAGGAGGGAAATCCAAGCCATTTGGAAATGGAGGCCCTTCTCAGTGCCCGCATCAGCGAAATGCTGGCGGATGAGATGGAAGCATTGATCAATGCGATGTACCGCATGGATGTGCCTGAACCAGCTTTTCATGAGGCCATGGCGCATGCTGATCGCGCGGAGCGCATTGCGAAATTGGTGGTAGAGCGATTGATTCAGAAGGCAAAGACAAGGATTTGGTATCGGGATAATGTATGAGTGAGATTGGAAAAGATATCGCCAAAGCCGCAGCGCTTTTAATGGCCGGCGAGCTCGTCGCCATACCGACGGAAACCGTCTACGGCCTCGCAGCGCACGCGCTGGAGGAAGATGCCATCCTCAGGATTTTTGTTGCCAAAAACCGTCCCCAATTCAATCCGCTGATCGCGCATACCGACAGCTGGGCCAAGGCCCGGCAGCTTATCAGCAGCTATCCGCCCCTGGCGGAGAAACTTGCCCAGGCATTTTGGCCGGGGCCGCTGACGTTGCTGCTGCCCCGGGCAGCCCATATCCCGGACCTGCTTACTGCAGGTAGTCCGCTGGTGGCGGTGCGCATTCCGGCGCACCCTTTGACGCAAGCTTTGCTTGCGCGGCTTGACTTCCCGCTGGCTGCGCCCAGCGCCAATCCTTCGGGCTATATCAGCCCGACGAGCCCGGCGCATGTGGCCGCCCAATTGGGCGATAAGGTCGGCTACATACTCGATGGGGGACCCACCGAGATCGGGATAGAATCTACCATCATCGGCTTTGACGATGAGGGACGGGCGGTGCTTCACCGCCTGGGGGGGCTCAGCCTGGAAGAAATTGAAGAGGTGACGGGACCGCTTATTCGTTTGCTGAGCATACAGGATAAACCGGATAGTCCGGGGCAGTTGAAGAGTCATTATGCGCCTTTGACGCCTTTGGTGTTGGGGGAGAGTGAGAGTGGGAGTGGGAATTGGGGCGCGCTTCGCTTTCGCGAAGCTCTTTCAACTATTCCGATTTCACAACAAATTGTATTATCGGAAAGCGGTGAACTTGGAGAAGCCGCAAAAAATCTTTTCGCAGCCATGCGCGAGCTGGATAGCCGTGGCTATGATTACATACTGGCAGAACGTTTTCCGGACGTAGGTCTTGGCCGGGCGATCAATGATCGGCTGGAGCGGGCGCAGCATAAGTATAAAGAGGATTAGCAGATGTGCTGATGAGCAGATTAGCAGATGGGGGTTATTTTGTTAGTTGGAGGTGGCCCTCGCCGAAGCGCCTGCCGTCTACGTACCGGCCGATATAGGTATATCCATTGGCGTATTTATACAGCACATTTCCGTTTAGTTTTCCTTCAGCCCATTGGCCTTTCACAGTGGTACCTGTGGGATACCAAAGCGTGCCCTGGCCCTGGAATTGGTCATTTTTCCATTCTCCTACATACACAGTCTGGTCTTCATACACCATCATACCCAGGCCGTGCAGCTTGTTGAATGCAAATTGGCCTTCGTATACATCCCCTCTGGCAAAAACCAGTTTGCCGCTGCCATGCATTTGCTCATCGAGAAATTCGCCGCTATATACATCACCATTGGCAAAGACATAGGTCCCCTGCCCTTTTTTCAGACCTTTGTGCCACATACCTTCGTAGAGGTCTCCATAGGCTCCCCTATAGGTTCCCTGCCCATGAAATTTTCCACGACGCCATTCTCCTGTATATATGTCTCCATTGGGAAATTCATATATACCTGTTCCATTTTTACAATTACCGGAAATGCAGGATGCCTCCGCGTAGAAAGGCCATAATAGTAACAAGAGGCCCGGAAGGGCCATAGACAACTTGATAATTCTCATTGGTTTGGTTCAATAGAGTCAAGGCGGGAATAAAAAACAACAGACGGGTTTACAACATCGAAAAGCCAAACAGAATATATTTCCAGTTAAATATACAACTATTCTCAATAATCTTATCGATCGCATCAGATTTTTTGTCGAGCCTATAGGTTGATTGGCCGATTAGCCAAAACATGAAAGTGACTTGAGAGTAAAAGATACTATGTTCTCCACACCTTCATTCTTTTATCTATGAAATCTTTTATTACCCTTATAGTTGCTGTTGCTTTTGCTTTGGGAGGTCTTTTTGCATACAGCCATACAGACAGCAGCCAGGAAAAAAGCAATTATGCCTCAGAAAAAACCGAAAAACCTTCTTCAAAAAAAGGCTTGATTCATTATAACTTTGAGTTCTTTTCACCTTAGCCGTTACTCATCGGCGATACAAATATCCTACCTATGGTAGAATTTACACCATGACAGAAGCTTCTGCTCGCTGTCATGGTTTTTTCATATAGAAAAAAGGTAATTTTTTTCATTGCTGCCCGTTTTACCCCTATAATTTTTACCTCAGGAGCGCCTTGTTTTCGATGTATAATTCCTTATCTTTGCCGCCTATTTTTAAGGAAGCTGGTTATTGACTTAAGTTCATAAAAATCAAACAGTTAAAACGACAAAAGCACATGAAAAAAAGCCAAATCACCCTATTGCTGGTAGTATTCCTAAGCCTGATCTGCACACAGCTTCAGGCTCAATTTGAAGACGTTATCAAGTACCAGGTAAATGAAGCACTTCAGGTACATCTTAAGAATGTTTCACCTACCCGCAATTGCGAACTGGACGCAGCGACATTCCAGTATGACAACTCTATGAAAATAGAGAGTTCTCAAAAGATAGAAGATGTCCTCCGCGTTTTTGGCAAAGCCAAAACGACTTACAAAAGCCAGTACCATGGTGCTGGAAGCAAGATAGTGGAGTTTTATGCAGAAGTAAAAAGGACCGATATCGGGCAATTTGAAGTGGTAAAACTTCGGTGGAAAATTCCTGGCAACTGCATGAAGATGACCACCTTAATGGAGAAGTAACAAAAAGCCAAAACCAACAAATTATCAGTAAATTTACCGACACGCTTGGAATCTATTATATAATAGGTTTAATTTGCGGAAATTTTAAAGAATCACTATCAAAAGTATAACTATTTATTAAAACATTATTTTGCCATGAGCATTAAGAAGAAGATTTTGAAAAACAAGCCAGTAGTTAAGGTTACATTTAAAGTAGAAAAAGAAGTAGCTGAAACTGCGGATCAGGTAGCTGTAGTAGGAGATTTCAATAACTGGAATCCTTCTGAGCACCTCCTCAAGCCATTGAAAAATGGTGGATTTACAACGACACTTGACCTCGAGCAAGGCCGCGAATACCAATTTCGCTACCTCGTCGACGGTACTACCTGGATGAATGAAACAGAAGCTGACAAAGTAGCTGCTACGCCTTATATGGACGCAGAAAACTCTGTTGTAGTACTGTAAGCATTTCTCCTTGCATACTGATTATGGAAGCGGCCGCCCTTTTGGGGTGGCCGTTTTGGTTTTTTGGGGGCCAGGTATTCCTTCTTGATATGATTGAGCCAAAAAGGGTTTTGGGGGTACAACAAAGTGTGCCTCTTGGGGGCTCCTATTCTTTTCCTCACTCTTCCATCATCCCGCATTCCTGCAGCAGCACAAAATGTCGAAGTGGTTGGATAAATTTTAACCAAAAGGTAGGAGGGATTTGGGGTAAATGGCAAAGACAAAATTGGAGAATTGTCTCATTTAACTTTTTCTACAATTTGCCATTTCATTCTCTTTTTATTGATTTAGCATTTAATTGAACGGATATTTGTCTCATCTAAAAAATGGTTATTATGCCAAAAAACGATCAGACAATTTTGGGGAGCCTACTGAGAATGCTGGGAGCAGGGGAAAAACAGCGCTTCAGGAGATGGTTGCTCAGTCAAAATAAGGGGCAGCACACCCAAACGGTTCAGCTCTTTGATGCCTGGATGGCACATGCACCCCATCTGCCGCCGGATGAGATATTGTGGGCGACCCTTTTTCCCGAAAAAAAGGAGGAAGCCCTGGATGATCTGGCCCTGAGGCGGATAAAAAGCCGCCTGACAGCCCAGGTCAAAGCATTTTTGGCAGTCTCTCAGGTGGAGGAAAATGAAGATCTTATGGCCTATGCCTTTCTCAAAAAATGCCTTTCCCTGAAAGTCTATGAACTCTATCCCCGGCTGTATCATGCGTATATGCGGAAACTTGATAAAAGAGAGCTCCACAATACTGCATACTTCCAACACCGTTTTGAAGTGCTTTCGGGCTACCAGAGTTACCTGGTTTTTACAGGAAAAAATATCCCTGAACCCTTCATGGAGGATTTGATGGCCAGCATGGAATTGTGGTACCTGCATCAAAAGTTTTTTTTATCGATGATTCACCTCGGGCTGAACCTGAGTAAAGGCTTTTCTCTGTCCTTCAATCTCAGTGAAGCTGATTTTGAAAATGCCCTTGCCTGGGAGCAAAAAAGACCTCTCCCGCTGTTGAGCATGTATCGGAATATTATCCGATTAAATACACAGCCTGAAAAAGGAGATTTTGATCTGGCACTGGAAAACCTCATTACCTTAAAAGATCTGCTCCCCTCTATGGAAAAGCAGAACAACTTCCGTTTCCTGCTCAATATTGGTATTCGCAGCTACAACCAGCAGGCCGATCTCAGGACTTCACAAAACCTCCTGGATCTTATCAGGCTGGGGATCAGCGAGCATCTTATACAGGATGACGAAGGCCGTTTGCCTACTTTGCTGTTTCGGGCCATGGTTGAAAGTGCCCTCCGTACCGAAGGGCCCGATGCCACTGAAACGGACATCCAACATTATCTGCCCTTGCTTCCTGCTGAAGATCAGCTTGAAACAGCTGCCGTTTGCAAAGCCTTACTCTTCCTCCATCGCCGGCAGTATAGCCTGCTGAAGGAGCACCTGCAACAGCATCAGTTTCGAAGCATTAACGATCAGGTTCGCAGGCGCTTCTTTCTCCTCCAGGCAAACTACGAGTTACATCCGGAACAGATGGAAGACGAGATCATTAAGGAGGGACGAGCCTTGCAAAAATACCTGCAAAGACACGAAATTAACCTCAGTCAACGCCTGCGAGAACGCTATCTCCGACAAATAGGATGGTTTGTCAGATTTTTGGAACTGCGATTTGATACAGCCGCTCTCAGCAAGCTGGAAGAAAGGATGTTGTACGACGCACAGCATCCCTTCACGGCCTGGTTACTTGACCATATCCGCAGCAAACCAGCGGATTAATTCGGAGAGATTATCAGTCGATTTGCCTGCCAGCCACCCCTTCCCTCCCATTTCAGGAAGTACATGCCCGGTGGCATACGCTCCAGCAGCCCCTTCACATGAGAAGGGGAAGAGGCCTGACGAAGAATCCTGCCATCTGCCGAGTAAAGTTGATATGCCTTGACAGTTGTTTCGCTCCAAAAAGCAGATTTCGAGTGGAGAATAGAGTACTTCGTTTCAAAGGAATTTTTTAGCCTTAGGTTGAAGACACCGGACAAAACGGTTTCCCGCTTTCCAATTTCCTCAATGGTTACTACAATATCTGTTATGCTTACAGTAAAACCATAGCCCGATCGTGTATCGGAAGAGGAGCGACCAAGCGTGATGGTAATTTTCTTATTTGTCGTATCAATAAGTAGACTTACGCTTGCCAAACCATCATCATTAAACCAGGAGGAGTCTCCGAATTGCAGAAAAGCCGCCTCGGGTGAAGTGATCTGAAATCCACTGTAGGTGTACACAATTTCCATTGCATAGACGTTTTCCAGTTGGGCATCAATAGAACCCACATACAGGTGAAGGACAACTGAGTCCTGAGTATTGGGATTTTCGGGAATCTGAACCACAGTAGGTTCGATAGACTGGCCTACAACTGAAGCTGGTATCAGGCTCAGGAGGCAAAAAAAGGCGCATAAATTGCTGATCGGGTTTCGCAACCCGTTTTTCACATCATGTGTCATGGCATGTTTGAGTTAATTGTTCACTCAAAGCATGCAAAGGATTTGCCTGGGGTCTGGCATGGCTAAATGGCCATTTTATACACCTATACCCATCAAATTTTCTATATAGCTATCATTTTTTGATGATGAAAAATAATTGATAGAAACCACCTGGGGAAAATGCTTAGGAATGGTGACGAAATAAACTATCAGTTTCATTTTTTGCCAGGAGGTGTCATTTCGACAGCTTGCCCTGAGCTTGTCGAAGGAGCCTACCCTGAGCTTGTCGAAGGAGCCTGCCCTGAGCTTGTCGAAGGAGCCTGCCCTGAGCTTGTCGAAGGGAGTCTTCGAGGAGAAATCTCCTGAGTTATTGATAATCAGGCTTTTAATGAATGAGTTCAGGAGATTTCTCCTCGCAAAGCCTCGTCGAAATGACAAACTACTTGAAACAAACTGATGATTTATTTTATCGCTATTCCTTAAGGAAGCCAGCTTGAGGTCCTTTAAAGGAAATTTTCCCACTCCAGCCCCCCCCATTTTCCCAAAAAGAAGCCCATTTTCCCAAATCGAGAAAAAAATCATTTTTTGGCACAAATTAGATCACTGACAGTCAGCGACTTAACATTTTTTCTGTGCACTGGTACAGCATTCGCAATACAGCTATCAAATGGTTCAATTCAACTTTAGTCTTTGCTCGATGTAATTCAACGCTAGTCCTTGCTCGGAATAACGTTCAACTTGATAGAAACATAAAGAATTAACCTTATATCTGCGTTCTTTGCATTATCGATCCTTGAGTAATTCTTTGTTGTCAGCATTGTCTTTCCCCTTTTTAGGCTGACAATTGGAGATTATTCAAGCGACGCATGATAACTAGCTTTTCTGTTAGCCATAGGCGGCTACCGCGTGTAAGTTTACGACTTACACGCTTTTTTTTTGCCCTTCGCTCATGTAAGTTTGCTTACATGAAGGAAATCTACAACTGGGGAATTATCGGCCCCGGCAGGATCGCCGGGAAGTTTGCCAGTGCCATCCGCGAAGTGCCGCGTGCCCGCCTGTATGGTGTCGCCTCCCGTACCCTCAGCAAGGCTGAGGCCTTTGCTGCTGAACATCAGGCCACTACCGTCTTCGAATCCTACGAAGCTTTGGCACAAAGCCCTGATATTGACGCGATCTATATCGCTACTCCCCATACTTTTCACCATGCCCACAGCATGCTTTGCCTGGCTCACAAGAAGCCTGTACTCTGCGAAAAACCCCTTGCTATCAATAGCAGGCAGGTAAAAGAGATGCTGGCCTTTGCCCAAAAGCAGGATACCTTCCTCATGGAAGCCATCTGGACGCGCTTTCATCCCAATATCCTGCGCTGCCTGGATTGGATCGAAAAAGGGGAAATCGGTGAACCCCAATTCCTGCGCGCAGATTTTGGCTTTTACAATGCCTTCGATCCCGAAAGCCGGCTTTTCAATATGGATTTGGGAGGAGGTGCCCTGCTCGATATTGGCATATATCCGCTCTTTCTGGCACAGCTGATTTTTGGAAAACCGGAGAAAATACAAGCCATGGCGGCTTTATCTCCTACCGGATCGGACAAATGGATAGATATCCAGATTCGCTATCCCGGAGACAAACTCGCGCACCTCCATGCCTCTGTCATCGTTGACACCAATATAGAAGCGGAAATTTATGGTCCTGAGAAAAAAATCCTCCTGCACAACAGGTGGCACAATCCTGCCCCTATCAGCCTCTACCAGCGGCAGACTTGTCTGCGAACAGAGACTTTTCCCGATCGCATAGGCTATGCTTATGAGATAGAAGAAGTCATCAGTTGTCTGGATGCAGGCAAAAAGCAGTCTTCCCTCCTCCCCCATGCCTTCAGCCTGCAGCTGATGGAGACCATGGATGAGATTCGTTCTCAATGCAATATCGTTTACCCTCAATTTGATTGATTTGCGGTCTACCTCAAAACTGGAACATTCCCGAAAAATGGGCTTCGTCCGCCAATTGCTGATGCTGGCGCTGCGGATATTTTTTCGAAAAATAGAAATCGAGGGTCAGGAAAATATCCCGATGGACAAAGCCGTCATTTTCACCCCCAATCACCAAAATGCATTTTTGGATGCCATCCTTACGGGTGTATTTGCCATCCGGCAACCCTATTTTTTGGCGCGGGGAGACATATTCCGGGCGAAATGGGCTTCTTATCTCCTCAAGGGAATTCACATCTGGCCCATTTTCAGGGCGAGAGACGGGCTGAAAGAATTGGACAAAAACCAGGCGGTTTTTGAAAGCGTGGGAGAACTTCTGAAGCAAAAAGCTTCTGTGCTGATATTCCCGGAAGCCAATCACCAGCTGGGCTACCAGCTGCTTCCTGTCCGCAAAGGCTTCGCCCGCATCGCCCTGGCGACAGAGGAACAAGCTGATTTTCAGCTCGATACACAGGTCGTGCCTGTGGCACTGCATTATGAAGCGCATCCTTTCGCTGACAGAAAAGTATATGTCAAATATGGCAAAGCCATCGCAACCCGCGATTTTGAATCGCTTTACCGCGAAAACCCTCAGAAAGGCTTAAATGCCTTTCGCATAGCCCTGGATGAACGCATGCGCAGCATGATAGTGGATTGGGATCGGGAAGGGGAAAGACCTCCTTTTAGTTTTTTAAAATACCTTTTTGGTCAAAAAGACCCGTATAAAAAAAGCTCGCCCCAGACCATTTTCCAACAAGACCAGCAACTCCACTCCTGGCTTGCAACCCAGGATCCCGTAAAGCTGATGAGTCAGTACAAAGGACTCGAAGGCCTGGCCAGCAAGATGGGCTTACAGGAAAGGGAAATGAGAACCTTTTTTCAGGAAGAAAAAACCTCTCCGGGCCGTTTGTTATGGAGTTCCCTCCCCTCTTTGTATGGATGGATCAACCATCTGATCTTTTTGTGGGTCATCAAATTTCTCCTGGGCAAATTTGAGGACAAAGCATTTCATGCCTCCCTTATGCTCGCTGCCGGCATCATTGTTTTACCGCTTGTATACTTTTTGCAAATATCACTGGTAGGGATAGTGGCCGGATGGCATCCATGGGCCTGGTTATATGCGCTGAGTCTGCCGCTAAGCGGTATATTGCTCCTGCGAAATAACAACTATTGGCAAAACTTCTGGAGCCTTCGTCGCTTGCGGAAGCTTCAGAAAAGACATCCGGAAAACTGGCGAAAGTGGGTAGAAGAAGTGAACAAATGCCGGTCTTAGTGTATAAAAAATGGCAAATCCCCCCGGCAGCGATGCTGCTGGCCCTGGGCGCAATATTGCGCCTGATATGGATTTTGCTGGTAGAGGCGGAGCCTGTGAGTGATGCGCTTTGGTACCATGAAGCCGCCCGCGATTTGGCTAAGACAGGCAGCTATCAGAAAAATGATGCTCCAACGGCTTTTTTCCCCATCGGCTACCCCGCTTTCCTGGCAGCCTTTTATTTTCTTTTTGGCAGTGAGCCCATGGTCGGGCAGTTTGCCAACCTGCTTTTATCTATCCTGATTCTCTTTTTCAGCTATCAGTTGGCGCAAAAGTGGTTTTCGGAAAGGATTGCGCTGGGCAGTCTTTTTCTCCTGGCTATTTATCCCAACTATATTGCCTATTGTTCCCTTTTGCTGAATGAACTGCTGTTTACTGCAATGCTTTTGGGAGGATTTTGGGCTTATGAAAAATTGCACGAACGATGGAAAGCATGGAGCAGTGGGCTGTTTTGGCTGATAGCCTGCCATGTAAAGCCCTGGCTGATACTATTACCTGCAGCGCTTAGGTTTTTCCATTCCAGGAAATATTCATGGGGAAATGTTGGGAAAATATATGTCATCATCCTGCTATTCACTTCTCTCTGGGCATGGCGCAATGCACAAGTCATGGGCGATGCCGCTCCTTTCTCCACCAATGGAGGTATCAACCTCCTGATCGGCAACAATCCCTACGCAAGCGGCACCTATACCTTCGAAGGCGAAGTGGCGGCTATGCTTGACTCGACCCTTTCAGAAACGGAAAGAAACAAAGAGGCGAATGCCCTCGCCCTGAGCTACCTCTCCCGGCATCCCGGCAAAAGCCTCAAACGCATTCCACAAAAACTGTATTACCTTTTCCACCATGGAAATGAAGGTTTTTACTGGCTCAAAATGGGACATACAAATATGCCCGCAGGGCTTTGGCGAGCGGCTAGCCTGTCGGCCCAATTACTTTATTTTGTCATTTTGGGACTGTGCGCAATGGGGATTATCTGGCATTTTCTACAGAAAAATCCCCCTGCTTACTCCCTGCGATCGGCCCTCATATTTTGCGGACTCAGTCTGTTGGTCTACAGCATTTTTTTTGGCTATAGCCGCTATCACTTCCCCATGATTCCCTTTGTTTGCATGTTTGCCCTTACTTTTCTAAAGGCATTCATTTCATTATTCAAAAATTTCCAATAAATTTGACCTCAATTTATAACCCTATATACTGACTTTCCCAAGTCACCCAAATCCATTTAACATGATTAAACAAATTTCCGCCCTAATCTTAGCTCTGCTTGTATGCTCAAATATTTGGGCACAGGACGAAGAGCAAGCTGAAAATTTCCAGCTGAGCGATAGCATGCTGGCTGCTTTTATGGCTATGTCCGCCGAGTTTGACAGCATTGACAATTCTTTTACCTACCAGGAAGGTGCGGTAGAAATATCAAACGGTTTGGCAAGGTTAAACCTACCCGAAGGCTATCGCTACCTCAATCCCGAACAGGCAGAATATGTGCTGACACAACTTTGGGGCAACCCTCCCGGTTCTGGCAGCCTGGGCCTGATTTTCCCAACAGGAGGTAGTCCGATGGACAATGATTCCTGGGCCATTGACATTTCTTATGAAGAAACTGGCCATGTCGAAGACGATGATGCAGAAGACATTGATTATGCCGATTTGCTTAAGGAAATGCGGAAGGATTCCAAAGCCTATAATAAGCAGAGAATGGAAGCAGGCTTTGATCCTATAGAATTGATTGGCTGGGCTTCACCTCCTTTTTATGACAAGGCAAACAAAAAATTGCATTGGGCAAAAGAATTGAAATTCGGAGAGGCCGAGGATCATATCCTCAACTACAACATCCGCATCCTGGGCCGCAAAGGCGTCATGGTCCTCAATGTGATCGGTGATATGAGTCATCTCGATAACATCAAGGAAAACATTGATGTTGTTTTGGGGAGTGTTTCTTTCAACGAAGGAAACCGCTATTCAGATTTTGATTCTAATATAGATGAGATTGCAGCTGTCGGAATCGGCGGCCTGATCGCAGGCAAAGTAATGGCAAAAGCCGGTATATTTGCCCTTCTGGCCAAAGGTGGCAAATTTATCCTCCTGGCGATCGTGGCTGCAGGCGCAGGCATCTGGCGTTTCATTTCCGGCAAAAAAGCCGCTAAAGAATAACCTCTTTCTGACATACAAAAGCAAAAGGCGTATTTATTACGCCTTTCTTTATTTTAAAGCTTATCTTAGGAGCTTTATGCATTAATTGTTTCTATCATAATCAACAGAAAAACATTTTGAGATTCGACGACTTTGATCTAAATCATCAACTATTAGATAGCCTGGTAAGTATCGGTTACGAAGAGGCCACCCCCATACAAGAATTAGCGATTCCCATTGTTTTAGATGGAAAAGACTTAATTGCCTGCGCCCAGACAGGCACGGGGAAAACTGCTGCATTCCTCATTCCCGTGATTGAAACCATCATGAATGAAGGAAACCATAAAGCCGGTACCAAGGTATTGGTGATCGTTCCTACCCGGGAATTGGCATCCCAGATAGACCAAAATATGGAGGCGCTCGGTTATTTCACCGGCGTATCTTCTGTTGCCGTTTATGGCGGCAGCAACAGCAAGCAGTGGGATGTGCAAAAAAACGCCATCGACAATGGAGTGGATATGATCATCGCGACGCCGGGCCGCTTCAAAATGCACTACAAACTGGGCTATATGGACCTGAGCGGGGTGCATACCGTTGTACTGGATGAAGCGGATAAAATGTTGGACATGGGATTCTATCCCGATATCGTAGAAATCATTTCTTATCTGCCCAAGGATAAGCGCCAAACCCTGATGTTTTCGGCTACGATGCCGAGCAAGATCCGCAGCCTGGCAAAGGAAATCATGCAAAATAAGCCAGAAGAGATTTCTCTGGCACTTTCCAAACCTGCCGAAGGCGTGGATCAGCGCGCCTATGTGGTGTATGACAAGCAAAAGAAGGATTTGCTGAGACATTTGCTTCAGGATGAAGAAGTGGACAGCATGATCATCTTTGCTTCCAGCAAGCTCAGCGTAGATCAAATCGCAGCTACCTTGCAAAAAATGGGCTTTGATGCCCGGCCGATTCACTCGGATCGCGAGCAGAGTGAGCGTCAGGAGACGCTGAATGACTTTAAGAATAAACAATTTCCCATCGTGGTGGCCACAGATGTGCTCTCACGGGGGATTGATATTGACAATTTGAGCCACGTGCTCAATTTTGATGTCCCCATGGATGCGGAGGACTATGTCCACCGTATTGGCCGGACGGCTCGCGCAAGCGCGACGGGCACAGCCATGACCTTCATCAACCCAGATGATATGTATCGCTTCGGCAAGATCGAAGAACTTATTGAAGCAGAAGTTCCCAAGCAGAAAATTCCGGAGGAATTGGGAGAGACGCCTGTCTACTCACCTACTGGGAGAGGTGGGAACCGCGGCGGAGGCCGCAGAGGCGGAGCTGGCGGAAACAGAAGAAGTGACGGCCACCGAGGTGGCGGTGGCGGAGACAGACGCAGAGGAGGGGGCGATGGAGATAGACGTAGCGGTGGCAGTGGTGGCAGAAGCCGGGGTGGCGGTGGTGATAGCCGCCGGGGAGGCGGTAGACCTGAAGGCCGGGGAGGTTCTGATAGAGGCGGAAATGCAAGAGGCAGTGGTGGCAGAAGGGGAACGGGTCAGGGACGCCCAATAAGTGGAGATACGCAGACACCACGCCCGCCCGCAAATACAGATAACAACCCTCAGGAAAAAGTCGAAGGACAAGCTCCTGGTAAAAACCGCCGCCGCAAACGACGCCGGCCTCAGAAGCCGCGTCAGGAAGGCGGACAAGATTAAATAGCTCTATCCAGGCCCTGGATTCCCCTTTTTTCATTCTCATCTTATGACTTGCAGGAAACAAGCCCGTTTCCTGCTTAGATATTTTTGCCAGAAAAGTTTTTCTGTCTTAAATATATGCATCTGTGTACAGATAAGGATACAATCAATGATCTTACGCTTATTATTTTTTAAAAAACGGGGTTTTTTCAATTCTTTTTATCCAAAAAAGAACCCCAAAAAACACACAATCCACTTATTATCAACTATTTAACACAAAAAATACCTGCTTTAACCCCTAATCGTTTTTACCAAAAAATACGTATATTAGGGCATCAGTTACGCTTGTTATTCTTTAAAAATCGACAAAAAACACCATTCACCCCTAAAAATTTACCATTTATACGAACTTTGTTTATTGTCTGGAACAGTTTTCGCACCTTTGTATTGTTCGCAGGGAGATAAGCTCCAGAACATCAAAGCAAGGACAAAAGATTGAATAGTGTAGAAAGAAAGAATCCTTGCTTTCAAAAATTGAAGTCACTTTTCCGAGTATAATTGAAGCATTCTTGTAGGGTAAGAGCAAGCATTCAACCCTCAAAGACAAAGACCCAGACTTCCCTCAAGTCTGGGTTCTTTTTTTTTAGGGGATAGAGAGTCGAGAACAGAGAGTAGAGAACAGAGAGTAGAGAACAGAGAGTAGAGAACAGAGAAGCGAGAGCTGAGACAAAATTATCTCTGCTCTCGCTTCTCGCTTCTCGCTTCTCGCTTCCCGCTTCTAATCTTCCTTCCCGCCACAAACCCCTTCCTTCTGGCAGCAAGGAGCGAGTTTGTTAAATGCCTCCAGGGTGGGGGTCACCTCATCGGCCTTATAGCCCAGGGAAGCGATTTTGTTGCGGATATCTTCCACGGTAGTTTTCTTGGTCTTGTAGCGCACAGAAAGCACTTTGCTTTCCATGTCCATGCTCATGGCAAGGATGCCCTTGTGATAGGTCAAGGCCTCGGTGATGGCCTCTTCACAGTGTCCGCAAACTGCGGAGGTCTGGATTTCGGCGGTTTGCACCTTAGGTGCTTTTTGAGCGAAAACTGCTGCTGTGCTAAAACTAAGCAGTATGCTTGCAATGATGATTTTAGTGATTTTCATAATTATTAAGTTTATGTATTGATTTAAAAGGTTTATTTAAATTCTTTGGGTCTTCCGTCTCGTGTCTAATAGGTTTGAGTTCAAGTTCAAGTTCAAGTTCAAGTCTTTAGAACCCCTCAGGCTGTTTGCCTTTAACGGGTAGGCGAATACCAAGGTATATTCTGCGGCCAACAATCGGTCCCCAGGTCATGGCAGCATCAAAATGCTCCCCAAAAGGCTCGCTGGCAGCGATGATGGGATTTTGCTGCACAAAATTGGTCAAATTCTCTCCGCCCAGGTAAAGGTCCATAAATGGAAATTTATGGGTGATCTGAGCCGAGAGCTGCATATATGCAGGCGATTCATCCGGCAATTGAAATTCCAGCGGCAGAGCCGCTGTATTGGGCAAGCGGCGCTTGCCGATAGCCTGAAGCGTTCCGTCAAACTGCCAGCGGTCAGCTGCTGTGGTATAGCTCAAATTCACCAATGCCCTTTTCCCTACTACAAAAGGAACTGCCAGCAACTGCCCATCAAAAGTACTTTTCACCTGGTTCCATTTCCAGGCAAGGTGCAATTCCAATCGCTCAACAGGCTCATAAAAAGCCTCAAGCTGAACATAGTTAGCGAAAGAGCGCCCATCCAGGTTTTGAAAATACAAATACCCGCTTGTCTCCCGATTGGCTACAATCTGATTAACAAAGTCCGTCCGGTACACATCCAGGCTGATATTCCCCTCTTTCTCTGCCAACTGAAAATAACGCGTCAGGTTGAAGCCATAATTCCAGCCTTTTTCAGGAGCCAAAGCTTCTTTGACTATCACCTTGCGCGAACTCATCATGGCAGGCAGGTATTCCGCAAACACATTCGCTACGCGGAAACCACTTCCAATCGAAGCTCTAAGGGTAGTTTGCGCGTCCAAATCGTATTTCATGTGCGCCCTTGGCGTATAAATCATCCCATACAGGTTATGATAGTCTGCACGGAAACCCGACACGATAATCAAACGGTTTAACCGATTGTAGGTGTACTCGACAAATGCGCCTGGCACCTGCTCCAGGCGGTTAAAACTGGAATCATTATACGCTTCCTGATACTTATCGTACTGAAAGCTCAGGCCACCCGTCACCTTATGATTGGAGTTATCGACAAGGCTTGAAGCCAGGATTTTTGCAAAAAGGCTTGTTTGCTCTCCCTGGTATTTATTCATGCCAAAGAATGCCTCCTGCTGATGATGGGAGAAAGTCACTTGCGAGCCGATGCTGGCATCAGGCTTCCCGACAAAGGCATAACCCGCTTTATTGAAAGCTTCCCAGCGCTGGGTGTTGATCTCAATGCCATAGGCATTGTTGCTGGCCCGATCGCGCTCAGGGTCAAACTGAATCTGCCCTCCCAGGCGTGATTCCTGGAAGTATTTTACCCCAAACTGCCCCCTAAAACTGCTGCCACTGTGCCAGCGCCAACGGTTAAACAAGCTATACTGGTTTAGGGCGGGCAAATCCCGAAAACCGTCTCCATTGGGGTCTAACGCCTGCTGGAAGTTGCCTCCATGCACCAAAAGCATGGTACTCAGGCGCTTGCTAAAGCGGTGAGAAAGGTTGAGGCTTCCTTCCAGCCTACCCAATTGATTGGCGTAGAGGTTCAGGAAAAGGCGGTCCGCATTTTGCGGTTTTTTGTACTCTACATTGATCTCGCCTGTAAGGCTCTCGTAGCCATTTTGCACAGAGGCTGCGCCTTTGGAAACCTGGATGCTTTGCATCCAGGGGCCGGGGATGGCCGTCAGGCCAAAGGTAGTTGCAAGCCCGCGTATCGACGGGTAGGACTCCGTCAGCATTTGGGTGTACACACCATCCAGGCCCAGCATCTTGATGCGTTTTGCCCCTGTGATGGCATCCGCAAAGGATACATCTATGGTGCCACTTGTCTCGAAACTTTCGGACAAATTGCAGCAAGCGGCTTTTGCCAATTCCACTTCTCCCATGATCTCCGTTTTCAGGGGATCAAGGCGTGAAACGCGTATGCCTTTGTTGCGGCTCGAAATGGTGACTTCGTCCGTGGAATAAGCCAATAAGGTTATTTCAATCCCTTCTTCAAGGTTTTTTCCCAAATCAACCATCTCCAGCGTATCTTTTTCATAGCCAGCAGCAAGGATGATAAGTCTATAAACCTCCAGGCCTTCGGGGACTGCCAGACGGAAGTTGCCTTTTTTATTTGTTAAGGTTCCCAGGCTGGTATTTTCCCAGGAAATACGAACTGCTTCCAGCGGTTCTGGTTTTTCGTCCTCTACCAATTGACCGAGAATACGGCCAGTTATCTGTTGGGGCATGGGGTCATTTTGCTGCGCAAAAGCAGAACAAAACAACAACATCAGAACCAGGACAATGCTTACTTTATACATAAAAAGTGAGTTACTCAAGTTATACAAACAGAAAAAGCTGATAGGTAATATACCAATCAGTTTTAGGGATAACTAAGTAAATCTCACAGCCGGAATTGCTGGAAAAGAATAGAAATGGGGACTTCGTGTAAAGCCAGAGCCTGATGTCGAAAGGGTGGGTTTTCGGGTTGGAAAAAGCAGGCGGCATCCCATGCATATAAACGCAGCATATCCATGACAGAAACAGCTTGCGTCTTTCCCATATCCAGGGAGTTAAGCGCCAAAAATTCATCGGCTATTTTCAGGAAAAAAAACTGATCCTGGCAACAATCTTTGACCATGTCTTTCCGGAAGGTATCCTGGGGGTCAACCTCCTCTTTGTGGATGCAGCAGCCAGTGTGTCCATTTACATGTGCCGTGCAAGTTTCCAGCTTTTCAACATGACAAGAATTTGTTGCCCCCATACCATAGAAGCTGCTTTGCTTCAGCTTTCCCCCGCAATAATGCATCAACATCCCTATTCCGGATGTGGACCAGAGGAATGCGCTGAGGAGAAGTATGAGTGAAAAATGTTTCATGTTCCAATTATACGCTACAAAGATAGGAAATTTGTTTGGCCCAAGGAAAATGTTGTTTTTTGCGACACCAATTTTTACGACTAGATCGCCAATATGATTCATTTCGCAGCTATCACCTGGACTTTCAACCCGGAAATTTTTAATACCGAAATCTTCGGATTTGAATTTGCTCCCCGCTGGTACGGGCTGTGTTTTGCCATGGCCTACCTGATCGGCTATTTCATCGCCGAGCGGATGTGGAAGTTCGAGAAACTTCCTACTGACAAACTTGACAGCCTGCTGATCGCCCTCGTTTTGGGCGGCATATTGGGCGCTCGCCTCGGCCATGTCTTTTTCTATGAATGGGATGAATACAAAAACAATTTGTTGGAAATCCTTTATATCAATCATGGCGGCCTGGCAAGCCATGGCGGCCTGATAGGCGTGATGCTTGCGCTATGGCTCTGGACCCGTACGAAGTATGGAAAAGGCACGCCTTTGCTCTGGATCATGGACCGGATTGCGGTCCCTACTGCCCTGGCGGCCATGTTTATCAGATTGGGAAATCTGTTTAACCATGAGATCGTGGGCATCCAAACAGATGTCCCCTGGGCTTTTAAATTTATGCTCTACGAGGATCACCTGCCTCGCCATCCGGTGCAATTGTATGAGGCTTTGTCTTATTTGGGCATCTTCATTTTGCTGTATTTCCTTTATTTCAAAAAACACCTATACCTCAAAAAAGGGGCCCTCTCAGGGGTGTTTTTGACAGCTCTCTTCAGCGCAAGATTTGTCATTGAATTTTTCAAAGAAAACCAGATAGACCTGGAAGATTCGATGGCTTTGAATATGGGCCACTGGCTCAGTATACCGGCAGTCATGCTGGGGTTATATTTTATTTTTCGAAAAACAAAAACATCACAGGCGGATACGTCACAGAAAAAAAGCACATGAGAAAGAAAATTGCAGCGGGCAATTGGAAGATGCACCTCTCCCTAACAGAAGCACAAAAACTTGTCAGCGAAATAGTCAATATGTATCAGGACGAATACAGAGGTAAGGCGGAAGTCATATTTGGGGTTCCTTTTCCCTACCTTCACCCCATTCATCACCTGATTAAAGATAAAAATAACATTCACCTTTCTGCTCAAAATATGCACCAGGCGACCAGTGGTGCATATACAGGCGAGACTTCGGCTCCTATGCTCCTGGATACAGGCGCTTCCCATGTGATCCTGGGCCACTCTGAGCGCCGCCAATACTTTGGCGAGGATGAAGCCTTGCTGGCAGCCAAGACCGACCAGGCGCTGGCACATGAGCTGACGGTCATTTTTTGCATAGGCGAAAGCCTCGAAGAGCGTGAAAGCGGCCACATGCTGGCCGTGGTTAAAAAGCAATTGTCAGGCGGATGCTTTCACCTGTCTGCTGAAAATTTCAGCAAGCTCATCATCGCTTATGAGCCCGTATGGGCCATCGGCACGGGCAAGACCGCCTCTCCTGCGCAAGCGCAGGAAGTACATGCCTACATCCGCCAGCTGATAGCTGAGCGATACGATGCACAAATTGCAGCAGGATGCAGCATCCTCTACGG
Organism: Bacteroidia bacterium; assembly: GCA_030430205.1. Taxonomy (GTDB): domain Bacteria; phylum Bacteroidota; class Bacteroidia; order J057; family J057; genus JAUIGE01. Next base: position 209,380 of record JAUIGE010000005.1, on the reverse strand, counting down.
CGGCAGTGTAAAGCCGGAAAATGCGCAAGAATTATTTAGTCAAAAAGACATTGATGGTGGCCTCGTTGGAGGAGCAAGCCTCAAGTCACGCGATTTCGTTGATATCATTAAAGCATTGTAAATCCTATGAAAAAGTATCTTGTTATCCTCCTCTTCCTGCCTGCCATCCTGAGCTATGCGCAAGAAGAAAAAGACCCTTCCGTTCAGTTTGCCGAAACCATCACGGCTCATGACCTCAGAGCCCATTTGATGTTTTTGTCTGATGATTTGATGGAAGGAAGAAATACAGGTGAAAGAGGCCAACACATGGCAGGCTTGTATATCGAAACGCAATTTCGACGCCTCGGACTGACCGGGCCAGAGACTACTGATTATTATCATCAGCAGTTTAAAATGGCAAGGAGCGAAGTCAAATCCATGGAAATAGGATTTGGGAAAAAAGACTTTTCCTATAAAAAGGACTTCTTTTCTTTTGGTGCCCATGGCTTGCCTGCCCGGCTATCAGGAGACTTTGTTTTTGGGGGATACGGTATCGTTTCTGAGGATTACAACAACCTGGAAGGATTGGACATACAAGACAAAATAGCTGTTGTCTTCGCGGGAAGTCCCAAAGAAGAATCGGACAATATGCGGAAAAGGATCAGCGGCTGGTTTGGTCGGGCCAAAAACTTTCAGGCGGCAGGTGCCAAAGCCATGATGATGATCCTTCCCAAGGATGCATATAGCCGCATGGTGCCTTATGCTTCACGCTCTTCTCTCGTCACCATTTCCGCTGACAGCAAGACCTTTCCGGTCTTTTACCTTTCGGAAGAAATGGGGGAAGCCCTTTTGGGCACGGCCAAAGCCAGCTCCGAGGAACTGAAAGACCAACTGGCTGTTTCTCCCAAACCGGCAGATTTGGACTTCAAAAAAATGAAATTCTCCTACAAGGGAGATGTCGAAAATGAAGAAGTCAACTCCAGCAATGTAGTCGGATACCTGGAAGGCACGGACAAAAAAGACGAAGTCCTCATCATTACCGCTCATTACGACCACGTAGGCATGCGCAAAGGCGAAATCTACAATGGAGCTGATGACGATGGTTCAGGGACATCTACTGTTCTGGAGCTTGCAGAGGCTTTCAGCCTGGCAGCACAAAACGGCTACAGGCCGCGCAGGAGCATCCTTTTCATGACCGTTTCGGGTGAGGAAATCGGCCTCGTAGGCTCTGAATTTTATGTAGAGCATCCGATTTTCCCCCTGGAAAATACTATTGCAGACCTGAATATCGACATGATCGGTCGTACCGATCCTGACTATGAAGGCACAGCCGATGAAGGCAATTATGTATATGTCATCGGCGCTGACAAGCTCAGCTCAGACCTTCATGCCATGCATGAAGCCGTCAATGCCAAATACGCCAACATCAAGCTGGATTATCGGTACAATGACGAAAAAGACCCCAATCGCTACTACTATCGCAGCGATCACTACAATTTTGCCAAGAAAAATATTCCCATCATATTTTACTTCACCGGCTCCCATGCCGACTACCACAAACCTACCGATACGGTCGAGAAAATCGAATTTGGCAAAATGACGAAAATCGCCCGCCTGGTATTTCATACCGCCTGGGAACTCGCCAATCAGGAAGAGCGGCCGAAAGTGGATAAGGAGACAGGGAAATAATCCTTCTTAAATCTTCACCGTCTTGAGCAATTGCTCAATGACATCCATAGATGTGATCTCCTCCGCTTCTGCCTCATAATTGAGCAGGATGCGGTGGTTGAGGACATCGGCGGCGATGTGCTTGACGTCCTCCGGGAGGACGTAGGTACGTCCTTCGAGGAATGCCTGGGCTTTGGAGCCCAGATTGAGGGCGAGGCTGGCCCGGGGCGATGCCCCGAATTCGATATACTCAGCGGCCTCTTTGAGGCCGTATTCGGCGGGCTTGCGCGTGGCCATCACCAGGTCGACGATGTAATCTTCGAGTTTTTCGGAGAGGGAGATTTGATCTACCAACCGACGGATATCGAAGATGTCATCGCGGGATAAAACCGCATTCACTTCCAGACTGGGATCGGTTTTGGCCATGCGTCGCATGATGGCTTTTTCCTCCGCTTTAGTGGGATAGTCAATGAATACTTTCAGCATAAAACGATCCACCTGGGCTTCGGGCAAAGGGTAGGTACCTTCCTGATCCACAGGGTTTTGGGTAGCCATTACCAGGAAGGGCTGTTCCAATTTGAAGGTCTCCTCCCCTATCGTCACCTGTTTTTCCTGCATGGCTTCCAGCAGCGCACTTTGCACTTTGGCAGGAGATCGGTTGATCTCATCTGCCAGCACGATATGTGCAAAAACAGGCCCTTTCTTCACTTCGAACCTACCCTCGCTTTGGTTGTAGATCAGCGTACCGATCAGGTCAGCCGGAAGCAGATCCGGCGTAAATTGTATCCGCTGAAAACTGAGGTGCAAGGCCTTGGCAAGCGTACTCACCGTCAGGGTTTTAGCCAGACCGGGGACTCCTTCGAGGAGGATATGCCCATTGGTAAACAGGCCTATCATGAGCCGGTTGATCATTTTGGATTGACCCACGACGACTTTTTCCATTTCGCGCACAAGCTGCTGTACCTGTTCGCCTTTTGCTTTTATCTGTTGTTCTAATGAGGAGTCTGCCATAAAAAAGGAAAGCTATTGGGGTAAAGATGGGAAAAAATCTATTTTTACACCCATATATGACAGACAAAAAGCGAAAATCGTACCTACTTCCCTTGCTGCTCGCCCTGATCGTTGTTCTGGGAGGTGTTGGAGTCTGGTATAGCATGCAAGAGGCAAAAAAACCAGTGGAACCACCATTCATCAAAGAAGGCAGGCTGACATTTGGCAGCAAGGACAGCACAGGCACTTTTTTGCCTAAAATCAGCATTGATATAGAAGTAGCTGCTTCTCCTCAGGAGACCAGCCGCGGGCTGATGTACAGACAATCCATGGACGAAATGCAGGGCATGCTTTTCATTTTCCAGGAAATGGAAGAGCAGAGTTTTTGGATGAAAAACACCTACATTTCCCTTGACATCCTGTATGTGGATGACAAAGGAAAAATTGTCAGTATACAGGAAAATGCCACTCCGCTCTCAGAAGACCTTCTCCCCTCTTTTCAACCCGCACAGTATGTGGTTGAGGTGAATGGTGGTTTCTGTAAGCGAAATGGCATCGGAGTTGGCGATTGGATCGACGTTAAGTTTTTAGAATAGCTATTTCTTCCCTTTAACAATGGGCAATGAGCGATGGGGGGAAAATGGCGGATAGCTGGGGGAAGAGGGAAAATATTGATATTGGCTTAGACAATCAGTTTTGTTTTGAAAGAATAGCAAATAAATCCAGCTTCAATTCTGTTTCCAGAGCAGTGATAAAGCTGAGGTATTCGGGGTGTTTTTCAAGGTATTGAATAAAATCGGATAGATCGGGTTTGAATGACCTAAGGTCCTTTATTCGGTTTATATGCTTTTTTCTGTCTTCATACAATTCAGACTTGTTCAATCCCAAAAAATCAATGAGGTTCTGAGCCTCTTTGTCATCTGTTTTTAGGGGGATGAACAATCCCTGTTGAAAGCCAATTCTTTTTTCCAAGTCAGGCGATGAAGGAAATAAAATAGGCAAAAAGGCTTCTATCTTTTTCGGCTTATGTTGGTTTATCCAGCTCAGTACAGTATACCAATTATGGTAATCGTCTCCATCTGTATTCTTTTTCCTTGGATCAAAATGTTCTATGTCAACCGAATCTGTCTGTTTACAAAAGCGTTCCGAATAAGCGCAGAAGCCATATTGTTCATTCAACAAAGTTTGTTTGATGGCAGACCGCTGGCTTTTTGTAGCATACTGCAATTCAGGAATGGGATTTTCCTTCTTCTTTTTCAGAAATTTCATCTTTATCAGGACTGAATGGGTTCAGGGTCAAAATTGTATTTATCTCCTATTTCAAGGTATTCATTGATCATCTCCTCCTTCCTTACAGGATCATTTTCTTTGGGAATAGTTAATTTCAGTTCCACAAAACGTTCCCATTTTTCTACGCCTTCTTTGCCCAAAATACTTCTAATCCCAAAATCCTGTCGAAGGATGTCATTGGGATCATCTCCTTTGGGCGTGATGCCCCTACGAGCCGTTACAGTCCCTTTGTCATCAAATTCCAGGATAAAGCGCTCGGAAGGATCAAATTGCGCTGCAATGATGGGATTGTGTGTGGACACAAACATCTGGGTATTTTGAATAATTTCCTGGTAAATGCCCATCAGATCGTATAGAAAATCCGGGAAAAGGCTATTCTCGGGTTCGTCAATTAGTAAAAAACCTCTTTCTATTTTTCTACCAAAATAGAGCGAATAGAGATGACCAATCTTAAAGATGAAATTGCGAATTCCTGTTGAAAGCTGGTTGTAGGGAATGGGCTCTCCAGTGGATTTAAGCTTAATATATGCTTTAAGATTTTCTGTTAATTGGATTGGGTTTTTTGCCCCTTCATAGTCAAACTCCAACCCTGCTTTTCCCAGAATATTATTCCAGAGTTCCGCCAGACTTTGGAGAATCCGGGGATGGTTTCTTTCAAATTCTTCGCGAACCTGCCTAACAGTTTTATCTTGATTCTCTAACTTTGCCTCATATTCGCGGAAGTCGTTTTCCAGCTTCTTTTGGTGGTAAATTAATAGTTCCCAGAATTCCTCTATTGTGTCGGAAGAAATGACATGTAAAAACTGATAATCATTGAAAATATTTAGAGCTTCAGCCAAAGCCGTTTCTGGCACATCTTGGATTTTACTGTAATAATTATTTTCACTTTCAGAAGGAACATAAGCTAATAAATCATTCGAATTGTTATTAAAATGCCAGTTTTTGTCATACTGAAGCCTATATCTTTTTAAGTTAATATCAGGGTTAAATCCGTTATCATATATGTTCTTAAAAAATTTATTAGGCCAATCTGGAATCTCCTCAATATTTTCAGATAAATAATAAACGGAATAAGAAGTATTACCCGAACCACCAATTAGGCAATTCACATAAAATAGATTTTTGTCTCCTATTGTAATTTTTAAGGCAATGAATGGGCATTCTTTATAATTTCGAAGAGGAAGATTAAATCCGCTTTTTAGATGCTCAAATAAAAATTCCAAAATCGTCGACTTCCCCGTACCATTCTGCCCAATAAAGCACACCTGATCCAAAGGCTCCCCTTCCCGCACATGCCCGGTTGGATAAGTCAAATCCAGCTCAAAATCCTGAAATTGGCGCCAGCCTTTGATGATAATTTTTGTGATTTTCATAAAAAATAATTCTCCTACCAAAGTTACTAATTTTCTTTAATCCTCTCATCCTCCTCCGCCGTCTCACAAATCCTCTTCCAGGCCTCCACCACATCCTCCCGCGTCAAACGCGTATTCGCTGTCACCATGCGAATGGCGTATTTTCCACCAATTTTGGTGTGAGTCAGGTACAGCTTACCGCTGTCATTGAGTCGCTTCATCAAAGATGCATTGAATGCATCCAAATCAGCCTTATGAGGCACTTCCGAGTGCCGGGCAACGCACCTAAAACACACCAGGTTCAATGAACGTGGCGCCATCAGCTCGAAATCCGGATGATCTTCGATCCATCCTTCCAACTCCTCCGCTATCGCGATATGCTCGCGCAGGCGCGCCTGCAAAGCCTCCACGCCATAGCTGCGGATCACAAACCACAACTTCAGCGCGCGAAAACGCCGCCCCAGCGGTATGCCCCAATCACGGTAATCATTTACCTGGCCGAGGGTGCCCGTCTTGAGGTATTCAGGCAAAATGCTGAAGGTATTGACCAGCAAGTCAGGGTCTCTGACGAAATATGCAGAGCAGTCAAAGTGGGTAAACATCCATTTATGGGGATTGAAGACATAGCTGTCTGCCGCTTCGATGCCGCGGAGCCAATGCCGCTGCTCGGGCAGCAGGAAGGCGGTTCCGGCATAGGCTGCATCCACATGCAGCCAAATATTGTGCGCAGCACAGATCGGTCCGATCTCCGCGAGGGGGTCCATCGCCGTGGTAGAAGTCGTGCCCAGGGAGGCGACCACCGCCAGAGGAAAAAAGCCTGCGGCCAGATCGGCTTCTATCGCTGCCTGTAACGCGTCTGCGCGCATGGCGAGTTTTTCATCCACGGGAATCCTGACAAGGTTTTCAGCGCCCATCCCAGCGATTTTCACCCCTTTTTCGATGGAGGAATGCGTCTCAGAAGAGCAATAAATCCTGTATTTTTCCTGACCCGAAAATCCTTTTCGATTGACGCCAAAGTTGGAAGCACGCTCGCGGGCGCTGAGCAAAGCCGTCAGCGTGGCCGTAGAGGCCGTGTCCTGGATAACGCCTGTCCATGAGGCGGGTAAACCGCACATATCGCGCAGCCAGTTCATGCATTTTTCTTCCAACTCTGCCGCCGCAGGCGATGTCTCCCAGATCATGCATTGCGCGCCCATGCTCGCTGTGAGCATCTCTGCAAGCAGAGAAGGATAACTGCCGTTGGCAGGAAAGTATGCGAAGAAGTTCGGGCTTTGCCAGTGGGTCATGCCCGGCAGGATGATTTGCTGAAAATCAGCAAAAATCTGCTCGTAGGGCTCTCCCTGCGCCGGAGGCGCATCTGGCAATTGCTTGAATATCTCCCCAGGCTTTGCCTGGGAGCGGACGGGATACTCTCTGATATTTTCCAGATAATCCGCCATCCAATCCACCATCTCATGGCCATACTTCCGAAACTGTTCTGAATTCATCTTCTTTCTCTTTTAACATCCGAAATCATAAAAATCCGCGTGGTCTGCGTCCCCTCCTCCACATTCGCAGACAAAAACCACCATTTCGTCGAAAGCACACATCCCCAAAGTGACTTCTCCGTAAATTGAGATGAAAAAAAACTATCACACAACTATAAACAAATAAAAAAATGGGATCTGCTATATTAGCTTCATTGGGATTATTCCAACTTGCCTTTATCATTTTCATGATAGCCTCTTATTGGAGAGTTTTGGAAAAGGCCGGATTACCGGGATGGGGCATGTTTATTCCTTTTTATAACCTCTACCTCCACTTCAAAATGGCAGGTCGCTCGGGATGGACCATGTTGCTGATGCTGATTCCTATTGTGAACATCATTATTTTGATAGCAACCAACATTGATATTGCCAAAAAATTTGGCCAGCCCGCAGCTTTTGGCTTAGGAATGACTTTTCTGGGATTCATCTTCTACCCCATCCTTGCCTTTGGAGACAGTGAGTATCAAGGCAATATCTACAGGGAAGAGGAGTTGCTCACCGAGATAGGAGAAGACGGCTCAGTAGTCGAAAAAATTGAAGTCGACGAAAAGGGTCAGTGGTAAAAAAATAAAAAATCCAATGATTTTTGAACGGTACGCTTCCTGCGTACCGTTTTTTTTTGCTTTCACTTTATTCGTTATCTTTCCGCCTTCAAAAATTAAGCATAATCAAATGAGTGCAGATTTTTCAATGGCTTTACAACTCCTGGGGATTGGCATGGGCACGGTTTTTTTGATCCTGTCCTTTGTGGTTGTGAGCGGTAACGCCCTTATCCGAATAGTCAACCGCTATATGCCTGAGACGGTCAGGCCCAAAGCAGAAAGCCCTACTCCAGCTATCACAGCTGAGCACATGGCCGTCCTCACCGCAGCTGTGGAAATGCTCACAGAAGGAAAAGGGAAAATCACTTCCATCGAAAAAAAATAATTGAACAATATGTCTCGCAAGATCAAACTGTGTCTGGTATATCGTGATATGTGGCAATCCTCTGGCAAATACATGCCACATGTAGAACAATTGGTACGCTTCTCGGAAGCGATAGTCGAAATGGGCTGCTTTGCCCGGGTAGAGACCAATGGAGGCGGATTTGAGCAAATCAACCTGCTCTATGGGGAGGACCCCAACCAGGCTGTACGCCAGTGGACCCGCCCCCTTCGGGATGCAGGCATCCAAACTCAAATGCTGGAAAGAGGCCTCAACGGCATTCGCATGACGCCTGTCTCCAAAGACATCCGAAAAATGATGTTTCAGGTAAAAAAAGCGCAGGGAACGGATATTTCCCGTTCATTTGACGGACTCAACGATGTGCGCAACCTGAAGCTTTCCATTGATTATGCAAAAGAAGCAGGCATGATCTCTCAGGGATGTTTGTCAATCACCCACTCCAAAGTCCACACAGTGGACTATTTCATCAAAATGGCCGATGACCTCATCGAGATGGGCACAGAAGAGATCTGCATCAAAGATATGGCGGGAGTCGGTCGGCCGGTTTCCATAGGAAAGATTGTCAAAGCGATCAAAGAGCGCCATCCCCATATGCTGGTCCAGTATCACGGACACTCGACACCTGGCTTCAGTGTCGCTTCCAGCCTGGAAGCTGCCCGCGCAGGTGCAGACATCATAGATGTGGGCATGGAGCCCCTCAGCTGGGGCACAGGCCACGCTGACTTGTTGACCATCCATGCCATGCTGACGGATGCCGGCTTTGAGTTGCCTGAAATCAATATGCAGGCCTATATGAAGGCACGCAGCCTTTCGCAGGAGTTTATGGATGATTTCCTGGGCTTTTATATCGACGATTATAACCGTCGCATGAATTCGCTGCTGATCGGTCCTGGCCTGCCAGGCGGCATGATGGGTTCACTGATGGCAGATCTCGAAAATAACCTCTCCAGCCTCAACAAATGGATGGCCAAAAAAGGCAAAGAGCCAATCAGCCAGGATGAACTGTTGATTCGCCTGTTTGACGAGGTGGAATATATCTGGCCCATGATGGGTTATCCCCCTCTGGTGACTCCTTTTAGCCAATATGTCAAAAATGTTGCCCTGATGAACGTCATGCAGATGCTCAAAGGCAGGGAACGTTGGAGCCTGGTAGATGACAATACCTGGGACATGATGCTGGGCCGTTCAGGCCGTTTGCCCGGAGAGCTCGCTCCCGAGCTGGTCGCTTTGGCCAAAGAGCAAAATCGCGAGTTTTTTGATGGGGATCCTCAGGATCTTTATCCTGATGAATTGGATACTTTCCGCAAGGAAATGGCCGATAACGGCTGGGAGTTGGGCGAAGACGAAGAGGAACTCTTCGAATTGGCGATGCACCCGGCACAATACAGGACTTTTAAGTCCGGCCAGGCCAAAAGGGAATTCGAGGAAGACCTCGCCAACCGCAAAAGCGAAGCTTCTGCGCCCGTAGCAGCCAGCTCCAATGGCAATGGCCACGCTCAGCCTAAAACATTGAATATCAATGTAAATGGACAAAATTACCATGTACATGTCAGTTATGGCGAAAGCAATGGAAATGGTGCAGCAGCCGCTCCTGCACAGACACAGGCATCCGCTCCTGCTGCCGTCGGTGGCAGCCTGAAAGAACTGACAGCACCGCTGGAAGGCACTTTTTACCACACCAAAGACCCTCAGGGTACAGCAAGGAAGGTGGGCGAAACCATCAACAAAGGCGATGTGGTAGGCTATATCGAATCCATGAAGGTTTACAATGCTATAGCAGCAGATCAGGCTGGTGTTCTCGCCGAATTGATGCCCAATGGCAAAACGGTAGAAGAGGATGATGTAATCGCCAAATTGAACTGATTTTTTGGAAAAAACAGGCTTGGGCTTTAAGGAAAAACAAAGGTGGAAATACTCCGGAATATTTATGAAATGACGGCCTTTAGCGGATTTGCAGAAAATCCTGCTTCACTGGCTATGATTTCTCTCGCTTTGCTGCTGCTTTATTTAGGTATCCGCAAGCAGTTTGAACCCCTCTTGCTGGTGCCAATCGGCTTTGGGGTGTTGATTGCCAACTTTCCTGGCGGTGCCATGGATGTGGCTACGGTAGACTATATTTTGCACGAAGTGCTGCATATAGACTATAGTGCCCTGGCACAGATGGCGGTGGAAGAAAAAGAGCAGCTTATGCTTACTGTGCCTATCACTTCGATAGCCAAAAAAGCGGGTATCATGAGCTTTCTCTATTATTCATTGATTAAAACCGGTTTGCTTCCACCGATCATCTTCATGGGCGTGGGCGCACTGACCGATTTCGGTCCCATGCTGCGCAACCTGCGCCTGGCCTTCTTTGGTGCTGCCGCTCAAATCGGCATTTTTACCGTGATGATCTCTGCCCTGGCAGCGGGATTTACCATTCAGCAAGCAGGTGCCCTGGGCATTATTGGCGGTGCTGACGGCCCTACGGCCATTTATACAACCATCATCCTTGCACCTGATTTATTGGGTCCGATAGCCATTGCGGCATATTCCTATATGGCATTGGTGCCCGTGATCATTCCATTTGTGGTTCGTCTGACCACCAATAAGAAAGAATTGCGGATCAATATGCGCCAGCAGGATAAGCTTTATCCTTCTAAAACCCCTATCAAAAACATCAAAGCAGTCAAGATTGCTTTCCCAATTGTATTGGGCATATTGGTGTCGATCATGGTTCCATCGGCTACGCCGCTGGTCGGGATGTTGCTTTTTGGCAACCTGATCAAGGAGTCTGGGGCGATCACTGAGCGCCTGCACAAAGCCGCCTCAGGCGGCATCATGAATACCGCGACCATCTTCCTGGGCCTCTGCGTAGGCGCTACGATGACCGCTGAGACATTTCTCAACCTCGATACGCTTAAGATCGTGGTGGGAGGCTTTTTGGCCTTTGCAATTTCGGTGGCAGGCGGCATCTATGCCGTGAAGGTGTATAACCTTTTTTCCAAAAAGAAAATCAATCCACTGATCGGCGCTACCGGCCTCAGTGCTGTGCCTATGGCTTCGCGCGTTGCGAATGAGATAGCCTTGAAGGAAGACCCGCAGAATCATATCCTGCAATACGCCATGGCGAGCAATATCTCCGGCGTGATTGGCAGTGCCGTGGCGGCAGGCGTTTTGATTACCTTTTTGAGCTAGCCATTTTTCACAAAAGCAAAAAGGTGTGGCCTATTGAACAGGACACACCTTATCCTTGCCCCAAAGGGCCCGGAATCCTAAGAATAAAGAAGCGGTTTTTGATCCAATTCCCTGGAATAAACCCTCCTTTTTGAAGGTTTTTCCTGCCATATTTTATGGGCTGTCCTGCAAATATGCTCTATTCCCGCCTCTATTTCCTTTTCCAATATATACAGCCTTTCGGTATACTTATTTTGATTTTTGAGCCCCTCATACTCTTCACACTTCAGCGCCAAAGAGGATATAAAGCGGGCATAGATTCCATACTCTGTAAAGGTGGCCAGGTCTTTGGCTGCCTGCACCAAAATATCATTCCATATTTTTAAACGATCATGGGCTTCGGGCTGAAAACTTTGAAATCCTGTTTGATATTGCATAATCATTTTAGGTTATGGGTGATTGAAAATTTGCTATTTGCTTTCGATCTGCTGGCGGCCTACAGCCCAAAGGCATAATAGAATTCTCCCAAAGCATCTTCGTATACGCCTTCCAACATTATGCCTCCTTTCTTTTCTTCCAGGAGTTTGACGACCTCTTCTACATTCCTGATGCTTTTTCCATCTACTTTGGTGATGATAAAGCCTTTGCGGATTTGGGTTTCCCTTTTGAGTTTGCCTGGGAAAAGTTCAGTTACTTTTACGCCTCCTTTGATTTCCAGCTTTTTTGCCAGCTCTTTATCTACCTCCTCCAACTCAACTCCCAGGAGCTGAAGTACTTCCCTTTTCTCTTTGGTAGCCAGGCTGGTATTGCCTTCCGGGTTATTCAGAATAACCTGGAAAGACATTTGCCGACCTCCCCGATTGACTTCTATAGTCACCTCCTCGCCGGGTCGATGCTGCGCTATAGCACCCTGAAGCTCGGCTGAAGTGTGAATATCTTTGCCATTTACCTTGACAATGACATCCCCGGACTCGATTCCGGATTTGGCGGCAGCGCTATTTTCAAGCAAACTATCTACATATACTCCCTGGTTAATTTTGAGCGTCTTTTCTTTAGCCAAATTGCCATCTACCGTCCTGATCATAACTCCCAGAACGCCGCGTTGAACCACGCCATATTCCAACAGGTCCCTGACAACTTTCTCCACTATATCTGAGGGAACAGCAAAACCATAGCCAGCAAAAGTGCCCGTAGGGCTGGCAATGGCTGTATTGATGCCTATAAGGCTACCATCCAGGTCGACCAGGGCTCCACCGCTGTTGCCAGGATTGATGGCAGCATCAGTCTGGATGAAGTTTTCAACCGCATATTTGTCCTTCAGTATATTGATACTCCTTCCTTTGGCACTTACGATGCCTGCCGTGACCGTAGAATTGAGTCCCATGGGATTACCCACAGCCAAAACCCATTGCCCTACCTTGACATCATCGGCATCACGAAAAGCTAGCTTAGGCAGCTGTTTTTCCTTGATCTGAATCAACGCCAGATCCGTAGAAGGGTCTGTTCCGATGACCGTTCCCTTATAGTTACGGTTATCGTGCAAGGTCACCTCGATATCATCCGCATTTGCGATGACGTGGTTGTTGGTCACGATATAGCCGTCTTCACTGATGATCACTCCAGAGCCAGTCCCCACCCTGGCGGGTGATTGTCCGGGAGCTGAGCGGGGAGTCTCAAAGCGAAAGCGCGGACCAAAAAAGCTGTCAAATTCCTCTCCGAAAAAATCGCGAAAAGGTGCCGGGATGTTTGGGTATGAATGTGGTTGGGAGGAAGCACTATAAAGCTGAGTGGATTTGATATAGACTACCGTCTCCAGCACTTTTTCTGCTGTTTGATTGAAATCAAGCGGGACTATATTTCCATCCTGATCTACCGAATATAGGGCCCTTTGGGCAGGTGTGGCCTGCACGTGTTCTACTTTTATCGTTTTTTCATTTTTATACAGGCTTGCAAATAAGCCCATGCTGCCCAGGCTAATTACGATAGCAATTAAGCCTGAATAAAAAAGGTTTTTGTTCATCTTTATCGTATCATTTGGGGTTATAAAATAGAGAAAATCAATATTACGAAGGGGAAAAACCCCTTCGTAAAGCATGACTAAGGCAAATACAGATTAAGAAATACTGATAATCCTTGGTGGTTTTTCTTTCGCTTCCTCCTTTTTGGGTAAGGTCAGGATGAGCATCCCATTCTCACACTTCGCCTCTATCAGATTTGTATCGATAAGGTTGTGATTCAGGTTAAAGGAACGCTGAAATGTCTGGTAGGAAAATTCCTGGTGGGTGTAGTTTTCCGTTTCCTGCTCCTCTGTATTCAGCTTTTTTTCACCCTTGACAAGGAGAAGATTATTCGCAATTTCTACCTGAATATCTTCTTTACTCATGCCCGGAAGGATCATTTCTACCTGGAATGCCTCAGCCGATTCCTTGATGTTGGCGGGAGGAAAAGCGGCCCTTGAACCGGAAAAATGGTGGTTATTCCAGTTTAGCATGGAATTCCAATCGTCTTCAAAAAGCTTTGAGACAGTTGGAAGCAAATTCTTTTTTACTGTTAACATGACTCAAAATTTTAAGGTTAAACAATGATTATTGTAGCTGTAAATATTCAAGTCATATACCAATTTCAGAAAAAATGACAATGTGACAGAATTCTGCCATACCTAACTCATCATAACTGTCAGCGGGAGTGTCAAATTGTCTGAGCAAGCTGATAAAGTGGTTTTCTGGATTGGCGCTCCATTTTATAAAAGGGTATATTGAGCTTATAAAACTGTGTGCAATGAAAAACCTACGCTCCCTTTTCGCCTTCATTTCTTGCCTGATTTTCCTGGGGAAAATGACAAAAGCCCAAACTCCACAAATCATGTGGTGGTATGATGTCGACGATGCCGCTTTTGGCCAGGCAGCGGCGGCGGATTTGGACATGGACGATACGCTGGAGATTGTATTCAGCACCTACCGAAATGACGGTTGGGCACACTGCCTCAATGCCCATGATGGTTCTCTTCACTGGAAAAAGGACCTGGGAGGCTGCGGAGATGTCGCCCCCACCATCTACGATATCAATGGTGATGATACCCTGGATGTGATCATCCCAGGCTCCTGTAATCCTACCACATTTTGCTTCAACGGCTATACGGGCCGCCAACAATGGAGCACTCCCATGCGAGGCTCAGACTCCCCTCCCGTCATCGCCAACCTGGACAATGATCCCGAAATGGAAATCATCCATGGAGAATTTGGCGGATATGTGCTCTGCCTGAACCATGACGGTTCAAAAGCCTGGGAACTACCCGTAGACCTCAATTCCTGGATACAAACAGCGCCCATCGTGATGGATGTCAACCAGGATACTGTACCTGATTTTATCGTTGCTAACTGGAATTTTGGCAGCGATCATCGCATTTTTTGCTTTCGCTCTGATACGCGTGATACGCTGTGGACCAGCAGCCTGCCTGGCCATGTCATGTACCATGGCGCTTCCTATGCTGACCTGGACGGAGATGGAAAAAATGAAATCGTGATCGGCTCTTATGACGGCACAGTCTACTGCCTCAACTCCGAGGATGGTAGCCTTGCCTGGCAATATAGCCGTGCCAATCCTTTTTACATCGGCGCGCCTACCTCTATCGCCGATGTCGATAAAGACGGCTTCCTTGACATCATCATGATTGATGCCTGGACGGTGGTTTGCCTGAGCCATACAGGCCAATTCAAATGGAGCTATACCATCCCCAGTTATGGTCAATCCTTCCGTGGCGTGGCCATCAGCGACCTCAATGGCGATGATACGCTCGATATTGTCTTTGGGACAAGCAAAGGGCAGCTCATCGGCCTGCACGGCCCCGATGGCTCGGAGCAATGGTCCATTGACTTGCAGGCGCATTATGGCGATACCCTCGAAATAGATCATGGACCCCTTATCGCCGACTTCGATCTCGACGGCGATCTCGACGTCTTTGTCGTCGGAGGCCAGGCGAAATACCCGAATATTCAGGGGAATTATGGGCGTGCTTACGCCATTTCTGTGGGGCCGGGTAGCGGGCCGGCCTGGCCGATGTTTCGGCGGGACATCCGCAGGCAGGCCTGTGTGTGTCCGGATTCGGGTGCGAATACCGGAGGGATTGCGGATCGAATTCTCTCATCGCCGATGGCGGTGTATCCGAATCCGGTGGTGGATCGGGTGTATTTTAATTTGAGGTTGGAGAAGGCCTCAAAGATCACCCTGGAGGTTTTTGATTTGGAGGGCAGAAAGGTGGCTGTAGTTGCTGATGGGTGGTTTTCTCCGGGAAAGCATAAGCTTGTTTTTGATGGGGCAGGGGCGTTAGCCGAAGGGACGTATTTGGTGGTTTTGGGGGTGGATGGGGAACGGGTTAGGGCGGAGCGGGTTATTGTTCGGTAGCTGTGGACTCACCCCCCTTCTTTTCCCCCTCTCTGAGGCAAAGAGGGGGAAGTTTCGTGTGCAAAAATTTCATTTTTGCAGGTACATTGTGGGAACGACTTGCAGCCGTTCCCACTGGAAAAGAAAAATGAGATTTTTTCAGTTGAGATAACAGTTGAAAACTGTTTGATATGGTTGGGACAGTTGCAAAATGTCCCAACGAAAAGGGAAATTGGCATATAGCCATTTGACCTCATTCCTGAGCAGGCTCAAAAACCCAGAACTCCTCCCTCTGGTCAGCTCTCTGCTGACCTCGGATCAAATCTTGGAGGGGGACAAGACTAGACGGAAGCCTAAATGGTTGTCCTGATAGTCCAACCTGCCCTTATCGCGGTAAGTGGAACGGCAATTCAGAGAAGTGATACTCCAGTATCCGCCGCGTAAGACGCGCCAGTCACTCATTTCTAAACCTCCATGGTTTTTCATCAAGAATTCGCTAGTATTTTGTTGATATCCAACATATCTATTCCAACACCACTCAAATATATTCCCACTCATATCATAAAGCCCCAACTCATTAGGTTGAAGCTGACCTACATGCTTGGTCTCGCCATCAGTGTTTTCGGCGTACCAGCCCACTTCTTTCAATTTATTACTCCCCGCATAGCTATACCCCTTACTTAACTGCCCACCTCTGGCAGCATACTCCCATTCCGCTTCTGTGGGTAGACGATAGGCATAGCCAGGAAATAAGCTGTCTTTTACTTCCTGATTCAGTTTTAGGATAAACTTCCGACAATCTTCCCAACTTACTGTTTCTACCGGCCGTTGGTCGCCTTTGAAATAGGAAGGGTTATTGTTCGCACCCATGATTGCTTTCCAAACAGCTTGCGTGACCGGAAATTGGCCGATGTAGAAATTGTCCAATTGGACCTGGTGGATGGGTTTTTCACGATCCCAGGCTTCGGGGGCTTCGCTGCCCATGAGGAAGGTGCCGCCCTTCACAAGGCACATGGGAAAGGAAATACCATTGGGTAATTCTTGGATATGGATATGAGTGAGCATGTTAAAAAAAAATAAATCGTTTACCATGCTAGTTTTTTCCCGTCTTTCCAAACTTCAATTACCTCAGCATCTTGTGGGCTATCAGCTAATACGGTAATAATCGCATCATCATATGCTTCCCGAAAGTCCTTTCCTTCTCCTAGCCCGTTGTATAAGCCTTTAGAAAAACTAATCGCTCCTTTATCCGAAATCGGCATATTATTCCCCACCACATACATCCCAAAGTTTGATATTTCCCTCGCGTTTTCTGCTGTAAGACAGGCATTTAGCAAGACAAATCGGGTAGCTCCTGTAAGTCTGGAGAATATCCTCTTCAAGGCCGCTGCATTTAATTGTTGGGCATTATTGTTTTCATCAGTAATATAAATACCCTTTCTTCCTCCATGTCCTGAAAAATGAACTATTTCAGGCTTGGCATTCAAAGCTTTTATCAATTCTGTAATGGTGACAGCAAATTGGGAGGGTAAAAACTCAAATTTTTCTCTCATTTTACCGCGTTCAAATACTGCTTTCAGCACACGATGTTCTTTATCAGTTTGAAGTCGTGACTCATTTGTAGGATTAGCTGCGATGTATAAAATTTTAGTTTTAGAGGGGATCTTAGTTGATGAAGGAATTGTTGACTGTGATATAATTTTAACTTCTTGCGGCTGAGCACTTGAATTTTCCTCCTTCAGTTGTTGAATTTTCCTAGCTCCACGAAATGACTCTTGATGTTGCCCCATACCCTGTAGTACTTCAAAATCCTGAATTGCTACTTTGGTTTCTCCATCGATCGCCAACATATTTTTATTCCCCAGCTTTTGCTGGTTTTGCAATTCCTGCCAGGAAACAAATACCTGACCATCAAGTGATAGTTCTGCATCTGCATTTTTGCTTAGTTTTATAAATGTCTGTAAAATCTCCTGTTGGAATGCCCCTTGGCTTTCAGTAGCATTCGTAAACACATGAAGGCTTTTCTTCTTTTCTTCGTAGCGAACGATCCCTTTTGCGCCCGTTGAGCTTCTTAAAAACAGCCCATGCTTCCAATAAATCTTTCGGGAAGAAGGACCGTAACGACTCACAAAGTTGATCATCACATTGTCGGGCATAAACTTCGAGAAACGAAAGGTAAAGGCATGTTTCATGTCTTCCAGATAGCTTTCAAAGAATATTCTAGCCTCCCCTTCAAGCTTATCTGGCAGATACTGTGGCGCGATGTAAACAGTTTCCGAATCATTTTCTTCTTCGAAAATCAATTCAAATCGTTGGAGCAACTCCAGGAATTGTTCTCGCTCTATGGGTGTGTATTTGAGGAATATTTTTTCAAGATAAGCTGGCGTTATTCTGCCTTTGAAAGCCTTCAGGTCATTATTGATCAGGCTATAGACCTGATTGGTCAGCCAGTCCGGATCTATGTAAACAACTTCCTTTAATTGGGGCACATCGAAATACACCACGATTCCAGCTCTGTTCAAAAAGGCCAACAACTCATCCTCACCGCCTTTATCGATATCGCCTAGGCTACAGATGAGGTAAAATTTATCAAGGGTAATGGTAGGATTGGTTTTCCGTTCCTTCTCAATTTCCTGAATGACGGAATCGTAAGTAATCGGAAATTCTTTCCCTAAGAATGGAATGGCCTGATTGAGTCTGGATGAAATAACATCTTTGAGTTTGGGTAAGCCATAGTCTTTGGCGGCACTGAAATCAAGGCATTCGGCGAAATAGGGTTTCTGATTATATGATTCCTGATTAAGGGGAATTGTTTTCTGGTCGCAATGTGTTTGCACCATCAGCACAGGGCTATTTTTCCCATGCAAGCGAATATTTTCCAGCCAATATTCACGGCTACGCCATATCTCATCAAAAGGAAGGATTTCCTTATCCCGCTCCCGGTGTTCCTTTACATTTTCCTCATCTGTCCAGGCCAAAATATACAGCGCTTCTTCACTAAGAAAAAACTGATGGGTAGCATAAAAAATCTCCTGGCCGCCAAAATCCCAGACATTTGCCTGGAGAGATGCTGTCTTTACATCGGGTAGGTTGTCTTTTTCTAACATTCCCAACTGAACCCCATGCGTGTACTTTTCTTTTTTGTTAAAGGGGATGTCTTTCAATCGCTTAAAAAGCGATGTTTTACCTACCCGCCCATTTCCAACGATAATGATCTTTACCCGATCATTGATGATTGTCCCTTTCTTCGCTTCTTGCAAAAAGCTTTTTACCCCACTCCATGAGTTTCCCCTTTCGTCATTTGAAATAGAAGCCTTAGGAATATCTGGTAAGGGATTATTATGCAGATACAAAGTCTCCAAATTCTCAAAAAAGAGTAAGTTGCCTGGGAGCTTCTGTAGCTGGTTATTTCGAAGATGCAGGGTATGAATTTTAGGCAAGTTTGAATGGATAATCACCTCTTCAATCTGATTATCCAATAGGTACAAATACAATAACTCGCCGAAACCCGCAGGCAAACTAAAACGTGTCAATTCATTCGATCCCACATGCAAACTTTGGAGTTGGGGGCAATTTCCGCCTATTGTCACTTCGGCAAGCTTGTTCTTGCGCATATCCAGAACACGAAGATTTTCCATCCCATCAGGTAATTCAAAACGCTCTATCGCACATTCGCTGGCATGTAATGTTTCTAAAAGAGGTAAGGCACCTTCAAATGAAAAACGCTTCAGCGAACTATTCTCACTAACAATAATATGGCGAAGCAAAGCCGCCTCCGCAGGTATCACCAATTCCGTCAATGCGTTTTCACTAAGATTCAGCGATTGAAGCGCCGACAAGTCTTCCTCCTCAAAGATGGTCTGGGCTTGCCGGTCCGTAAGCTGCTGCCCACAGAGGTTGAGTCCTATCAAACGCCCTTGCTGATCCCGCTGATAGGTATTCTTATTACTGTACCAAATAAGGTCAGTAACTTGAGGCTCTGAACTGGCTTGTGTATTGAGTTGTTCGAGGATGGCGCTCATAGTATAGGCGATTGGATATTAGCGATGTTGGAAATGTATGTGTTATACAAATGTAAAGAAGCAGCAGGACTTTCGCTAGAAGAAAGTACGCGTACGGAGTACAAGTACGACTATTGAGTTACTAATACTGCTGCTAATGCGATCTTTTTGGATCGCAATTTTTGTCCTAAGGACGGGATTCCATCTGTTCAGAGGCAGCCATCCAGCCTTCCTGTGAGCTGGGGGACAAGACAAGGCGAAAGCCGAGATTGTTGTTCCGGTTGTTCGGCCAGTTGTTGTTGCGATACGTGGAGCGACAGTTCTGCGGATCGTTGTCCCAGTTGCCGCCACGAATGACGCGGTTGTCACCTTTCGATGGATATCCTTCGGCGAAGTTAGGACTTTTTGAATTGGTTTCTCTCATCCTCCGATATCAGCCCTCACAGGCTCCGTTCCTCTCCGCCGTTCGAGCTGACTTCGGAGGATTCGTTAGCTCACAGGAAGGCGGGATCGACTGCCAACTGACTGGGGGACAAGACAAGGCGAAAGCCGAGATCGAAGTCCCGGTTGAGCGGCCAGAGGAAGTAGCGATACGAGGAGCGACAGTCCTGCGGATCGAAGTCCCAGAGGCCGCCACGAAGGACGCGGGAGACACCTACACTAGGACCTCTAGGGTTTTTCTCTAGCGTTTTACTAGCACATTCCTTATAGTACTCATTATCAAACCAGTCCCAACACCATTCATACACGTTCCCACTCATATCAAACAAGCCCAGTTCATTAGGTTGTAGCTGGCCCACATGTTTGGTTTCCCTATCACTATTTTCACCATACCACCCTACTTCTTTCAGCTTATTGCTGCCTGCATAGAGATAGCCTTTGCTATGCTTTCCTCCGCGTGCGGCGAACTCCCATTCTGCTTCTGTAGGTAAGCGATAGCCATTTGCGGTGTCATTTAATGTGACTAACCACTTCAATTCGTCATTTTCATTGTTATTGTTTGGGTCTTTTGTCTTTTTATCTATGGTATATACTTCTTTCAAACCTTGCCTTTTGCTGAGTGCATTGCAAAATTCGATGGCATCATACCAGGAAATTTGCTCTACAGGGCGTCTGTCTCCCTCGAAATAAGATGGGGAAGGATTTTCCTTCATTACTTCACACCAGATATCCTGGGTTACAGGAAATTCGCCTATGCAAAAACTATCAAGATCGACTTGATGAACTGGTCTTTCGTCATCATCCCCGCCCTCTTCTGCCCCCATCATAAATTTACCCCCTTCGACCAGGATCATATTGAATCTTAGCTTATCTGTCAGGTGCTCAGTATGTATTTTGTTCATTGGGTATCAGTAGTGTCCGTGTACGAAAGTAACTTTTTTCTTAAAAAATGACTATCCGCATGTTGGGTAAAAGCCAATAGAGATTGGGCCCGTCTCTGACATTCGCTTTCGCTCCACTCACCAGATTGGTGTTTTTCCATCAGTTTTTTCATTTTTTGAAGAAAGCGGCGTTTGCTGCGTGCTGTCAGACGAATATGATGGGGATGGATCATATACCCCAGAAAGGGAAGCCCCAGTTTGGTTTTTCGGAGTACTTCGGGCTTGAGTTCACAGCGGAGGTTGTTTTCTACAAATGCACAGATAGCTTCATGTGCCTCTTTCAAGACAGCTTTTTCATTATGCCAAAGGACCATATCATCCATATAGCGGACGTAGGCTTTGATTTGAAGTACTTCTTTGATGTAGTGGTCGAGGCCTGCTAAATAATGGTTGGCGAAGTATTGACTGGTCAAATTACCGATGGGAACGCCTCGCAAGGGGCTGCTCTCGTAGCTATCTATGATTTGATCCAGGATTTCCAGCAGTCTGCTGTCTTTAAACATCCGCCGCAGCTGTGCCTTGACAACTTCATGGTGGATGCTGTCAAAGAATTTGCGCACATCCAGTTTGAGAAACCAGCTATATTTCCGGGTGAAATGCTGAGCGCGCTCAACCGCAGCATACGTGCCTTTTCCTTTTCGGCTGGCATAGCTATCAAAGATTTGTTTGCGCTCGAAGTGGTCATGACAAATATTCATGATGGCATGGTGCAGGACATTTTCGCGAAAGGTACTCGCACAAATTTCCCGCTCCTTGGGATCAAAGATTTTGAAATAGGTATAGGCGCCAACTTCCAGGGGGCCTTGGAGGATTTGCTTTTGTAATTCAAGTAGATTTGTATCAAGATCTTGGCGAAAGGCTTCTACCTGGGCTGTATTGCTTTTTCCTTTTTTGGCTTTCAAGAATGCCCAGCGGAGGTTGTCAGGATCGCTGATGGCCTGGATGAGGTTATTGGCTCTTTTCATTTAAAGGCTCCGTCACAAAATACTGCCCATATTTTTCTACCTTCTTATCCCCAATCCCCTTAATACTTTTCATATTGGACAAAGTAATACGTTGAAGCTTCGCCAATCCTGCCAACTCCTCATTCGAAAAAATGGCAAAGGCGGGAATCGCTTCTTCCTGCGCAAGTCTGTTGCGAAGTTCTCTGAGTTTGGAATAGCGCTCAAAGCTTGCTTTATCCAGCACTTCTTTATAATCGACTTTCCCTTTTTGGGCAGGAGACTCATAAACTTGCTCCACATATCGAACACAAAAGCTCCAAAAGCCCCCTTGGTCATGTTGAACGAGTTGAGATTCGACCTGGAGCACCTTTTTGGCGCGAAGAAAGCGATTCATCTCTTCATTAAGTGCTTCTCCGCCAAGGATGGGTATGGTGAATATTTTGATTTGCATGTAGCAAACATCCCATCTTTTCTTGCCAAAGCAAAAAAATCGGAAAGCTCGTCTCTCTTTTCATCCCTCGCCGGCTCCGTTCCTCTCCGCCGCTCGGGCTGACCAGAGAGACTCGCCTGCTCACAGGAAGGCAGGATCGACTACCAACTGACTGGGGGACAAGACAAGGCGAAAGCCGAGATCGTCGTGCCGGTAGTACGGCCAGAAGTTGCCGCGAAACGTGGAGCGACAGCCCCGCGGATCGCCGCCCCAGATGCCGCCACGAATGACGCGGCCGTCACCTTCTCCAGGACCTCCAGGGTTTTTCTCTAGCGTTTTACTAGCACATTCCTTGTAATAATCACTATCAAACCAGTCCCAGCACCACTCAAACACATTCCCACTCATCTCAAATAAGCCAAGCTCATTAGGCTGCAATTGACCTACATGCTTGGTTTCTCTATCGCTGTTTTCAGCATACCAACCTACTTCCTTGAGTTTATTGCTGCCAGCATATAAGTAGCCTTTGCTATATTTTCCTCCTCGTGCGGCGTACTCCCACTCTGCCTCTGTGGGCAGGCGATAGCCATTAGCTTGATCCTTGATGGTGACCAACCACTTTAACTCATCAAGTTGATGGGTATTATTCGGATCTTTTGTCTCCTTATCAATTTCATAAACTGGCTTCAACCCTTGCCTTTCACTCAGAGCATTGCAAAATTCAATGGCATCGTACCAGGAAATTTGTTCTACAGGGCGTCTGTCTCCTGTGAAATAGGATGGAGAAGGATTTTCTTTCATCACTTCTCTCCAGACTTCCTGGGTAACAGGAAATTCTGCCATGTAGAAATCATCTAACTGTACACGATGGATGGGTTTTTCCCTTGAAAGTGCTTCCGCACTTTCACTACCCATATCGAATTCTCCTCCTTCGATGTGGATCATGTTGAAGTGTAGGGCATCGGTGAGATGCTCGGTGTGAATGGGGGTCATGGGAGCAAAAATAGGGATTTTTTGGGTTGGGGGCTTGGTCTGTTTTGTGTTGGGAACTTAGCCCGTTTTGGGTTGTGAACTCACCCCCAAACCCCCTCTCTTGGCAAGAGAGGGGGCTTTCTGCAAAAATTTCATTTTTGCGGATAGCCCTGCGCCATGCGCAGGGTAAGCTGGCGTTCCAAACGCCTACGTGCCCCTCTCTTCCCAAGAGCGGAGTCGAAGACAGCCTGCCATGAGCTTGCCGAAGGGAAGCGGGGTGAGTTCTCACAACTCCAACTCCCCTTCCAAAGCAGCTTTCAAGGCCACGTCCACCCTCCCCCAATCCTCCAAAACCGCCTCATTCGTAAAGCGAATGATTTTATATCCCATTTCCTCCAGGATATCTTCCCGGATTCGATCATATTCCATTTGCTCTACCTGTGCATGGATGCCTCCATCAATTTCCACTATCAGCCTTTGCTCATGGCAATAAAAATCTGCGATAAAGAATCGCCGATTGCCCATGATATTTTCATGCTGAATGACGAATTGGCGGTTGATTTTTTTGCCTGCAAGCCTTCGGTTTCGAACCTTTTCCCAGAAGATAGCTTCTGCTGGCGTTTGATTTTTGCGGAGGTTTCTGGCGAATTGTTTGATGGCCTCGTAGGTCATGATTTTGTTATTTTGTTGTGAACTTGATTCTGTTTTTGTGCTGTGAACTCACCCCGTTTTGGGTTGTGAACTCACCCCCAAACCCCCTCTCTTGGCAAGAGAGGGGGCTTTCTGCAAAAATTTCATTTTTGCGGATAGCCCTGCGCCAATGCGCAGGCTAAGCTGGCGTTCCAAACGCCTACGTGCCCCTCTCTTCCCAAGAGAGGGGCAGCGGAGCCAAAGGCGCAGCGGGGTGAGTTCCCCCCCCCTACACCGGCAACAATATCTCAAACGCCGTCCCCTCCCCCAGCCTACTCTTCACGCTTATCTTCCCCTTATGCTGCTCGATCGCGCCATAGGTGATCGACAGGCCCAGGCCGGTGCCGAAGCCTACGTCTTTGGTCGTGAAGAAGGGCTCGAAGATGCGTTTTTGCACTTCTTCGCTCATGCCTTTGCCGGTGTCGCGGATGCTGATTTGAACTTGCTTGCCGAGGTGGCGGGTGGTGATGTATATAGTGCCGGGGCCTTCAATGGCCTGCATGGCGTTGGTGAGGATGTTCATGTAGACGCCATTGAGTTTGCCGGGATAGCAGTGGATATCGGGCATTTCGGGCATGTCTTTGACGATCTCGATGCGGTCTTTGAGCTCCGAACGGAGCAGGAGGAGGGTAGATTCTATGCCCTGGTTGACGTTGGCGAGTTTGAGGACGTCCTCATCGAGGCGGGAGAAGTTGCGCAGGCCGCGCACGATCTCAGCGGTGCGCTCCGCGCCCTCGGATATCCCCTCAAGCAATTGCTTGATTTCCTGTATCAAAAACTCATAATCCAGTCTGGATTTCAGCTCCGCTACGCGCTCAAATTTTTCCGATAGCCCCTGGCTTTCCACTTCTTCTTCATAGCCTTTCAGAATCTCCATCATTTCGGATATATCCCGCTTGAGCGGGGTGATATTGCCGCTGACAAAGGTGATGGGGTTGTTGATCTCATGGGCGACGCCCGCGGTGAGCTGACCAAGGGAAGCCATCTTTTCCTGCTCTACGAGCTGGGTTTGCGCCTCTTTGAGTTCGTTGAGGGTTTTTTCGAGTACCACATTTTTTCGATTTACCTCCTCCGTGCGCAGGGCCACTTTCTCCTCCAGCTTGCGCTGGGTCTGCTCCAGGCGGCGCGTCCGAAATCGGACAAAAAGCACCACCGACACTGCCAGCAGCAGCAGGCAGATCAGGTAAAACCAAATGGTTTGGGTGAAAGGTCGCTGAATCACGATTTCAAGGCGGGTGCCTTCTGTATTCCACACCCCATCGTTGTTGGCGGCCTGCAGATGGAAGACATAGTTGCCGGAACTCAGCGGATATTCCGCGAGCTGATTGCCACGGTCATAGATCCATTCTTTGTCCACTTTCTCCATTTTGTAGCGAAAGTGATTGGCTTCGGGATGGATAAAATTGAGGGCGGTATAGCCCAACGTAATCCGGTACAGACCGGGGGGAAGCACGATTTTGCGGGTTTGGGATATATGCTGACGAAGCGGGCTTTCGGGATCGCGGAAGTCTACTTCTTCCAGACCAATCTGAAAGCTGTTGATGACCACAGGCGGCGCAAAAACATTTTGCCACACTTCTTCCGAACGGAAAACAACGGCTCCTTCTTCGCAACCGAAGATCAGGCGATCATCCGCCGTGCGGTGGTACGCACCAAAATTGAAAGCATCGCAGGGCAGCTCGCCATCCTGAGCCAAATAAGTCACCAGGCTGACTTCCTCGTCAATATCCCCCGTTTTGAGTCGCCAAAGGCCTTTTTTGTTACTTGCCCAAAGATCGCCCTGGGCGTCAAAAAGCAGCCCATAAAGCTGAGAACTGGCATCCCGGTCAGAGGTTGTGATCAGCCTGGCGGCCTTTTTATCCGAAGAAATTTGCACCAGTCCTTCTGCTGTCGCAACCCACAGGTTGCCTTTCGCATCCTCCTCCACGGCATAAACCGCTGAGTTGTCCAGTACCTCTCCCGCTTCGGAAGCGATGCTGAGCGGAGATATCTTTTTGTCAAAAAAGCGCAATCCTCCGTCAGTGCCCATCCAAATGCTTCCCTTTTGATCCATAAAAAGGCAGTGTACTTCCTCCTTGTCCAGGCGCAGACTGTCTTCGGCATCCTCTCCAAAACGCGCCAAAAGCTTGCCTTCCAGATCTGTGAGGATGATTCCCTCCAGGGTCGCGATCCATATCCGCTCCTGCTGGTCTTCAAGCAGGGCATTGATGCCGCCTAAAAGGGAAAAATCGTCTGGCGGAAGCGCGATATCGACTTCCTTCGGAGGCCAGAAACTGCCCTTTTCGCACATCTTCAGGCCGTTTCCCAATGTTCCCAGCCAGATATTGCCCCGGCGATCCTGCATGATGGCGGCTACTTCATCTTCGCTTTGCCAGCGGAGTTTGCCTTCGGCATCATATACTTCCAGGCCGTTGCCTGTCCCCAGCCAGCTATTTTTTGCCTGATCTTCAAAAACGGCATAGACCTCCCCGGTGGTTCCTTCGGCTTGTTGAAAAAGTTCAAATTTCTTTTGGGGGGATAAATAGGCATGCAAACCGCCCAGGTAGGTGCCGATCCACAACATGCCCGAACGATCGACCAGCAGGGAATATATCAGGTCATTGGGAGCGGCGGTGACACTGGCCGAAAAGTGCGAAATACGCCGGAGTTCCTGTTTTGCCGGATCAAAACAAAAGAGGTCGTTTTCGAAGGTTCCCATCCAGAGCTTGCCCATCGAGTCTTCGGCCATGGCTTCTATTTCGATTCGTTTCAACAAATCTCCCTGGCTGCCCTGCATCACAGCGGGGCGAAAGCTTTGCAGATTTTTGTCAAAAACCGCAAGGCCAAAATCTGTTGCTACATAGAGTTCCCCTTTTTGGGTTTGCAAAACATGGTTGATCGCATTGGATTCCAGCATATTGTTTTGCTGCGAAAAGCTTTCCAGGGCCTTTCCGCCTGCTGTCAGGCGAAACAAGCCACTGGCTTCGGTGCCTATCCAAAGCCCCTGGGCTTTGTCCTGCATGATGCCCGTGATGGCCACGGATGGACCTAATTGCCCCGCATCGTACAGGCTCAGTTCAAATGTCTTTTTATTCAATGTATACAGCCCTGCCTCTGTTCCGATCCAAAACTGGCCTAGCCTGTCCTCGTAAATGGCAGATACTTTTTTGTCAAAAAACTTCCCTTGCTGCTGTCCCAGGCGCTCAAAGCTTTCGTAGCGTTTGTCAAATCGGTTGAGTCCACGGGCTGTACCCACCCAGATAAAGCCAGCCTGGTCTTCAAATATCGCCCAGACCATGCCCTGAGAGAGCGAAAGGCTATCGCCTTGCCGGTGTGAAAAGGTGCGAAATTCGCTCCCATCATAGCGGTGAAGACCGCTGGGGCTACCCGCCCACAGAAAGCCCTGGCTGTCCTGATACAGACAGCTGATCAATTGTCCGGGGAGGAAATCGGCGAGGTATCCGCCTTTTTTTCCTGCTTCCTGCTGCCCCAGGAGGAGCGAAATACCACCCGCCAGGAAAGCGAACAGGCAAAAACAAACTCGATATGGTGAATAAGCATACACCCTTATACAATGGTTTTTTCCTTATCTGTATTCACAAAAAGTATATTTCCCATCTCTCCATAGCCCAAAAACAACTCGTCATGGGTTTTGCTGATGGCCTCTGAGCGGAAACCCAATATCGTCAAATCCGCATCCATGGAGGTTTCCTGTATGATGGATTTGATGCTTTTCTCCTTGCTATAGGTCAAAAATCGGATGTTGTTGGGAGAAATGGCCAGTCGGCCCTCATTGATCATGGCGAGCAGCGCATCTCGCTTTTCATCCAGGTTTTCTTCAGGATACACAGCAAATATTTTAATCACGCCCCCTTTCCAATCGGGATGGCCCAGGATGATGTAGGCCAAAAGAATTTTCAGGTTGGAGTTGTTGTAATCCTCACTGGTGATCCATACATGGATCTCATTTTTGTAGCCAAAACCCTTCTCCGTACTTCTCAGGATGCTCACATCAAAGTCTGCCGCTTTGAGCAGCTTATAGTTGTCTATCACATCGTTGAGTGCCTCGGTCTCGAATTTGGAGTATTCGAAGACAATCATGTTGTTGTCTCGTCCGGAGATGCCGGGGAGTTGTAATGCCTGGGCCACGGCAGAGGTATAAGATGGACTGATCAGGGTATCTATATAGACATTGGAACGGCTCACCCGTGTACGAGCCAGCAGGCGTTTAAAGACTTCTTTCGCATCTTTCACACTTGTTTTAGAATAATAACCTGTGAGCAAATGGATATAGGTCCCAAATCCATATCTATGAGAAATGAAGCGCAGGAGGTCAAAAGCACCCAGTCTTTCAAAAGAATGTCTTGAGATACAAATCGCCGAAGGCGTCCAACTGGCTTCGCCGCTTTCTTCTAACTCCTCCTCTGTCACCTGTTTTTGTAATAAAACCCGGAGCGAGCGGCTTATTTGCAGGATTACCCCTTGAAAAATGCGCGCCATGCCGCCCCTTCGGTCGTTGGATCTGCTGATCCAAAAATAAAATGCCGTCATCAGAATAATGGACAACCAGGCATAGCTTGCTTTCATCCGGAACATCAGGTAAATGCACAAAACCGCACCTATCAGTGAAAAATACCACCTATTGGCGGTAAAGGTCGGTCGGTATGCGGGGTCACTTGCAAAGTATTCCAGGAAGCTGATCAGGCAGATCGCCCCATAAGTCACCATGAAAAACATGGCGATGATCTCCGCGACAAAGTCCACATTGCCCAGGGCCACAAAGACAAAAGCTACCATCACAGTCACCCAGCCACCGTTGATGGGTTCCTGGTCTTTTTTGCGCACAGAAGATACCCAATCACTCACCCCACCAGGTATGACCTTGTCGCCGCCCAGCGCCTGCAAGGTCCTGGGCGCAACGAGGATAGAACCCAGAGCGGATGAAATCGCCGCTGCTGCCAGTCCGATCGGGATGATCGGATACCAGATGGCGATATCTCCCATCACAAGTCGGTTTTTATCTGCCAATATTTCCAGAGGAAGGGAATAGGCCAGTTTAACAGAAACGGCCAGGTAAATGATCATGCCAATCATGGTAGCCCAGATGGTACCGCGGGGAATAGATTTACCTGGGTCTCTCAGCTCACCCGAAAGGCCCAGACCAGCGATGATCCCGGTAAAAGCAGGAAAAATGATGGTAAAGACAGTGAAGAAAGGCACATTCCCACCATAAAAAAGCTCCGCAGGGGCATCTTCTCCCAGTTTATTCGGATCAAAGCCGTTGCGGCCCAGCAAATCTGTCAGGGGGCCCGGATCATAATCCGTGGTGCCCATAAAAAACATCAGGAGCGAAAGGCCCAGGATGGCCGCTACGATATACAGCAGATTCATGCCGGAGTTGGCACCGCGGGTAAGTACCAGCATTGCCAGCAAGACCATGCTGGGAATGCTTACCCAACGCAATTCAAAAGTCACCTTTTGGGTAATAGGGTCTACAAACTTCATCCAGTCGAGATTGAAGCCTGCGGCTTCAATCGCCACCAGCACAGGCTGGAATGCCTCGGCAAAAGCAATCACATAAAAGGCGACACTGATCGCCTGAGCCAGATACAAGGCGATGCCTATCGCTCCGCCTATATTCAATCCAAAGGATCGTGAGATGATATAATAGGCTCCACCGCCTTCCACGCGCTGGTTGGTCGCGATCTCTGCGATCGCCAGCGAAGTGGGGATGGTCACCAGGTGACCGATAATCACGATCCCAATCGTGCCCAGCAGCCCCACCTGGCCTACGGCCCAGCCAAATCGCAAAAAGAGGATTGCACCCAAAATGGTGCAGATAGAGGTTAGAAAAACCGGAAGCGTTCCAAACTTTTGAGGCGAAAATGAAGCTTTATCAGACATATATTTTGTTCAAAGAAAATCCAAGGTAAACATTCATTTTATCCAAGGCAAACGATCTAAATCTACATTGCCTCCGGTAAGAATGATCCCGATTTTTTGCCCCCTGAAGCTGGCTGGATGGGATAATACAGCAGCAAAAGGAACCGCGCTGGAAGGTTCTATGACGAGCTTCATGCGTTCCCAGATAAGCCGCATGGCCTGAATGATCTCCTCTTCCGTCACCGTAAAAATCTGATCTACCTGCCTGGAAATGATGTCGAATGTCTTTTCGCTCAGGTTGGTGCGAAGGCCGTCGGCGATGGTATCTATGCGGGTATTGACTTCCACTTTGCCCGATTTCACGGAGCGAAAAGCATCATCCACGATCCGGGGCTCAGCCCCAAATACCTTTGCCTTCGGCATCAAATACTTGCTAATCAGCGCCGTGCCGCTCATCAGTCCACCTCCGCCGATCGGCGCTATCACGATGTCCAGACCATCGGTATCCTCGATCAGTTCTTTGGCGGCAGTCGCCTGCCCGGCGATGACATGGTAGTCATCGAAGGGATGGATAAAGGTCGCCCCTGTCCGGGCGACGACTTCCTCCAGCTTTTGCTGGCGGGCTTCGATGGTATTTTCGCAGAAAAACAGCTCGGCTCCATAGCCCTTAGTCGCCGCGATTTTGGGTGCGGGCGAGCTGTCGGGCATGACGATATAGGCTTTCATGCCTTGCCTTTGCGCGGTTAGCGCTACGGCCTGGGCGTGGTTGCCCGAGGAGTGCGTCGCCAGGCCTGCCTTGCGCTCAGCTTCCGTCAGGAACAAAGCAGCGCTGGAAGCGCCACGGGTTTTGAATGCCCCTATCTTTTGAAAGTTTTCACATTTGAAAAAAAGCTGCGCGCCCGTGATCTGGTTGAGGCTTTCGCAGCTCATCACCGGTGTGCGGTGGATGAGGGATTGGATGTTTTGGTGTACCCAGGAAATGTCTTCGAAGCTAGGTGGGGATTGAAGTTTGGGTTTCATGCTTTTGTAAGTAAGAGTGGACGCTGATCTACGCTGATTATTATGTAAAAGAATTATGTTAAGAAACAGCGGAAATCATAATTATCATAAAAAATCTGCGTCCATTCTTCCCTTCATCATCCCCAAATCTGCGTCCCTTCCGTGCAATTCTGGCAAATGTCTATCGCCTTCCGCGAGCGCAGAAGCTGCGCTCTGAAGTCATCATAAGGCGCGCTGCGCCATATTTCAGAGAAGCGCTTCTCTGTCAGGATGCCCATCTCGTACTTCGCATCCTTGTCGAAGCAGCAGGGCAGGACGCGCCCATCCCAGGTGATTTCGGCTCCATGCCAGAGTTTCCAGCACTGGTTGTGCAGTTTGTTTTTGATGCGGTAGCTGCCGTCGGGCAGCTGTTTGTAGCGGCTGTAGCGGTCGATGGTCGGGATGAGGTCGCTGCCCTGCTCATAATCATATATCTGGGCTGTTTTGAAAGCCACTTTGTCCACGCCCAATTCTTTGCCCAGGGCTTTCACCTCTTCGATCTGATGCTCATTGGGTCTGACGACCAAAAACTGTAAAATAATGAAGGGATGCTTCGCCCCCATCGCCTCCCGCGCCGCCACCAGGCGCTTCACGCCTTCCTTCACTTTCTCCAGCTTACCGCCTACCCGGTAAGCCTGGTAAGTCTCCTGGGTCGTGCCGTCTATCGAGACGATCAATTCTGAAAGCCCGCTTTCGATGGTCTGTCTGGCTTTTTCTTCCGTCAAAAAATGCCCATTGGTGCTCGTGCCGGTATAAACGCCTTTTTTACGGGCGTAGGCTACCATGTTGAGGAAATCCGGATTCAGGTAGGGCTCGCCCTGAAAGTAGATCAACAAATAGATCAAATCTTTGTACAGCTGATCCATCACAGATTGGAAAAGTTGCAAGTCCGACATGCCGGTAGGCCGGGTAAAAGATCGCAGGCCCGAAGGGCACTCGGGGCAACGCAGGTTGCAGGAAGTGGTAGGCTCAAAGCCGATCTTCATCGGCATGCCGAGATGCAGGTTGCGACCGCGGTAGCGGGAGAAGTGATAGGAAAGCAGGAGCTTTCCGAGATTCCACGCTTTGCGTGGGCTGAGGCTGCGTAGCAGCAGGGAGATTTTTTTGGGATGAATCAAGATGGAGGAGGAATACTATTGGTTTGATGTCTATGGCTCTTCTTAGAGTTGATGTCAAAAATAGTTCATTTTTTCCTCTTCCCTCCTATAGCCTCCCAATTTGAGCTTTTATTCCAAAATATTCTAAATCTGTACCTACTGCCTACAAACGAATTCTTTGCATGGCAAGGGCAGCAGTCTGGAACCGGAGACCATTCTGGTAGTGGAAGGCAATGAAGATTTGCGCAGCTATATCCAATTTCAGCTCACTTTTCCTCAAGCGCTTTGGGAAGTCACCCTCTGCCTTTATGGAAAACTGAGCTGAAATTTTGTAACCAGAATTATTTACATAAAATAGGCAAAGCCTACTGCTTCACCACCTTCATCAGGTAGCGCTTGCCCTCAGGTGAGATCATCACCAGATGATAGACTCCTGTAGCTAAAGATTCAATTTGAATCGTCATTTCCTGTCTTTCCATTTTGCCCTGCATAAGCGTCTTGCCCATGACATCAGAGAGCTGCCAGTTGTAGCTTTCTTCTATGGGGAAAAGCGCTTTCAGCTGAAACTGCCCGGCAGTCGGATTCGGGAAGAGGTTGAAGCGATGGTTATCGAAAAAGTCCATTTTGACTTCTACTGCCTCGCTCCAGACGATGCGGCCATCAGTCAGCACCAGCTTCAATCTGTAGAGATTGGTATTAGCCATGCTGCTCTTGTCCAGGTATTGATAAGCACCATTGCCTTGCCAGTCCTGATAGCCTATGGCTTCAAAGTCGCCATCATTGCGCTTCTTCTCTACTTCAAAGCGAATGAGATCAGACGCATATCGGATATCCCAGTCCAATGCCACATCATGCGCATTGACCCTGCTGGCTGCCAACTGCAAGCTGTTTCCTGCTGCCTGTCTGCAGTTCGCTCCTGACTGTACTGTAATGGTAAAGTCCTGATGCTGTCCTGCACAGTTGCCGTTATAGGGAACGACCCGGATGGTAGCCGTCTGTGGGGTGCCACTGGTATTGGTGGCGGTGAAGGCAAGGTTTCCTGTACCCAGGTTTCCCATGATTCCGATGTTGGGGTTGTTGAAAACCGCGAGATCAAACCAGATGATCATGGTTGTATTTTGACCGCTGAAAGCGATGTTGACAGGGTCTCCGCAACTGACATTCTGGTTGGGGATGGGATTCAGGCTGGCAGATTGTGCCGGTGCATTGAGCGTAGAAGAGGCGAAGCCTCCGCAACCGTTAGGTACGGTACTTTGCACCCAGTACGTTTGGTTCCCATTGCCTACCGTAATATTTACCTGCTGACCAAAGTTTACGACCCCATTGCTTGCAGTGGCTGTTCCGATAGGCGTAGCGCCTGGGTTGATCTGAGGATCAACGGAATAGAAGGTATAGGCTGTCGCCTTATCTCTGGAGTCAGAGACATAGGAAGCCAGGTTGACCTGGCCAGATCCGCCACAGCCTATAGCTGGGAGCGTAAAGTCAGGGGTGAAAAGGCTTTTGACACGCGCCCGCACCCGGATCGCTGGCCCGGGACAATCTGTCTCCTGCTCCTGGGCTACCCAGTACCAGTCTGTACCTGTCTGGGCTGTATTCACAGCAGGTGCGCCTGCAAGCAGACTTCCCTGAGCGCCACTGTTGTCGGCATACCAGATGAGGCTGGCGCCGGATATATAATTGCTGTTGCCAAGCACATAAGCTTCCAGGTCGGGAGCCGGGTCCCCCTCGCAGAGGTCATAGCGGATCTGCCCGCAACTGCCGCAGCCCTGTGAGGCGAAAGCGGCCGGTGGGATACAACTTGCCTCTTCTACCGTCACCCATGCCCTGCATTGGCTGCTTTGGCCGAGGGCATCGGTGGCTGTGAGGGTGGTGAAGTTGTCACCGTCCCATTTGCGGACCGTTGTAGTGAAATTATAATTTGTGCAAAGGTAGGGCATGCCATTCGGAGCGAATGCAAGCCCCCCACTATTTTCTCGGATCTCTTCTCCCACTTCCTGCCATAGGGTTCCATCCCATTTGAGCAGGTTGGTACTTGAACTGCCATAATAGTCCGAATAAGTCATAAATGGGATACCATTCGGAGAGATGGCAAAGTCTTTATAATAATTTGACGTGCCGCCATTTAAAAAACTGGGTACGGCCAATTCCTGCCAACTACTTCCATCCCACCGTGTAACAGTCGTTCTATAGCGGTAAGGTCCATAATAAGTTCCACCTGTAATCTTCAGAGAAGCGTAATAGGGCGTACCATCGGGGGCAAAAACAAGATGATTGTCATCATCCCCGGAAACATACCTACTTGTTCCTGAAATTTCCTGCCAACCAGATCCATGCCATTTGGCCAGAGACATGGTATAGTTATAAAAATCATTCCGATAAGCTATATAGGGTGTGCCATCTGGAGCGAGGGCAAAATCATTCACTGCCGTATTATAATAAGGAAGAAATCCGTAGGTATCCATATATAGCCATCTTCCTCCTTGCCATACATAGACACGAAGGGACGGACCGGAATAATAAGACCCGCCTTCCCTAAGAGCGAGATAAGGTGTTCCATCAGGAGCAAATCTAAGTTTTTGATCAAATGTGCCATAACTGGTTGCGATAGATTCCTGGTATTGATCATGTACTGTTTGCCATGTACTTCCATCCCATTTGACGACAGAAGTGCGATTGTATTGATCTTTATTTGTGTAGGCAAGGTAGGGCGTGCCATCCGGAGCGATAGAGAGACAATATTGACTTGAAGAATTACTAGAAACATAATTCATCGGTATACCTGATGCCCCAAGCTGTTGCCACCCATTTCCATTTTCTTTGAACACTACAAGAGAGTAGGTTGTAACATAGTTTGAAGTACTGGCATCTAAATAAGCCAGGTATATACCATTGGGAGTCGTTACGATTTGGGAATGAGGATAATAAGCTGCTGTTTTACTTCCTCCACCAACGATCTCCCAGGCTTGCTGCTTGCCTAAAGCAGAGAGGTCGAATGCTGATAAGGAAAGACTCAAGGAGGGCGTCACCTCGTCAAAAGACCCTGCATCTACCTCCGAAGGGGCAATTGTGACCTGCCCGGCCAGGTTAAGTTCTACTGTGATGTCCTGACATTTTGCTACAGGGGAAGGATTGGGCTCTACGTTCACCCATGCCCGGCAAGTGCTGCTATTCCCTGCGGCATCACTGACAGTCAGGGTCGTATAATTGTCATCTATCCATTTGAGCACAGTAGCTCTACCTCCAAAATCCCTATCCTGATAAGCAACATAAATCGATCCATCAGGGGCTATGGAAAGGTTGGGATAAGGATCTGCAGAATAACCGGAGGTAAATTCTAAAGCATTCCCTACTCCCTGCTGTCCATGTAGTTGCCAGTCATTACCGTCCCATTTAAGAATGGTTGTTTTCGAATCCTTGTAAACGTCCTGGTAAGAAACAAAAGGGGTGCCATCAGGAGCGATGGCTATACGCTGTACCGAACCTAATCCTAATGTAGCATTTGTTCCCGAAAAATTGAGTGATTGCCAACTTGTGCCATCATATTTGAGTACGACAGTTTGGTAGTTGTTACCAGAATAAGTGAAGTAAGGCGTGCCATCCGGAGCGATGGCCAGGTGGGATTCCCAGGCGCTGCTTATAGCACCGATTGACTGCCAGCTAGTACCTGTCCATTTTTTTACAAAGCCTGAACTGACACCGTAGTCAAAACCTGAAATATAGGGTGTTCCATTAGGAGCAACAGCAAGGGTTAATGCATCTACATAATCTGTAAAGGTAGCTGGTCCCCCAATTGCCTGCCAGGTACTACCTGTCCATTTGAGCAAGTGAAAGAAACTTTCATAGGTATTAAAATCAAATTCAACATATCCAAGATATAGCGTACCGTCAGCTGCGATGGTAAACTTCATTTGGTCAGGAGAATTCGTAGATAAATTGGGGACACCTACTTGCTGCCAGGTACTACCTGTCCATTCGAGCACAAGCAATCTGAAGTCCGAATAACCTAAAAAATCTCGATAAGCGAGATAGGGTGTACCATTGGGAGCTATGGCCAGTGTTTGATTATATCCATAGCTCAATGACTGGGTAGTAAATGGAAGTTCCTGCCATGCAGTCCCATCCCATTTGAGAACGTTATTTTTGGCGCTAAGGGACTGAGAGATGTAGGGTGTGCCATCAGGGGCGATGGCAAGACTCTGATTTGTTGCGCTAGAGGGACCAGAATTTAAGGGAAGGCCTCGCTGCCCCAGTGGCTTCCACGCCAACTCCTTACCCACCGCTGACAAACCAAAGGTATTGGGGGAAAGACTCATACTTAACGCTGGTGTCGAGGTTAGGTCATCAGAAGAACCAGCATCAATATCAGCGGGTGATATCTGAACCTGACCATTTACATCTAGATGAACGACAATGTCCTGACATTTCGCTGTGGGAGGGGTTACATCCTGGGCTGCCAGACCCAGAGAGACAAACAAGGCAAGGAGAAGAATTTGGAATTTTTGCATTTTTAAAAATTTGTGGGTGTAGTTCAACACGATGGGACAAACCTATAGGATATGTAGGGACAAAAACGGTCAATCCTGTGCG
The DNA here is from genome assembly GCA_030430205.1 of Bacteroidia bacterium. Taxonomy (GTDB): domain Bacteria; phylum Bacteroidota; class Bacteroidia; order J057; family J057; genus JAUIGE01. The sequence continues at coordinate 173,094 of JAUIGE010000005.1, read as the reverse complement.
ATTTTCGGTCAATAGACAGCCAGGGGACTTGATGTCCCTGTTTGAAAATCAGCATTATGCATTGATTATCAGGAGGCTAGGTATTCGGAAGGGAATTTTCCAAAACGATCTTTGTAATTGCGGGTGAAGGTGCGATGATTGGAAAATCCAGCCTCATTTGCCACCTGAGAAACGGTTCGGAAGGCTCGGTTTTCCAGTAACTGGCGCGCACAATCCAGGCGTACTTCCTGGAGATATTGCTTGGGAGAAAGGCCTGTGAGTCGATTTACCTGTCTGCGGAGGGTGGACTCGCTCATGGCAAATTCGGAAGCCAGGAAGCTTACAGTCACGAGCTCATTGGTCACGTTTTCCTGGACGTAGGTTTCAAAAGCTTCAAGCCATTCCCGGTCTTCCTGCGTGACAGTAGCGAGAAGAGAAGAATCGGATGGCTGCTCATTTTCGGAGACGGACACCGCTCGCCGCCCTGCATAGTTTTTCAGCAAATTGGCGATGCGTACCAGCAGTTCTTCCTCATTAAAGGGTTTGGTAACGTAATCATCGACGCCTGTGCGGAGGGTATTGATTTTTACCTGGATATCGGCACGGGCCGTAAGCATGATAACCGGAATTTGGCAGAGCAGGTCGTGACCTTTTATCTTCTCCACCAATTCTATCCCATCCATGACGGGCATCATCACATCAGAAATAATCAGGTCGGGCAGCTCATGGGTTGCTGCATTTTTCAAAAAATCCCAGGCGACTTGTCCGTTTTCGGCGGTTTGGCAATGGTAGTCATCCTCCAGTATGGTGCGCAGGTATTGACGAAGTTCCACATTGTCCTCCACGAGCAGAATACTTTTTGCCTTTGTTTGCTGTGGACTTACAGGCTTTAGGCTCTGCTGACCTTTCTTCGCAAACACCAATGGCGCTTCCACATCAAAAGGCTGTGGTTTCCCCGCAAAAATGTTTTTGGGGAACCTAAACCAAAAGGTACTCCCGACCCCCCATTCACTTTCTACCCCAACACTTCCTCCCAGGAGTTCAGCTAGTTCTTTCGCCAGCGAAAGGCCGATACCTGTACCTCCCTGGGGGGATTTGTTTTTTTGTTTGGTCTGAAAGAAACGGTCAAATACATAAGGCAGGTCTTCTGAAGGAATACCCGAACCTGAATCAACGACTTTCAACATGATGAAATCCTCCTCCTCCCTGACAGCAAGTGTAACAGTGCCTCCCTGAGACGAGAACTTGAGGGCATTCGAAATAAAATTGAAGATGATTTTCTCGACCTTATTCCTGTCCAGCAGCAGGTTAAGGTCTGAAGAGAGGTATTTTTCAATTTTCAGGCTAATACTGTTTGCCTGAGCATAGGAGCTAAACTGATCGACGGTATGCTCCAGGAATTCCATCAGACTAACGGGTTCCAATTCCACGTCCAACTTTCCCTTTTCCAGTTTGGACAAATCCAGGATTTCATTGACCAGTTTGAGCAGATGTTGGCTGTTTCGTTGCATAAAGTGCAACAATTCTGCCTCTTTGGCTGGCCTGTTTTCGTTGCTTTTTATGATCCTGTTGAGGGGCCCGAGGATCAGGGTAAGCGGTGTACGGAGTTCATGGCTCACATTGGCAAAAAAGCGGGATTTGAGTTCGTCGAGCGATTTGAGCTCTTCCTTTTGCTTTTCAATAGTGGCGGTCCGTTCCTGTACGGTTTTTTCCAGGCGGGCTTGTTGCTCCCGCAGGGATTTTTCCCGATAGCGGAAAAAAAGGAAGACCGCAAGCAGGAGCGTGCCCGCGAGCAGGGCGAAAAACCAAAGCTTCAAATAAAAAGGGCGCAATGAGACAATCTGAATCTGAAGTTCTTCCGACGACCATTGTCCGCTGGCGGCCTGCCCTTTGATTCGCAACGTATAATTGCCGAAGGGCAATCGTCCCAGGCGCAGGGTGTTTTCTTTTTGGTAAGTCCAGTTTTCGTCTACTCCTTCGATACGGTAGGCGTACTGCACGTTTTCCAGTTGCTCATAGGTCAGCAAGGCAAAGCTGAGGCGGATGAGGGGATCGTTTGGTTGTAGGGTAATGGATTGGGTCCGGATAAGCTCTGCGGTTTTATCTACCAGTTTGTCCTCGTCACCATCGAATTGCTCAAAGACCGTAATCACCATCGGCGCCTGAAAGCGGGTTGTATCGCCGAAGAAATCTCTGGGATGGAAAACAGTAATGCCGTCCAGCGTACCCAAATAAAGATATCCTTCTTCATCCCGGCAGTGGGAGAGGCGGTTGAATTCATTGTTGCAAATACCGTCCTGCATGGTATAGGTTCTTACCCGCCCGGTGGCTTCTTCCAATAGGTTTATGCCATAGTCTGAAGGCAGCCAGATGTTGCCGTAATCATCAGGGTAAGCAGCGTAGAGGGTATTATTGGAAAGCCCATCCGCACGCGTATACTGCTGAATGACCCCGCGATCGGGATGCCATTTGATCAGGCCGGTATGGGCAGTCGCCAGCCAAAAATAGTCAGGCCCTGTCCACATATGGTGGATATTATCAAAAGGAAGGTAATTACGCCCCTTAGCTCCCTTCCAAAAGTGTTCTACGACTTGCCTGGTTTTGATATTGAACCGGAAAAGCCCCCGGTTTGTGACGAGCCAGGCCGTATCGGTTTCACTTTCGATAAACTGGTACAAGTAGGTTTCCCCGACCGAACCCGTCCAACCACGCAAGGTGTCCAGTTTACCCTGCTCATCGACAAAGAGGGTGCCGTCGTTGGCGACATCGAACCAAAGTTTCTCGTATTTGTCCCGGTGAATTTTCCATGTAAAAGTCGCAATAGACAAAAAGTCATGCGGATATATTTTCGTTGCTGTTTCTGTTTGGGCATTCATTTGCTCGATGCCTTTTTCAGAAACAAAAAGAAGTTCTTCATTCCTGGTTTTATCCAGTGCCCAACGGGCGGAGCCTATGCTCTTTGCCAGCCTTTCCTCACCCCTGGCCAAATCTACGCTCCAGAGCTCTCCCCGATTTTCCACCATGCCCCAAAGTTTTTTGTCTTCCCCACTTCCCGTGACCTGGAGTCCCCGCATGGGAAATCCATTGTATCCATCCTCCTGAGAAAGGAAGTTTTGGAACTGGTTCTCCTTCAATTGGAAGGCAAAAACGCCAAACTCGCTTCCTACCCAGACCGCTCCCTTGTTGTCTTCGAACAGGTAGTTGGTCGCTTTCAGTTCTGGATAGGTTTCAGAAAGGAGGAGAGGTGTATCTGAGGGGGCAGAGGAAAGCACCCGAAGCGACTGGTCGTAGCTATTTACCCAATAATTGGACTCGATTTTTTGAATAAAATTGCGGAGGTATACAAGCTGGGTGTTGTGCCGGGCGAATATTTTTTCGGCAGCAGTATCCCTCTCCATGCTGCCATCCGTGCTAAGGTGAATGAATTGCTGTTGCGCTGATTCATTTTGGAGGTCATGAGAAAAGGCTGACAGCCGGATACTTCCGTCTTCTTCGACCTGATATACGTTTATATAATTATTAGCCGTGCCTGTCGATAGCAGGTGCTCATGTACGACTCCCTTTTCATTGATTTGAAGCAAGCGATTTCCTTTTTCCCCATAAGCGTAAGCCGCGAGCCATACCATATCTTTTCCGAAAAAAACCTTTCCTTTCTTCAAAGCCCCCTCTTTGGGCAGAAGGATTTCCGTGAATTTTTTCTGGTAAATCACGATTCTGCCCGGTAAAAGAAAGGCAGATTTACCCTCGGGGCCCGAGGTGTATGAGAGTACTTCTTTTAGGGAAAACGAAACTTCCCCGGAAAATACTTCTCCGAATGATTGGACAGATTCACTGATTGGATCCACAATATCAATCGACCGGGTGTCGTCATAACCGGAAAAAACCCAAATATTCCCCTCCTGATCAAGGTGAACATGGTGAATATTGTTATGGGCCAGGCCATTTTTCTCTACCGTAAACCATTTGAATTCGTAGCCATCAAAGCGATTGAGGCCATAGGCAGTCCCAAACCACATCATTCCCCGCTTATCCTGACAAATGCCTCTTACATTGCGATGTGAAAGCCCGTTTTCGACCGTAAAATGCTCTGCCTGAATGACGGATGTTGATAATTGTTGGGAAAATAAGCTGACACTCCCGCAGGCGAAAAACCAGAAGAATAATGCTGTCTTTTTTATAAAATTAGAACTCCCCAAAGATTGAAAACCTCTTAGTATAAATTTTACTCCCATCCACACTTAATGCGATCCTACAAAACTAACATAATCGGTTTAATTAGAAAACGACCTGAAAGTTGCTTTGACTGATGGAGGATCAGATGGAAACCTGTCCATTACAGGAACCCTGACAGGTGAGGGAGAGCCCCCACATCAGTGAAAAAGGCTGATGCAGGATCGTTGAAGAAAAAGGCACTTTCATTGAAAAAAATAAGCTGGAACATCCATTTCAGCTATCTTGCTAAAAAAGAAAAGCGTATGAAAATCCGATTCCTACTCCTCCTGCTATGCCTTCCCCTGCTTCAGCTTGCGCAAAATGAAAAAATCCCCTACGAGCTCGAGCTCGTAGAAGTCACTCCGGCCAACTGGCCGGGTCTTCACTCCTTCGCCTTTGCCAGTTGGCAAGGCCGCTGGATCATCATCGCTGGCCGCACCAACGGCCTGCACGGCTTTTTCCCCTTCACGGGATTTCCTACCACCCAGGCCAACCATCACATCTGGCTGATGGATCCCCATACCCTGACCTACAGCAATTTTGATGTTGAAAACTGGCCCGCCCCTCTGGCTGATCCCCTCAAAGCCAGCAACCCTCAGTATACCCAGCTGGGCAACCAGCTCTACATCACCGGAGGCTATGGCAAAGACACTTTGCTGGATGCATTCATCACTTTTCCCAGCTTGACGGTGGTCAATCTGGACACGCTGATCGCGCGCATGGATGCGCAGCAGGACCCGCGTTCCGCTTTTCGCCAGCTGCGCGACAGCCTTTTTCAGGTATGCGGAGGAGAAATGCATGAGCTGAATGGCGAATTATACCTCTTTGGCGGACATAATTTTGCGGGTCTGTACTCGCAGAGCGGTCAGCCCAGCTTTACCCAAAGCTACACCAACGAGCTGCGCAAAATCGCCATAGGCGATACCGCCGGGCAACTCTACATCAGCAGCTACGCTGCTGTGCGCGACAGCGGCGAATTTCATCGCCGGGATTACAACCTCGCGCCCATGATCATGGGCGGGGAAGAGGGGCTTGCCGCCTTTGGCGGCGTATTTCAGCCGCATGAAGATGCCCCCTATCGACACCCCATCTACATGCTGAAAGACAGCATCTGGGTGGATAGCAGCTACGAGCAGCAGATGAGCCAGTACACCTGCGCTGTGTTACCTGTCTATGACAGCAGCAGCCAGACGATGTATCACAGCTTCTTTGGCGGGATCAGCCTCTACACTTTCGACGAAAAAAAGGATACCCTCAAGCGGGACGACAGGATGCCTTTTATCAATGACATCACAACCCTGATCCGCAAGCCTTCCGGCGAGACGGAAGAGGTGCTGCTGTCGATTCGTTTTGACGAATTGCTGGGCAGCAATGCCAAATTTATCCTGGACGAGGCCGTCCCGCATTACGACAACAAAGTTGTCAGGCTGGATCAGATCAGGAGCCGCAGCCGCGTGGGCTATGTCTTTGGCGGCATCAAAGCCTCTATCCCCAATATTACCCCCAGCAGCGCCAGCAGGCGCTTGTTTGAGGTGTATGTGACACCCAGAAATGTGCTTTCGATTTATGAAGAGACCTCTCTCAGCTTTTCCATCAGCCCCAACCCCTGTACCGATTTTATCCAGATTCGCTGGCCTGAAGGCAGCCAGCCCCAGACTTTGCACCTCTACAATCTGCTCGGGCAACTTTGCAAAAGCTGGGAAGTGCCAGCTCAAGGGCGAAAAGCTTTTTATTCGATGGCAGATTTGCCTGCCGGGATGTATCTGCTGGAAGGGAAGTTGATTTGTAGATTGGGAGAATGAGGGAAAAAGCTTTAGTTCTGCTTTTGGCCTATTTCATCAATTTTGAGCAACATCAGGTTTTCGCTAATCTGGATTCCTTTTTGATCAATCAAATGGCTTAGATAGACTTTGATTTCTTGCAAATCTTTATCTTTTACATCACCAAGATCAAGGGAAATTCCCTTGAAGCGGGTAGCCTGGAAACGGAGTATGTTTCCTTTTTGGGCCTTCCATTCTCCCTGAAGGACGATTTCTTTAAGCTCAGTAAAAAAGATTTTATGGGGATATAAATCTGCATGATACAGGTAGTCCGGCCTCAGAAAAAGGATGTGTTTGTTGGGGAAAAAATGCCAAATCATGGAAGGTACTTTTTCCATAAGAAAAAGAGCGATTACCATCAAATCTCCAATAGGGATCAGTTTGAAAAGGTAATCTTTAATAAGCATAAAATCCTTTACAACTACTGTCCAGTAAACTCCGGTAATGATAATGGGAATCATCCCTATCGGCCTGAAACTTCTTTTTTTCAGGTAAATAAGCTTTCCCTGTTTCGCTGTTTTTTCAAGCCTTCTTTGGCGGATGGCCAAATCCAACCAACTCCAATTCAGGATAATCAGCATAACCAACCCTGCGATCCAAACGGGAAAAGGCGGGACAAGCGCCAACTCAGCGCAGAGAATCAATACCAAAAGAAAGCTCACAAACAGAAACTGACGGTCCATATCGGGTTAAGGCTTTTGTTTATTTTGATAAAATTGCATGGAATTTCTTTGAAATTCTACCTGAAAAGAAAATGGCAGCGAACGCTCTGATAACCAACGCAGTACTGCGTCATGCCGGAAGCGTCAGAGGCTCTGCGAAGACGCTATCCGGCATCTCCATCGGTAAAAAGCCATTTGCTTTTTTGAGCTGGAGATACCGGATATTTTTCTCCCAAAACCTCGAAAAATTCCGGTATGACGCCTTTGGCGTTGGGTGTTTTTCTTCGAAATCACTATAGGGCTTTGCCCCAGGTTAATGTATCTCGCCCCATAAGCTTCGGGGATTTGTGATACACTCAAATCATGTAAGCGAGCCTGCATTTTTTATCATAACAACCTGCGTTATCAGTGTCTATTCTTCATTACTTAGCAGATTGAAGAGATCAAGGCCCTCATTTAAAAAAGGCCAAAAATTGAAATTCGCATTCCCAGACAAATGCGGCACCTTCGTCTTATGCATATCGGGCAGTTATTAAATTCAAACTGAATATGAAAAGACAAACAACATCCTACTTCTGGCTACTCGCAAGCCTTTTTTTGCTCCTTTTTCCCGCAAGCCTACAAGCTCAAATCACCACGGTAAGTGGCTTCAATTACTATGACATCAACAAAAACGCCTTTTTGGTAGACGCCAGTTGTCTGGCGCAGACGAGTGCCGAGGAGGATGAATTGGGCTACCATTTCACCTCCTTCAAACTGGCCAATGAACTCAACAATGTTTTTCACAACGCTCAGGACTCCCTTGATTTGGTAGTGGGTGATTACCTTTTTCAAAAAAGAAATTTTCTCAATAAAACCCTGGGCGGCGAGACCTATCACTGGATCATGCTTCGTCCCAATGATACCCTGGAGCGCCCTTGCGTGCTGATCACGCATGGCGGCAAAGACGGAGGATCCTCTCCCTTGCGGGTCATGTCTTTGGGCGTTTATGATTTTGTACAGCGGGGCTATGCTGTGGTATATTACCAATCAGGCCCGGTAAGCGGCAATATTGATAATGCCTTTCGGGATGCTGGTTTTACCAACGATTGCCTTTTTGGCAGCGCTGCTGATGATGATATGAACTGCTTTCAGCAGGCGGTATGCATGAAGGCCCAATTTGGCATTGCGGCATTGGAATTTGCGGCGGCGCGCAGTGCGAGCTACCATGTAGATGAAAATATGTTTTTCATCAGTGGCTTTAGTGGCGGCGGTGTGGGCAGTTTGTATGCTGCCCTGACAGATTCGGGAGATTTTGCAGATGCTATTTTTACAGGAATGGGCAACTCGATTTCAGGACTTTCGCTGCATCCGGGCGCTGCCTATGACTTGCGGGCGGTTTCTTCTTTGGCCGGAGGCATCATAGATTCCACTTCACAGGATTTTAAAATCGGACAACTCATAGATGCCGGAGATGCGGATACGCGCTTCTTGCTGTTTCATGGACAGGATGATCAGGCTGTACAGCCGACTACGGCTCCCCTTTTCTGGACCGATCCCAATGATGAACTCCCTGGTTCACAGATCATGTGCGCGCTGGACCTGCAACAGCAATTCACCCAATATGGCATCAGCCATAAGACCATCATCAATTGCAGTGCCTGCCACGGTATTTTCACCCTGCCCTGCGATTACCATGACGATTGCTACGGTAACAATCCCCTTCTGGGAGGCGGCGATTGCCTGCTTTGGGCCTCTGATTCGAATTTTAGAAATGTAGATTTCTCCGACCTCTGCGCCGCTTCCAACAATGATTATTACTGGAACGAAATCTTTTACGTCCATACTCAAATTCAGAATTATTCGAAAATTGCTGCGCATTACTTTCACCAGGATTTTGCCGACAGCGGGCCCGCTATGCAAGCGGATCCTTTTGTCACCCACCTCCTCGCAGATCCCCTGACCAGCGCTGTCAATCCTGTGGATTTTCCCTTTGATGAGGCGGCTCAGCTCACCAACGGGCAGCTCGTTCCCAGCACCAAATGCCTCAGGCAATCCGTCACCAGCCTCTTTTTCAATAGAGATGGAAGTGAAAACCTCCTGGGTTACAAAGGAGATTATGCGACCATCGGTTCCCTGGGCGGGCAGACCATTTTCAACCAGGACTTCACGATAGAAATCCGTTTCAAAGCCATCGCCCACACAGGCATGGGCGTATTGTTTTCCCATATCAATAGCCTGACCTTCGGCTTTGAAATATTTATCAATAACAATGGCTTTCTCCAAATGAAGCGCAACGCCCTCGGAGCCCAAAATGCGATCACAGGCAATACTTCCGTATTGGATGGTCGCTGCCATTGGGCCGTGCTCACGAGAGAGGGCAATGAATTTGCCTTATACCTCGATGGGATTTTGCAGGAAAACAAAAAGACATTCAATGCCAATTTCCCCGGCGTGGCCCAGCCCCGCATCGGCAATTCCAACAATGAATTGGGACAGGATGGCGGATTCAATGGCATTATGCGTGACTTTCGGATTTGGGACAAAGCCCTGATGCCTGCTGAATTTGCACAGGCAAATCTACCCGGCACCACCAGCAATCTGCTGGCCGACTGGCCTTTGTCAGAAGGCGTAAGCCAGATCGCCAGCAGCACCAATAGCCAATATGAAATGGTGCTGGGCGGAAATAGCAACAACGCCAAATACGATCCCCGCTGGATGCGGGACGATACCCTCTGCGCCTGCGCGACAGATATCACGCTGGGCATTTCGCCCAAACAACTCAGCCAGAGCCCCATGCTTACAGCTTTTCCCAACCCCAGCAATGGCCATGTCACCCTGCAAAGAGAAGGTGCTTTTGGCAAAGCCTTGATGCTCACGCTCTACGATTTACAGGGAAGACAAATTTTACAAACGGAGATGCGTGAGGCTGAAAAAACGATTTTTATTCCTGCAAAAGGCCTTTATTTACTGGCTGTAGAAGATGGACAATCCCGTTCATTTCTTAAATTGATTGTTCAATAAATTCAAAGCAATTCATGAAAACGAAGTTTATATTCCTCTTGCTGCTGTTTCCTCTAAGCCTCCTCCACGCCCAAAAGTGGGTGGACACCCTGTATGCAAGCCAGACGCTGGCCGATGTTTCCTATGGATTTGCGACCGACTTCGCAGGCAACCTGCGGGAGCTCAAAATGGACATTTCGCAGCCGATAGGCGATAGCCCTCCCGAATGCGGGCGCCCGCTGATGATCCTGATCCACGGCGGCGCTTTTATCGCCGGAGACAAGAACGACGGCAGCGTCAGGCGCATGCGCATAGACTTTGCCAAAAGAGGCTATACCACCGCTTCTCTGAGCTATCGCCTGGGTCAATTTCAGACCCCGCTGGCCATCAACTGCAATGTAACCGCCCTGGGCGTGGAGTGGAACTGCCTCAATATGTCGGACACCAGCGAGTGGTACCGGGCTTATTATCGGGCGATCCAGGATGTGCATGGGGCGATCCGCTTTTTGGTCAATCATGCGGATGATTATGAGATAGATCCCCAGCATATTTTTGTGGTGGGGGAAAGCGCAGGTGGATTCATCGCCATGGGCGCTGCCTACATCGACGATCCGTCGGAGGTGCTGACGAACCTGACAGGCTCCTTTGCGGATATCCAGCCGCCCAATAGCATCTACGAGATGCGTTGTGTGCAGGGCTATGGCCTGGATACGTCCATCGCTTCGATGGATTTGAGGCGGCCGGATCTGGGCGCCTATGCGGGCAGCCTCCACCAGCCTGCGGCTACTTCCTACCGCATACGCGGCGTAGGCAATTTCTATGGTGCTGTCTTCAACAACATTTTTGCCAGCCCCTCCCCTGAAATCCCCGCGCTCTACCTTTTCCACCAGCCCAACGACCTGATCGTACCTTATGGCCGGGGCAAAGTCTTTGCAGGCTTTAACCAATGCGCCACCCAGTGGCCTTTTTCCTGCCAGAACATCATCAACCGCCCCGTGATTCTGGGTTCCAATGCCATTAAGATACTTGTCGACGATATGCTGGCAAACCAGATTCCTGCGCCAGAGCTGCTCTTTGATCCCAGCAGCAACATGGCCAACTGCGCCCAGCAGATCGCCAGTCCCGGCCTTTCGGGCCATGCGATAGACAATTATTGGCTACGGACGGGCAATATGGCCGCATTTTTTGCGGGCAAAATTGACAGCTGCCAGGCGATGGGCCTGTCGGATGGATTTCCGCAGGAAGCGCTTTTTACGCTTTCTCCCAACCCACTGCCAATCGGATCATCGCTTAGGATCAGGGGAGGTTTTGAAAAAAATGACAGAATCCTGTTCCTGGATATGCAGGGCGCAAAGCTTTTTGAAAAAACCATCAGCGGAAGACCAACAGAAGTGGAATTGGATCTCTCAGGCCTAAGCCTGGCTGGAGGGCTTTACTTTTTGCATATACAGCATGGGCTTAAACTAGAGGTGAAAAAAATAGTGATGGGGAGGTACTAAGTTGTTCATTTTACCCCCTTTTTCGACACGTTTAAACGGCCAGAATCACCTCATATACATCGCTGTTTTCATTTCATGAAAATGCGTGCAACTTTTGCCACATCAAATCAACAAATGAAATACAGCATGAACAAGAAACAGCATTTTTTCGCCCTCCTGGCCCTCCTTTTTTGCCTGTCCTCCTGCACAGATAAGGAGGCTATTCTTCTGAATGAAATAGAAATGAACCTGCCCGGCGATTGGCACATCGACTCGATGCAAATACGCCCTTTGCCGACGATTAATCACTTCGGCACCCTCATCGATACCGATACCGTCCTCAAAGAGATCGGCACCCTCAGTATCCCCACTTTCGAAGTCGAAAACCTGGACCTGAATGCAGATTTTCAGGAAAGCATCCTTACTACTTTGGAGGTGGATGGCGTAGCTATCTCGCTCGAATTGGAACATTTGTTTCTCTCAGGAGGGGAATACTTCGTTTATTTAAGGCTCAATGATACCACCCATCTGTCCACAGATGCCGGAATCTTCATCGAAAGCACAACTTTATTTAACCGAAACAGCTTTATAGATGTAGTAAATGCCGATCAGATTGTGATACGTCAGGCGAGCGGGGGAGATTTTGGGCGGATGTATCTTTCGAGGCAAAAATAGAATTTGTCGTACATGGAAATCAAAAGGCAATCCAGCTTCAAAGCACCCGAAAAAGACCTGATCTGGTTTGAAAATTGGGCGAAGGAGATCGAAAAATCCAATGGTAGAACCTACCAAAGAATCAGCTTGCAGACTTCTCTCGGAAAAACCCATGTCTGGGGACTCAATACAGCGGATGAAAGTCTGGAGGCCCTGGTGATTTTTCCCGGTGCAAGGACCTCTGCTCTTTTCTGGGACCTGGATAATGGCCTTCAAAATCTCCATCATGCTCTCCGCATCTACCTCGTAGAAACCAACGGCCTGCCCAACTCCAGTGATGGCAATACGCCAGATATCAAATCGCTGGGCTATGGCGAATGGGCAACCGAAGTGTTAGATGCCCTGCAGCTTGAAACCGCTTTTATCGCAGGCGCATCTTTCGGTGGACTTGTCTGCATGAAGTTGGGCATTGTGAGCCCAGAGAGGGTAAAAGCCGCTTTTTTGCTCAATCCCGGCTGCTTTCAGTTTTTTTCCTTTTCTCCCAAAAACCTCTACTACAATTTGCTGCCGATCATCTCGACGTCGGAGAAAAACGTACGGAAATTTTTGGACAAAGCGGTTTTCTGTAAACCCGTCCATCAGCCTTCTCCTCAGGCAGAAAAGGCCGTTATTGACTACGAATTATTCGCTATCAGCCGCTACCGGGACAAGACCCAAAAGCCCTATGATATGGGCAAACAACTGGCTCAGGTTGAGGTAGATACCTATTTGTTGAAAGCTGACAAAGACCTGCTTTTTCCCTATAAAAAGGATATCCAAAACGCACGCAAGTGGATCAAAAAACTGAAAGATGTTGTCATTTTTGAACATGTAGGTCATGGGATCGAAACCTATGCTCCGGCCCTGGCATATATCGGACAAAAGATCAAGGAATATCAGCAAAGCTAAAAGCTATTTATGATCATTCTGCTCACAGATTTCGGTTTGCACGACGGCTACGCCGCCGTCATGAAAGGCGTCATCGCCTCCATCGCTCCTGCTACGCAGGTGATCGACCTCAGCCACCATATCCCGCCGCAGGACGTGCCTGCGGCGGGTTTTGTGCTGTGGAACAGCTACAAGCACTTTCCTTCCGGCAGCATTTTTTGCTGCGTGGTAGATCCCGGCGTGGGCAGCGAACGCGACATCATCGCTGTGCAGACGAAAGACTATATATTCCTGGCTCCGGACAATGGCCTGCTCGACTATGTGCTCGCCGAACTGCCTATCAGGCAAATCCTCAAAGTCGAAAATCCCGCGCTTATGCGCAGGGAAATCAGCAACACCTTTCACGGTCGTGACATCTTCGCGCCGACAGCGGCGCATCTGGCAACGGGATTTCTCTACACCCAGCTAGGGCCTTTACACAGCTATAAGCTGCCACCATCGCCCTTTGTCAGCATCACCGAAGCCGGTGAGTATGAAGGCAAAATCATCTATTTTGACCACTTTGGAAATGCAGTGAGCAACCTGAAGTGGGATGTTTCGGGTTTTGAGTTTCGGGTTTCGGGTTTTGAGTTTCGGGTTTCGGGTTTTGAGTTTCGGGTTTCGGATCATGAAGCCGAAACTTCCTTTCTCACGATCGGAGATCGCCGGATAGCAGGCCTGTCTCAGGCCTATGCCGAGAAAGCTCCCGGCGAGTTGCTCGCCATAAAGGGCAGCCATGGGCTGCTGGAGATTGCCATTAGAAATGGCAATGCCCAAACCGAATGCGCTTTGCAGTATGGCGACCCGATAGGCTTAAGCTGGAAAGTAGACCCAAACAAACATTGACCCCAATCTCCACATCCACACATTAATCTTAGCCATACTAAAATAATTAGGCAAAAATACTAACGAAGCTTTTGTTTTCGGGATAAAATTATTAGTTTTATCCAATAATATTAGATAACACAAGCTATATGAAAGATGATGCAATTAAAGACCAGATATGTGAGAATCTGGTTATTTTGAGAGAGCATAAGGGGCTCACACAAGGTGATTTGGCTGAGATTTTGGGTTCTACTCAAAAGAGTATTAGCTCCTATGAGCGCAAACGCGCCTTCCCCAAGCTGGACCTGCTCAATGCTTATTTGGAGTATTTCAATATCAGCTACCGGGACCTGGCTCGCCAGGATTTGAGCAAGTTGCGCACAGACGAGTTGGAACGTCTTCTGAGCAAAAAGCCCAATGGCGCCAAAGTATTGGCCATCACTGTCGATCATGATGACAATGAAAACATTGAGCTTGTGCCTGTAAAGGCAGCTGCGGGCTACGCCCAGGGGATCGGTGATCCCGAGTATCTCCGCCATCTGCCGCGCTTTCGTCTGCCATTCTTGCCAGCAGGCACCTACCGTGCATTTGAGATTGCCGGAAGTTCTATGCTGCCTGTGCAGCCCGGTGCTGTGGTGGTGGGCAAATTTGTCGAGTCACCCGACGACATCAAAAAAGGCGAAGCCTATATCCTCGTCATGGAAGATGGCGTCGTTTTCAAACGCGTTTTCCATTCGCCTTACCAGGAACATGAAGGAGATTTTCTCCTCGTCTCTGACAATCCCAGCTATGAGCCTTTTGAGGTCGAGGCCTCCAATATCCAGCAAATATGGCAGGCTTATAAGATCATCAGTGATGTAAGTTAAGGGCCAGATGGCAGTATGTAGAGTTGGCAGTATGCAGTGGCTGGAATTGCATTGAAAATTCAATACATAACCTAAACTGCCCACTGCTTACTAAACACTGCTTACTAAACACTGCTTACTAAACACTGCTTACTAAACACTGCTTACTAAACACTGCTTACTAAACACTGCTTACTAAACACTGCTTACTAAACCCTGCTTACTAAAATAAAGTGCAGAATCCGTTTTTCGGATATAAGGGCGGGCGGAAGCCTGCCTTTTTTTTAAACTCGTTCTCGCACTCAAACTCTGACTCAAACTTCTATTAGCTATCATGTCTACCGCCAAATCCCACTACACCCAACTCACTACCCAGCTCTGCGAACTGGACACTCATATCCATCCCGGAAAAATGATGAGCGCCGATGGCCTCAAGTACAAAGACAAAGTCTTTCTGTTTTTCTATAAGGAAGACCAGATGGTTTTTAAACTCGGCAAAGGATTTGACCCCACGGAATTGGGTTCCGACACCATCCAGCCCTTTAATCCTTTTAAGAAAAAAGGACCTTTGGCGGGCTGGTTTCAGCTGGGCTATGAGGAGAAGGAGTTGTGGGAACCGCTGGGGCGGATGGCGCTGGAGGTGGCGATGCATACAAACTAAGTAATCCACTCTGCCTCTTTACTTGGGAAAACATCCGAACTTCCGTAAATTGAAGTTTACCGGGATGTTCAACCTCATTTTTCCAAGAACCTATGCGTCGCATCATTCTTTTCTTTCTTTACGCAGGCTTATTTCAGCTTGCGATGGCCCAGGATCTCCTTACTTCAGCACGATCTGCAAGCCTGTCTTATAGCTACCCTCTGGACGAAAGTACATTCGTTCAACTTCACAAAAAAGGCTACCAGAGCTTGCCTGCAAGCTTTTTTGATTCGGAAGCCATTAAGCTGCCGACCGAAGCTTTTTCGCCTGAAAAATTGCCTTATGGTGCTTTCCTGAATGTACAAATTCAATCCAACCAACTTGAATACCAGCTAATTTCCAGGACGCATCTCTCCCTCTATTTACTCAATAATGAGCGTGATCTGAGCTTCATTCTGATGGATAGCCTGGAAAATGTCATTTCAAACGCCCAGGTCTTTTTGGGTAAAAGACAGATCGCTTTTGATAGCAGCAGCCAAAGCTATCTTTGGCCCGATGGCAAGCAGAAAGGCCTGCTCAAAGTGATACATGAAGAGCATGTAGATTTACATTATCTGGATCGGGAAAGGCTGAGTTCCTGGCTGGGGAGAAATAAGTACAAATTGTTCTATAACAGGCCTTTGTACATTTTATATTGCGCTCCGGTAGATTTGTATCGAAGTATCAGGTACCAATACAGCATCGGCTGGGTAAGGAAAGTAACTCGACCCATTTATACACTCAGGCAAATCCAAAGGCACAAAAACACCCTGCCTTCCTCCAATTATTGTGTCACCCATCAGCCTGTTTATCGCATGGGCGATACCTTGCGTTTCAAAGCCTTTATCCAAAATAGCAACAGAAAAGCTTTCACGAAGCCGCTGCAAGTGCAATTGTATACCTGGCCGCATATGGACACGATGGTTCAGCTAATTGAACCGCTATATCCCGGCTGCTATGTGTACAAACTGGCTTTGACGCCAGAGTTGGGCTGTAAACTGGATCAGGAAGTAAACCTCATTTTGAGGACAACAAAGAAGGAGAAACGCGTGATTTCCACCTCTTTTCAACTGGAAGAGTATGAATTGAATGGAACACAATTTACCCTGCGCGCAGATGCTGCGTATGGGCTCATCGCCCAGGCGATGGATGAAAATGGCTTCAACCTGCCAGGCGCTAGCCTGGAATTATGGGTTTTTCCAGGAAAAATTGACAGCATTTACAGCGACAGGCTTTTCATCCGCGATTCACTTTGGTACCACCAACAAATCCTCGATCCGATCGGGGAAACGCTCATCGGCCTCCCTGCCAGCATTTTCCAGGATGCTAAGATGAACTATCGCATAGAGGCAAAGCTGCAAACAGCGGATAAGTATGTCATCCAAAGAGAAATTATTCTGGAAGATTTCGACAGGAAAAAGCATATGAAAGCTGAAAGTCCTTCATCCCAAATTTCAGCAACAGGCTATCGTGAAAAAGACAGTGTCTTTTTTGCCATCAGCAACCCACAGGGATTGCCTTTACGCTATAGCCTATTTTGTCAGGACAAAATAATCCTTCGAGGAGGTGATCACCAGCCTTCCGTCAAGCTTGCTGCCTCTGGCAGAAAACCCTATTTCCTTTCCTACCAATATGTGTGGAAAGGCACGGCCTATTCACATGATAACAGCCTGATTTACAATCCTTCTCCCTTGCAAATACAGTTTGTGCATCCGCCCAAAATATATCCCGGACAGGAGGTCGAAATAGAGATTAGCGCAAAGGATGCGCAGGGACAAGCACTTGAAGGCGTGGACCTGACAGCCTATGGACTTACCAGCAAATTTGAAGGCTATCAGCCTCCCCAACTTCCTCCCAAACAAGCTGTTTTCAAAAACCGCTACGCCTCCGGCAGTTTTGATGCTGAGCTACCAAGCCCCAAAACATACTCTTTGCCCATAAATCTTTGGCGTGAAAAAGCTGATTTGGATAGCATTGCCTGGTATCAATTTATCTTTCCGGGTGATCAGCTCTTTCGCTATGAAATAGATGCTCCCGATAGCATCACCCAGCTGGCTCCCTTTGCTTTTCAAGATGGCGAATTTATGACCCTGCGCTATTTTTCCATAGACGGAGTGCCCGCCTATATTCAAGCCACTAATAGCGCGAAGCCCTATGCCGTACAGGTAGATCCAGGTTTTCACAGCATTTACCTGCGAACCATGTTTCATTCGATTCGCATAGACAGCGTTTGGGTTCCCAAGGGGAAAAAGCTGATTCTTTCGGTGGACAGAGCATCCTTGGCTCGGCAGGTACATATTCAAGCTCAGCCTTATCAATTGGAAGATTGGGAGGCAAATATGCTTTCGTCTTACCTCATGGCTTTCCGATACAATGGCAATCTGAAAGACCCCGACGAAATGGTTTTCATCCAGCAAGGCCAACGGATTTTTTTACCTGAAAGCCAGGATAATTACCGCTATAAAAGGTATCAGACCCAATACCTGATTGGCCCCATGCTACAGGGTGATTTTCAATGGGAGAAAGCTGGGGATTACAAGCTCAAAACGGAATTTGAGCAAGGCTATCAATATGAATTCAGTCCTCAGCTGGTGAAGATGAAGGAGGAAGACTTGATGGAGCTTCTTCATAAAAGGCAACAACTAAGTTTCCTTCGAAATGCGCCAAAAATCAATGATTTTGCCCTGACAAAAACGCAGCTTTTGATAGATTGGAGTCAAGCTTCGATACAGCATTTTCAGGAAAAACTGGATGAATCCTATCTGCAAAAGCGCGAAAATACGCTCGCTCATTTATCGCTTCAACACGCAGTTCCTTTAGCAGAAATTGAACGCATGCTGCTGTTTTCAACCGATCATCCGCCATTTTTTCGGATGCTGGAACCCGCATCTTCTATTTCGCGAAAGCTCAAAGCTGGCTGCTATTCTCTTTGGATTTTACTCAAAGACAGCAGCTATTATCGTTTTGACGAATTATCCTGCCATGCCTTTGACAAGCAATTTTACCGCCTTTCTCCCGAAAAACCCCATGCTCCCGATAGCCTTTCCCGATTTTTGTTTCAGCAAACAAATCCCATAGGATGGCTTAATAGAGATAGCAATGTATTGTACCAAAAGTTGGAAGAGGTGTACAGAAATAAACTTCAATTACCTGTTTACCCAGCAAAAGACGGACAGGATGAAAGCCATGCTATCCTGATAAAAGGAAGGGTACTTTCAAAAAAAGATGCTGAACCACTTGTGGGAGCAAGGGTTTGCGTTTTGCATTTAGAAGAAGAAAATGGAGGTGTTTACACGGATAAAAGCGGCGAATATAGCCTCTCGGTCATGCCCAATGACAGGATCATCATTTCGTATGTAACTTATGAAAATGATACATTCAGGGTAAAAAGCGGGAGCAAAGTTGAATTTCATGAATCCTTTTTATCCAATTCTCCTCATATTATAGAAGTGACAGTCGAGAGCAGGTTGGCGATGTCGGCCAATAGTTTGCGTTTGACCCCTTGGGGCAGGGCTCCTATAAGAGGATTTAAATCGATGGCCGCAGGCGTTAGCCTAAACAGAAATACTGGCGGCATGCCGATGGCTAATATAGAAAAAGTGGAAATCAACCTGGATGAGAGCATCCGCATTCGCGGGATTTCATCTGTCACATCCAGCGACATGCTGTATGTCGTAGACGGTGTGCCGATGACGGCATCAGAACTACCTGAGAAGTACAAAAATCCTGATTTTATCGCTTCAATAACCAGCCTGAAAGGAGATGCTGCTACGGCTCTTTATGGTGCCAGAGCTAGCAATGGCGTGATTATCCTGATCAGCCATGATGGTGAATTGAAGCGCAAAGAGGAGAGGCTACTCGCCCTCGATGAAGCAAGGCTTCATCAGGATGCCGCCCACGCCTTGCGGCGAAATTTTCGCGATTATGCCTTCTGGCAGCCTGCGCTGACAACCGACGCGATGGGCAAAGCCCATTTTTCCACCACTTTCCCTGACGATGTCACCCGCTGGAATACCTATGTCCTTGCCACAAAAGGCCGGCACAGCGCACAAAGCCAGGGCAGCATCCGCGCCTACAAAGATGTGATGGCACAACTGAGTGTGCCGCGGTTTTTGAGGCAGGGTGACAGCTGCCAGGTCATAGGGAAGCTGCAAAATTTCCAGCATGACAGCCTGGAAGTATCTGCTGAATTTTTCTACGAAGAGCAGAGTCAAGACCATAAATCCCTGACTCTGAGCAGTTCCCATCTCGATACCTTTTGGGTATCTTCTTCAGCCACAGACAGCCTGAGCCTGCGTTATCAACTGCAAAAAGCTGACGGCTATGCCGATGGTGAAGTCCGCAAAATTCCTCTTTTTGCGCGAGGGGTCATCGAAAAAAAAGGCCATTTCATGGCGCTTCATGGGGACAGCAGCTTGCAATTGTCCTTTGATCCTGCACTTGGCCCGCTCCATGTGCGGGCATATCATACCCCCATGGAGTTGATACTCGATGAGCTGGAAAGCATCCGCAGCTATCCTTATAGCTGCATGGAGCAAACAGCCTCAAGGCTCAAAGCCTTGCTGGCAGAGCGGCGCATACGCGCTCAATTGGGGCAAAAATTTGCCTATGAAAAGCAAATTCAAAAAATGATTGAACGCCTCGAACAGCACCAACATAGCAGCGGCTTCTGGGGATGGTGGCCCGATGGCAAGCCCAACATCTGGATAAGCGTGCATGTGATGGAAGGACTTTTGGAAGCGGCAAAGGCAGATTATGACATCCGGATTGATGCCGACATCCTTCTGGCCAATATTCAGCAGCGCATGCAGGATGCCTCCACCACGGAGCAACTCCAGTTGATGTCTCTGCTCAGAAGCATGGAGATGCCTCAGGCTTATCAAAAACCACTGACGATTTTGGCAAAAGACTCAAGTCTTTCGCTTGCTCAATATGTGCAGTTTTTGCGCTTACAGCAGGCCTCGGGCCTGAAGATTGAGTTGGACAGCCTGATGAAAATGGCGAAGCGAAGCCTTTGGGGAAATGTCTATTGGGGCGAAAAAAGCCAGCATTTGCATACTTCCGATCTGGCGATCAGCCTGGAAGTTTATCGCTTGCTGGAAGCGATTGATCCCGGGAATCCCCTCCTTTCGGAAATTCAAGCCTATTTTTTGGAGCGCCGTGCTTCAGGTGCCTGGCCAAACACCTATTTGAGTATTCGGATCGTTGAAAGCCTTTTGCCAGCCTGGCTGAATGCTGCTCAACATGATTTTCGCCCGAACCTTCAGCTACAGGATAGCCTGATTCGTCAGTTTCCTGCAATCCTTCAATTAGAAGGGAGAGGCGAGACGGGAGAAGAGAGACTGAAAGTTGAAAAAACAGGCGTAGAGACTGTCTATTTGAGCATTTTCCAAACCTATCAAAATCCTGAACCTGAGGCTGTTGAAGGTGCTTTTGTACTAAAAACGCATGCAGAGGAGCAAAGCGATACCGTCACTTTCATGACCGCTGGCAAAGCAGTTAAATGGGTCGTTTCTCTTGAAACAAAGTCCGCTGCGGACTACATCATGCTGGAAATCCCCATCCCTGCGGGATGCTCTTACCTCAACAAACCCCCTGCCCGTTGGCAGGAAGGTGAGGCTTATCGCGAATACCAACGCGATCGCGTGCTCGTCTTTTATGAACACTTGCCGGAAGGCAAGCGGGAGATATCGATTGAATTATTGCCGCGTTTTCGCGGCAGTTATCAGCTTAATCCAGCGAAAGTTGAGCAGATGTATTTTCCGATTTTCTATGGAAGAGAAGGACAGAAATGCATGAAAATCAAATAATGATTTTCCCTACTTCTCCACCACTGCATGCCCTCCAAACTGATTCCGCAGCGCAGCCACCACCTTCCCCGAGAAGGTATCATCCCGCTGCGACCGCTGCCGCATCATCAGCGAAAGCGCAATCACAGGCGCAGGCACGCCGAGCTCCTGGGCGGTCTCTACCGTCCAAAGACCTTCGCCTGAAGCGTTCATGATGCCTCGAATCTTATCGAGTTGTGCATCATCGGAAAATGCATTTTCCATCAACTCAATGAGCCAGGAGCGAATCACCGAACCATGGTTCCAGACTTTGGCGACGGCTTCGTAGTCGAGATCAAATTCACTTTCGTGCATGATTTCGAAGCCTTCGGCTATCGCCTGCATCATGCCGTATTCGATGCCGTTGTGGATCATTTTGGTGAAGTGGCCGCTGGCGGGAGCGCCTGTATGCAGGTAGCCATTTTCTACGGCGATGGCTTTAAAAAGCGGTTCGCAATAAGCGAATGGCTCATCTTCGCCGCCTATCATGATGCAAACGCCATTTCTCGCGCCGGAAACGCCGCCACTTGTGCCACAATCCAGCAGGTGGATGCCTTTTTCTTTCAGCGCCAGGTAGCGCCTTTTGCTGTCCTTATAGTTGGAATTGCCGCCATCAATGAGGATATCACCCGCCTGCAGCAGCGGGCTGATCTGCCCGATGGTCATATCGACGGGTTTTCCGGCTGGGATCATCATCCAGATGACGCGGGGGCCATGGAGTTTTTCGGTCAGGCTTTCCAGGCTGGAAACCGTTGCTATATGTTCCTCTGAAGCAGCGGTTACATTGGTTTCATCAATGTCGTAAGCTGTGACTTCGAAGCCGTGATCTCTTAAATTGAGGGCTAAAGGAAAGCCCATTTTGCCGAGACCCATAAGGCCGATTTGAGAAGGAGTAGATTTCATAGAATAAGGGTTCATTTAAACAATCAAACTCAACAATAAACATCCCACCAGACCCACAACAGACACGATAGTCTCCATCACAGTCCAGGACATAAAGGTTTCTTTTATAGAAAGTCCAAAGTATTCTTTAAACAGCCAAAAGCCTGTATCGTTGACATTGGAGCAGGTCAGGCTGCCTGCGCCGGTGGCGAGGACCAGCAATTCGGGGCTAACATCTGTCTGCCCGATCAGCGGCAGGACTATGCCTGCGGCAGTCATGGCGGCGACGGTCGCCGAGCCCAGCGCTATCCGCAATGCTGCGGCAATCATCCATGCCATCAGCAAGGGAGAAAGGGGCGCGCCTTCCATCAAACCGACGATATAGCCGCTGATGCCACTGTCTACCAGTACCTGTTTGAATGCCCCGCCGGCACCTATAATCAGCAATATCATGGCTACTCCTTTGACCGAATTGGTCATGCTTTGCATGAGATCGCTCATGCTATTGCCCTGGCGCAAGCCCAGGCTATAGATCGCAAATAAGACTGCGATCAGCAGGGATATGGTAGGGTTTCCCAAAAAACCCATGATCTCCCTACCGACGCTGTCTTCCTCCAAAACCATTTTCCCTACTGCTGAGGCAGCCATTAAGATGACAGGCAAAAGAGCGGTGAAAATACTTATTCCCAATGAGGGAGGGTTTGACAGCGCCAGCTTACTTTGGGTTGTATCAAAAATATCAGGTGGAGCAGTAAGTGGAAAATTTTTGAAAGTACGACCAAAAAGCAAACCTGCAATAATGATGGTCGGCACGGCAAGAATCAGCCCATACAGCAAGGTCATGCTGATGTCTGCTTCAAAAATTCCTGCGATGGTCGTAGGAGCAGGATGCGGGGGTAAAAAACCATGGGTCACCGACAGGGAGGCTGCCATAGGAATTCCCACATATAACAAAGGCAATCTCACAGAAGCGGCAATGGCAAAAATGATGGGGATCAGCATCACAAATCCTACGGTATAAAACATAGGCACGCCTACAATAAAGCCCGTCAGGATAATAGCCCACTGAATATTTCGCTGGCCAAAACTGGCGATAAGTGAACGGGTAATTTGCTCTGCTGCGCCACTCTCTGCGATCAATGCGCCAAGCATGGCCCCGAACCCCAGGACCAGGGCAAGATAGCCCAGCGTCCCCCCTACCCCACGTTCAATGGAGCCTGCCACAGCTTCCAACCCCATACCCTGCGCCAGACCGACCCCCAAAGCCACCAGAATCAGTGCAATGAATGCATGGATTTTCAATCGAATAACCAGCAGAAGCAGGAAGAAAATGCCGATGGCAACTATCAGGAGAGGCATATAAATATAGAATTTGAGATAAAAATGTTGTGCGCACTATTGAGGGTAAAACTTGCCCTGAGCCAGGATGGCAGCGCCGCGAGCGGATGCCTGCTCATCTGTACTATACTGTATGGAGCATCCCGTTTTGGCTGCCAAAATTTCACAAAAAAGCGAAGAACGGATCAGGCCCCCTGAAATAATCAGCTGATGAATGGGAGCCTGAAGCTGCCCCAAAGCTGATAAAATAATTGCCAAATTCGCAGCAATTCCTTCTAAAATGGCGCGCGCCATGTGCGCTTTTGTATGATGGCTCCGCCATCCTCTGAAGCTTGCGCTGGCCTCTGGCTCCCAAAGGGGAGCCCGCTCTCCAAAAAGATAAGGCTCGAAAACGAGCCCTTCGCTGCCAGAAGCTACCCTGGCGGCTTCCGCCAGCCAGTATTCATGGCTTTGGCCTTCGCCAAACATCTGCACAAACCAGGCCCATACATTGCCACCATTGTTGGTGGCGCCGCCTGCCACGTAGTGGCCGGGAAGGAGGTAATAGCAAAAAATCCGCTCCTGGGGATCGTAAAGGGGAGCGGGACAGTTGATCCGCACAGCTCCGCTGGTGCCTACGGTAAGCACGGCTTCACCGGCTTTCAACTCGCCGCTGCCCAGGTTGGCGAGACAGCCATCACTCGCCCCGATGATCCATCGGGTTTCAGCGGAAAGCCCCAGTTTCTTTTGCCAATTTTCACCCAAAGAAGGCAAACAAAAAGTAGTCGGTACCGCCTCTGGCAGTTGCTCTTTGCGGATACTGCAAGTTGTCAGGGCTTCCTGATCCCATGACAACTCATAGAGGTTGAAGAGCCCCGTCGCTGAAGCCAGCGAGTAGTCAATGAAATATTGCCCAAAAAGCCGGAAGAGGAAATAACCTTTTATCCCTAAAAACATCTTTGTTTGTTGGAAAATGGCGGGTTCATTTTCCCTCATCCACAGGATTTTGCACAAAGGGGACATGGGATGGATAGGCGTAGCGGTCCGCCGGTAAATGCCTTGTCCCAAAGCTGTTTTTTTGAGTTGCCGGGCTTGCGCCCGGGCGCGCAGGTCTGCCCAGATCATGCTGGGCGTCAGGGCCTTTCCCTCCTCATCCATGAGGATGAGGCTATGCATGGCAGCGCTGATGCCGATGGCACGCGGAGGGTATTTCATTTCGCTGATCAACTCCGCAAGGACTTTCACAGCAGCTTCAAATACCTGCTCCGGGTCCTGTTCCTGCCAATCCTTTTGAGGAGAAGAAAGCGGATATTTTTCCTCTTTCAATACCAGACGGTTTCCCTCCTCATTATAAGCAACAGCCTTCACAGCTGTTGTTCCTATATCTAAGCCTATGGTGTAACTGCTCATTTGCTCAATCTGCTCAACTTCAAATCTCTTTATCCTCTTAGTGATCAAAATAATCATACTCCTCATCATCAGCCACTTCCTCGACTTCGCCGAGTACTTCTTTGAGAAAATTTCTCAGTTCGATCATTTCATCTCTGCTGAGGCGCTTGCCTCCCTGTACGCTGCCATAAAGCAGCAGGCCGCCGACGAGACCGATCGCAGGGGCGATCAGGGCATAGGGTGCTTTGCCCAAACTCAGATCAGAAAGCCCGGAAACCAGCCCAAAAAGGCTGATAAAGCCCAGAAAGGCATAGGCAAAAACCACCAAAGCCCAAATGGAGGGTTTGGGGCCCATCAATCCACTCACAAGCACACCGCGCTCATGCCTGAGCAAATCCACCTCCAGCCGGGGTGACCAGAAGTGCTGCTCTTCGGCAGGAAGATTCAGGATGATGTGGTAGCGAATGATTGCTCCCTTAACGTGGGTACTCTTTTCTGCCAGTTTGCGCCGCAGGCGCCGTTCAATCTCCACCACATCCAAAGTGGAGAGCCATCTTATGCGGGGACGAAAGCTGAGATCTGACATGGGGGAAAGTTGTTTTGGGTTTCGGGTTTTGAGTTTCGAGTATCGAGTGGGAAACCCGAAACCCAAAACTCGAAACCCGAAACTTCTTCCTATTTCTTGATCCCTCCCAGATGAGGGCAATCTTTTAATTTTTGCATGCCTTCAAAAGGAACCTTGACTTTGTCATAGCCATAGGTTTCACGCAGGGTAATGCATTGGCTGTTTTGGCCAGTGCCCATATCCACATCCTCCATGGTAAGTTGGCAGGGATGTTCATAGCCACAAGCGTGGCTGATTTCGAGTATTTCTTTGCGGAGGGTTTTGGCGTATTGGTAAAAGCGGACAGATTTTAAGGTAGGGTCCAGGCCTGCCTGCAGCCATTTTTTGGAAGTAGCTACGCCCGCAGGGCAGTTGTTGGTATGACAAACCTGTGCCTGGATACAGCCGATCGCCATCATGGGCTCACGCGCCGCGTTGATGATATCCGCTCCCATGGAGAAAGCCATGGTGGCGCGGGCAGGCATGCCTACTTTTCCGGAGGCGATAAAGGCGACCCGCTCGGCAAGGCCTTTTTCTTTGAACAAGCGGTATATATCCGTAAAGGCATAGACAAAAGGAAGCGAAACATGCGCCGCAAAAGAAGGCGGCGCGGCGCCTGTACCTCCTTCGCCCCCATCAATGGTGATAAAATCCGGCCCATGGCCACGTTCCAGCATCAAATCTGTTAGCTCCTCCCATTGTTCCAGTTTGCCGACGGCAGACTTTATTCCCACAGGCAAGCCTGTTTTTTCAGCCATGGCTTCGATCAGGTCGAGCATTTCGGCTATGGTATTAAAAGCTGAATGCCGTGGAGGCGAAAGCACATCCTGCCCCATGGGAACGCCCCGGATCTCAGAAATTTCGTGGGTTATCTTTTTCCCTGGTAATACCCCTCCTTTACCGGGCTTTGCTCCCTGAGAAAGCTTCAATTCTATGGCCCGCACAAAAGGATTTTTTTCCACAAGAGCTACCAGCTTATCCATGGAAAAATTGCCATCCTCGCCCCTGACGCCAAAATAACCTGTGCCAAAATGAAAAATCACATCAGCACCATAGGAGTGATAAGGAGAAAGGCCACCCTCTCCGGTATTGTGGTAGCAACCTGCCATGTGAGCGCCTTTGTTCAAAGATTCGACGGCTTTTGCGGAAAGCGAGCCATAGCTCATCGCGGAAATATTCACGATTGAACGCGGGCGAAAAGGGCGTCGCCGCTTATTATATTCACCAAAAACTTTGGCACAAGGAACAAAAGTACTGTCTTCCACGTTGGGATGTCCCTTGGGCGGGACGTAAGGAAGCATGGCGGGATTGATAAAAATATGCCCTTTGGCACTTATATCCTGGTCTGTGCCAAAACCCTGATAATTGTTTTGGGCCTTTGCAGAAGCATAAACCCAGGATCTTTCAATTCTGTTGAAAGGAAGCTCTTCCCGGTTGTTTGCGACTATATATTGTCTCAATTCGGGACCAATGCTTTCCAGGAAGTAACGAATATGGCCTATTATGGGGTAATTGTGTTGTATGGTGTGCTTTTTGTTGAAAAAAATATCACGGATGGCAATTAGGGCCAATACAACAAGAATCCAGGCCCACCACGGAAAATTTGCTAGTTTATCAAAGACGACATCCATAGAAGAGTTTTTATTATTGGTCACTAAAATTAACCAATTGTCTGAATTTAGAAAGTAAATCTAGCTTGTAAGAATTTTTTTAATAAAAAACAGGGGAAAGATAGTTTTAAACATATATTTATCCTTAGAGAAGGAAAATACGAAAACGGTAACAACACGATGAAATCTTGCTTTTGTAATCGCGGACTCTCACCCGTCCTGTTCAGCTTATTGCTATTCCCCACTTTGCTTTTGGGGCAAATCAGCTGGCAAACCCTCAATTCGAGTAGCTCTTATGACAACCGTGATGAGCACGGCTATGTCGAGCTGAATGGAAAGTTTTACCTCATAGGCGGTGCCTATATGGGAAGGCCCAATGTTCAGGTCTACGACCCTTCCACCAACAGTTGGACCAACAAGGCTTCCGTTCCGGAAGGATTTCACCACTTACAGGCAGTAAGCCACAATGGCCTCATCTGGGTGATCTGCGCCTGGATAGGTAACTACCAATCAGAACAAAACCTCGCCTATATCTATGCCTATAATCCCACTTCAGATAGCTGGACACAGCGCTTTACCATCCCCTCCAATCGGCGAAGAGGCTCCGCCGGCGTCGTTGTTTACAACAACAAATTTTACATCATCGGCGGCAATAGCGGCGGGCACGGCCCGCAGGGCGATGTAAAAAACTGGGTGGATGTATATGATCCCGCCGCCAATAACGGCGCGGGCTCCTGGACAAGTCTCGCCAATATGCCTATTGGCCGGGATCACTTCCAGGCTGTCGGCCACAACGGCAAGATTTACGCCATCGGCGGACGGGATTCCGGCGTTTCCGGCAACATCTTCGCGACCATTCGCTCCCAGGTGGATGTCTACGACATCGCCACCAACAGCTGGTCCACCCTGCCTTCCACTGCCAACCTTCCAACCCTCAGGGCCGGAAGCTGCAATGTGTTGATGGATGACGAGATCCTCGTCATGCTAGGCGTGGGCACAGCCCGCGAAAATGAATTTCGTACTGTGGAGGCTTTCAACCTCACTACCCACAGCTGGCGCAGCCTGCCTCAGGCTCCCCATGCACGATCAGGCACACAAGCTGTGCCTTTTGGCAGGGATATTTATGTCGCTTCTGGCATTGGCAGTGTGTATGGTGGAACGGATTTGTATCAACAAGACAAGCTTCATATTCCCCCCTCAGGCAATATTCCCCCAACTATTACTTCTCCTTCAGATGTGGTAACCATTCAAGGCAACCATGCCGTTTTCAGTGTGCAGCTGAGTGGTGGAAGCAATACCAGCTTCCAATGGCAGCGATGGCATCACCAGCATGGCTGGCAGCCGATCCCAGGCGCAAATCAGGCTTCCTATACCCTTTGGGGGGTCACACAAGCTGATGACAGCAGTTTATTTCGGGTGGAAGTCACCCACGACCTGGGAACGCTTATGAGTGATTCCGCCTTGCTGACCATTCGTTGTAATGGCGTTATCCTTGGAGATGTTGACCCTGTAGTGATAGAGGCAGAAAACTTCCACGCAAGTTTTGCACGAAATGGCCAAAGCTGGCTGACAGTCAGCCAGGTTGGAGCCGTAGGCCAGTTGCTGGAAGCAGGGCCCAATGTCGGGGCCAATTTCAATACCAATTATATGAGCCAAAGCCCTGAGACACAATACGATATTCACTTTGCTCAGGGCGGCACATATTATGTTTGGCTGCGGATTTTTTCCCCTACTTATGAAGACAATTCCTGCCACACCGCCATTGACTCGGTGGCGACGGGAAGTTGTGACCGCATCACATATGACACCTATCAGCAATGGGGCTGGTCAAACAGTACCATGGATGGTCATCGGGCGACTTTTGTGGTAACTGAACCAGGTATCCATAGCCTGCATCTATGGATGCGGGAAGATGGAATTCGGGTAGACCGTATTTTGCTGACGCAAAATAGTGCCTATACGCCCACAGGCCAGGGGCCTGAAGAGAGCAACATTTGTGGTACGATCTCTACTTTCCCCATTGATTTGGGAGATTGGCAGGCAGTCGAAGAGGATGGAAAAGTCCTGCTTTCCTGGACCACATTGAGCGAACAGAATAATGCCTGGTTTGTCATTGAAAAAAGCGAAGACCAGCAAATGTGGCTTACATCGGCTGAAGTGCCCGGTGCGGGCAACAGCAGTGAGCCCAGACGCTATTTTTCTACCGATACAGAACCCTGGCTGGGTCGCACTTATTACCGCCTGAAGCAGCTGGATTTCGATGGAAACTTTTCCTATAGCAATACCGTCTCTGTCAGTTTCAAAAATTTCCGTTTCAATACCCTCGAGGTATTTCCCAATCCCTTAAAAGGAGAAAAAATGCATGTACGTTTCAGCCATGACGGAGAAACTACTTTGCTCATCCTGCGAAATCTATGGGGAGCAGAAATCAAAACGTTTTCCTATACCCTTGGAAGGGCGGGAATACAAGAGCAAATCATGAATTTGGAAAATATGCAATCTGGCATTTACCTTCTTCAGGTAAAAAACAAGTATGCCAACAAATCAAGAAAGGTGATTATCCCTTAATAAAGGGCTCACTATCAGCTACTTGACCTTTGAATGTGCAATTTATTGCTCTGTCTAGCCATTTTCTGGTTATCTTTGCTTGGGGAAAGGATCATCTAAAGGTAAAGAAACAACACAATGAAGCCAGGGTATGTTAATCTCGGACTAAGAATAGTCCTCTTTTGCTCAATTCTATTTCCACTCCCATTGTCTGGCCAAATAACTTGGCAAACCATCAATTCCACTAGCTATCACGACAACCGTGATGAAAACGCCTATGTGGAACTCCACGGAAAATTTTACCTGATAGGCGGCGCATACCAGGGACTTACCAAAGTCCAGGAATATGACCCTGCTACCAATTTATGGACAGATAAAGGCAATGTGCCTGAAGGATTTCATCACTTCCAGGGGGTAGCATACGACAGCCTGATATGGGTGTTGTGCAGTTGGAAGGGTACATATGGGGCTGAACAAAACCTCTCCCACATATATACCTATGAACCGATCAACGATGTCTGGACCCAGGGTATGCCTATTCCCCTTGCAAGGCAGCGAGGCTCGGCAGGGGTAGTAGTTGATAGCGGGCGGTTTTATATCATCGGAGGAAATAGCGGAGGCCATGGGACTCAGGGAGAGGTAAAAAATTGGGTGGATGTCTATGATCCGGCCGCAAACGGCGGCCTTGGTTCGTGGGATACACTTGCTCCCATGCCTATCGGCAGGGATCACTTCCAGGCCGTAATCAAAAACGGCAAGATTTACGCCATTGGCGGCAGAGACTCCGGTGCGCCGGGAAATTTTTTCACCACCATCCGCCCGCAGGTAGATATCTACGATATCGCGACAAATACCTGGACGACGCTGCCTGCCAGCGCCAACCTGCCGACCCTGAGGGCCGGCTCTTCCAATGTATTGATGGATGACGATATATACGTCATGCTGGGAGTGGGCAGCTCCAGCACCAATGAGCGGGCCGATGTAGAGGCATTTAATATCAACACCCACAGTTGGCGTGTGCTGCCTCCTGCTCCTCATAGCCGCAGTGGCACGCAAGCTGTGCCTTTTGGCAGAAATATCTTTGTTGCTTCGGGTCTGGGAAGTGTGTATGGTGGCACCGATTTATACGAACAGGATAAATTGTATATCCCTCCTCCCGGCAGCGTAACCCTCACCGTTACGAAACCCAATGATGTCTCTACTGTAGCGGATGATTCCGCGGTTTTTGATGTGTTGGTTTACAATAGCAACACGCCCCTGAGTTTTCAGTGGCAGCGACTGAATCCACCCTTTGGGTGGCAGAATATCCCCGGAGCGACTCAGGCAAGCTATACATTGCCAGCCGTGACTACTGCTGACGACAGCAGCTATTTTAGGGTGCAGGTGATGAACAGTACGGATACTGTTTTTAGCGATTCAGCCTTGCTGACTGTGAGTTGTGGGGGGGTCTTTTATGGGGTTTCTGACCCTATAGTGATGGAAGCCGAGCATTTTCATGAAAGCTATATCCGCAACGGCCAAAGCTGGCAATTGAGTAACCAGGCTGGGGCTGTAGGCCAAATGCTGGAAGCAGGGCCCAACAACGGCTCCAACTTTAACACAAATTATACAAGCCAAAGCCCTGAGACACAATATGATATAGATTTTTCTCAAAGTGGCACCTATTATGTCTGGGTCAGAACATGGTCTCCCACTTTTGAAGACAATTCATTTCATGCAGCCATCGACTCAGTCATCACCGGCAGCAGTGACAAAATCACCTATGATACCTACCAGCAATGGGGCTGGACCAACCATACCATGGATGGTCATTTAGCTACTTTTGATGTTCAGACTGTGGGGGTACACAGATTACATCTGTGGATGCGGGAAGATGGTGTGCGGATTGACCGCATTTTGCTTACCCGAAACAGCAATTATGTTCCTAGCGGTCAGGGACCTGCTGAAAGCAGTTTTTGCAATCCTACGACTGCTTTCCCCATAGAATTGGGAAACTGGAGTGTCCAGCAGGAAGAGAAGCAGGTGAAGCTCTCATGGACCACCCTGAGAGAGCATAACAACAACTATTTTTCCATTGAAAAACGCACGGGCAACCAAAGGTGGAATGAAATAGGAACCATAACGGGTGCAGGCAATAGCAGTATCATGAAGGCCTATTCATTCTATGACCCCAACCCTTATCCCGGTCTCAATTATTATCGCTTACGACAAATAGACTTTGACGGAAGTTTTACCTACAGTAAAGCCTTGTCCATCGCTTTTGACCATCCCTATATTGACATGTTACAAGCATTTCCTAATCCATTGAAAAGCAATGTGTTAACTGTCCGTTTTGGACATGATGGAGAAAAATCTGAGCTTATTCTCAGAAATGTATGGGGGGTAGAAGTGGTCAGAAAATCCATTCTGTTCTCACAGGATGGCGTTCTTGAGGATAAATTGATTCTTCCGGACCTGGCAAAAGGGATTTATTTCCTGGAGCTGGAAAGTAAGCATGCGATTAAAGCGGTCAAAATCATCATCCAGTAGGATCATAAAAAGGTGAAACAAAAAAAATCCGCGATACGATTCTTGATCATACCACGGATACGCATAAAAACCAGTTTCAACCTAATTATGATGCTTATGCTGCTTGCTGATAGCATCCTTTTGAGAGTAGTACAACATGTTTAGGAAATACCCTCCTTTTTTTTGAAAAAAATAAAATTACCTGAAGGCAGTACTAAAAAGGTGCTGCCTTTTGGGGTTCTCCCACTGCGGGGCTGCTGCCTTTTTCACCCTTAATCGTCTGAAAATACAGTATGCCCTCTTTATCCTGAAAGAAGATGTTGAATTGGTAATTCATCGATTCTCCTATTTCTCTTTCAAAACTGATTTTGAGGCTTTCTCCCATTTCCACTTTCTGGCTGTCACGGGAATCCGTAAATATTTCCAACTCCTTTTCAGCCAGAATCTCGACTTCCTGCCTTTTGTTTCTTTCCTCAAACTCTATATTATCATAGTAAAGGGTCTCCCCCTGGTTGCGAAAATAGAGGGAGATATGGTTTACCAATTTCTGGTTGCGGATAGCATGTGTGCGCTCCCCTTCCTGCTCAAAATGGATCAAATGAGGGGCTTGTAGGATTCCCCCGCTTATTGGCTTGCTTAGTGCGAGACTAAGTTCGTATCTTTTTAGATGAAGGCGAAGCCTTCGATTTTGAATCAAAAGAACAATGCTCATCATTAGGGCAACTATAGCAATCGCTTGATTTAATAACCAATTGAAAAAATCATCCATTATTTAAATTGAACTATTAATATTTTAAGAATAATCTATTCCATTTATACGTAAAATTACGTATGTTGCTTGTGGGAAAAGGAAACTGCACCCAACTCCTTTGTCTGGCGTGATAAAATTAGGGAGTTTATATTTTTATCAAAAGTTTATTTTCCGTCGTGTAATCCTCAGATTATCTGTAATTTAAAAATTGACAGGCTTTCGGTTTGACCCGGATTTTGCAAAAAGTATGCTCGCCCGACACATTGTGGACCGATTTTGGTGGTGATTTCACAGTAAGACTACGTACATTTTGGTAATCTATGGAGTGACTGGCCTGCGTACATCTTTAAGAATGATTCATTATTTGTTTAATAAATGAAACGACTGCTCTTAGTTTTTAGCTTGCTTGTGCCCCTGCTAACATCGGCACAGATGAATGTTGACAGCTTATGCAACGTCATGGGCGATCAACGAGCCGGCCAATTTTTGTTAGACAGGGCCAAAGAATATACCATTAGTGAGCCCCTTAAAGGCATAGAAATGGCCCGCAGTGGCCTTGAACTTGCCCGGCAAAAAGAGTCCTTCCTCCTCGGAGCAGAGTTTGCCAATGAGATTGGAAGATGCTTTTCCGTTATTGCCCAATATGATTCGGCCCTTTCTTACTTTTTCATCGCTGAAGGCTTTGTACAACTTGTCAATAACCCCCAATTACAAGCTGCTATCCTCGTCAACATTGGCGGGGCATATAGTTACCTCAATGAATACAAGCAGTCACTTCGCTATTATAACAGGGTTCTCAGCCTGGAAGACTCCTCCAAAAATTTTCAGGTTTACCTGAATATGGCTGATATTTACCAGAACCAGGGAAACTATGATAAGGCCAGGGATAACCTATTGAAATCCCTCAGCATAGCTGAAAGAAAACAAAACAACTCGGCCAGGGCTGCAACCATGACTGCCATTGGTGAAAACTACAAGACCATCGGAGATTATGTGGAGGCTGAGCAGTGGTTTGAAAATGCTTTAACTTTAAATGAAGAAGTGGGGAATGTCTTTGGAGAGGTGCTGGTGCTCAATCACCTGGGTGACCTTAAATCCAAAATGGGAGAACTCGATGATGCCCAACGATCCTTTGAAACAGCTTTGCTGATCAATGAAGCCCTCAATAATGCCGATTATGAATCTGCCCTTCTGACAAATCTGGGGGTTGTTTACCGCAAAAAGGGCAAATATGACGAAGCTCTCAGACTGGTAGAGAGAGCCAAAAACATTGCCCTCGCCAATGGGTATCCCAACAGATTGGAAAGTTGCCTGGATGAGTTACATAGAATATATGCTGCTGTAGGAAATTACCCCCTTGCATATAGCATACAGTCTGATTTTCAAATTCTTAAAGACTCCCTGAATAGCATTCGGCTCGACCGCCAAATACAGGAGCTACAGGCAAGATTTGAAACCAAACAACAAGAAAAAGAGCAACAAGACATAGAAGAAACCAACCTCAAATTGCGGCTGGACCGCCAGAGGCTCTGGCTCGGATTGGTGGCGATCAGCCTGGTAGTAGTTGCATTGATGGTGGCTCTTGTACTCAACCGATACTGGGTTGTGCGTAGATTGAATCTCCGCCTGGAAGAACGCACCACCCAGATCGAAAGCCAAAACCAGGCGATAAGCGCCTCCAATGACCGCCTGCTGCGGTCTAACAAAGAACTAAAAGAGTTTGCCTACATCGTATCGCATGACCTCAAGGAACCTCTTCGAATGATCGGAAGCTATGTTACCCTGATCGAGCGACGATACAGTGAAATGATAGATGAAGAAGGGCAGGAGTTTTTTGACTATGCCACCCGGGGCGTCAAGCAGATGAAACAGTTGCTCGATGACCTGCTCAAATACATGGTCGTGGAAACAAACGACTACGAATTGGAGGATGTTCCTCTCAATGAGGTAATCTCCAGTGTGAAGGCCAACCTGCTGGCGCGTATCAAAGAAAACGATGCCAACGTGATCGTTGATGATATGCCCATGGTTCACGGAAATCGCTCTCTGCTGATCCTCCTTTTCCAAAATCTGATCAGCAACGCCATCAAATTCCGTTCGGAAGATACCCCCGAGATACGCATCTCTGTGACAAGACAGGGAAAACAGTATCTGTTTTCTCTCAAGGATAATGGCATCGGGATTTCCAAACAATACCAGGATCGCATTTTCTCCATTTTTTACCGTGTATATGGCAAACATCAGTATGAAGGGACTGGCATTGGCTTGTCTATCTGCCAGAAGATCGTTGGCCTGCATGGTGGCCGCATCTGGGTAGAATCCGAAGAAGGAAAAGGCAGTACCTTTTACTTTACTCTGGGAGATATGTTAGATTCTATCGTCCGACCCGCTGCACTTTCCCATCATGTGTGATGAGCTCGCCGGATCTTCGCAAAATCATCCATGTAGACATGGATGCCTTTTATGCATCGGTAGAGCAACGGGATCATCCTGGGTTGTGCGGCAAAGCCGTCGCTGTGGGAGGATCGGGAGATCGCGGGGTTGTAGCCGCCGCATCTTATGAGGCGCGAGCCTATGGTGTTTATTCCGCCATGCCTTCCCGTACTGCCTTCCGTCTTTGTCCGGATATCATTTTTGTCAAACCCCGTTTTGAGGTCTACAAGGAGGTTTCCCAAAGCATCCGCTCTATCTTTTTTGAATATACAGAGCTGGTTGAACCCTTGTCCCTGGATGAAGCTTATCTGGATGTAACGGAAAACAAAAAGGAGATCGATTCGGCGATCCAAATAGCAAAGGAAATCAAACAAAAGATTTTTGACCAACTGACCCTCACCGCTTCCGCGGGCATTTCCATCAATAAATTTCTGGCAAAAACGGCATCTGGCTGGAACAAGCCCAATGGCCTGACATTCATTCCGCCGGAGCGGGCGGAGGAGTTTATCTCCCAGTTACCCATCGAAAAATTTCATGGGATAGGAAAGGTAACCGCCAAAAAGATGAATGCCTGGGGCGTATTCACTGGCGCCGATCTCAGGGAGCGGACAGAACTGGAGTTGGCGAAGAAGTTTGGCAAAGCGGGTCGCTATTACTTCCGGATCGCAAGGGCAATAGATGACAGAACCGTCAAACCAGACAGAGAACGTAAATCTGTAAGTGCGGAAGATACCTTTTTCCATGATCTGACAGAAGCTGAAAAAATGGAGGCCGAATTGGAAAAAATATGCAAGATAGTTGCCAATAGACTCGTTAAAGCCCAAACCGCCGGGCGCACAGTGACCCTCAAAATCAAATACCAGGATTTTGTGATACAGACAAGAAGCAAGACGGTTTCATTTTATATAGACAACAAAGAACAATTAATGAAAGTGATATTGGAACTGCTGTACAGGCCTCATTTCCCTGAGAAGCCCGTTCGTCTGCTGGGAGTAGGCGTTTCTAATTTGAAAAATGATTCCGAAAATGAAGGTGGAATCCAATTGAAATTAGATTTGTAGAAAATGTTTTTTCACGCCTAAAAAATAACATGCTTTACTAATTTCCCGTAAATTGCCCGCTACCAATTTGTTTCAACCATTTATTTCAAATCAATTACTACTATCATGCAAAAAATTTTCTGGATTCTCCTGGCAGGAATCATTTTACTCATGCCTGCTTGCCTCACCATTGAGGAAAGATATACTTTCAAGAAAGACGGCTCCGGCGATGCTGAGTATATCATCGATATGAGTGAAATGGCTTCTTTGATCAAAATGGCCCAGGAGGAAGAAGGCGTGGGCAATATGGAGGACGAATTAGATATTAGCATATTTTCGGATAAGCTGGCCGGCATCGCTGGCATTTCAAAAGTGAAAGCACTGGAAACGGATGTAGAATTTGTTTTTGGGGTACAATTTCATTTTGATGGCATCAGCTCCCTGAATGTCGCGCTCAATGCGCTGAACAAAAGCGAAGAGATGATGGGAACAGAAGATCATGAATACTTCAAGATGGATGGAAAAACCATCACCAGAACGCACAGGATGTCGGATGCTTTTGATCTGAATGAGCTATTGGAGGGAGGAGAAGGAGAGGAAGGCGAAGCCGAGCAGATGGCCATGCTCATGGAATCCATGAAGTTCAAACTGACCATGACCTTCAAAAAACCGATAAAATCGGTCTATACTTCGGCTGATTCCCGTTTTTTGGACAAAAAGAATAAGCAGGTAGAAATCGTTGCCACGGTCAAGCAAGTCATGGATGACCCGAGCGTGTTAAATGCTACGATTAAGACCAAATAAGCCTAAGGGCTTATCGTAATTTTCTGCATACGCAGCTGGCCTTCAAATTGTATTTGCAGCAAATAAGTACCCGGAGATAGCACAGGCAATGGCCATTGCTCATCCAAAAATAAAGTTTCTGCCAGGGGCAGGTTCTGTTCACACAGGGCTTGCCCCATCATATTTAACAGCCGGATTTTCAGCTTGCCTGGATGTGGCACACTTCCTCTCAGGAAAAGAGCCTGACCAGAGGCCAAAGGGTTGGGAAAAGCGGCAATTTGAAAACGATAAGGAATGCTCACTTCTATTGCAGGCGAATAGCTATACCGGCCATTGGCATCTATTTGCTTGATTCTGTAGTACCAGGTACCACCAAAAGTCTGATCCTCAACCCATTGATAATGGCTGATGCCCCCCCTGGAAAGCCTTGTCCAGGGCAAATTGAATAGCTCAAAGGATTCTCCATCTCTGCTTTTTTCCACCTGATATATATTCTCTTCCTCCTCGAAAAGCAGATATGCGTGAAGGGAAAGTGATTCGCCTTGCTGCTCCGCCCAAATTTCACCCCAAATAACCGCAAGGGGTTCGCACAGGAAGTCAGCAGAAGCGCTGCTTAGCCCGGCAGACAGGAAGATGCTGCCAGCTGCACCAACGGTGGCGGCATTATTGGCGTTGGTAGGGCTGCAACTGCTGCTGTAATTTGCAGAGACTCCGGGGCTGCCCCCAGCCAGGTTGGTGCTGACATTCACAGGAAGAGAGATAGACGAAATAAGCCGACCTCCTCCCCCACCCCCACCGGGGCCCATGCAAAAATTCAGGCCTTCATTGTTCACCGAACCTCCATTGCCGCCCTGCGCGCTCAGCTGAATATTTCCCAAAAAACTGCCCACTTCCAGGTGAATACTTCCCCCGGCTCCTCCTCCCCCACAACCGTCGGACAAACCGCTGAGCCCGTTTAAGCCATTGGCTGAAATAAGGTTGCTGCTGCCTGCCGTCAGGCTGCCAGCCTGTATGATGACAAGACCTCCTCCAGGGGAGCCCGCAGTCCCCAGGTTGTTATTGCCGTGGCCAGAGCCACTGCCACCTCCCAAAAAAATGCGGTTGCCTGTAGCAACGGCTATGCCCCCGACCCCCGGATGGGGCCCTTTGCACCGGCCAAAGCCGGTGGTTTCA
Organism: Bacteroidia bacterium; assembly: GCA_030430205.1. GTDB lineage: Bacteria > Bacteroidota > Bacteroidia > J057 > J057 > JAUIGE01. The sequence goes on along the minus strand of JAUIGE010000005.1, from coordinate 135,127 downwards.
TTTTCTCCGCCAGGGCCACCGGCCCCGCCATTTCCACCACCACCGCCACCGGCGTTGTGGTTGTTACCACCTCCGCCGCCATTGGCGGCGGGCCCCTTGCCATAGGTGCCCGTCAGGGCGCTGTAAGCGACTATTCCTTCGCCTTTTTTTCCCCCATCATCAAAGCTGGTATAAGCATAGCTGGTAGGAGGGAAAAAAGCACTACAAGCGCTGGAGGCGTTTTCATAGCCTCCTCCCCGAAATCCTAAGCCGTCGACCTCTATTTCAGCATTCAAAGTAAGCGCACCATCCACCTGAAGTATCAGCACCCCTCCGGTACTCCCATCCCAGGGCGAAGCTGTCAGCGTAGCTGTGACCGTCGCGGCAGTATAATGCGGAATGGAAACCAATTGGATACTGCCGCTCGCGGCATAATCAGCACCATGAACGAGGATGCTGTCGAAGACTATTTCATTGCCATTGATTTCGCAAATACGCGCTAACTCATGACGCCCTGCGCCATTGTAATTGGAAATGCTGCCGTAGGCAGAGGTATTGGCCTGGGAGACTGTGGCTCCCTGCATTTGTATGACCAGGATTTCATCGCCTGAAGCAAGGCCTGTGATGTTGCTGACTGTCATGCTGTTGTTGGCAGCGCTGAAAGCCGTTACCTGGTAGTAGGTGTTGATGATGCCGGAGATATTTGTCTGAGCGGAAAGAATGCTCCAAAATCCGCACAAAAGACAGCTTGCCATCAAGCTGGAAAGGATTCTTTTTACCATGAAGTCCAAAAGCTAGGGGTGTGAAGCTTCTTGTTGTGTTGTTAGACAAAGATAACGAAAACTTTTGGAGCCTCAATATGTATCACATCCCCAAAATCTTCATCAACTGCTCCTGCGACTCCAGCGCACCGATATCCTCCATCGCAAAGGTATAGGACGGCTTTTCCCCTTTCCGCAAGGCATCCCGATCAATGGCACGGTACTTTTGTTTGCTGTATAAAGCGATCCGTGGACCTGGTAGTATCGATATCATACGTGCATCGGGATCATTGGCGACGGCAAATTCCTTCCAGGCAAATTTGGGCATTTTGACCACGGAGCGGTTGTCGCCAGGCAGGTAAAACACCACGGGCTCGAAGATTTCTTCGTTTAGCTCACTGCCAAAATCAAAGTTGGCAAATACGGGAATGGGATCTTCCTCTTTGAGGAAACGGTCCCAGTTGTAGACGCCAAACTCGCGCACTTCAAAGCTGCGCATGACAGCAGCTTCATTGGCGAGGCGAGCCTCTTCGGCTGCAATGGCGGCTTTGATCTCCGCACTTTGCTCCTCCCAGCCTGACACAGGCACAGCAAAGAGGTCTCTTAAAGGCATCACGGGTTTCACCCATGTAAGGAAATAATTGATTTCCCCATCAATCAACACAAGCTTGTAGATGTCGCCATCGTAGCGCATCAGCTTGTGGCTCCAGCCGTTTTTTGCCCATTTGGGAAAAGGCTTATCGTTCAGATGATCCCACACCATCATACAGGCGGGTATGCTTTGGCCTTTCCACTCAATATGCTGATATACCGTAAAGTCCAGGCACTCCAAACCGTAGGCCCTGGCCTTGGAGAGGACTTTGATTTTGGTGCCTGCTTTCCCCCAGTTTTCGTATATCAGGTTCTGGTTTTCATTATAAAAAACATCCAAAAGGCCTTCATAATTAAATGCAAAAGCATTTCTTCCCAAAGGCTTCATCTTACCGGGGGTATTTTTCAGTTCGGCGAGACGTTGGTTGATTTCAAAGGTACTTTCGTTTATTTCAGGGCTTCTTTGCCCTTCATACTGCCAGCCACGCGCCTCCTCATCGAGGCGATAGAAATTGTAATTGTCTTCGGTTTCCTGTGAAGCCAGCTTCACCTGGGCCATGCTGCCTTCTCCCAGAAATACTTTCTGCCCGTCCTTACTTGCACGCAATTCAAACATACCCGCAGTCTGAAACTGCTGTGTTTGTCCGGCGGAGTCATAAGCCATCGGGATGCCCGAAAGCAGTATATCCGCTGCATTATGAAATTCGCGGAAGGAAATATCCACATTTCCCGTAACAGGCTGCCCCTGTCCATCTACCAGGGCAGCTGGCGGAATAACCACGACAGAGCCAGTCTCATAGCGCAGGATTGCGCCTTGTCCGGCATCAATGCTTTTGGTGTCAAAAGCAGGGTCCAGCGCCGGTACCGGCGGATTGATCAGGGGAGGCTGATTGTCTACAATCAGTTGAGGCTCCTTACAGCCTAAGAGGCTGATGAGGAAAAAGAGGGGGATGAAGCGTAGTGTTTTCATTGGGTTTAGCGTTTGTTCCAAATACTTACCCCTCTATGGAAGCAGACATCAAGGTGTCATCAACTTTTCTGAATATTTTTCAAAAAAATCTGCCGACACTTCTGAATAGGCATGCTGCGGCCCCTGATAGCGGACGCCATAGGGAAAACATTGTTTCGGAATCCATTGGGTGATGTCAGCTGCGCTATCCTGAAATCCGTGGTTGTACACGGTAGCCAAAAAGCGGATGCGATCCGCCCGGTCTGAGGGAAGGGATTCCCTGTATTTTTTGTGGGCGATTTTGAGCAGCGCAGCTGCATAGACGAGTTGCCAGCGCTCATCCTGAAGGCGCTCCACGCGTTTTTTGCGGCGGTATCGGGGATCTTCTTTTTCGAAAAAAAGCAACTCCTGAAAATAAGGCTTCAAGCCTTCATCTCCTCCTACATAAGCTTCCACCTGCTCGGCAAAAGAAGGTTTCATCTGAAACCTACCGATAGAAAAATCAGCCGCAGAAGCGCCTTTTTCAATGTAAAAAAGCTCCAGAGCCTTGGTTTCAAAAAAATCGCGGAAGAGCGAATAGCGGATCAATTCAGGAAAAAGGATAGCAGAAAGCTCCCGCGGGTCAAGCTCGACCTGAGCCGCCACATCCAGATAATCGTCTTTATGCGCTTCCACATACGACAAGGCATCGCGGTAATCACTGCCATAAAATTGGGCAAAATCTACCGGAGGCAGACATATCAGAAGCGTTCCGAGGAGGAATAGTTTGAGCATGATTGCGGTGTATTGCTTTGTGTAAAGAAACTTCCTTTGCCCCTTCCATATTGTTATTCCGCAAAAATGAGGGTTAATTCGACAAAAATTTGAACATGACAGAGCAAGCATTCTGGGACCTGATCGCCCAGGCAAGAGAAATTTCTGAAGACAATACCGACAGCCAGGTGTGGGAAATAGAGGAGTTGCTTTTACAAAAAAAGCCGGAAGAGGCCGTGGCTTTTGTCAAACACCTCCAGCGCCTGCTGGCCAACTCCTTTCAGCCCAACCTCTGGGAAGCCTGCTACCTCATCAACCTGGATGACCGCGAAGATACCTTCGAGTTTTTTCGTGCATGGCTTATCATGCTGGGAAAAGAGACTTTTGACCTCATCAATGAGAATCCCGATGCGATCATCGACTTTATCGATGAAAAGGAGGTAAATGAAGACTTTCGCCTCAGTAGCCCTGAACTGCTAAGCCTGGGCTTCTCGGTCTGGGAAGAGCTCACCGGCAATTCGCCGGAGGAGATGCCCATCGATAGGATCGAGGTAGAAATGGAGGGAGAGCCAAATTTTGAGGACAGCTATCTTTCAGAAGAATATCCGCTTTTATGGGAGATGTTTGGCTAAAAGATAAAATTTCGCCCTTCCTCTTGAAAGGTGAATATCTTTTGTAATTTCCCATGGCAGTAATCACTCACCCATTTTTTCAAAACGATTATGACTTCCCGCAGGAAATTTCTCCGAGACACATCCCTACTTTCAGCAGCTATGCTTCTTCCACAAATCCCTGCCTGGGCGCGCAAACTTGCGCCCTATGACATCGGTTTGCAGCTGTACACGGTGCGAAATATGCTTGAAAAGGATGTTTCGGGCACATTGGCGCGCGTAGCGAGCCTGGGATACCGACAGGTAGAACTGTATGGCTACATGAATGGCGGGTATTTTGGCCTGGCGGCCAAGGAAATCAAAAGCATTTTAATACGAAATAACCTCCGTGCGCCAAGTGGCCATTACAAATATGGTCTTATCGACGACTTCCAGGGAACCATCCGCAATGGCTGGGAAAAAGCCATAGAAGATGCCAAAATGATGGGCCATGAATACATGACCATTGGCTGGTTGCACCCTGAGGAACGAAACTCTATAGACCGCTATAAGAAGCTCTCTGAATGGCTCAATATGGCCGGACAGCAGTGCCAGGCCGCTGGCATTCAACTTTGTTATCACAACCACGATTTCGAATTTCAGGAACTGGAAGGAGCTCTTCCTTATGATATTTTGCTCGAAAATACCGAGCCGGGCTTGCTCAAAATGGAGCTGGATATGTATTGGATTGTGAAAGCAGGCTATGATCCGCTTGCTTATTTTGACAAGCATCCGGGACGCTTTCCGCTTTGGCATATCAAGGATATGGAAAAATCACCCGAAAGATTCTTTGCCGAAGTCGGCTACGGCAGCATAGACTTTGCCTCCATTTTTGCGCAAAAGAAAAAAGCAGGGATGAAACGCTATTTCGTCGAACAGGATGAAAGCCGCCGAAATATGTTTGAATCCATTCAAATGAGCAGAGAATACCTACTCAAAATGGAATTTTAAAAAATCCCACATCCTCTCAATCCTCCACAGGATCGGCATCCTGCAAAATATAACAAAGCCCATAAGGCTCCGAGTTCACCATGATCTTCCCTTTTAAAGTGACGATCTGATCCATTTTGTAACGGCGATTGGTGTCTTTGAGCCAGAGCTCCATAACCGACTCGGGCCCTGCGCCTCCGCAAAAAAAGCAGGCCGCATAGGGATTTGCTGAAAGCACATAGGTATTTCCTTCTATATCCAAAGGCATCATATATCCCTTGATAATCACTTCCTTGCCGTCCATCTTCATGATGGCTGGACTGAATTTGGGCTTCTGGAAGGCTTCGCCTGCCCCAATATTGTAATAAGGCTTGTACTGGACCTGGGCGAGAAACTCCCAGCTGATTTGTTCCTGGGCTTTTGACTGAAAGCCTGCAAGTAAAATGAAAGCGAATACTGTATATCCTATATATTTTCTGATCATATTATTTCTCTGATTGAAGTTTGCAAGTTAGGCTCGCTGTATTTTGTTTGCAATGAAGCTTTTCGCATTTTTCGTCAAAAATAAATTATCCATGCGCCATTTTCTCTACTTCCTCTGCTTTAGCTTAATAAGCAACATCTATTTTCTCCAAGCACAACGCACAGAAATCCCAAAAGTTTTCTCCAATATCCAACATGACAAAAAAGGCAGGCTTTATCTGGATATAAGAGGCAGCAAAGCCTATGATCAGGAAAAACCCAGTCTGTTGTTGGAGGAGGTAAAACCTTCCTTTATTGGTACAGAAACAGGCTTTGACCTGCTTTTTGCAAATGAGACCTTTGCCGGAACGGTTTATTATGGTCTCATTCCCTATGGTGATTCCCGCCATCCTCAGCCCGTTTTTTTCAAGCTTATCCTGGAAGTACAAAATGGCAAAAGCAGTATTGACATGAGGGAAATGAAGGGAAAATATGACATGGTTGATTGGGAAAAAAACGGCTATGGCACCATCGGTTACCGTGTTATGGATCAGCAAGGCGGCTTGCTTTATGATGGCAGGATGAGTTTCAAAGGCCGGGGGCCTTTTGAGGAGGACATCACGATGGAAGAAGGACCTACGGTCCATGTGTTATCGTCTGAAGGCGCTGTCATCGCCTTTCGCACCAACCGCCCCACAGCGGGGGAGATTGAGGTAGGCGGCATCCATTTCTATGAAGAAAAGCCTGTCAAAATCCACGAAATACCCGTTTCGGGCCTTCAGCCAAATACCGAATTTGCCTATACCGTCAAATACGGTCCGGAAGATTATATGACCCAAAGCTATAGCTTTCGCACAGCTCCTAAGGAGGGCAGCAGAACGAAGTTCACTTTTGCCTATGCAAGTGATTCACGGAAGGGCCAGGGCGGCGGAGAGCGCGACCTCTACGGCACCAATGCCTACATCATGAAAAAAATCATGGCACTTGCCTCCCAGCAAAATGTCTCCTTTTTCCAGTTTTCCGGAGACCTGATCAATGGCTATCTCAGCCAGCCCAGTAGCATGAAACTACAATACCACAACTGGAAATCGGCCGTAGAGCCTTTTTTGCACTATTTCCCGACATACATAAGTATGGGAAATCACGAAGCCCTTTCCCGAAATTTTAAAAATGAGGCAAATTCTGTTTCTGTTGATCGCTTTCCTTTTGATAAAGAATCTGCCGAAACCGTATTCGCACAGGAATTTGTCAACCCCCTCAATGGGCCCGAAAGTGAAGATGGTGCAAGCTATGATCCTGATCCGAATGGCAAAGATTTTCCAACCTATAAGGAAAATGTCTTTTATTATACCCATGACAATGTCGCCGTCATTGTGCTGAACTCCGATTATCTCTATACCACAAACCCCAATGCGGTCCCTCTTATCGGCGGCAACATACATGGTTATATCATGGACCAGCAGCTGGCCTGGTTTGAGAAAACGCTGAAAATGTTGGAAGAGAATGAAAATATCGACCATATTTTTCTCACACAGCATACCCCATTTTTTCCGAACGGCGGCCACATTCACGATGATATGTGGTACAATGGCAATAACCAATATCGTCCCCAAATCGCAGGCAAACGCCTGGAAAAAGGGATCATAGAGCGCCGGGATCAATTGCTTGACCTCTTTGTCAATCAAAGCAGCAAAGGTATCGCCATCCTCACCGGAGATGAGCACAACTTTGCTGTGACAACTCTGAATGGAGAAACGCCCATGCATCCCCCCATTTATCCGGCTGAAAAAATCCAGCTCAAACGAACTATCTATCAGGTAAATAATGGAGCCGCAGGTGCTCCCTATTATGCTCAGGAAAAAGCGCCCTGGTCTGACTTCGTCAGCGGCTTTACTACGCAAAATGCGCTGGTGCTTTTCCATGTTGAGGGAGAATCCCTGGAAATGGAAGTGCTGAATCCAGATACCCTGGAGGTAATCATGCGGAAGAAGATGAGATGATCTTCCTAGCCATTTAGTTTTTCAAAAACGATTTTTTTGACTTCCTGCGGATCGAGCTTTCCTTTAAACTGCTTCATGAGCAGGCCGATAAAGAAGCCGGCAAGTTGTTTTTTGCCTTTACGGAAGCGTTCCGTTTCTTCGGGATGCTGCGCAATCAGCGCATCCATGGCTTGAGCGAGTTCATCGCTTTTCTCTTCCATCAGGAGGTTGAGCTCGGTGGCGAGGGCCAGCGGCTCTCGCTGCGGTGCAGCGAGCAAAGCGGGAAAAAGCTTTTCCCGGGCCAGTTTGAGCGGCAATTTGCCGCTTTCTACCAGCATCGCCATGCTGGCGATGGTAGCAGTAGAAAGGGGGAAATCTTCGATTTCAGATTTACTTTCGTTCAGATGGGTCCTGATAGGCCCCAAAAGCCAGTTGGAGGCGAGCCGGGCCGTGAGGCCTTCTTTCATGAGTGCTTCGAAATACTGAGCGCGCTCAAGTAACTCTGTCAAAGGCTGCGCCTTTTTGAAACCCAGGCCCAATTCTTCTGTATAGCGCTTCAGGCGCTGCCAGGGAAGTTCCGGCAGTTGCGCCCGAATCTCATCCAATGTTTCCTCTTCTATCCATAAAGGCAGGAGATCCGGCTCAGGGAAATAGCGATAGTCATCAGCTGTTTCCTTGTCGCGCATGGCAGCGGTGGTGCCTGTCTCTGTATTGAAGGTGCGGGTTTGTTGCTTGATAGACTTGCCAGCATTCAGGGCCAGGGCCTGCCTTTCCTCCTCATAGACAATTGCCTGACGCATGTGGCGGATCGAATTGAGGTTTTTCACCTCTACACGGGTACCATAAGCTTCCTGCCCGACAGGCCGGAGGGAAATATTGGCGTCGCAACGCATATTGCCTTTTTCCATGTCGCCATCACTGATGCCAAGGTAGCGAACAAGCTTGCGGATTTCGCTCAAAAAGAGGCCTGCCTCTTCTGCTGAGCGAAAATCAGGATGGGTGACAATCTCCATCAGGCCGGTTCCGGCCCGGTTGAGATCAATCAGCGTATTGTCAGGGTCCTGATCGTGAATGGATTTGCCGGCATCTTCTTCCAGGTGGATGCGATCCAGGCTGATATACTTGTTTTCCCCATTTTTCAGCCTCAGGTTCATATATCCTCCCTGGCAAATAGGGTGGGCATCCTGCGAAAGTTGATAGCCTTTCGGCAAATCGGGATAAAAATAATTTTTCCTGTCAAAATAGGTATAGCGGGAAATCTCGCAATTCATGGCAAGTCCCAACTTGATGGCATGAAGCACGCATGCTTCATTGATGGAGGGCAAAGCCCCGGGATGTGCCATGCTAATGGGCGAAACATGGCTATTGGCCTGGGCCCCAAAAGCAAAATCCTCCGTGGCAAATACTTTGCTACGGCTATCCAATTGGACATGGACTTCCAGTCCTATAACTGTTTCAAAATTCAATTTTCAGCGGTTTATTAGGCTTCGTGCATCAATTTTTGCTTCAAAGCCAGATGCTCATCAGACTCTTCATGGTCAGGATCAGGGATACAGCAATCCACCGGACAAACTGCTGCACACTGGGGTTCCTCATGAAATCCCACACATTCTGTGCATTTGTCAGTCACAATATAATACACCTCATCAGAGACAGGTTCATTATCTTTATTTGCGTCCACTTTCCGGCCATCCAACAAAGTAACCTCGCCTGTCAAGTCAGTTCCATCGGCAAAAGTCCAATTTACGCCGGGTTCATATATAGCATTATTGGGGCATTCGGGTTCACAAGCGCCGCAATTGATACATTCATCAGTGATCATGATGGCCATAGCTCACAAAATATTTTAGGATTTTACATTACGTTTTAGGCTACAAAAGAAAACATAAGTAGCTACTCTAACAAGAAGATTTTATTAAGAATTGTTCTAAAACCGAATTAAATGTTGATAAAAATATTTTTATTACCTACATTCGAATTAGGGTAGTTAGGATATTTTAGATTATTATCATTTTTTTGCTCTTGTGATATGAGAAGGCTTTCCCAATATGCTTTGGAAAGCATGCCGCATATTTTTGCGGATTTGTTTTCCGATATTCAGGACGATGTAATTTCAAAAGCTTGCCAGGCAAACCCCTGGTTTACGCCTTATTACATCCGCTTCAGCCAGCAGGCAATCCGCGGCTGGTTCGATCCCCATCGCTTTTTTTCATTTCACACCTCTTATGCCCTCGGGCAAGATACTGCTGCCAAAAAGGTAGGCATCATCATGGCTGGCAATGTGCCATGGGTGGGGCTACATGACTTGATAATGTGCTGGTTATCAGGCAACAAAGCGTTCATTAAATTTTCTCACCAGGATACGATTTTGATGAAATGGTTTGTAGAATCAGCCATTGAAGCTTTACCCGAGTTGAAGGAATATGTCGAAATCACAAATCGGATTCCTGATGTTGACTTTATTCTGGCGACCGGTTCCAATAATACCGCCCGCTATTTTAACCACCATTTCAGGCAAACACCGAGGATTATTCGCCACAATAGATTTTCAGTTGCTGTGCTAAATGAAAAAACATCTGAAAATCAATTGCGAGAATTGGCAAAAGATTTATTTTTGTACAATGGTTTGGGATGTAGAAACGTTTCTAACCTAATGATTTCTAAATCAGTTGACCCTCAAGAATTTTGGAATATTTGGGAAGATGAAAGTATAGATTGGCTAAATCCTTTATATCTTAAGAAGGTTCAGGTAGAGAAAGCAAAAATGGGAATGGGAAGGGATGCTCACTTAAGTGGAGCAAGTTTTATTGCCAGAGAAAGTACAACTTTATCGTCCACTCCCATGGGCGTTTTCAACATGATCCGCTTTCAATCTGAAGAAAGCCTGGAGGCCTATCTCCTCAATGCGAAAGATAATATCCAGTGCATTGTAGGCCAGGAGCTGGCTTATGGCAGAACACAAATCCCTGATATAGATGACTTTGCAGATAATATTGATAGTTTAAAGCTATTAAGTGCCATATAAATTTTATCGTTTATTTTTTTATTGAAATGGACTGCATGATTTTTGCTCTTGTTTTTTCCATCCTGCAGAAATTCCGATCCGACGTTATCCATGATTTCGTTACTCCAAACACCCGTGAATAGTCACAAACAAAGCTATCTGAAAAGATTCTGTCAAAATTTCCAGGACCATGAAAAGTACCATTCAATCCTTTATCGTCTTGTGCATGTTAATGATAAGCATGCCGTCTATCTCCAACCTGCAATCCCAAAATGGTTGGATCCCCTATCTGTATTTTGGCATTCCAAATGAAGACAAACAATCTGTCTTCTTTGATGAGTTTGACAACAACCACAATAAGTGGAACCTGGAGTCAGCTTATCTGGATATGCGTATTGCTGATGGCGATTTTTATTGCCAGTCAAAAAATGACCGTACCTACGTCAAGCGCCGTTTTGTGCCGGTAAATTATTCCGGAGATTATGAAATTGAAATCAGCATGCGCTATGTGCGTGGGCAGGGAAAGGGGCCATTGGGATTGACCTTTGGCAGAGATGTCGCGGGCAATGAGTACAACTTCTACTTCAACACGGAAGGAAGATACCGGATATTCAAGTATGCACATTCGCAGGAGACCAATTATGTCAACTGGACCGAAAGCCCCTTATTAGGTATTTATTCCTACAACACCCTGAGTGTCAGAAAAGTAGGTTACACCTGGCATTTTTTCATCAATAGAGAAAAGGTCTATGAGTGTACTGCCGAAACACTTTTCGGCTATGACATGGGCTTCACTATCGGCGGCAATATGGCCATCGAGGTGGACTACATCAAAGTAGTGGAACTGAAATCATCTGATAATCAAGGCCCTACGATTTTCATCAATGAGCCTTATTTAGGCCGCACCGGTTCGGTTCGTGTCCCAACCCAGCTTTCCCGCATTGAAGGGAAAGTAATAGATCCGGCAGGTGTCAAGGAGATTTTGGTCAAATACAAATATGAGCGTCTTTCGCTCAAACCAGATATGGCCGGCAGTTTTAGCTGCGAGATTGATCTTGGAACATCAGGAGGTAGTGAAGGTATCCCCGTTACGATTGAGGCTATTGATAATTTCAATAACAAAACCTCTAAAATCTTTTATCTCCTGTATGATCCGCCGCGCCCGGTTTACCCTCAGCCTCAGCCGATTGCCCAAAAGGGAAAAAATTACCTGCTGACTATTGGTATCAACAATTACCTCTACTGGAGCCCTCTCCACAATGCAACCAAAGATTGTAAGGACATCGCCAGTGTGCTATTTAAAGAGTATACTTTTTCGCCCGATGATGCAATCCATCTGACAGACCAGGACGCTACGCGTGAAAATATCATCGAAGCCATGCAAAGCCTGGAAGCAAGAATCACTGCCGATGACAACCTGCTGATCTACTATGCAGGACATGGTTACTATGACCATAGCTCCAAAAGAGGATATTGGGTGCCGGTCAATGCCCGGCAAAATAAAATCGCGGATTATATCCGCAACTCTACGATCCACGATTACCTCAGCAGCATCAACTCCCACAATACTTTGCTGATCGCAGATGCATGTTATGCCGGATCGCTATTTTCCAGAAATCGGGGTACCCTCAACGAGGACAATCCTTCCCGCTGGGCTTTTACCTCCGGTGATATCGAAAAAGTGTGGGATGGCCAACCGGGCGAAAACAGCCCATTTGCTAAGTACCTGATCTATTATTTGCAGCAAAATACCCAGCGTAAACTGGAAGCTGATGACCTGATCAGTACCGTAAAGACGGCTGTCATGCACAATACAAATCAAACTCCCATCGGAGATCCCCTCCAAAATGTGGGTGATTTAGGAGGCGTATTTGTCTTCTATCGAAAATAAGAAACAGTAACTTTTATTTGCCTTTCTCCAGAGCTCCTCCTTCATCTGCAAGGAGGAGTTCTGGTATACAGACCTCGAGAACTTCAAAAGTTCTGCTTTCGTTGTGCTGCCTGTCTACCGCTGTGATGATATAGGTGTATTGGGTACCCGGGTAAAGTTGGATATCCTCAAAGTAGTTGTCTCTTTGAATAGATTGGATATAAACCGGGTTATCCATTTGGATTTTTTCTCCCTCTGAAAAGCGATAAACCACATAATAGGTGGCCGATTCTCCATCCTTTGCTTTTTCAGGAGCCTGCCATTCCAGACGCACCTTGTCTGTGGTGTAGGTGCCAAAGATGAAGCGTGGTTTAAGCGGAGGTATGGTGTCTTTCCAACTCATAGGAGGAATGAGGGCAGGCTTGCGAAAGAGGTCGTATTGCAGTTTTTCCTCTATACCGAGGGGGTTTTCCTGAAAGGAACTGGCGGAGTAAAAGATACTTCCTCGGATTTGGTCATATTTTCGGTTGAGTAAAAGTTGGTTAGGAATCTGCCTGGGATCACGCCATGAGGCGTATTTTCCTTCTTTTACCTTATACATTGCCTGTCCAATGTAAATATGCTTTCCAAAAGAATTGTCTGCCCACCAATCGAGCAACTGCTCATAGGGAGCTTCAGAATAATCTGAAGCAAAATAGCACTGGGGGGCCATATAGTCCACCCACCCCTGCTCTATCCATTTGCGGACATCCGCATGCAGCACATCATAAGTCGTCAGCGTAGCTCCCGTCTTTGACCCTCTCGGGTCCTGATACCTGTTTCGCCATACGGCAGAAGGGCTGATACCCAGCTTGATCCCCTTATCAATGCTAAGCAGGCTGTCTGATACCTGCTTGACAAAGTTGTCAATATTCTGACGCCGCCAGGCGAAGAGGTCTGAATAATCGTCCTTAAACTGATAAAAAGTTTTCAGGTCATTGATCGGCTTTCCTTTCACAGGATAGGGATAAAAATAGTCGTCAAAATGTATCCCATCAATATCATAGCGCCTGGCTATATCAGACACCACACCGGCAACATAATCCCTTACTTCGGGCACACCCGGATTGAAATAGGTACTGTTGCCATATTGAAAAAACCAATCAGGTTTTTGGGTGCTGAGGTGGTCAGGGACTACATCGCTGAATTTGTAGTGAGAGATGGCCCGAAACGGATTGATCCAGGCATGGAATTCCATGTTGCGGGCATGAGCCTCTTCTATCATAAATGCAAGTGGATCGTAAAAGGGCTCTGGCGCCTGTCCTTGCTTACCCATCAGGTATTCTGACCAGGGCTCAAAAGGGCTTTCGTAAAGCGCATCGCCGCAGGGACGAACCTGCACCACCACCGCATTCATGCGGTTTTTTTGTTGCCTATCCAACAAATCCCGAAACTCCTGCTGCTGCGCTTCCACAGAAAGCCCTCTTTCGGAGGGCCAGTCAATATTGTGAAAGGTGGCTATCCAGACCGCCCGAAATTCATATTTCGGGGGTAAGGGAGTTCGCTGGCTGCAAGCGCTTACTGCCAGCAAGATCAAAATCAGTAAACAGCTATATGGATGTTTCAAAACGCGTGTTGTGGCAGAAAGCATATTGGATGGGTTCTAATGAAACCCGTTCAATTTTGGTACCTAACTTAGCTAAATCTACATTTTTTTTTCAACATCCTTAACTTCTCACCTCAGTAAAACTTTTCAACAATCGGAAATGGCCTCTACCCAGGATTACGGAAAATCCATCAGGGATAAAGCCTAGTTCATTGCGAAAATGATCAATTTGGAAATATTTCAGTCAAAAAACATTTTAACAAAAAAGACAAGAAAGCAAGAGGTCTAACATTTTGAGCTGCCATGAAGGAACTTCTGGGCTACTAGACCGACTGAGAAAGGGGGGTTATCTCCTGGCTCATTCTATCCCAAACTTGCTGCTTGAGGGCGGGGAGGTCTTTTGGCTGAAGGCCTTGAGTGGGGATAGGATCGAGAAAACGCAAGCTTGCAGTGCCGGGATAAGCCCTGAATGTATTCACGGGTTGGAGGTCCCTGGAATTGAGCAGAACGATGGGCAATATAGGTAGCTGTGAAGCGATAGCTACCGAGAATGCTCCATCATGAAACCTCATGAGGGTATCTCCTGAACGATTACGCGTTCCTTCAGGGAAAACGAGGACTGAAAAACCAGCTTTTAACTTCTGAAGCATCAAATCCATGCTTTTTTTCTTACTCGAAGGGCTGCTACGGTCCACAGGTATGGTGAGCATTCTGGCAACCAGGCCCAGAACAGGAACTTTGAAAAATTCTTTTTTGATGAGGGTATACATGGGATGTATGACCAGGGTGCCAGCCATGATGATGTCCAGCATATTCACATGGTTGGCGACCATCACATAGGTTTGTTGGGGATCAAGCTTTTCTACTTGCTCTCTCCTCAACCGAACCCCTGTAAAAAAGCCCCAAATATTGGTCACTATATGCGCAAAGCGATAAATGAACAAAAAGCGCGAACGTGTGGGCAACCATGCAGTCAATATTCCAGCTATCAGAAACAGGCTCAGGCAGAAAAAGTAGCTACCAAAAACATAAACGGAGTATATAGAATTCAATAATTTCTTCATAACAAAAATACCAGCGTTGTAAAAATCCATCCACCCAGGAGAATAGAACCTCCGGCTTTCAGGCAATCTGAACTAAAGGTTGAATTGCGGAGCGCTCTCTGGACAATAGACAAAATCCAAAGTCCCAGACCATGTACCGAAAAATATACTGCCCAACTCACAGGGAAGCCAGATTTGTGCTCATCGCCAAGTAAAAAATAGAGGAGTGAATAAGCCAGAAAAACCCCCAAGTTGATCCAAATGAAATTTTTCATACGGGCCAAATTAAGCATAAAAGCAGAAATAGACACAGGGTTTCCTGAAGGAGAAATAGCTATGTGTTAATTGGTCAGGATTTCGTCGTTTTCCTGCATGATAGGATTGGATAATACATTCTCTCTATACTGGGAGGGAGACATTCCATATTGCTTTTTAAAAGCTGCCCGGAAGTATTGCAGGTCATTGAACCCTACCTTATAGGTGATTTCGGCTATGCGGAGATCGGTTTGCCGGAGAAACTGAGCTGAGCGCTTGAGGCGAATCATTCGCATAAACTCATTGGGCGACTGCCCAACGAGTCCTTTGAGCTTACGGTACAACTGGCTTTTGCTGGTCCCCATCACCTTACAAAGTTCTTCAATTTTAAACTGGCTATCAGCAATATGCTCTTCCATCACCTCAATCGTTTTTTTCAAAAACTGCTCATCCAGTTTGCTAAAGGGTATCTGCCCGGGAGACAATTGCACCGACTGCTTATTGATGATCTGCTGCTTGAAGCGCTGCCGCGAGCTCAGAAGATTCTGGATGCGCAAATGAAGCAGTATGGGGTTGAAGGGTTTGGACAGGTAACTGTCGACCCCCAGGGAAAAGCCTTCCTCCAGGTTTTCTTCCGATGATTTGACAGAAAGCATAATGATGAAAATATGGCTGGTCAGGACATTTTCCTTGATTTTTTTACTCAATTGGTAGCCATCCATTTCGGGCATCATCACATCTGTGATAATCAGGTCAGGAATGTTTTCCAGGGCCATTTTGTAGGCTTCCAGCCCGTTTTTTGCCTGTATCACCTTGTATTTATTCTGCAGAAGGGAAGCGATAAAAGCCGATAGGTCTTCATTATCTTCTGCTATCAGAATGATAGCTTTTTCGTCTTTTGCGGTTTCCTTTTGCGGTGAAGCAAGCTCCTCTGTTTCCTCCGGCATCTCATCAAAAAGTGAGTTCAGGCTGATCAAAGACTCCGGACTGTAATTCATGGGAGTCGCTGCCATCAGGATTTCATCATCTGAAAGATGCGCGCGTCCTTTGGACAATTCGATGCTGAATACAGTGGATTCATTGGGTTTGCTACAAAGGGAAATTTTGCCCTTGTGCATTTCTACAAATTGCTTGCAGAGGGAAAGGCCTATGCCTGTGCCGCTGGACGCAATCGCCTGATGCGATTTGTAAAACCGCTCAAAAATAAGCTCCTGCTCTTCGGGGTTAATGCCTTTACCCGTATCCCTGATTTCCAGAACTACATGATCGGCTCTCTCCTGTAGGGAAACGGTGATTTTTCCATAAGCTGGGGTAAACTTAAAGGCATTTGAGAGGAGGTTGACAAATACTTTTTCCAACTTATCCTTATCAAAATAAAGCAGAATCTCCTTGTCCGGAATCTCTATCTCAAAATTGATATAGCATTCATCGGCATAACTACTAAAATTGGTTACTATTTGTCGGAGAAAAGCACTCAGGTCATTTTTTGAAGCCTGCAATTTGATCTGACCCGCATCCATCATAGAGAGATCCAGAATCTGGTTGATCAGGCGATAAAGTCGCTCGGCATTCCTCCTGATGATGTCATAAAGACGCCCTTCTTCTGTCTGTGTGCCCTCTTTGTTCATCAACAATTGTAAAGGGCTCATTATCAGGGTCAAAGGTGTTTTAAACTCATGGGAGATGTTGGCAAAAAAACGGCTTTTGATTTGGTTTACTTCCTCGACCTGTACCCGCTCTATATGCTCCAATTGCAGCTCGCTACGCAGACGTTCTCTGGCGATGATGTTTTGTCTTGCCCAAAACAACAGGCCGGCTATGATGGAGAAATAAACTAAATATGCCAACTCGTTTGCATACCAGGGTTTCTTAATGTGAATCATCAGCTGGGCACCTTCCTCGTTCCAGAGGCCATCATTATTGGAAGCTTTAACTTTGAAGATGTACTTCCCGGGTGGCACATTGGTATAGTGCGCCAGTTTATCAGAGCCTACCATGCGCCAGTCATCGTCATAGTTTTCAAGCATAAACTGGTATTGGTTCTTGCCAGCCTGCAGGTAACTGATGGCAATAAACTGAAAGGAAAAATCATTCTGGTTATGTTCCCATTCGATACGCTGGTTGTTAAAAATACTTTTTGACTGATCTGATTCCTCAAAAGGATACAGCTTGCCTCCAACATCTACATGGGTGATATATACCTCCGGAAACTCGGGGTTTATTTGTATCTGTTCCGGTCTGAAAGAATTGAAGCCGTTGGTACCACCAAAATAAAGTGTCCCGTCCCGGCTTTTCAGTGCTGCAGATTTGTAAAAAGAATTGGATTGCAAGCCATCTGCATGCGTAAAAGTGCGAACTTCTTCCGTCTTCAGGTTCAATGAAAACAGCCCTTCATTGGTACTCGCCCAAAGCAGGCCCGCCTCATCTCCCTGCAATGCATAAATCATATTGCTGGGGAGCCCATCGTCTTTATCAAAGCGCCGTACTTCATTGGTTCTGATATCTATTTGCAGCAATCCATTGCCGGATGTAGCCACCCACAATTTGTTCTGGCTACCCAAAAAGAGATCAATTATCATCACCTCGCTCAATTCTCCGGGTTCACGCTTTGAAAAGAATACTTTTGAATCGATGACTTCAAGCTCATCACTCAGCCTTAGCTTGTGCAGCCCGCTCACCTCTGTACCCAGCCAGATGTCTCCATTTCTATCTTCCAGCATGCTCCGCACCTTGCCCTTTCCCAATGTCCAGCGGGGATGGCGCTGGTCAAAAAGCACCAGTTTATCCTGCTCGGGCAGGTATACATTCACGCCTTTTCTGAAAGTAGAAATCCATATCCGCCCCTTGCTGTCTTCCATGATCCCATGGATATCATTGCTGGAAAGCCCTTTCCTATGCTTCTCCTGTGTCCAGTATTCAAATACATCTGCACCCTTTTTCAAAATATTTACGCCTCCGTTCCAGGTCCCAACCCACAGGTTTTCGTTTCTGTCAATCATCAAATTCACGATCCCATTGCTGCTCAAGCCATCTTCAGGCTTGTCTGTAGAATAATGGGTATAGCGATTTTCCTTTTTATCATAAAAAAAAAGGCCGCCACCATCTGTCCCAATCCACAGGTTGCCGTTCTTATCTTCAACAAATGAACTGGTGAGAGATAACTCAAAGAGTTGATTACCAACCGAGATCTGGTTGACGTGGCGAAATATTTGTTCGAGCGGCTCGATCTTGCTGATACCTTTGAGGTAGGTTCCTATCCAGAGAGAACCATCTCTGTCCTCAAAAATGGACCAAATGGAATTTCCGCAAATGCTTTTTTTATCTGCCGTTGATTTTCGAAATACAGCTAGCTCTCCATCGATCAGGTTCAATTGAAAGAGGCCATTGTTTTCTGTACCTACCCAAAGGATATTATCCTGTTCAAAAATGGACAAAATCACAGAAGACTGAAGGATTTTCCATATTTCTGTTTCTCCGGAAAAATTAAACCCAAAATAAAAACTGCCATCAGCCTTGTAAATAAGTTCCTGAACACCTTCGTTTGTGCCTATCCAAAGCCTTCCGCTTTTCCCTTGATGCAAACTTCGAATCACATCACTGGCCAGGGAATAAGCCAAATCAGCCTGGCGAATTCCCAGTATTTTCCCGCTGCGTTTTTCAATGCGGTACATACCTTCTCCAAAAGCGCCTACCCAAATATTGCCAAATTCATCTTCGCTGATACCGCTGATGTGAACGAGGGATTTTTCCGCTTCCTTGCCCTGCTGGTGAAAATACTGGTGATAACTCTCTGTCTTGGGATCCACAACAAATAATCCGCCCTTTTCTGTGCCCACCCAAATGATTTCATTTTTGTCCTGATACAAATCCGTGATGTAATCATCCTGATACACATCATGGGTGTTTTTGCCTAAAAATCGCTGAAATTTATTCTGGTGGATGTCATATTTATTCAAGCCACCGCCATAGGTTCCAATCCATAGGTTGCCTTTTTGATCTGCCAATAGGCAGTCTATGCCATTATTCCTCAAGGATGAAGAATCCTTGTAGTCATACTCAAATGTTTTGTAACTGACACCATCAAATCGGTTCAGCCCATATTGGGTTCCGACCCAGAGAAACCCATATTCGTCCTGGGTAAAAGAGGTAACTGTATTCTGAGAAAGGCCTTCAGAAACAGGATGAAAAACGATTTGCTGCTGCTGGGCGGGAGCCATTTGCAACAAAAGAATCAACAACAAAAAAGAAGTAAACCCGGATAATTGGCGCGAAAACATCGGTTTCTAATACATTATACTTATGGTGGCTGGCGGTGGCTTTAGTGCAAATGCTTTTTCTCTACCTCAACATGGCTGGCAGATTCCAATACTAGTGATTTTAGTTGCCATTTTTCAATGGTGGGATTTCTTTCCATTACCCGATAGCTTTGGTTTAGCTCAATTTCGTAAAAAGTCTGTAAAAGTCCCTCATGATTGGGCCAAAAGATTCTCACTGAGTCTATCCCTATCGCCTGTGCGAGGCCTATCTCAGCCTCCAGGCTATTTGCACCAAAAGATCCCCCTGTATTTACCCAGTGGTAAACCGTTTGGGGGCCTTCTGTAGTGGCGAGGAATACCTCTATCCTCGCGCCTATGGCAGACCGATTAGAGCTGGTTCCCTCCAGTTTTAGCTTGAGCCATTTGTTGCCAAAGCCTGGGTTTTCGAAGAGCATATTGTGAAAAATATCGCTCTCTGCGGCTCCTCCCACCTGGTGGTAGATGTCCTGGTCTCCGTCATTATCGATATCGCCAAAGGCGACCCCATGGCCCTTTTGGATCATCCCAAAGCCTCCCGCCATGGTGACTTCCTGGAAGCCTTTGCCCCCTTGGTTGTGAAACATGCGGTTGGGTACGGTGGCCCAAATATTAAACTCGCCGGTTCCGGCGTAGAAATCGGGGAAGCCGTCGTTGTCGAGGTCGCCAAAGTTTCCGCCCATGGCGTAGATCAGCTTGTTGAGTCCCATGGATGCCGTCACATCGGAGAAGGTTTCATCCTGGTTGTTGCGATAAAGGCGTGGATATTCACCGGTAGTTGGCAGCCCCATCATCTCTTTGCATAGCTCATCGCTGATCATGTGAGCCTTGCGGTTGTCATAGCCAAAAACAAGCAAATCCTGCCAGCCGTCCTGATCATAGTCCCAAAACCAGCAGGTGAAACTATAGGCAGGTGCTGAGATACCCGCTTTTTCGGCTATTTCTTCAAAGCGCCAATCCAGCATGTCCGTCCCTCCCCTATTGATGTAAAGCCTGTTGGTTTCCCCATAATTTGAAATGAAGAGATCGGGCAGCCCATCCTGATTTACATCCCCCCACACAGCCCCTTTTACAAAGGAAAATTGCTCCATCCCTAATTGTGGCGCCACATTTTTATATTTTCCACCTCCCAGATTCAAAAACAATTCACTGGCATTGCGATCCCTGCTGCTTTCATTTCCCACAAAAATATCCAGAAGACCATCGAGGTTAAAATCCGCGGTAGCGACCGCCCCTGTGGGTTTGACACTCCACAGCCCTGCTGCCCTGCTTTGATCTTCAAAACGAGCCTCTCCTTTGTTGATCAAGAGGGAATTGGGGATATGGCCATTATTGGCCAGCCATGCGCCCCGCATGATATAGATGTCTGTCAGACCATCGTTATTGAAGTCAGCATGGATGTGATTGAGGCCCCCTGTCAGGCCCTTCAGGCCGGCTTTTTCGGTGGCGTCATCGAAGCCGCCCTTACCATTATTGAGGTAGAGGTGGGCAGGATCTGCCAGGCTATATGCGGTCGTAAATATGTCCAAAAGGCCATCCCCATTAAAATCCGCCAGGCTGCTGCCTCCGGCGTGGTTGTTGTTGGCAACGCCGCAGGCCATCGCCAGATTGGGGAAATGTGGGAAGGCGGTTTCTGCCTCAAATAATGCAGGAGCTAACAAAAAAGCAGGATTTACAGAATCCGGATAGCTGCCTGCCGCCATGTGGCTGAGGTTATAAAACCAGCGTGACTGGTAGTCTGTGCTATCATATAGCAGCAGTTGTTCGTAGTATTTCTTCGCTTTTCGCGCCGGCGCTTTCATCCGATGGATACCATCTCCTGCAAGCGGAACGATGCAGGACTGCCTGCCGTGAAACTCTATACAATTCTGCTTCTCCGCTTCGCGGAGATGTGCCAGCGCCAGCACGCGGAAGAAAAGCATATTTGAGCGATTGATTTCGCCAAAACTGTTCACGCTTTGGAGATGTGTCTCTATCTGCTGTATACAGCTTTCATTATCCCCTTTGAGCACCAGCACCAAGGCATAATCCAACACCTTGGAAGCTCGCAGAGCCGGAGGCATATTCCGGATACCACGGCCCAGTTTTTCCAGCATTTTATCTGTAAAGTAGGGATAACTCCCTGACTGATAGGCAGTATCAGCCTTGGCTTGCAGGTAGCTAACCATGGCCTGGGTAGAAGGAGCCTGCGGATCAGAAGACTGGCAGGCCCAAAAACTGATAATGGTCAGGAATAATAAGCCCCTTATCACATTAGAGAGGATTTGATGGAATATGCAGGTAAAAGATGGATAAAGGTGCATTATTATTTGCAAAAATCAGCAGGCTTTGATTCCTGATGTTTATCAGGCTGACCGCTTGTGTCTGATAGGGAATATCCAATCCGGATACTTCGTAGGGCAGTTGCCTGAAATCACCTTTTCCATCCCCTTCCAGGAGCCAGCCATAGCAGGCATCAGCCCGGGGCGTTTCCACTTCTGACTGAAATAAATTCCCTGCCATCAGGATGTCCAGGTTTCCATCCTGGTTGTAATCCAGCACCTGGAGGGCATTGACGGAAGATATCTGGGTCCCTATGGGCATCCGTTTATAGGAAAAAGCGCCATTTCCCAGATTCTCAATATAGATATGTCCAAACTCCCGGGCCTGATAGTGAAGGCCATTTTCCAGTTTGGAGGGCGTGTAGATTTCCTTCAGCTCAGCGCTGGCAAAGGCATCGTAATTTTTAAATTTCTTTTTCAGATCGGGCATTTGTTCAGATGAACATTGCTTACCCCGAACCGGAAACTGGATGCCATCCTGGTAATATCCCAGGACGATGTCCTGTTTTCCATTATCATCAAAATCACCGGCATACACATCAAAAGAAGCTTCAGCTGAAGCTTTGTATTTGTAATTCAGGCCAAGATTGCCTGCGATATAGTCCATGTCTCCATCCTGATCAAAATCAGCTTTGGTGATGGTATTCCACCATCCGGTGGTTTGAACGAAAGCTTCATTTTGCCTGAGGTGAAACCGCTGGCCTGTATTCTCAAGCAGGCTGATGGGCATCCACTCTCCTACGATCAGCAGATCGAGATCATTATCTCCATCATAATCATCCCAAAGGGCATCCGTCACCATTCCTAAGGCCTGTAAATCAGGCGCTTGCGTATCTGTCACATCGCGAAAGCGGATGCCTGAGGGGCCGCTGATATTTTCCAGCAACATGCTGGAAGGCGGACTGGGATAGAGGCCAGGTACCTGTCTGCTTCCGACAAATAGATCGGCATCCCCATCGCCGTCATAATCCGCATGGATAACAACACTGCCGCTATGGGCAGAAAGGGGAAGCGCATCGCTTAGCAGGCTAAAGCGGCCTTTGCCGTCATTCTCAAATATGCGATCCGCATAATATCTGTGTCCCGCTTCTTCCTCATTTCCTCCGGAAACAATATACAAATCCAGATCACCATCGCCATCTGCATCAAAAAACAGGGCATCTGTGTCCTCATAGGCCTCGTCTCCTATCGAAAAATCCTTTTCAAATTGGCCGGATTCCACATCGCTGAGAAACAGGCAAGCCTTCTGGCCTTTCGCACCCCCAACAAAAACATCCTCCTGTCCATCTCCATTGACATCTCCGGTAGCGAGAGCCGGACCAAAGGCGGACATTTTGTGGGGCAGGAGTACTTCCCTTTCAAAGTCATTGTAGGCATTTTCGTGGTGGAAAAAAGAAAGACCGAGAGCTGAGTCGGCCGGGCTAAAAACAGGCTTTTGGGTCATTTCAACAGGTTTTCTGACACGTGCATCCTCATACCTCAGCTGGATGCGCTGATTGGCAGGAATATCATTCAACTGCTGCACCTTGCCGTCAGGCCAGATGACAAGCAGGCTCTCGACCTGCTGGCTAGCACCCAGACCAAAATGAATAAGCGACTCCACAGAGGATTGATATCCTCTCACCAGACTATGCTCCTGATACTGGGTGACACCTTGATTTTCCAGCTCAACTCTGGCTCCCAACCCATGGGGATTAGTCAGAGGGCCCAGAAGCTGAATTTGTAAATAATTGTTCTTTTTGTGCTCGGTAGAGAGGTTTTTAAAAATCGCAGCCGTGGTATCTATATTATTGACAATCAGTTCCAAATCCCCATCATTGTCCAGATCTGCATAGGCCGCCCCATTGGAAAAGCCTTCATAATGCATGTCCCAATCATTATTTGACTGGATAAATTTTTGTCCCCGATCGTTTTTAAAAATCGGGTTATCCAATTTTTTAAAAGGCATACGCTCGGTCAGTTCCTGCATGGTGAGTTTTTTATATTTCACTTTCAGGCTCACATCGACCCGCTCCAGCCATTTAAAATAATCTTTGTTGTTGATATCCCGGCGGGTGCCGTTGGTGATATAAAGGTCTTTGAAGCCATCGTTATCATAATCGGCAAAAAGGCATGCCCAGCTCCAATCGGTTTTATCCAGACCGGAAAGCTTGGCTGTTTCAGCATAAAAAGGGGTTCCATCTTTTCTGACGCCCTGGGATGTTTGCAGGGCATTGTACATGTATTGGTAGTGAAAGCCATAATCTACCATCCTCCAGAAACGGGGGATATCCATGCTTGCCATATTGGCTTTGGAGCGAAAATTATCGGCGGCAGCCATGTCCAATTGGATGAAATCCATGTTGCCGTCATTGTTATAATCGGCGGCATCTATGCCCATACCGTAGAAGGCGGTGTGTTGCAGGCTTTGCTGGCTGATTTCTTTAAAAGTGCCATCGCCATTATTCAAATAGAAATAATCAGGACTTTCAAAATCATTGGATACATAGAGGTCGGTAAATCCATCATTGTTGAAGTCATTGCAAATAACGCCTATAGAAAGGCCAAAGTGAAGCAAACCTGCTTCCTCTGTCACATCAGTGAATGTCTGATCACCATTATTTCTGTACAAATGATCAGACTGCTCCCAGGTGACATTGTCAATTAGTTTTTTGAATTCTGTTGAAGTGTAAAAGAAAGGGGTAACCTCATAATTGGCTACAAAAACATCCAAATCTCCATCCTGATCATAATCCAAAAAGGCAGTTTGAATACTGCCGCCTGCATCTGCAAGGCCATATTTCTCTGCCTGATCTTCAAATTTGGGAATTCCATTTTCATCATTCCCTTTATTGATATAGAGAATGTTTTTTCTACTCGCCCACTTCCCCGCAACGGATACATAAATATCATCCTTGCCATCTGCATTGATATCAACTACCGCGCAGCCCGTAATCCAGCGGTCGTCCGCTCCTACTCCGGCATCTTGTGTGACATCTTTAAATTTCAGCTCTCCTATATTCAAATAAAGCTTATTGGAAACCATATTTCCAGTGAAATACACATCCTGTAAGCCATCCTGGTTAAAGTCCCCTATCGCAACACCTCCGCCCATATAGTAATAGCCGTAGGTAAAGAAATTGATGCTGTCAGTGACCGTCAACTCATTGTTGAAGTCAATGCCGGTTTGGGCCGGAGTCAGACTTTGGAATAAAGCCTGAGAGGCTGTCTCCTCAGGAATGGGGTGACAGGAAGTAAGGAACAGTGCCAGTATGCTACATGCAGAAAGTAAAAGCGCTTTCATGAGGAGAGAAATTAAAGAGAGTTTGAGTTTAAGTACGAGTTGTATTGTGAGTAGCACCTTGCTACTTGTCCTAAAATTCGCACAAAAACTCAAACTCTATTATCATTTTAGACTTAATAACCAGGGTTCTGTGTCATGTTTGGAGCTGTCAGAAGATCATTCTGAGGAATTGGGAACAATTCATGTTTTCCAGTCTGAAATTTGCTCAGTTCAGTGGAAGCCATGCCCCAACGGATCAAATCAAGATAGCGATGGCCTTCCATGGCCAACTCAAGCTGACGCTCTGTCACGATGGCATCAAAAAGGGCATTGCCGCTTGCATTCACATCCTCCAGGCCCGCGCGCTCGCGCACTTTGTTGAGCTCTGTCAATGCAGCGCCTTCGTTGCCGTTTCTGTAATTGGCTTCAGCAGCCATCAGAAGGACATCCGCGTAGCGGAGGAGACGCCAGTTGGTGCCATAGTTAAGTTGGAAAACTCCACTGGGATCAGACTCTGTGCTGTAAGCGCCATATTTTCTGCGGATAAACCCAGCATAATCGAAGGTAGTAGGATCATTTGCTTCTCCACCAGCAGCAACAAACTCAGCCTCAGACATGAGGGTTTGCTTGCGACGTACGGAGTCACCTGCATCTATAAATGCATCCCACAATTTCTGTGAAGGGTAGTTAAATCCCCAGCCATTGTTGAGTGAGTCTACGCCAGAAAAAGACCCCTCACGCGCACCCATCAGCTGGATGTGGATATTTGACTCAGAAGCCGTACCCCATGGGTAACCATTGGCTCCCCAGTCATAGCCAGCTGTAGTCACATATACAGTCTCGAAAAGAGACTCTATGCCCAGCTCACCTTCTTCTGAAAATACAGTACCAAAGTTTGGCTCCAGGTCATACTCGCCAGAGTTTATCACATCAGCAAAAGCACTTGAGGCTGCACCCCAATCTTCCTGGTACAGATGGGCCTTTCCCAAAAGCGCCTGAGCGGTCCCTTTTGACATCCTGAATTTGTCAAAATCTTCGTAATCACTCTTATTAGGAAGACCGTTGGCGGCTTCGCTCAAATCCTTTTCGATTTGTGCATATACCTCAGAAGCAGGTACCCTTGCCTGGTTGTACTCACTGGGAGAAAGCTCCGTCAGGATCAAAGGAAGGTCACCAAACATGGTCACAAGCTCCAGGTAGAAATAAGCCCGAAGGGCTTTAGCCTCAGCTACGATTCTACTTTTGACATCTGTAATTGGATCAACATTGTTGATCACCAGATTGGCACGGTAGATACCATAGTAGTTTACGCCCCATGCAGCAGCGATGGGACCATTGGTAGCGTCAAAAGTCATGCGGTCAAGGGCCACATAGTTAGGCTGGTCACCAGCATTGGCACCACCGGCCTGGCCTTCATCAGAAGGCAGGGTCTTTACGAGATAAGGGCTAGCCCAACCCCATGGGTTCTCATGCCATTGCAGGATGTCATAGGTCGCCAGGATCGCCTGGTTGGCATCCTCATCAGTAGCATAAAACTCCTCTACCGACAATTGGTTATTGACAGGGACATCGAGGAAGTCCGTGCAGGCATAAGCTGATAAGATCACAGCCAGGCCCACCACTATTTTAAATAAATTACTTTTCATAACTGAATAACTTGATATGTTAAAGCTTAAAGATTGAGCGTAAATCCAACGAAAACTTTGCTGGGAAGTGGATATACACCTCTGTCTATTCCCTGGCTTTGGTCATTTCCACTACCTGTCTCAGGATCGAGCCCCTGATAAGAAGTGAAAGTCATGATGTCTTCCAATGAGAAATAAACCCTTCCGCCACGTGTGAAGCTCAGCTGATTTTGGGTAAAAGTATATCCCAACTGAATCTGCTTAATGCGCACATAAGAACCATCAAAAACCATCAGGTCGCTATTATAAGCATAAATGTTATCACCATTGGCACGGAACCATGTGTTACTTGGGTTGCTTTCTGTCCATCTGTCATTGTAGTAGAAAGCAGGCTTATTAGAGCTTGCACGGTCTGTACGGTTGTATCCGGCAAGGATGTCATTGCCTTGTACGCCTTGTAGGAAGAGGGTAAAGTCAAATCCTTTGTAATCTGCACCTACTCTCAAACCATAGAGGAAGTCAGGATGAGGACTTCCAATAAATCCCTGATCGTCAGGAGTGATCGCTCCATCACCATTTACGTCTACTACTTTGGGATCACCCGCTACAGCTTCCTGGCCCAGTGCTTCATTATAAGCGGCAGCCTCTGCTGCGGTTTGCAGGATACCATCTGTCTGGTAACCTCTGAAATACCATGCTGGCAAGCCTTGCTCAAAAGCAGTAGCTGTCCAACCTACACCGACGCCTACTCCATTAGCGAAGTCCAGGTTTTCGTCAAGTCTTGTCACGACATTTACTATGCGGGTAAAGTTAGCAGCAATGTCATAATTGAATTCGCCGGTTTTCTTTCTGTAGCCAAGCTCAACCTCAAATCCTTTGTTGGAAATATCCCCCAGGTTAACGGTAGGCGCATTGTTTCCTACGAAAGAAGGAATTACACCCGGGTTAAGCAGGTTCTTGGTTTGCTTATCAAAATAATCAGCAGTCAGGGTCAGGGCATCCCCAAAGAAACCGAGGTCAATGCCGAAATCAATCTGCTCACTGGTCTCCCATGTCAACTCAGGGTTAGAAAGGATAGTTGGAGAAGCCGTAACCTGTAGGTTGCCTGCTCCATCAGGATAAACACCACCAAACCCAATCGCTGAACGCCAGGCACCAGGATTCAGGTTAGAAAGGCTACCATTCTGTCCCCAGCTAGCTCTCAACTTACCAAAGCTAATCGCATCAATTCCAAAGAAATTTTCTCTTGAAAAAACCCAACCAGCAGAAACAGAAGGGAATGTACCCCACTTTGCGCCATCTGCCAACAGAGAAGAACCGTCCTGACGAACCGTAGCTGTCAAAAGGTATTTGTTTGCAAATGCATAGTTAACTCTTCCGAAGAAAGAAGCTAAGGTACTGGCCGAAGAACCCCCATCAGAAGTAGTGAAAGCAGCACCAGGCTGTACAGAACCCAGGTAAGCAAAGGTTTCAGTCTCTTTGATAAGACCTGTTCCGCTTGCATTTACCCAATCAGAGGTTTCCTTATAAACAGAAGTACCCGCTACAAGACCGAAGCTGTGATCCCCAAATTCTTTGTCAAAGTTGGCAAAGTTCTCCCACTGAATGTTCGCATTTCTCCAGTGGTTTTGCTGGACTGAAGCATTGTTAGACTGACGGGTAGTGGTAAAAAAGAAAGAAGGAGACCAGGTATGGTAATTACCCGTGGTATTATCAACACCTAAACGGGAAGTAACCGTCAATCCCTCGAGTAATTGCACAGTTCCATAAACAGATCCCACAACTCTATCCATGGTGGTTCCATTTCCTCTAACGAGGTCGATACCACCCAATGGGTTATAGATCTCACCCGTTACAAATTCAGACAGACCAAAGATGTTTCCATCTGCATCTGACAATAAATTATTTCCACCGTCAATAAGATCCGTAACAAATCCGGGAAGTGCTCCAGTATAGACAGTTGGCGTAGCCGGGTCCATCAGGATTGTATTTCCCAAAATACCGCCAAACTCGCTATCCTCAGTGATACCTGTGCGATTACTATTGGCATAGTTCACTCTTGCTCCTACTTTCAACCATTTGTTGACCTGGTTGTCGAGGTTGGCACGAACACTGATACGCTTGAAATTGTCAGCGTCACCAACGACAATACCATCCTGATCAAAATAGGATCCTTGCAGGAAATAGCTCAGGTTAGAATTGCCACCAGAGAAAGAAAGCGTATGCTTCTGCTGCATGGCAGATTCAAATACTTCATCGATCCAATTGGTGTTGCCGTTTACATCAGCCGTAGTACGACCTGCAATACCCGCTTCTTCCATATAGGTAGCATGCTGCTCGGCAGTCATCAGTTCAAGGTTGCCATTATATTTCTGGCTACCTACCTGCATATTGTAAGAAAGGCCGGAAGCGCCTTCGCCACCACTTTTGGTGGTAACGATCACAACACCATTGGCACCTTCGGCTCCATAGATCGCAGCAGAAGCAGCATCTTTCAATACCTCAATATTGGCGATCTCATTGGCCGAGAGGAAAGAGATGTCACGCATACGCATACCATCTACGATGTACAGGGGATCAGAATTTCCATTGGATCCCGTACCGCGGATGCGGACTTTGAAGCCAGAACCCGGCGAACCAGAAGTAGGCAGGATAGAAACCCCTGCCGTACGTCCCTGAATAGTGGACTGCAGTTGGCCTGCAGATACATTTTGGATTTGGGCTACATCCACGCTTGAAATAGCGCCTGTAACCACACTCTTCTTCTGTCTGGCATAGCCAGTCACGAGCACTTCTTCCATCGAGTTGTCGCTGGAAACCATCGTGATGTCAATGGTGCTACGGCCATCAACAGTAACCGTCTGCTGGTTGAATCCAAGGTAGGATATCACCAATTCATTGTAGCCGGCAGGTACAGTTAGACTGTATTTGCCCTGGTCATCGGCATTAACACCTACGGTGGCCCCTTTGACAATGACGGTAGCGCCAGCAAGGCCCTGTCCATCTGCATCAGAGATAGTTCCTTTGACGGGAGTTTGAGCTTGTAAGTGTGAGGTAAAAATCAGGAGGGTAACGGTACATACCAGGTATCGCACCCAGTACAGTAGAGTCTTACTCATAAGGTTAATAGTTAAAGGTTGAAGTAGACTATTTGTCTATAATCAAAAATAGGTCGTCACCCCCTAACTCATGGATGTGTATTGATTCAAAGGAGCATGGTTAATGATTCGTTTATCGCCTTATCTGTAACCCTAATGGGCATTCCTTGTATTATCGCCCCATACTTTTAACTCATGAGAAAATTTCCAGAAGATTTCATTTGGGGCACTGCGACCTCCTCTTATCAGATAGAAGGAGCATGGCAGGACGATGGGAAAGGACCATCTATATGGGATGCTTTCTGCCAGATACCCGACAGGATCAAACATGGAGACCATGGCAGGGTCGCCTGCGATCACTACCACAAATGGCGCGAGGACATCACCCTGATGAAAGAAATGGGCGTACAGGCCTACCGATTTTCCATCGCCTGGCCCCGCATACAGCCTGACGGCAAAGGCAAAGCCAACCCCAAAGGCATCGCCTTTTATTCAGATCTGATCGATGCGCTGCTCGAAAACGGCATTGAGCCCTGGGTGACGCTCTACCATTGGGATTTGCCGCTGGCTCTTCAACTCGAAGAAGACGGCTGGTTAAGCCCTTCTATCCCTGCATATTTTGCCGAATATGCAGCTATCTGCTTTGAGCACTTTGGCGATCGTGTCAAAAATTGGATTACCCTCAACGAGCCCTGGGTGGTCGCTATTTTGGGCTATGGACAGGGCGTTTTTGCGCCGGGAAGAACCTCTAATTCAGAGCCTTACCTTGCAGGTCACCAGCTGCTCCTGGCTCACGCCCAGGCTGTGGATGTCTACCGAAAGCAGTACCAGCCCCGGCAGCAAGGCCGTATCGGTATCAGCAACAACTGTGACTGGCGTGAACCGCTGACTGACTCATCCGCAGATAAAGCTGCGGCTGAAAGAGCGCTCGAATTTTTCCTCGCATGGTTTGCCGATCCCATTTACAAGGGGCACTACCCAGCTTCTATGGTGAAAGGGGTCGGTGATCGACTGCCCGCTTTTTCAGCTGCTGAGCGCAAACTGCTGAAAGGCTCCTCCGATTTCTTCGGGCTCAATCATTACACGACCATGTTTGCGGCGGATTCTCAGGGGAAAATCGAGAAAGGAAGCGTTTATGGCAATGGCGGTCTGTCTGAAGACCAGGATGTCAGCCTCTCGGTAGATCCTGCCTGGAAGCAAACCTCCATGAAATGGAGCATCGTGCCCTGGGGCTGCCGCAAATTGCTGGAGTGGATAGATGCGCGCTACGATCGCCCTGAGATTGTGATCACAGAAAATGGTTGCGCTTTTGACGACCAGCTCGTCGATGGGGAGGTCAACGACCTGGATCGAATAGCCTTTTATGCAGGCTATCTCGAAGCCTGTCACCAGGCCATTGAAAATGGCGTCAAGCTTTCAGGCTATTTTGCCTGGTCTTTTATGGACAATTTTGAATGGGCCTCAGGCTACGAAAAGCGCTTTGGGCTGCACTATGTCAACTTTGAGACTTTAGAGAGAATCCCCAAAGCCTCAGCCAGATGGTTCCGGGATATGATGCAACTTCCCTAAACTTAAAATATGAAAAAAATGAATTAATCAGACATAACTTTTTCCTTTTATTCAAAAATTGTATTTTTATAAGGATGCTCTAACTCTTGTCAACAAAATTACTCACTCACCTAAAAATCTTTTCACATGTCCGTTGAAGAATTTGACATCTCAACAGAAAGAAGAGGGAATTACCTTTTCTTGCAGACATTTGGCCAGGTCACAGAAAACAGTATCATCAACTTGGGTAAATTTATTTCCCAAATTTGCAAACAGGAAAACATAAAAAAAGTCCTGATTGATGTTAGGGGTATGCAGGGAGCCCTCTCAGTTAGTGAACTCTATTATGCTGTAAGTCAATACACCCTGCATGTTGGCAAAGAGATAAAAGTTGCCTATATCAACCCCCCACCTGAATGGATACCAGAGGACGATCAGTTTAGCAGAGATGTCGCATTCAACCGGGGTGGCACCCTGGAATTATTTAAAACCGAAACAGAGGCTTTGACCTGGTTAGGGGTAGATTGAATACCTGACCCTAAAAACATTTGGCGATTTATCGAAAACTTTACAACTTAGAAAAAAGCTGCTAAATGGATGGTATTGAGGCAGTTTTTTCGACTTATCATAAGTACCTCATCTCATGGCAAAAACACAATTAGAAGAACAGCCACGGCATTTTACCGAATGGGCTGTGCCTGCCCTGGTGATCCTGCTGGGCCTGGGAATTTTGGGTGGTGGCGGATATTTGGTTTATAACTGGCTTTGGGGTAAAAAGCCCGATCCTGTCCATTCCAAAATCGAAAGCATCAAGCGCGTCCAGGAGTTGCATCTGGCCAAAATGCATTTTGAAAGCATCATTCCTATCACCAAGGACAACAACCGGAAAGAAAAATTTCAATTTTTGCTCATCGCTCCCATGGAGTTGAGTGTCTATGTTGACATGAAGAAAGTAGAGTTTGAATCCCTGGGCGACAGCATGTTGCGGGTCACGATTCCGCAGCCAGAGGTATCTGAAGTATATATTGATTTTCGCAAAACAAAAGAGTACAACTACAGCAACCCCAGCCTGATGAACAAGCTATTCAAACGGGAGCGGTTCGACTATATGAAAGTGGTGCAGGAAGTACAAAAGGAAATCAAAACAGGTAAAAAACAGGTGATCGCCAGGGCCAGTAGCCCGGCTGTTATGAAAGATGTCATTAACAAAGCTGAGGCTTATTTGCAAAATGTACTCAATAGCGTAGGCTATCGTGTTGAGTTTGTACAACCAGAGATTCAAAACAATCAGCAGAAGCTGATCCAGGAACTCGAGGAGCTCCTCGAAAACAACGATCAAATCGACGAATCCAAACTCTACAAAAGACTTGTCAAACTGGTCCTGAAATCCAAATAACCCCTCACGCATCACATCATGTCATCTATATACAAAACCCTGGGACTTGTTTTTATCGGCATCCTGATAGCCAGTTTTGCGATTTGGAAATGGGTCCAAAAGAGCAAAGATTTTGTCCCGATCGCTCCGACCAACATCTTCAAAAGCATAGAATATGTAGAAGAACTGAGGCTTTCAACTTACTTCTTTGAAGAACTGCTGATCCTCGGCACACCCGAGAATGTCAAGGAACTCAGGGATAACCTCCAAAAGGAGGCAAATGTACTTCGGAACAAGGCACGCAGCGCCCAATTTGTTGTAGATCAGGCACATAACAAATTGTTGGAGATAGAATCCCAGATTGCCAGTAAGAATCCGGCCCTGACTGAGGCCCGGAAAGATATGCTGGGTGTAGAATCCCTTTTTGACCAAATTAATAAAAGGGAGGGCGTTTTGCTTAAAATGCTAGCCATAAACGACAGCCTTTTTGGCGACAGTGTAAAGATATACTTTCACCGCCTGGAGGAGGCACAAAGGAATTGGGATAACCGCAAAAAAGTGGTCATTTTTAATCCACGGGAAAACTCCATCAATAGACAATTGAAAGAGGCTCTGGACCTCGTCAAATCCCTTTTTGACAATGCCATCAAAGCCGAATTTGAGCTGCGCGAAAATACCCTCATCACCAAAAAAGACGCTGTCAAACGCCTGGAAGACCTTGCAAAAAAGAATGACAAAGCTCTGGCTAAAAAGCAGGAAGATGCCGAAAAAGAGTGGAAAGCAGCACTCAAAGAGCTGGGTAAAATACAGCACTTGG
Source organism: Bacteroidia bacterium (assembly GCA_030430205.1). Lineage (GTDB taxonomy): Bacteria > Bacteroidota > Bacteroidia > J057 > J057 > JAUIGE01. The sequence continues at coordinate 101,978 of JAUIGE010000005.1, read as the reverse complement.
TGGCTGACAAGGAAAGAGAATTGGGAAGGGCAGAAAATGAATTGGAACGAGTCATCCAAAGCCAGGGAGATACCATCAAACCCAAATTGATGATCATTGCCCAGGCCCAAATTTCGGCTTATGTAAATCTCAAGAATTTAAAAATCAACCAACGGCAGTTTGATGATACGCTGGAGGTATATGTACCCCAGCCTCAGCTGGATTCGGTCATCGTCATGATAGACGATGATAGCACCAGCCTCTACCCGCTTTCGCGGGCGGAACTGGATAAAGCCTCCGATGAAGGAGCCTATTATGATATTTTTCAGCAGTTGAAAAATGCGATCATCCAGGCCGAAGGCCGGGTCAAGAAGCGCGCCTATGAGGCGGGTATCATGGCTGAGACACATCGGTTGGCCAAGGAATATGTACAACAATTTGCCTCCAACCTCAACCTGCACATTGTCTTCAGGGACAGTGTACCTCTCCCAAAAGAAGACCTGAGTATTGCCCCACCCGCCCCGAAGGATGAAGCCAGGGATACCCTGCCAAAGGCATTGCTGAATTCTCTGAAAACACTCGATAGCGCGGCGATCGAAAAACGCAAAGAAAGCCTGCAGGATTCCTCTTTATTAGAAATTCATTAGGCGGAAACATGAAAGTAGCCATCCTTTCTGACATACATGATCAGGTCTGGAAACTGGATACCGCTTTGGATTTCCTGGCAGACAAGGCAGAGGTACTCCTATTCTGTGGCGATTTTTGCTCGCCTTTTGTACTGGCCCAGATCGCAGGAGGATTTGAGGGAGAAATCCATGTTGTCTTTGGCAATAATGATGGGGATACCTTTCGCATCGCAAGCATCGCTTCCCGATGGAAACATGTTCAGTTACATGGCGAAGCCTGGTTTGGGGAGATAGACGGAGACAGCTTTGCTGTCAGCCACTATCCCGACATCGCGCAGGCTTTTGCGCGGGCCGGCACATACGATGTCGTATGCTATGGACACAACCACACCCACAAGATTGAATCTGTGGGCCATACCCTGCTCATCAACCCTGGTTGCCTCATGGGATACCATCCCGCAACAAGGGAGAATGTTCCTTCGACCTTTGTGATCTATGATACTGAAAATGGGTCCGTGAAGACTTATGAGGTGAATGAGAGAGAAGTATTTTTGAGTGCTTAGGCTCGAATTTCGGGAGGATTCTTGCCAAAATTCCTTAATTTCAGGAAATGAATTGCAGTCATGAGAAAGCCGTTTTTTTTCCTTTGTTTCGCCTTTTTTACTTTTTTATTTCCCTACAAGCCCCTTCACGCCCAACTCCCCAACAACCTCGAAGGCAACTGGTCAGGTGCCTGGAATAACAACAATCCCGTGGATAGCAGGGGAAATGTGCGCTGGGTGCTGATACAGGCAGGGGTTACAGGCACCAGTGATTTTCTCTACAATGACGGTCCGGGCGACTATATGCCGGAGTTCAAACTCAAGACTTTCCTTGGCAATCCCCAGACACTCAATGCGCGCATCATTGACCCCTTAAGCAATGCTGGCAACAATGTTCAATTTGCCTCCACTGCGGGCAACTGGTATATGATGATCGTCGAAGCGGCGACTACCGATAATGACATTTCTATCCTGGAACTGGGCTCTCAGCCCGTTCAAATCGACACCGTGATCCGCTGTCCGATACATCCCCATTCCACTGCCTCAGTCAGCCTGAGCGTGCCCCCCTCTCTGGTTTTAGGTACAGGCGAGCAGCTTTGGGTCCACTATTCTATTGATAGCTTTGCGACAAGTAGCTTTGTGCAGCTTACAGGCAGCCCGCCTGCTGCAAGCATCCCCGCATTTCCCCACGATACAACGGTTCAATATTATTTCCTCACCACCAATAGCGCTGTCGTTTTACAGGCAAATGATGTTGAATATCAGGCCTTTGATATTTTTTACCAGGGAAATTATGGCAGCTATTTTTCCTATACCGTGGATGATTCCAACGGAACAGCGGCCACTCCCTGCTTTGTATTTCCCACAGAAGAAATATGCGGCGACAGAGAGGATAATGATGGCGATGGCCTGGTTGATGGCTTTGACCCTGACTGTGGCCTGTGCACAGGAAGCCTGGGTGACAACAGCTTCACCCAGGGTGATTTTGGAACCGTCTCTGCTGACGGTCAGCATCCCAGCCAGCAGCCCGATCCGGCTGCAAATCCGGGCGTAACCCTCGGCAATGAATTGCCCGCAGGTGTGACCACCTATACCTATGGCTTCAGCAGCAATTGGTCTTGCGTCAATGGCTCACTTTGCTTTCCGGATGACGGAAATTATGTATTGGCCACCAGTTCCAAAGGCATGATTAATCCGCCTTCTTCAGCCTCCAACTGGGTGGAGTTGGAAGATAATGGCCCCGAAGCGGATGGCTATATGATGGTGGTAAATGCGGCTCCAAGTCCCGGCATTTTCTATAAATTTACCATTGAAAATCTTTGTCCCAGCACCGTTTATGAATTTTCGGCTGATGTTGCCAACCTGATCACACCTGCTACAGTTGGGGCCATTTACCCCAATATTGACTTCATTTTAGCGGATTCGGGCGCTTCTTTTGTTTCATTACAAAATAAAGTTGCCTCAGCCAATACTGGCGATGTACCCCAGGACAGTGCCTGGCATACCTACGGATTTACCTTCTTTTCCTCTGTCAATACCCTGACACTGGCGCTCCGCAACAACAACCCCGGCGGCGTCAACCATGTGGGCAATGACCTGCTTATAGACAATATTTCTTTTCGCCCTTGCGGCCCCACCCTCAGCCTCATCCCTCCGGGCGTTTTTTGTCCGGGCAATACCGTCCTGCTCGATGCCAACATCAGCAGTGGCTACAACAACCCCCAATACCAATGGCAATACAGCAACAATGGGGGGCAGACATGGATAAATGTATCTGGCGCTACCAGCGAAGATTTTAGCTTTACCAGCATGGCGGATAGTGATTCCGGCTACTACCGCATCCTCGTCTCCGAAGACGGCAATATCAACGATTCAATTTGTCGCATAGCGTCAGATGCCGTTTACCTGGAGCTTCAATGTCCTTTGAAGAATAAAGAAGGAGAGCCATCCGATGAATTGATCCACGATCCAACATTCCAAATCATTCCGAATCCTGTGGATGGCCTGGCCGAAATTCGCTTTTTCAGCATGCAAGAGCAGTTTGTTGGATGTAGCCTCTGGGATGTGTTAGGGAAAAAAGTATGGGAAAAAACCTTTTACCTGAAAGAAACAGGCCTCCAGCAATTCACCACAGACTTCCGGAGCATTGCATCTGGCACCTATTGGCTGAGGGTACATTCGGGAGAAAAAGAATGGGGAAGACGTTTGATCATCAAATAAGGAAAATGCCCCAACTCCTCATTATCTTGCGCCCATGAATGAAGAACTCACCGAATTACAATTCGATATACTTGACGCCATTTACTTCATTGAGCCTTATCAAAACCTGCTCAATGACATCGACCAGCCAGAGCCTGTCATCCGTGATGAGTTGAGAACGATGATTGACAAAGGCTGGGTGAATGTCATGCAATTTGATGCGGAAAAAGGCGATTATGAAAAAACCCGCATTTACGATACCGATAATATGCAGGAATATGCCTATTTAGCCAGTAAGGACGGTTTGCTTAAACATAATGGATATTAAATAGCAGATGCGCTGAGTTTGCAGATGAGCAAAAAAACCCACATATCAGAAGATATCGAGCCATTGAAGCTCCGGTCTTCCCCTTCTCAGCTCGCCTGGCGAAAATTTCGCCGGAATATCCCAGCCATGCTGGGCATGGGCTATGTGGCGATGTGTGTTTTGGGAGCGATTTTCGCTTATCTGCTGGCGCCGGATCATACGCGCCACGCCAACTTCCAGATGCTGGAACTCGCCAAGCAGGCGCCCGGAAGCTCCGCTTATGTGCTTTTGGTACCCAAACCCGATCCACCACAAAACAGCCCGGGAGCCTGGTTGACAGGCTATCAGCAACAGGCCCTTCCGATTCCCTTGCAGGCAGATGGGCATCTAAAGATTGAAGATGAGCAGGTTTTTTTCACCAAAAAATCGGGAGAGGAAAGCAGTCTTTCCCTTGGCGCATTTCAGGAAAAATCTCTTTCAGCCGAAAGCTTTCGAACAAAATATATCCAGAAAAAACGGTTCATGCTGGGTACAGATGCCTATGGACGCGACTTGCTGAGCCGCATCTTGCTGGGAGCAAGGGTGAGTCTGGGCGTAGGTACGCTGGCTGTTTTGATCTGCCTGCTTATAGGCGTCAGCCTGGGAGTGACTGCGGGATATTTTGGCGGTTGGGTGGACCGCTTCATCATGTGGCTGATTTCGGTTTTTTGGTCGATACCGACCTTATTGATGGCACTTGCTATCAGCTTTGTGCTGGGCAAAGGTTTTTGGCAATTGTTTGTGGCCATCGGCCTGTCGATGTGGGTAGAGGTAGCGCGCATGGTGCGCGGGCAGGTGATGAGTGCCCGTGAGCTTGCTTATGCAGAAGCGGGCGTAGCCCTGGGTTTCCGATCTACCAGGATCATGTTTCGACATATTTTGCCCAATATTATCAGTCCCATTATCGTCATCGCCGTTGCCAATTTCGGGGCTGCAGTTCTCATTGAGTCTGGCCTGAGTTTCCTCGGCATAGGCGTAGAAGTACCCATCCCCAGTTGGGGTCGCATGATCTATGAAGGCTATACCTTCATCATGTTTGAAAACGGCCAATGGCTGGCCATTTTCCCAGGCCTCGCCCTGATTTTGCTCGTCGTTTCGGTCAACCTGATCGGAATTGGCCTGCGGGATGCATGGGATGTGAAGTTGTAGGGAACTATTCCTTCACTATTCCCAAAGTTTTCTTAATTTTCGACCTTATGCGCAATGTTTATGATACAAAAGATCCTCAGGAGCTTCTGAAGCTCAAGCGTCTGGAAGCAGACGCCCTGTTGGACGTATTGCGCACCATCAATAGCACCGAGATCGGGATTGATCGCCTGTGCAAAATTGCCTTGAATGTGCTTCGTGCACAGCTAGGTGCCAAGCAGGTGACTTTTTTCTATGAATATGAGGGGAAATGGCTGGAAGGCATGCAGTTGGGGTTTGACCAAATGGAACTGGAAGCCATTGAGGAGCTCCTTCATTTTCAAAAAATAACCAAAGTAACAGCAGGCTTTGCGCCGGCGCTGTATGAAATGGGAGCAGAATATGTTATCCCTATTCTCAACCGGGGAGAGCCGAGCGCCTATTTTGTCATTGCTGATTTTGCAGATTCTGAGATGGAGGTCCAAAATGACCTCATTTTTATTGCCACAATCGGCAACATCATCAATGTAGCCATCCGCAACCGTCAGCTTTTTGAGGAAAAAGTCCGTCAGGAATACCTGAAGCGGGAGCTTACGGTAGCTGAAACGATTCAGAAGCAGCTGCTTATCAGCGACTTTGAGCGCTTTCGTGAGATAGATGTCTATGGGATCAACCTGCCTCACCATCGTATCGGTGGGGATTTTTATGATGTCATCAAAAAAGGCAAAGGTATCACTTTCGTCTGCATCGCAGACGTCGCCGGTAAAGGGATCGCAGCAGCTTTGCTGATGTCCAATCTGCAGGCTAATCTTCGCGCGCTTTGCGCGCAGTATTCGGATGTCGTAGAGATCATCCGTGAATTGAACAAAATCATTTTTAACATCACTCAGGGCGAACGCTTCGTCACCCTTTTTCTCGCACGAATTGACAAAGAAACCCAAAGTTTCACTTATGTAAATGCAGGACACAACTATCCCCTCTTCATTCAGGGCGATAAAGGGACATCTGAGCTTTCTGAAGGGAGCATGCTCCTGGGTATCATGCCAGAGATCGGCATAGAGGCCAAGCAACTTCCCTATACCTGGGGTGACAGCCTTTTTATGTTTACAGATGGTGTAATTGAACAAACCAATCCAAAGGAAGAAATGTATGGCCCAGATCGCCTGAAAGCTGTTTTGGAGGAATATAAAGACCACTCTGCCCAGGAACTTATCAATCATTTGTTGCATGATTTGTATGACTTTGCATCTGATGCCGATGCAAGTGATGATGTAACCATGCTTCAGGTTAAGTTTTTTGCTTGATTTATTTACATTTGCATTCATATTGATTTTCTATCCAATTACAGCCTCTTTTTATGGAATTATTTAGCCCGGCTTTGTTAAGCCAATTGAACCCAAGCGCTAAGCATCTTTCAGAATTGATTCAAAGCCAAAAAGCCGTTATCGGTGTTGTAGGTCTGGGATACGTAGGCCTCCCGATTGCTTTGGAATTTGCCAAAAAAGGATACCAGGTCATCGGTATGGATGTATTCGAATCCAAAGTTGAAATGCTCAACCGGGGTGAAAACTTCATTGAGGACCTCGATGATGGCGAAATAGCTGAGGTTGTAAAAAGTGGCCACCTCAAGGCAACAGCTTCTTTTGCCCCCCTCAATCAGGCTGATGTTCTGTATATCTGTGTTCCTACGCCCTTTGACGCCAACAAAGACCCCGATTTGAGTTACATCAAATCAGCTGGCAAAGGGCTGAGCAGTGTGCTTAGGCAGGGACAACTTGTCATCATGAAGTCCACTACCTTTCCGGGTACTACGGAGAGCTACCTTGTTCCCATATTGGAAGAAAGTGGTCTGAAAGGAGGAAAAGATTTTTATGTTGCCTTCAGTCCTGAACGTGTTGATCCGGGAAATACAACCTGGCATACGGGCAATACGCCTATCGTTACCGGCGGCATTACCGAAGACAGCAGCTTGCTCGCTTCACTCGCCAACAACATGATCATAGAACAGGTCTATATGGTCTCCAGCCCCAAAGTGGCTGAACTCGAAAAATTACTCGAAAATATTTTTCGCTCAGTCAATATCGCCCTCGTCAACGAACTCGCCATGCTATGCGAGCGCATGGGAGGCATAGATGTCTGGGAAGTCATTGAGGCCGCCGCTACCAAGCCTTTTGGCTATATGAAATTTACGCCAGGAGCTGGTGTGGGCGGACATTGTATTCCTGTAGACCCCTATTATCTCTCCTGGCTTGCCCGAGAGCATGATTTTGAAACGCGCTTCATCACCCTTGCTGCCAATACAAATGAGAGCATGCCTTACCACGTAGCCCAACTGGTGGTAAATGCTATCGCCCGGCTGCCTATTTCTATCTTTGATGCTAAAGTGCTGATTGTGGGAGCTTCTTTTAAAAAGAATGTCAAGGATATCCGCAACTCAACCTCCGAGGCGGTCATCCTTCGACTCATGGAGCAGGGAATCAGCGAAATAGACATCACAGACCCCTGGGTTTCCATTTTTCCTGCCGCAGGCAGGGAGTTTCCGTCTGTCTCCCTTACAGCCGAAAGCATTGCAGCTTATGATTGCGTGGTTTTAGTCACCGACCATGATGAATTTGACATCCCCTTCATCGTTGATCACGCTCGTTGGGTAATAGACACCCGCAACATGACCAAAGATATCAGGGCAGGGCGCGATAACATCACCGTTTTAGGAGTTACAGCTCCTAAAAAGATGATTCCTGTGGTACATTAAACCTAAGCTTGGCTGGCTGAATCCTTTGCCTAATAAGCTTTGGCAAACATCACCCGTTGCCGGGAAGGCTTTCCTGAGTAAATGCAAACGCCCTCTTCGGCAGGGTTTCCTATGGGAATACAGCGAATTGTCGCTTTGGTCTCGGCCTGGATTTTCTCCTCGGTCTCTGTGGTGCCATCCCAATGGGCAAAGATAAAACCTGGAACAGGCTTATCGAGCTGTGCTTTAAATTCCTCCCAGCTATCTACCTGGGTAGTATTTTCTTCACGGAAGTTTTTTGCACGCTCATAAATGCTGAATTGGATTTCATCCAACAGCTTTTTCATTCTTTCTATGAACGTATCATCGAGATCCTGGACTTCTTTGGTTTTGGTATCGCGGCGAGCCACTTCTATCTTGCCATTGGCAAGGTCGCGAGGGCCAACGGCCAGGCGGATAGGCACGCCCTTGAGTTCCCACTCTGCAAACTTCCAACCTGGTTTTTTGGTGTCATCGTCATCCAATTTTACCCGAATGCCCGCTGCTTTAAGCTCTGCGGCAAGCTCTGCTACTTTATTCAAAACCAACTCTTTCTCGTCATCCTGACGATAAATCGGAACGATTACAAGCTGAAATGGGGCCAAAACAGGTGGCAAAACAAGGCCTTCATCATCCGAATGTGTCATGATAAGCGCACCCATCAGGCGCGTACTCACTCCCCAGCTTGTCGCCCACACAAATTCTTCCTTATTGTCTTTGTTGGCAAAGCGAACATCAAAAGCTTTGGCAAAGTTTTGCCCCAGATAATGGGAAGTTCCAGCCTGTAAGGCTTTTCCATCCTGCATAAGGCCTTCGATACAATAGGTTTCCAAAGCACCTGCAAAGCGCTCTCTTTCTGTTTTCAGGCCCTGAATGACAGGGATAGCGAGGGTGTTTTCTGCAAACTCTGCATATACACCCAGCATACGCTCAGCTTCTTCTATCGCCTCCTCACTTGTAGCATGTGCAGTATGGCCCTCCTGCCAAAGGAACTCTGTAGTTCGCAAAAACATGCGGGTACGCAACTCCCAACGGACAACGTTGGCCCATTGATTGATCAACAAGGGCAGATCGCGATAGGATTGAATCCAATTGCGGTAGGTACTCCAGATAATGGTTTCTGAGGTTGGTCGAACAATCAGCTCTTCTTCCAGTTTAGCAGATGGGTCTACTACAACTCCCTTACCATCGGGTGAAGCCATCAATCTGTGGTGGGTCACCACTGCACATTCTTTGGCAAAGCCTTCGACATGATCTGCCTCACGGCTTAGAAAAGACTTAGGAATAAAAAGAGGAAAATAGGCATTCACATGCCCCGTATCTTTGAACATTTGGTCAAGTATAGCCTGCATCCGCTCCCAAATGGCGTAGCCATAGGGTTTGATAACCATGCAGCCCCGGACCTCCGAATTTTCTGCGAGGTCTGCTTTTTTCACCAACTCATTGTACCACTCAGGGTAGTTTTCTGCTCTTGTCGTAAGTTTTTTTCCTTTGGCCATGATCCACTTTTTGAATTGAGGCGCTAAGTTAAGCCAGCGCTTCCTTTATTACAAAGCCAAGGCATTACCCACTGGATAATTAATATGACACGCCTGGTAATTTGTTATTTGAAAAGCCAATAAACGAACCAACCTTAGACTCGTTAAAACGATATAAATAAAAAACAATTGGGAAAAAGTGCCTGGATCCTAAATAAAAAGTGGCCTCTTAGGTTTTTTTTCGTCATATTGAGTAAATTCGAAAGGATTATTTTTTACATAAAATGATAAATCAAAGTCAAATGAAATATGTTAATTTTTTGCTCATCGCAGTGATTGCCATCCTTACCTCAGCTTGTGCCAGCACCAAATATGCTGCCTCTGAGTACGATGATGTTTATTACACCAAAAGCGACGCTTCTGCCTATACAGCCGTCCCTGCGGCATCTGCCGATCGGGATCGTCAAACGGCGACACGCCCAAGTGTCTCCAATTACAACGACGCTTATTATGCAGATGACGATTTTTACTACTCTCGCAGGATGCGCCGCTTCAACTCCCCTTCAAATTCTTCCTGGCGGTATTATGATCCTTATTACAGCAATGATCTGTACTATGTGATCAACACCCCTTCCTGGAATAACTGGTATACCAATGGCTGGTACGACTGGAATCGCCCTCGATTTGGTGCTTCTGTAAGCTTTGGATATGGAAACAACTATGGATATAATCCTTACAATTCCTACAACCCCTGGGGAGGCTACAGCCCCTGGAATTCTTATGGGTATTATAACCCCTGGGTAAATGCTTATTATGGATATAGCCCTTATGCGAGCTACAGTGGCTTTGGTGGGTATGGAGGATATGGCTATGGAGCCTATGGTTATGGTAATTCTTATGCTTACTGCCCTCCTTCATATTATGGATCTGGCAGTGGAGTGACCAATTCCGCGACTAGCTGGAACCGCTATAATGAAGCAAGGAGAGTAAGCTCTCGTTCACTCAACTCAACCGTAAGTACCTCTAATACTTCCGGCAGCACAGTCAACCGTCAAAATACTAGCGCCAGAGGCACACAGATATCTGGCACAACTCCTGGCGACGACCGAAGAATAGACAACAGCCGCTACCTCAGTCCGCGCGACCGTCAGCCTGTAAAAACAACTACTTCGGGCAGGACTGCTCCTGGCTCAGGCAATCAGGTTGGTACACCGACGAATACACGCACCTATCCAACTACAACCAACAATAACGGCCGGATCACCCCTTCAAACCGTACTGCGCCTTCTTCAAGTCGTGTCAACCGCACCAATTCAAGTACACCAGGAAGAACCTATAGTCCTTCTAATACAAACCCCACTAGAAACACCCGTGTTTCTCCAGCACCGACAAGGACCTATTCTCCTCCTGCAAATACAAATACCAGGACGATCCGCCCATCTCCTACTAGCTCCCCTAGCAGAAATACAAACTTCAACCGCTCTGGTGGAGGTGGAGGAAGCTTCAATAACACAAGCAGCACAAGTAGTGGTAGCGTGAACCGTACTTCTGCCCCTCGTCCTTCCAGTGGCAACTCAGTCAACCGCTCTTCCAGCGGGAGTACAAGCCGCTCCGGTGGTAACATTCGCAGAAATTAACCGATTGATATTTATCCGATTTTGACAATACAGGAGATTGAGTTACTAAGGGAATGACCTTACACTCAGTCTCCTTTTTTTTTGTCTTTTTTGGCCTTCTTTCCATTCAGAATTACCGATATATGAAGTTGCATTCGTCCCTCCTTTTCCTATTCTTTTTTAGCACCCTTGGTTTATTTGCTCAAGGTGAAATAGATGCTTTGCGGTTTTCTCAATCTGGCCTTGTAGGCTCTGCCCGATCTCTTGGCCTGGGTGGTGGCACTTCTGCCATGGGAGCGGATCTCTCTGCCGCAAGCCTCAATCCGGCAGGCCTCGCCTTATATAGGCGGGGAGAAATGGTGTTCACTCCCAGCTTGCGTTTTATCAATACCGATGCAGAATTTTTGGGACAAAGAAGCACTGTCGGTAAAACCAAATTTGGTTTTAGCAATATGGGAATGGTCATTCATACTCCTATATTTCAGGGATATGGAAGTGAGCGGCGCCAGGCACAATCCGGGCTGCTTTCCTATGTGGTAGCCTTTGGGTTTAATCAATTGGAAAATTATGCTCGCGAGACCCGCGCCAGTGGATACAATACATCCAGCAGTTTTACTGATTTTCTGGCAGAGCAGGCTACTGGCACGCCCTTTAACCAATTGAACCCCAACTCCTATGCCGGCTTAGCCTGGGAATCTTATGCAATAGACGTCCTGGAAGGGCCTGGAGGTACCCTGGTTGATCAGTACTTTGGTGCGGGTACCGGAGGCGAACTACAGCAAGACATTCGCATATCTGAAAAGGGGAGGAGAAATGAATGGTTTTTCTCCATGGCAGCCAATATGGATGACTTTTTCTACTTTGGAGGAACCCTGGGGATACAGGCATTCAGGTATGACCAAACCTATAGATATATAGAAGAAGACATCAATGACTTACACAATTTTTACGTCTTCAATCCTGACAATGCCAATGGCTTTCCGCTGGAATTCCCCTTTAACTCTTTTGAAGTAAGGGAAGAAATATCGTCGGAAGGAACGGGTGTTAACCTCAAATTGGGTATGATGCTGAGGCCTATTGAAAGCCTGAGAATCGGGTTTAGTTTCCATACCCCCACTTTAGTGAGCATCACAGATGAGTATGGATTTAGGATGTCTCACAACCATAACCTGGATATTTTTACCCTAAGCGTTTCAAGCCGGGACACCGTGACATCTGCCCCCAATGAATTCACAACAAATCTATCCGACTACAACCTGACCACACCTTACAGACTCAATATGGGTTTGATGTACCTACTGGGGAAAAGAGGATTTGTGACTGCCGATATCGAATACCTGGATTATAGAAGCGCTCGTCTGCGGTCCTCTTATGCCACAACCAATCCGGCTTATTATCCTTATGATGTTGAGAATCAGACCATACAAGACCTCTTCGAAACGGCTATAAATACCCGTATAGGTTTGGAGTTACGGGAGGACATATATCGTTTGAGAATGGGAGCCGCCTTTTATGGTACAGCACTGGATGCCTCTGCTCACACCTATGAAGATATCAACAATCCTGGGACAGAATTAAAGTTAAAACCCAACCGAAGAATGTTCACTTTGGGCTTAGGGGTGAGGCAACCGAATTATTATTTAGACGTTGCTTATGTAAACCAACTAACAAAAGAGAAACTCAATCCATATACAACTGCTAATACATCCCTCATTGACCCCACGCTCATTAGTCATGTAAAAAGCAGTTCATGGGTATTCACAATGGGTTTTCGTCTTTAAGTTTCACCTAAAATATTCTATATGACACATTGTTACCTTTAATCAATCCTATCTAATATTTATTTATCAAGGTTAAAGGAGTGTCTATGAGTAATCCTATTTATCAGATCGTCTCAGACGAATTGTATTCTACTTTGCTTTCGTTAAATCTTCTCAACAAGAAGGTCCTTCGTGATTTTGAAATCAAAAGGAAATACCTTGACCTACGAAGGTCTGGTTTTCGCTCAGCGGACGCGATTGATGAGATATTGGAAGCTTACCCCTATCTTCAGTTTGACACAGTACGAAAAATCATCTACAGCATCAAGTTGCCAGAGGAGTTAGATGAATTAGAAGAATTGTATGAATGCTCTTAGGATACCCTACAAAACTGTGGAGGAAATTGTGAGGCTTACCCTCGCATAAGCCGAATAAATTCCTTCACAGTTTCATCCTCACGATTCACATCTGAATTACTAAAGACGTATTTTTCTAATATTTCTTCTACTTCCTGTCCGCTACTGGCATTATTAATCTTGTCAACAATTATCCGAAAACGGACATTGTTTCCCCCAAACACTTTTTGCACAAAGCGGTATTGCTTATGAATAGGAATCTCGTCAGCCTTGGCGGCCTTCCCTTTTGGGGTATTTGCTTCCGTTTTTTTCTCCGGCTCAGTTGAGGCCGGGATTTGCTGATCTTTCAATTTATCAGCAATTGTCGGACTTTGCTCTTCCACTTTGGCGGAAGCCAAAGGAGATTTTTTATCTACCTTTTTCGTCTGTTGACGAAACCTGTCCAGAAGAGAGCCTGAAGCTGTGCTTTGTGTAGGCGGTGCAGGCTTTTCTTCTTCTTTATTTATCTCCGCTTTGTTTTCCTCTTTCAATTCTACTTTCGGCTCTACTTTTGGCTCTTTCTCCTCTCCTTCCTCTTTTACCTCCTCACTTGCCCGACTCCTGACTCTCGCCTCCAAACTTTCACTTTTTTCCTCCCCCTTTGCTTTCAATAAATCGACAAGGCTTGTAGGTTTATTATCTGTATTTCCTACAACATCCATGATGGAAGCCTTTGTATCCACTTGATTTTCCTTTTCGTCAGAAACCTTATTAAAAATAGTTTCTGTTTCCTGGGCATTTTCCTGGACTTCCTCTATCAAAGAAGTGACATGAGGCTCTTCACGGACTTCCTCAACAGCTTCAACCGACTCAACGGGTGCCTCAACGGGAGCTTCAATGGGAGTTTCAATGGGAGTTTCAACGGGAGTTTCATCGGCTTCTGGTTTTTTGAAGCGATCCGCTTGTGTAGGAAGCACATCTGACTGCCCCTGTAACTTCTTCCAGAAAGGTTCTTCCTCCTTTATTTGATCCTTTACAGTCTCAGCCTTTGGCGTACTTGACTCAATCGTTTCGATTGCCTTTTTTTCCTCTGTGCTTTGTTTTATTTCACTTGGGATAGCCGGATCGTCTACTTCCAGGTCAATGAAGGTCTTCCCAGTTGAAGGTAATTCATCGAAAAAACTCTTTTGAACTCTTTTCTGCTCCTCCTCTTCTGCCTGAAGAGATTCCTGTTGTTTACGTTTCTCTTCTTCTGCATGTCTTGCGGCTTCTTCTTCTTTCTTCAACTCCAAAAGCCTTTGCTTTTCAGCTTCTTCCTCTTCCCTGGCTTTTCGCAGAGCGGTTTCTTCCTCATCTTCCCTGACCAACTCATCAAGCCGTCTGTCAGTCAATTTCAAAAATCTTAAAGAACGATATGTATCGGCACTTTGCTCACTTTTTTGGTTATAGACCTCTATCGCCCGATCAAATTTTAAGAGAAAGACATCCTTCTCTACCTGCCGAATCCTGTTTTTTTGATAATAGCGTTGAATACCATTTATCAAAAAGTCAAAATCAGAAAAAAAAGGGCTGTATTTTTCATACATTTCCAGAGCAATCTTATCCTGATTCTGAAAGAAAAACTGCTGGAATGCCTCTCTCGGATTGGTAAGCAAGCGCAGGTTATTGAGAACTGCTTTATACAAAAGCGGCTTAAAATCTTCCTTCCTGATGGCAATATTGCGCGAAAGGAGGTTTTGCAATTGGGCTAGCAGCTGGTTGACTTCAGCTTGCTCAAAATTAAAATAGGGATGTTTAAATCGACTGATCTGCAGTTGCCAGACCTGGTAAACCTGAAAGAGGAGAAATTTATTTATTTGCTCATGATCACAAAAATTGTTGAGCGCATCTCCGGTGATAACATCCTGGTTGAAGTAATGACTTTCAAAAAGGCGGTTGCTTATTTCAGTGGCAAGTTGGTTGAGCTTTGTTTCTGAAAGATGAATTTGTTTCATGCTAAAGGGTTAGGCAGTTGCTGTTTGGGATAATAAACGGACGATCTTGTTTTTTAGTAAATATAGGGCTTTTACAACTATGAAAAAAAATAAGGATTCCAAGCCGGGCCCACCCCACAATTCATTATTTTGTGCTCTTTGGCCTGAGAGAAAAACAAAACGCCCTGGCACAAAATTGCACCAGGACGTAGCATATTCTAATAAACTAATTTTAATCGTCTTTACGAGTCACTTCAATGGAGATATCAGCTTTAACATCTTTGTGAAGATGCACAGTAGCAGTAAACTCTCCTGTAGAGCGGATGTCTTCCAGTGTGATCTTGCGGCGATCAATATCGAATCCTTTTTCCTTGAGTTGATTTGCAATCATCAAGGGAGTTACAGAGCCAAACAATTTGCCATCTGCCCCTGCGAGGGTTTCGATAGTGATTTTTACAGCCTGCAATTCTTCTACCTGGATAGCGGCTTGTTCTTTGAGGAATTCCTGCTTGTGGCTGGCTTGTTTTTGCTTTTCTGCCAACGCCTTGAGGCGTGAGGAGGTAGCCATTTCAGCCAGGCCTTTGGGAATAAGAAAGTTGCGGGCATATCCTGCCTTAACTTTTACTAAATCGTCTGGTGCGCCGAGGTTGCGCACCGCTTGTAACAATATTACTTGCATAATGCCCTAGTTTTTTCTTCTTACTTTTAAATCATCTGTAACATAAGGTAAGAGCGCCAAATGGCGAGCACGCTTGATAGCAACAGCCAATCGACGCTGGTACTTCAGGCTTGTCCCTGTAATACGACGTGGCAAAATCTTGCCTTGATCATTCACAAACTTCAGCAGGAAGTCAGGATCTTTATAATCGATATACTTGATGCCGGCTTTCTTAAAGCGGCAGTATTTTTTTTGGGTAGCCGAGGATTTGATTTTATTTACCGCGGTAGGCCCAATGATGGTCTCTTTTTTTGCCATAATTTTTCTTCCTAATTAGGTGATACAATTAGCCTGCTATTGATTTTGGAGTTCTTTACGCATTCCAAAACCTTGCTCACGACGCTTGTTGTTAAATGCAAGCGAATGCTTGTCAAGCTTCACAGTCAGGGACCGAATGACACGTTCGTCATACCGATATTCCTGTTCCAGGCGGCTGATAAAATCACCTTCAATCCGAAACTCGACATAAGTGTAGTACCCATTTGAGTTTTTATTGATGTTATACGCAAGCTTGCGTACACCCCAATGCTCGATGTTGATTACCTCACCGTCATTGTCTCGGATAAATTTAACGAATTTATCTGCTGCCTGTTTTTGTTCTTCCTCTGACAGCTCGGGTGTGAGGATGAACGTGGTTTCATAATCGTTTTTAAACGATTTAGGAGTAATGTCCATAAATTAAAATTCGTCTTTCTGTTATTTTTTCAAAAGAGCCACAAAGATAGAACTAAATTCTGCAAAATCAATGTGTTAAAAGTGATAAAATGTCAACTGCCGGCAGAGTCAACGAATACAGACTTCATTTCGTTGGGAAAAGAAAGAAGTCAATGCATATCAGTTCAAACATGCTTTCAAACCATTGAAGGACTGAATCGTTGCATGTAGGGCATTCTGGCAATATTTTTTAGCGGAGAACGTCTACCTTTAAATTCCTTTTTTATTGTTCGTAATCAAAAATGTATTCCATGAATAACGCTACCAGGCTAACCCTTCTTCTCTTCTTGGTGGCTCTGACTCAACCCGGACAAGCTTATAGCCCCGAAGTTGAAGGTGCCAAAGAAAAACCCCTTTGCGTCAACATTACTTCCATCACGATAAAGCCTGAAAATTGTGGTCAGGCAAATGGAAGCATCAGTGTGCAACACGACGGAACAGCCCCCTTTACTTATACCTGGACCAATACTGTTTCCAATACCAATAGTGCCACAGGCCTTATAGCGGGCAATTATACTTTTAAAGTAATAGATGACCTGGGGTGCGATGCAGAAACAACCCTGGTAGTGACTGAGACACTGGCTCCTGTCCTGACACTTCTGTCCACTACGGATGGAGGCTGTCTCAAGGGTGGCTCTGCAACCGTAATCAGCACGGATCCCACTGCCACAGCAGTCTGGAGCAGCAATCCTGTTCAAATGGGATATACCCTCCAGGATGCCCCTCCAGGGACATATACCCTGACAGTCACCGACTCAGTCGGTTGTACAGCCCTGATCAATGCCACGCTTAACGATCCCGTTCCTATGGTCCTGGGTACTACTGCTACCCAGGATACCTGTGGTTCAAGTGATGGAACCGCTACTGTCGATGTGCTTGTGAGCGGATTTCCTCCCTTTACCTATAAATGGAATGATCCTGCTAATCAAACGACTAGAACTGCAAGCAATTTAGCTGCGGGCTTATACCTGATTAAGGTAACAGACGCCACGGGCTGCGAAGCCATCGAATCCGCCGAAGTACTATTGATTGATCAATTGGATATAGATATTACCGTCACCGAACCCCGCTGCCATGGAGAAGAAGATGGGGCAATCGAGATCCAGGTAAAAGGCGGCAATGGCCCCTACAATTTTGCATGGTCTCCCGATGTGAGCCGATCCAACAGGGCCGATAACCTGGCCGATGGGACATATAAAGTCACCATTTCGGATGCTTTGGGAGAAGCTTGTACCACAACAGAAGTCATCCCTGTGGTTCAACCAGAACCCATCGCCCTCAATATCGGCATGGACCGATCCTCCGACTGTGGCGTCGATGACGCCAATGTATGGGTCAATCCAGGCAATGCAAAAGGTTTTTACACCGCCGTATGGGACACTTTTGGGACGGGCGTCCGCATGGGAACAGGAGATAGTTTGAAAAATATTTATCCGGGCATTTATATCGTTTCTGTGGTAGATAGTGCGGGCTGTGAGGCACGCAGCCGGATCGTCGTGCAAAGCGATGATGAAATCAAGGTCACAGTAGATGTACAGCAGGAAGATGACTGCGGATTGGGGCAGGGAATTGCCAGGGCATTGGTTAGTGGAGGGACACGTCCCTTCCGGTATCAATGGTTTACCTACCCTATTACCCAGGACCCCGCCAGTCCTTATGCTTATAATCTTGAGCAGGGGCGATTTTTTATCGTGGTATCGGATGTCAACAATTGTGTAAATGCTGATTTCTTCGATATGCCTGGCCGGCCTCCCCTCAAATTGGTCAGCACCAATTCAACGGCTAATTACTGCAACCTGGCCAATGGCTCCGCCAGGGCCACCTTCAAAGGCGGCACGCCGCCTTATCGCTATGCATGGAGCAGTTTGCCCGTGCAAACAAGCCAGACAGCCATAGGCCTGCCTGAGGGCTCCTACCGGGTTATCATCACTGACCAAAATAATTGTAAGGACACAGCTGTCGTATTTATTAAAGATGAGGCTGCTTTCAAAATCAGCACCGAAGCTACTCCTATCAGTTGCTTTGGCGAAGAGGATGGATCAGCCATTGTCAATCTGGAAAAAGGCCTGCCGCCCTATGATATTAGCTGGAGCAGCAATCCGCCACAGTTTTCGGCAAGAGCCACCAACCTAGCGGAAGGCAAGTACCTTGTCCGGGTCAAAGATGCCGGAGGCTGTGAGCAAAGCGCATTTGCAGTTGTGGGTTCTGTGGCCCCCGTAACAGCCGATTTCGGCTTTTCACCAGATACCCTACGGCCTGTTATCCTCTCCAAAGCTGCCTTTTCCTTCAGCAATCGCTCCAAAGGAGCCGATGCCTATATATGGGACTTTGGAGACGGCACCACCTCTCCGGAAAAATCTCCCATCCATGTTTACCAGGATACAGGACATTATTATGTCACGCTGAAGGTTTTCAACAATGGAAACAAATGTTCTGACGAAAAAGTCCATGGCCCTTTTATCGTTATTTCCCCCGGGACTGCCTTTGTTCCTTCCGCATTTACCCCCAACTCAGATGGCATAAATGACTTCCTGGAGTTTGGAGGGGTATTTTTGGAAATGTTTGATTTCCGGCTTTATGACCGCTGGGGCCGACTTGTTTGGGCTGCAAGCTCCATCGATGACAAATGGGACGGACAGTTTGTGAATGGCGGCACAGCGCCTGAAGGCGTCTATGTCTTCACCATGCGTGCCGTAGGCATTGACAAAGTCCTGTTTGAAGAACAGGGAACCATCACTTTGATAAGATAAGAAAATTAGCAGATGAGTAGATTTGAGGATTTAATCCCCCTACCCTTTCAGGGTGTTAAAAAAGTCTTCAACTCTTTTCATAAAAGAAGCGTCCCAGGATTTGTTGTATTCCAGCCAGTCTTCCTTCAGGGGAAGAACAGATATGATATGCCGGGGGTTGATAAAAATACGGTTGGGGTGGGGTTCCCAGTCGTCGGAATAATTTTTGGTTTCACCGCCAATGCTGACATAGATAAGCCCCTCCAGCGCGATAGGTGTGCTTTTTCCCAAAGCCTGCACCATTTCTGCTTCATCCAGGGTAGAGATGCCTATATATTGCTTATTGCTTTTTTCGTTGAGTTCTGTCGTGGTGATAACGTACCAGTGGTTTTTCATGTATTTTTTCGTTTTGTAGCTTATTCGGAAGATAGGCAAAAGGGTTCATTTATAAAGAAGGTCAGGCCTGCCTCGCCGGAAAAATAATTTTCCATGAATGCTCTCTCAACGTAAGATTTCCATCCTTAAGGCGTCTGATAGTTTGTTGTTTTATTCCGAATTACTTAACCCTTTCAACTTATCACATTATGGATTCACAAGTTACTCCCATGCAAGCTGGCCTAAAAACGGGACTTGTTTTAGGACTTGTTCTTTGCCTCACTTCTGTAAGCATGTCCTTATTGGGTATGGTAGGAGAACAATTAATCAATACCCTTGTTTCAATTGCTGTTTGGATAGGCGTTTTATACTGGGGCATGACCGAGTTTAAAAAGGCTAACAATGGACTGCTGACCCTGGGACAAGGAGTGGGCCTTGGTGTCATTGCCATTGCAATAGGAGCCGTTATCTCAACTGCTTTTATGTATGTCTATGCTATGTATCTTGATCCTTCCTATTTTCAGCAAATCCTGGAAGTATCGAGAGAACAAATGGAAAATAGGGGAATGGATGAAGAAGCTATCGAATTGGCTTTATCTCAAACCCGCGATTTCTTTTGGGTCGGTCTTATTTTCGCTGTAATTTTTTCTATCGTAATCGGCACCATCGTTTCTTTGATAATGGCCGCCATCCTTCAGAAAAAAGAACTCGATCCCAGCGAACGATTCAAAGATATAGGGAACTAAATTCCCACTCAATATCCTCTATCCCATATAACATCCATATCCCGCAGCTTAATCAGCTCGCGGGTATTTCTTTCAGTCTGGCGAAGGATTTTCATTTGATAATCACTGAGATTGAGGGCATTCCGTGCTTCGAATGCCAACTCAGGCACAGGTTTCAGCTCTGCCGCCACATGGGTAGGGAGAATGGCATGCTGCCCCTCCTGGGGTACGATGACAGCTGTGGGCACAGCTTCCACTTTGACCAGTTTAAAAGGCTTTCCGCCTTCTTCTGTATTCCGTTCTATTTCCACTGTCAGCATAAGACCTGCTCTTGTGCGGCTCCCTTGCTGATGTGAAAGAAAATTTCCCAGAGAATAGGCCACCAGAGCCTGGTCAATATGGGTTTGGCCACTGCGAAAAGTATTGAGAGGTTGGATAACATGCGGATGATCGCCCACGATCAGATCCGCGCCTGCACGCACAGCGACCTTTACAGCCTCCAACTGCAAAGGCGTTGGCCGTTGGAGGTACTCCGTCCCATTGTGAAAGTGCATAATCACCAGGTCAGCGCCCATGGTGCGGGCATAGGTTATATGCCGTGAAAACTGAGTAGGGTCCAGGCGGAAGAGGCTGAGAGAATCCCGGTCTTCAAGAGAGGCATTGGAAAGGGCTGTATAGGCCAGCACAGCGATTCGGATGCCCTTCACTTCGATCATAGAAAAGGGGCTGCGCTCCTCATCCACGCGGCGTACGCCAGCCTGCTTGAGGCCATTTTGGCGAAGCACCTCCAGGCTACGGCTCAGGCCATGCTCGCCATGATCCATGGAATGGTTGTTGGCGAGAAAAAGCATATCAAAACCAGCATCTTTCAGGGAAGACGCAAAAGCGTCCGGGGTATTAAAAGCGGGATAACCGCTGATCCTGCGCCAGTTCTCTGTACCTGCAAAGGTAGTTTCGAGATTGCCAAAGCATACATCTGCCTTGCGCAGGTAAGGCGCCACCCAACGAAAACTGGGACTAAAATCATAGCCGTCCTCTGTTACAGCTCGTTGAAACTGCTCCTGATGACACATCAGATCCCCTACGAAAGTAAGGCGGATACGCTCAGGCGCTTGTTTCGCCTGCTTTTGCAGGCTGCTGTCTGCATCAGCAATCGTTTTTTCTGAAGGGGAAGAAGGGAGGGGATTGTTGTCTGTTCCTATCAGACCCAGGCCTGACAAGCTTCCTATGGAAAACAGGAAAATGAAATAGAAGTGCTTGAACATAACAGAATAAAAAACAGATGGAAAGGACCAATAGAATGAACAAATAACGGCTTATCTGGCAATTCCTTATATCTGATAATAACAAAGGATATTACACCTTCAAAACTCAAATTAGTAAGTCAGCGGCGTTATTGCAAGCTCTCTTTGAGCGCCAGGGACAGCGTCCGCGCCACGGCAGTGGCGCTTATCCCCTCCTCTCCCCCTTTTGCTTTCAGCAAATCAGCTGCTTTTCCATGCAGGAAAACGCCTAGTCCGGCAGCCTCCCCAGGGCCATAGCCCTGGGCCAGAAAGGCGCCAATGGCGCCTGAAAGCACATCTCCGGTTCCACCGGAAGCAAGACCGGCATTGCCGCTGCTATTTACCCGACTTTGCCCATCGGGCTGGGCGACAAGCGTGCCTTTTCCTTTCAATACAAGCGTAGCCTGTAGTTTTTGGGCCATTTCCTCAGCGGCTTCCAGCCGCTGGCTTTGGGGCTCCGCCTGCGGAGCGAGGCGCTGCATCTCCCCGGGATGAGGCGTCAATACCGTTGACGAAGGCAAGTGCTTTTGCAGTTCGGGATTTGCTGCCAGCAAATTGAGTGCATCTGCATCCAGCAAAAGCGGCAGCTTGATTTCCGGCAAAGCTTTTTCCAAAAAAGCCAGGCTTTCGGGTGTATTGCCCATACCCGGCCCCAGGACAATTGCATCCTTTCCAGGAAGGGCCTTTCTGAATGCTTCAACAGCCTTTTCATCCAAAAAATCTCCTGCCACATCCAGACACATGGCCTCCGGGCAGAGGCCGTTAACCGCATTTCTTGCTGCACTAAGGGTAAAAACCGTGCACAGGCCCACCCCCATCTGCACCGCAGCCAGGGCTGTCATGGCAACCGCTCCCGCCATCTGGCGGCTGCCTCCAACTACCAATACATGCCCAAAAATCCCTTTGTGGCTGACAGCCAGCCGGGGGCGGTAATGATGGCGGACAAAGTCCTCATCCAGCATCTCACGCCTGATATTCAGCCGCCTGATCACGCTATCCCAAATAGCGATATCGAGGACATGGATCTGGCCGCAGGCTTCACTTGCCGGGCTCACGAGATGACAGATTTTCGGAAGTTGAAAACTGAAAGTATGGCTGGCGGCAAGGACAGGATTGATCAATTGGCCTGTATCAGCGGACAGGCCGCTGGGCAGGTCAATAGCTACCACCTCTGCCTTTTTTCCCTGAAAAAAGGAGATGATCTCACGTATCGGCGGTCGAAGGCCCGCCGATATACCTGTGCCCAGAAGGGCATCCAGGAGGATTGCGCCTTTTAGCAGCCATTCGGCTGCCAGGCTTTCGGAGAAAGGATGAACTGCCACTGGCAGTTGGGAGAGGATGCGGAAGTTGGTCAGGGCATCGCCCTGGTATTTTTCAAGAGGATGTGAACAGAGGACACATACTTTTTTTCCATCAAGATGGAGCATGCGGGCCATGGCGAGGCCGTCGCCTCCGTTATTTCCTGGCCCTGCCAGGATCAGGAAATGGGTTTGGTGTGGATACAGGCTTATCAGGCGATCTGTTGCTTTTCTTGCAGCATTTTCCATGAGGATGATGCCGGGAAACGCATGCTCTTCTATCATGATGCGATCGGCTTCGCGGATTTGTGCGGCATTGGCTATCCACATGGCGATCAGCTACTTAGCAGATTTTCCTCCCGCATAATCTGTATGGCAGATTGAAGCACCATGCTATCCTGCTCGTTGCTGGAGGGCAGGAGGATTTTGCGCTGGAGGCGGCGGTTGCGGCGGTTTTTGTACCAGATGGTAAAGCTCGCCCGGCTTTGGCCGGGAATAGCCTCGTTGAAAAAAACCGTCTCTATGCTATCCCGTGCGATATATTTGCTAAAGGAAATATCCCGTTGCTGCCAGGTAAGGAAGGCGTAAAAAGCTGCCATAGCAGCAAAAAAGCTTGTAAGCAGGTAGTTTCTGATCAGTAAGGCGATAAACATCGCCAGGAGCAGCAGGAGGCTGACCAGCAAATTGAGGTACAATTTTCGACCTCCCAGACGCCCCGCAATCCTGGCCATAAAGCCCGGCTGCCGAATTTCTATTCCCTCCGGATAAATATGGCAACTCCCCTGTTTTAACGGAAAGGTTCTCATTTATTTTTCTGCTAAGTTAGGCATCTGCATTTTACTCCTTAGTTCCCTCCTCCCTGAAGCGCTTTCAAATAGGTTTTTTCAAACTCATCGAGCCGCACCAGCTTGGTTTTGATCATGTATTTTTGATCCTTGTCAATCTCCCATCCATAGACTTTTGTAGGAAAATCCTCGCCCAGGCCATAATCCCATTTGCTTTCTACATAAATCTGATAGGGAGCTAATGCCTCATAATCAATTTGATAGATTTTCCTGTCTATCTTAAGTTCCTGGGTATTGAGGACTTCTTTGCGGAAAGCTAAAGTAGACTCAGGAGAAAAGACGTCTTTCCATATCAGGTATTCAGCTCTTGCTACATTCAGCAACCCTCCCTTCGAAAGTTGGAACACGGTATCTCTTAAAATTTCATTCTTGATATCAGCCACCTGGATGCTGTGCAAGCCCTGCTCCAGTTTGATATTTTCCCTTGCTCCTGCTTTGAGTAGATATAATTGCCCATCAATTGTCACTTTGAGGGCTTCTTCTCCGGCATTATCAATATCTACATTTCCACCGCATGACAGCAAAAGGAGGAGCGGTAAAAGCGTGAGTAATAGGTTAATTCTTTTCATACAATAAAGGTAAGGCTTCCGCCACAAGTAATAAAAAGAAAAACGGAAAAGACTTAGGGATTCTTCTTTTCACCTTTAGGTTTTTCTTCTTTTTTCAACACCTGGGCTTCCTCATCCATCATAATTTTTGCCATCACTTTCCCGCTATCCAGGATGATCAGGTATTGCTTGCCTTTGGCAGTTTCTGTTTCTATCATTTGCTTCAACTCTGCATATTCATACAAGGCATAGACAGCATCTTCTATTGCAATAGGCAGCTCGTAGAGGTAGCGTTTGGTTTGAAGCCAACGGCCGGTTGGCGCAAAATAAGCGACGGTTTTGATGCCTTCCTGGCTTTTGAACATTGCCAGGTAAATGTTCTTGGGGCTCTTGCTCCATTTTATTTTGTCGATACCCTCAAACAAGCTCTGAAAGCTTGTCATCACTGTATCCGGGGGACTTAGAGGTGCGGGAGTTGACTGACTCCAAAGGCTTAATGATAACAGCAAAGCTGTCACTAAAAGGATTAATTTTTTCATATAGAAAAAAATTAATTGAAGGGTAAAAGAAAATGGAAAGTATGTGGCTGACGTAATCTGGCGTGATTAGTAAGTTAGGAAATTTCAGGGATTCAATTCCATTTTTATCTTTTATTCCAAAGCCTGCCCTACTTTTTGCTCAGAAGTTTGAGATTTGTAATTACCTCGACCAATGTTTCTGCTTTAAAAGGTTTGGATATATGGCCATTCAATCCAGCGGCCTGGGAGGCTTCCAGGTCTTCTTTGTAAGCGTTGGCAGAAAGTGCCACAATAGGCATCTCTGGATGTGTTTTTCGAATTTCCCGGGTAGCGGCATAGCCATTCATGATAGGCATTTTGATATCCATGAGGATCAAATCTACCTGGTGCTGCTGCACAAACGCTACCGCCTCCTGGCCATTTTCAACCACAAAAAGATGTGCCCCCATGTCCTGTATTATTTTTTGAGCAAGCAATTGGTTGATTTCATTATCCTCCGCCAGAAGCACCCTCAGGTTGTACAAAGGAAGAGTTGAGCTGGTTTCTGAATTTGTCTGCCGGAGAATTTTCTCTTGTAAAGCTTGCCCGCGTTGTACCCGGATCCGAAAGGAAAAGCAGCTGCCATGCGGGCGTGGCTTCATGAAAACAGGGCTTTTGACCCAAACCCGTCCCTTCATTATCTGGGTGAGTTCACTCACGATGGCCAGGCCTACTCCGGTGCCTCCATACTCGGCTGCATTGGTCTTGCTAGATCGATTGAATAGTTTAAAAATCTCTTCCTGCTCTTCCTCCGGCACACCGATTCCCGAATCAGTTATGTTCCCTTCCAGGGTAAAAAAATCCTCTCCGTCCTCCTCAAAAATCGCTGTGCAGCTCAGGTTGATATTTCCGTCATGGGTGTATTTGATGGCGTTGCTCACCAGGTTGATGAGGATTTGTTTGATTCTGACAGGGTCACTGTACAGATATTGAGGTATCTGCTCATCGAGATCCCAATTCAGGCTGATGCCTTTTTCCTTAGCCTGCGCTTTATAAGGCTGTAAACAACTATTGGCCAGTAAGTGAAAGTCAAAGTTTTTTTCTTCCAGTTGTAATTTTCCAGCCTCGATCTTGCTGAGGTCCAGCAAGTCGCTGAGAAGCATCAGGAGGGTATCCCCTGAATATTTTATATGTTGAATCTGCAAAAGCTGTTCTTCGGGCAAATGTGATTTGAGCAGCAAATCTGTAAAACCCAAAATGCCATTGAGGGGTGTCCGAATCTCATGGCTCATATTTGTGAGGAAGTGGGTTTTGGCAAGGTTTGCAGCCACAGCCCGCTCTTTTTCGGCCTGTAAGGCCACTTCCTGCTCTCTTTCGAAAGATATATCCCGAACCCCAACCGTCACCCGAGGGGTTTTACCCTCCTTGGATGGCCATACTTTAGCCATAGCAGTCAGGTGCAATTCCCGATCATCTTTCCGATGCCTCAGTCTGATAGGGAGAATCAGCTCTGTTTCTTCTGTAGGAGTCTCATTAACCAATGAGACAACTTCAGGATGTGTAGCCAAATCTATCCAACTCAGGCATTCTTCCAGATCAGGATCATCGCTGAGAGATACCCCCAGCATTTCTTTAAGTTCCGGAGACCAAATCACTTTTCTTGTCTCCATATCTAGCTCACAAAATGCAATTTTGCCAAGCCGGGAAGTTTGGAGAAGGGATACTTCCCGCTGGTGGAGGGTTTGTAATTTTGCTTTATAATATTTGTAGTTGAAATGTAAAACCATCCAGGCACAAAAAAGGGCAATGGACAAATTGAGGACATATAACTCTCCGATAAACTGGGGATCTACTTCAAAAACGATCACATCCTTCAATAACTGATAATCAGAGATTTCAAGTCCAATGAAGGTAATCGCCGGAATAGAGAGAAAAGCCAGCAGGATTCTCACCCTTTGAAGATCCAGCATGGTAGGAATACCAAAAAGAATCGGCAATAATACCAGATGGGAGCCCGCATCCCGCCCTAAAAAAGAGGCAAAAACAAATACATATAAACTGATAACAAAAACCAACCACAGTGGAGCAGCAAGGTCCTTCCTTTTATACGAAAGGTAGAAGGTAAATACAAAGAAGCCACATTCCAGAAATGCGGCCCAATAAAAATTTTCTTCAAAAAAATACAAAAAGAGAAGGCCGTAGCTAAAAGTAGCCAAAGTACAAATAGTCGCTACCTGATTGGAAAGCCGGAGGCGATATATCATGCCAGGTGACATATCCCTGGAGGTACCCAGGGAAGTAATTCCCTCCCAATATGTCCGAAGCTTTTGGATCAATTTTCAAGGTGATTTTGGAAAGTGAAGGTAATCAAAAAAGACAAATATCACCCTACTCCCTCCCTCAGTTGCAAACGCAGGGAGAGGATATATATCCTCATTCCGGACTCTGAATAAAAAAATTAAAGCCTTTGGGTTACTTGCTTCAACATTTGCGGCTTCCAACTGCTAAAATCCCCTGCAAGGATGTGTTTGCGTGCTTCCTGAACAAGCCAGAGGAAAAAGTGCAAATTATGGATACTGGCGATGATCAGGGCCAGGTACTCATTTGCTTTGAACAAATGTCTGACATAGGCCTTGCTATATTCCAGGTCAACAAAGCAGTCGCTTAGCGGGTCTAGCGGGCTAAAGTCATCTGCGTATTTCTGGTTTTTCATATTGCGGATGCCTTCGCGGGTATAGATCAGCCCATGACGCGCATTGCGCGTCGGCAACACACAATCAAACATATCAATGCCCAGGGCAATGCACTCCAGCAGGTTTTCGGGCGTACCCACGCCCATGAGGTAGCGCGGCTTGTCCTGCGGCAGGATGCCGCAACACATCTCCACCATCTCATACATATTTTCATGTGGCTCTCCCACCGAGAGCCCGCCGATGGCGTTGCCTTCCATGCCCATCTCCGCCACAAACTCGGCAGACTGCCGCCTGAGGTCAGGGAAGGTACTTCCCTGTACTATCGGAAAAAGCGTCTGGCTATAGCCATACAAGCCTTCGGTTTGCTCAAAGCGCGCCTTGGCGCGCATGGCCCAGCGCTGGGTCAGCCCCAGGGAATTTTTGGCGTAGTCATATTCACAGGGATAAGGCGGACATTCGTCGAGGACCATCATGATATCCGAACCGATATTTCGCTGTATGTCCACCACATTTTCGGGGGTGAAAAGATGCTTCGAGCCGTCTATATGTGAGCGGAAGGTGGCTCCTTCCTCTGTTAGTTTGCGGTTGGCGGCCAGGCTATAGACCTGGTAGCCACCGCTGTCGGTCAGGATGGGACGATCCCATCCGATAAATTTGTGCAGGCCACCGGCCTGATTGATGATCTCCGTCCCGGGACGGAGGTAGAGATGGTAGGTATTGCCCAAAATGATTTGGGCCTGTATATCGTCCTTCAGCGCCTGCTGGCTCACCGCTTTCACACTGCCCACCGTGCCTACGGGCATGAAGATAGGCGTCTCTATCTTCCCATGATCCGTACTGATCTCCCCGGCCCTGGCGCTGCTCTGCGCATCCTTTTTTATTAATTGAAAATCCATAGGCTGCGAAATTCATGCTTTTTACCAAAATTTACTAATCCCCAACTCCAATTCCCCCATCCTCTCATCTGTACATCCTCTCATCTGCACATCTGCACATCCTCTCCCGGTACGGTATTTGTTCTACATCCTCAACGACTGTAGTTTCCCATTAAATTTTTATTTTAGTGAAATAATTAATTCGCTTCAAATATGTTTCGGGCAAAGGCGAACTTTCTTTTAGGGATATTATTTATCCTGCCTTTTTTTTCCTACACACAAAACTGGAAGATTTTGCTTCAGGCAAAAGGGCCTTCTACTGTCCTCTCCCGAGGAGTAGAAATGGGCCTAAATGGCGAAATTTACTGGATTGGCATATTTGAACAATACGTTGTATTAGGACCCGACACCCTCTATTCCGCAGGAAGCTCTGACGGATTTATTTGTAAGTATGAAGCCAGTGGCCAGCAAAAATGGTGTCACCGATTCGGTGGGATCAACCTGGACCGGGTCATGAGCACAGCCGTGGATAAGGCCGGCAATGTCTATTTTACAGGAGGATTCAGTGATGAGGTGATTTTTGGAAATGATACATTATTCAGTCAAAACCGAGACATTTTTGTAGTAAAATATAACAGCAGTGGCCATGTGGTTTGGGCCAAAGCGATCGAAGGAAACCTCTCTGATTTTGGGCAAGGCATAGCTGTTGACGCCCAGCAGCAGGTTTTTCTGACGGGTGTTTTCATGAGTGACAGCCTAAAAATGGGGTCAACAAGCCTATACAAGCAAGGCAACAGTGACATGTTTTTGATAAAACTTGACATCAACGGCCAGCCTGTCTGGGCGCAGCAAGGCGGCGGTGTCTCGACCACCCTGGGCAATGCTGTTGCCCTTGATTCATTGAATCACATTTATGTGACAGGCTCCTTTCAGGACTCGGCTTCTTTCTCAGGTCACTGGCTTCACAGCCAGGGCAGAAGCGACGCCTTTGTCGCTTGCTATGAAGCATCTGGAAGCCTGAATTGGGCTCGCCCCATCTCAGGTCCCGGCTTTGACGCCGGGGACGCCCTTGCCGGCACCGAAGACGGTGTGATCGTCACAGGTCGTTTTAGCGACCTGCTCAGCATCGATACTTTCACCCTGGCTCACCAGGGCAATTATGATATTTTTATGGCAGCATATGCTGCCAATGGAGACGCCCTTTGGGCGAAGGGGATAGGCGGCATTTCGAAAGACGGCAGCTACGGCCTCGATTACCAAAAAGACTATGGCCTTTATATGGTAGGGGAATATTCTGACCAGGTTGTATTCGATCAGGATAGTTTGAAAAGCAAGGGAAGCACAGATGCATTTTTAGCAAAATACGACCCCCAGGGCCATCTGCGGTGGGTGCTTTCGGCAGGAGGTGTGGACAAGGAGCAAGCTTTTGCTTCATTTGCCACACGCAATCAGGAGATCTTTTTTGCAGGACACTTTCGCGATATGGCCATGTTTGACAGCATCATACTGAGCAGCGGTGGGCGCGATGATGCTTTTATGGCAAAAATATATGATCAGGATACCCTGCCTCTTCCACCTCCGGTGAATATCCTGCCCCTGATGGGCAAAGTCTTCGAAGACAGCAACCAGGACTGTCGTGCCGACAGCCTGGAAATGGGCTACGCCCGCTGGTTTGTCCTGGCAGAGCCAGGTGGATACTTTGCGCTATCAGATCAGCAGGGAGACTTCTCCCTGGACCTGCCTCCCCAAGCTTACAGGCTGCGCAGCCTTATGCCTCAGGACCTGAGGTCCTGGCTGTATAGCAACTGTCCGCCCATCCAATACGCCGCCATAGGCGGCGGCCCGACCCAAAATCCCCGCCCCCTGGCCTTTGGCCAGGTCGAGAAGGCTGAAGTACAACTTCAGCTGAGCGTAGATGCGGAGGACTTCGTCCGCTGTCAAAACAGCCAAATGCTGCTGCACTATGCAAACCTGGGCGCTGAAACCGCCAAAGACATCAGCATAGCACTCTATCTGCCCGAAAAAATCAGCATCCTGCATGCGGGCGTTTCCTATAGCTCACAAGGCTCAGGAAAATACATTTTCCGTCCGGGTGACCTCCTCCCCCAGCAGGAAGGCACAATCCCCATTCAAACGACCGTTTCCTGCGCTTCCCATGATATAGTAGGCGAAAACCTATCTATTCAGGCAGAGATTCACACTGCATCTATGCGCCAGGCAAGTGATCCCCGCTGGAATGGAGCTGAGTTACACGCTTATGGAAGCTGCCTGGGCGGCGATAGCGCTCTATTTGTGATCAAAAATGCGGGCACAGCTCCCCTCAAAGATTCTGTTTCTATCCGCTTTTTTGCGGATGATCTGTATTGCAGGGAGGCCAAAATATGGCTCGCTGCAGGCGATAGCCTGGGCTATCAGATCTCAAGCCATGGCCAGACGATACGTCTGGAAGTGCAGCAAGCGGCATTTCATCCCCGGGAGCAGTGGTTGAGCACCTATATAGAAGCCTGCCTGGAAGATCAGGGTCTTCCGCTCAGCCTGGGTTTTGTCCGGCATTTTCCCCAATATGATCCGCTGCCATCGCATATTTTTGAGCGAAATATGCCTTTGCTGAAGGCGGCTCAGCCCTTGAAGTGGGAGATACAGCCCACAGGCCGGGGGCCTCAACATGCCATTGGAGCAGATGAAAGGCTGTATTTTCACCTGGGATACCGCCCTTCCAGTGTCCTGTATCAATTGACCTTTTCAGATACCCTCTCCAGTTTACTGGACCCTGCCAGCATGCGCTGGGAAGCACGCTCTCATGCATTTGAGCTTTCCGTGGATGGAATAGGCAGCCCTGCCTTGCATTTCTCGCTGTCCCATGACAGCGTGGAGGCGGGCGAGCAGGCTTATGTCTCTTTCAGCATGAAGCTGAAAACGGGGGTGCCGGAAGGCAGCAGCATGCGGCAACGCGCCTGGGTTAAGGCAGATACGGCTGCATGGCAGCCTACCGACTGGCTATATCATAGCCTGGGAGGAGGACCGACTGATCCCGCCTGCGGGATGCGGATCAAGCCTTATGTTTTTGTAAAACCTATTCAAACGGCCCTTTCGCCCCAAAATGCCGGTTGGGCATGCAGCATTCAACCTAACCCTTTCCATTCGCAGCTAGGCTTTCACTTTAACCAACTTCCCTACAATCTGGAAATACAGTTTTTTGACCTTTCGGGAAAAAAGATCAAGACATATAAGCCCAAGCCAGTTCCTCTTCTAAACATCGATCTGGCAGCCTTATCCCCAGGGATATATTTTGTCCATGTTCTGACAGAAAAAGGAACTCAGATTCAAAAAATTATCAAGCGGTAAGCCTTTTCTACTCCATTCGCAAGAAGGCCGACAATTGTATTCATCCTGAATGACGTAAATTAGCGGGTCAATTTATTTTAAATCTAAGCGGATACTAATAACTTACCCCGCGAATAGCCAGTAGTGCGTTATTGATCATTAACCGTTCCCAGAATGAATTTAATTGAAGTAGTGGTTTCCACTCTTTCCCAGGTAAAAGTATACTTACGGCAGCTTTCTCCTTCAGAATATACTCGTTCCCTGGACTTGCTCTCCGGTGCCAGCATAGGCCAGCACACACGCCATATCCTTGAATTTTACGATTGTTTGATTTCACAGAAAGAAAACGGGGAAATAAATTATGACAACAGAAGCAGAGATTACCGCATGGAAAGCGAGCCTGTTTTTGCCGCTGCTGTTATTGACAAAATATGTCAGACACTTCCCACTTGTGAGCTCGATCAGCTGCTTACTTTAGCCCATGGCTATGACCTCGAAAATGAGCAATTGGTACAGGTGCAGACCACTTTTGCCAGAGAGCTGCTTTACAATGTTGAGCACGCCATCCACCACCTGGCGATGATCAAAATTGGTCTCAAAATCCTCTCTCCCGGCATGCAACTGCCCGCAGATTTTGGGGTCGCACCCTCTACCATCAGGCATAAGAACAGGAGCAAATAAGTAGATTTGCGCGGCGTCATGGCTAATTTTTGGATCAAGATAAAATCCTGGGAGTATTGGCCTTTGCATTTGGTCTACACACCGATTTATCTGTATTGGGTCTGGCTGGGCTTGCGGGCACGCAGCCTTTTTTTCTTTACAGCAGCCAATCCTGCCATCGAAATGGGTGGCTTATTTGGCGAGTCCAAAAGTAGCATTTTGCAGGTCTTGCCGCAGGAACTCATTCCCCTTTCCATCTATGTAGAGCCTTCACAAAGTGATGAGGAGGTGCTTTCCCTGGCCCAGGCTGCTGGCATTCATTTTCCCTTTATCGCTAAGCCTGATATGGGAGAACGCGGTTTTAAGGTGGAAAAAATCGAAGATTCCGCAGCATTTTTCGCCTACAGAAAAGAAGTTCCCACCCGCCTGATCATCCAGGAATTTGTCGGCTATCCTTTGGAGGTAGCCGTTTTGTATTATCGTTTTCCTGGCGAAAAACAGGGCAAAATCACCTCCATCACCCTGAAAGAATATCTTTCTGTAACCGGCGACGGCAGCTCCAGCGTCCGCCAACTCATGCAGGCCTATCCCCGCGCGCGCTTGCAGCTCGCGACTTTTGAAGCCAAGCATCCAGCCCTGCTGGATCAGATTCTGCCCGCAGGCGAGCGGCGGGAACTCAATCCCATCGGCAATCATTGCCGTGGCACCACCTTTTTCGATGGTACCCACCTGGTGGATGCGCAATTGTTGAAGACATTTGACGGGATCAGCCACCGGCTGAAGGGGATCTACTTCGGGCGCTATGACATCAAATGTCAGGATTTTGAGGCCCTGCGTCAGGGCCGGGACTTTTGCATACTCGAACTCAACGGGCTCAAATCTGAGCCCACCCACATCTATCAGCCCGGCTTTTCCATCTGGAAAGCCTATAGCGTGCTTTTCCGTCAGTGGAAAACGATCTTCCAACTCGCAAAAGCCAATCATGCGCTGGGGGTGCCCTATATGGGTTTTAAGGAAGGGATGAAGGCTTTTGGTGCAAGAAACGATTATATGAAAGCCATGGCTGAGGGCCAGCAAGTTCCCGCCTTTTGAAGTCTTCTGAATGGGGTTCCCCTCCCCTACCGCTTTATCAGCAATTTTCCGCTCCTTTGCCCTTCATCAACTCTCTTCAAAACATATACTCCCGCAGGAAGTTCGCCCACATACATTTGGCTCTTTTCGCTTATTTCCCAGCTTTTCAGCTGGCGGCCCTGCAAATCAAAGAGGGAAAATATTCCCTTTCGGAACTCCCCTTCCCAATCAATCTGAATCCAATCCTCCATGGGATTAGGGCCTATTTTCCACGAAAAAGAAGCTGGAGAAGAGAGGGAAGTGGCTGACTTACAGGAAGGTGTAGGCGTAAAATTCAATGTCTGGTCTTTGACGATTGCTGGCTGAAGGGCAATCACACTGGCTGGCTGAATCGTCGTTGGATGATTGATTTCAAGCAGCTGAAGGCTGTCTTTTTGCAGGTTCATATTGAAAATCCAGGGAGCGGTAAAAGCGCTTGTTTCTGCTCCGGTTTTACCGGAAGAATCCGCCTTCGCCAGCATCCACGCAGGCACGCCTATGCCATCGGACATGCCTGCGATCACATAACCGCAATTTTCTGCCTGGAGCACCCGGTAGATGCGGTCCTCATCGGGATTGTCCGTATCCATTCCCCAGAGGAAATTGCCTGCAGGATCTATTTTCATGGTCATGAAATAGGAAGCATTGCTAAAAAATGCACGGCTTCCCATAACCAAATATCCACCAAAATGGTCCTCCACCACACATACTATCTGATCCGGTGTGGGCGCACTCCGGTACCTTTTTCCCCATTCTACGGTCCCATCCGCTGCTATTTTTACCAGGCAAAAACTGCCGTTGTTATTTCCCCTTGCAGAAAAAAGATAGCCTCCATCAGCAGTAATGATCATATCCTCGATCAGCGGATATGAATCCTGGTTGATATCCAGAAAACCCCAACTCCGAATAATGTTCCCATGCTGGTCAAAGAAAATGACCGGAAGCCTCCGATCCTGAAGCCGGGGCCCTGCGCCTGTGACGACCAATTCACCAGCGGAATTGAGCAAAATGCGGTGAAATTGTGACAGGGAACCTGGAATCTCAAAAAATTTGATCCAGCCAAAAGTACCGTTCTCTTCTATCCGGCAGATAAAAGCTGCCCTGATGGAAGGACTCACTGAGCCATCATTTATTTCTCCCACAACAAAATAGGCATGGTGTGCGCCAATCACCGATCTGGGCCAGAAATTGCCGCTGGCCTGCACCATCTGGTGCCAGATGACCTGTCCACTCGTATCGAGTTTGGAAAGGATGGAATTGCTCCCATAATGCGACGCCATCATGAGGTTGCCGTCATTGCCGATGCAGGTAGCCATAGCGGTCATATTTTTACCTGAATTGCCCATTTTGGTGGCCCATCTCACATCACCATGGGGTGAAGTCCGTACCATCGCTCCTGCATGGTTGCAGGTAGAGCCGACGCATTTGCTGGTATTTCCCACCAAAACCAGGTCATTATTGGGCATGATGGTCACATCCTGCCCCCCCTCATAAAAGGTATTTGAAAAAGTAAACATCCGCAGATATTGAGCGGATTGACTCTGGGCAAGGACCCAACAACTGCTGAGCAGGATAAACAATAAGGGTAATCTGAGTGATTTCATAAGCACATTTGCATCTATATTTCTGGTCAAAAGGTAAAGAAATCGTTCTGAAATAAAGGGCTTCAGGCCCTCATCGGGCCATTTTGCCCGTCCACTTGTGTGTATTCCGGTTTGTATTCAATACGCTTTGACCCAGTCATCCACCGTTTCAGGGGAAATATTCTTAAGTCCGCTACATTTCGCTTAAAAAAGGCAGGTTGAGGGAGTTTCTTTGGGTATAGAAACAACAACACGATCCTCATGAATAAGACGAATTACAGCCTGATTACAGGCGCTTCCTCCGGCCTCGGCCTGGCCTTTGCCCACGAAATCGCTGCCCGCAGCGGCAACCTCGCCCTCGTCGCCCTGCCGGGCGAAAATCTCGCAGCTACCGCTGCTGAGTTAAGCCAGCAATACAAGATCGAGGTCGCTTACCTCGAAGCTGACCTTTGCCAGCCTGAGGCGCCGCAGCGCGTGGCGGAGTGGATCAAGGCAGAATCCCTTCAGCTTCACAGCCTGATCAACAATGCGGGCATAGGCGG
The DNA here is from genome assembly GCA_030430205.1 of Bacteroidia bacterium. Classification (GTDB taxonomy): domain Bacteria; phylum Bacteroidota; class Bacteroidia; order J057; family J057; genus JAUIGE01. The sequence continues at coordinate 66,710 of JAUIGE010000005.1, read as the reverse complement.
CTCTTCCCCCTTTGAGCAAATGGGGCCAGAACATATAGATCGCATGATCCAACTCAATGTACGCGCCACTTCGCTGCTTACGCGCCAGCTTTTACCTGTGCTGAAGCAGCAAAGGCGGGCCTATATTTTGAATGTCGCCAGCATGGCCTCTTTCAGTCCGATTCCTTTCAAAGCGATCTATTCGGCTTCCAAAGGCTTTATTTATGCCTTTTCGCAGGCCTTGCGTTACGAACTGGCAGACAGCCAGGTGTCAGTCAGTGTGATCAACCCCGGTCCTATCATGACCAATCAGGCAGTCAAAGACCGCATAGCCTGCCATGGCAGGATCACGCAGATGAGCGTGCTCTCGCCCGAGGAGGTAGCGAGAATTTCGCTCAACGGGCTCTATGCGGGCAAAGCCCGCATCGTGCCGGGCTGGCTCAACCAGCTCAATGGTTTCTTTATGCGAAATATGCCTTCAGGGCTGATGCGGAAGGTTTTGGGAGGTATTTTTTTGCGGGAAAAAAAGCTGTTTCAGCATTCACTGGCGAAAGCCGCTGCGGCTTTTCTGCTCCTCCTGGCAAGTGCCTCCGCCTTATCGGCGCAGCAACAGCAATTTGATATCTACTGGCGAAGCCAGGAAGTGGGCCAGCTCATCGCGCAACAACAAGCTTCGGGCGACAGCATGCAGATGCAGATTAAGACAGATGTGGTCATCCCCTGGGTGAGCAAAAAGCTCAATTTTCACTTACAGACGCTCTATGTGAACAATCAATTGCACAAATCCACTTCCACCTATTACCTGGATGACAAAAAGCGGGAAGACAGCCGCCTAAGCTGGACAGGCGATGCTTATGAAAGAACCCTTTGGGATTCCCCTCCCCTCAGCCCAGAATACCGCAGAATATTTTTTGGAATCGGGAAATTGTATGTAAAAGAGCCGGAAGGCATTCAACAAGTCTATTCTGAAAGACATCAGTCCTTTCTTCCGCTGAAAGAAGTCAAGGCTCATTGCTATGAGTTATCTTTGCCTGACGGCGGCAAAAACAGCTATTTCTACAAGCAAGGCGAACTTGTTCGCATAGAAGCGGAGGAAGGCTGGTTTAGCATTCGCTTTGAGCGAAGGGACAATCAACTTACGGGCTTATGAGATGGAACACCATTCAGGTTTGGCTTTTCAGGATACTGATTATCAGTCTGATACACAGTATTTTTAAACATTTTGACAGCTCTTTCTCCCACTTCCTTCACTTTGATGGAAGGGGAGTTGCCTTTTATATCTTCTTTCTCAGTTATGGCTTGTTAACCTGGGAAAGCGGTCTTCAACTTTGGAAAAGGGTGTATCCTTCCTTGTTGAAAAAGCTCAGCCTGAGCCAGCGTCTCGCGATGCTGCTCGGTATCTATCTGCTGTTTGGGGCAGTGATTTCGCTACTTTTTGGGCGCATGTATGCGCTGGGCGACTTGCTGATCTTTGATCGGGTAGATACCTGGCAAGCCGTAGGCTGGGTGGACTTTGATCTGGATTTGGGCATTTTTCTCTTCTACCTAATGGTCCTGGGATTCAATGGCGTCAGCTTTTCGGTAAAGCAATTGCAAGAGGCAGAGCTGGTCAATGAACGCCTGGCCAAGGCACAGTTGCAGTCTGATTTTCAGGCGCTTAAAAGCCAGATTGATCCGCATTTTTTCTTCAATAGCCTGAGCGTGCTTTCATCCCTTATCTACAAAGACCCCGAATTGTCGGATGATTATATCGGTCATCTGGCAAAAATGTATCGCTATATTTTGGATAACAAAGGCAGGAAGCTGGTTCGGCTAAAGGAGGAAATCCGCTTTTTGAAATCCTATCTGTTCCTGATTCAAATCCGGCACCAAAACATGGTGACATGTCATATCAAACTGTCTGAATACAGCCTGGAAGGCTGCCTGGTACCGCCTCATGCGGTTCAGATGCTCGTAGAGCACGCCATCAATCACAATGCTTTTACTGTGGAAAAGCCTCTCTGGATAGAGATTTCTGAAACAGAAAATCAGCTCCTCATTACAAATCGCCTGGCGATCCGCAAAAACCTGACTGCCGACCCCGGGCCGGACTTGAAAACAATTTCAGAAAGATACCATCTGCTGGGAAGCGAATCTCCCATCATGATGGAAAATGAAGGTCATTATCAGGTAAAACTGGAAAAAATATTTGCCGAGAATTATGAAGGTTTTGATTTTTGAAGACGAAGCCCTAACCGCAGAGCGGTTGGAGAAGCTTCTCAAGCGCTATCGCGCTGATATAGAATGCCTTGCAGTCATTCCTTCTGTGGAGGAAGGCATCGCCTGGCTGAGTCAAAATCCTCAGCCTGAGCTGATTTTCATGGACATCCGTCTTTCGGATGGCTCTTGTTTTGAGCTATTTGAAGCTGTCAAGCTGACAGCTCCTGTGATTTTTACCACTGCCTACGATGAATATGCCCTGCGGGCCTTTCAGGTATATGCCGTGGACTACCTCGTCAAACCCATTGATTTTCAGGATCTGAAACGCGCCATGGAGAAGTATGAAGCCTGGCTTCAGCAAGCTCACCAGCCTGTGGTACAGGAAAAACAGCGTTTTTTAATCAAAATCGGTGAGCAGTACAAGTGGATACCCGTAGGCGAAATCGCCTACTTTCACCACTCCAACGAAGCCGCATGGCTCGTCTCGAAGCAGGGAAAGCGCTATCCCATGGATAGCTCGCTCGACCAGATTGAGAAACAACTCAATCCGCAACATTTCTTTCGCCTCAACCGGCAATTTATCGCCCGCCTGGAAGCGATAGAGCAGATTCATAGCTTTTTCAATAGCCGCCTAAAAATCATGCTCCAACCCACTGTGGAAGAGCAGATTCTCGTCAGCAGGGAGCGGGTGGGGCTTTTTAAAGCCTGGTTGGACCGCTAAATACATAGCTCTACAGAATTTTAGAAGTTTAGGAAAGCTATTTATTTAGCAAACCTTCTCCTCAATTCTTATGTTTGCGGGATGAAAATTCTTGATACGCCGGCACCTATTCCACAGATGATCCACCACATTCCTGCCTTTCGCTCTGTTTATCTGGGCCGAGATGTGGTGATTGACATTTTCCTCCCTCACAATTATTTTAAGAGTGACAGGCCTTGCCAGGTCTTGTTTCTCAATGATGGCCAAAACTGGAAAGCGCTGGGTATAGCCCGTACGCTGATTGAATACAAGGATAGCATCGCTCCGGTGATCCTGGTGGCGCTCCACTGCGGTCGCGACCGCATGTTTGAATACGGCACCGCCGCTATGGCTGATTACAAAAATCGCGGCAACAAAGCCGCTGCCTACACTTTTTTCATCACCCAGGAACTCATTCCCTATATCGAAACGCAATACCGCGTGCCTTCTGACCCGGCCTATCGTGGCTTTGCCGGCTTCTCTCTGGGCGGTCTTTCCGCCTTTGATATCGTGTGGCATCACCCCCATCTTTTCAGCAAAGTAGGCGTCTTTTCGGGCTCTTTCTGGTGGAGAGCCAAAGCCCTGGAACAGGCCTATACGGACAATGACCGCATCATTCACCGCCTTGTCACTGCCGGAAAATTTCACCCCAACCTCAGGCTCTGGTTCAGTGCAGGTACAGCAGAGGAAAAGGAAGACCGCAACCAAAATGGCATCATAGATGTCATCGATGACATACTCGATTTGATGGACGAATTGCGCCAGCTAGGCTATACCGATGAACACATGAAATATGTGGAAATAGAGGATGGCAGGCACCATGAGAGCAGTTGGGGCGCAGTCATGCCTGATTTTCTGGAGTGGGCCTATGGGGTAAATAAGGAGGTTTATTAACATTCGTTGAATGTATTTTGCTGTTGGTTGAAAAAACTTTTCTGAGCTAAGGCAAAAGCGCTGTTTGCAGGTGAATCAAAAACGCCTGCAGCATGAAAAAATACCTCCTTTTTGTCCATCTGATCATTCTTTCCGCTTTTTGGATCCAGGCCCAGGATTCCCTGCGCCTTTACTTCTTTCTGGCAGAAGACTGCCCCATCTGCCGCTATTACGCCGGCGAGATGCAGCAATTGTATGCCGACTTCCAGCGGGAAGGCGTCTCTTTCCGTGGCGTTTTTCCTGTAAAAACCTCCAGCCAGCGGTCCATCGAAAGCTTTCAGCAAAGCCATGACATCCCCTTTCCGCTGGTAAAGGATGTCAATCAATTTCTCACGCATAAATATGATGCGCAAGTGACCCCAGAAGCCATCCTGACGCTGGGCGACAGCGTGCTGTATCGCGGCAGGATAGACGATCGCTTCGATCGCCCCGGCCGCCAAAGGCGGCATGTCACGCAGCATGAGCTGCGCGATGCCCTGACAGCCGTGCTGGCTGGCCAGCCTGTTCCCCTGCGTGAAACGCAGGCGGTGGGTTGTTTCATCACAAAACAATACTAAACCTCTTCAAGCATGAAAAAAATCCTTTTCCTCCTCCCCTTCCTTCTATTGAGCGAAGGCTTCGCCCAAAGCCCCAACTTCTCCCAGGACATCGCGCCCATCATCTACAACAAATGCAGTTTTTGTCACCGGCAGGGCGAGATAGGGCCTATGCCCTTCACCAATTACAATGAAGTCGCTGCCTGGGCAGGCATGGTGCAGTATGTGACCGAAATTCGCTATATGCCGCCCTGGCAGCCCGATCCGGCCTATGCTTCTTTTCTCGGAGAAAACCACCTCAGCGAGCAGGAAATCCAGCTAATCAGAGATTGGGTGATCGCTGGTGCGCCACAAGGCGACCCCATGCTGGAGCCTGCTTTTCCGTCTTTTCCGACGGGATCATTGCTGGGTGAGCCAGATCTGGTGCTGAGTTTCGAAGAGGCTTATTTTCATGAAGGAAATAATGTGGATGAATACCGCATTTTTGTTTTGCCAACCGGCTTAACAGAAGACAAGGATGTGGCAGCCATGGAGTTGAGGCCAGGCAATACGCAAATCGTGCACCATGCCCTTTTTGCCTTTGACACCACGGGCCAGGCACAGCTTCTGGATGCCAATGATCCAGGCTATGGCTATGAAGCCTTTGGCGGCTTTGGCGTGACGGGCCTGCGCAACAACCAGTATCCTGGCTATGTGCCAGGGCAGATTCCGCGTTTCTTTCCCGACGGCATCGGGCAAAAAATGTATGCAGGCTCGGACCTCATGGTGCAAATGCATTATGCCCCCTGGCAGGCTGACAGCTGGGATTCCAGCACGGTAAATATTTTTTTCAAAAAAGAACCCGTGCAACGCTACCTGCAAAGCCACCTGATGCATCCTTTTCTGGGTACTCTTGTGAATGGGCCTTTTATCATTCCGCCGGATACAGTTATCCGTTTTCATGGCCTGTGGCAAGTCTCCACAGACATCAGTCTGGTCAATATCACGCCGCACATGCACTTGCTGGGCAAGGATTGGGAAGTGTATGCCGTCTCTCCCACAGGCGATACCACGCCCCTGATCAGCATCCCCAACTGGGATTTCAACTGGCAGGGCAGTTATAGCTTTGATCATCTGATCAAGGTGCTTGCCGGTAGCGAGATCCATGCTTTCGCAAGCTATGACAATACCGCAGGCAATCCGCTCAACCCTCATAGCCCGCCTCAGCAGATGCGCTGGGGCGAAAAAACGACTGACGAAATGTATTACCTGCCGATCGGCTATGTGCCCTATCAGCCAGGGGATGAAAACATCCTTTTGTCCGATGAAGAGCTGGGAGCCCTTTTCACTTTCCCCCAAAACAAACTTTACAGTGTGTATCCCAACCCTGTAAAAGACCAGGTGAATATCGCCTTCGGGCTGGGAAGTCATGAGGAGGTTTCACTGACTTTGTATGATCTGAATGGACAAGTAGTGAAAAAGCTGGAGGAGAATGCTTTTTTCTCCATGGGAAAACATCAATTGCAGGCAGATCTGGGAGATTTGGCAGAAGGAAGTTATTTCCTTCAGATGAAGGCTGGAGAATATGTTTCAGGCTTGAAGGTGATGGTTTTGAGGTAACCAAAAAGAGCTTTACAAAATCAGGAAAGAAAGCATTGCATAATTTTGGGAGGCCCTTTTTGAGGGATTCATATTATTATGCTGCTTCTTTCGTTATTTTGACCTCTTTATGACTTTCCGATGAAAAACTATTTTTTCCTTCTACTTTTCCCCGTTTTGCTTTTCAGCAGTTTCTTATTTGTTTCCTTTCGCTCCGCTCCTGCGGAGCAGGAATTGATCTACGACGATCATATCTACGATCCCGACATACATACAGTCCTCTTTTACAGAGGTACTTTTACCAACTCATATCCTGTCATTTTCATGGAAAATCAGGTCCCACTCACCGTGGAATTTGATGAAATCCTGCCCGTGACAGAGCCTCAGTCTGAGTTTATGGTTGACTTTGTCTCCTGTGATCACAATTGGGAACCGACTTTCAGTATACCGATTGAGTTTTTTGAAGGCTTTGCGCAGCAACGCATCAACGACTATCGTTTTTCGGAAAATACGAAAGTGAATTATGCGCATTATCGCTACTCCTTTCCGGATGAAAACAGCCGCTTCAAGATGAGCGGCAACTACCTGCTCAAGATATACCGCGCCTATGGCGATCAGGAGGTGGTGCTGACGCGCCGCTTTGTGGTGGCTGATCGCCTCACGGCGATACAACCTACGCGCATCCTCAATGCGCGCATTGAGCGGCAGCGCCTGGACGAGCTGGCTTTTTCCATCACACCCTCTCAGCGCCTGCGCGTCTTCAACCCCGCCAATGACCTGATCGTCAAGGTCATGCAAAACTGGCGGTGGGACAATGCCCTCGAAGGCATGCGCCCGCGGTTTCAGGGCAACGGTCAATTTGAGTACATCATAGATGAGCTCAATGCCAGCTTTCCTGCTGGAAATGAATTTCGCTTCCATGACAACCGCAGCACCCAGTTTTTCTCCGAATCTGTCAAAGACATCACCGACACGGAGGAAATGTACGAGGTGACCATGTTTACAGATGAAGCCCGATTCAAAAACACCTATGGCCAAAGAGCCGATTTGAATGGCAGTTTTGTCATAGATGTGAAGGAATACAATTATCCGGATTACGAGGCTGATTATGTAAATAACAACTTTCGGCTACAGATGAGTGAGCCTCTTCCCAACCACAAGGTCTATGTCTTTGGAGAATTTTCTCTCTGGAAGCCGCAGCCTGCCTGCCAGATGACATATAATGAAGCGGCGCGCCGCTATGAGGCTAATATTTTGATGAAGCAGGGCTATTTCGATTACAAATATGTGGCGGTAGATAATGCCACGGGGCTTATCAATGAGACGGTTTTTGAAGGAAAAGCCTATGATACAGAAAATTATTATACCGTGCTGGTGTACCACCGGGCTCCTACCGATCGCTACTATAAGCTGGTTGGCTACCAGCCGATCAATTACTATGATGAGTAATGGAGATAATCCGCCAAATACTGTCCTCTGAGGCCAGTAGGACTTCTGCCTGCAAGTCTTCCCAATATTTTTTTTCTCCCTTAAAAACATCGTAAAACCGAAGTTGTGCGACAGCGCTGTCTCCGGCCAGGGCCATTTTGTCCAGCTCAACAAATTCCATGGTCTCCTGGCTATCAATCCAGTAAAAATACTGGAGCATATCACATACATTCCCCAGCATATAGTCCTCCCAATCTGTTTGGGCCATCTCTTCAGCACAAGGTGCAAGGCGGTTTTTTTCTGCTTGTATAAAAGCCTCTGAAATCGTTCCCAGCTTGCGCAATTCCTTAAAATAAGGCTCCATTTCAAGTTTACATTTGCCATTTTCCCCTTCTACGACAAAAGCATCTGTGGGCACCTCGCTCTCAAAATTGTTGATGTGGGTTAAATACCAGCTATGAAAACTGAGGGCCGCTGTTTCCAACTCGCTTGCTGCGGCAGGCGTAGGGACATCTTCTTTTTTAGGGGAATCTATCTGGGAAGGCGGAAGAGAATCTTCTGTGTTTGTAGCCGTATCCTCAGCTTGCTGATCCTGTCCTGTGTCAGGTTGACAGCTCCATATAAATAGGCAAACAAAAATCAGCAGGAGAGTTTTCATGTAAATGGGGTAAAGGGAAATGACGCCAATGGGGCAAATTTAGTGAGTTTAGCTAACTTTTTTCAAAGAATTCTTTACATTTAGATACCATGAGCGCTCAGCTCCTGCTTTATCCCAAAAGATCTTCTTTGTTATGCATGCATCAAAACAACCTCAAGTCAAAAACTTCATCAACGGAAAATTTGAACGAAATGGACAGGCATCCATGGATGTCATCAGCCCGTTGGATGGCTCCGTGATTTCTTCTCTGCCGATGAGCACAGCCCAGGAGCTGAATCAGGCTGTAGCAGCTGCAAAAGCAGCCTATCCCGCCTGGTCAGGCCTGACCCTCAAAGAGCGCATCCAGGTATTTTTCAGATACCGCCAATTGCTGGAAGAAAATATGGAGGACTTGTCCCAGCTGGTTCAATTGGAAAATGGCAAAACCCTGGGCGAGTCCCGCGCCGAAGTGATGAAAAGCATGGAGCTTTGCGAATTTACTGTCTCTCTGCCCCAAATCGTCACCAACGAAATTCAGGAAGTAAGCCGGGGCGTGGAGTGTAGAATAGAAAGAAAACCCCTGGGCGTGGTGGCCTGCATCAGCCCCTTCAACTTTCCCAATATGGTCCCGCACTGGACCGTGCCCAACGCCATTGCCCTGGGCAATTGTGTGATTCTGAAACCTTCAGAGATGGTCCCGCTCAGCGCCATGCGCATGGCTGAGCTGCTGAAAGAAGCAGGGCTTCCCGACGGCGTTTTCAATGTGGTAAATGGCGGAAAAGAGATCGTGGAAGCGATCTGCGATCATCCTGACATCAAAGCGACATCTTTTGTCGGTTCTACCCGCGTGGCCAAGATCGTCTACAGACGAGCGACCTCCAACCTCCAGCGCTGCGTAGCGCTGGGCGGCGCCAAAAACCACCTCATCGTCCTGCCGGACGCCAACCTGGCGATGACCGCTAGCAATGTGGTCGCCTCCATGTCCGGCTGCGCCGGACAGCGCTGCATGGCTGCCTCCGTCATGGTCGGCGTGGACCGCGTCCAGCATATCATCGACCGCATGGTCGAGGAGGCGAAGGCCATCGTGCCCGGCGAGAACCTCGGTTCTGTCATCAGCAAAGAAGCCAAAGAGCGCATAGAGCGCTATATCACGGAGGCTGAGCAGCAGGGAGCCACCATCCTGGTGGATGGCAGAGGCGCGACCGTTCCGGGCCGCGAAGGCGGCTTTTATGTCGGACCGACCATCATAGATCATGTCAGACCTGACATGAGCGTAGCCAAAGAAGAGATCTTTGGACCCGTCATTTCGATCATCCGTGCAAAGGATGTGGAAGAAGCCATTCAGATTGAAAATGGTTCCAATTACGGAAATGCAGCGGCGGTATTCACCGAAAATGGCGGACTCGCCAAACGCGTCATGGAAGGCGCCAGCGCTGGTATGATCGGCGTCAATATCGGCGTTCCAGTGCCCAGAGAGCCTTTCTCTTTCGGCGGATGGAACGAATCCAAATTTGGCGTAGGCGACATCACCGGCAAAAGCTCCATCGAGTTTTGGACCCAAAACAAAAAAACTACTACCAAGTGGAATCCGGAAGACAAGACAAACTGGATGAGTTAATCACGCCACAGGCTCAAAAAGAAAATTGAAAAAATCATGGAACTCATAAAAGATAAACAACAAATCATACAAGACTGCAAGGATTACACCCTTTTCAGCTGGTCCAAGCAGGCAGGCCTCAACCCGCTCAATATCGAGCGTGGCAAAGGCTCCTACCTCTGGGACAGAGATGGCAAAAAGTACCTTGACTTTTCCTCCCAGCTGATGAATGTCAACATCGGCCACGGCAACCAGCGCATCACCGAGGCGGTCGCCCGCCAGATGCAGGAGCTGAGTTATGTCTACCCGGGCGCTACCACGCAGGCGCGTGGCGAGCTCGGGCGATTGATCGCCGAAGTGACGCCAGGGAACCTGACGAAGACTTTCTTCACCCTCGGCGGTGCCGAGGCGATCGAAAATGCGATCAAAATCGCACGCATCTACACCGGCCGGGAAAAAATCATTTCCCAATACCGCTCCTATCACGGCGCCACCTACGGTGCGATGTCCGCCAGCGGGGATCCCCGCAAATTTCCCATTGGTCGCTCTGCGGCCCCTCATTTTGTCCAGGTGGAAAATCCCTATTTCTACCGCTGTCCCTGGGGCACGGAGAGCATGGAGGATTGTGGAGAAATGGCCCTTCAACAGCTGGAAAGGGTCATCCAGTATGAAAATCCCGACAGCATCGCTGCCCTTCTCTATGAAGGCGAGTCCGGCACTTCGGGCTGCATCAAGTATCCCGCCAGGTACTGGCAGGGCTTGCGGCGCATCGCCGACAAATACGGCATCCTGCTGATCGCCGACGAAGTCATGAGTGGCTTTGGCCGTACGGGCAAATGGTTTGGGGTGGATCATCACGGCGTCACGCCGGATATCATGGCGATAGCCAAGGGCCTGACTTCGGGCTATCTGCCGCTGGGCGGCACAGTGGTTACAGATACCATTGCGAAGCATTTTGACGACAATCCCCTGATTATCGGCCTGACCTATTCTGCCCATCCGGTTTCCTGTGCCGCTGGAGTGGAAAATATCAAAATCATGCAGGAGGAGAATATGGTGGAAAATGCCGCCCGCATGGGCCATTACCTTGAGAGCAAAGTGGCTGATTTATTCTCCCAACATCCTTCTTTGGGAGATTTCAGAAATACGGGCTTATTGGGTGCGATGGAATTGGTCAAAGACCGCGCTACCAAAGAGCCGATCGCTCCTTTCAATGCGAAAGCTTCTGAATCCGAAATCACCTTCAAAGTCGCTGCAAAAATCAGGGATCTGGGCATGTTCACTTTTGTAAAATGGAATTTTATCTTCATTGCTCCTCCGCTCAATACGACCGAAGCAGAAATTGACGAAGGCTTAGCCATTATCTCCCAGGCCCTTTCCATTTCGGACAGCTATTATACAGGCGCATGAATACAAACGAAAACGAAATCGTCACCCTGACCGAAGACCTTTCGGCTTCTGATCTATACAGCGAAGACCTCGCTCCCGTGCCGCCTGAAAAGCGGAGCTGGAGCAAATGGCATTTGTCCGCCTTGTGGGTCGGCATGGCGGTTTGTATTCCTACCTATCTGCTGGCTTCCTATATGATCGGCAGTGGCATGAACTGGCTGGAAGCCCTGATTATCATTGGCTTAGCAAATCTTATCATTACCATTCCCATGGTGTTAAACGGCCATGCCGGCGTGAAATACGGCATTCCCTTTCCGGTGATCGGACGCGCTTCTTTCGGTACCCAAGGGATCCACTTGCCCGCCCTGGTGCGGGCCATCGTAGCCTGCGGCTGGTTTGGGATCCAGACCTGGATAGGTGGCCTGGCGATCTACGCCATTTTCAATGCGCTGACAGGCGCAGAAGGGGCCGCTGGCCTCTCCGTCGGTAAATTTATTTCCTTCGCCATCTTCTGGTTTATCAATATCTATTTCATCTGGAAAGGGATGGAAAGCATCAAATTTTTGGAGCAATATTCTGCTCCTATCCTTATCCTGATAGGATTTTTGATGATCGGCTGGGGCGCCAATCAGGCGGGTGGATTTGGAATTGTATTGGAACAAAGTAAGCAGCTCGAAGTGCCAGCGGTGGAGCTTGTCAGTGAAAATGGCCAACAAAGGCTGCATTTTAATTTGATAAAATCATGGGACGGGGAGGTTAAAGCTGAAGAATTCAGGCTGGAAGTAGATGGGCAAAGCACCGGCTGGCAGGCCATTCCCGCTCAGGCCTTGCAGGTAAATTTTGCGGAGGAAGCCGATATTCAGCTGGATTTTCGCAGGCAAACCGAAAACGGTCCTGTTGTTTCCAGCAAAGTGTCCCCTACCCTCCGAACAACTGAATCCCAAAGCTTCAGCGACAAAATCTGGAGCTACATTCTCTGGCTGACGATCATGCTCGGTTTTTGGGCGACGATGTCGCTGAGCATCGCTGATATCACCCGCTACGCGGCTACGCAGCGCGACCAGGTCGCTGGTCAGTTTATCGGCCTTCCCGGCACGATGATGCTCTACTCCTTTGTCGCGATATTCGTGACTTGTGCCGCCGTCGTCAATTTTGACGATGTGCTGATCGGCAATGACGCGCCCTGGGATCCCGTATCGCTTTTGGCAAAATTCGACAATCCGCTGGTGGTCATCATTGCCCAAATATTCATGATCATAGCCACACTCAGCACCAATATCGCTGCCAACGTCATCGCTCCGGCCAATGCCTTTTCGAACCTTTTTCCCAAAAAAATCAGCTTCCGGATGGGGGGCATCATCACAGGAATCATCGGCATCCTCATCTGTCCCTGGTTTCTGATGGATGAGATCAGCAATATTTTGATTTTCGTCAGTGGTTTGCTGGGGCCTGTGCTGGGCATCATGCTGGCAGACTATTACTGGCTGCGAAAAAAGGAAATGAAGGTGGCCGAATTGTATAAGGAAAATGGCGCTTATAGCTATGGAAATGGTGTGAATTCTGCGGCGATGATATCGCTGGTCGCAGGTGTAGGCATTGCCCTGATTGGGTATTTTGTGCCTATGCTGGAACCTCTGTATAAGCTTTCGTGGTTTACGGGCTTTGCTGTCTCTTTCTTTTTGTATTATATTTTGATGAAAAAAAATCCTTGAACGAATAGACCATGTCAATATTGATCAAAAACGGCCGCGTCGTCACCACAGAAGCAGATTTCATCGCAGATATCTATGTGGAAGGGGAAAAAATTATGGCCATTGGAAAAGAGCTTTCCTATAGCGCGGATCGCGTCATAGATGCCTCCGGCAAACTCGTCATGCCTGGCGGCATTGATCCGCATGTTCACCTCGACATGCCCTTTATGGGCACTTTTTCGAGTGATGATTATACAACGGGAACCCGTGCTGCCCTTCATGGTGGCACCACCATGGTGATCGACTTCATCCTGCAAACGCAAGGCGACAGCCTGCACAATGCCCTTGCCGCATGGCAAGGCCGCGCCAGCGGAACCGCCGTCGGCGATTATTCCTTTCACATGGCTGTGACAGATTTCAACGACGAAGTCGCGAAGGAAGTCGTGCAATTCATTGAAGAAGAAGGCATTACTTCTTTCAAAACCTTCATGGCCTACAAAGGCGCTTTGATGATCGACGATGGGCAGATGGTGCAATTGATGCAGGTGGTCCGCGACAAGGGTGGCCTCGTCACCGTGCACGCCACCAATGGTGACATGATCGATTCGCTTATTTCGCAGCATCGCTCAGAGGGCAAACTTGCCCCGCTCTATCATTATCTCTCTCAGCCGGAAGTCACGGAAGCAGAAGCTTCAGCGCGTTTTACAGATATGCTGCACTATACCGGCTGTCCCGGCTATATCGTTCACATGACCTGCGAAGGCGCGCTCAATGCCGTGCGGCTCGCCACTCAGCGCAATCAAAAGGTCTTTGTTGAGACCTGCACCCAATATCTTCTGCTGGACGCCTCCCTCTATGAAAGGAATTTTGAAGGGGCAAAATGGGTTATGAGCCCGCCTTTGCGCAAGAAAAAGGACCAGACGGCTCTTTGGGCAGGCATCAATCAGGGATTGATTCAGGTGCTGGGAACAGACCATTGTCCCTTTATGTGGGAGCAGAAAAAGATGGGCGAAAACGACTTTTCCAAAATCCCCAACGGCCATCCCGGCATCGAGCATCGCATGGAGCTGCTCTTCTCCGAAGGCGTCGCCACAGGAAGGATCTCCCTGCAAAAATACGTGGAGATCACCTCCACGAATGCCGCCAAAATCTTTGGCATGTTTCCCCGAAAAGGCACACTCGCCATCGGCTCAGACGCCGATATACTGATTTTTGACCCACAAAAAAGACATAGCATCTCCGCCCAATCTCACCACATGAACGTGGACTACTCCGCCTATGAAGGCTGGGAAGTGAAAGGCAAAAGCGAGATCGTGATCCTGCGCGGACAAGTCGCCATTGAAGATGGCGCATGCCATATCCAGCCCGGTTACGGGCAGTTTATCAAAAGAGGTAAAACCTCTTTGGTGGTTTAAACCCTGGCTTTACGCCCTGTTCGGTTACGGCGCGTTGGCCCTGCGGATTTCATCGGGAAGCGGGGGCGGATTGCAGGGCTGTCTTTTGAAATCCGCGCTTTTTTTGGTTACTTTTTTTCTAAAAAAAAGTAACATAGAAGTATAACACAAAACAATTAACCTATGCCACGAATCGTAAAATCAGGCCTCATCCAGATGAGCCTCCCCATGACAGAAGGAGAAGGAAGCATACAGGAAATCATGGATGCCATGGTCGAAAAGCACATTCCCTATATCGAAGATGCGGGTAAAAAAGGCGTTCAGATCCTTTGTTTGCAGGAGATTTTCAATACGCCCTATTTCTGTCCGGGACAGGACCGCAAGTGGTATGCTTCGGCGGAATCGGTTCCCGGCCCCACAGTGGAGCGCATGCAGCAGTATGCGAAAAAGTACAATATGGTCATCATCGTGCCGATCTTTGAAAGGGAGCAGGCAGGGGTTTTGTACAATACCGCTGCGGTCATAGATGCAGACGGAAAGTATTTGGGCAAATACCGCAAAAATCACATCCCCCATACAACCGGTTTTTGGGAAAAGTTTTTCTTCAAACCCGGCAACCTGGGCTATCCCGTTTTTCAGACAAAATACGCCAAAATTGGCGTCTACATCTGCTACGACCGCCATTTCCCGGATGGGGCGAGGATATTGGGGCTCAATGGAGCCGAGATTGTGTACAATCCTTCCGCCACCGTGGCGGGCCTTTCACAGTATCTGTGGAAACTCGAGCAACCCGCTCACGCCGCAGCCAATGGCTATTTTATGGGTTGTATCAACCGCGTGGGGGAAGAAAAACCCTGGAATCTGGGCCGCTTTTACGGCACTTCCTACTTTGTAGATCCGCGGGGGCAAATCTTTGCCGAAGCCTCCGAAACAGAAGACGAACTGCTGATCGCAGATTTTGACCTCGATATGATCGAGGAGGTGCGCTCCACCTGGCAATTTTTCCGCGACCGTCGTCCGGAAACTTATGGAAAACTAACCGAGCTATAAGATGGCTGAATACAAACGACCGACCAACGAGCAGGAGTTTGAGGAGAATTTTGCGCAGAAAAAACCGCTGATGAACAGCACGGAGGCTTATTATGAAAGTTCCCGCTGTCTCTACTGCTACGATGCGCCCTGCATGCATGCCTGCCCCACCGGAATAGATATTCCGCTCTTTATCAAGCAGATACATACCGGCAATACCACTGGCGCGGCCAAAACCATCTTCGATGCCAACTGGCTCGGCAATGCCTGCGGCAAGGTCTGCCCTACGGGCGTGCTCTGCGAAGGCGACTGCGTCTACAACCACCAGGATGTGCCTGCCATTCAGATCGGCCGCCTGCAAAATTATGCGACCGATCAGGTGATCAGCGAGGGCAAAAAGCTCTTTGAGCCTGGGCCGGATAACGGCCGTAAGGTCGCCATCATTGGCGCGGGGCCTGCAAGCATTGCCTGCGCCTGTGAGCTGCGCGTGATGGGCTATCAGGTGGATATTTTCGAAGCAAAAGAAAAACCATCGGGCCTCACAGTCCATGGCGTAGCGCCTTACAAAATCACCAATGAAGAGGTATTGGCTGAAATGGATTTTTTGCAAAATCAACTGGGTTTTCACATCAATTATGAGCAAAAAATCAGCACTCCCGGACAGCTACAGCTGCTGGAGGGGGAATATGATGCACTCTTTCTGGGCGTAGGATTGGGGCCAACGGCCTCATTGAGACTGCCGGGAGAAGACAAAGCGCAGGTTATCGGCGCGGTAGAATTTATAGAGGCTTTGCGCATGCAACAGCACAAGATCAGCATCGCTGATCGGGTGGTCGTCATCGGCGGCGGTAATACCGCCATGGATGCGGCGAGCGAGTCCGCCCGCATGGGCGCGGAAGAGGTCACCCTCGCCTACCGGCGGGATAAGGCAAGCATGGGTGCTTACGACTTCGAGTACAAGCTCGCCGTCAGCGCCGGTGTCAAAGGCATTTTCAACGCCCAACCCCTCGAAATCCTGGGCAATGGTACCGCAACGGGTGTCCGTTTCATCAAAACAAAAACCGTCAACGGAAAGCTGGAAAGCATTCCGGGAAGTGAATTCGAGATCGCTTGCGATTTGGTCATCAAAGCCACCGGACAAGCGAAACATCCGCATTTCCTCAGCATGATCGGCGGCCTTGAATTAGACGCCAAAAACCGCATCCAGGTAAGCGACAGCTTTCAGACCACAAATCCGAAATACTTCGCCGGAGGCGATGCGGTGAATGGCGGTGCTGAAGTGGTGAATGCTGCTTATGAGGGGAAGATGGCTGCCAAAGGCATAGAAAAATGGCTCAATAGAGATCTCAACTAGACAGGATTGCAGGATTTTCAGGATAAACAAGATGAGCACCTTATTTCCTGTAAATCCTGAAAATCCTCTTCTCCTGTCAAAAAATAAAAAATAAAAATGCCAGATTTATCCATAAACTTCGCAGGAATCAAAGCTCCCAACCCCTTCTGGCTGGCCTCCGGCCCGCCCACCAATTCCGGCTACCAGGTCATGAAAGCCTTCGACGCAGGCTGGGGCGGAGCTGTCTGGAAGACGCTCGGCGTGCCCGTCATCAACGTCTCCAGCCGTTACGGCTCGATCAACTACCGCAACACCCGCATGGCGGGCTTCAACAATATCGAGCTGATCACAGATCGCCAACTGAAAGACAACCTCAGGGAAATTGAGGAAGTCAAGAAATACTACCCGAATCACGCCGTGATCGCCTCCCTGATGGTGGAGACGAAAGCCGAATGGCATCAGATCGTCAAAGACGTCGAAAACGCCGGCGCTGACGGCATCGAGCTGAATTTTGGCTGTCCGCACGGCATGTGCGAACGGGGCATGGGATCGGCCGTAGGCCAGGAGCCCGGCGTGCTAAAGACCATCGTCGGATGGGTGATGGAGGTGGCTCAGATACCGGTAATCACCAAGCTGACCCCCAATATCTCGCATATCGTCGATCCGGGTCTGGCGGCCGTTCATGGCGGCACAGATGCGCTTTCTTTGATCAATACCATCAAAAGCATCGTTGGCATCGACCTCGACACCTACGCCCCCTACCCCATCGTAGATGGCAAAGGCACCAATGGTGGCTATTGCGGGCCCGC
This sequence comes from Bacteroidia bacterium, assembly GCA_030430205.1. Classification (GTDB taxonomy): domain Bacteria; phylum Bacteroidota; class Bacteroidia; order J057; family J057; genus JAUIGE01. The sequence continues at coordinate 49,439 of JAUIGE010000005.1, read as the reverse complement.
GGTCAAACCCATCGCCATGGAGATGATCAAAGAGCTTGCAAAGCATCCGGAGATCAAGGATACGCCCATTTCGGGCATAGGAGGCGTGGAGACCTGGCGGGATGTGGTGGAATTTATGTTGCTGGGCGCTTCTTCGGTGCAGGTATGTACCGCCGCCATGCACTATGGCTTTGGCATAGTCAGGGAAATGGAAGCGGGTTTGCAGCAGTTTATGCTGGACAAAGGCTACAACACCATTTATGATTTTGTGGGAAAAGCCTTGCCCAATGTCACGGAGTGGAAACACCTCAACCTCAAGCACAAAGTCGTTGCTGAGATCAATTCGGACAAATGCATTGGCTGTGATCTCTGCTATACAGCCTGTGATGATGGCGCGCATCAAGCGATCAAACTTGACAGAACCAACGGGAACCGCATTCCCGAAATCATAGAAGAAAACTGCGTCGGCTGCAACCTTTGCGCCCTCGTCTGCCCTGTGGAGCAGTGCATCACCATGGAAAGACGTGACGATGGCAGGGAGCAAATCTCATGGCATGAGCGCACCCAGGCAGGCAGCATTCCCACCTCATTCAATGACGAACGCGCTGGTGGAAACCACCATTTTGTACCTACCGTCGAAGACGCCTTAAAACACAGAAAATAATGGATAAATTTATGCAGGAAGCCATTCGCCAGGCGAAAAAAAGCCTCGCCGAAGGCGGGATACCGATCGGCTCCGTGCTCGTCAGAAATGGCGAAATCGTGGCCGTAGGCCATAACAAGCGGGTTCAGGAGAAGAATCCCATTCTTCATGGCGAGATGGACTGCCTCAACAATGCGGGCCGCATCGGCTCCTACAAAGACTGCGTCATTTACTCCACCCTCATGCCCTGCTATATGTGCGGCGGCACGATCGTCCAGTTCAATATTCCCAAGGTCGTCGTAGGCGAAAACAAGACCTTCGCAGGCTCTGTCGAATTTATGGAAAGTCATGGAGTGGAAGTGGTGAACCTTCAATTGCCGGAGTGCATTGAGATGATGGAGGATTTTATCAAGGCGCGGCCGGATTTGTGGTGGGAGGATATTGGGGAGTTGTAGAGAACCTCGATCTCTTTTGCCCAATTTATCATCTATGAAAGACAATGAACAACGGTCCAGACTGGCTATCATGATGATAGGTATTTTAACCTGCACTTTTCTCAGCAGCATTGTCTTTCTGTTCTTTGAGATAAATTTCTACCAAAAAATTCAATCTGGAAACGCTACTTTTGAAGGTTACGCCGTCTATGAAAAGATCGATGATTTTCTTTGGAAAGCAAAGTTAACGGCCCTTTTTCTGGCATTCATTAGTTGCCTTACCTGGGAATACAGAGCCTATAAAAACCTCGAAAGATCAGAAATAACATCTTCGCATAAGTCTATCTTTGTAATACTACATTGGTTTATTCCCCTTGTAAATTTTTCAAGGCCATTATCAAATATTAAAGAAATCTGGCGGAAGACGCAGCTTCTTCCCTTTTCAGAAACAGAGTATCCAGATGTATCCATAAAAAAGCCTATTCTACCAAACCTGTGGTGGTTTTCTATTCTGGTTGGAGGATTCTTAAGCTGGTTTTCACTTTCCTTTAGGATGGTTCCAAGTATCGAAAACCAAATTATTGGTAATTATGGTCTGATTTACTCGCATACTTTTCTCCTACCAGCTATTATTCTTAGCCTTTTGTTAGTTCGCCAAATTGCTGCTTTTGAAAAGAGGCAGCCATAGCCCAAAAAATAGGAGAACTTGGTCAAAAGAATCTAAAAAGTTAGACACGCTTAAAAAATAAGGTTTCGGTTTTCGACAACCATCACTGGTAAGCCTAAAAACCACTTCTTTGAGCAAATCCCAAAGCCTCGAAGAGGCGACATACATCAACACAGGGCAAAGCCCTGTGACAAACGGCTTCTGCATAGTAGCCCTGCAAGGGCGATATACCTGATACTTCGCCCTTGCAGGGCTCTCACGGTTTGTAGCGGGCTGACTATCATAGGGCTTTGCCCTATGTTGATATATATTGCCCCTTCGGGGCTCGTTTGCTGTATTTCTATGCTTAACTCGAAAGCTTAGTTTTTTATCATTTCTTAATGAAATAGTTTACCATTTCGACGCCTTGAGGGAAATCTCATGCCCTCCCTACATCTTCCATATTTTCCCAAAAGCCACCCCCTCTTCCATGGTAAAAATCAGGTGATACAAACCCGAAGCAACCGACGAAATATCCATTTCATCTGCAAGGGGTTGCCATTCTTTTATCACAATGCCTTGTGGGTTCAAAATTTTGATTTTCAAAATCTTGGAAGATGTATTTATCCTAAATGATCCCGTTGTCGGATTTGGAAATAAACCGACTTGATGATTGGGAATAACAGGATGTATGCTTGCAGCCTCATAGCAATCTTCCATTTTGGGAACGCCTGAAAGCAACCTCCAGGCGACTTCATTGTATTCTATGGCAATGCTATCCACACAGGCTTCACGGATGTATTGGGTGTAAAACAAGCTAAAATAGCGGGCTCGGTTTCCGTTTTGAATATTCAAATAATCAAGGGTATCGATATCCTCAACCCGGAAGTCTTCTGTCAAATTCCACAAATCTGAGATGTCCACTCTTCTCAGGCTATAATTCGTCCCAATCCACAAGGATCTCAGGCTATCCAGTTCCAAATTGGAAATTTCATATAGGCTATCTATTCCGATTATTTGCAACCAGTTTAGGTTGCGAAATTGACTCAAATCCTGCACGGATTTAATCCGATATGCATCAGAAAAATCCTGAATACCCAAATTTAACACCCTTTCCGCCTCCTGCTGGTCTATTTCGCCATCATCATTAACATCGGCATCTATGTCACCATTCCACCAACCGTTATTATCTGTGCGGTTTGTATCAATGCAATTTTCATGGATCAAATAGTTTTTCAACTCCACATCAGCAAAGCTGATCGTCTGGGAAAATCCAGTGATTGCTGCGAAAAGCAACAGGATAAACAGGGGCATTCTTTTCATTTTCTTAGAGGCATTATTTGTTATAGGGTTTTCCAATAAAAATCAATTTTTCAATAAGAGCTGCATTTTCGAACCATATAAGGGCATTAAGTTCATATAAGCTTGCTGAAATGACTGTCTTATATGAACTTCTATGCCCTATATGGTTTTTTAGGAAATCTCTATTATTTGATACAAGCTGAAGCGTTTATTCCGAATCTTTCATCGTACTTCCCGCCCTTTCCACGCATAGCGCGAAACCAGATTCCCAGCCACGCCTATCCATATCACATAGGGAACGTAAAGTAGCTGCAAAAGGAAAAAAAGACGCAACACCTTTTTTTGCTGAAAAAAATCTGCCGCCAGCCACATCAGCCAGCCATCGGCTGCCATTTTGAGGGCCCACATGCCCAGCGCCCAGGGCAGAAAATCTGCCTCTACACAAGCCGCCAGGCTGGCAAATGCCAGCCCCACAAAAGCCAACCAGGAGATCATCTGGGTCACATTGACCCAGCGGTTGCGGTAAGCGCGGGCTTTGGAGACCCAGCGCAGGCGCTGCGCTTTGAAGGAGCGCCAATCCGCCTGTGCGGCGGTACGCACGATGGCTTCACGCTTTTTACAAAAAGCAAGCCTCTCCGCGCCCCGCGCCAGTATCTTCTGCAGCAGCAGCTCATCGTCGCCGGAGGCGACATGCTCAATGCCCTCAAAGCCGCCTACGGCCTGAAAGGCACTTTTGCGGTAAGCGATGTTGGCACCATTGGCCATATTGGGATGGCCGGAGAGCAGGGAGCCTGCTCCCAGGCTGACGAGGCCGAGGTATTCGAGGCTTTGCAGCCGCTGGAAAAGGGAGCCGTCATGCGTGAGCAGGACGGGGCCGGAGACCATTTCGGTCTCGGGCTGAAAAGCGTCGGCCATGGCTTGCAGCCAGTTAGGTGACAGGATGCAGTCTGCATCTGTTTGCAGGATGATGTCGTATTGGGCGGCGGCGATGCCGGCGGTGAGGGCGGCTTTTTTGCCGGTGGTTTCGCTGAGTTCAATGAGTTGAAGTTGCGGGTAGTTTTTGCTGAAAGCTTTCACGATTTCGGCTGTTTCATCTGTTGAATGATCATTCACCAAAATCACTTCCCACTTGCCCTCAAATTGCTGTGATAAGACACTTTCCAGACAAGCGGCTATGCCATCAACTTCATTGCGGGCAGCAATAATAACCGAAACCGACAGGGCCGCTTTTCCCTTTTCCTTTTTCACAAAAAAGCGAAAATAGCTGGCCGCACGAAGCACCATCAGCACATAGTACAACAAACAAAAACCAAATGGCAAAGCAAGAATAGCCATCTGCTAATCTTCTAATCCGCTAATTCTCTCATCCTTTACTCCGCTCATCTGCTCATCTCTCTTCGGTTTATAGCCGATCAGACCATAAAACAGAATGTAGACATAACACAGCATCGGCACCACAAAGGAAAGCTGCAAACCCGAATCGGGTCCTTTGCCGACCACTCCTGCCAGCACATCTGCCAGCGCGCCTTGCAGCATCGGCACCAAAGCGCCCCCTACTATCGCCATCACCAGCAGCGAACTGCCCTGACTGGTATATTTCCCTAATCCGTTGATAGACAGGGTGAAAATATTGGACCACATGATGGAGTTGAACAGGCCGATGGCGAGGATGGCGTAGAAGGCAAGGCGACCCTTCGTCAAAATACCGATGATCAAAAGAACAATCACAGCCGAGGCAAAGATAGCCAGCGTTCTGGCGGGCATGCCTTTTCCGAGGACAAAGACCAAAAAATTCAGGCCGACAAAGGCCAGCCAGGGCAGCATCTCCCAGCTCAGGATTTCCAGGATAACGGAAGCTTCCGTCACCTCAGAAAAGAGGCCGCGATTGATCGCGTCGGCGAAAAAGATCAGCGCTGCACAGCCTATCGCTGTCAGGATCATCATTCCGTATTTTTTGGCAGCATTTTGTATCTCACCCAGAGAAATAGCGCCCATAAAGCGGCCTATCATCAAGCCTCCCCAATACCAGGAGAGAAAGTTTTTGGCGTCTTCCTGGGCCATGCCCATGATTTCGTCCAGTCCGATAAAATTGATCAGGTAGCTGCCGATAGCGACTTCGCCGCCTACATAGACAAAGATGGCGATGATGCCAAAGCGAAGCTGCGAGAATCGAAGGGAGCCAAAGCCTTTTTCAATCTTTTCGGATTCGATGCCTTTGGGTAAGCGGGTGAAAATAAATAATAGCGCCAGCAGCAACAGGATCATTGCCATGAAGAGGTAAGGCCATTTGACAGCCTCCGCCCCAGCGAAGAATTTGAATATCAGAAAGCCGCCGATAAGCGGCCCCAGGGTCGTTCCAAGGGAGTTGAATCCCTGAGCGAGATTGAGGCGGCTGGAGGCCGTCTCGGCCTTGCCGATGATCGCCACATAGGGATTGGCTGCGATTTGCAGCATGGTGAAGCCCAGCCCCAGCACAAAAAGTGCCAGCAGATAGGGCCAATAGGCATTGCCTAAGGCGGCAGGGTAAAACAAAGCCGCGCCCAGGGCGCTCACACCCAATCCGAGCAGGATGCCATTCTTATACCCGATCCGCTGGATCGGATCTCCCGACACCACCGAAATGGTGAAATACAATACCGAGCCGATAAAATAGGCTCCAAAAAACGCAAACTGGACAAAGGAAGATTCCAGATAATTGAGGACAAAGGTACTTTTCAAATAAGGAATCAGGATATCATTCATCACCGTCATAAAGCCCCACATGAAGAAGAGGGCAAAAAGCGCGAAAAGCGCCATACGGTTGGTGGAGGAGTTCTCGCTCATAAGTTTGTAGTTTTTGGGAAAACTACTAAAAACAAAGAGGGTAGCAAAAAAGAGTTTCGGGTTTTGAGACCGAAGCCCAAAACCCGAAACACGAAACCCAAAACCCGAAACCCAAAACCCAAAACCCAAAACGAGTTCCTACTTCTTCATCAAACGCTCAACGCCAATTACCTGGCCATGCTGAACAGCTTTGACGACATATATGCCGGCAGCTTCAGTTTCCAGGTCAAATCGCTTGGCGATCGCGCCGCTTACAGGCTGAACCCTAGCATTTGCTACTACTTTTCCCATCATATCAATCACCTGAAACTGAACAGGATCAGCGCTCAGGCCAGTCATTTTCAGGTAGAATGTACCATTGTTAGGATTAGGATACAATGAGATAGAGCTGTTCAGCACATCGCGCTCGATGGCTACATTACCGAAGATTTCGGTATCCCAAAGCAGGGTCCATCCTGCGGCCCAGAATTTCCCGTCATTGGCAGGGGTAGCGGTGGGGAAAGCGCCTTTATAGGCTACGGGAGTCCAGAAAGGATCCGCAGGATAGCTGTCCAGGTTTTGGTTGGCGGGGCCACCTGCGGCAGGGGTGGGGTCCAGCTTCGCTGTGTAGTCATTCCAATCCCCAGGCACAGCCTGGAAGCCGGGATCAGCCACGCTGTTGCCATTGGCCGCAAAAGCGGCTTGCCATGCTGCAATGGCAGCATTCACTTCAGCAGTAGAATCTGCCAGGCACTGCATGGGATTGGAAGCTGTTGTACAGCCATATTTCGCAGCAGTGATTTTGAATATATCTGCAGCCGTTGCAGAAGTACCTCCGCCCGCTACGTTCCAAAAAACATTGTTTTTGAGAGCCAGGTTGCCATCGACAAATTGCTTGTAGCTATCGTCGCCATTTCCCAGGATCTCAATGTCAACGCCTTTGCCATGTTGGGCAAAGATGGAGTTGTGGTAGTAGCCGCCCGCGTTGTCGCGGAAGGTCAGGGCGCGGTTGCCCGCGGCCAGACCACGACCCCAGGAGGTGATGTTGTAGAAGCTCGGTGTGGCAAAAGGCGCAGCCGTCTCGGGTTTGGTACCTCCATCATGCTCACCGCCACGGTCAGAGCCCGCTGAGTCAGACTCCAGGATAAATCCAAACTGGACATTTCCCCTCCATCCCTCATCATAGTCGAAAGCGTCATCGCCACAATGCGCAACTACCGCATGTTTTACATTCACCGTCCCTCCAAACCACTCGATGCCATCATCCTGGTTGAAGACAACCTCAACATAGTCTATGGTTGTGCCGCTACCGACACCACCCAAAGTCAGACCGTTGATCTCGTTGCCTCCGCCGATATTGGTACCGCCATGGCGGATAGAGACATACTTGACAACCCCAGAGTTGTCAGTGTCATTACATGGCTCTGTCAACATCCATGAATCCTTGATCATGTCATTGTTGGTATCCACCGAGTCACCTACAGCGCCATACTGGCCGCGAGGCTCGCTGGTGGGGATACCTTCGATGGCTGATTCGCCCGGAGAAGAGTTCAGGCAAGCCTGACCCAAAATAATCAATCCGCCCCAAAGGCCGGTTTCGTGTGCGGCAACATCCACAGGATTGTTGACATTGTCAGCTTCGCCGGTCATGATGATCGGCATCTGCGCCGTGCCTTCGGCATGGATATATCCGCCGCGAGCTACAATCAGGGCAGAAGCATTGGCGCCCTGGCCTGCTTTACCCTTGACGACCACTCCTGGCTCAATAATGAGGGTGTCGCCATCTTCGACAAAGACAAAACCATTCAGTATATAGGTGTTGCCCGTGGTCCAGGTGGTCGTACCACTTACATTGGCGTCGGTTACCTGGATGTTTTGGCCATAGGCCATGGCAGCGAGTGCCAGCAGAGAAATAAGGGTGTAGAGTTTTTTCATGATGAAGAGTAGAGATAAGAGATTAGAGATAAGAGAATAGAGATTAGAGATTAGAGATTAGAGATAAGAGATTAGAGATTAGAGATTAGAGGCTGTAGGTTATGGTAAATGAGTAGGTGCGTCCGAGTTGATAGTTTTGAAAAATATAATCTGTGTCGAGATAGGTTTGGGTGTATCGGAAATAGGGGTTCAATAGGTTGTTGGCACGGAAGCGAAGAGAGATTTTTTGGCTATTTTCAGTACTCAGGCTAAAATCTTTGGAAAGGGAAAAATTGACCAATCCGCGAGCCTGCTCATAGATGTCAGGATTGATTCCTCCTACAGCAGACAGGCGAGGGCCAAAGACCGCGTAGCTCAGGCTACTCTGCCAGCCTTTTGCTGGATTGAGGTAAGCAAACTCAGCATTGGCTGCATAAGGAGACTGTCCGAATAGCGGCCGCGTAGCCGGACGAGCCGGATCAACTGCCAGGATTTGCTGGTATTGTTGGGGATCAATCTCTACCTGAGAATGGATGAAAGAGGCATTACCCCCCAACTGGAAATTGCTCAGCTTCTCGGAAATAAAAGAGAGGCGTTTGCGAAGCTCAAACTCAACGCCATAGACAAGCGCTTCCGGGATATTCACCCAGGTAAACTCCAGGTTAGCAGCCTGAGCTACAATGACTTGCTCGATGGGGTTGGTGAATTTTTTGTAAAAAGCAGAAACCGAAATCAGGTCGCCAAATTGAGGATACACCTCAAAGCGTAAATCGAGGTTATCGATCTGTGCTCGCTGGAGTTTATCATTTCCAATGACAATTGCATTTAAGCCAAAGTCAAAGGAAGCAAAGGAAGAAAACTCACGGAAAGTCGGCCTCGCCAGGGTGCGGGTATAACTTCCTCTCAGATTGGTTTTTTCATTCAAACGGTATTTCAGGCTGAAAGCAGGCAGGAAGTCTTTATTGTTCAAAATCCCTTCGGCAGCAGTGCTGTCACCTGAAGTGGTGATAGCATTTGTCTGCTCCATGCGAACCCCAAAAGTGGTCTCCAGCTTAGCCGCAATCGGCAAAGTAAGCATGCCATAATAGGCAGCTATCGACTGCGTAGCAGTATACTGGTTTCTGGCTTCAGAGACATCCTGTAGGTAATTTTTGTATTTGATCTGGGAGAAAGTATCCCCACGAATCACAAATTGGTCCACCAGAAAACCCATGTTTTCTTCCGCCAGATAGCTGTCTGGATTTCCATTGAAAGTAGGGGCAGCACTCCCCCGCTCATAGCGAAACTGCTGCTCCCCAAAGTCACGGTCTTTGGTGGTATATGCACCGCCAAATTTCAGTTTGGCGATTTGTCCACTCCACTGCTTAAAAGGAAGTTCAAAATTCAGGCGGGCATCCCGGTTGTATTCCAGCAATGAGCGGAAATAGCGGGTAGGCAGTACATAGGCATTGGCCTGAATGTCGTATATTTTGTTTTCGCCGACTTGTGTATAGTCATTGGCAAAAAAGCGCAAATCAGGCTCATCCTGCGTAGAGCGGATGTATGATACGATCCAGTCTGCCTTCAGCGGGCCTATTTTGGCTGCTTTATCATCGTCCATTTTTCCAAAAATATGATTTCCCTCCAGCTGCACCGCATCCAGCGAACGCTGCTGATAAGTCAGATTTCTCTGCTGAAATATCAGCCCTTCCTCCTCTCTTGGCAGCGGTCCCTGCAACATCATGGCAGCGCTTTCACCACTTTGGTTGTGCATATAGTTGATGCTGAAGTCATGCTTATCGGCAGGCTTAAAAGAAAGTTTGGCCAGAGCACCCCAGATAACATTTTGGCTACCGTATTGCGTAACACTTTCCTGTTCCAGGTTCAGGCCTGAAGCACCTCCACTTGTACCGACATTTTTCCATCTGGCTATTTTGTACTGGTCAAAAGCATCATCATAGGATTGGGTAAAGCCATTATATGCTTTAAAGGAATTGCGGTAAGACATACCTGCGATAAAGCCGATAGGCCTGTTTTTCTTACCTACATGGTACTGGTTACCGATGGAGAACTGATAGCTTTGGTTCAAAAAACTGTTGACCTGCCGGGTATTCATACCCGTTTGAAAAGCCTGGCTCGCCTGCCCGATCGCCTCAGCCTGTGGCATTTCGCCCTCCGCGTCGAAGGTACGGGATGGAATGCCAGCGGGAAGGGATGTGATATAGTCAGGAATGGAACGGGTGCCATCATCAAATCCCAACCCATCTTTGCTTCCTGTTTCATAGGAGAGAAAATCCTTGATCAGGTTTGCCTGTGGGTTATAGCCCAGGCCAGCAGAAAGGCTGATGCTCAGCTTATTGGGATAGTCTTTGGTGGTGACATCCACCAGACCACCGCTGAAATCAGCGGGCAGATCGGGCGTAAAGGTCTTGTAGACCAGGATGTTATCGATCAGGTTGGCTGGGATGATATCCAGCTGGACAGCGTTTCTGTTCGGATCCAGGCTGGGGATCAGCGCACCATTGATGGTGGCTTTGGAATAGCGGTCTCCAAGACCGCGGACATATACATATTTACCGTCTTCGACGGTCACACCAGATATGCGCTGCACGGCAGCGCCCACATGGTTGTCGCCCGTGCGGGCGAGCAGGTCCGTGGAGACTCCGTCAACGGAGTTGACTGAATTTTTCTTTTGGGTGTCGAGCGCCAGAGAAGAAGCCTGATTGGCTTTGGCAGTGATCACCACTTCATTCACCTGCGGCTCGGTAGCCATATTGAAATTTTGGTAAATCACTTTTCCTTCTTCCACTACTACCTCCACCGTATCATTCATATAAGTTGTGTAAACGGCAATCAGACTGTAGGTTCCAGGCTGAGCTTTTATTACATAATCTCCATAAGCATCTGCATAAGCTCCCCCGCTGAGTTGTCCATTTTGTTCCATCTTGACGATGGCTCCTGCAAGGCCTTCTTCGTAATCATCACTCCTGACTTTTCCTTTAATTGTCCCTGTCTGCCCCCACAAGGCCGCAGGCAAAAAGAGGACTGTCAGTAAAAAGAGTATTGGTTTTTTCATTTCAATCTGAATAAATATCGTCTTTCTAATTTGGGCGCAAGGTGGCTCGGTGAGGTTAGCTAAGGATTAAAAGGGAGTTAAAAATTCATTATAAGCCTGGCAGGCTTTTTTGAGGCGCAAATCTGCCTTTTAGCCTTTTGCAAAAACAACACATACAACTGGCTATCAACGCTTTAAACCAAGTAAACAACCTGACTTTTCTTCCTGAAATGCTGGGGCAAGAGTCAAATTCCGATAACATCTTTATAACATTTATTTCACCTGTAGAAAACACCTATCCCAGCTAACATCTGTATAATATTCCCATAACAATGAGCCATAGAAATCCCCACAGACTTTCTTATCAAAAGCATCTGTTATGATTTTCATTCTCAGGTCTTATATTTGCGCCCATGAAAAATTACCTCTTCGTTTTTCTCAAAGGACTTGCTATGGGCGCCGCCAATGTGATCCCCGGTGTATCCGGTGGCACCATTGCCCTGATTACGGGCATCTTCGAGCGGCTCATCCATGCCATCAAGGCATTTGATCTGGAAGCGATTCGCATGCTTTTCAAAGGTCAAATCAAGGCTCTCTGGCAAAAAGTGGATGGTACTTTTTTGGTGGCGGTATTTGCAGGCATTGCTATCAGCATCCTGAGTGTCGCACGCCTTTTCAAAAGCATCATGGAATCAGAAACAGGCACTACGCTCCTGATGGCCTTCTTTTTTGGGCTGATTCTGGTTTCCATTTTCACTGTTGGAGCTACAGTCAAAAACTGGTCAATCAAGAATATCGTAGCCCTGCTCATCGGCCTGGCCATCGCGGTGGTCATTGCCCTGATCAATCCCGCATCCGAAAATGCGGCCATCTGGTATCTCCTTATCTGTGGCGTAGTAGCCATGTGCAGCATGATACTGCCGGGCCTTTCAGGATCATTTGTCCTGATCATCATGGGCAACTATAAGTTGGTCATGGTAGATGCGGTCTCAGATTTGGATATCAAAATCCTGATCCCCGTCGCCATCGGCGCCTTGCTTGGGCTGATCGCCTTCTCCAGGATTTTATCCTGGGTCTTTGATCGCTACCGCGATCTGACGATCGCCCTGATGACCGGCTTCATAGCCGGTTCACTCGTCACCATCTGGCCGTGGAAAACGCCCATCACAGAGACTTTCGGAGAGAAAGTAAAAGTCGTGGGATACGAAGGCTGGAACATGCCTGACTTCGGCGATACAAATACCCTCTACGCCATCGGCCTGATCATTCTCGGCGGTGCCGTGATCTGGGGGATGGAGAGGGTTAGTAAATTAGCTGATTAGAGGATGAGAGGATTTGAGGATGGGAGGATTTGAGGATGGGAGGATTGAAATGGCTTTACATCTACTAATCCTCTCATCTCTTATTCATCCTTCAACCAATCCACAGGATTGGTAAATCCTGCTCTCAGGCTCTGATAGCCCACCGTAAGCAAACCGATGCCTACGGCAAAGAGCGCCGCCAGGGCGAGGGTACCTGCACCCATAGTCACTTTAAAGGCAAAGCCTGACAACCAATCTGTCATCAGATACCAGGAGATCGGCAGGGAGATCAGAAAGGCGATGCCTATCAGTTTGAGGAAGCTGGAAGAAAGCATCCCTGCTATTTGTCCCACAGAGGCGCCCAGCACTTTCCGTACGCTGATTTCTTTGCTCCGCTGAAGGATGGTGTAAGAGGAAAGCCCCAATAAGCCTAAAGCAGCTATAAAAATCGCCAAAAAGGCAAAAACGCCAAAAACCTGACTGATGCGAATCTCAGTTTTATACAGTCTGTTGTATTCTTCATCCAGAAACTGATACTCAAAGGGTCTGTGGGGAAAAACCTGGTTCCATTTTTTTTCAATAAAGGCGAGGCTGGCCTGCATATCGTCTGTTTTAAGCTTGACAAGCATGTGATTGTATTGATCGGGTTCGAGGAAAAAGACGAGAGATTCCATGTTTTCCCGAAGGGATTGGGTGTAGAAGTTGTTGAAAACACCCAGCAAATAACCCTGGCGACCGTTCAGGTTGAGTTGGTCGCCTATGGCCTCATCGAGGCTTTTGTAGCCCAGGGCGTAGACTGCATTTTCATTTAGGAGAAAAGCGTAGATCGTATCTTCCAGCATGCTTTCCTTGTAGTCAGAGCCTGCCAAAATCTGCAGGCCCAGTGTACGGGGATAATTGGGATCTACAGCGATCGCTTTAGTCAATTTGCTATTTGCATCTCCCTCGGCTTCGCGCCAGATGCTATAGGTGCCTCCTACCGCGACGGGTACTTCGGACCCAAAAGTCATGGCCTTGAAGGCCGGAAGTTGGCTCAATTCATTTTTGATGCTTTGCTTTCCCTGGATCACCTTGTCATCCATCGGCAAGACCAGAATTTGCTCTTTGTCATAGCCCAATTTCATGTCCTGCATGAAGTTCAGCTGCTTTTGCACCACCAGGGTGCAAATGATCAGAATGGTGGAGATGGAAAATTGAAAAATGACCAATCCCTGCCGCAGCATATTGCCGCGCCGGGAGCGCTTAAAAGCGCCTTTCAACACCGTCGCAGGCTGAAAGCCTGAGAACATAAAGGCCGGATACACGCCCGCCAGCATGCTGACAAGCAGCACAACCCCTACCAAAGTCATTAAAATATGGGGCTGTAACCAATGAGAAATCGTCAACTGACGATCTATCAGGCCATTAAACAGAGGCAAAGCCAGGCTTGCCAGTACCACCGCCAATCCCATGGCCAGCACAGTCATGAGGATCGCTTCGGCGAGAAATTGTTGGGCGATCTGTGCTTTGTAAGCACCGAATACTTTCTTCAGGCTGACCTCTTTGGCGCGCTCCAGGGAGCGGGCAGTGGCCAGGTTCATGTAGTTGATACAGGCAATGAGCAGGATCAAAATAGCTATTCCCAGAAAAATCCATACATAAGCCGGATCCACGGCCTCTTCTACCTGAGCGACGATATCCTGCCGAAAATGCATGTCTTCTATGGGAATCAGAAAGGCATTTACATCCTGCCCTTCCTGTAGGTTGGCGCCCATTTTCTCATCGAGCAAAACATTCATTTTGTGTTCCAGCTCACTGGGGTCACTGTTTTCCTGCAGGAGAAAATAGGTCTGGTAATTGGCGGAGCCCCAAATCTCGCGCTTTGCTGCGCGGAGGGTAGAGAAAGAGGCGATGAAATCGCAGTGGAAATGGGTGTTTTCGGGCATGTCTTCCATGACAGCCGTCACCTGAAAATTTTCTTCATGGCTGCCCATTTTTAGGGCTTCGCCTATGGGATTGGCATCGCCAAAATAGCGCTTAGCCGTGGTGGCGCTCAAGACAATGCTATGGGGTTTTGTTAAGGCATTTTTGGGATCTCCTTTTACCACAGGAAAAGAGAAGATGTCAAAGAAGGAAGAATCGGCGTAGAAAAAGCTTTTTTCCTGAAACCGTTTTTCTCCATAAGCAACAAGAGAAGGGCTAAAGCCTCCCGAATACAGGATGCGCACACCTGCTTCGATCTCTGGAAACTCCCGCTGGTAGAGCGGAGAAGCGATGCTGGGCGTCATGGCTATGGTTCCTTTCTGCTCAGGAAAATCATATTCTGTCACCAGCTGAAAGATGCGGTCTTTGTTTTTGAGATGGCTGTCATAACTCCACTCAAAAAGCACATAACTCAAAATCAGCATGCCACAGGCCAGTCCTACTGTCAGCCCCAGAAGGTTGATGAGGGAATAAACGGGCTTTTTGCGGAGGCTTCTCCAGGCGATTGTCAGGTTGTGAAAAAACATAAGGAGCGTAATAAAGTGAGAGATTATTTCTAAAAATGGTAAAAGCTTTCCTGATATGAAAATCAGAGAAATGCAGGCAGCCATCCAACTGGGATGAGACCATCAATTTAATAAAAAAAGGAGAAAATCTTACGTGAAAACACTGAGTGAAAGATTTGCCTCAAGTTTGGATAGAATATAGGGATCAATTGGCCACAAAAAGTGCTTTTTAGGCAATAACCCCACTTTTAGGGTTTTTCCTATTTTTCCTTTCGGCAAATTTCCGTTTTGATTTATTCGATTATTTTGAAATAAAAAACCTCTCTCCTACAATTTGACAAAATTCTTACATCGGATGGATTTGACATCTGGCAGCCCTTTTGTGATTAGGTGGGAGTTGATTGTAATTTAAGCATGAGAATCAATCATCTCCTACCTCCTTTACTTTCCTTAGAGCACCATTATTCCCATTTTTTAAACCCATTGGGCAATATAAATCCAATTTTTTATGCGAATCTCAAAATTTACCCTTTCACTTCTTGTTTTTACAGGAATACTGATTTCAACATTTCTCTTTTTGCAAAAAAAGGATCAATCTCAAGCCTTTGAGAAGCTTCCGAAAATGCAACGCATTGATGAAGCCATTGATCAGGAATTTGCCGCTACCAAGGACCCCGCCCTCAATGAGGTGCCGCGTCAGCGCCTGGTAGCCGCGAAAGCTTATGCAGACCGGCTTCGCAATGCTCCCCTGTCTCAAAGATCCGCTATTTCAGGTATCACCTGGGATGAGCGTGGCCCCAGCAATGTATCAGGCCGTACGCGGGCTATCCTGGTAGATGCGGGTGATGCGACAGGCAATACCGTTTTTGCCGGTAGTGTGGGAGGGGGTTTATGGGTTACCACCAATGCGTTGGCTGGTACCCCCAGCTGGACCAATATTGGGGATCAGTTTGGCAACCTGGCTATTTCCTGTATTTACCAGGATCCATCCAATAGCGATAACATATATTTTGGAACCGGTGAAGGTTGGTTTAATGCTGACGCGATCCGGGGATTGGGGATTTGGAAAAGTACAGATGGTGGTGCGAATTGGAGCCAGCTGGCTTCCACCAATAATTCCACTTTTTACTATGTACAAAAAATAGTGGTAGATGCTTCAGGTAATGTCTATGCCTGTACGCGCGATGGCGGTATCCAGCGCTCTACCAATGGAGGAAGCTCCTGGAGCCAGACACTGGGCACCAGCACAGGTGCCTCCACCAATCGGGCAGCCGATATCGAGATCGCCGCCAATGGCGATATGTACGCCTCAACGGGTATTTTCACTACTGATGGTATTTATAAATCTACCAACGGCACCTCATGGACCAAACAGACGGGTGGCTTACCGACTTCCGGCTATTACCGGATTGAGCTGGCTTGCGCCCCTTCTGATGCAAATCGCGTGTACGCGGTTTTTTGTGGGACCAATTATGACGTTAGCGGGATTTATCGGACAGATAATGGCGGTTCTTCCTGGTCTTCCCAGAGCGTTCCTTCCGCCCTCGGCATGACCAACTATGCCCGCGGACAGGCATGGTATGACCTGATTGCAGCGGTTCATCCAACAAATTCCAGCCGGGTTTTCATTGGCGGGATCGACATCCTTGTTTCTACCAATGCAGGCTCTTCCTGGAGCCAGATCTCACAGTGGTATGGCAGCGGCAACCAATATGTACATGCCGACCAGCATGCGATGGTATTCCAGTCCAATAACTCCAATGTGATGTATTTTGGAAATGATGGTGGTATCTTTCGCAGTACCAACTCCGCAGCAGGCACGCCCACCATTAGCTTTATTGGTACAGGTTATAATGTCACCCAATACTACCACGCAGACATCCATCCCGGATATGGGGTAAACGAATACCTGGCTGGTGCACAGGACAATGGAACCCAACGCTACACTTCTCCCGGCATCAACAGTACCACAGAAGTTACAGGCGGTGATGGTGCTTTCTCACATATTGACCAGGACAATCCTGCGATACAGATTTCAGCTTATGTGTACAATCAGTACAGGGTGACCAACAACTCCTGGAGTTCTTATACTACCCGAAACTACAGCTCCAGCACAGGTCGCTTTATCAATCCTACAGATTATGATAGTGATCAAAATGTGCTCTATGGAGCAAATGATGCCAATTCCTACTTCCGGATGACAGGCGTAGGTAGCAGCAATTCTATGGGATCTCAGAGCATGACCGTTTTTGGGGGTTCGGAAGCGACCCATGTAAAAGTATCCCCCAATGTTCCCAACCGCGTTTATTTTGGTCTTGAAAATGGAAATGTCGTGCGGGTGGAAAGTGCTCACAATAGCAGTGCTTCCGGTACAGTCATCTATACCGGTACAGGCTATGTTTCTTCTGTAGAAGTAGAAGAAGGTGATGAAAACCATATCCTGGTTACCTATTCCAGCTATGGTGTCACCAGTATTTTTGAAACCACCAATGGTGGCAGCAGCTGGACAAGCGTGGAAGGCAACCTGCCGGATATGCCGATCCGCTGGGCGATTTTTATCCCCGGAAGCTCTGACTCTGTTATGCTCGCTACCGAATTAGGTACCTGGACCACCGATAACCTCAATGGCACATCCACTGTTTGGGGCCCTTCCAATGATGGCTTTGCGAATGTACGCGTGGATGCCCTGGTATCCCGTAATTCAGATCACCAGATCATCGCAGCTACGCATGGTCGTGGCCTGTTTTCAACAGACCATTTCAACCAACCTCCTCCTCCTGTCACCTGTAATGCCACTGTCAGCAGCTTCCCTTATGGAGAAAGCTTTGAGACGGGCCTGGGTGATTGGGTATTAGCCTCAGGAAACTTCTCCTGGACACGTACCTCAGGAGGCACACCTTCCTCAGGAACAGGCCCTAATGGCGCGGCTGATGGCACATACTATATGTATATGGAGGTTTCTTCTCCTAATTATCCCAACCTGAATGCTTACTTTGAAGGTCCTTGTTTTGACCTGACGAGCGCCAGTGATGCTGATATCAGCTTCCAATACCACATGCTGGGCGCGCCCGGTACCCTGAGACTTCAGGTAAGTACTGACAATGGCGCCAGTTGGTCTGCGAATGTCTGGACGATCAGTGGAAATCAGGGCAGCAGCTGGGCCACAGCCAATGTGGACCTCTCTGCCTATGCTGGCAGCATCATCAAATTAAGATTTCATGGTACCTCAGGGACTACCTGGCAAGGCGATATTTGTGTAGATGATATCCATGTAACGACTGCCGGTGCTGCTCCCCTTGTTGCCAGCATTCAAAACAGCAGCAATGTAAGCTGCAATGGCGGCAACAATGGCTCCGCCACGGCCAGCGCCACAGGTGGTACGCCTCCTTATGCCTACAGCTGGTCAAGCGGCGCATCTTCTGCCACAGCCTCTGGCCTGACAGCAGGTTCCTATATCGTAACCGTTACCGATGCTGCATCCGGCTCCGCCACTGCACAGGTTACCATCACCCAACCAACGGCTATCGCTTCTTCTGCTTCTGCAATCGATGCTTTATGTAACGGAGGAAATGGTTCTGTAAATCTTACCGTAAGTGGAGGCACAGCGCCTTATTCCTTCAATTGGTCAAATGGCGCCAGCAGCGAAGATCTCGCATCAGTAGCCGCCGGAAGCTACACTGTCACTATAACCGATGCCAACGGCTGTACAAAGGGCGATGGTGCTACCGTAAGTCAACCCACAGCGCTCAGCCTGAGCATCTCAGGCACAGACGAATCCGCTCCTGCGGCAGGCGACGGTGCCGCTGACCTGACAGTCAGTGGAGGTACTTCTCCTTACAGCTACAGCTGGTCCAATGGCGCCACAAGCCAGGATATTTCCGGTTTAAATGGTGGAACCTATACCGTCACCGTCACAGACGCCAATGGATGTACAGATATGGAATCTGTCGTAATCAATACCCTTGCAGGTCCCCTGGCAGTAAATATTACTGCCAGTACGCCTGTCAGTTGCAATGGCGGCTCCGATGGAGATGCTACCGCAACTGCTTCAGGAGGCACGCCTCCTTATTCCTACAGCTGGACGAGCGGTGCAAGCACCGCCACTGCCTCCGGCCTCGGGGCCGGAAGCTATACCGTGACCGTGACAGATGCAGCCCTCGCCTCTGCATCAGCTCAAATCACGATCACAGAGCCCGCGGCTCTGTCGGCCTCTGCCAGTGCATTGGATGCACCATGTAATGGCGGAACGGGTTCTGTGAACCTGAGCCTTAGCGGTGGAACGGCCCCATACAACTACAACTGGTCAAATGGTGCTACAAGCCAGAATATCAGCGGGGTAGCCGCTGGAAGCTATGCTGTCACTATTACAGACAATAATGGCTGTACTACAGGCGCAAATGCTACCATAGGTGAGCCCGCGGCACTTGCGGCTTCCGCCTCCGCTACCGATGCCAGTTGCAATGGCAATAGCGACGGCTCGGTGAACTTAACGGTAAGTGGGGGAACCGCTCCCTACAGCTTTAGCTGGTCCAATGGGGCAACTACCGAAGATATCAGCGGGCTTGGTGCAGGGTCTTATTCTGTGACTGTCACTGACGGAAATGGCTGTATAGCGAATACATCAGCCAATGTCAGTCAGCCTGCGGCATTAGCCCTTTCTACTTCTGTTACTGACGAATCTTTTGCCGGAGCCAATGATGGAGCCGTTAATCTAACGGTAAGCGGTGGTAGTGCACCCTATGCTTTCAGCTGGTCCAATGGTGCCTCTACTGAAGACATTTCTGGTCTGGCTGCTGGCAGCTATTCGGTCACTGTCCTTGATCAGGCTGGTTGCTCAGATGGCACATCTGCAGTAGTTAACCAGGGCACACCTTGTGTCACAGAGGACACGGAAGACTTTGAGAGTGGTTGGGGCATTTGGATAAATGGCGGTTCTGACTGCCGAAAAAATGTCAATGATGCTGCTTATGCCAATAGCGGCTCCTACTGTATCCGTTTGAGGGACAATACTTCCACCTCTGTTTTAACTACCAACAATCTGGATTTATCTACCTATAATGAAGTAACGGTAGATTTCTCCTACATCGTAATTAATTTTAATGGAACAGAAGATTTCTGGTTGCAAGTATCCACCAATGGGGGCTCAAGTTATACAACCGTAAAAAGCTGGGTACGGGGAACGGATTTCAATAACAATGAAAGACATAATCCTTCGGTAAGCATTGCTGGCCCATTTACCACCAATACTCGTATTCGATTCCGTTGCGATGCAAGTGGTAATAACGACAGGGTATACATCGATGACATTGTCATCACAGGTTGTAACAATGGCCCGCAAATCAGTTCAGGCAATATGCCTGTCTTTGGAAACATTTCCCCAAATGGAGGGACTCCATCGGATACAGAAAATCCTGCTTTCAGCATGGATGACAGTCCGGCTCAACTGAAGCTTTTTCCCAACCCCACCAATGGCAAACTCTATCTCATGATGGAAAATGCACCGCAGGAAAATGCAGTCATTGAAATCTTTGACATGAAAGGCCGCAGGGTTTGGAATAAAAATATCCAGCTGGAATCAGGTGCTCAAAAACTGGAATTGGATGTCAATTCCCTCGCACAAGGCTATTATATCCTTCGCCTGAATGGCGTTCAACTAACTTATACTGAACGCTTTATCAAGCAATAGATCATTTATCAAAACCTAAGAACAACACGGAACCCTGGAGCACTTAAGCTTCGGGGTTCTTTTTTTTAGCATAATTTATTCACACAAAAGACATCCATTTTTTAATTTTTTATATATTGTAGCCGACCGTTTATTACGATCCCATCACTTAATGTGGATCATTATTTCAGGTTTTAATGAGATTTCGGACATCTGTATTCGCATTCCCGCTTCTGTTCCTTTTTCTGGGCCTTTTTTCGAGTTGTGATTTTGGCAATGATGAAGGGACCCTGGAATCGCTGGAGCAAAATTACCGACAGCTCCGCCGGGTCAATCAGGATGCTGAAACCATCACTGCTGATTTTGTGCGAAACCTACAAGACAGCCTTGATACAAAATTGGCTGATAGCCTCCAGGCCGTAGAAGAAAGTATCGAGTTGCGCTTGTTCAAAGATCGCCTGGATTCTATTCAGAAAAGCACTTTTCAGGTAATTGATCGCATAGACGAGCACCTCAAGGTGATGGAGAGCATGGCCATCAAAAATCCTGAAACAGGCCGTTTTGAGGCCAAAGAGGAGAACGATGCGAGTCATCGCTATTGGAAAAACAAAAACAATGCGGTAGAAATTCGCCAGGCTCTTATCTCTTATGAGGCTGCACTGAGTCGCTTTTCAGCAGATATGAATTTGCGAATAGATGAAATCTATGACAATGGTCTCTGGCTGCAGTTTTCCAATTCAAGGCCCGTGATCGCCTATCTGGCACTTTTGGAAGGCATGAAAGCTTCCATTTTTTCGCATGAACGCCATGCTTTGCAAATGCTTTTCAGCCAGTTTGGCACTCCTTATTTTCGGTCGGATAACCTGCTTATCCTCAACCAGCCCCAGGCGCAACTGGTTACGGCAGGTATGCCTTTCAGGAGTCAGCTCCGGGTAGGTCTTACCACAAATCGGGTAAAATCCCGCTTTGAGGGTAGTGGTCTCACGCCCAATGCAGATAGTGTTTCTGCGACCATTGAGATTGCTGCCGATGGCAGCCTTATCCCCAAAGATAAATATACCGGCCAGCAAAAATACGCTGCCGCCATCCATGTGCCCAGAGCCGACGGAGGCTTTGTAAGCCTTCATCTGGATGAGACCTTTACGGTCGTGCGCCCTGTCGTGCGCATCCAATCTGCGGGAGCCCAGCATCTGTATCGCAACTGCGAAAATACCCTCCACATTGACGTCCCTGCCCTGGAAGGCAGTTTCAATCCCGCCATCCTGGCCACTGAAGCCAAGGTAAGCCTGAAGGAGGGTGCCGAAAAGCAATTTTCCCTCGTTCCCCAAGGAGATAGCTGCATGCTTACGATCAACACAGTTTTGGGTGATTCCAGTATCAAAATTGAAGAGATCAAATTTCAGGTAATCAATCCGCCCAAGCCCAGCATAGAGCTGTGGGTAAATGGGCAACTGCATAATGGCTTTTCACTGATCCCCCGCACCAGCAGGCTGCTGCTCAAGATCATTCCCGATCCCGAATTCCTGAAAGCCTATCCCATGGATTCACGCTACGGCTTCACAACCGTCGATGTGATGATCCAACGAGATATGGGCACCCCTGATGTGGTCAAGACCGTGAGCGGCCTTACCCGCGAAGCGATCAAAGGCATTCCCATAGACCTCGGCCCAGAGGTGGAGCAGGCCTTCCCCGGCACCACCATCTACCTCCGCATCAATGAAATTTTCCGCAAAAACTTTGCGGGTCAGGATCTGTCCGAAAATCGCTTTACGGAGTCGGAGAGGATTATTGGGTTGGTGGTGCGGTAGGCTGCGAAAATTTGCGTCACAAAAATCAAACAAGGTATCAGCAGAAGAAAAACCTTATTTCGCTTTGCGATCTCTGGTTTTTGCAGCTCATCGCCCTGAGCCAGAGATGAAGAACCCGAAACTCGAAACCCGAAACCAGAAACCTCCCGATCCCCCCCCGGCATACAGCAATAATGCTTATTCATTTTCAGCATATTCATGCCGAAACCGCTGGCTTCCCGGTCTTTAATTTTCAATTTTTGCTTGTATTCTTCCTTATCAAACTGGAGCTTTTGGTCCATCAGCTCACTGAGGTCTGGCGAACCGGCATCTTTCCATGCCGTGTACCAGAAAGCGCCTAAGCGCTTGATGGCGGTGCGCATGCGTCGCTCTATTTGCCCATCCAGACGTTTGTTGTATTCAAATGAATAAGGGCGGGAGTAGGTTCGCACCACGACATTGTTACGGCTTTCGTAGCTGTATTTTTTGTCCTCCGGAAAAGTCTTATTCAGTTCTTTTTCAAAGGACAAAACCGAATCCAGGGCCATGTGGCTTTCATAAATTGCCTGCCATATTTCGGCTTTCACATTTTCCAGATAATAAGCTCTGCCGATGAAATAATCGTACTGATCGCCATACAACTCGGGAATCCGTGACTCCCAAAAACCGTGTATGCCTCGTTGCCCGGTCAATTGACCGTTGTAATTTTCTGTGGTGTGCAGCGGCACATGGGCATCGCCCACATAATGCCCCAGATCTGCCGAGATCTTGATGATTCGCTCCAGGTCCAGGTTGCGGAAAGCGGCTGTCAGCCGGTTCATCTCACGCGGCAGGTGAAAGGGCAGTATGCCGTAGCCGGTAAATTTGTCTAAGACAAAAAAGGACTGAATGGCAGCTTTTTGGGCAATTCCCGGCCAGAGGATCGCCGCGCTATCCAGCGGCAATTCCCACTGCATATCCGTATTATATGGCGAATACAGGGCCAGAGCCATTTGCTGAAAACGGGCATAATCCAATCTGACAGAATCCTGTCCAAAGACTCCAGGCACATCTTTTCCCTTCAGCCACCAAAGGCCATCTCTGTTCACCAGATCCGCTCCCCCTCCCAACAGCAGGCTATCACCCTGCGCATTGACAGCATATATTTCATTGTATTGTACCAATACATCTCCCCAAAAGCGAGGCACGCTTTCAAAGGGCTTATCGCCCCAGTGGTCTATATCAATATAATGCCTAAACTCCTCTCCCTCAACGGCATAGCGCCTTTTATCCGGATCGACGGCATGCTCTGTCAGGTAAGCCTGATGCTTTTTATACAGCCCCAGCATCTCCGGTGGCAGCGTAAAAACGGCCATCTCATTGATGCGCCTATGCGCCCAGAATCCCCATGAAAAAGCTGAGGAAGAAAAAAGTAAGATGAGCAGGCAAAGGATGGTCTTTTTCATATCCGAATTTAAACAAATTTCAACTTCTCAGGAATAAAATGCTCCTTTTCCTTATATTTGTCCTGCATTTAATTTTTCAAAATTCATTTCTCCTTTTATGCAGATAAACATGATGAGTCCCGACATTCACATCAAAGAATACGAAGAAGTAGATGAGCTCACCGATCATCCACAACCTTGGACCCTGGTTGTATGGAATGACGAAGTCAATACTTTTGAGTGGGTCATCAAATCGTTGGTAGACATTTGTGATCACAGCTTTGAGCAGGCCGAGCAATGTGCCTGGATCATTCATTACAAAGGAAAATACGCTGTAAAAGCAGGTGAATTTACCAAAATCAGCCCCATGCGGGAAGCGCTCTCTGATCGCGGAATCGGCGCCACACTGGAAGAGCAATAGTCGGCATGCCCGTTTTTGCCCTTACTGAAGAACTTATTTTTCCCCCGCCTTATCTCGCTAATCCTGAAGGGATACTCGCCATCGGGGGTGATCTTTCCATAAATAGACTCCTGCTCGCCTACCAATCCGGCATTTTCCCCTGGTATTCGCCAGGGGAGCCCATCATCTGGTGGTCACCAGACCCCCGTTTTGTTTTGTATCCCCAAAACCTCAAGGTTTCCAAAAGTATGCGGCCTATCCTCCGGAAAGAGGCTTTCCAGATCACCTATGATCAGGATTTCGTAGGGGTAGTCCACCACTGCCAGAAAACCTTCCGGGAAGGTCAAAAAGGCTCCTGGATCACAGAAGAAATGAAAAAAGCCTATCACGAATTGCATCGTGCAGGTTTTGCCCATTCGGTGGAAGTATGGCAGGATAAAAAGCTGGTGGGAGGTCTCTATGGCATTTCTCTGGGAAAGGTGTTTTTTGGGGAGTCTATGTTTGCGCATGTGAGCAATGCTTCCAAAGCAGGTTTTATCACCTTGATCCGGGATTTACACGAAAAAGAGTTTTATCTAATTGATTGTCAGGTATATACCAGTCATTTGGAGAGCCTGGGAGCAGAAGAGATAGACAGAGAAATATTTCTCGAAGAGCTGGATCAATACATGGATCATACCACCCTTGTGGGGAATTGGGGGGATTTATTTGACCGGAAAAAAGGATAAATTGCTCCAACAGAATAACACCTTCAACAAAAAAATTGATGTTATCTGCGTCCACTCTTCCGCATCAAATGGTTTGAAATGGTTCGAAATAATTTGAAATTGGGTTCAAATTGCTGCACAATATGAAAGTCGTTAAACGAATTGCCCGTTGGTTGCTTGCGCTTTTGGTTCTGGCTCTGCTCTACGTCATCGGCGTTATCGCCTATGCCTGGGCCACCGACTATCTTCCTGAACCTCAGGAAGCCAGCATCATCACCGATGCGGGTAGCCCGCTGCTGACGATAGAAAAAGACAGCTTTTCGCTTTTTGACTGGAATATCGGCTTTGCCGGTTTGGGAGAAGAATCCGATTTCTTCTACGACGGAGGCGAGCATGTACACATGGATCGCATGATTGTCGAAAAAAACCTCACCGGCATCAAGCAAATCCTTGCGCGTTATCGCCCGGAGACAGACTTTTTCTTCCTGCAGGAAGTAGATCAATCTTCTGCCAGAAGTTACAATATAGATCAGTTAAAGGCTTTCGAGGAAATCCTCGACGGCTATTCCTACGCCTTCGGCAAAAATTATGATGTGGGCTTTGTGCCTGTTCCCTTTACCAATCCGCTGGGCGGGGTGCTTTCCGGTCTCGCGACTTACAGTCGCTACAAGCCCGCCGAGGCGACCCGCTACGCCTTCGAGGGAAATTACAATTTCCCCAATTACCTCTTCTTCCTCGACCGCTGCTTCCTGCTGACGCGCTTTCCCCTGCCCAACGGGCAGGACCTCGTGCTCATCAACACCCACAACTCCGCCTACGATGACGGCGGTCTCCGCAAAGCGCAAATGCAGCAAATGACGCAGGCTTTGCTTGCTGAGTACGAAAAAGGCAATTACGTCATCGTCGGCGGCGATTGGAACCAGCGTGCGCCGGGCTTTCCCGGCTTTATGGGCAAGGCCGCGCCGGCCATCGAAGTGCCGGCCATCTACCCAGCCGAAGGCTGGCAGTGGGCCTACGACCCCGGCATCCCCACCAACCGCTCGCTCAAAGCGCCTTATGATGCCGACACGACCAGCCGTGTCCTGATTGACTTCTACCTCTTATCTCCCAATGTGGAGATGCTGCGGGTGGAAGGGGTGAATATAGACTTTGTCTATTCCGATCACCAGCCGGTACGGCTGTGGGTGCGGCTGAAGGGACTGGTGGAACCTGCGGAGCAGGAAATGTTAATTGATTGATAATCAATTAGTCTGTAGGGATGCATTATCATGCGCCCCTACGCTTTCTTCACTCCCCAAACAAATCCTCCAAAGTCAGGATCTGCTGAACCAGGCCCAAACTATGCTCATTCTGATTCATTCCAAAAGTCGTGATCAGCGTCCAAAACAACTGTTTTGCGGTCTGTGTAGTTTCCTGAAAGATGCCAGCTCTTTCCCTTAATAGCTGGGCAGAGGCTTTATCAAGTACATATTTTTTATTGTAAAATTTTACTTCAACCAGGTTGATCACATGATCCTTTCTGTCAATTAACAAATCAATTTGTGCACCCGCAGTCCCGGCATCTCCTTTTTTGTAAAAAGTAGCAGATTGAGAATAAACACCAGATATACCCAATGCTTTTTTGATTTGGGGAATATGTTTCAGGCAAATATTCTCAAAAGCATATCCACTCCAGCTTATGTATTCCTGGCTTTGGCCCAATCCATGCCAGACCTCCTCTCCTTCATGTACCTTATTTTCGATAAACCTAAGATAGAAAAGAGAATATTCATCTGTCAAACGATACAGCTTTCCCTTTTTCTTCTTGCCAAAAGGATAATAGGCCGCGATGAATCCGGATTGTTCCAACTCTTCCAGAACAAGGGAAATGCTTCCCCCACTTGGCAATTGGGTTGCACGGATGATGTCGCTTCTCAACAAGCCTTTTTGCTTGCCGGCCAATGCGCGAATAATCGCGATATGATTCTCTGCATCTTCAAACAAAGCAGGATACAAACGGGAAAATTCATCCTTTAACAAACCCGTATTGGAAAAACAAACCTCTTCAATACTCCTGGCAGCACTCCATCCCGGCTTGATCTCTTTGAGATAATGTGGAATCCCACCCATGGCCATATATATCTGAGCCATTTGATAGTGATCCAGAAAGACATTTCTTTGAGTTAAATAAGCTGCTGTTTCGCTCAGTGTGAAAGGTTTGAGTTCCAGACGGCGCGTAATGCGATTATGTAATCCTCCTTTATGATTGACGACCTTTTTGATCATCCAGGAAGCTGCTGATCCACAAATCACCACCACAATATTTTCATAAACAGCCCAGCTATTCCAAAAAACATCAAAAGCCCTGAGAAATCCGGACCGCTTGGTCGCCAACCACGGAAGTTCATCAAAAAACACCACTTGCTTTTTGTCGCTTCTGTTCGCCTCCAGGTAGTCTATCAATTTGTAAAAAACTTCGAGCCAGTTTTTGGGAGGTTTTATAGGTTTTTCTGGCTTAGCCATTCGGTTGAATCGAAGGCTAAAGTTCTGTATTTGCTCCTTCATAGGCGCATCCCGTACCCCCGCCAGGTCGAAGCAAATGTGGTCCTCATATACCGTTTTGATCAAAAACGTCTTTCCTACCCGGCGCCTGCCAACCACGGAAATCAATTCGGCATCAGGAGAGTCTAGCGCTTCATGAAGCACCATTTGCTCCTTGATTCTTCCTATAAGTTTTGTCTTTTTTGTCATTATATTCAGCCAAATCTATATAAATATAGGGAGTTTTGGCTGGATATAAAAGATATAAGCCCACACCTTTTTCCCTTCTGCAAGAATTCCTATCTTCAATCCAAAGTAAATCCCACCAGACCCATGGTAGAATTAGGACTCATCGAAAAAGCAGGCCAATATCTCTGGAAAGGTTTAGGCCTCGTTTATAAGTTCCAACAAAAAAAGCTACTGGAACGGGATCTATTTCCTTATTTTGACCGATATGAAGTCAAGCAAGCCACCGAGCATTTTATAGAAACTCACTACCAAAGTACTCCCCCTTCTCAATATGATGAGCCAGGCAAAAAAGGCATTATTCATGCCCGCCAACCGCTTATTCCTTTTTTCCTGAAAGAAGCTTTCAAAGAAAAAGATGCCCATCGGTTTTATCTGATTCTGGCAGATTCAGGTATGGGAAAGACTACTTTCCTGATCAATCTCTATATGCAATTTATCAAGCAGGATAGGATATTCGGTCCAGCATACGATATGCGTTTCTTTCACCTCAACGATCCGGAAGTATTGGTAAAAATCAGTGGAATTGAGGACAAAAAGAGGACGGTATTGCTTTTGGATGCCTTTGATGAAGACCAAAAAGCTGTGGAGGATTATCAAAAAAGAATAGACGAGATTATTGAGACAGTTAAGGAGTTCAGAGAAGTAGTCATAACTAGCAGAACCCAATTTTTTACTTCCCAAAAAGAAGAACCTTTTGAGACCAAGCTCCAAAAATATTACGGACAGGAGAGATACCATACTTTCAATCGCCTATACCTTTCTCCTTTAACCGATGAAGAAATCAAAGCTTACCTGAAAAAACGCTATCCACGAAAAGAAAAGGAAAAACGTGCAAAAGCGTATGAAATCGTGCAACGCTCCCCTAACCTTATGGTTAGGCCCATGCTGCTCAACTATGTGAATGATTTATTGGAAAGTGAGGCAGATTTCCAGGATACTCACGAAATCTATGCTGAGTTAATCAATAAATGGATAGAGAGAGAAGCAAATCGTGTCGGGCTTGCAAGAAGAGAAAAATACGAAAAGGAACTCATGCGATTTTCCAGAGAGGTGGCATTGGATATTAATGCAAAAAAGAATCAAAGAAATGGGCTTTTTATCCAGCCTCCTACCATACGGCCAGCCTCATTTACCTTTTCGGAGATATAGGCGTACTGCTGGGTAGAGATATACTGCCTGTCATGGCAGATGCGAAAGAAGATACGCAGCTTTTCCAGCTTCATGTTGATCGCTTTGAGTTTGTAGCGGCGTTGCTTTTGGGGGGTATAGATGGCCTCCACGATCAGCTCGATGATGTCTATGCTCTCGTCTGCCATGCGCCTTGCGAGGGTGAATCGTGCTGCCCGGGGCAGTTTTTCACATTTGTCCAGGATCCAGTCCAGTTGGGTGTACCAGTGGCGACGGACCATCGGGCGATCACCGCGTGATACGCGGCGGCAGCTGGAACAACGACGCCAGCAATTGTCGCGTAGCCTACCGCAACAACAACAACCACGACAACCGCAACAACCATGTCGGCTTTCGACTCGCCCTTACGGAAACATGCCCGCCTGTTATGCTTCAAGGAGTAGGACACAGTGCAAGCTTCCGTCCCGTCCGGCGTCCTGCATCTACCTGAGTAGATCGAAGATTTTCCAATCACTCCCGACCTTCACCTGCCTTAAGACAGGTGAAAGTGGGGAATGTTCCTGAATGTACCGAAGCACATTTCGGGCTTTCTTGATATAAGGAAAAAAGGCCTCCTTTTTCATTTGAAATTGATTGATAATCAATCAGTCTGTAGGGACGCATTATAATGCGTCCCTACATCTCCCAACGAAAATCGTTGATTGGTAATTGATTGATGATCAACTGCCTGGTAGGGACGCATTATAATGCGTCCCTACATCTCCCAACGAAAATCGTTGTAATTCTTCATCAATTCAACGTAAAGCGCAGCTTAAATCCACCACTTGTAAAGCCTGTCCTAAAAGTATTCGAAGTATATGGCTTCGTCACATTGGTTTTGAAAAACAACTGCAGGTTGACGCGCTGGTTGAGCACATAGTCGATGGTCGGCTCGACCACCAGGTTGAAGCTACCCTGTGTGGGGATTTGCGGCTGGTTGGAGTCCAATGTACGGTTACGGGTTTGTGAATCACCTATGGTCAATCGGAACTGAGCGTTGGCGCTATTTTGCAGGTCGAAGTCCTTTCCGAGGAAGCGGAATTTCCAATTCAGCTTATCTACACGATAGCCCAGCGTCACAGCAATATCCTCCCGACGGGTTTCGGTAAGCTGCATGGTGCCTGTACTGAATGCAAGGTCACGGCCTTTTTTATAGTCTACGCTGCCTGTCATCCCGTTTTTGAAGTTCATCTGCAAGCCCACAAATGGCGCGAAGTCTTCGCGTATCCGTACAATCTCAATGTTATTGCTTGGGAAAAAGTCCTGAAAGGAATTACCATTGATATCCTTTTTTTCCTCAGTATTGGAGACTATCCCATAGCGGTCTATATCGGCATTGAGGTTATTGGTGTAGGAATTGACAGAATATGTCCCTCTGTAGGTATGACGCAGGGTCAGGCTATTGAGGTAGCGCTTCAAAAAAGGAAGGTTGTTCAACGCATTGTAGTTGACATTCCAGTTGGGAAGGGGAATAGCCGGAAAGGCATTCAAAGAGACTTTGGAACTATCTAACACAGAATAGGCAGCGAGCAGAGATGGCAAGAGCACATCCTGGTGCTGGCTGGAATAACCGTTTTTGTAGGCTACATTATCCAATCCCAGGCTGTCTACATAAGGATTTCGGTCCCCCAGGCGGCGGGAAATAGCTTTTCTGCTTTCGGAGAAATCTAAAAATGCCTGCGAAATATCTTCATTCTTCTCAAATGCGGTATTCACAAAAAGATAGGACATGGTGAAGCTGCCATTGATCAGGGCATCCGAACTCAGATACATCAGGGAGTCCGGGTCCCACCGGAAGAGTTCGCTGAAGTTTTCCGTCTTTTGCCGCTGCACGTCCAGGTCTACCCGGAAACCTTTGAATAGCTCTACCGAAGTACGTGCAGAAATTTGCTGGTTCAGGTTTTGGGCAAAAAAGTTGGATAGGGTCGTATCACGGGTGATCCATCCCTGCTCGGCGGCTTCCTGGCGGATATCCTTTTGGCTACCAAAAACAAAGCCCATGGTTGGCGGTATCAAAAGAGAACCATCAAATGCAGTGTCATAGGGATGGTCATAGCGGAAGTCCAACCCGAGGTTGTCGGATTGAGGCATATAGCCTGGCAGCAGGGTATTGGATTGCTGGTTAAGGGAAATACTGACGTCTTTCACACTGAAGACAATACGGCCAATCTCCTGCGCAATGTTTTTCAGTATCTTGAGTCGCGAGCTATCCTGCTCCACCGGAGGCGTAGGCCTTGTAGGAACCGGACGGGTGTCTTCCCCTTGTTTGCTTCGCTCCCGATCGCGCTCTTTCTGCCTCCGAATGCGTTCGCGTTCGCGCTCACGTTTCTCGATGCTTTGCATCATTTGATCAATGGGGCCTACTTTTTTGTACAGATTTTTCAGATCAAATCTACCCGTAGCCTGTATCGTTTGGGTGTTGGCGATGGTAGCGCCGAGGGTGGGATTGTTCTCTGGAGCCTGGTCCCAGGTAAAGGAAGAGGCGTAATTGATGTTACCACTGATAAAATTGGTCCACTCATATTTGCTGAAAGGCAGCTGATAACTCAGCGCAATCCGGTGGCTATAATTGATATTTCGCCCTACATTGATCAGGTTCTGGTGGTTCTTTTCTACATCACGACCGACATGAAGAAGATTCTCCCAAACAGAGCCCACCGAATCCCTTTCGAGCGAATCTGCATTTGTCCAATAACCTCTCACCTCATCTATCCGCGACATATTGGTCGCACTGAGGTTCAGATTCAGGCTTTTGGTCATATTCCATGTCAGGTTATAGGTCCGGTTGAGCATGAAGTTTTTGAAGAAAGTAGGATCAATATTTCCTCCAAACGTACTTCCTGCACGCATTTTCCTTTCCTCAAAATCACGATTTCCATCCAATGTCATGGAGAAGGAAGAAGGCACCGGATTGAAGTTAAAGGTGGAGAGGGGGTTCTTGCGCTTCCAGCGCTTAAAGGGCTCGATATTGACCGGCTGGAAGTTGTAGCGATAGTTTACCGTGAAGCGGTGGTTGGTGCGGCTCAGCCGCTCTATGAATGCCGAGCGATGAAAATAATCGCTATAGGCATAGGTAAAGTCAAAATTGGAGAGGCTCCAGGGCATAGGGACACCTGATCCACCTCCTTTTCCTTCGCCGCCTTTTCCACCGGGCTGCTGTCCCGCTCCCGGCAATCCGCCGCCCTTTCCTCCCCGGCCACCGCCGCCGCCTACGCCGCCGCCACCGGCTCCGCCGATGCGAACATTATTGAGCGAGATGCTCTTATTCTGCGTAAAATCCTGAAATTCCTGCCGCACGCTATCGCGCACCTCTCTGTCAGAGATACTTTCCAGCAAGGGTTTTGCCAGAATATCCGGCTCGCGAGGGTTATAGCGAGGGGTGATACGCTGCTCACCATAGGTGACATACAAAGGCAGATTTACGCCCCAATCCGTTGGGAAAAACTTGCTCAGGGTAAAGTTTCCGGCCACATCATAGCGCAAAGTATTTTCCTGGCTTCTTTCGCTGACTTTTTGATCCAGGCCACCAAAACCCGGTGTCTTGTTAGAAATAGAGCCCTGAATCTGCGCAAAATCTGCCAGCGAAAGGCTGACATTACTTCTCGCAGCCCAGCCGGGTGTCGCATCAAAATTGGTCACGCGAAGCTCATTCAGCCATACCTCGATGTCTATATTGTCATCAGGATTGAAAGGATCACAGGGGCGCGGGTTGCGCACCCCGATCATGATGTTGCGGACATCCCCTATATTGGGCGTACCTACAACGGTGATTCGGTGACCTGGGGGCAGGTCATCGGTATAGTAATAGGGATCCAGGCGGTTGAAGCCATCGCGATTCCGCGCGGCTTTGGCTATCGCCAATAAGCCAATCTCCATATTGAGCTCATTGCTCAATGGCCACACATTCGTGACCATGGCTGGAGAGCCCAGAGGGTCAGAAGGCGTGATCGGCATTTCGTATTCGTAGTAGTTTTCGGTATTGTCAATGCCCATTCGGATAAATACTGTCGCATCACCCGAGTCCACCACATTGGCCTGGAAAGGGTCTCCTATTGCCTCTGCATGTATCCATAATTTGAGCCGCTTAAAGTTTCGCAAATCAAAACTGACAGTTTTGAATACTCCCCGGGCATCGCCCGGCATCAGGTCCTGCACCACCATAGCGAGCGAGCGCTCGTTTTGCACAAAACCGGCGGTACCGCCGTTGAGTTGTTGCCGCTCAATCGCCGGCGGCAGGATGTAGTTGAAAGGCGTTTTGGAAGAGTTTTCCTCCAAACTCACACTACCGATCTCAAATTTTGTATCAGCTCCAGCAGGGCCTATAATAGGACAGGCGTCCTGCAAGGCAACTTTATCTTTAAAGGTCCGCCATTGTGTAGAAACCAATTGAAACTCAGTCATCCGAAGGACAACGGAGTCTTCAAAACCTGTCAAAAACATGCGGACAAAGTCCACGGCCTTCAGGTTGGAGATATTGTTGATGGCTTCTGCCTGAGGGCCTGCCAGCGGTATACGAAACTGAAACCAGGTAACAGGTATGGTGACATTGTTGATTTCTGTAAAACTCTGCACACTGTCCACGATGTAGTTTTGGCCGGGAAGCATGCGGTTGGGCCGCAGGTCAATTTCGTATTGGAAGTATTCTTCCGATGTGCTGAGGTTACCGTTTTTGTTAATGTCCTCCGTATCAGGCTCCTGCGATCCGATCTGAACAAAGCCATTGCTCTGTGCATTTTGACCGGGAGGAGAATTGCCTTCCAGACCATTAAACTTGGTATAGCGTTTCAAAATACCTTCTGTCGTCACATCATAATCGGCATCACGGAAGTGAATGAAGTCATCTGAACTCGGGTCTTCTACCAGGGCCAGGTAGGCAGGATTGTTGGCGCCCAGTATATTTTCCATCTGCATCAGGAAGCTAAACTGAAAATAGCTCCGCTCATTGGCATTGCTCAATCCATCCAGACCTACATCCTGAAATATGCGCTCATCTGGATTATTGGAAAAAGTCTGGTTGGGAGGCAGACAGACAGGCACACGCCCCCAGGGCGTTGAGTCGATGATGGCAGTGTCCTGCGCGCTGCGGGGAAGTCCATTTTCAAGTGAAATAGAGTTATCCGGGAGAATATCTTCGCTCACCCTACCCAGGTTGAGCATCACTTTACCCCCAGTATGCCCAGGCTCATCCAGAAAAGGATCCATCATCCAGAATTCAAGGAATTCTACATTCGTCGCCTCAAAATCATTGTTGACACTGATTGGGCGCGTGATTCCCGCCCAGTTATCCTTTGGATTCAGCAATTTACCGCTTTGAGGATCTACATGGGTGCTGTAGTTATAAGGGCCACGCTCGTCAGGGATATAAAACAGGTCAAAAGTCAATTGTCCGCCCGAGCCAATAGGAACACTTCTTTGCTGAAAAATCTCATTGGGCAGGATCTGCCGGGTGTAATTGCTGCGGTTGTCGCCATCCGGGATTTGCGGCCTGCCTGCACCGCCAAAGCTTGTACCAAAGTAAAAACTTTGGTCAATCTGATACCAGGCAAGCTTTGCCCGCGTGAAGTTTTTCGCCAAAGGCTCATTCATATCCGTCAGTGATGGATCCAGAACTTCGGGGTTATTTTCCGGAAAAGCAGCCAATTTCCAGGTATTCAATCCCTGCAACAAAAAAGTTGTTTTGGAAGCTTCAAAATCATCCAGGTAAATATTGCTATCGTCCCGGTCTGTCTGAATCTGCCGGGGCAATCCAGGCCTAAATTGGGCAAACTCCAGATTTCCCTGAAAGGTAGAAGTCTGTTTGGTACTGATAAGCGGAAGCTTATCCACCATTTTGGTCAGCCACTCTGACTCTGTGCGATAAGCTGCATCTATCCCCCAAAGTGTATTGGAAAAAGGCTCATCGCCTATATTGTTTTTCTGGGTAAAAGGCCTTTGAGAAAGGTTCAGCAGGGTAAGCCCCAGGTTGAGGCTTTCGAAAGGCGAATACTCGGCCCGACCTCCCAGCAGAGACTTGCTCTGCACATTGTAAAGCGATGCGCTTTCGTAGGAAACACATATTTCCTGGTTGGTCACAAGCAGGTCTTCCCGCAAAATGGTGATTTTTCCCCCAAAATTATCCGTGATATAATCCCGTCCTTCCTGCAAGGGCTGACCGTTGGCAGTCACCGTCACACTTCCTTCCTGCAGGTTGAAGGTATTGAGCAAAATGTCTTTTCCCCCCGCGGAGCTATAGTAACCCTCCAGCGTATATTTATTCAGTTGAGGAAAAAGCTGAATCGCATCTACCTGCGTCCCGTCATACAAGGGATCGAAAACATATTTCCGAATGGCTTCCTGATCATTGCCCAATTGCCTGCGCAGATAATCTCCAAAAGGCTCCAGCACAGGGAAGACGACCAGACCCCGGTCAGGAATAATCGTCCTGCCAGCGATATAGTCAAAGATATTATCCGGGTTGGGAGCTGTATTGTTTGTCAAACGGTCCAGTTCGCTGGTTTGCAGGAAAAGGCGATTGGAAAGCGGGCCGGTAGGGAAATAGTTGATTTTTCCATCACTTGAGCCGGAATTGTACAGGATATCCAGGAAAAAACCCTCCTGGTTGATGCCATAGCCAACATTGTAAATGTTTTTCATCATCAGGTCCCATGCAGGATAAAATCTCTCCTCTCCGGCGGGATCAAGGTAAATCGGCTTGACAGAAGCAGGCTTCAGCATTTTCAGGAAAAGCACATTTGTACAACTTCCGTTGGAAGGCACATCCTGTGAAAATTCACCTACCTGGTAGACCTGTCCGTTGAGGGTGTATTCAAAAGCAACAAACAGCACCTGATTGGCTACCATTTTCTGATTAAGGGAAATATATCCCAACTGCGGATCAAAATTGAATTCATTTTGCTCCAGCTTCTTCATATTCGTAACGCGCTCATAATCAAGACCTTCGACCAAACCCTCATTGGTCAGCGCGCCCGGCGCTGTGCGGTAATCCCGGATTGCCGGGTTGGCTTGTAGTTTGTCATAGAGGTCGTTGGCATCATTATCCAACAAGGTGATACCCGTGTTTTGGGTATGAATATTATTGAAGAGACGGCCTTTTCCGCCGTCGCGAGAGGTTCTTTCATTTTCCCCCAAATCCACAAATCCCAGCGCAGAGCGGTTGTTGGCAGTGGTTGCCCCCCGGGCGTTGTTGATCCAGACTTCGATACGGTTGATTCGAACGGTAGAATTGACCTGTGGCAGGTTTGCCATGGCCGGCTCATAGCGTGAGCGGAAGTAATGGCCCAGGAAATAGTGACGATACTCGTCATAACGGGCGACTTCGACCTCATAAGGCGTTTGCACGCCTTTGCCACCCTGCGAGCAAATCTGGCTCGCCTGCCCACGCTCTGTAGAAGCCACAGCCGTGATGTTCACAGGCCCAAATTTCAGGGCTGTCTTGAGGCCAAAAAGGTTTTGGCGACCCTGAATCAGGGTATTACCCAATGGCAATGTCACATTCCCTGCTTCTACTGCCTGTAGGATCTGATCCTCCTGGCCCTTCCACTTCAGCGCGAGCTGATTTTCAAAGTCAAAAGTAGCCTTGGTGTCAAAATTGACATTCAGGTTCATCAGGTTACCGATCTTACCTGTAACGCCCAGCTGTATTTGCTGATCGAAATTGAAGGTGGTGACCCTTTGAGTCCGCAAAGGCATGGTAGGGTTGTCGGTCCGGTTGCGGTCAAGCGAGAAATTGAGGGTTGCAAAACCGTTGGGACGGATTTCGACAGTTCCTCCACCAAAGATATCGCTGATCTCTCCCAGCTCAAAAGTAGGAACGAGTCCATCTCGTTTTTCCCCGCTTTCCACCAAGGATTGCTGTTTATAATAATCTGCGATGCCGTTTTCCTTGCGGTATTTCAGGTAATCATCAAAGGTAATGTAGGAAGGTCCCCGGACATCAACTTTGCCCGCCCGCTCATAGATAGAGTAGCCACTCAGGTCTTCTTCAAGCTCAAAAGTGGTTTTAAAATTACTCGGATTGGGGAGAAATAAGGGAGAGACATAGGGTTGCCGGGTGGCATCACCCTGCCGGTCATTGGGGTTTTTCTTCTTGGATGTATCCTGATCTACCTGAAATCCACGCGGAGGCGTATCATCCAGCATATCGAATGCAAACAAAGAATTACGGAATGTCCCGTTTCGGAATGAGTCGGCCACGCTTTTTCCTATAAATAGGAGAGCCAGTGCCGAAACCATCAATGCTATACTTGACTTTGACAAGGTTTCGTCTTGTTAATAATGATCTAATGCAAAATGTCAAAAAAGGTATAGCATTTAACTCATAGGCAGGAAACGGAATTTAAGTATGGTGTTGTTTTAAGAGTAGAGATTAGAGAATAGAGAATAGAGATTAGGGACAAAAGCCATTCCAAAGATAAAACTACAAATCGGGAATCAAGCTTAAAATGCAATAAAAAATCTCAATTTGGATTTCTCAATGCCATTTTCACCAGGATTTCGACGCTGAGCTCATCCGCTGGTATTTCTTTTAGGATGCGGTCCATGCGCTTGCTCATATCTGATTTTGAAAATCCCAACTGAGCCAGCGCAGCGATAGCCTCTGCTTTTAATGCTGTTGTATTGGGTTTTCCGCCTGCTCCTGTGGGAACAAAAGCGCCACTATCCATTTTGATTTTATCTTTTAACTCCAGAACGATCCTTGCAGCTGTTTTGGCACCTATGCCTTTAATTCTTTTCAGGCTCATGACATCTTCCATGCGGATGGCCTGCACCAATTCGTCCGCTGAAAGGCCTGAGAGCATGGTCAAGGCAGTATTGGCGCCTACGCCTGAGATGGTGATCAGCTGCTCAAAAAGGCTTTGTTCGCTGAACTCGGCAAAACCGTAAAGGCTGTGAGAGTCCTCGCGGACCTGCAGGTGGGTAAATATTTTTATCTCCTTTTTGCCCTGCAATTTGCTATGCGTACTCAGGCTGATCAGCACGCGATAGCCTACCCCATTGCATTCTACTATCGCAAATGTGGGTTCTAACTGGGTGATAATTCCTTTTAAATAGGCAAACATAGACGGCTATTATGACACACAAAAGCCCCTCCGGGATGCATCCGGAGGGGCATAAATATATTTTTAATTTCTGGATCAAGGAATCGGCGAACCGGGGATGCCGGTATTTTGCTTCGCACCAAAAGTACGGGTCAGGCCGATAGAAATCCCCAAAGAAGTAGCAGTGGTAGCTGATCGGCTACGTGGATAGAAGCGCACATCCTGCGTTTGTCCCCCTTCTGTCAGGCGGTAAGTGGCGCTTTTGTTTTCTGAATCCGTCAGACCATATTCAGCCCTCAGGTGAAGATTGAGGGTGAAATCATCCACCAAAAAAATGTCCAGACCAAAGTCTGCCAAAGCACTGTAACTCATCGGCTCATACTGAGCATAGGCATCAGGATAGTCGGTGATATTGGGTGGCAAAGGCGGCTCAAAAGCCGGATTGTCATTAAATTGGGTAGCACGGATGATATAATTCATTTGTCCGCCCGCATAAAAACTGAACATCAGTTTGCGGCGATATGAATTGGTGTGAAGACCGATCATCAAAGGAACTTTGAGGTACTCCAGACGTGTGGTGTAATTGATACGATCCACAAAGCTCTCGCGAGCTGAGTAGCGGCCACCGGCATCCGAGTACAGGACATTCAGGCGAATGCCAAAATTGTCCCCGGGATTCCATCCCAATACAGCTCCTGCGGTCATACCCACAAGTGGCTCATATTGGAAAAGATCGCCATCCAGTTTGCTGTCATCGGGATTAAACAAAACTGAAGCAGTTGGCATAGCAATCGCGCCCAGTTTGAGGCCTTTTTGTCCAAAGGCATAGCCAGCAAACAGAAAAACCAGGATCAGTGCTGTCTTGAAAAAAAGCTTATACATACGGTTCAAAGTAGATGTTAATCAAAGGTATAGCCAAAACTAAAACTTATTTCCTTTCTTTGAAAGGTGTTTGGTCCTCTGTCGCTCATTGGCTGAAAATACAAAATTAGCTTTAGCATGTCAAAAGACAAGTTTTCCACACTGGAAATATACATATTTATTCTGCTAGCATCATTGCTTATAGGTCTGCGTTTTTACCACCTGGGGCCTTATATTGATGATCCACATTCCTGGAGGCAATGTGATACGGCTCATTATATTTATGACTTTTATGAAAATGGAGTGGATTTGCTGCATCCGCAGGTATGCTGGATGGGCAATTATGGCGTCACTGCGCTGGAGTTTCCGCTGCCGGAAGCGATTGTAGCCTGGGCTTATCGGCTGTTTGGCCCACATCATGAGGTGGCGAGACTGGTTTTTCTGCTCTTTTTTCTGGCTTCTGCTTTTTATTTGGGAAAAATCATTGCTTACCTTTTTGATCAACGCCTGGCCTACCTGAGTATCCTTATTTACCTCGCCCTTCCGCTATCGCTCTATTATTCACGGGCCATTCATGTAGATTTCAGCACCCTGATGTTTGGGTTGGCAGGTCTTTATTATTTGCTGAAAGGGCTGGACCATCCCAAATGGTCGTACTGGCTGGCATCCAGTTGCCTTTTCAGCCTGGCTTTTTTGGTAAAAGCTCCGACTGTATTTGCCTTTGGCCCTGCAGCTGCTGTCCTGATGCTCAGGCATCCCCACTTCCGAAAAAGAATCCCATTCTTTCCTTTGCTTTTGATCCCTGTGATCCTCTTTGTGCTGTGGCGACAGCATGCTGAGCACATCAATGGCGCCGCCCCTGACTGGTCGTTTATCCCAGGCTATCACCCCATGATAAACATGGGAGGCTGGTATTATGGCACCTGGGCGCAAAGGATGAGCGCCCAGATCTGGAGCATGCAGCTGAGCAGGCTCAGCCTGGAGTTGGCCGGAATTTCCGGCCTGCTCCTGATGGCTGGAGGTTGGATCGTCAATAGAAAGAACAAATTATTTGTTTGGATGTGGCTCCTGGGAGTCGTCCTCTATTACCTGATCTTTTTCAACCTGAATATCCAGCACGATTATTACCAGATTCCTTTTCTGCCTTTTATTGCGCTTTCCATTGCGCTTTTCGTCCAGTATTGCCATACAAGATGGGGACTAGCCATCAGCCTGACTCTTTTGGCGCTGGTAATAGGGGAAAATGTCGTCAGAAGTGAATGGACAAAGTATCCACATACAGGCACCTTTTATGAGGTAAATATGCTCTATGTTGAAGCGGGAAAACATATTCAGGAAAATACCGATCCCAATGAATTCCTTATCCTTGCCGGAAGGCATCAGGACCCCCGCAGTCCCTTCCTGATGTACAGAGCCCGCCGCAAAGGCTGGCCCATGAACATCAGTGCCATTACGCCTGATATTATCCAAAAACTGAGGATAGAAGGAGCTTCGCAATTGGTTATGCTTTATCCTGTCAATACAACTCTCTCCCCAGAAATGCAGGCATTTGTCGATGCGCATGAAATAAAACCCTTTTCTGTCCCCGGCCGCCATGGCGGGGAATGGAAGCTGCAGATCATGAAACTTGATTGAAAATGATCTTCCAGCAGAATTGGCTGGTTTGGTAGCAAAAAGGGCGGAAAAGGCTTTTCCCTCACACGGAAAGTTGAAATTAAGTGGATAATTGAGGTGATAAGTTTGAGATCCTAACGTCTTTATGACAAGGGCATCCTCCCTGTCCAACTTGGAGGAAAATCTTTTTACGACAAATGTCGTAATTAAATTTGGAATTACGACAACTGTCGTATACATTGCACCAGAATCAGGAAAAACATCAAGTCATGAGTTTACCAAAGAAATATCAACCAACAGAATCTGAGCTGGAAATCCTGCAGGTATTGTGGGAACAAGGCCAGGCAACGGTACGCGAGGTCCACGAAGCACTCAACGAAAAGCGGGAAACCGAATTGGGCTATACCACCACATTGAAGCAGATGCAGCGCATGTATGAGGATAAGAAAGTATTGGGCCGCAGAGGCTCAGGGCGATCTCATCGCTATTATGCCGCGATTCAGGAAGACGACATCCAGCAGCAGCTGTTTGACCGGCTACTTGATACCGCCTTCAAAGGCTCTGCTATGGATATGGTGATGCATGCCCTTGGGCACGAACAGGTAAGCGAGACAGAGTTGGACGAGCTTCAGCAATGGTTGGATACCAAAAAGAAAGAAGGGAAATCATGATGACATTTACCGAAATTCCCCTCGTTCAAACCATTGGCTGGACCCTGCTCCATGCCACCTGGCAAGGCATCCTGATCGCGCTTGTTTTGCGATTGTTGTTATTCCTGATTCCCAACCGCGCAGCGGTTTTACGCTATGGACTTAGCGTCGGTGCGATATTTCTCATGCTGCTCTGGGCAGCCGTCACATGCTGGCAGCATCTGCCAGAAGAAGGGCCACTTCTCTCAGCGGAGATCACTCTGCTGGCAATCGATGTTATTCCTGATTCGAATGAAGTTCTTTATTCATCGGAGGGAATTTCTGCTGAGAGCAGTGCCTTTTCGCTTGCAGATGTAAGCAATCACTTACAGCCTTTTCTCCCCTACCTGGTAGGAATTTGGTTACTGGGTGTTATGTTTTGGAGCTTGCGCTTCATGGGTAGTATGATCTACCTATACCGCCTTCCGCGACGGCATGTCTGGCAGCCCGAAGCTGCCTGGCAACGCAAACTCAGCGCTTTGAAAAGACAACTCGCCATCTCACAACAGGTGCGCTTGCTGATCTCTTCAAAGATTCAGGAACCCCTGGCCATGGGCTTTATTCGCCCCGTCATCCTCATTCCCGCTAGTTTGCTTAGCAATTTACCTCCCGAACAAATAGAAGCGATTCTTTTACATGAACTCGCCCATGTCCGAAGGGCAGATTATTTAGTCAATCTTCTGCTTTCGATGGTCGAAATTCTATTCTTCTATCACCCTGCCTATTGGTGGATTTACCGCCAGTTGAAGCAGGAAAGGGAGCACTGTTGCGACGACCAGGTGCTGAAACGGAGTGGTGATCAGATCACCTATGCTCAGGCTTTGATTGCGGTTCAAAAACTATCTACCACCCATCAAAACCATCTCGTCATGAATTTTTCAGGTAATAAATCACAGTTCACGAATAGAGTACAACGTCTTTTTGGTCAGGCTACACCACAAAGAACAGCCCCTGGAATAAGCGGAATCGGCATTCTTACTTTTTGTTTGATGCTGTTTGTTTTCACTTCTTTCCAGCAGGACTTACACGCCCAAAATACTCCCCAAAAAGTACAGACTGACATTGCAGCCTCTCATGATGAAGAACCATCTCCAATTGAGGCCTATAACATTTTTGCCCAACAAGGTGAACCCTATAAGCTTAGCGTCACAGCAGAAAAAATTAACCTGGTTATTGATCTGATTACAGCGAAAAACAGTGATATAGCTCAATTACAACAAGAACTCAAGGAATTAGGAGTTGATTTTAAGCTTGAAAAAAGCATCCCTGAGCCTGACTGGTATTTCATGGAAATTTCCTATAAAGACAAACATTCCAAATCAGAATTTCAGAATGCAGGCTTGTTAAATTTAGAGATGATTCGTAATCCTGAAAAAGGAAAATCCTCTATTGGATTTAGCATTGGCCCGATCCCTAAGCATCTGTTAAAGCCTGGCCAAAAGGGCGTTGCCATGCGCTTTCCAGATTTCCCGAAGAAGGAGAAAGATTTATCTTTTGATACAGAAACGGTTACGGAGTTTATTCCTAAAGCGGAAAATGCATTTAATCATGCTGATGAAGAATTACATCCTCATTCGGTAGGGGAAGATGAAGGAATCGTAGTTGAAGACATTCATCCGGTAGGAGAGAAAGTCGAGGATATTCCGAGAAAAGAATGCAAGGATTTACAGTTTGAGAATAAGCAGAAAGTCATCCTGGAATTTGAAGAAATCAGATTTATAAGCCTCGATGATAAAGGCAATGAAAAGGATAATACTTTCATCATGGGGCCTTCCATGGAACTTGTGGGAGAATCTCCGGAAAAGGAACTAGAAGTCCTCCTCATTAAAAAGGATGGGAAATGCTTTATCTCCTGGGAGGCTTTCCAATTATTCATTGCAACTACTCCTCCTGAAGATATTGAGGCCTGGACTTTGATTACTGACGAAGTAGCTGAAAAGCGCTACGGAAAAAAGA
This sequence comes from Bacteroidia bacterium, assembly GCA_030430205.1. GTDB lineage: Bacteria > Bacteroidota > Bacteroidia > J057 > J057 > JAUIGE01. The sequence continues at coordinate 6,839 of JAUIGE010000005.1, read as the reverse complement.
AAACTGTGATTATTATAGAATTGAAAAAAGAGCTTACTTCGGATACAAAGAAGAATAAAAATACATGGATGGATAAGGTTCCGGCGGGAGAGGATAACGCCAGATTTGCCAAAGGAAAAACTTTTTCAGATAATTCATTCATAAGTGATTGGACCATTTTCCCCAATCCTTCTCAGGGCAAACTTCACTTTGACTTTGAAGTCAAGCAGGCAGGAGAGGTTGACATTCATATCCTCAACCTGAATGGCCAAATCATTGACAAGGTGTTTAGTGGATATATTGAAGCGACCAGACAGCTCTTTACCTATGAAGAAGAGGATAATAAGCTGGCCAATGGAATATATCTCCTTCAGGTGAAAATGGACGGTGCGGTTGTGACGAAGAAGTTTGTTATTGAAAAGTAGTATCCAACCAGGCCCTAACTTCCTTCCCTATTTCCACAAAAATATCATCTGGATTTGTCCTCGTCCGCTTGAGGATTTTGTATCCATGATTACCAGTTTCAAGGAGATGAAGCTTTGCTTTGTCTCCTAATTTTTTGATCAAAGGCAGGAAAAACGCATGATCTGTGAAAGTATCGCGATCGCCGCTGAGAAAGAGCATGGGTACGCTAATATCCGGCAAATGCGCGCCACGGTGGTCACTGGCTTTGCCTGGCGCATGGAGGGGGAAGGAAAAAAAGATCAATCCCCTGACGCCCGGAAGGGCCTCCTCCGCCGCCGCAAGCGACGTCATACGTCCCCCAAAGGAGTGGCCTCCGGCCAACAAGGGCAATTCCGGCTCCAGCTTCGCTGCTTCTACCACCGCATTGCGGACGGTGGCCAGGCTTACCGGAAGGGCGTCGCGCCCTCCTCCCCTTTCCATATAGGGAAATTGGTAGCGAAAAGTAGCTACTTTTTGCTCTGCCATTGCCTGGGCAATGCTTTCCATATTGGCGTGGGTCATCCCGGCGCCTGCGCCGTGGCCCAGCACCAATAAGTGCGTAGCACCTTCGGGCTTGAGCAGTATGGCGGATACTTCGCCTTTATCGGGATGCGCTTCGAATCTATGTTCAGTTAGTTGCATGATGGTTTAAAAAAAATTCTCTCCGCCTCTGCGTCTCTCCGTTTAGCATTACAAGCTAAAATGGAACGGAGAGTCGGAGTGACGGAGAGATGCGTATTTGTTGTAAACGTAATTTCTAGAACAACTTCCTGATGATATCATCAGCAGTAATCCCCTCAGCCTCAGCGGTAAAGCTAGGCACGATGCGGTGACGCAGCACAGAAACTGCCACAGCATTTACATCTTCTTCATCAGGAGAATATTTGCCACGCAGCAAAGCATGTGCTTTGGCACCCAGGATCAGGTACTGCGAAGCACGAGGGCCTGCGCCCCAGGTAATCATGGATTTGATCTGCTCTGAAGCATGCTCGGTGCTGATACGGGTCTTGTTGACAAGTCTTACCGCATGCTCAATGACATTGTCGGTGACAGGCACTTTGCGCACCAACTCCTGAAAAAACAGGATTTCTTCCTGAGACATGATGGATTTGACTTTCTCCGCTGTACCTGTGGTCGTTCTGCGAACGATCTCAATCTCCTCCTGGATAGAAGGATAATCAACAATGATGTTGAACATAAAGCGGTCAAGCTGAGCTTCAGGCAGCGGATAGGTACCTTCCTGCTCGATGGGGTTTTGGGTAGCCAAAACAAAGAAAGGAGCATCCAGCACATGGTTTTCGCCAGCGATCGTCACCTTTCGCTCCTGCATCGCCTCCAGCAAAGCTGCCTGCGTTTTGGGAGGGGTACGGTTGATCTCATCCGCCAGGAGCATATTGGCAAAAACAGGTCCTTTGATAAATTTGAAATACTTTTTATTGGTATCATCATCGATCTCCAGAATCTCTGTACCCAGGATATCGGATGGCATGAGGTCTGGGGTAAACTGAATTCGGCTGAATTTCAGGTCCAAAATCTCCGCTATCGTACTGATGAGCAAGGTCTTAGCCAGACCCGGAACTCCCACCAACAGTGCGTGACCACGACAAAAAAGGGCGATCAATAGCTTATCAACTACGTCTTCCTGTCCAATAATAACTTTAGCAATTTCCTGCTTCAGTGCGCGATATTTATCGGCAAGTGCCTCTGCGGCTTCAACTTCAGAATTAAAATTAAGCATTATTCTATCCAGCTTTTTAGTGCATTACTGCATACGTTTGGTTTGATGTCAATATAGATATTTTTCTTAGCGGACTCTAACCACTCTTCAAATTTCTCTGCTTGCTTGTACTGCAAAGCAGCTTTTTGAATTTTCTTGTAGTCATTTTCCAGGCTTGGTCTGTGGGGGGGAATCTTGCGCTTCACATAGATCACATGAAAGGCATTGGTACCATCTGGCAAGCTCAATTCCAGGGGCTCAGAGATCTGCCCAACTTTCATGTCTTCTACCTTGAAGTAGAGATCCGAATCCAACTGATCGAGTGGGATGCGCAACTCCCCGGTCCGGGGATCGGAGATACAGCCGCCACAATCCTTGGTGGCGCGATCCTGTGAGTAACGGATGGCTGCCTGCTCAAAGGTTAGCGAATCAGAGGATATCAGTGCAAGAATCTTGCGCAGGCTGTCCATGGCGATGGAATCGGCATTGGCGCTCCTCCTGGGAATTTTCAGGATGTGGCTACATTCGATCACCTGCCCTTTGATTTTATGTACTTTGGCGATATGAAAACCGAATTCGGTTTCAAACACATCAGATACTTCGCCTTCGCGCAAGCTATAAATCACCTCCTCAAATTCAGGCACCATTCGTCCACGGTAGACCTCACCGAGGCTTCCTCCCCTCGGGCCTGAAGGCCCGTCAGAATGGTCAATGGCCATAAAGCCAAAGTCTTTTCCGTCCTCTATTATTTGCTTGCGGATATCTCTCAAAGCTGCTTTTGCCTCCTCTTTGCTGTTTTTGTCAAAAGGAGGGACAACAACTATATGATTCAGTTGCATCTCTGCGGGAAGAAATCCCACCGAGTCAATGTTCATTCCTTTGAAAAACTGCTTTACCTCCCGGGGCGTGATGGTCTGACCCGAGATCAGGATATTTTGCATTTGATCGATCAGAAGTTCCTTCTGGATGTCTTCCCATATATCCAATCTAAATTGGGCGACACTCTTACCATAGGTATTCACAAACTGAGCTTCACTGCCCATTTGCCCTATAAAATACTGAATACGTCTCTCCACTTCAGAGTCTACCTGCTCATCAGATACCACGATACTGTCCTGACGCGCTTTATCCAATAGCAGTTTGGAAACGATCAACTGATCCATCACCTCACAACGCATATTGCCTTCGTCTTTCTTGCCGTTGATCTGCAGATAGGCATATTGGTTGTCGACATCTGACTGGAGGATAATTTCTTCTCCAATGACAGCAAGAATGCGGTCTACGATTTCTTCCTGAGCCCGAAGTTGGCTGATGGGAAGAAAGAGTATCAGACTTAAAAGGATGCGAAAACTCATCTTCATTGTTTTTTGTATTTGCGGTTAAACTCCCTGCCTAGACGCAAAGGCTTTGCTAAAAGCTGCCTTTGATGATTATTCTGCTGCCCCGACTATTTTCACTTTACCGCTTGCCTTGGCATTTTTCAGGAGATCTGTCTCCGTCGCTTGTACCAAACGATTTTTTCTTTGATTTAATAAAATGTCCCGAATTATTTCTCTGCACATGCCTAGAGGCATCAATTCCCCCTCTTTTACCTCCTCCAACAACTTGAACATCACAAAATAGTTTTGGTCCTCTTCCCTTTGGGTAAAGGTATAGACATTGTTCAATCGGAGGTAAGAAATGTTCAAACGAGACCCTTCCAGCACACTGCTTATTGCAGTTTGAGTCACAAAAGAACTATCCAACTTAAACTCAACGGCTTCCTTTTGGGACCATTCAGCGAGTGCATCTATCTGTTCCCGGGTATCGGAACGCATCCAGCTCACTTCCCTGCTGGGATTATTGACTTCTGTTTTCACAAAGAAATGCGAATAATAAACGGCCTGGCTGATAAATTTATCAGGTTGTTTTAGATAATAGTTGCGAATTTCCTGCTCGGAAATCACCGTATCCAATTGGGTGGCGATCAGGTATTGGGCAAATTTGAACTCAATCAGCCTCCGCTCAAAATCATTCCGCTTGTAGCTGACCTCTTCTTCCAGATCTCCGATCTCGTTGCTGGCACGCTCTGCGATTGCCTGGGCCTTCATCCAATCTTCGATGAAAATTTGGGCAAGACGGGCGCTGTCCGCAGGATTTTCCCAGCGCGGGAGGAAATAGTCCATTTCCTCCCTGTAAAGGGGAATTTCACCATAGCTGGCGATGACTTCCTTGTCATCCATACCTGTGCCACCCGGCTCACAAGCCGTTAGCATGCTGGCAAGACAGATCAGCAGTATCGCCTGGTAAGACCACAGAGACAGCTTTTGTCTCTTGTTATTTGAACAAATTTTCAAAAACCTCATCATTAATTTCGACAGGATACTTATATGATAGGTCTTTAAGCCATTCTTGTTCCAAATAATCCTGGTATTTGGTGATTGCTTCGGACTTTACTTTGTCAAGGGGTTGAATCCCAGGAGGATAGCTAGCTGCTATGCGCTGAATTTTGAACCCATCTGCTGTTCTGATGATCGAACTTACATAGCCTGCTTTTTCGGAAAACAGCTCCGGATCGGCATCACCTTTTCCTTCTTCATAGGTCATGCTCCGGATGCTCAGTTGCAGGGCAGACTGTCTGCTTACCAGAGAATCTATCTCCTGATCTGTGGCATTGAGCGCCAGCAATTGCTTCACCTTATTGATGGTTTCTTCATCTGTGCTGCGGTATTCACGCACATCTACGGTGCGGTTGGCAGCGAAGTCTGCTTTATAAGCATTGTAGTAATTCTCCAGTCCGAGGGTATCTTCAACAGCTTTTTTCCATACTTTCTGCTCCATCAGGGTAAAAAGCAAAATGCCGTCTCTGTACTCTTTCAGCAAGTGACGATACTCAGGATTTTTCTCCGGCAATTTGCTTTCCTCATAATCTACAAGCTCTTTTTCTACGAAGCTTTTCAGCACCTCATCCGCTGCCTGCAAAGCATTCAAATTGGGGTAACGAGGGCGCATACGCGTATAGTAGTCGACCAGGTCCTGAATTGTTTTTTTGTATTTCCCATCCTGGCTAAGCGTAAAGAGGGTTTTGCCATACACTTCGGGCGCAGGCGTCTCAGCTGTCCATGCTCCGCGAGGGAAGTTGGGAGTCAGGCTTCCTTTGAATTCATTGAAAGGACCTTCCTGAAAGGTATATCCATATTCCGTTTTGATGCGGTTGATCAAAGCCTGACGGCTTATCTGAGCGCGGCTATCGCCTTCTATCTTGCGGCGAAGCTCTGCCTTGTTTTCCTCAAAGGTCTTATTGCCAGAAGCTTCCGTCACCTTCAATATATGCCAGCCGAAGCGGGTGGAAAAAGGTTTGGAAAACTCGCCCTCATTGAGGCGGATTTTGACTTCTTCCATGACAGGAAGCAGACGGCCTGTGCCCAGATCACCTCCACGGCGTGCTGTGCTGGGGTCATCAGAATATTCTGCTGCCAGTTCGGCAAAGTCAGCGCCGTTCTTGAGTTTTTGGTAGAGTTCCTCTGCCATAGCGATAGCCGCAGCAGAGTCATTGGCGCTGTAGCGCTCGCCTATGCGAATGATGATATGAGCGGCTCTCTTGGTTCCACCACTTTTCAATTTATCCTGAACATAGATCAGGTGGTAGCCATAGCGCGTTCTGGCAGGCATAGACACTTTGCCCACCGGAGTCTTGTAAGCGGCAGTTTCGAAAGGATAAACCATCGAGAAAACACTAAAAAAGCCCAGGTCGCCCTGGTTATCTTTGGCAGAAGGGTCTTCTGAATATTTGCTTGCCATATAGGCAAAGTCGTGGTAGCCCTTGTTGATGGAGTCGCGATAGCTCATGATCCGCTGGTAAGCGGCGAGGGTATCTGCCGGAGAGGCATTTTCACTCAGATTTATCAGCAGGTGGCTGGCTTTGATGGTATAAAGAGAACGATCATAGGCTTCGAGTACCAATTTGTCTTCCACCTCTTTAGCCGTAAGATAAGGCTGGGCGAGTTGGCGGCGGTAGGTTTCAAACTCCTGTTTGAAGGCGCGGGTGGTATCCAGCCCCATGTCTTCCGCTTCAAATACTTTGCGCTTGAAGTTCACATACAAATCAAGATACTCCTTGTATTGTGCAGGTGTATGGTTTTTGGCCTGGGAATAGCCGCCATTATTTTTTTGATAAACCCTTTCAAACTCAGCTTTTGTGACATCTTCTTTGTCAAAATCGAGCAGTATCGGGCTATCTGAGGTTGCCGACGGTTTGTCGGTCACCTTTTTGGTCGAATTACAGGCTGCAAAGACCAGCAGCAGGGCAAAAAAAACTATTTGGCTTATTCTTATCATCAGTCTCTGATTTTTTGATTCGCCAAAAATAGCAAAGGAGGGATGAAGTTCAAAGCTTGTTTTGTTAAAGAGCAGAGAATAGAGAGGCGATTGGCGAGAATAGAGAGCAGAGAGTTGAACTTGCTACATTTGAATGGACAGACAATAACGAAATTGCTAAACAAAGGGGGATATGCTGAATGGCTGAAATGATGTGAATCACTTGCTTTTCTCCCTAAAATTTCCCACCTTGAAATCATTCGATCGGAGAAAGTTCTTAAGGAACGCCGTCAAAATAAATCATTAAAATTATGCGGCAATTCTGTATGACAATTTGGGCAGATCTTTGTGAAAATCAATTTTGTTTGAATCAATTTCTTCTGCTTTGGTTTTTCTGCCCGTT
>JAUIGE010000048.1 GCA_030430205.1 Bacteroidia bacterium | reverse complement strand
AACTTGAAAAAATTTGTTTGCTTGCTTTGCTAGAAGATGATGTCGGATTACAGTTTTTCAAAGAACGATTAAAAGAGGATATTATCAAGTAAGATACTTCGACTTTTGAATGAACACGACTAATGGATAATGGACAATGGATAATGGACAATGGATAATGGACAATGGATAATGGACAATGGATAATGGATAATGGACAATGGATAATGGAGGGAATGGTCTTACATTGTCAATTTTCCATTTTCAATTGTCCATTTTCTTCATTTTTCCCTTGCAGGCTGCCTTTGGCAGCAATAAAACGAATCGTTGGAGCGGATTTCGGCCCAGCGGCTGGCTCTTGCGCCTAATCCGCTCCAGAAGTTTCCTTTGCTTAATGACCTTGATGAGCACATCTGCTAATCCTTCAAAAAGCTTTCTTTTTGAATCAAAAGCTTGCGCAAGCTATCACCCTGCATGACTTCCAAAGGCATTTGCTGAATGCTATCGGGAGTGGATTGCAGGAGAAATTCACAGTATTGGGAGTGGGTGATGTTTTGGGTGGGCTTGCCCGCCATGGAGTAGATCGGCAGATCTATTTCTATGCCGTGGGTTTTTGCCGCCTGGCTTTCGGAATACAAGGACGCGATATACAATCCCTGCATGCTGTCGCTGTAGGCAAAGCCAAATCCAAAGCTTTCAATTTGCTGCGGCAGTTGATAGCTGCTATCAATGGGAGTAAAGGTGATACTTTCTTTTTCCCAGTCAAAAACGCTGTTGTAATGGATCATAAAGGCATTTCCAAGAAGGTTAAAGCGGCTTTTGATAGAGCCGGCGATGACTTTGTTGAGATGAATACCGGGTAAGTGGATGCTATCCACTTTTACCATCAGGGTTTTTCCCTTGTCTGCCCCAAAGACACCGCTGGCCGTTTCGCCCACGATTTCTGTTTTGCGGATAGCGCTGTCTTTTTCCAGTGTTTCCAGCAATTTGCTTTGAAGCTGGAAGTAGCCGCCTGATCCTGTATCCACGATGAAAGCGCTTTCTTTTCCGCCGTTTATTGTACCTGTTACCATGGGTACGCCTTGCGGGGTATTTTTGAAAGGAACAACGATGCTGTTGCTCGCGGGAGGAAATGCCTCCTTATCGTCTGTGATGGTGATGATTTGCCTTTGATGGTCTATTTCCCAACGCGCATATCGCATGACATTGGAGCCGATGAGCCCATCAACCTGCTCAAAGAAGCAGCCTAGTACGGGATTTTCAGCGGACATGCTGTCATCATTGACCACAGCCAAACCAATATTTTCCACAACCACATCTCCTATGCTGATTTTATCCAAAACCATGGCATCCAGGTAACCGACCTGGCTGTTGGCGCTTGCCACAGGCAGCTCTCCTATTTTTCGGATGCCTGTCTCAGGCAAGGCAGATTTTTTGAGGGAAAGCAATGCTCCGGTATCCAAAACAAATTTTCGGGCTTTTTCCTCATCATTTAGCCTTGCCTCTATCACGATCATGGTTTTGATGTAGGTAAAAGGAATTTCCTGCCGAAAATTTTTCACAGACATTTCGCCCGACTTCATGGTTTTGAAGGTCGTGCGGATGACGCCCAGGCTGCCACAGCCTGAGACAAAAAGGAGGCTCAACATGCCAAAAATCAGGTGCCATTTCTTTACCATAAAAGATATTGTTTTTGTATGAAGGGTTTATTGTGTGGAAAAATCATGCTAAAATCATGAAAACAACTCAACAAAAAAAGCCCACCTAAAAGGCGGGCTTCACGCTATCTGAAACAAATAGGTTATTTTTTTACTGTATCCCTGGCGGCATCTTTGGTCTGAGCAGGGGCAGCAATCTGCGAAACAGAATCAGCTGATTCTACACTTTCCAAAGAATCTGCTTCTACAGAAATTTCTGTTTCCACTTCTTTTACTTCCTCTTCTTTAGACCTTCTGTCAACGATTTCCATTTCGTAAGCCCTTACTGATTCGGGATTTAAAGGAAAGCGAATGCTGTAGGTTTTGCCTTTTTCGCCTACCAGATTATCTGAAATCAACCAGGGGTTGAGGAGTTTCAGCATGCGGTAATTGGATCCGTTTTGCCTGGCATAAGCAGCGAGGTTGGCAATATTTCCTGTCACCTCCACTTCACGATAAGGAATCGGCTCATAGGTATCGCTTACATTGAAGCCATAGCGATAAGGCGTGCTCATGATCGTTTTGAAAGCCAGGATGCGAAAAACATAGGCTGAAGTCTCCTTGTTGAGGTGGAGGTCATAGTAGCTGTCTGCTTCCTGTGTGCGCATAGCGCGACTCACGCCACCGGGACCCATATTGTAGGCAGCTGCTACCAGCGTCCAGTCTCCAAAGCGTCTGTAGGCGTCTTTGAGGTATTCTGTAGCGGCATAAGTTGCTTTTTCAGGGTGAAAGCGCTCGTCCACTGTACCGGAAAGTTCCAGCCCATAGTGCTTGGCGGTAGCTGGCATAAACTGCCAGAAGCCTTTGGCGCCTACAGGCGAAACGGCATTTGAAAGCCCGCTTTCAGCAACAGAAAGGAAGAACATATCTTCGGGAATACCCTGCTCTTTGAGGATACGGGTGAATGTTTCGTAGTAACGGCCGCGGCGCTTGAGGAGCAATACAGTGGAGGAATGGTAATAAACATTCTTTTGTAGCTCCAGATCCATGCGCTCTTTCACATCAAAATTTTCGAGAGGAACCCGCTCTTCGCAGAAGTTGAGGTCTTCAGGAGACTCAGCGGAGATAACCGTGAGGTGATTTGAGATGCGGTGCAGACCACTTAGTTGACTAAGTTGTGCGTTTTGCGGCGTCTCGCGGCTACTCAGGATCGAGGCTCCTGCGATGACGATTAACAATGGCACAATAAAATAGGATAACTTTGACATGACTGTGTTGTGGCGTAATTGGCGTTTCAGGATAATCTCCGTTTGGCTTTTTTACTTTAGACCGAATAAAACAATGGCGTCACTTATTTTTGGAACCGGTTCTTTTACTCAATGAAAGCAAACGAATACTAAAACGTTAAAAAACGTGCCAACAGTATTACGTAAGGCTAAAAATTAGGTTTTAGCAAATGAGAAGTATAAAATTTATTGATCTCTTCGACGACCTCTTCGGAGGTGTCTACCAGGCTAAAAAGATTCAAATCTTTCGCTGAAATGTTGCCGTACTGCTCCAAAAGCGTATTTTTTATCCAATCTATCAGCCCGCCCCAAAATTCGCGGCCTACCAGCACCACGGGGAAACGATCTATTTTTTGTGTTTGAATCAGTGTAAGGGATTCAAAAAGCTCATCGAGTGTACCAAATCCTCCCGGTAGCACGACAAATGCCTGGGCAAATTTGACAAACATCACCTTGCGGATAAAAAAGTAATTGAAGTCAATAGACTTGTCTTTATCTATCCAGGGGTTGGAGTGTTGTTCAAATGGCAGGTCAATATTCAGGCCCACTGAAGGGGCTCCGGCCTCTTTTGCGCCTTTGTTGCCTGCTTCCATGATGCCTGGCCCACCGCCAGTGATGATTCCAAAACCGGCATTGGAGAGCTTTTCAGCCACATCTACCGCCAATTCATAATATTGTGTTCCAGGTTGCGTCCTGGCCGAACCAAAAATAGAAACACAAGGACCAATTTCAGACATCTTCTCAAAGCCTTCTACAAACTCGGCCATAACCTTGAAGATCGTCCAGGATTCTCCGCCTGTACGTTTTTTCCACTCGGTGAGTCGATCTGAAAAGTAGGTATTTTGTTTCTCGTTCATGATCTCTAGAATTAATGTGAGAAAAGGCCGCAAATGTAGGAAATAAATTTGACATTGCTTCCTATGCCGATTTCCTTTGCGGCTTCATCTAAATAAGCATTCAAATGAAATTGCCCATACAGGAGATAGTCGAAATCGCCAGAGGCGCAGGAAAGCGTATTTTGGCCATCTATCATGAGCCTTCGCTTTTTGGGGATATAGATTATAAGGCAGATGATTCGCCGCTCACCCTGGCAGATCAGGCTGCCCATGAGCACATCGCAGCGGCCCTCTCGGCGCTGAGGCCCGAGATTCCTATCCTCTCCGAAGAAGGCAAGCATTTGCCTTATGAGACCCGCCGCGACTGGCAGCAATTCTGGCTGGTAGATCCTTTGGATGGCACCAAAGAATTTATCAAGCGCAACGGTGAATTCACCGTCAATATCGCCCTGATTGAAGGCAATCGGCCGATCATGGGCGTGGTGCATGTGCCTGTAAATGATGTTACATACTATGGTTCGTTGGAAGGCGGAGCCTTCAGGCAGATAGGGGACGGCCTGGCTGAGCCTATAAAGGCTCCATCCATATCCATGGCCCAAAAGGGCCTGCGGGTCGTCGCTTCCCGCTCACACATGAGCGAATCTGTGCAGCAATTTATCGCCCAACTGGACGAGCCTCAGACTGTCAGCATGGGCAGCAGCCTGAAATTTATGCTGCTGGCAGAAGGCAAAGCCGATGTATATCCACGACTCGCACCCACCATGGAGTGGGATACTGCCGCGGCCCAGGCCGTATTGGAAGCCGCAGGCGGCTCGGTCATCCAGCACGAAAGCGGCGCGCCGCTGGCATACAATAAGGAAAATCTCCTGAACCCCTGGTTTGTGGCCTACGCGAAGCGCGCAAAATAAAAGTACCTGCCCACTGTACCCGCCTAAAGACTAATTCCTAAAGTGTCTGCAAATATTTTTGAAAATATTTCAGCTCCGGGATGTGCGAGATGGCGTAAATCTTTCCAATAATCCAGGGAGCTATTTTCTCCAAACAAAGTGGAAAAGTCATAATAGGTAATGCCCATTTTGGATAATTCCTCGGCAAATAATTTGTTATCCTCAAGACAAGGGTCTCGATAAAGAGGAGAGGTAAAGACTACCAGGGTTTTGTTATTTTCCTGACAAAAGGACTGAATCTCCTCAAAAGAATTTCTGAAAGTCGGACTTAAGCGGAGGCTGTCCTCACACTGGGTAGAATCTACTTGCTTGAGTATTCCCTTAAAAATTTCTTTTTGAACCTGATTAGGAAAGAGAGGATCATAGCCATCGTAGGTTTGGTAGTTGTATTTTGGCTGAAGGTAATTTTTCACTAATCCCAAAGTGATGCCATTATAATCGAGAGTCCAATACAATTTTTGTAAGGGATTGATAGCAAGGTGTTGATCAATCTCTCTCCTCAAAGCGGGAATTTGGTGGTACTTTATTTTTAAAGGCTCAATGTCGAAACCCGTGTACTCAGGATCGAATGCAAGCCTGGTATCTACATGCAAAATTACCCGTTGGGGCTTCTTTGGGGGTAAAAGCTTGATGAGCGCTTTGCAATACACAAGGGCTGTACCATCCACGCCCATATTAAAGGTTGAAGAAGGAAAATAATCAAGTTGTAGATGATGATTGGTCCTGGAACTTCCAAAAATGATTATATCCACTGAATCCTTCAACAAAAGGTAATGGTTTAACTTGCCAACCGCTTCGCCACTATATACCTGATCACCCATTTTTCTAATTGTCCAATAGACTGCTTTGTCTAACAGAAATGAGAAAATGAAAATAAGCAGGATAAGTTTTAGGGCATTTTTCATAGCCTTTACCTTTTTTTATTAAAACTGGAAATAAATAAAATTCTCTGATGTAGAATAGAGTAAAGAAATCAGGATGATTATCACAGCAAGAATAAATGCGAGCGGAACCGTCTTTATCTCTCCTCCTAAACTTTCTAGAGGCTTTTTTATTCGATAAATAAATAAATCAAAACAAAAGCCAATAAATAAGATGATAGCCAACTTATAGAAATCCTCCATGAAGGGGATTGAAAGATCAAATCGTACAATATTTTGTATAATCTGAAAAGCGCTATCCAGATCGGCGGCCCTGAAAAAGATCCAGGCAAATAATACAATGCTGAAGGTTGAAAGATACCCTAATACACCCAGGTTTTTCCTTTTGCTTCTGGAAAAGAACAGGCGTTCTATGGCAAGTCCAATCCCGTGAATTCCTCCCCAAATGATAAAATTCCAGGAACTTCCATGCCACAAGCCACCCAGTAGCATCGTGAGCATTAAGTTTCTATAGGTGATCAGATTCCCTTTTCTATTTCCTCCAAGTGAAATATATAAATAGTCCCTCAACCAAAAAGAAAGCGATTTATGCCATTTTCTCCAGAATATGGTTAGGGATTTTGAAAAGTAGGGTAGATCAAAATTTTGGTTAAATGAAAAGCCAAATAACTTGGCACTGCCAATGGCAATATCAGAATAGCCAGCAAAATCATAATAGATTTGGAAGGCATAAAAGACAGTGGCAATAATGAGCGTAAGTGAGTGGTGAATTTCAGGATTGCCATATACCAAATCCACATAAACTCCCAGGTTATCTGCAATAACGATTTTTCTAAAAAAACCTATTGAAATTTGAAAAAGCCCTTCTTTAAACTGAATGAATCTAAAAGTTCTTTTATTTTCAATCTGTGGCAGGAGGTTGCTGGCTCTTTCAATAGGCCCGGCTACCAATTGGGGAAAAAAGCTGACATAGGTAAAAAATGCAACGAGATCTTTTGAAGGCTTTAGCTGCTTTCTATATATATCAATGGTATAACTAAGGGTTTGAAAAGTATAAAAGCTGATGCCTACTGGGAGAATTAGTTTTAAGGTGATGGGGTCAACCTCCCATCCCAATAAACTCATGGAAGTGGCAAAGGATTCCGTAAAAAAATTAAAATATTTGAATGTGATTAACAGGCCTAAATTCGCCGCTAAGCTGAGCAAAAGCCAGTTTCTTCTTTGGGAGTCCTTATCCGTAGCAAATATCTTCTTCCCTACTATATAATCTACGCACGAACTAAAAATGATTAAGGACAAAAACCGCCAATCCCACCATGCATAAAAGACATAACTAGATACTAATAGGAGGACATTTTGGGCTTGATTTTTTTTATGAAATATCCAGTATATTATAAAGACTGTGGGCAGAAATATGAGATAGTCTAAGGAATTGAATAGCATAAAAAGGCAAATTAAGGCGCAAATTAACAAAATAGGATAATCAATTGCCGATGAAAATGGCCATTTATGAAAAGCAAGAGGCTCCGTTTTATTTTTGCCCAATCTGATCTATCAGATCAAATTGCTCATCCACCGCAGGTGGAATCGGGACCGAGAGGATGCTGCGATCACGCAGCTTAAAGCGTCGTGAGACGATGAGCAGGAAGAGAATGATGACGAGAATGCGGCCCCAGCCGTAGGAGAAAAAATAGACCATGTCATCACTCCAGGCGCTCTCCATACCCGCAACCCGGGACCTCATCGCCTCCTGGTCTATGAGGCAGGCGTACAGCACCTGGCCCAGAGAGAAACTGAGCGCAAGCTCAATGCCTTCATCCAGGACGACCAGTATAAGCAGGAAAAAGGTGACAAAAATATAAGAATTGAAAAACCAACTCCACTCCACACCTCCTAAATTTCCACTAAAAAACCCCCACAACAGGTAGGAATGGCCCACTAACCAGATGATAAGGGTCGTCAACAATATGGCTGACAAAGGCTTACGAAGCCACTGCGTGAGTCCCTGAAGGATATAGGATTTAAAAAATAGGTCATAAGCAATAATGGAAATGGGAAAAAAAATCAGTTGACCTAAAATTTCGCTTCCTTTTTTCCCCCCATTCCATGCCCATATAAGGGGCATATCGTAGAGCAGCCATATACCCAGGGCCGCCAACCCAAAAAGGAGCCCGGCACTTACGATCAGGCCAAAGGCCAGCCTGTTCATATCAAGCTGAGGCCTGCTTGTCAATAAGCTGCTAAAAGGCCGCTGATGTATCCGCATCATCAGCAGGATTAGCAAAGCAACAGCCGACACATGCCTTACCACATTTCCATAACCCCAAAGCTCAGAACCCAATAAATTCGGATTCACAAAGAAGGTGACCAGCTTATTGAGCAAAAAGGATCCTCCCCAGGCTATCGCCAGAAGCAGCGCGTATTGGGCCCATTTGTTGCGGCCTGTTCCAGCCTGATATAAGAATTGTGAATAGGGTTTCATGCATGAAATGTAAAAAAAAATAAAACGCCTATGGCGTTTTAAAATCGTAGGGACGTATTATAATACGTCTCTACGAGATGTAAAGCGATTCATCGCTTTGTTTTTCTACCGAAACGCCTGAATCCCCGTTACATCCATCCCTGTTATCAACAGGTGAATGTCATGCGTTCCTTCATAGGTAATCACAGATTCCAGGTTCATCATGTGGCGCATGATGGGGTAATCGCCTGTGATGCCCATGCCTCCGAGCACCTGCCGCGCTTCGCGCGCGATCTTCAATGCCATATCGACATTGTTGCGCTTGGCCATGGAGACCTGTGCGGTGGTGGCTTTGCCAGCGTTTTTGAGCTGGCCGAGGCGGAAGGCCAATAGCTGGCCTTTGGTGATCTCGGTGAGCATCTCCGCGAGTTTTTTCTGCTGCAGCTGGAAGCCGGCGATCGGCTTGCCAAACTGCTGGCGCTCCATCGCATAGTTCAATGCGGTATAATAGCAGTCCATGGCTGCGCCTACAGCGCCCCAGGAAATGCCATAACGGGCAGAGTCGAGGCAGCCCAGGGGGGCGCCCAAACCGCTTTTGCCCGGCAAAAGGTTCTCTTTCGGCACTTTGACATTGTCAAAGACGAGCTCTCCGGTAGTAGAGGCGCGCAGCGACCATTTGTTGTGGATTTCAGGCGTGCTGAAGCCTTCCATGCCGCGCTCTACGATCAGGCCATAGATGCGCTCTTTTTCTTCTCCTGGCTTGCGCAGCTTTGCCCAAACCACAGCGATCTGTGAAAAAGGAGAATTGGAAATCCAGGTTTTGGCACCGTTGAGCAGGTAGTGATCTCCTTCATCGGTGAAGTAGGTTTCCATCCCGCCCGGGTTGGAGCCGTGATTGGGCTCGGTGAGCCCGAAGCAGCCCATCCACTCGCCGGTGGCGAGTTTGGGCAGGTATTTCATCTTTTGCTCCTCGGAGCCATAGGCATAGATAGGATACATCACCAGGGACCCCTGCACAGATACCATGGAGCGAAGCCCGGAGTCTATCCGCTCCACTTCCTGCATCATGATGCCATAGGTCATATAATCGAGGCCGGGCCCACCGTATTTTTCGTCTACGAAAGGACCAAACAGGCCCAATTCCCCAAAACCCTGAATCAGGTGAGTAGGGCAGTGGTTTTCCTGGGCCCAATCGTTGATATGGGGCGCGGCGTGCTGGTTGAGCCAGTCACGGACCGTCTGCCGGATGAGCAGTTGCTCTTCGGTCATCAGGTCATCCAGCATATAATAGTCTGGAGCTTCGTATTTGTGGGCGACTTTGGCGCTGTGTGAAATCATAATTTTTTTTAGAAAAATTCGGAAATATCTCCTCCGGTGCTTTCTCCGCTTTCTCCTTCCTCTCCATTTAAGGTAGCACGAAGCCCATAGGTGTCCTCAATTCTTTTTACAGAAAAGCCATTGCCTGTCCATACTTCGGCCCGCATGCTGTCTGTGATGAAACTTTCCCTTTCTCCCATTTCGTTATCAGCTTTGACATTGATCATGTAGACGACATCGCGGATATTATCCCCATCAAAATCGTACAACCAGGCCTGACGTGAAGAGCTGAAAGCGCCTCCTTCCATCAGGAAGTTGAGGGTGTGGGTATAGGTGAAATCTCCGGCATTTTTACCATACAAAAAGAGATGCGTACTGTACATGCTTTCATTTTCAAAGGCACCGATCAGGTAGGCATCATAACCTGCTGAATAGGGGAAACGCCCCAGAGCATAATATTCATTATCTACAGCGAAGCTGCTGTTGCCAGACTCATCTGTTCTCATAAAACCCGCCTGATCGAGCAAATCAGCACTGAAACTAGCCTGAATCAGGCTGTCGCTGATCAACACATCAGAAAAAGGCTCGCTGAGGTGAGGTCCGTAGGTGGCAGTTTCGCAGGCAAAAGCTGTGAGCGTATCTATCGCCATAGCCTCAAAAGCCGGCGAAAAGGAGGCAAAAGCCGCCTGCCTGTCCTGCAGTGCTTTGACTTCAGGATCTACAGCCTCTTCACAACTGATCAAATAGGGGAGGAACAATAATACGAGGTAGATTTTCTTCATAAACTGAGTTATTGGCGAGAATTTCCCAAAAATAGGATTTTTTTTGTTTCCCCGCACATCATCAGTTTGCCAGTACATTTATCAGGTCAAATTTGGTGATAATATCTACTTCACCCTTTTCACCCTGTACGAGCACTGCGGGATTTTCCTGGTTGATCAATTTCGAAATTATCTCAATCCTTGTGGAAGGTAAAACGAAAGGAAGCGGATCACTCATCACGGAAGAAACCGCTGATTCTTTCAGGGCAGGATCGTCCAGCACTGCGTTCAAAACGCGGCTCTCGGTCAGGCTGCCGATGATTTCGCCATTCTCTTTCACAGGAATCTGTGAGATACCCTGCTGGCGCATGATTTTCAAGGCTTCAGAAAGCTTCTGGTTTTTGTCCATATAGACCATAACTGCTGGCTTTTCCTTCATCCCCAGGATCTGTTTGGCTGTCAGCTGGGTTTCCTTATCAAGGAAATTGTGGTCGCTCATCCAGTTGTCGTTATAGACCTTGCCGAGGTAGCGTGTGCCGTGGTCAGGCAGGATCACGACCATGAGGTCGTCTTTGCCGAGCTGCTGGCTGTAGGCGTATTCCAATGCGCCCTGCACAGCTGATCCGCAGGACCAGCCCACAAAAAGGCCTTCCAGGCGCGCGAGTTTGCGCGTCATGAGCGCAGCGTCTTTGTCTGTCACCTTGATGATATGGTCTATCACCTCCATATTGCAGTTGTCCGGCACGATGTCTTCGCCTATGCCTTCTGTCAGGTAAGGGTAGATTTCTTTTTCGTCAAAAACACCCGTCTCATGCAGTTTTTTGAATACCGAACCATAGGTATCGACACCGATAATCTTGATATCGGGATTTTGCTCTTTGAGGTAGGTGCCTATGCCGCAAATCGTGCCACAGGTTCCCATACCCGCCACCAGGTGGGTGATTTTGCCTTCTGTCTGCTCCCATATCTCCGGTCCGGTCGTCTCAATATGAGCCACTGTATTGGCAGGGTTGTCATATTGATTCATATAAATGGAGTTGGGAATCTCCTTGGCCAGGGTTCTTGCAACCGAATAATAAGATCGGGGATCTTCTGGTGCAACGCTGGTCGGACAGACGATAACTTCTGCGCCTACGGCTCTCAGGATGTCAATTTTTTCCTGTGATTGCTTATCAGCCATGGTGAAAATACAGCGGTAGCCTTTGACAGCCGCGGCCAAAGCCAATCCCATACCTGTATTGCCGGAAGTACCTTCGATGATGGTCCCGCCAGGTTTAAGTAAACCCTTCTTTTCTGCTTCTTCAATCATCTTAAGGGCCATGCGGTCCTTGACACTATTGCCTGGATTGAAGTATTCTACCTTCGCCAAAATCGTGCTTTTCAGGTGATCTGCAGTTGCATTTAGCTTGACTAAAGGTGTATTCCCGATTGTTTCAATGATGTTGTTGTAATACATGCGCGTGTGTCTGAATAAAATTTCGGCAAAAGTAGCAAATATCTCTCCAATTCAATGGGAATTGACCTCATAAAAGCAGATAAGGCTGCTTAAGGCTGCATGGCTGCATCTTGCCTGGTTTTGGCATCTATCTTTTTTGCTTCAAAAAATGAACTTAAAACCAGACTTAGGAAAGATGGATTGTAAAACAGTAATAGAAGTTTTGAAAAGTGAAAGTAAAAATGTGTTGATCTGTAGAAACAAATTTTGGTAAATACTTACACCCACTTGAGAAAAGAAAGCGAGAGTAAAAGCCCCTCAAAAGATGTTAGGGGTTGACAGTGCTAAATTTTTTCCTGCTTGAAAATGAGCATTTTCTTCGATTTTCAAAGACATCTAAGGTGTGAATTTTAAATGTGGGCAAAGGATAAAGTTTGAATAAGGAAATATACAAATTGTGGAATGTGTTTTGGGTGTTATTTTTTTTCACTTTCACCTTCACCTTTAATCATCACTATCTTATGGCAACACCCATTGCAACCATTCGAGATGCAAGGCTCTCGAGGTGGCAAAGCACCGTAGAAAGTGTGCTTCGCCAAATGTATCCTGATCTACACATTTCAGAGATCAGACGAATGCCCCAGATGCAGGGCGTCTATCAACACATCAAAGCTGCGGCAAAGAGCAAAAAGGTCCCCATGCCGGACAAAGAAGCTCCAGAGTCCGTTAACTTTAATGCTTATACTTCCCAACAATTTTCTAATGTCATCCCCAAGTTGGAAAGTGGAATAGCTTTTACCCACGAAATGATTTTGGATAGCGTAGATGACTGGCCCTATAGTACAGATAATGTTCACCGCTGGGTTTGGGAAGCAATTATGCAATACTCGCTCGAATGGTTTACAACCGAAACATTTCAATACCGGGATCCAGTGGACAGCCATGGGAATTATGACCCCAACAAGAGCGTAATCGATTGGAAAATGCCTTCAACAGGCAAGATCATTTTGCTTGGTGACTGGGGCACAAGTTGTGCCGATGCAACAGAATTGTTGAGGCAATTGCTGGCCCAGTGTGGAACAACCCCCCCGGCTTGCATCATTCATTTGGGAGATATTTATTATGCAGGGACCCAAACCGAAGTGGATAATAATTTTTACAACGTCATCAGAAACACGCTCGGCTACACGGGACCCGTTTTCACCATCCCTGGAAACCATGAGTATTACGATTTTGGTGACGGATACTTCTATTTAATTGACAAGCTGAATTCCCATGTGCCAGGATCTGTTTCAGCTGTTCAAAGTGCCAGTTATTTTTGTTTGCGTACCGATGACAATCGCTGGCAATTTCTTGGCTTGGATACCGGCTACAACGACAGTGGAAATTATACTACCTATATGGAACCTCCGGCACCGGACCTGAAAAGCCATTTGGATGTAAGCTGGGCCCAGGACAAATTGCAACAATTTGGTGGTAAAACCATCATGCTGACACATCACCAATTGTTTTCACGATCTGCTGAATATATGAATTCTGACCCTTTTGGTGAAGACTGTGCCAATCCCTACTTGTATAGTTATTTTGGCAATTTTATGGGGAACCATATTGCCGCATGGTTTTGGGGACATGAGCATAGCTTTGCCTTGTTTGAAAATGGGCTGATGGGCTTGAATATGGGGCGCTTGGTTGGGAGTAGCTCCTATGAAGAAGCGATCTCCGATGACCCCTACGCCATTAATTATCCGCTGATTCCCTATAACAGCAACAACGTGCAGGTTAGCCCCAATAACTATAGTCCTTCTTCTCATGATTCAGACCAGTATTATCCGCATGTGGGTGCTATTCTCCAGATGAATGGTGCAAATAACCCCACAATCACCTACTATAGTTTCCCCAGCTGGGATATGGAATATGCAGCTCCTTCAAGTGGTTTGAGATTAACCGCACTTGTGACGGAGACCATCACCAACCCTGTTATGCGACCCACAGGCCTTTGGAACAGAAACGGATCAAAAAGTTACAATTCTGACTACGGACCATGTGCTGCATTGATTGGTGACAGCCTTTATTTGGCTTACCAAAACAGGGATGATTCTGGAAAAATTTACTGGGATAATGCCAGTGTTGAGGGTTCTAAACTAACCAAGAATACCCCTGCCGCTATTGGGAGCAGTATTAAGACAGATCAAAACCCTGCTATGGTCAATTTCAACGGCCAACTGCTCATGGTGTATAAACTGAAAGGAGCTACCGACTTGTACTGGTGTGTATATGATCCCGGCACCGAGACCTGGAGTTCAAATGGCAAACTCGAGGATTCCATCTTGACGAGCCCGAACATCCAGTCAAATTACGGCCCTTCCATGACGGTTTTTAATGGGAAAGTGTATTTGCTGTACCTACATGATGGGGATGATCAGACCGTTAGATGGCTCAACTATGATGGTACTACCTGGAATTATCATGGAAGTAAAACGGTGAATGGCAGTACCCTGAAAAGTTACCACAAAGTTTGCCCGGCGATTGCTTCAAATGACTCAAGCTTATTTATTACAGTTTGTAATAACAGCAAAAATCTGACCTTTATCACCGGAGATACGGGGGATAACTGGAACTCCATGGGGATAATAGCAAATGGTCATGCAGTGGGAACGAATATTCCTACGACTTCAAAGAGCCTTGCAATGTGTGCAAATAACCAATTCGTAGAATTGTTCTATGTTGACGACGACAATTACATACGATGGGCAATATATAACCTGGCAGGCACATCCAACTGGACGGGTGGCATTCGCACCATGGTTAGCCCAACCAATTTGCCGCAAACGGGTCATGTGCCTTGTATTCTGGAAGGGGCATATTACTCCTTGCTATTGTACCGGGGAAACAGCAACCATAATCTGTATTATTCCACACGCATCGTTTATGGCTAATCACGAGACCTATTAACTTCAGCTTAACAGCTTTTTCCTGCTTTCTTCAAGGCAGAAGATAACCGAGCTTGTCGAGTATTACTCTGGCATGCTCGGTTTTGGTTTCTTATAATTGCCAGCAAGCTCCTTTTGTTCAATTTGCGAACTGACATTTTATTGGCGTATTTTGCGGCAAATAATAACTTTATAAATATGAAAGTTTATTTTGATAATGCTGCTTCAGCGCCCATGGACCCCCATGTTTTTGAGCACATGAAGCCTTATTACTGCGATTGGGTCGGCAATCCCTCTTCAACCCATGCACATGGCCGCGCCTTGCGGGCGGTGATTGAGGAGTCGCGCAGAACCATCGCAAACCTGCTCAATTGTTCGCCTGGAGAGATTTGCTTCACCAGCGGAGGCACGGAGGCCGATAATATGGCCATCAGAGGGGCTGTAAAAGGTTATGGTATCAAACACATTATTTCTGCTCATACCGAGCATCATGCGGTGGGCCATTCAATAGAGGAATTGGAAAAAGAGGGCTTGATACAAGCACATTGGCTGAAGGTGAATGACAAGGGCGAAATCGACCTGAAAGAGCTGGAAAGCCTGCTTCAGGCGCATCCCAATGCACTTGTGTGCCTCATGCACGGCAACAATGAAATCGGAACCCTGCACGATATCGAGGCCATCGGCCATCTATGCAAAGCGCATGGCGCGCATTTTCACTCAGATACAGTTCAGACCATGGGGCATTTTGCCTATGATCTGCAAAAGATACCCGTAGATTTTCTGGTTGCTTCGGCACATAAGTTTTACGGCCCCAAGGGCGTCGGATTTCTTTTTATGCGCAACGATAAAAAGATTCCCAGCATGATCCATGGGGGAGGGCAGGAGCGCAACCACCGCGCCGGAACGGAAAATATCGTTTCCATCATCGGAATGGCTTACGCCCTGAAAAAATGTGTGGAGAATCTGGAAAAAAAGACCACACACCTCAAAGAGTTGAAACGCTATATGAAGGCGCAATTGGAAAGCCATATTCCAGGTGTAGCTTTTAATGGAAATACAGACATTGAAAATTCCTTGCCTACGGTACTCAATGTCGCTCCTCCCTGCGGCGAAGGCGATGCCATGCTGACCTTTATGCTGGACCTGGCCGGAATTTCGGCTTCCGGCGGCTCGGCCTGCAATTCAGGCGCAAACCAGGGATCTCATGTCCTGAATGCCCTCGGGCATCCTGCTTCCCGATGTATGAACTCCGTTCGCTTCTCTTTCGGACCTCAGAATACCAAGGAAGAAATTGATTATGCGGTTTCGGAATTGACAAAAATTGTGAACCAAAAAAGCCTCGTTTAGACCTCTTTCCATAATTCTATCCACAATCGCGATTTTAGGCGCTATTTTTGCCGAGCCTTAATGAAAGCATCCTGTTTGCTTAATTTTTTCGAAGGTCAAATACTTCAGTAACCCAGAAGCTTTAGCTTTCGTTTTTTTGCTCCGAAATCGAATTTATTTGTGGAAGAAAAGAATGTAGCGATATATTTAGATTTTGAAAATCTTGCCATTTCTGCCCTGGAAGCCTATCGGGGGATAGAAATGCCATTGAAAATAGAGCCTATAATTCAGTTTGCCAGGACCAAAGGGACTCCTAAAATCAAAAAAGTGTATGCAGATTGGTCCAAGAAAAAATTTTCCTTGTACCAAAAAGAATTGCTCATGAATGGCTTCGAGCTCATTCATTTGCCTGAAACCAATCTACTGGGGAAAAATGGATCAGACATGCGTCTGGTCATAGATGTGATGGAGCATTTGCATGAAGAACCCAAACCCGATATTGTTTTGATTGGCTCGGGAGATTCTGACTTCATCCCTTTGATCCAGCACATGCAGCAACGGAATACCGAGGTGATTTTGCTCAGTTTTGAGCACAGTGTGAGTGATATGATCAAGCATTATTGCTCAGAATTTAAGCCATTAAAGGAACTTTTGGGCCCGCAAAAAAGCCCACGGCCCCATCAGCCTCAGGGAAACCGAAATGGACAAGCTGAGCAGCACGTATCTTCCAATTACAGGAATGGCAAAGCCTTTTTGCAGCGCTACCTCGCAGAGCGAAAAAACGACAAAGACGTCATCGCTCTTTCGGAACTCAAGCAGGATATCCTGAAGTTTGATCCTGCTTTTTCGGAAGAATCTTATGGATTCATCAAATTCAAAAAATTTATCAAAGCTTACAAAGGCGACCTGATAGAAGATTTGGAAAAAAAAGACCAGCAATGGTGGGTCATAGTCAAGAAAATACAAAAAGAGAAAAAAGAAGAAAATAGCCCTCAAAAGGTCGCCAAAAATAGCCCTGATTTTGAGGCTGCACGCGAGCTGGTTAAGCAATTGATTGCCCGGCGTAAGCAGGACCATCCCCTTCCTATGGCGCGCTTTAAACCGCTGCTCACCAAACTGGACCCCACTTTTTCAGAGAAAAAACTGGGATACCGCTTTTTCAAACAGTTTGTAGAAGATCTGGTGGGAGACCTCATCGATGAAATTACCGAAGACGGCTATACCTTATATGTCCATTTTAAAGAAAAAAATAAGCGCTTAGATGTCATAAAGGCAGAAAATCCTGCCAAAAATGAAGCAAAAACCTATCTGGACGAACATTTGTTATTCCAGTTCGAACTAAGTGATCGCCTGCAAATGGGTGCCAATTTGCTGGAAGGCATGCAACGATACAAGGGCATGACCCTCCCGCAGATGAAAGCCTACTTACAGATTCATACTGGTCTGATAGCTGACGATTACCTATTTGAAAAATATGTACATTTGCTGCATCAAAACGATCTTTTTGTACAGGTAGAGAGTGAACCGCAGGCTTCATCGCCTTTATTTCAGCTAAAAGCGGGATATGACCGCCCAGACAAGCTGGATGAAGCCTATATCGAAGCCATAGGCAAGGAATTAAGCCAACAATTTGAAAGCCTTTCAAGTGGTGATATCCTTGATCTGTTGTTTGCTCTACCCCAAAAGGATTCTGAAAAAATTCATTCCTAAGCAATTATTGAGCATATGAGTGCGAGTAACGGACAAGAAAGACATTACAAAACCATCATCATTGGTTCTGGCCCAGCAGGCTATACGGCTGCTATCTATGCAGCACGCGCTGAGATGAAACCCCTCGTGATCGCCGGCCCTGAGCCCGGAGGTCAGTTGATGATTACCACAGATGTGGAAAACTATCCGGGCTATCCCAAGGCCGTGACCGGCCCCCAGATGATGGAAGACTTCCGCCTGCAGGCGGAGCGCTTTGGCACCGAGATCAAATATGATACGGTCACCAAAGTAGACCTGGAAGCTCAGCCCAAGCGCCTGTGGCTGGAGGATGAGACCGAATATACCGCTGATACGGTGATCATCTCCACGGGAGCATCCGCCAAATGGCTGGGCCTGCCTTCTGAAAAAGAATTTCAATACAGAGGCGTAAGTGCCTGTGCTGTTTGTGATGGATATTTCTTTAAGGAAAAACCCGTCGCTGTAGTAGGCGCAGGAGATACGGCCGCTGAAGAAGCCCTTTATCTGGCAAAGCTTTGTCCGGTGGTGCACCTCATCGTGCGCCGCGACGAGATGCGCGCTTCCAAAATCATGCAAAAACGGGTATTGAACAACCCCCATATCCAGGTTCACTGGAATACAGAAACAGAAGAAATATTGGGTGGAGAGGATGGAAATGTAGGCGCTGTGCGCGTGGTCAACAACCAGACCGGCGAAAAGCAAGAGTTTCCTGTAAAGGGATTTTTTGTGGCTATCGGCCACAAGCCCAATACTGACATCTTCAAGGGACAGTTGGACATGGATGCCACAGGCTACCTGATCACCCAGCCGGACAGTACGCGTACGCGCATCGAAGGCGTATTTGCCTCGGGCGATGCCCAGGATCATGTCTACCGCCAGGCGGTGACTGCCGCCGGGACAGGCTGCATGGCAGCCTTGGACGCCGAGCGCTGGCTGGCAGCCAGAGAAGATGAAGAAGCTGAAGTAGCCGCAGGCTAATCAGAACCCCATAAAACGATTTATTTTTGGAGCCAGGAGGTGTTTTACCTCCTGGTTTTTTTGGATGTGAGATTCCCAAAGCTCCTCTACATCTGAGAGCTGAATATGCTCATACAGGGAGTTTCCGGGGAAAATCCGCACGCAAATTGCATTCGCACAATTGTTCATGCAGATGCTTTCCTTCACCCTTATCAGGCTTTCATCCTCTGCTTCGAGTTCCTTTTTCTGTTGAAAAAGGGCCAAAACCTCCCGGGATTCTTTGCTCAGACAGCCCTTTTCCCCAGCCTGTTTGGGCTGGTCGCTGGTGCAAACAAGGATGATGGATTTGTTCTTTTTCATTTTTCATCAAAAGGCAACCAAAGCTCATGCTGGCGCAAGCTTTCTCCCAATTCCAAGGCTTCGGCAAAGGCTGGAATAGAAGGAGAATCTTTGTCAATGTTGATCAGCGCAAGTTGGCGCTCGGTGCGGCTTTGTAAAAGCGAAAATAGAAATTTTCCGAGTCCCTTTCGCCTGTGCTCCGGATGTATGCCAAATTGTGGGATGTAGCCATTGAGGGGATTGATGATCCCGTAGCCGACCAGTTTTCCCTCCTCAAAAATGCCCAATTTTTCATAGCTCCAGCTCACCCTGTCTACCGCATGGATGCTGTTTTGCCAGCTGGGAAGGCAATCCCAAAAGGATTGAAGATAAGGCCAGTCCAACTGGTCGAGCATTTTCCAATAGACATTTTCTGGCGGGAAATAGGATTGGGGCAACTTGCCCATATAGCAAATCAGCTCACGTTCCAGTTGAAAGCCTATTTTTTGGTACAGCTTCAAAGCGACATCATTGCCTATGATACATTCGAGGATGCTGCCTTCGACGCCTTTTTCTTTCAATATCGGCAAAATAAAATCATACATGCCGATGGCACCTTTTTTCCCGCGTTGTGCGGGGATGATGCCCGTACCGCCATTATAAACGGCTTTTTTCCCTTTCCACTCGCCAGGAGCGTGCAGGATCAGGCCCCATAATTCTCCTTCCGGGCCAAACATGCCTACGGATAAACTGCTATCTGTACCATCTCTTTGTATTTTCCAGTCAAAAACTTTTTCACTTAAGGCCGGGGTCGGATTGATGTAGTCGGAAAAAGCCTGATTGAAAGTTTCGAGCAAAAGCAGGGGTGGGAATTTTTCTAAAGTTTGATATTGCATGATGTTTCAGGTACATCCCTGGCAGCAATATGCTATTTCATGGAAACATTTCAAAAACTTTTGTTTTTTGCGCCATAAAAATTGTTTTGAATGAAAGATACAGAAAACAGACCGATTCTATCCTTGATTTATGCAGCATCAGAAAATGACGTTATTGGAAAGGATAATGACATTCCCTGGCGGCTTTCAGCCGATCTGAAGCGATTTAAGCAGCTGACCACGGGCCATCCCATCATCATGGGCCGCAAGACTTTTGAGTCCCTGGGCAGGCCTCTGCCCAAAAGGCGCAATATCGTTATCTCCCGCAATGCGGCCTTTCATGCCGAAGGCATAGAGTTGTATGGTAGTCTGGAAGCTGCCCTGGCAGCTTGTAAAGGGGAGGCGCAAGCCTTCATTATAGGCGGTGCCGGGCTTTTCGCTGAAAGCATTGATAAAGACCTGATAGATACCATCTATTTCACCCGTGTACATGCCGAGATTGACGGAGATGTCTCCTTTCCGCTGCCCGAAAGCGATGCCTGGCAGATCACAGATGTAGCGTCCAATCAGGCGGATGAGAAAAATGAATTTGCCTATACTTATGTAACTTTGAAGAAGGGTTAGGAAGTTTCGGGTTTCGAGTTTGGAGTTTCGTGTTCTGTGCGCTGAATCGAATCCCAAAACCCAAAACCCAAAACCCGAAACCCAAAACCCGAAACCCAAAACCCGAAACCCAAAACCCGAAACCCGAAACCAATTTCATATGAAACGTCTTCTCCCACTCCCCATACTCTTCCTGCTTTGCAGCCTTTCAGCTCAGGACAGCGACCTGCCTTTGCAACATGATCTCTATCATTTTGTGGATAGATTAGACATTCGGGCATATACGGAAGAGGTCATTCATACCGATCTGAAACCCTTTGGGAGAGACTACCTGGCACATGTGCTGGACCGCAGTTTCGTATCTGAAATGAGCTATACAGAGCGACTCTGGTACGATAGGGCACGCTTTCAACTGGATGACAGCTATGCAGCGGATAGCCTTGGGAAAGGCATTTTTCGTTATTTCTATCGAAATGGAAGAGATTTTTACCAGGTGAATGAAGCGCGTTTTCGCCTGTTTGTAAATCCGGCTTTCCGTTTCCAACTGGGAGCGGAGCAGCATCAATATACGGGAGAGGGCCTCCGGCAAAATCTGTTTACCAATTCGCGGGGGCTGGTTCTGCGGGGAACCCTTTTTGACAAGCTGGGCTTTTATTCAGAAATATATGACAACCAGCTTCGGCATCAGCAGTATGTGCAAAATCGCTATGATGATGTGCGAAATTTGTATGGCGAAACTTCTGTGAAGGAAAATGTTCCTCAATCCATTTTTGACTATTTCCATAGCAGTGCTTACCTCACCTATAAGCCCTGGGAGGGCATGCGGATCAAATTTGGGCATGACAAGGCCTTTTTGGGGCAGGGATTTCAAAGCCTGCTTTTTTCGGATTATGCTGCCAATCAGCTGATGCTTCAGCTTCAGACGCGTATCTGGAAATTGGAATACACCAATTATTTTGCACAACTGATTGATTTTATCCCCAACAAACCCGATGTGCTCGGCACCCATCCCCGCAAATACCTTGCGATGCATTATCTGTCCTATAAGCCTGCACATTGGCTTTCATTGGGCGTTTTTGAGTCCGTTATCTACGGATCTCAGCTTCCGACGGGAGAAAGAGGGTTTGAATTGCAATACCTCAATCCGATCATTTTTTACCGCTCGGTAGAGCAAAGTCTGGGAAGTCCTGATAACAGCATACTCGGATTTTCAGGTAAAATCAACCTTTGGCGCCGTGCTCAGCTCTATGGACAATTGCTGATAGATGACCTGAATGTGTCACAGCTTCGGCAGAATAGCAGCTATTGGGGAACCAAATTGGGGCTTCAGGCAGGCGTGAAAGCTTTAGATCTTTTTGGCGTAGAGACGCTGGACCTACAGGCAGAGTACAACAGGATTCGCCCGCACGTTTACCAGCATTTCAACAGTTCCACCAACTATACGCATTTTGGGCAGTTTCTGGGACATTCGAATGGCGCGAACCTACAGGATGTCACGATGATCCTGCGTTATCATCCTTTTCCTTCCTGGAATGTCTATATGCGCTTTTCGCAGATGCTCCAGGGGCTGGATGAAGGCGGCCTGAACTATGGCGGCGATGTGCGCGTCTCTGACCAATTCCATCGCGCAAGCGATTTTCCGCAGCTGGGGCAGGGCTTCGCCCTGCAGGTGACGCAGCTATATGGTCGCCTCAGCTACCAGCTGGGTGATACGGATATATACCTGGAGGCCGAAGGCCGCTATCGGGTGGAAAATGGCATTCGCTCCCTGCAAATGCTGGGTGGCCTGCGAGGCAACCTCGCGACCAATGAAGTCCGCTTTTAAAGATTATTCAACGCATTTTCCCATTTGCCTTTTTCTGCCTGATAAGCAGGCACATAGGTAGAGATACTCACCAATTGCTGTAGCCATTGGGGATCATCGGGCTGCTTGTCGTAAGCCTTTTTGACAAAAGGATAAGCCTTGGCGAGCTGCGCTATCACCTGCTTTTCAATTTCCAGGTACTGTTTGTCGCCCAGGCTGGGGTCCAGCTTTTGCTGGATTTGCTGCGCTTCTTTCACATGCATATTTGCCAGGTAGGCATTGGCTTCATAATCATCGGGGTAGCGCATTTGTATTTGCTGAAAGATGCCATAGCCTTTGGCCTGGTCTTTTTCATCGCCCTGGGCGATGAGCAAAGCGGCGTAGGTGCGCTGGATATCCAGCTTTTTGGGATAGGCTTTGATGGCTGCTTCGAAGGCCTCGCGGCCTCTGCTGAGCGGATTGGGGCTTTTTTCGTAGGCGATGAGGTCAACCATCGTGAGGCCGCTCATGGCGTCGGGATAAGCCTGAAGGCGGCTCAGGCCTTGCTGGGCGAGTTGTTGCGCGCCCTGGGCGTCGCCTTTTTTCAGCCGCAGTGCGGCTGTTTGGGTGAAGGCTGCCGCGATTTCGGCATTCGCTTTTTTGTTGGAAGACAAAAAGGCAGTGATGGCTTTCTCCAGCTGCGGCGCAGCTTCCTTCTCTTTATTTTGAGCCAATAAAGCCAAGCCCAGCAAAGCGATGGCAGTGTGGTCTGTTTCATCCAGTAGAACGCTGGCCTCCGCATGGCTCTGGCAGCTTGTGTATTTTTTGTCGTTGTAAGCGATGGCCGCTTCATTATACAAAGCGATTTGCAGCAAAGGCTTCATGGAGCTGATGTTTTGTTGGTAGCTTTTTTCTGTATCTGCCGCTTCGGCTTTGTTCATGGCAGTGAGGGACCGCAACAGAGGCTTGTTGAATTTTCCTTTCATGCTGCCATCGGTGCCAGCATGCAGGTAGGCAATCGCAAGGTATGTATAGGCCTTGGCCTTGTCTCTTTCGGACAATACACTCAGGTCTTTCAGCCCTTTTTCCAGGTCCGCAATGGCCTCATCATAATAGCCCTTATGGCTTCTTTGCACGCCTCGGTAGATGTCGTCATACTGGGCGAAGAGGGGAGAGAGGGAGAGAGAAAGTAGGAGGAAAAAAATGATTGCTTTCATGTGGTTCTTATACTTTGGTGTAAGCAAGCAATCAAGTTAAACAAACTGCGCTTTAAAAATGAATAGGGAGGAGGCTTTTATTTGCGAAAAAATTTCTCACTTGTAAGTAGCTGACCTTCAGCATCCAAAGCGACAAGCCAATAGATGCCCGATGTTAAAGTGGAAATATTCAGTTGATGTGTATTGATTTGAGGCAATAGGTCTTCCCTAAGGATTTCCCTTCCGAGCAGATCAATAATTTTGAATGAATATACCCTTCTATTTTGTGGTACTTCTACCCACAGCATATCCCGAGCAGGATTTGGGTAAAGCTTCCAGCTTTTTGGCGCTGCAGCTTCCAGGGCATTCAGGCTGCAATTTTCAGTCAGGCAGCCATTAGGGCCGACTTTGAGGGCCCAGAAGTCGCTATTGTGGCCGACGGAGTCAAAACTGGTAACTGATCCTGTAAGAAAGATGCCACTATCAGCAGTTGCGATTCCGTCATACAGGTAGCCGCCTCCTTGTCCCAGGCTGTATTCATGTTCCCATACGAGATGGCCTGCGCTGTCTACCAGGGCTGCCCAAGGGGAAACAATATTGAGGACTACTTGCCTTTTTATGCCTGTCACCAGGTAATAATGATCCCAGATTTCTTTTACATGGGCGATACTTGTTTCTCTTTCTTCAGAAAAATAACACTTCCAAATGGTTTGAGCTTCGGGTGTTATCTTTGCAATAACTGCTACTGGATCATGATGACCGGGTTCATACTGAATCCCTTCACAATGAGCCATAATATAATTCCCATCCTGTGTGGGATTCATTACTATTCCACAACTGGGATTCTTATGAAAATAATCCCGATCCCACATTTTTTTCCCATACCTATCAGTCTTAATTAGCCAACCACCGCTTTCTGTAGAGGTATAAGATGTCCCTGATATAAACAAACCACTATCAGGGGCAATCTGGACAGAGATGCCCCTGTCGTCTTTAAATGAGTCATAGGTTTTCTGCCAGATAAGTTGTCCTGTTGGACTTACTTTAACCAACCAAAAATTTTTCGATGTGCCGACAGGAAAAATAGTAGACCCTATAAAAAGATAATTGCTATCAGGAGCCAAACAGGCTCCATAAAAAATATCCCAACGGGAATTGTCCAGCCTTAGGGTCCAGAGCGTATCAAAATTCTGATCAAATTTATAAATCAAGCCATCACTTTCATTGTTGGCATTACTAACAGAACCACCTACAATAAAATTGCCTTCCATATCCCAGAAGGAACTGTTGCTACTGCCACCGCCTGACCACCAGGCTTCTTCGTCTCGTCCCATATACTTCTTCCAAATCACTTTTCCTGAATCAGAAAGATGTACCAGTTTCAAAGCTCTAAATAAATCTGTACCCCAAACATTTCCCCCTCCTATCAAGATGTAACCTCCATTCCATTCCTCAACAATGCCAGCCGATTCAGCCCCGTAATCAAAATCGATCCCATAATTGAAGGTATAAGAGAACGTCTGAGAAAAACCTGAAATGAAGGCGTGGATGCTTATAAAAAACAGTAAATATTTCATGTGTGAAAAATTAATCCCGGCCTTTTGTGGATTAAGACCGGGATATCGGTTGGTTAATTGTGAACAAATTTCTCCATTTCAAGTAATTGTCCCTTGGAGTCCAATCCAAGTACCCAATAGATACCTGAATTTAAAGCACTAATGTCCAGTTGAACTTTCCCGACAGACGGAAAAATAGTTTTCTTCATTAGTTCCCTGCCTAACAGATCAACGATCAATAAACTTGTAATGGGAATGTCGTCTACTAACTCTACTATTATATTTTGTTGTGCAGGATTTGGATAACATTTAATCCTTTTTTCGAAGATATTCGCTCCGGCTAGTCGTGAACCATCTATCGGATTAGGATCAATGATGACAGGGAACTCATTCCCAAATACCTGATAAAGCAGGCTTTGCGCATTGCCACTGTATTTTTGGTTTTGAGCGGCTATGGCTAGTAATTGATTTTCTTCACTTTCTGTCATATCTGCAAGTTCTCCTCCATCTTCCCGTATTTGCAGGATCAGGTCATAATATGCTTTAAATTGAAGCTGGGTAGAGTCATTGCTTTGGGGTACAAATGCATCGAGGACCGTTTGGGCCTCTGGCAGACGCTCCGCCGCCAAGAGAAGAGGCACCTCAATCATTCTGGCTATATGGGAAGTATCATTCTGCAAAAAGCTGATTGCAGCGCTGTCTGTCTGCTGGCTAAGATAATGATGCACGATGGTCCTGCGCTGTATATCTAGCTCATGAAGCAGGAAGGCATGGTAGGAAGGCTCTGCGAGGGGAAATATGGCTGCCAATTCGTCCTGTAAATAGGTGAACCTTTGCATAAGACCATTTTTTTTTCGGTAATATCAAATTAATGGCAAACTATTTCCCCCAAAAAACCACAAAAAAAATGAGGACAGAAAAAATTTCCGTCCTCATCCTATCTTCAAAAAATAGCAGGCTGAGCCGCTATTTACAATCTTTTAATTCTTAGAGCCTTTAGCCACAAGCTCTCTTTGCAGGTCGGTCCACTTTTTCATTTCTGCCATGTGCTCGGGCACATAGGAAGTGATGTTTACGAGCTGGTTTACCCACTCCAGGAAGTCTGGTCGGGCTTCGTGTGCTTTTAGGATGTAGGGATAAGCGCTTCTGAGGTTGTCAACAATGCCTTTTTCGAGGGCAGCTACCTGCTCCTCGGAGGTATTGTCAGACATCATTTGTGTACTCAGGGCTGCAGCTTCATTGATGAAGAATACCCCTACATTGGCGTTGGCCTGGTAGTTGGCAGCATCGGTTTCGAGTATTTGCTTATAAAGCGTTAAGCTATAGTCCTTGTCTTCTTTTTCTTCACGCTGAGAAAGCAAGCCAGCATAAGCCATTTTGATTTCTACATCTTCAGGATTGGCCTTGATGGCATCTTCGAAGCTTTTGCGCGCTTCCTGGAACAGGCTGGGGTTTTGGCTGTAAATAGCCAGCGCTACGCGATCCAGGTTTTCTGTGGTTTTCTTTTCCCCTTCTGTTTCTCCTGCATAGATCTTTTTGCCCATGGAAACCAGATCGAGCGCTTCACGCACATTGCCCTGGTACATATTGAGGAGAGAAGACTGGATAAAAGCAGAACCGATATTGGCATCGGGAGTTTCAGGCTTGGTCTCCAGGTTTTGGTACATGGTGATGGCTTCTTTCAGAGAAGCGAGGGCAGAAGTTGTATCCTTCAACATGAGGTTGGAATAGCCTTGCATAACGCGGGCGTTATAATCACCCTTATCCAGTTCGCAGGCAGCTTTAAAAAGCTTGCTTGCTTTGATAAACTTCTCCTTGTTGGCTATCTCATCGGTGCCATTGGAGCCATCATTATATGCTGTGGCGGCTTCGTTGTAAATGGCGTTTTTGAGGAAAAGGGTGGTGTTTTCCATCGCTTTGAGCGTGGTTTTATCGGCAACTCCCTTGTGCTCATAAGCTTTTTTATACGCATCATAAGCGGCCAATAAACCATCCGGATATTTATCCCTGGTAGCTTCTGCGGTGGATGCATTCTGATAAGCGATGGCTAAGTTGATGTAGCCTTTAGGAATATTTTTTTCCTTTAAGATGCTTAAATCGGACAAGCCGATGCTAAGCTGCTCAATTGCAGCTTCATAATCCCTGTCCTGGATACTCAATACACCCGTAGTGATTTTTGAATTTTGTGCAGTAAGGCCTGCACAAATCAGGACCATTACCAGTAGAATACCTATTTTTCTCATTGATTTAAGATTTACAATATTTAGTTAAGTTAAAGTAGCAATTATGTGTGTTTATTCCTCATTCTGACCTTCGTTATCTGTAGAGGTCACATCATTGCCATCAGTGGAGCTTACATTCTCATCCCTTTCATCTTCTTCATCCTCATTTTCTGCAACTCTGGCAACGGAGGCGATTTCATCGTCGGATTTTAGGCGAATAAGGCGCACGCCTTGTGTATTTCTGCCCAACTCACTGATTCCGTCAACACTCATACGAATTGTGATGCCATTTCTTGTAATGATCATCACATCATCATCTTTTTCGACTTGCTTGATTGCAAGCAGTTTACCTGTTTTGGCGGAAACATTCAGGGTTTTCACCCCTTTACCACCTCTGTTGGTGATGCGATACTCGGAGATATTGGTTTGTTTTCCGTAGCCTTTTTCAGAAACAACGAGCAAGTTGCTTTCATCATTGGGGACAATGACCATACCCACGACTTCGTCGTCTCCTTTGTCCGAGAGGCGAATGCCTCTCACCCCGGCGGCCGTACGGCCCATTTCCCGCACCTGGCTTTCATGAAAGCGAACAGCCATGCCGGAGCGGCCTGCGAGCATGATCTCGCTATTGCCATCTGTAAGCTTGGCTTCCAGCAAATCATCCCCTTCATTGATGGTAATGGCGTTGATGCCATTCACACGCACGCGGCTATAAGCGCGGAGAGAAGTCTTTTTCACCTGGCCTTTTTTGGTGGCCATCATGATAAAATGGCTGTCGAGGAAGTCATCATCGCTCAGGGTAGGGACATTCAGGTAAGCTTTTACCTTGTCGTCACTATCCAGCTGGATGATATTTTGGATCGCGCGACCTTTGTAGGTCCTGTCTCCTTTGGGAATCTCATGCACCCGCATCCAAAAGCAACGACCGCGCTCTGTGAAAAAGAGCATATAGTTGTGGCTCATGGCCGTGAAGATATGCTCCACAAAGTCTTCATCCTTGGTGCCTGCACCTTTGAATCCGGTGCCTCCGCGTGCCTGTACGCGGTATTCATCCCCGTCAGTCCGCTTGATATAGCCGGTATGAGAGATGGTGATAATCATCTCCTTGTTCTCAATCAGGTCCTCTATGGTGATTTCGCCTTCGGCGTATGTGATCTCGGTTCTTCTGTCATCACCATACTTGTCCTTCATGTTTTGCAATTCATCTTTGATGATTTGCATGCGCAGGACTTCGTCTCCCAGGATGGATTCGTAGTAGGCAATGCGCTCCATAAGCTCGTTGTACTGCTGCTGGACTTTCTCTCTTTCGAGTCCTGTCAGCTTTTGCAGGCGCATGTCGAGGATGGCCTTGGCCTGTACTTCGCTCAGCTCAAAGCGCTCCATCAGGCCGCTTTTGGCGGCATCTACGGTGCGCGAAGCGCGAATCAGCTTGATGACCTCGTCCAGGTTATCCAGGGCGATGAGCAAGCCTTCGAGTATATGGGCACGGCGGCGTGCTTCTTCCAGGTCGTACTCCGTACGGCGCACGATCACCTCATGGCGGTGCTCCACGAAGTGGTGGATCATCTCCTTGAGGGTAAGGGTAAGCGGGCGGCCTTTGACCAGGGCCACATTGTTGATGCTGAAGGAAGATTGCAGCTGTGTAAGCTGGAAGAGTTTATTTAAAACGACATTGGCGTTTGCATCTTTTTTGACCTCCACGACGATGCGCATACCGTTACGGTCGGACTCGTCACGGGCATCGGAGATGCCTTCCAGTCGCTTTTCGCCAGCCAGGTGGCTGATATGAGCGATCACTTTGGATTTGTTTACCTGATAAGGGATCTCCGTGATAATGATGCGCTCACGGTCATTTTTCATGGTCTCGATCTCGGCGCGTGCGCGCATCACGACCCGGCCTTTGCCGGTGGTGTAGGCGCTGTATATGCCGGTCGTACCGTAGATCAGGCCCGCAGTAGGGAAATCGGGCCCTTTGATATGCTCCATGAGTTCGAGTGTCTCGATCTCGGGATTGTCAATATAGGCATGGATGCCATCAATAACCTCATTGAGGTTGTGGGGCGGCATATTGGTCGCCATACCGACGGCGATACCGCTGGAGCCGTTGATCAGCAGGTTGGGCAGCGCAGCTGGCAGGACAGTCGGCTCCTGTAGGGAGTCGTCAAAGTTACTTCTGAAATCGACTGTATTTTTGTCAATATCGGCGATCATGTCCTCAGCCACTTTCTGTAAGCGGGCCTCGGTATAACGCATGGCGGCGGGGTTGTCGCCGTCAATGGAGCCAAAGTTTCCCTGGCCATCGACCAGAGGATAGCGCAGGGACCAGTCCTGAGCCATGCGTACCATGGTGTCATAGACGGCGGTGTCTCCATGGGGGTGGTATTTTCCCAAAACTTCCCCGACGATTCTCGCTGACTTTTTGTGGGGACGATTGGAGGCAAGTCCCAAATCAGTCATCCCGTATAACACACGACGGTGTACAGGCTTCAGCCCGTCTCTCACGTCGGGAAGGGCGCGGGAAACAATTACCGACATAGAATAGTCTATGTAGGCGTTCTTCATTTCTTCCTCTATCACTCGGGTGACAATATTCCCTCCCGATTGCAGCTCTTTTTCTTCCATAACTTAGCTAAAAAGTTCGATAGGTTTACGGTTTGTTATCTTGAGCACCTGAGGGGGCAGAAAGCTGATTTTCTTCCAACTTAAAAACCCTGCAAATGTCAATTTTTCCTATAAATTTAAGCTGGCAAATTAACTAAATCTTTGATGTGATGAAAGTAAGAAAAGCCTCATTTAGAAGGAATTACCCAATAAAAAGCGTTTTTATCTTCCTTTTTTTGAAATGCTTTGTGATTTGGGGATTTGCTCAGGATTTATCCACATTTTCTCTGCAATTGAGCAGGCAAAAAAGTCCTTTTTCTACTGCTTCTTTTCAGCGGGATGCTTCCTTTTTTCCTGTACAAAATACTTCCCCCATCAAGCAGTTAGGCCTGCCACTTGCGCAGCAGGCCTATCAGCCGGTGTTTATCAATCCCGATCCGGGATATCTTTCTTTTTTGTGTAGAAAAGAGTTGGAAATAGAAAGGCGCTCGCCCATCGCATTCTGGTTTCAGATAGGCGAAAACGACCCCGCCTTTCTGCGCCATGAGCGCGGCGGGGCCGTTACCTCCATCAAACTGAAGTTCAGATTCGCAGAATAGAATAAAGCAATCATCCTCACATCTTCACATCCTCTAATCTGCAAATCTGCACATCCTCCTAATCCGCCGGTTTGGTCTCCGGATACAGCAAAAACTGCATATAGTTTTCACCATCGAGGTATTTCAAAGCTGCTTTGCGGATGTCCTCAGCGCTGAGCTTTTCAATCTTGCTGTCTTTGGCATCCAAATCCATGGCAGAAGGTTCCAGCCCGTTTTCATACATGAAATTCAACTGCCTGAGCCAGTAGTCATTTTGCTTTTGGCCCACTTCGATCTCTTTGCGTTGGGTTTCTTTCACCTTTTGCAGGTTTTTTTCAGATGCCCCTTCTTTCTGAAGCTTTTCGATATCCATCCTGGCTGTTTTGATCAGCTCCTCTGCATTTTCTGGCGCGCAGCCAAAAGACACGGTGATGGTATATTTCTGTGAAGGGATGCGCTGGGGAGAGGCATTTACACTGACGCCATACACGCCTCCTTTTTCCTCCCGCAATGACTCGCGCAACATGATCCGCAGCACCTGCACCATCGCATTGAGGTCATAGCGGTTTTGCAGGTTCCACTCCATATCGCCATGAAACATCATGTAAACGGAGCTTTTCGGCTCGCGGCCTTTATAGATTTTTTGCTCATGAACACCGGGCTTGATTTTTACGCCCACATCTTTCCAGCTTTCTTCCCGCTTTTTGGTGGGAATAGAGCCCAGATAAGCAGCCAAAAGCGAAGTGAATTCCGCTTTGTCCATATTGCCCACGAAGATAAAAGTGAAATCACTGATGTCTGAAAAACGATCCAAATAGATGGAATAGGCTTCATCGAGCTTCACCTGGTCCATGCTTTCCATGCTGGGAAACTGGCGGCGAGGGTGATCGCTATACATATATTTGGTGCGTTCTGCATTGAAGTAGGTGGAGGGGTTGGAAAGCATATTCTCCATAAATGTCCGCTGCATTCCCATCATGGCATCAAAGGCTGTTTTGTCTTTGCGGGGAGCGGTGAAATACAGGTTGAGCATCTGCAAAAAGATTTCCTGATCTTTTACAGAGGAGGATCCCTGGAAACCTTCTTCCAGTTCAGAGATGTAGGGCCGCAGGCGGATGTTTTTATCTGAAAGGAATTTCTCCAGCTGTGTGGCATCATAAGGCCCCAGGCCCGAGCTGCCAATGATGGAAGAAGCCAGGGTCGCAGACTGATACTGCGCATCGGGGACAGTCGAGTGTCCGCCAGGACTAAATGCCGCGAGGCTGATTTGATCGTTTTGGAAGTCGGTAGGCTTGAGAATGACACGGACGCCATTTTCAAATACTATTTCGGTTATTCCGAGCTTTTCGACTTCTTTTTCCGTGAGCACCTTAGCTGCATCCGGGCGGTCTCCAAACAGAGGTTCACGAATCACTTCGTCCTCATAGGCGCTGAGTTCGAGCTGCTCGACGGAGTTGATGAGCTTGAGCACATCTGCTTCTGAAGGCATTTCAATGCCTTCTTTTTCAGGTCCCTGCATCACCACGACGCGGTTTTCATCTATGATCCAGCTCTTGATTCGCTGGTTGGCTTCGGGGAGTGTTATGGTCGGCAAAAATTGCTGTGCAAGTTTATCCTGATCCTCTGTGGAGATGGCAGGGCTGCCATTCAGATAATGGCGCACATAGCGCCATACCAGACGGGAAGACTCCGTCTTGTCTTTTTCATTGACAGCTCTTTCGAGCTGTGAGAGGTAGCTGCGCCTGGCTCTTTCGAGTTCTGACTCGGTAAAACCAAAGCGCGCGGCGCGCTCATTTTCCTCTACCAAAGCGCCGAGCGCTTTCATGTGTCCGCCTGAAGGCACAAAGGCGGTGGTAGAGTAAGAATCCTTATTCTTAACCATGCTTCCATAGCCTGTAAAGGCAAAGGAAAATGGCGGAGCGGCAGATTTGGTCAGTTCTTCAAGCCTTGCGTCCAGCATCATATTGCAAAGGCGGGAGACTATGGAGGAGCGATAGTCGTCCAGGTTGTTGATTTTTTGTGCAGGGTGCTTGTACTGAATTTCAACTGTGCTGCGGGTCGCTTCCTGATCGGTTACGATGGCTACCTTGGTGTCGGCATGATCGGGTATTTCGAACTCGGTCCTTTCTTTCGGAGAGACAGCTTTTGGGATACGGCCAAATTTCTCCTTGATCATTTTCTCCACCTCATCCGGGTCAAAATCACCTACTGCCACAAGTGCCATCAGATCGGGACGATACCAATCTTTGTAATAGCGCCTAAGTGCTTCATGGTCAAAGTTTTTGAGGATTTCCTCCTTGCCGATGGGCAAGCGATTCGCATACTGAGAGTTGTAAA
Organism: Bacteroidia bacterium; assembly: GCA_030430205.1. GTDB lineage: Bacteria > Bacteroidota > Bacteroidia > J057 > J057 > JAUIGE01. Next base: position 12,254 of record JAUIGE010000048.1, on the reverse strand, counting down.
AAGTGACAGGAAATGTCTTTTGGCTCATGCGGTTGGAAGCACCCAGGCGCAGGCGCCATTCCTCTATGACCACGCCGCGTTCTTTATCTATTTCTTCCCCATCAAAACTCACATTATGGGCCCAGTCTTCCATGATTTGCATCCCGGTTTCAAACTGCTCGGCAGAGTCGGTGGGAACGCGAAGCATATACACAGTCTCATCAAAAGAAGTGTAGGCGTTGAGGTGCGCACCGAATTTTGTGCCTATAGATTCAAGATAATCCACCAGTTCATTTTTGGGGAAATTTTGGGTTCCATTGAAGCACATGTGCTCCACGAAGTGGGCGAGTCCCTGCTGGTCGTCCTCTTCCAGGATAGATCCTGCATTGACTGCCAGGCGTAGCTCGGCATAATTCTCAGGTTTTCCATTCTGGCGAATGTAGTAGCGCATGCCATTTTCCAGCACGCCCATGCGGGCGTCGGAGTCAAAAGGGACTGGGTTGGGAATAGAGGGGGTAGGGGAGCTGCTGCTCACGTCCTGGGTGCTTTTGCAGCCCCAAAACAAACCAATAGCTAAAACGGCTGTAATAGCTGGCAAATAGAATTTTCTTATCATAAAATTTAAAAATGTATTGACAGATGGTTGAAATAAAAAGCTAAAAAATGACTCATGCAGAGCAATCGTACAGGGCTTTGTCGATGATCAGCAAATACCATTTGCCGTCAATATTTCCAAAAAACATGGCAGTAGTCTGGGATGTATTGGCAAACTGAAGCTGAACGGCCTGCTGTACTTCAACAGCATCATTCATCTGTCCCTGGGTGAAGGAATTAAGCTCAGCTTCGCTGAGGGCCTGCATATTGCTGACGAGCCTGTCAAATTCTTTGACTTCATCGAGGAAGCAACCTTCTTTGCTAAAGTCCTCGCAGTCGTATTGGGGCATGGCCTCCAGGGCTATTTCGCAATCCATTGCCTGGAAAGCGTCTTTCATCCAGGTACTGAATTCAATGACCTCTTTGAGGCTGGTAAGCTCATAGATCACATCATAGGCGCCAGGGCGCGTGATAAACCGGAGCTTCAGCTCCGGGTGGATGTAGCTGTCTGCCTGCTCGAAGTCGAGCTCGCTGAGCGCTTGTAAAAAGCGGGAGATATCCGCAACAGCAGCCTCCTGAGGCGCTGCCATTCGTTCCATATTTTTGGCCTGCAGGGCAGGTCCGTATTCGATGATTTGATAGTCGCTGTTGAAGACAAAGCGGTTGTTGAAACTTTCCGTTTTCTCTCCGTTTTCGCCTTTTCGCCTGATCCTGGTAAAGCCTTCAAATTCCAGCACATACTGATCTCCGGATTGGGAAAACCGGTAGGAACGCTCATCCATGGTGATCTTACGTTCTATGATATTTTCAAAACCGCTTCGGATTATTTGCCCGATTTTCTCCCTGCTTTGGTTTTTTTGCGAATAAAATACCTCCACAACCGGCGCGAAATACTGGCTTTCGTCCAATTGTTTGTTTTCCAGATCATCATAATATTGGCGCAATCTGGCCACTATAGCCTCCTGGGCCGCTGTGGCTTCATCTGAAAGTGAAGGGTCTGCGGCCACCGTATCCAAAGGCAAGTCTGTAGAATCCGTCTGAGGCGGGTTTTCCTGTTGCTGGGTGGTGGGTTCGCAGGCGAAAAAGAGGAGGCTGAGGATAATAGGCAGAAATGGGAAATGGGATCTATGCATAAATGGTTAATTGGCTGCGATATGATCTAAATTGTCAAAGATAGCCATTTTAGGTAAAATTGAATGAGAATTCTATATGAATGGAAAAAACTATCTATTTTGGAAACATTTCTCACCAGAGGGGGGTTAGCATTCTTTTGGATTCGATGAAAGGAGAAACCTAATTTTTAATATTTGTGGGAACATATTCTATTAAGGAACTGGAACAATTATCTGGCATTAAAGCCCATACACTCAGGATTTGGGAGCAACGCTATAATATTATTCAGCCCAAGCGAACAGCCAGCCGCATCCGGTTTTACAATGATGACGATTTGCGTCTCATCATGAATATTTCCCTTCTCAACAAAAACAACTACAAGATATCCCGCATCGCCGAGATGGAAGAGGAAGAAATATCTGATACGGTAATTCAGATTAGCAATACGAATTTGGATTTTCCCAATCAGGTAAATGCCCTGGTGATAGCGATGGTAAATTTGGATGAAAACCGCTTTGAGAAAATCATTTCTACCAATGTATTGCAATTTGGTTTTGAGAAAACGATGCTCTGCATCCTGTATCCTTTCCTCCAGCAAATAGGAATCCTTTGGCAAACGGGCAATATCAACCCGGCCCATGAGCATTTTATCTCCCAGCTGATACGCCAAAAACTAATTGTGGCCATTGATGGACAGATCCGTGAACCCCATCCCGATGCGAAGAAATTTGTGCTGTTTTTACCCGAAGGCGAGCTGCATGAGTTGAGCTTGCTTTTTACAGCTTTTCTCCTGAAATCAAGACAGCATCAGGTTGTTTATTTAGGGCAAAATTTGCCTATGAGCGATCTACAGACGGTTCATGAAGTATACAAGCCCGATTATTACTTTACGGTTTTTACCAGTTTCCCAAACCAGGATGGCCTGGAAAACTACCTCCAGGAATTGGTAGACGCTTACCCTTCGGCCCAGGTATTGGTTTCCGGATATCAGGTGCTTTCGAGGCCTGAGGTGGTTCCTCAGGGGGTAAATCTCATCAGGGACGTTCCGGAAATGGTCGGGTTTATTGATGGCCTGAATCAGGCCTAAAATCAGGGCTTTTCCAGCTCAAAAGCATAAGCAGCCATCATTTTCCTGAAAATATCAGTATTGTCAAAAATTCCCGTAAAAGCTTCGGAGCCGGGACCAAAAGCAAAAAGCGGCACCATGGTCGCGGTATGCTCGGCAGAGGTGAAGTCACCGATGACTTCGAAGTTTTGGAGCGATCCGCCCTCCACGGAAAATCCGCCTGTTTCATGATCGGCAGTGACGATCACCAGCGTATTGCCATCAGCCTCCGCAAAATCAAGCACACGGCCTATGGCCCTGTCAAAATCAATCAATTCATTGATGATATACTCTTTATCATTGGCGTGTCCGCCCCAGTCTATCTGAGAGCCTTCTACCAGCAGAAAAAAGCCATTTTCGTTCTTTTTGAGCTTGTCTATGGTAAATTCAGCTGCCTTGCTGAGGTATTTGCCCCTGCCTGCATGCATGGGAGGCATGTGGTCATGATTGGCGATTACCATCATTCTTCCGCTATTCGATTTTTTTTCGGCTTTGCTCAGCGAATTGAAAATTTCGTAGCCTCTTTTCTCAAGAGAATCGAGCAGGGAGAGCTCATCTTTTCTTTTTTCAAAAAACTTCCTGCCGCCGCCTACTGCAATATCTACCGAGCCATTGAGCAAGTCCAGGGTGATTCCTTCATAATCATATCTGTCCGGGACATGGGCATAAAAACTTGCCGGAGTAGCATGTTGAATGTAAGAGGTTACGACCAGGCCCGTGCCAAGGCCTCGCTGGTGTGCGATTTCCAGTATGCTATGAAGCGGTTTTCGGCTTTGGGTGAGGCCTATAAAGCCATTTTTGGTCTTGGTTCCCGAGGCAAAGGCTGTGGCTGCCGCTCCGGATTTGGTCACCAGGTTGTCAGCAGCAAAAGTCTTGACAAGACCGATATGCCTGAAACGCTCCATATTGAGTTTGTTGCCATTGGCAATGAGCGCTGCCGAAATCTGGGATAAGCCCATGCCATCTCCTATCATCAAAATGATATTTTTTGGCTTCTCCTGCTGAGGCTCCAATTTATGGAACGACTGAATAAAGGGCAGCATAAGTGCTACCAATATAATTACCGGCTTTTTGGTCATGTTCTTTGGGTTGTTCGAAACCGTAAACTACAAATCACGCTATGAATACACAAGAAATAGTATCTTGTAAACGAATGAAAACGATTTTATGACACCTTATCCTTATATAAACCCCTACCATTTGCCAGGCATCTCGCCAGAAACGGGCCTGGATTCTACCCTTTTGCGCAAGGCCCAAAAAGAGCTCATGGCCGAGTTTGAACTCAATGAGGCAGCTGCTATTCAGTTGGGTACCCAACAACTGGGGAAGTCAGAAGTGCTCGCTTTTTTTGAAAGGCTGGAAAGTGAGGAAGTGAAAACGCAGCATGAGAAGCTGGTAAAAATGCCTGCCTTATTGGCTTTTTTGGAGGAGGCAGACCCGACTATTTTTCAGGAGAAAAAATATGCGGAGATGCTCAGTCAGGTGGAGAAAGACGAAGGCTTTCGGGCTTTTCTCGCCCCATTTTACGCTTTTCGCTTCAATGAACTTTTTCTGAAATTCTTCAAGGAAAGAAATGAGGAAGGAATCAGGCTGCTGGTCAGCCAGCCTCTGTGGTTGCCATTGCAGCAGCAGCAAGCCTGTTATGAAGATGGCTACAAGCAATTGCAGCTTGAGTTGGAAGGCGTAAAACGCCTCGCTCTGAGCATGCAACACGGCAACCAGGCACCTGGACCAGAGGTCCAGGAAGCATCGGATGAAAACTGGATCCATCTGCTCAACGTCCTCCCCGGCCCTTTTGAAGGGCTGGTCAACGCCTATGCCAAAGCATTGGAAAGCCTGGCGCTGGCCCTCTTCAATACCTACCAGCGGGCAAAGCTCGCCAAGTATGTCCTCAGACAAGGACTCAAACTCAATATCAATACAGAAACAGCCGGTCGGCTGCAGTATGTGCTGGATCAGCTTCTGAAAGTCTCTGCCGATGACTCTTTCGGCATCGAAGACATTCAGGCTGTTTTTGATGAAAAGAAAAAAGGCATCAAAATGTGGCAAATAGCCCTGGGAGGACTTGTGGTTTATTTGCTGTTTCGGTTGATATAGGCGTAATTGTTACTTACAAATCTCCCCTTTCAAAGCCTCCAATTCCACCAAATCATCTCCTTCCAGGCCATAGGCAATGGCTTTTTCAAAGTCAGCACAGGCATCTTCATGCTTTCCCAAATCTTTTTGAATTTTTCCCCTGAAAAAATAAGCAGATGGATGCAGGAGGTTGATTTCCATGGCTTTCTGGGTTTCTGCCAGGGCTTCGGTCGTTTTGCCCATGAGGCGAAACGCTTCTGCTCTTTGGTTGATGGCCCCCAGTTTCAGGTAAATATTATTGGACTGTCTGGCGACGGTATCGAGGTCCTTTAGGGCGCTCTCATATTGGCCGGCTCTTATTTTGTAGTATCCCCGATTGTAGTGGAGGGTATAAGCCAGATTGCCTGGTTCGCAGGCAATAAGCTCATCCAATGAGCTGACAATCAAAGGGTAATCCTTTTTACTTATCGCCAGATCGTAGATGAAACCGTGGACCAAACATGCATTTTCATTGTCTTTTGCAATGGCGGTTTTGTAATCCCCAAGCGCTTCGCTGTACATATCCAATCGGGCGTAGGCGAGCCCTCGCTCGATGTAGATATTGGGGAGCACCTGCTCCATCAGGCTGTCCACCACTTTGATTTCATCAAATGTCTGGAAAGCTGCGTTAAAATTGGCCTTTGCCAATTCCCATTCCCCTTTATAATTGTAGGCTTTGCCTCTGTGCAGCTGGGCAAAGAAGAGGTAGAAGTAGTCCCTGGACTTCTTTTTATTCTTTTTGGGGTTGAGGGAAATGCTTTTGTCAAAATCTTCAATGGCCTTGTCAAAATTTTCCGCATTGCTGTATTGGACCCCTCTTTGGAGGTAAAGGGTATAGTCCTCAGGTTTCTCTTCGATTTTTTTCGAATAAGCGGCAACGACCTCTTCTATATAGGTTTGATCCGTTTTGGAGCGCTCAGTCAGCCGAAAGTGGAAAGGTACATTTACCCAGAATTTGATGGCTTTGGAGCCCACCATAGCAGGGGTAAAGCTCAGCGCGCTGAGCTTGGCAGAAACTGCGTCTGATAGTACTGAGCTAGGCGATTTAATGATTTTGTGCTTAACATACGCGCCTTTTTCATCCACCAAAACCCTCACGACAACTACGCCAAAAATATTGGAATCAATCGCAGCCTGGGGATACCCAATGGCCGTTTTGATTTCATTCATATTAATCGGCTCCGGCGGAAAATCTACCGCTACAAATTGGTTGATATCTGGTTCTTCCTGCCCCAGCATAGATTGGGCTGCAAAGCAGATGAGGAGTGTTAGAAATAGTGTTTTTATGCGCATAAAATTATTCAAATAAATTCCCGGGCAAAGATACACGAGATTTTGGTACTTTTTTTGAATCAAAGCAAATACAAAATTCTCAATCTGTACGATGAATAAATCTCTTTATTGGCTTTCCGCCATTTTGGTCACTTGCTTTTCTTTTTTCTTTTCCTGCTGTTACTTTCTTTTTTGTCTGCTATTTAGCCGGCCCTTTAAGCCTAAAGACACATACACACACTCCCCCCTTATACAACTCCCCTCTGATGTTGATGCCATTGACCTGGTATCCATTCATGGGTGAAATAAATGCATTTTGTCTATTCTAAAGGGTAATGTTAGGTAGGAATATACTGGCTGATATTGCTTTGGAATGGGTTTGCTTTTTATTAGAAACACATTGTCCAATTTTGAGGACAAAATGCCCCATTTGCTCCATAAGAAAGATTTATATGGTATTACCATTCATTTTTTTCTTTTTTTATTTCTACATTTGTATCGTGAGAAATAAAATCCAATCCGTTGAATAATGCCATGTAAAAATGTAAGAAACAGATGAATTGTATGGCGACCAAAAATATTATTTGTGCATTATTAATACGCTAATGAAACACATCTTCGCATCTATTTGTATTCCCGTGCTTCTTCTTTTGGTTTTTGCTCCTCATGCATTATCTGGGCAAAGCGCACAGCCCTCCATCATGTTTTTTATTCATAATCCTCAGGTGAATGGAAATTTCTATGAATTTGATGTCTATGCGGTCGTTTCGAATACGGGTTCTTTCCACAGTCGTGGACAACTGTATCTGAATTATAACTCCGCTGCCTTTGGCTCAAATGTGGCTGCAAATAACCGCGTACAGGTTACGCATCTGACATTGCTGAATGACTCCGTGCCGAATATCGGCCCCAAATATTCAACCGTCAATATTTACGACAATACCGCTTCCCGATTTGCAGTAAGTTGGGCATCGAATTTCTTGTTTGTAACTCCAGGCCCACAGGCACATACTGAGATGCGGCCTACCCCTACAGCCTTGTACCATATAAAACTGGAAATTCTTAATCCTTCTGTTACACTTGCCCTCAGTTTGCATGGTCCTTTGATGCAAAATGAGCAATTTTATTTGACCGCACCCTTTCGGGAGGCTCCCTATAGGATGACTCCATTTGCAGTGGAATGGGCAGATATTTCTGTCGAAAGCCTGGAGGCAGGCAAAACACTCCTTAATTGGACGACAGCAAGAGAAAGCAATTCAGCTTATTTTGAAGTGGAAAAGCAGCAAAATGGAGGAGATTTTAGTTCCATAGCACAAGTCATAGCTGCCGGGCATTCAAATGCAAAAGTAAACTATGCCTATCTGGACGAGACTGGTGTAGGTGAAAATACGGTTTACCGTATCCGGCAAGTAGATCAAAACGGTCATCACAGCTATTCGCCAGCTGTTGAGTTGCAGGGGACTTCGGACATTTCAATGACCATAACAGGCTTTCCCAATCCCATGGGAGACAAGCTTCATATAGAAATACACAATCCTCAATCATCCTGGATAAGCTTGCAGTTGACAAATATGCAAGGTCAGCAAATCGCTCAACATCGTCTCTGGCTAGAGGCAAATCAGCTAAATAATTTTAGCCTGGATGTAAGCCATTTGAGTCCGGGTTGCTACTTTATGGAGTGTCTTGTACAAGGCACACAAGCAAGGAGCAAAGTGCTCAAAATGATGAAGCAGTAATGTTAATCACAACATTTCTGAAAGTCGTATCTCCTTTGGAGGTGCGACTTTTTTGCTTTAAAGCAGCGAAATGTCGGTGGGAATCGTTATATTTATAATTACAGACTAAAGCAACTGGGCTGATCCCCTTTTTATTTTTTTTTCACCCTTTAATTTTGCCAGGCCAATGAAACCACAAAAACTTTTCATTGTCATCCTTGGGGCAGTATTCTTTTCTTTGGCAGCTTTGCCATCCATCCAGCAAACCCAAAGAATTACCTCCGGGAATGAACCCTACCTTCCTAGTGTCACCTATGATTACATGAATGTTGATTCACCTTTATTTTTGATCAACAATCCTGTGAGTAATACCCAATACTCACCTTCCCCTCCTTCAGGTGGTGGCGGCCCGGCCGTCAACAACAGAGGCGCTACCCTCGGTAGGGTATTGTTCTATGATACCCAATTGTCTAAAAACAGGACTGTCTCATGCGCAAGTTGCCATGATTCCAAATTGGGATTCGCTGATAAAGTAGACTTCAGCGAGGGCTTTGATGGAGATGTTACAGATAGAAATTCCTTAGGAATTGTCAACGCTAAATTTGGGCGCTTTTCCGGCTTTCTGTGGGACAGAAGAGCCAATGGCATGGACGACCAGATTTTCCTGGCTTTGGAAAGCTCTATCGAAATGGGCCTTTCAAAGGATACCATGGTCGCCCGTTTAGAGGCCACATCCTTTTACCCAGAGCTTTTTGAGGATGCCTTTGGCAGCCGTCAGATCACCGCTGAAAAAGCAGCCAATGCCATTACTCAATTTGTGATTTCAATTGTCTCTTTCCAGTCGAAGTATGACCATGGACGTGAAAGTGTGCAGCAAATAAGTGACGCTTTTCCCAACTTTACAACGGAAGAAAACCTGGGTAAATCCCTGTTTTTAACCCATTGTAGCAGTTGCCATACTTCGGATTTGTTTGTGATGCCATCGCCCCAAAACAATGGGCTCGACCTCAACTATGCAGACAAAGGGGTAGGGGAGCAAACCAACAATCCCGGAGATTATGGCATGTTTGCTGCGGCAAGCCTGCGCAATATCGCGCTTACAGCGCCTTATATGCACGATGGCCGCTTCGAGACCCTCGAAGAAGTCATCGAACATTATAACTCTGGGGTGAAAAATCACCCCAACCTGGGAGCAGCTCTGAGGCAGAATTCTCTGCCCAATCCTTCTGTGCCGCCCAGGCAGCTGAACCTGACGCAAACACAAAAGAATGCCATGGTCGCATTCCTGAAAACGCTGACGGATACCGTCCCGGCTCATGAACTGAAATGGTCTGATCCTTTCGATCCTGCAAATGCTCCCAACGGGCTTTCAGGTATCCACAACCGATTGCCGATGGATGTTTATCCCAATCCAGCCCAAAATGTGGCCAGGGTACGCTTTACCAACTCAGAGCATCAGTTGTTTAACATCCGCGTTTTGGACCAAAATGGAAGGATGATCTCTCATGATCAGACACGCCTGGATAATTACCAACTGAATATGGGTGATCTGCCAGCAGGGGTGTATATGGTTGAAGTCTTCAATGATCGCCAGCGTCAGGTCGAAAAGCTGATATTGAAGTAGAATTATTTTTGCTTATTCAGCCTTGGCTTGCTACATTTGCAAGCTCAAAAGAAAAATAGCAGAATATTATGGCTGGCAAGAAGTTTACAACCAAAGGATTAAGAATAAAATCTCGTGCGAAAGTGAGAAACTTTAAATTGAAGACAAATCCTGTTACCAAAGGATTAAAAACTTCAATTGAGCAATCCAACCTCGACGTTATCCGCTCTCTGGAATCAAAAGTCAAGGCCGCACAAGGTTGATAATTCATATAGTCTTGAGTTATATGGCACGCAGAACTTTTTGGAGTTCTGCGTGTTTGTTTTTTTATAAACCATTTTAGGCATAGGATTCGTTTATAGAAAGTAATGAATACAATTGAAATCACCGGTTTTATTATAGCGATCCTGACTATTTGGACCACCTATTTAGGTCTAAACGATCCCGCCATTCAGCGGAGGTATAAGTTTGAGATAGATGGAGTTTTGCTTGGTAAGCAATATGAACGACTCTTTACCTCTGGCTTCCTGCATGCCAATTGGATCCACCTGGGATTCAATATGATCGTCCTCTACATGTTTTCCGAATCTTTGGGATCTGTCTTTTTGGGAATGACAGCCTTTAAAGCTATCGCCAATTATCTATTGATATATTTTGGCAGCATGCTGGGCGGTAACCTTCTGGCCCTGTATATCCATCGAAACCATGGTGACTACCACGCAGTCGGAGCTTCCGGTGGCGTCAACGGCCTGATCTACGCTTTGATTGTTTTGGCTCCTTCTATCCAAATCTGGTTTATTCCCGGTGTTGTTTTCGGCTTGATTTATATAGCCTATTCCATCTATGGGATCAAATCCCAGTCCGATAATATCGGACATGAAGCGCACCTCGGAGGTGCGATAGCTGGGATTATGATGGCCGTCCTGATACGGCCAGAGGTTTTGAGCACCCATGCTTGGGTGGTGGCCGTTTTGTTGTTGCCAACAGCCATTTTCCTCTACCTCGTCGTTACCCGCCCCGCTTTCCTGATGATACCGACTTCCTATTCTTTAGGCCGTCCCCGCTTTCGATCCCAGACAAAAAGGAGCAAGCGCTCAGCTCCTACCAGCAAAAAGAAGGAATCCGTTTCAGTCAGTAAAGGAAAAATCATTCCCTTTAATCCCCCGCATTCCAAAGCCCCACTTAGCAAGGAAGATGAGCTGAATCAATTGCTGGACAAAGTCCAGGAAATCGGCTATGACCAGCTGAGCAGGCAGGAAAGAGAGCGCCTGGAAGAACTTTCGAGAGAAATTGATTAACATTGTGTTTCATAATGTGAATCATGCATCAACTTATTTTCCCAGCAAAAAAATATTTTTTCCCTCTTTTGTTAGCACTTGTTTTTTGTGCCTGTCAGGGCACCAAAAAAACAGCAGCTATTCCCGCCCCCAATTTTGAATTGGAAAGCGAAAGAGGCTGGGTCTGGATCAATCGCCCAGCCATCCCTGAGGGAGGCAAGGCATATACCCTCTTTTTCGAAACGGAAAACCGATTTGTCATTCACCTGGATGTGAATAGCTGTTTTGGTGAGTACCAAAAAGAGGCTGAGCAGCGGATCAGCCTGCCGGAATATGCGGCATGTACGGAGATGTGCTGTGATAAAGAGACCGCTCCATTGTTTTTGGAGGGTTTTCACGCCGCCGATCATTACGCCATTCACGGCGATACCCTCCTCCTTATCAGCTCCTCCCAACGCATGTATTTTCTCCCTATTGACGAAGAGAAAGAATAAGCCAATAAATCATCATGGAATTTTCAGGAAATTTAAAAAAAATGCTCACCCAATATGGCGAGCCTGTACAATACAGGCTTAGCTTAGGGGAAGAAGAAGTGGACATGAACGCCCTGATTGGCAAGCCCCTTTCATGGAAATATGAAGGCCGGATCAATTGCAAATCCTGTGGTAAGAAGACCAATAAGTCTTTTGGTCAGGGTTTCTGTTTTCCCTGTTTTCGGGATGCTCCTGAAAGCTCGCCTTGCATCATCAATCCCGAGCAATGCGAAGGACATGTAGGCGGAGGCCGAGACCCTGAGTGGGAAAAAAAGCACCATGTGCAGCCGCATGTGGTCTATCTGGCCCTTTCCAGCGGTCTCAAAGTAGGCGTCACACGCAAAGATCAGGTGCCTACCCGATGGATAGATCAGGGAGCTTCCCAGGCCATTAAATTGGCTGAAACGCCTTACCGCAAGCTTGCTGGCGACATAGAAGTCGCCCTCAAAGACCATTTGTCTGACAAGACCAACTGGCAGCGTATGCTGAAGAATGAAATCGCTACGCATATTGATTTACTCGCTGAAAAGGAAAAAGCCAAAGCTTTGCTGGCACCTGAATTCCAGCAGTATTATTCAGAAAATAATGACATCTGGTCTATCAATTATCCCGTCCAGCAATTTCCACTGAAAGTAAAAAGCATCAACCTGGACAAAGTCCCGGAAGGCGAAGCCACACTGGTTGGCATAAAAGGCCAATATCTCATCTTTGATGATATGCGTGTAATGAATATTCGGAAGCATACGGGTTATTGGGTGGAGTGGGGGGTGTAGGAGGGAGGCGGGAAGCGAGAGGCGAGACAAGAGATAAGAGATAAGAGACTAGCAGCCTGTCGGAGAGCATCCAAACCCGAGGTATTTTGGGTGGTGTGATGCGCTGTGTCGGCTGATGGCAGCGAGAAACTGAGATGCGCTGTGTATTGCCATGGTAAATTTTTTCGGGATTTTG
>JAUIGE010000047.1 GCA_030430205.1 Bacteroidia bacterium | reverse complement strand
ATCAAATCCAGCAATTCTTTGACTCCGATATTGTGGCCTCCACTGCTTAAAGGCTTTTTCTGGGAGATTTTCATCGACAATTACAGTTTTGATTAATAATACGACTTTTGAATGAACACGACTAATTATCCATTGTCCATTGTCCATTGTCCATTATCCACTCCCCACTCCCCACTCTCCACTCTCCACTCCCCACTCTCCACTCTCCACTCTCCATCATCCAATCCTCTTCCCCCTCAGGCGAAGCGAGTTACCAATGACGACAACATCGGAGAATGCCATGGCTGCTGCCCCCAAAATGGGCGAAAGGAAGCCGAAAGCAGCCATAGGAATGGCTACGATATTGTATGCAAAAGCCCAGAACAGGTTCTGGCGGATGGTCAGCACCGTATGCTTGCCGATGGCAAGCAGGTCTTTGAGCGCGCTTAACCTGCCATTGAGCAGGACGATGTCGGCCGACTGAATGGCCGCCTGGGTGGCCTGGCTCAGGGAGATCCCCACCCGCGCCTGGGCGAGGGCTGGTGCATCATTGATGCCATCTCCGACCATGGCGGCACCGCCTTCGCGGTTGAGTTGGGCGATCACTTCCAGCTTTTGAGCTGGCAATTGCTCGGCATAGATATTTGTTATGCCGAGTTGGGTGGCGATCAGCTCGCACTTGGCGCGGCGGTCGCCGCTGAGCATGACAGGGATAAGGCCACGGCCTTTCAGTGCGGCGAGGGCTTCCTGCGCCCCTTCGCGGATTTCATCCCGCAAGTCAATGCTAGCCCACAGAGAGTTGTTTTTCAGCAAATACAAATGATGGCTTTCGTCATCGGTGATTTCCTTCGCCCAGCGATAGGAGCCCAGGCGGAAATGATTTCCATCCTCATCCCAGCCTTCCATGCCATAGCCTTCTACCTCCCGGACCTCTTTCCAGGAAATTTCTTTTCCCGATGGAAAAGCTTTTTGAAGCGACTGGGCAATCGGATGGGAAGAACGGGCCTCGAGGCCCAGGATAACGGCTTCGATCGCTTTGCGATCGGGGGGATCACAATTGAGGTTTTCCAGTTGGAAGTCACCTGTGGTGAGGGTACCGGTCTTGTCAAAGACGATGTATTTGAGTTGAGAAAAGGCTTCGAGGGTTTTTCCGCCTTTGATCAAAATTCCTTTTTTGGAAGCGCGTCCTATGCCTACGACCACAGCCGTAGGCGTGGCAAGGCCCATGGCACATGGGCAGGAGATCACCAATACAGCCACAGCGTGGATGATGGCGGCCTGCATGCTGAGGCCAAAGGCGAAATAGGATAGCAGAAAGGTAAGCAAGGAAATGCCGATGACCACGGGCACAAAGACCGCGCTGATGCGGTCTGCAAGTTTTTGGATCTCAGGCTTTTCTGCCTGAGCGCGTTTTACCAGATCTATGATCTGGGCGAGCACGGTTTGCCTGCCGACGGCAGTGGCCTGAAAGCGGATATTTCCGCTTTGGAGGAGGGTACCTCCGATCACTGCATCGCCTTTCTGCTTAAATACCGCATCGCTTTCGCCGGTCAACATCGATTCATTGGCACTCCCCTCTCCCCAGATGACAGTACCATCCACTGGAATTTTGTCGCCCTGATTGACCTGAAGCAGGTCAGCGGTTTGGATGTCCGCCACTTTTACCCTTTCTATCACTTCTCCATCAGCTGTTTCTATGATTTTGAGGGCCTTGCCTTCCTGCAATTGCATGAGGGATTTGACAGCAGAGGTGGTTTTGGCTACCGCCCGATGCTCAATGACATTTCCCAATAAAACCAGGCTAATGATACTCGCGGCGGTTTCGTAGAAAAGAAAATCCGGCCCTGCCTGCGTCAAGGTGCCAAACAGGCTGTAGCCAAAAGCGGCGGCGGCTCCCAATATAATGAGCACATCCATATTGGGGATGCCTCCTTTGAGGGAATGAAAGGCGCTTCTGCCAAAGTGCCATAAGCCAACAGCAAAAACGGGCGTAGCCAGGGCGAGTTGTAGCCAGGGATTGTGCAACAGATGCCAGGGAATAAACATGTGCAACAGCAAAATGGCTGTAAATGGCAAGCTAAAGAAAAAGTATTTTTCCACCCAGCTGAGGCCTTTTGAGGCCTGAGTCTTATCTGGCTTTGCTACCGCCTGGTAGCCCAGGCGATTGATCCCTTTGATAAGCCCCGGAAGTTTCTCTTCTTCAACTGTATCAAAAATCACCTCATCGGTGCTAAAATCTACCATGATATCCTGCATGCCCTCTTTTTTCAGGTATCTCTCCACTGTGAGGGCACAGTTGGAGCAGGTCATACCTTTTACTTGGAGTTCTACTTGCATAACACTACATTTGTATAACTAACAACTTCGTTAAAAACTCAAATCAAATTTAATATGAAAATTTCCACTTTTTTCGCCAGCGCACTTATCCTGGGACTTTGTTTCCTGGTGGCTGTGCCAGCGACTGCTCAAACGAACGAACGAAAAAAAGAAATTAAGAAAGTTCTCAAAACTTTGCCTGATGATCTGGAAAGTTCTCTGATCAATTTTGCCAACAGCAAGCTCCAAAATAAAGAGGAAGGCGTGGCAATAACCGATGCAAAAACGCTAAAAAAACACTTTAGTTTGCTGAGTCCTGCAGATCAGGCTGAAGTGGTTACTTATGGTAAAAGTATTGCTGAGGGTGGTGGCGCTATCGCCATGACTCAGCCTGCACCCGCTCCTGCTGCCCCTCAAAAAGCGACCAATACGCCTAAGCCTGTCCAGCTCAAGCCTGCTCCCAATACCATGGTGCAGCCAGCTCCTGCACAGCCGGCTCAACCTACCCAGCCTGCCTATATTCAAAAGGCAGAGTCTATGCCTAAAACCACCGTTCAGTGGTATGAAGAAATCCATGATTTTGGAGAAATCAAGCAAAATGATGTCGCTACCCACGTTTTTAAATTCAAAAATACAGGTACTACAGAGTTGCTGCTGACCCGTGTGAAGGCTTCTTGTGGCTGTACTACTCCAGAGTGGTCCAGCGAACCTATTGCTCCTGGAGAAGAAGGTATGATCAAAGTATCTTTTAATTCTCGTGGAAAAATGGGCCCTCAGATGAAATCTGTCACCGTAACTCACAATGGTGAGCCTATTCACCATGTTCTCCGATTCAAAGGTACAGTCATCGCAGCACCTGCTGCCCCTGCAACCAATGACGGGAACTAGGAAAGTGGGCAGTATTTAGTATGCAGTCGGCAGTATTTAGTGGGCAGTCGGCAGTATTTAGTATGAAGTGGGCAGTGGGCAGAGTTTAAAAGTACTGCCAACTGCCCACTCCTTACTTTCTGACTATCTGACTAAGCCTCTGGCGCAGGTTGACGCTTGCCCAGCTCTTCATTGAGCAGGTAAATGGAGCTTTTGTTATCTCCGGCAAGCTTCAGCTTCGCGATGATGCTGCGCATACTGGATTCTTCTTCCACTTGCTCCTGTACAAACCATTGGAAAAAAGCCTGGGTAGCAAAATCGCCTTCCAGCAAGGCTTCCTTCATGATATTGTTGATGGAACGGGTCACGATGCGCTCATGGGCAAGTGCCTCTTCGAAAGCTGGCAAAATGCCGGAAAAGTTATTCTCAGGCGCTTCTATCGCGCCCATGCTGATCTTGCCATCTACCTCATGGAGGTAGTCAAACTGCTTCATGGCGTGCAGCATCTCCTCATCCGCCTGTAGGCGGAAGAAATGGGCAAATCCATCCAAATCCTGATCCAGGAAATAAGAACACATCGCCAAATATAAATTGGCAGAATAAAGCTCTTTGTGAAACTGTTCGTTGATTAAGTTTGAAATTTTTTCAGATATCATATGATCGATTAACTATTTATTAATTCCGCTGTCAGCAAAGATACAAACTCTGCCTGTATGCTCTTTGTTTTGTCTTTTGCATACCAAAGCTGAATGGCCGCATTTACCTCCTCATAAGCCATGCCTTGCCTTTTCAAATCCGCCGCCAACTGCTGCGCAGCAAGAGGTCGCGAACCCCATACAGCGATCTCCTCTAAATTTTCAGCATCAAGGATGATTAATTTAGGAATGGAGCGACTTCCATTGGTCAGGTAAGCATCCATAACCTCCAGGTTTTCATCCCTGAGAATGATCTTTAGCTGAATGTGATCATTGAGCTCTGCCATTTTATGGATGACGGGAAGGCTTTGAGCGGCATCGCCGCACCAGCCTTCGCTAATTACCAGCCAAAGCTGGTCGCGGTCTATGTTCTGAATCACTTTTTTGAGTGCATCTTCAATTTGGGTGGTCTTGTTCAGGCGATTCATTCGCCTGATATTCAGACCTGTGTAGTGAGTCAGTTCCTCGCTTTGGTTGGGCCCTGTAGTCTTTCCTTCTGCGAATACATTTTCGACCAATTGAAGGTAAGATTCATAGCTATAAGCTTGTTCGATGAGTTGTTGGGTAATCATAATGAATATTTACATGTTTAAACATATATGTTCAAACTTGCATACGTTGGAGAGTTGTAGAAGTTGTCCGAATTTCTACCAGGGATGTTCTGTCCCATCCCATTGAAAAAATTTTCCTGAGTCTTTGATATTCATCTTTTCTATGACCTGGAGCAAGCCTGCGACAGACTCGGCTGGCGTTAGTTTTGCCCGTGTCCCGCCCATGCTGGTTTGCACCCAGCCGGGATTGACGGCTATGGTCGTGATGCCCTCACGCACCAGGTCAAATGCCAGAGCTCTTGTGAGCATATTCAAGGCAGCTTTGCTGCCGCAGTAGCTGTAGTTACCGCCATTGGTTTTGGCGGAAACGGAGCCAAGCCAACTGGAGATATTCACCACTTTGGGGTTTCTGCTTTTTTTCAAATGCGGAACAAAATGCTTGGTCATGATTATAGGCGCTACCGCATTGATGTGCATCATGTGCAGTATATGCTCAGGGGAAAGCTCAGAGAGTTTGAAGTTTTTGAGAAAATCTTCTTCCCTCCCGCTGCTCTTGGAATTGACTCCTGCATTATTGATCAGGAGATCAATGCTGTCAAAAGAAGATGCTAAATCTGTTGCCAATGCAGCTATCTGTTCTTCATTTTCTACATCCAATATGCGAAAATGGACATCAAAGCCCAGCTCTTTCAATTGGGATACCGCCTGCTGGCCACGCTCTTCATTGCGAGCCGTCAGGATGACGGTGCAGTCTTTCCCGGCCAACTGCCGGCAAAATTCAAAGCCCAGCCCTCTGGCTCCGCCTGTAACTAATGCAATTTTTGTTTTCATATAGCCAAAGTTAAGTGAATTCCCCTAAATTCATTAATTTGAAGGCAAAGCTAAAAATTTCACAAATCCGGCTATTTTGAATAATACCTCTATGAAAAAAGTACTACTCTTCCCTTTAATCCTGATCCTGATGCTTGCCGCTTGTGGCGATGATTCTTCTGAAAATCAGGACGAAAATGACTCCCTCCAGGGAGATAGCACCGCTACTGCCCCGACGCAGGATGAGACTTTGGCCCCTTCGCCTTTGATTGCGAGATGGGAATTGGTTGAAAAAAGGATTCCAGACATGGGTGCCATTCCCCTGGGTGATATATTTTTCACTTTTTCAGCGGACGGATTTGTAGCCAGGGATCATGATGATAATACCGGGATTGAATCCGATCGGAGTACGTATATGCACAATGGAGACGCCTTGGAATTTTTCGATACAAAATATACCATCAGCTCATGGGTGGCAGATACCCTTACACTTCAAAGTGAAACGGATGGGATAAAAGAATACAGTGTATTGGTAAAGCAATAATTTGAACGAATACATGTGACAGCTAATTTATTCCATCGTCTAAGCTTTATAGACCAACTACAAACACATTAGTATGAAAAAATTATTCTTGTTCATCATCAGCTGCATGCTGGCATCTACAGTGACAGTTGAAGCTCAAAATATGGGCGACAGATGGAGCCTGGGTTTTGGATTTGCAGGCCGTGATTTCACGGGATTGCCGGAGTTTAAGGCTCCTGCCTCCTATGCAGATATGCTCTCGGCTTATACGGTTCAACTAAATCGCTACCTCAATCCCGCCTTTGATGCGGGTCTACAGGCAAGTTTTGCCCCCTGGAAGACGCCTGATGGCCAGCCGGTTAACAACCTCAAAGACATAGAGGCACTGCTCAAACTCAAACTGATCAATGGCGACTGGTATGAGCCAAGAGCCATGATTGTGCCTTATATTCAGGCAGGTTTTGGGGCAGCCTTTGCAGGCAGTGAAGTGGGTATTCATCCATTTGTACCCGCAGGTGTAGGGTTTAAAATACAGTCTATATCCGCTGTTTCCCTGGATGCTTTTGCCAATTATCACCTGGGATTGGGTGATTTGGGCAACTATGTGACCATAGGCGGGGGAGTGAACCTGGGATTTGGCGGAGGCAAGATAGATGATGAGCCTAAACCCATAATCATCGAAAAGCCGATAGACACGGATGGAGACGGTATCGTGGATAAAGATGATGATTGCCCCAATGAATCAGGTCTTGCGACCTTTAATGGGTGCCCGGATACGGATCAGGATGGTGTAGCCGACAAAGACGACAACTGCCCTGAAGTAGCAGGCCTTATCAGCCTGAAAGGCTGCCCTGAAGAGATAAAGGATTCTGATGGAGACGGCATAGCCGATGAATATGACGAATGTCCCAATGTGGCCGGACTTGCGACCTTCAAGGGTTGCCCGGATACAGATGGTGATGGCATCATAGACAAAGAGGATGACTGTCCGGATATAGCTGGCTTGAAAGAATTCAACGGCTGTGTAGATACAGATGGCGATGGCATCCGGGATAAGGACGACCGTTGTCCCGATGTGATTGGCGTAGCTGATATGCAAGGATGTCCTGAGATCAAGGAAGAAATAAAAGCACAATTAGAAAGAATTACCAAATCGGTAAAATTTAAAACGGGAAGTGCTGAATTGCTGGAGTCATCTAAAACTATTTTGGATGAAATCGTCAGCGTAATGGAGGAATATCCTGAATACAGTATGCGCATCTCAGGTCACACCGACAATGTGGGTGACGCTTCCAAAAATCAGAAGCTTTCTGAAGAAAGGGCTGCGGCTTGTAAAAGCTATTTACAGAGCAAAGGAGTAGACCTCAACCGCATGGAGAGTGCCGGATATGGGGAAAGCAAGCCCAAAAACTCCAATGACACAGCTGCGGGGAAAGCAGAAAACAGAAGGGTGGAGTTTGAGCTTTTCGTACAATAACTGAAAAATCTTACGCATGTATTATCAGGAAGCGAGTCAATTTTTGGCTCGCTTTTTGTATTTAAGCTTAGGAAATTGTAGAATTAGTTTAGGTAGATCGAATATTTTCTCTTTCGTAGGTTAGTTAGGTCACTGAGAAGGGTTGTATTAACATAAAATGCTCTTGTTAATTCTGGTCAGTGGCCATCTGAAGACGACTATGTCGTGATTCCAGATGTTTTATTCCTGTTTAACTCTTTATTTCATTATTCTATGCGTAGCTTTAATCTTACCATTCTGCTCGCTTTCATGGCCACCCTTCTTCCCGCTATCACCACAGCACAATCATTTGATAAAAAATGGGCCGTCAGCACAGGCGTAGATTTTCTTGATTATCAAGGGCCTATTGATGGCCAATTCTTCCAAACGGACAACTTTGACCTGGGCCTCAGCCTGGGCGTTTCCCGCTACCTTAGCGGCGCTTTTGCCTTAAGCACCAATGTGACCCTGGGCCAGGGTGTGCGCTTTCCAGGCTTCGACTGGACCGAGGAGCGCCCCAATCTGATAGACATGAACTATCTGCTCCATTTCAAATTTAACAATGGAGCCCTGATGAAGGAACAAGCCTTCATCGCGCCCTATTTTGTACTGGGTTTTGGAGGGAGTTATGTCAGGGAGCACCCCGACTTATATGTTCCCATGGGAGGCGGTATTCAATTCCGGCTTTCTTCCAAAGTCAGCCTCAAAACGCAAATGATCCTCAAGCGCTCGATAAACAAAGATTATCAAAATCTTTCACACGCGATCGCCTTTGTATACAATATCGGAACAGAGAAAAACAATCCTACTCAGGCTCCAGATAGCCTGGGGGATGAATTGCTGATTACAATCGCTCCTGCCGACAGGGATGAGGACGGCATCATAGACAAGCGTGACGCATGTCCGGATCAGGCTGGCAAACTGGCACTGGAAGGCTGCCCGGACAGAATGGCCCTTGCCATGACTCGCCTGGAGCATCTCCCTAAGGATGAGCTCGGCTCTGAAGCATTTGCTTCAGCTCTCTCAGATGAAGTCATCCTGCCTCCTGCCAAGGCTTATGATGCAAGCCTTCCTGAAGAAATAGCTAAGCCAGAACCTGTTAAAAAGGAAAATCTTTCCCTTAATAAACAACCTGCTTTGGCATATAGCAATATCCCACAACAGAAAACAAATTCCGGCAGAACCTCCTTCCTGGATGAGCTGAGAGATGCCCCTCAGGGCAGTGAAAATTCTCCTCAGTCACAGGGAGCTTTTGACTCACGGAATATTGCGGAAGAAAAAATCAATTCTCCAACAGAAAAATACACCGAGCCTAAAACACTGAGTGACAACGTATTAGCAATAAGAAGTATTCATTTTCCTGTTAATAGTGATGAACTTGAGCCTGAAACCAAAGCCATTTTAGATGAAATGGCATACATGTTGCATAACAACAGTGAAGCCAAATTGATTGTTAAAGGTCATGCAGATGCTTCCGGGACCGATCGGCATAATAAGGTTCTTTCCATAATGCGAGCTTATCATGTAAAATATTACCTTGTATACGAGCAAGGGATAAGCCAAACGAGAATTGTTTCTAGCGGATTTGGAGAGGAATCTCCTATTGCAAACAACACAACAGAAACCGGTAGAAGCCTCAACAGAAGAGTAGACTTCGAGCTGGTTCAATAAACCTTCGTTTAGGAGTTTTTTTCCACTCAATTACCCAAACTTAAGAATAATCGTGAGAGTGCGCCAATTCGTTCTCCTCACTTGCTCACTTGTAATTTCACTTTGTGTCACAGGACAAACTTCAGAAAAGCGGGTAATGGCTAGTATGTCTGGATTATTTCTGGATTATAATGGCCCACTTACTAACGATTATTTGAAGTACCAGGAATTTAGCAAAGGATTTGGTTTAGGCACTCATGTGTATCTGACACCTTCGTTAAATTTGTCCATCAATACAGCTTTTGTCCCTCAGGTAGTATCACCTGAAAGCAATAGCGAATTTGATCGACCATCCATGATTGATGCCAATAGTCTGGTCCAATTTAAGATGAATAATGGCCGTGTCATGTCAGAAGACGCCTTTTTAGCGCCTTATCTATCCACAGGGATAGGCATCAACAGCCTCAAAAATAAGACTGCTATATACTTTCCGGCTGCCCTGGGCATGCGGATGAGACTTAGCCAAAGCTTAAGCCTCAACCTGGAAAGCATGTACAAGCAATCTTTGGGACGGAAATACCAACATATCACCCATGCAGTCGGCATCGTTTTCACTGTGCCAACGCAGAAAAAAGGGCAGGATGCGCCTGTTGAAATGTTGGAAGAAGCAGAAACTTCTCCCATGATTGCTACAAAAACTGTCATAACCCGACCAGATCGGGGAATAGACACAGACCGTGACGGTATTCCTGATGTGGAAGATAGCTGTCCGGATCAAATGGGACTCATACAGTTTGGTGGATGTCCACCCACAATCTCAGACCCCAAAGATGGTCCCATCAAATCAGAAGATGCCTTCGGTGTAGACCCTGCCAGCCTGGCTGTAAGCGAGCCTGTGCCTTCTGTCAACAGAGCGGATGATCAGATTGAGATTGATAAAGAAGATGCTGAATACCTGAATTTTGCTATGCAAAAGATCTATTTCGAAACGAATAGCAACGAACTCAAAGCTGAAAGCTATCCGGTTTTAGATCGCATTGCTGAAATCATGGAGAAATACCCTGAAGCCAGCCTGAGCATTACAGGCCATACAGATAACATAGGAGACGAAAAGGGCAACCTTGTCCTCTCTATCAAAAGAGCCTTTCAGGTAAAATATTACCTGGTGAATGAAAAAGGCATCCGATTGGCAAGAATTGAATCTGATGGTTTTGGTGAGCAAAAGCCTCTCGCTGAGAATACCACAGAAGATGGCAGAAGTCAAAACCGAAGAGTTGAATTTCAACTGGCAAAAAGCGGCCAACAACAACAACACAACCTCTAAGATATTTTGTGACTGTAGCTGGTCACAAGGATGATGCGAAACAGCCTGAACCTCTAACAGCTACGTAAAATGCGAGGAACCGCAATTCAGTAACCCTGAAGTTGCGGTTTTTTTATTAATGCTCCTCGACTTGCCTGCCTACCAAAGCAGGATATGTATCTGGATTGATGTGAAAGCCTTCTTTTTCCAGTTCAAAATGCAAATGTGGTCCAATGGATGCACCACTATTGCCTGAAAGGCCGATTAATTCACCGGCTTTAACCTGCTGGCCGACTTCCACTTTTACCTCTGACAGATGTGCATAAAAGGTTTGAAAACTGGAATCATGCCTGATGGCTATCGTAATGCCATAGGCTTCTTTGCCTTTGGGAGCCACGCCAGCGGCCTGAACCATGCCGTCACGGGCTGCATAAATTTCTGTGCCGATAGGTGCCCTGAAATCAATGCCATTATGCATCCTCTTTTGCTTCAAGACAGGGTGGTAGCGCATCCCAAATCCGCTGGTCACTTCGTGCTTCCCGTTCATGGGAGAAGCCCAAAGGCCACTTTGGGTGGGCAAAGTGACGGGTTGATTCAGCAAGGCAAAAGTAGCCACAAAGCCGATGATCAACAGACTCGTCAGTAAAGTTGCTTTTAACATGTGTAAAGGTTTTTGATGAATGGATTTTTGTGTATCAGATTGAAGCGTCACCAGGCCATTGGGGCCAAAAGCTTCGATAGCTTCTTTGTATGCCGTTACGAAAAGGCTGCCCACAGCCATTTTCTCTTCCACTGCACAGCAGATATGGTCCAATAATTCTTCCTGAAGATTCAGCTCACTCAGGCCTCTGGTCTTAAGATCCCAGCTTATATAGTCTATATGTTCGTTGGTTAGCATCTCATTCAGTTGGTTAAAATTTCAGGAAAATCAGCACGGCTCCAGGCCTGGGTTTTCGTCCAGTGAAAGGATCTTTCGCATACTCTCTACAAAAGCTGAGAATTCAGACACCTTTTGCACTGCGGCCGCTTCACCGGCCGGAGTCAGGTGATAATACTTTCTCACCCGCTTGCCCAGAGCCACCTTTTCTGTTGTCAACAGCCCCTTGGCCTCCATTTTATGGAGGCTGGGATACAGTGCGCCCTCCGTGAGCAATAGCTCTCCATCGGACAGGCTCTTCACCTTTTGGGTGATTTCATAGCCATACATCTTGCCATGCTCTGAAAGCAATTGCAGAATAATCGTCTGAAGCGTTCCTTTTAGCAGTTCTTTTGAATACATAGAACAAATATACATAAGAAAGTTATGTATTTACAAATAGAAAAAAAGAGAGAACTTTAAGGTTCCATGAAAAGCCGAATTTTTATCTTTCTATTGAGCTTGCTCACCCTCCTTTTTGCTTGTCAGGAAACCGCTGTCGAACAACACCTTGTGGGTGTGTGGGTGGGTTCCTACCAGGGGAACAGCGAAAAAGTACCTTTTCCTGCCATTTTTCAATTTCTACCAGACAGCAGCTATCGGGTCGTTTTTGAGGGAAAAGAAGAAAAGGGAAAGTGGAAACTCACAGGCAATCTGCTGCAAATGGAAGATAGCAGCTGGCACGCCTACTTCCGTCAGGGAGGAAAATTAAACATGAAGCGAAGCGGAAAAAAGCTGTCGGATTACCGTGTCTTTCGCAGGGCGGAAAAAAACAGCCAATTGTATTCCCTTCAGGAAAGCCAGCAAAAGTTAAGCAGCCTACGCTGGACCAATATCCATGAAATACCCAAATATGGCTTTTGCAGGCAAGACATCCATACGTATAGAAATGATTCTTTACTCATCCATCGCAGATATTTCTGCAATCAGGACAGCCTGGAGCACGAAGAAATGGAAAGCTTTTGCTACGAATTGGTAGAAACGACGGCATCGCAATTCATCCTTTTCAGCAATGGCGCAGCCTGCAGCAAAAGATTGGCGCCACGCCAAATCCTGCAACTCAATGACAACCAGCTGGCCTTGTTGAGTTATTATCATAATGAAAAAAAATACCCCAAAGACGAAGCCCTGCACCACCTTTTTTACCTTGCCCTTCCTGACAGCCTCAATCATCCTGCTCCAGCGAGTGAAAGCGCTGTTATTTTTTCCCCTTGCAAGGATGAGAAGGGAGCCTATGAGGATGGATATGTCCGGCTAGAGAATCCGGATAGCTTGCGGAAATTTTTCCACAAAAATTTCCGGGATTTTCCCAACTCCCAATCCGGACGGATTGAAATATACCTGACAGTGGACTGTCAGGGTCAGGCCGGCAAGATAAATCTGGTCCAAATGGACCAGAAAAGGCATGCCACCTATTTTGCTTCCCCTATCGTGAAGCAATTGTTTGAAATGACCGCGCGCTACCCTTTCTCCGCTAATCCCGAAAGCGGAAATGACAGCCAGCGCAAGCTGACTTTTGAGATAGCCGAAGGCCGGTTGGTGGAGGTGAAAGTCGACTGGAACCTGTAAAAGAATAAACTTACAGTTTCATTTTATCAGGAGATGTCATTTCGACGAGGCTTTGCGAGGAGAAATCTCCTGAACTCATTCATTAAAAGCTTGATTATCAATGACTCAGGAGATTTCTCCTCGAAGACTCGTCGAAATGACACCTCCTGGCGAAAAATGAAACTGAAAGTTTATTTCGTCACCGTTCCTTATACAAAAGGAAAAATAGAGCCTGCATAGACAGCAGCGCTTTCCAACTCATCCTCCAGACGGAGGAGTTGGTTGTATTTTGCGATCCTGTCCGAACGGGAAGCCGAACCGGTCTTGATCTGCCCGGTATTCAACGCCACTGCGAGGTCAGCGATGGTCGTATCCTCCGTCTCACCGGAACGGTGACTGATCACGCTGGTGTATTTGTTGCGGGTAGCAAGTTGCACAGCCTCGATGGTTTCAGTCAAAGTACCGATCTGGTTTACTTTCACCAGGATAGAGTTGGCCACGCCCATGTCAATGCCTTTCTTCAGAAAGTCAACATTGGTAACGAACAAATCGTCCCCTACGAGCTGGATTCGGTTACCCAGGACATCTGTCATGTGTTTCCAGCCTTCCCAGTCGTTTTCGTCACAGCCGTCTTCAATGGAGACGATAGGATATTTATCGCACCAGCTTTTCCACATGCCTACGATTTCGCTGGAAGTCAGCTCTTCTTTGGTGGAATGGCGCATGATGTATTTTGCCTTTTCGGCATCATAAAGCTCAGAGCTGGCGACATCCAGGCCGAGGTAGATGTCTTCTCCCGGGCGATAGCCTGCCAATTCGATGGCCTCAAGGATCACCTTGATCGCTTCCTCGTCGGAAGCCAGGTTAGGTGCAAAACCGCCTTCATCTCCCACATTGGTGCTGAGGCCGCGCTTTTGCAGCACTTTTTTCAGCGAGTGAAAAGTCTCCGCTCCCATGCGAAGCGCATCGGCAAAAGTATCTGCCTTGGTAGGCAGGATCATGAATTCCTGCACATTGACAGAGTTGTCAGCGTGCGAGCCGCCATTGATGATGTTCATCATGGGTACGGGCAGGTAGCGGGCGTTTACGCCGCCGATATAGCGGTAGAGCGGCATCTCCAGCATCTTGGCTGCTGCTCTGGATATAGCCAGTGAAACGCCCAAAATGGCGTTTGCACCGAGATTCCCCTTATTGGGGGTGCCATCCAGGTCGATCAGTTTCTGATCGAGTTCTGCCTGCTCGGTGACGATGTCACCGATGAGTTCGGGAGCGATGATATCGTTGACATTGGCAACGGCTTTCCGAACGCCTTTCCCCAAATACCTTTCATCACCATCCCGCAACTCCACCGCCTCATGCATACCTGTACTGGCACCAGAAGGCACCGCAGCGCGACCGATGGCACCTCCAGCGATGACCTCTACCTCTACCGTAGGATTTCCGCGGGAATCGAGGATCTCACGGGCGTAAATGCTGTCAATAAAGCTCATATTTCTTATTTAAATTTTGAATAGTAACAAATCGTAAAGAATTTAGGCGATAAGCCTGCAATATTGAGGCGAAAGTAAGAAAAGTATGAGAAAGAATCTATGCAAGGAATCATCTTCATCGGCATGCAGGCCACTGCAACAACGCGTTGTTATTGACAATACCAATCCAAGCCAATCAGACAGGAAAAAATATATAGAAAAGTTTCAGAAAGCTCGCTACGAAATTGTTGGATATTATTTCCAATCCCTTTTTCAGGAGGCTTTGGCAAGGAATCAAAAACGTTTGGGAAAAGCCAGAATACCTGATGCCGGCCTCGCTGCCACCTACAAAAAGCTGGAATTACCAACTTTCTCAGAAGGTTTTGATGCCCTATATTATGTAAAAATCGTAGACGAAGATTTCGAAATTACCCCATGGAAAGATGAAATTTGATGAATTAGACCAAAAAATGCGGCTATTTGAAACCGCTCATGACCACTGCGTTCTTCCCCATATCTACATGGTGGCACGTATAGATGGGCGAGGATTTACGGCCCTTACCAAAAGAGCACATACTTTTGAAGCCCCCTTTGATAAACGCTTCCGTGATTATATGATAGAAACTACCCGGCATCTGATGAACTGTGGTTTCCATGTGCTGTACGGCTACACGGAAAGTGATGAAATCTCTTTGCTCTTTGCGCAGGATGAACAGGCTTTTGGTAGAAAAACGCGGAAATACACCTCCGTTTTGGCGGGAGAAGCCAGCGCGAAATTTTCGCTGCTTTTAGGCGATATGGCGGCATTTGATTGCCGTATTTCCCAGTTGCCAAGGCAGCAGGATGTGGTAGATTATTTTCGCTGGCGAAATGAAGATGCACACAGAAATGCGCTCAATGCTCACTGCTATTGGAAAATGCGCAAGGATGGTGCAAGCGGAAAAGAGGCTACCAGCCAACTTTCGGGAATGTCTACCTCTGCCAAAAATGAATGGCTGTTTCAACACGGCATCAACTTCAATGAATTGCCTAACTGGCAAAAACGAGGTATCGGGATGTATTGGGTGAATTATGAAAAAGAAGGGCAAAATCCGCTAACTGGGGAAATAAACACCGTTTTTCGCAAAAAAATCCATACAGACTTTGAGCTCCCGATGAAGGAGGCATATAGCCTTTTTGTTGAAAAGATATTGACGGAATGAGTTGATAAAAAAGGAAAGACCTGCTCGATATTCACCATCGGGCAGGTCTTTTTTATTTAATAGGAGATATTACTTATCCCCAAACGCATAGGTAAACCCAACGCCGAGGGTCCGTTTGAACTGCATACGGGGGCCTTTACCGATGATATTTCCATCAACGTCCTGGATGTCAAATTTGATGTCATCATCATAGATCATGTGGGTAAAGAAGGTGACAACGAGAAACTTATTCACCTGCAAATTGAGCAGGTTCTCCCAGTTGATGTCCACATTGCCAAAGTTTTGCAGGTAGTTGGTAAAGAGGTCTGCCTTTGTCTGAAAAGTCACGTTTTCCATGATTTTCTGGCGGTACTGGATTTTGAGGAAAGAACCCAGTTCGAAGCGGGCCGCTTTGTCAAAAAACTCCTCCGGCACATAGCGCGGACGAAGGCTATCCAGCGCCACGATGGTTACCTTTCCATTGACAGGTGCGTAGTAAAGGCTGAAATTTTTGCTGGGTTTGTAATCCAATCCCACTCCCAGGTTGATATAGGCTGGCGAAAAAATCTTGGAAATCAACTTTCCGTTATCGAAGTCATTGTTTGTGAACTCCAGGCCGGGCGCAAATTGCGTACGGAAGTTGAGTAAACTACTCATACTCAGCTTTTCGGACAGACCATACCCAAACTTGGAGTTGAGGTCAATGCGGTCATCGGCTTTGAGAAACGGCTTATCGCCCTGGCGGGAATTACCAAAAGCCAGATCGAGGGTATTTTCCCAGCTGGCTTTGTCTTTTTTGTAGTTCGCATTGACATTGAGCAAACCTATGACGGTCACAGAATTGATTCCACCACCTTGCCAATAGTCGCTAAAGCCGGTATTCGAAAAATTTGCGTTAAACACGCCGCCTGTCTTCCAGTAGCTGGTATCAGCGTCCTGCGCTACAGAAACAGAAAGGGAAAATAGAATTGCGAGAGCAATCAGGAAAACTTTTTTCATGCTAAAATCTTTTGAAATGGTTGTATAAAGACAAATATTCGGACGAATATAGCACAAAAAGTCACTTTGGTTTTTGTTTCCGGGCTCAATATTATTTCACTGTCATTTCTTCAGAAACGGCATAGACATCGTCAAACATTTTGATGAAATAGGTTCCCGCTATCAGGCCTTTTACCTCTGTCACCTGAAAGCCAGGGCCTTTCTGGAGTTCGTCGTAAAAAACGACCTGCCCACTGCTATTGGTGATTTGCATCAGCAGTTCTCCCTCGCCTTTGGCGAGGTAGGCGATATTGGTGACCCCTTGCTTTTCCGGGTTCGGAAAATAATCCACGATGATGCCCTTGCTTTCCAGTTGGGAAATCCCAACGCTTTGGCTGTGGTAGTTTTCGCCCCGAAAACCGATCTGCACGATTCGATAAAAGATCGTCTGGGCATTGTACATGACGACATTTTCATCGACAAAACCATAGGTGTCATGGCTTTTCATATTGCCTCCGGCAGAAACCAGGCCTACGGCAGAAAAATCTGCATTGTCCAGCGAGCGCTCCACCACAAAATCACACATGAGAAATTTTTCCTCCATCGTCCACTCTATATGCGCGTCATCTCCAATCTTTTCTGCTTTGAATCCTATCAAACCCGGAATACGCTCTGTTTGAGCATTTAATCCAGGCGCATTGATTCCCAGGAGAATCAATAAAAAAATATAGCAAGCAGGATTATTCATAAAATGTTTAGTTCGGAGTTGGCCTACAATTCTTCTAATCAAAATCCATTCCTTTTATTTTCCTTTTTTCCTCACAATCTTTGTCCCTTCTCAAAAACTCTCCTTTATATGAGCCAATACCTCAAGAAAGCCATCAAAGATCGCTACATCAGTCTGGATGAAAAAGAGGAAAAAGTAGTTTACCTACCCAACCTCAAAGAAAGGTACCTTGGAAATCCCGAAGAAAAGGTACAACTGGACACTTTTTTATCCCTGATCTACGATTATGGTTATCCTGCGCACAAAATCAAGGTATGCGAAAAAATCCAAATTGGCTCTTCTACCCGCGAGGGCGACATCATCGTCTATAAGGATGACGATCTGAAAGATCCTTTTATCATCATCGAATGCAAAAAGCGGAAGGTGAGCAACAGCATTTTTGAAGATGCGATCAACCAGGGTTTTTCCTACGCGGCGGTTTCCAATGCCGAATATGTGTGGGCCACTTCGGGCGACCGGGACGCCATCTTTCAGGTATGGCACGACACCATCCACGAGCGCGAGCGCAACAAGCTCGCCCAGATCCCCAAATACGAGGCCGACGAAAAACGCGGCTACAAACTGAAGCGTAGGCTTCAGTGGGTATTACGCCACCCCATCATGTCAGACACCCTGCTCTATGCAGCCGTCATGCTGGTAACAGCCGTGATAATGAGCCGTTTAGCTGTGTTTTACGATGAACAAATCTGGGAGTTTCTATTCTCTTATCTCCGCCATCCGGAGATGAATTTCAACTGGATTTACAATGGCGTAGCCATGGCGACGACCATTGGCAGCCTGCTGCTGGGCAGCATATTCATGCGTTCGCATCAGTTTTTCCAGTTTTCTGCCCGCCGAAAACTTTTCTCCTACCTCATGATCGCCACGATCCTTTTCCTGCCTTCCTGGTGGATAGGCATTTCCAATAGCGATCCGACATGGTGGGATGAATCCCATTTTCTGATGCTCCGGATGAAAAGCAAAATTTACCTTTGGCCCTATCTGAAAGCTGTTCCGCTGCAATTGCTGGCACTATATGCCTTGATATGGTTGTTAAGTAAAATGAAATAATTGTGTAATTTCTGCCCCTATGGAAGAAAAAAGTAATGAACTGCTCGAAAGAGTCAAACAAATAGCGCTACAAATCGCAAATCCTGCTGGTCCCAATTTTGGCCTTATCCAATTTGATGACAAAGCCTTTCGGGATGTTTTGGTAGACGCTCTGGTGCGGGAACTCCCTGATTTTCAGCATATCGTGCTGGAGCTTGGCCCCACCCAGGTCAAAGACCTGGAAGAGGTACTCCGGGAAAAAATGCCGCCCGAAATACTCGAAAGCCCTGAAGTGAAATGGATCATCCATGTCATTAACCTGGAAGTGAGTTTGTACCACGAATTATGGACAGGGGAAAGCGCTTTTGTTGAAAAAATGAATGAGGCAACCGCAGCACTCACCAGCGAATTTCCATTTGTGAGCCTGATTTATGCGGATGAATACCTCAGCAAAAGGCTTCAGGAGCAAGCTTCGGATTTTTGGGAGGCGGTCCCCCTGAGGGAAAATTTCATTGAACATAGGGATGAGGAAAAGGCTGTTTCTGATCAGGTCATTGAATTGAAAAAAGCTTTCCAACAGCAGCAGGATGCAGGCGAAAAGCAGGCTCTTACGCAGATTATAGGCGATTTTGGCAAAATCATTTTTCAATCCGAACGGCCCGACTGGGCCATGGAATTGTTGGATGAGGCGCTCCTCTACAAAGAGGAGGCAGAGGATTCCAAAGCCACCGCCCATGCATTATTGGTCAAAGGGATGTGCTATATCCGCAAGCAGGAAACCGAAAGCGGGTTAGAGCTGATAGATGATGCACTGGATATATACGAAAGTGCAGAAGCCTATGAAGAACTGGCGAAAGGCTATTTTTTACTGGGTCAATTGTACATTCAATCCGGCAATATGGACGAGGCTGTCTCTTATTTTGAGGCCTCGGCAGAGGCGGCAGAGTCAGCGGAAAACCTGTTTTACCTGGCGCAATCGCATCAGTTTCTTGCGCGTGCGCAAGAGCGTCTGGGCGACCTGGAGGCGGCCGCGGCGCATCATGCTGCTGCGGGAGCTGCGCTCCTGCAAGACAGAAAGCCGCTTGAAGCGGCCAAAGCATGGCAGCAGCAGGGCGCTGTCCTGCAGGACCAACGCAAGTGGGTGGAATCCCTCGCCGCTTTTCAACAAGCGAAAAAAACTGCCGCCGAGCTCGACGACGACTTTCTCAATGCCGCCCTCGAAGATTCCATCCAGGACATGCAGGAAAAGGCTGATGCGAAAATCAAGAAAGACGGGAAGAGAAAGGGATTGTTTGGGAGGTTGAGGGGATGAGGAGATTTGCAGATTTGCAGATGAGCAGATGAGAGGATTTGAGGATTTGAGGATTGGGGAAACGATTAATTGATTTTGATATGAGTTGTGGAAAAAAGATTTTTCATTTTGTCCTTTTGGTAAGTACGCTATTTCTGTTTGCCTGCGAAAAGCCTGTTTCCAGTCAGCAGGAGTCTGTTTTTTACTACGAAAATACCCTTCCGAAAACGCGCTGGTGGTGGTTTGCGACCGAAATCACGAAGCCTGACATCAGACATCAGCTTAACTGGCTGAAAGCCAACAACTTTGGCGGCGTGGAGATCGCCTGGGTGTATCCTTTGCATCGCTACCAAAGCATGTACAAACGGCTATACAACCGCCATTATCCGGTGGATACTACTGCTCAGAAATGGCTGAGCAGCGAGTGGACGGAGGTCGTCACCTACGCCAAACAATATGCCGACAGCCTGGGGCTGAGTTGTGATTTTACCTTCGGTTCTGCCTGGCCCGTAGCGGCCAAATACATACCCCATGCCGAAGGCACCCAAATCTATGGCGACAGCAGCTTCAAACAGCTGCTGACATTTGCCTGGGAGTGGCCGGATACGGCCATGGTGATAGACCACCTGAAAAAAGAAATTTTCCAAAAATTTGCCGCTCCCATCAACCAGGCATTGAAGCCAGCGATGGCGGGAAGTAGGTCAGCCTTTTTCACAGATTCCTGGGAAATCAAACTGAATGCCACCAACAAAATCTGGACGGACGGCTTTGCCGAAAAATTTAAACAGCGTTTTGGCTACGACATCATTCCCTTTATGGAAGACAGCCTCGACAATTTTCCGGAAGTCCGCTACGACTATATGATGCTGCTTTCGGACCAGCTGATCGAGAACTATTACAAGCCGTTTACGGCAAATGCACGGGCTCAGGGCGCTTTTGCGCGGGTGCAGTGCCTCGCATCGCCCACCGATGTGATGGAAGCTTACAGCTATGTGGACCTTCCGGAAACGGAAGCCCTGCTGAATAATCCCAATTACTCACGCATCGTGAGTTCGGCGGCGGCCCTCTCGGGCAGGCCCGAGGTGAGCAGTGAAAGTTTCACCTGCATGTACGGCTTTCCCGGCACCAACCTGCGGGAGGAGCAGACTGCCGACCTCAAATTGCTGGCAGATGCGCTTTTTGCGCAGGGCGTCAACCAGGTATTTTACCATGGCATGCCCTACAACAAAGTCGGCAGCGATTCCGCTGACTTTTTCGCGACGGTCTACGTCGGCCCCAACGGCAGCCTTACGGAAGAACTTCCCCGCCTCAATGCCTATATGGCTAAGGTCTGCGACTATATGCGAAAAGGTAAAACCTATTCCAATCTGGCGGTATATGTGCCGCTGGAGGACAAGATCATGGCTGGGCCTTATCCCAAAGAGCGGCAGCGCGTCTGGGTCTGGGGGCAATATGAAATGCGCTATATCTGGCCTTCCGCAGAGACGGAAGGCTATCATCCACTTTGGATCAATCGCTCCTTTTTGGAACAGGCGAGGTGGGAAGATGGGCAGCTGAAAGCTGGGGATCAGCGCTTTAAGGGCTTGTATGTGGATGTCGAATATATGGATATTCGTTCGCTGAAGGCGATCCTGAAGCTGGCGAAAGCGGGCATGCCGCTTTGCTTAAAGAAAAACCTCAGACAGCCCAACCATGTGAAGGGTGCTGAGTTTGGAAAACTGCTGAGCGACTTGCGGGCGCTGGCAAATGTTACAGATGATTTCAATGCGCTTTTTTCCACCCCTCCCCTATTTTCAGGGATAGATTTGCCCGAATACTGGTGTAGAAATGTGCAGGATACCCTCTATTGCTTTTTTGCGCAGCCGCAAACCACCGAAGTCGCCTACCCCATGGTGTCAGGCGAAAGCTTCACCAACAACTCCTACCTGAGAAAACTCCAGGTCAATTATATGGGAAATTCCTTTCCCCTGCACCTGCGTTTTGAACCCTATCAATCACTGATGTATAAGATATTTCCGGATGGAAGCTACGAGCAGCTAGACATCAGCTTTGTGCCGAAAACCCCTTTAATAAAAGAACCTACGCCTCAAAGAATGCATTTTTAGTTGTTTCCTCCCTACACGCTCATCTTGTCCCAAACCACGTTCGCTATGCCATAGCACACGTCTGTCTCTTTTGACCAAACGCTTACTCAAAGCGCGCCGTTTATGGTAGTGAAAACGCCTTAAACGCCAAATGAATATGAAAACGACAGTCAAAAACATCAGCTTACTCTTTACCAGCCTGTTCCTGATAGGCAGCCTTACGACAGCGACAGCCCAGAGAACAGCCCTTCAGTTCACGAATGATGCCCCAGGAACAACTTTCCTGGACCCCGTACAGGTCATCCACCAAAACATCGCCAACCTGGAGATGGAGCTGGAGACCCTGAGAATGGAAGACAAGCGCGCCCTCACCAAAAGTGAAAAGCGTATGTGGAGAAAGAAAAAGCGCTTTACGCGCAGAAAACTCAGCCAGCAGTATGATATGCTGTCTCGCCTGACCGCTCCTCTCCCCGGCTACGGTTATTATGGTAGCCCTTATGGATACAGATATGGAAACTACAATCCCTATCGCACCAACCGGGTCGTGGTCATTCAAAAATCACGCAACCACCATAACCATAACTCACACGCAGCCAACAGCCATAACAACGGTCGTCGCAATACGACTACCACCACTACAACAACAACTACCCGCAAACCTTCCGTGCAAGGCGCTTCAACTATAAACAGAAGCGTGAAGCACAGTGCGAAGAAATTGAAGCCATAAAGAAGAATGTTTCGGGTTTCGGGTTTCGAGTTTCGGGTTTCGGGTTTCGTGAACCCACCCAAAACCCAAAACTCAGAACTCGAAACATTCTTAACAATACACTTTAGTTAGTGGATGAGGGTTTGGTTAGGAGATCGCGCTTGCTGCTTGGCAAGCGCGTCTCCTTTTTTATAGGCTGGAGTTTGTACTCAAACTGAAACTCAAACTCTCCTTGAACTTCCCTTCAATCCCTCCCCAAACGCCGACTGCGCTCCACAATCAGTGCTTTCAGCTCATCAAAATTATCTTGTAGAAGTTCCTCTGAATTTTTTCCCAATAAATCATTGAAGAAGCCCACAACTTCACTAAATGAATCCTTAATCGTACGACTTTTGCGAAATTCTTCCATATGTGTGGAACCCATTTCCTGGGGGAAATCGGTATACATTTCCTCCCATTCCTCATATTTTTGCCTCCAATGCTTCAAATAGGGCATGAGCGTCAGTGGACTACCCAAAGAAAGATTTTCCACCCGAACAGGGATTATCCGCTCAGCAAATTTTTCCTTTTCGCCCTGACTTGTTCTAAACACTTCGCACAATTCCCACATGCAAAAAGGGGATCGGAGGTACTTATCACTTACACAGACTACGACCAAATCGCCTTTCCCTAAAGCAGTCATGAAATTGTTAAGGGACTCTCCAAATTTCAGGTTCTTTTTATCGATCCTAACATCAAAACCATCGCCATTGAGCGAATCATACAAGTCCGTGACAATTTTTTCACGGCTTTTTCCTTTTTCACCTTTATCCCCCCAGGCATAGGAAATATAGATTTGCGCCTTTGTCGGCGGGTTTTCGATTTCATTCAAAGTCGGTTCATCCTGCTTTTTAGGACCATCATGGGAAATCAGCTGGCTATCACTTACTTCCTCCGATAAAGATAGTATATCAGCATTCAAGCGGCTCTTTAACAAATCTTTTTGTTCACTGGACAAGGTTCCTTTTCTTATATCTTTCTTGAGGCCATTTAAACGGGCCTGTAGCAGGATAGCTTCATTGCTACCCAAAACTTGTTTGAGCAGACGTAGTGCCTCCTCCAGTTCGCTTGCTGCGATTAGATTTTGAATCAATTCTTTGGCTAGTTTCATATTTTGTGGGGGGGGTAATTTCATTGTATGCATCTGGCCTTCCATCATCCTACCTTTCAAAGGTATAAAAGGTTCAAAGAGAATCTGATTGCCTAGTATATCCTCAATCATAGCATTCTCATCCGGCTGTTTCATAAAGTTCTCCATCGTCACTTCATGCTTGCCATCTACTGATAGCAAGATGTTTGGATTGTGGTTATTGAGTTCCTGGAAGGTCTGAAAAATGGGACCAGCCAATTCGGGTACTGGTTTATTTGCAAATACTTGAATCGTCTGATTCTCACCTACTTTTACTAATACATATACCCCTTCATATTCAATCAGGATTCCTTTCTTCCAGAACTCATCATCAGACAATTCGCCATAGCGACATATAAAGCGAGCCAACACGCTCGGCCGCAAAAATTGTGGATAGCGCAAGGAAAAGAGAAAATGACCACAAATATTTTTAAACTTTTTAAACGACTTGGGTTCTTTTTTCCCTAAATATTGAGGGGCAACAAAGGTATCCTTAACCTTTTTCGAAGGGAAAATCAACTCAAACTTATGCATTAAGGAAATCAACACATCAGCTTCCAACTCCTTCACTTTGTCACATATACGCTCTTTATGAAACGCTCCTTCTGCTTTGATCACCTGGGTATCCAGCACCCGATAAATCATCTTTGCCACCCAGACCGCATCAATAAAAACAATATCCTTGAGGGTCTTTATCTCAGGATAATATAAAATCACCCCAATCCCACGCAGGTAATTTGTCAAAGACTTCAGCATCGCATTTTCCTTCCCTGCATCATCTATGCTGATACCAGGGCGGATTTTCTCGCAAAATGCCACATATGCATCATAACTTATGAACTTCGTTCCTCCCCTGCTCAAATTGCGCAAAGCAGTTTTGATCTCCAGCCATTTTTCGCTGATATCATATTTGTGACAGGCTTTATTCAGGGCTTCTACAAGACTATCTTCCAGCTCTTCGAAACTGCGTACATATTTGCGATCCTTTTTATGGGCAGCCAATAAGCTGATGCGAAATAGGCGATCACCCGTCAGCGCATAAGCATCCTTGTCCTGATCGGGGATGCGCACTTCGGTGGATTCGTCCATTTTGTTTTGTACCAAAAAAGTACCCGGCAATGCCTCATCCCCACAATATAGTTTAAGGCCTTCCAGCCAATAGGCATAGGGAAAATGCTCAATCCATTCCATTACTTCTCCTTCCCCTTCCCGAAAGATCGGCATATAAACTTCCTTCTGCTTGTTCGTTTTTTCTTCAAACACCACCACAGAAACCGAATTGTCTGACAGGAAAAGTCGATGGGTGGCATGGTAATACTCCTGCCCGCCAAAATCCCACATATTCACCTGGAAATCCTGCCCATCAGCTTTCCATAGCTGATTCTGGATGCCGTGAGTAGAGTTTTTACCCAGTTCAAAAGTCTTATGTTCCAGGTACTCCATTAGGGAGGATTTGCCTGCGGTACTATTACCCAGCAGCACCAGTTTTACTTCGTCATTGTTGACCGGGCGATCTTCCTCCAGGCTTTGCAGGTAGCCTTTTAGGTTATCCCAAGCATTTTCGGCTTGCTGGTATGAGCGATTTTCTTCGGGGATGGAATCCCGAGGAACACTCGGCAAGGGATTATCTGCAATATAAAGATTGAGCAAAGCTCCACAATTCAATAATATTCGAGGCAAATTTTGTAGTGAGCAGGAACGAACATCCAAAGTCTCCAGACTAGGGAAGCTGCTTTGCAAAAAGTAAAGCTCTCCTAAAGGATTATTTTTGAGGTATAAGCCCTGCAATTGAGGCAGGGTTATCGGTAAATTCAGCCTGTTCAGATTATTTTTGCTGATGTCTAGGGTCTTCAACACAGGCATCGCAGGTATCAAGTCTAGCTGACTCAACTCATTCTGATGAAGGTCCAAAAAATGTATCGATGGGAAATTTCCCCGTAGGTTCAATGTGTGCAAGCGGCAAGCATGTGCATCCAGTCTTTCGAGGCTGGAAAAATCACCATGAAGCTGTAGTTCCCTCAGGCCTTCGTTCCCACTAACATCCAGATACCGAAGCGCAGGCATATCCCTATGGAGCATCAGCTTGTTAAGCTTATTATTTCCCAGAATCAACACTTGCAGCTGGGACAAATCAGCAGTATACAGGATCTCCCAATCTGCATCGGATATACCTACCCCCCGCAGGTTCAGGGCGATTAACTTCTCTGCCTCATCCCATACATGCTGCTGATTAAAAGGGAAATGAGGCAATCCCGCCAGCATAGGTGCTGTGGCTGGCTGAGAACTCCATTTTTCTAAGCTTTTTTGTAGCGCCTGGTCGGACATAATATTTTTTGCTTGCTTTTGTATGCAAACTAAGAAAGATGCGGATATTTTGAAAACTTGAAAAAGAAGGTAAAAAATGGCTATTTGGTCTTTCAGTTTACAATAAACTTCGTTTCCTTCTATGACCAGTTCTTCTTTTAATGATTTTTTACCTACTATGATTTCCGTCCAGGGAGGAATATTCTTAATGGGAAGTGAAACGGGGCGCGATTCTGAAAAACCAGTTCGTGAAGTCCTAATTGATAATTTTGAATTAGCACAAATCCCTGTTAATCAAGCCTTATGGATTGCTGTAATGGGAGAAAATCCATCTAAATTTAAAGGCCATTTTCGTCCTGTGGAACGAGTTTCCTGGGATATGGTTCAACAATTTATAGCCAAACTAAATAAAGAATTAGGAGAAAGCTTTAGGCTTCCTAGCGAAGCAGAGTGGGAATATGCTGCCAGAGGAGGTGTCCACCTTTCCGACTTTTTGTATGCCGGCAGCAATAGGCTTGAAGAGGTAGGTTGGTTTCATGGTAATAGCCATGGAGAAACAAAACCTCTAGGCTTAAAACTGCCAAATGCTTTGGGATTCTATGATATGAGTGGCAATGTTTGGGAGTGGTGTCAGGATAAATGGCACAACCACTATAAACATGCCCCCCTGAGCAGTCAAGCCTGGGAAACGGGAGACTCCGTCGCCCGGGTCGTACGCGGCGGCACTTGGTTCGATGACAGTCAATATTGTCAAATTTCGTTTCGAAGCCTTTATCATCCAACACTTACCCACTTCAATATGGGCTGTCGCCTCTCAAGGACTCCTTGATTTTTAGGTTTTTTGCCTTTTATCCTTCCTTCGGCTGTGCTCAGGACAGGTTTAGTGCCCGCAGATTGGAATTAAGGTGGAGGCACTCCAAGTGCCGACAATCAAATCCCCCTTTGAATAAAAAGCAAAATGTAGCTATTTGCTAAAGCAAAGAACCATATACCTTATGACCTTATCCAAAACCAAGCTTCGAGAACTTCTCCCCAAGATGATACCCATCAAAGGGGGAAGGGTTGCAAACTTTGAACTTGCCCAATTTCCTGTAACTCAAATGTTATGGGAGGCAGTTATGGGAGAAAATCCATCATATTTCGTGGGTTCTACTCGACCTGTAGAATCTGTGACTTGCGATCAGGTAATGGTCTTCTTAGATAAACTCAATGATAAATTAGGGGAAAGATTTCGCTTGCCTGGAGAAGTTGAATGGGAATATGCAGCCAGAGGTGGAATCCACCAAAACAATTTTTTTTATGCAGGCAGTAACTCCCTGAATGAAGTGGGATGGTATCGAGGTAACAGTTATGGAGAAACGAAGCCTGTAGGGTTGAAATTTCCCAATGCATTAGGCCTATATGATATGAGTGGGAATGTATGGGAGTGGTGCCAAAACAGGTGGCACAATACTTCAAATGGTGTGAAAAATGATGGCAATGAAGAAACTGGATTTCATACCATACGAGGTGGAAGTTATGAATGCCAAACATTAAGCTGTGAAGTAATGTATTACAATATCTACCGCCAGACAGCTTCCAGTATTGATCTGGGCTTCCGCCTCTCCAGGACCCTTTGATTTTTGGTATTTTTCCCTTTTATCCTTCCTTCATCTGCACTCAAGACAGGTTTAGTGCCCGCAAATTGGAATCCGGGGGAGGGGGAATTACATATATATATCTGATTTTGGATTTTCATTGAGTAGGATATATGGTGCGACATTCTCCACTAATCTGATACGCTCCGCCCGGGGTTTAAAGAAAGGCAAAAGAAAGTTTGAGTTGGCGTTCAAGTTTGAGTACGAGGGCCATTGGCTCTTGCCTTTCATATTTGAAAGGCGGAAATTGGGGAATAAAATTCCCCGCCTATATGCACCACACCACCCAATACCCTGACGCCCTGCTCAACCTCATGCGCGAATCGCAGGACCCCTTGGCTGATCGTGTGATCGAAGACCTCATTGCCCGGGAAGGGCCCGAAGCGGCGCGGGCCGCTTTTGACAGGCTGATCACCAATCTCGATCTGCCGATGGCAGATCTTCCTCCCTCCGTTCAGGCCTTTTTGAAGGCCAGCACTGAGTGGCCCGACTGGGCCGATCCGGTGCTGATCCGGCAGGCAGAAAATGTTTTTCTGGACTATGGGCCCTATTTCATGCTTTTCCTCTACTTCAAATCGCTGCCGATTTTGTACAGTTGCAGCCATGGGGCGCAGGTGCTGCTGATGACGGGCAGACTGATGGAAGATCGCGATGAATACGAGCGCTTTGCGCGGCGGATCGCCGAAACGGCCTTTTTCCTCATGGAAGTCATGAGCAAGGACGGTCTGATCTCGCCCAAGGGGCGCGGGTTGCGGGCCATCCGGCGGGTGCGGCTGATCCATGCTGCGGTCCGCAGCTTTATTCCGGCGGATCGCTGGGATGATGCCTGGGGTAAACCCATCAACCAGGAAGACCTCTGCATCACCCTGATGACCTTCAGCATCAGCATGCTGGATGCGATGGCGCAGATGAAAAAGCCGCTTTCCGAAGCGGAAGAAAAAGCCTATTTCCATCACTGGCGGCTGATCGGTCATTTGCTGGGGGTACATCCGGATATGCTCCCGGAAGATGCGCAGACGGGCCGCATCCTGCTCCTCCGCATCCTCAACCGCCAGATGGCGGCATCCGAAGCAGGCTATCGCCTGACAGCTGCGCTGATTGAGTTTGGGCACAAATATGTGCCAAAGTTCAGCCGGAATATGCCGGATATCCTGATCCGTCACCTGGCGGGAAAGGAGGTAGCCGAGACCCTCGGCGTGAAAAATACCATCGGCTGTATGCGGGTTCTGACCCCTGCGGCCTTTCGCAAGGCCATCCGCTGGGCGGAGCGGGTGGAGGATTTGGGCAGGCCTTTGGCGCCACTTTTTGAGGAGATTTCTTTGAAGATGATGTATGGCTTTGTGGGGGTTTTTGATCGCTATAAAGGGCAGCGCTTTGAGGTGCCGGAGGAGATGCGGCTGGCCTGGGGTATGGAGGAGGCTGAATTTTGACGCTGATTTTTGACGCTGATTTTCGCTGGTTATTATGGTTAGATTATGTTTCAACTCATTCTCGCAGCCAAAAAGGATGAGGTATTTAATTTCTTCCAACATAAAAAATCATATCAATCTGCGTAAATCTGCGTCCCCTCTTCCCTCCTCTTCACAAAGCGATATCCCAAAACCAGTCCAACCAAAAGCAAGCCCACAGCCACCCACCAGCCCCAACGCCAGCCATCTGCAATCGCCTCATCATCGCCAATCACCACAAAATTGGCCCAATAGTAGGGATGCAATTGCGCGTTGGAGGCCGTCTCCAGGTAGGCGATCCGCGCGGCTTGCAGCGCTGAAGATTTGGCTGCGCCTTTTTCCAATTCGGCATAAAATGCCTGCATCAGCGCCATCGTCGCCTGTCCATCGGCCTTCCAGAGGCTGCTCACAACGCTGGGACAGCCCGCAAAACGAAATGCGCGCGCCAGGCTGTAGATGCCTTCGCTCTGTTCCAGTTTGCCATAGCCGCTTTCGCAGGCGGCGAGTACGGCCATCTGCGCATTCAGCTTGAGGTTGTATAGCTCATAGGCAAAAAGCGAACCCGCCTCTGCCGTATCTTCTCCGGCAAACAACAGCCTCGCCCGCAGGGGCGAATACAGATCCGGCTCGCCATGCATCGCCAGATGCAGGACCCGATAATCGGGTGCATTCTGCAAAAAAGTCAGTTTATCAGCTTCTGGGCCCGTGAATGCACGGCCGCCCATCAGGCTCGCCACTGCCTCAGCCTGCGGCTGGTTATGCGCCAAAAACCATTGGCCTTCATAAGCTGGCGCAAAAGCCGCCACCTGGTTCAGCCGGGCCTTCGGCCGGTAAGGATTGGCCAGCAGCAAAGTCGCCGACCAGGCGTAGCGCATTTCGGTATCCCGAAAGAGGTAGGGCAAATGCCGGAACTGCCGTTCGGCCTGCCGATCATCCAGATCGGAAAGCTCCGCCGCCGCGCGCAGCAGCAATTCAAAAGGCAAATAACTCAACTGCCCATCGGGCACGATGATCAGATGCCGGGCATCCCGGCCCGCCAGCACCGGCACCAGCAATTGCTGGTAGAGGGCATGCGCAGGCTGCGCAAAGGCCTGCAATCCTTTCAGCCCCTTTTGGGGCTGTTGGAGGCTGCGTAGCAGCTGGGTGAGCTGCTGGTCAAAGGCGCTGTTGCGCCGGAGTTCGTGCAGCTGTATGTCTTTTTTGCCGATGGCAAAAAGGTAGATCGAGCTATCGCCCTCAAAAAACTCCAGGAAAAGCTGCCCTTTTCCCAGCCGGGCCTGCACATCCGCCACGCCCATGATCCGGTGATCATACTTCAATTGGTAGTAATCCGCATACTGCTTTTCCAACGATTTCGTCAGGCTGCGATATGCCTCTTCTCTGTCAAAGAGAATCTGTCTCCACTCGATCAGCCGCAGGCTGTCGCTGGCGGAAGGCTGCTGCTCCGCCTCGAATATTTTGTTTTGGTAGAAGGCGATGTCGACTTTGAGGTCGCGCTCTTTGGTGAGCAGGCTGTCAGGCAGGCCCGCGGCCAGTTTGGCCCCTGCGTCCTGCAGGGATTGGAAAAGCAGAGTTGCTTTGTTGCGCTCGCTGAAGTAGAAGGCTTTTTCGAGGTATGTCTGCTCGCCGGTCTCTTTATGCATCATGATGCAGAAGCGGATGGCGCGTTCGTAAATCGGCCTCGATTTTTGGGAGAAGAAGAGCTTGGAGCCTTCATTTTGGAGGCGGTCGCGGGCCGCGTCCACCAGGGAATCGGCGGTGAGATAACACCAGTAGGCAGTGTCGAGGTCAGCTTGGTTGTGTGTTTTTTGGTAGCGGCCCAAGTGGGCCTGGGCTTTGCCGTCGAGGATGGGGACGGCGAGGAGGGGGTAGGGGGTGGAGGTGTTGTGTTTTTGGAAAATTTTAGAACATGCTTCCTGGTAATAGCCAATGGATGAAGTAAATTTTTTGCACTTCAAATTTTCTTCACCGATTTCGGTTAATGACTCAGCCAATTTCACATGACTATTTCGACCGGTGAAATACTCTTCTCTTTTATTGTGGGCGAGTTCATAAAAGTAAATTGCCTCTGTGTAATTCTTATTTAAAGATTCAATTTTTGCTTTTAGTTGATAAAATACTTGAGGTCGGTTGATATACAAATCACCTTCTAAATCAATTTTAAGATCTTCCAGGTATCTATCGGCTTCCAACATTTTCCCATCCAAAATCAATGAATGGACAAACTCATAATGGCAACTAATCAGTTTTCTTTTAATCGAACTGCTTTTTTTAACAGAGTTAAAATAATCGATAGCTTTAATTAGAAATTCCTGCGATTCATTAAAGTCATATAACTTCCTGCTTATAACCCCCAATTCAAAATGAAAGTCAGCCAAAAACTCTTTTCTCCTTTCTTCCTCCTCATTGTATAGATCACAATTAATGAGATCCATAATTCCCTTTTTAAAATATTTTTTTGCCTGGAAAAAATCTCCAATTTTTGAAGAATTAACTGCTAGCCCAAAGAGGAAAGTAACTTTAAGATGGCAAGAGCTATTTTCTTGCTCACTTAACATTTTATAAGCATCATGGTAACTGCTTCTTGCACTAATATAATCTCCAAATTCAGAATATGTAACCGCTTTATTGTTGGTGGCAATGGAAAGTAAAGAATGGTTGTTACTCAATTTTTCCTGAGCAAAAGCGAAATTTTCTTCTGCTAATTTTTTGACCATTAAAAGATCACCCTGGTTGTAATAAATATTGTTTAGAACCAATCTTGATTTTAAATAAAACTCCCAATTTTTTTCTTCCAGAAAATAACGACTCGCCTTTAATAAATACAATTTTGCGCTATCGGGAAGTTGAGAAGACCACTTTAGACCCTCTTCAAAATAATAAGAAGCTGAATCTTGCCTGGTAGAGTTTATTTGATCCTGACCAGAAAGCGTAAGAGAAAAATAGCAAAGGAAAAGAATCAAAAAGGTGGAATTAGGCGGTATCTTTTTTTTCATATAAATAAAAAAGGGGATAATAAATATCCCCAAATTGAAAAAATAAATCTATATTTTTTGAACAAGCTTACTTAGCTGTTTTCCATTTTGATCCCGAAACCTGACAATGTAAGCCCCAGATGGAATGGAACTTGTGTCAAATGAAAAGCTGTTTTGGCCACTCTCCACTTGCAAGTGAGCTGAGTAAATAGCTTTTCCCTGTGTGGATAAAATCAGGAAATCTGTTTCAAAATAATCTAAAGCATCTAAAGATACATTTAGCGTATTTGAAAATGGGTTAGAAAACTTGATTTCAAAGTTAAAATCACTCTGTTTCCCTAGCCTCCCATTAGAGGGTTCGCCGTAATAAAATAAATCCGTGGTGCAAATTGAGCCATTTGTAATTAGTTCATTTCCAAAAGCAGGGTTTTCCTATAAAAAAAGAAAGTGAGCAAAATTGGTAATTTGGGATTGCGAAATCCACCAAAAGACCAAAAAGATGCTCACTTCACTAGAACCTAAAAGTAGTTCATTTTACGATCTGCTGCAAATGTCCCCCGACCTTAATTTGCGCGATAATCGGGGGAAACGGCACAATTTAAGCCTTATCCTATTAGGGGTAGTCATCGCCTTATTGCGAAACCGGGATGGGGTGTTGTCGAGTATTCACCGCAGCATTAAAAATACGCATGAGCAATTATGCCTGGCCTTAGAGGTTGACCAAGAGCGAGTTATCTCTCGTTCCCAGCTACCTGTAGTTCTTTCCAAAGTTAACGTTTGTGTATTCGAGGAGCTGTTATTTTCTCACTATGGGCTTGAACTTTCGCCCTCAGAGCGCAACTGGTTTGCTGGAGATGGGAAGGAGTTGCGGGGAAGTATAGAAAAGGGTT
Source organism: Bacteroidia bacterium (assembly GCA_030430205.1). Classification (GTDB taxonomy): domain Bacteria; phylum Bacteroidota; class Bacteroidia; order J057; family J057; genus JAUIGE01. The sequence continues at coordinate 12,825 of JAUIGE010000047.1, read as the reverse complement.
CTAAGCGCGGAGAGGCTATCGTCCAGGTGGTATGCCATTCGACTCGTCAAACAGTTGCCCAGGATTTCTATAACGGAAAAAAGCAAAGCGAGAAACCTATTTTGCGGCAAGTCCTGACCCAGCAGGGGCTTTTAGGTCAAAAAATGAGCTTGGATGCCTTACATATGAACCCTGCGACTCTGGGCGAATTGGTCAAATCAGGGGGCATATTTTTAGTAGGGGTCAAGAAAAATCAAAAAGAGTTGGAAGCTGATATGGCTCATTATACTACCCGAACAAAACCTCTTGAAAAGCATGAAACAATAGAAAAAGGGCATGGAAGGCTTGAAAAACGACGATATGAGGCTTTTTGTGTAAAGCATGAATATTTCGAAGACCGCTGGGAGCCTTGCCAATTTTCTACTTTGATCAAAGTTCATCGAGAGAGAACGATGAACAAAACTCAAAAGAAAACCACAGAAACATCCCTATATATTTCAAATGCACCTCATGGGATGGCAAGGGAACTTTTTGAAGCTGTTAGAGGACATTGGAGTGTCGAGACAAATAATCACATCCGCGATGTAACACTCAGCGAAGACAAATTCAGAACAAAAAAAACGAAATCTCACAGAGCATGGCCGCCATTAGAACACTCATTGTCACCATTTTACAAAAACTAAAACCCACAAATATGATCGAGAGGCTCGAAAAGTACCAAGACGATTTTCAAGCGATGATTCAGGATTTGAGGGGGATTAATTTTTTATAGGAAAACCCTGTAAAAGTGATTAAATTAAAAATAATGAATAAGAATAAATACCGTATTTATAAAAAGAACGCTTTTTAAATTTAAAAAAATTTAATTTCAATCATATTAGACGCAAAACTTCCAAAAGGATCAACAATTATTCTAAAAAAGGGAAGTTATTCGAAAAGAATCTAGTACATAGTTCCTTTATAATTGTATACTTATGCTTTAAATAGTCTAAAAAATCGACTTAGAACAAAAATGAAAGCTTGCGCGAAAATCCAATTTTCTCTTTTCTTCTTATTTTGCTTCTCAAATTATATGTTAGGGCAATCAAGTAGCCTTTTTCATTTCCAATCCAAGGATACTAATTTAGTTTCTAATAATGTTCGTCCTTCTTTAGTATTTTCTCCAATAAGGTTTGTGAAATCTTTTGATGGACGAATTTACCTATTGGCAAATTTTAAACATTTACCGTCAAGTTCCGATCGGGAAAAAATGGAAAAAACAGATATCCACTTATTAGATTATGTGGGTAATAATTTTTATTTAACATCATTTCCTCAAGATGTCGATATAATAACTCTTGAACATTTAGGTATTCAAGCGGTATTTGAGTTGGTCCCAAAGACCAAGTTATCTTTAGGATTAAAGGGCCTTGATAACAATATAGAAAATCCTAAAGTGGGAGAGATATTCATTTCATATTATAGTGATATCGATTTTTTAGATATCTCCAATATCTTAATTGATAAAGGGTGTGTTATAACTTTTTTTTCTAATCGATATCATTTTTGCGAAGTAAAAGTATCAAAGGATAAAATTTATGACATTGCTACTCTTCCTTTTGTAAAATTTATTGATCATAAAATCCCATTAGAACCTCATAATTTCATTAGTAGAACCTCCATTAAATCAAATTATCTTGATAATAACTTGATAAAAGGGTACACTGGAAATGGCGTTAAAATAGCAATCAATGATGATGATTTTATGAATTATGATCATATTGATTTTAAAGGGAGAACTTTTTGGGGGCCTTATAATGCAACACAAGATACTTTGCAAATTCAAAAACATGCCTCTCATATAGCAGGAACTGTGGGGGCTGGAGGGAATTTGAATCCAATCTATACTGGCTTTTCACCAGGAGGAGATTTATACAATTTTCGGGCTAAATCTGCCAATGGAATTGTTTTTCGCGATATTCCAAAGGTCGTCAATCAAGGCATTACACTTACACAAACTTCATTAGGGTTTATTTGCGATCCTCCCAGTATTATTTTTAATTTTCAGTATACAGGGAATTCCCGAGCTGTTGATATGGATATAAATGACTTCCCAAAACTTTTGCATGTATTCTCAGCTGGTAATTTTGGAAGAAGTAACGTAACCCCCTGTGGAGGTATTGGAATAGGCTGGCGCAGTATGGCTGGAGGTTATCAAATGGGGAAAAATGTGGTCACAGTTGGAAATTTAACTCATACAGATGAGATAAATCCTTCCTCAAGCAGGGGGCCTGCAATAGACAACCGGATCAAACCCGATATATGTGCGGTGGGCACAGATGTTATTTCAACAAATGTTGTTCAGGGATATTTCACTTTAAGTGGGACGTCCATGTCAGCTCCGGCGATCACGGGTTTGCTGGCTCAAATGACGGAGGCTTACAAAAGAATGTATAATGAGAGCCCGGATGGTGGGCTATTGAAAGCAATGCTGTTAAATACAGCAGATGATTTAGGGAATAAAGGGCCTGACTATACTTATGGTTGGGGAAAAGCAAATGGCCGAAAAATGTTAGTAGCAGTTGAGAAACAACAATTTCTGGATGGCAGCATTTCTCAAAATGAAACGGATAGTATGGAAGTATGGATTCCAGCAAATATCGCAACAGCTCGAATCATGCTGTACTGGACAGACTACCCAGCCATGATCAATTCGGCCAAAAATCTGGTGAACGACCTGGATTTACGGCTTTCAGATGCTGCATCCACCCAATATTTCCCGTGGAAATTAGACCCGGGTTCTAATCCCACGGTCGTATCCATCCAGCTCCCAGCAACAAAAGGAATAGATACCCTTAACAACATGGAGCAAGTTGAAATTGAAAATCCGACTCCAGGAAAATATACAATTGAAATAAAAGGAAAGGAAGTACCATTTGGCCCACAGAAATACTTTTTAGTGTATGATTTCATAAAAGACACCCTCCAACTCACCTTCCCCTACGGCCAAGAAGCCTTCCGTCCCAACGAAGACCTCATCCTCCGCTGGGATGCCTACAGCGATACCGGCAGCTTCGACATAGCGTACACCCTCGACAAGGGTCGCAACTGGACCAACATCGCCACAGGCGTCAGCGGCGCGCAGCGCTTCTACATGTGGACCACGCCCAGCCAAAGCTCCGGCCAGGCCCGCATCCGAATCACCCGAGGCACCCAATCCTCCCAATCCCTCGCCAACTTCACCATCGCCGAAACTCCCGGCAACATCCAGTTCGCCCGGGTCTGCCAGGATTTTGTCACGATGACCTGGGACGCCGTCCCCGGTGCAAAAGCCTATGACGTTTTTGTATTGGGCGAAAAATACATGGACTCCGTCGGCACCACCTCCAACACCTTCTTCGAACCCCAAATCCGTTACCAGAACGAAAACTGGTTTTCTGTGCGGGTGAGGGGCGATAGCGGCCTCGTAGGCCGCAGGGCCATCGCCGTGCGCCAGCAGGCGGGCATGCTGCTCAACTGCGCGGGCGTAGCACCTACTGCCAACTTCATACTGGATACTGTCTTGTGCGATAGCCAGTGGGTCTTTTTGCAAGACATGAGTCTGAAGTCGCCGGATAGTTGGCAGTGGGCAGTTAGTCCGTCGGCAGGAGTGGGGTTTATACAAAATACCGCTGATAGCAGCGTGAATCCGGTGATCAGCTTTGCCGATACCGGCACTTATCAGATCCGGCTGAGGGTTGTCAGCCAGTTTGGGATTGACTCCACCGTGCAGACGGTGCAGATCAGGAGCTGTAATACAGCGATTTCGGAACCAGCTTTACTCAACCTCAGAGCTTTAGTAAAGCTGGTTCCCAATCCGAATGACGGATACTTCCGCCTGCGGATGCAGGGGCCACTTGCTCCCAGCTATCAGCTGGAGTTGCTGGATTTGCAGGGTCGCCGGCAGTATGCCGGGGAGATCTGGCCGCAGGGAGAGCGCTTTGAAAAAGCGCTGGATTTTCGCCATCTGGCGAGGGGGATTTATTTTCTTCGCCTGAGCGATGGGGAGACTTCAGCTGTGCTGAAGGTGGTAGTTCGCTAGGGAAATTATTCTTCTTTGCCGTAATCGCTCATACCCGAATCCCTTCCCGGCTAATGTTGTGGTACAATGGAGTAACACGATACTTTTTATCCCACATTTTTTGAGAGTATACCAAGGTGGAAAAAGCCTGGCTATATTCAAGTTCCAACTCAAATAGGGCATGCCTGAACTTTTGTTCATCTGGAATGGAAGGCTCGTAGGAAGTCAAAATAAGCAAATCCCAATCTGAATAGGCATGCGAATCTCCTCTTGCCTGAGAACCAAATAAAATCACTTGCGCTTCAGGGTCTACCTTGCGAACGGTTTCCCTAATTGCCTTCAATATTTGTTCTTTTCCTGCTTCCATAAGTGATAAAGATAAGCTTTTTGCTCTTATAACGAAAGCTGCGATCTTTTGTGTCTTAGGTTAACCCGTATGCCACGGCCCTTTGAAAAAGCGCCGGATTTTCGCCACTTCGCGAAGGGGATTTACTTCCTTCGCCTGAGCGATGGGGAGACTTCAGCTGTGCTGAAGGTGGTGGTTCGATAGGGATTTCTATCCCTTTTACGAGGCTCTATTATTTTTGGAATTATTAATCAATCTGTATGCAAAATACAGTGGGATTAATGTAAAAAAGCCCCAACTGTTTTTCGCAATGCTGTAAATTACAATTCCCATCATGACTCCAATGAATAAAGCATTCATGATAGCAGTTGATTTCATTTTTTTTGCTTCGTTCTGGCGGTCTTGATCAGTTGATGCTGATTTTACTCTTTCTTCTCTGTTTGGGTCCATTTTTTTATTTCTTCCTTTTGTTTTGAATCCATCGCCTGCCACAAATAGGCATTATGATTACTGATATAAATCAGGCATACCGACTGATTCGAATCTGTCATTTTCTTTCTTGCCGTTTTTATCAGGTTTCTTGAAGGTTTTTGAAAAAAGTTATTCCAAAGAACTACGCCATAGTAATCGGCCTGCGGCAAATCGCTGATGCTCAGCTTTTTTTGGCTCATAGAACTGGCATGGGTCAGTAAAAAATCCAGGTCAAAGTAATGAAAATTCAAACTCTCCTCCTCTATGGTGGGAGGGAAATTGTCAAAGCAGCCTTCTACATTCCAATCCATGCGAATGGGAGGATCTACATAGCAGTTTACGATTTTAAAAATCTCGGAACCCTCTTTGTTAAACAGCCTGAATTGAACCGGCTGGGTGTCGTCTTTGAGTACCTTCTTTAACATAAAATAAGCAGACGAGTCACTTTCAGAAATGGTTAATCCTTTAGCAAGGCTTGAATAGATTTCCTTTAGCCCACGATAGTAACCCACTGTGTCTAACAGGAGATTGTATTCGGCAGGGATTTTATACTTTTTGGCTTGTCTGGCAGTTTCGCCATCTGTTTCCCATTCCGGATGGGTGTCAACACCGAGAAGCACCTTATAGGCAAGTCCACAACCCGTAGTTAGAAAAAGAAAAAAGCAGGAAAGGATCAGGTAACTGGTTAATTTATTCATCATTTCGTTTCAATCTTTTGCGGGTCGGCCTTCGTTTTTTACTAATTCCATCAATTCTGTTGGCACCTGAAAAGTTACTTTAAAATCATGTAAATTCCTTGCCGTATTCCCAAGTACAATCAGGTTCATATTCGTTTTTGGATAATGATAACAAGCTGATACAAAACCAGCTGCGTATCCCAAAGCTCCTATTTGTGTATCATTTTCTCCGTCTTTGAAAAGTAAACCATACCCATATTCTATCTGTTCAAATATCGGATGAATCCTTGTAGCATAAGGCTTTTTCATTAATGCCAATGTTGGTTTTGTAACGAGCTTTCCTGAATAAAGCAGTTCGTTCCACTTGCTCAAATCTTCTGCATTTGAAATAAATGAACCCGCAGCTGCATAATTTTCCAAACTGTTTGTAGCAAATTCCAATTTTCCGGTCTCCGCTTCTTCATAGCCTTTCACAAGCTTTTTATAATTCTTATTGTCAGGATGACAGGTATTTGGTAGTCCGTATTTGGAAAACAGTTCAGGTGATAATTCATTAAGGAACGGTGACGAAATAAACTATCAGTTTCATTTTTCGCCAGGAGGTGTCATTTCGACGAGTCTTCGAGGAGAAATCTCCTGAGTTATTGATAATCAAGCTTTTAATACATGGGGTCAGGAGATTTCTCCTCGCAAAGCCTCGTCGAAATGACAAACTCCTTGAAACAAACTGATGATTTATTTTATCGCTATTCCTAAATGACTTTCCGCTAACATTTTCAAGGACTTGAGCCAATAGTTCATAGCCTAATTGCGAATAGTGAAACTGTGTGCCTGGCTCAAATTCCAATGGCTTGTCCATGTCAACAATCCCATGTGTATGAGTCAGTAAATGGTGAATGCTCACTTTATCCGCCCAGGGTTGATTAATTTCCGGCAAATATTTTCTGATCGTATCGTCCAATGCAATATTTCCTTTTTCATATTCCCTTAAAATTAAAACAGCCGTAATCTGCTTACTGATTGACCCAACCACAAATTGGTCACCTGGCTTAAGTGCTGTTTTCCGTTCTATATCAGCATATCCAAGCGCTTTTTTGTAAATAAGGGTTGAGTCTTTTGTTAAAAGTACAACCCCATTAAAATCATGATTCTCAATTATCGAATCTATTTTTGAGGTTAATTCTTCATTCTTTTCCGCTATTTCTTGTCCGTTTTGGGATTGGCAAGAAGCAATAAGGAGGAATATGAAAAGGGTGATGCTTGGTTTCATTATTTTTTGGGGTTTCAGAGGAGGTCTAAGATTTGTGCATCCGCCATATTTTCGTGCAGCACTTATTGTCTAATCTAGCCCCCCTCTACTCTTTCACCACACTGGAAGTCTAAACTTCACCATCAGCCTGTACATGTAGCAAAAGATACTCATGAATTCTTGTTGTTTGTCGTGCAATTCTTATTCCTTAATAATCTTCCTACTTACTATCTGATCTCCAGATCGAAAGCAAATGATATAGATGCCCCCGGGCAAATCAGTTAGGTCGAGGCTCATATTATGTTCGCCAGCAATAAGTTTTTTGCTGAGGGAATTCTTGTTTCGCCCCATTAGGTCAATTACATTCAGTTGGATTTCCAAACTTTGGCTAAGTTCAAGGGTCACATGGAGCAAGCCCGTGTTAGGGTTGGGATAGACCTCAAGCATTTTGCCAAAGCTGAAGCCCTCAATAGTTGTAGGAACATCAATTGTAGTAGAGTTTACCGCAAAGTTAATATCAGTTACAGAGGTGGTATCAGCCGAAATGGAGATATACTGATCCGTACTTATTCGATTAAGCACTTCTACGTGGACTCGATACGTTCCATAAGCCAAATCGTTGAAACCATACTCTCCATTCACATCACTCAGGGTATGAGCCACAGGCTCGTTATTATTATCCAGTAATAGAACTGAGATATTCTCTAGTGGATCACCTGGATCACGCTTATTGGCTCCCAGGCTGATCAACCCGCCAATAAAGCCCGGTCCTCCAGGATTATTACCTGCTTGCATGAAAATATCAGCTGTGGCATTTCCGGCAAGATTGATGACATTAGCCGTACTCCAGAAGAGAACAGAGTCGTGATAAGTAGGTAGATAATTGGCATATTGAGAATGACCTGGAAGCAAAGCTGCCTTGGTTCGATAACTTCCAGCAGGGACACCAGTGAAACTATAAACGGCACCTCCTGGTGGTGATGCATAAGCAAAAGTAGAGTCAATAGCCGATAGAATGCCTGATGAAGAATTAAACTTAATCAAGTATATCATGGCACTATCAGCAGGGTTCCCACTACCAAGAAATACTTCACCCGAAATGTCTCCAACATCACCCACAGTGATGGTTTGGCAGACCGTGTCTTTACAACCGTAATTCTCTGTCATGGCTAAACAAACCTTGTATATCCCTGGTTGAGAATAGACATGATTACGATCTTTGAAAGGAAATCTTGTAGTGGAATAGGTATTTCCATCACCAAAATCCCAATCCCATTTTGCTACTTCAAGGACTCCAGGATGGACTGTATATGAATTGTCCATGAAAACCATTTCAAGAGGGTTACTCGTCGATGGAGAATACGAAAAATCTGCCCAACACCTTTCCTGGTCACATATTTCTATCGGTGGAAAACCGCTGGTATTATAGTTGTTCGATGGTGCAAAGTAACCAGCATGAGAAGTAGAGTCAGTTGTGGTATGCGGAAAGGTAATTACTACATAACCTTGGTTGAGGGTGGTTGTGAAGGTATCTGTAAATACCCCCATAGAGTCTGTTGTAATAATAACCTTTGAACCATCAGGCCGGGTAGAAACACCATCGACTGAAATGGCCTTGGTAATTATACATTCAACCTCACCAAAAACAGTCACTGTGTTTTGGGCAGGTATGGTGAGCAGCATGCCCATGTTGAGTAAGAAAAAAATATAATACTTCATTTAGATTTATGTTTCGAACTAAATTATAAAAAAAGGTGAATTAATTCTACTGATTTATCTCATAGCAGAATTAACTCAATTCCAGTGTATTAAGTATCGAAACAGATTTAGGTTGACAGTGGAGCTATTTTTCTTCTTTTTCCTTTTTCTTAAAGTACTGGACCATTTCCTCCATCTTGATGATAAAGTTCTCATACTGTGGGTTTGCCTGGTCTCGGATTGATTGATTCAACGCCATATTTACAGTAAGCATTTTACAAATTATCTCATATGCCTTGCCTTCATACTCTTTTCCAGCAGTTAATGAACGTTTTTGGAGTGCGGTATACTTGTTAATTTCATTTGCCCATTGATTATCATAAGATTCTCCCAAATGCGCCAAGTGATAAAGGTGATGCATCTGCTTATCTAGCACTTCTGAAACAAACCCGGGGATTTCGGTAGCCTTAATTCCCTGAACACATAATTCGAACAATTTTTTTTCATGTTTTGTCATTGAAGGAAACGACAAGCTGAATTTTTCTTTAAAAGAATTAGAATGTTTTACAGTCTCTGGCAAAGTAAATGAAGGTATGATTTCCCTGCTACTTTGTTTAAGAACATGATCTCGCAATCTCACTAATAGTTCGAATAGGGTTATTTTATTTGACTTCTGACTCACATTCGCCGATTGTGATGTCTTTTTCACATTGACCAATAAATTCATCATTTGGACCATTCTTTCTAATAAAGAATACTCTTCTTTAGTAGTCATCCCTATTTCCCAAATTTTCTTCTTTGAAGGTGATTGAAGAACATCCCAATAAATCAAATGCTCATGAAAAAATCCTTTTACCAACTTACCGGGTGCAATAGATTCTGAAATACATGAATTCGCAAAAGGGATTAACCCTTTTATTGTATTGAACTGCTGCTCGTAAAATCTTAGATTTTTCAGAGTCTTTGACATAGATCATACACTATTTTGGAACTCTATGAATTTTCATTTTTTCACTGACTGAGTTCATATAAGCTTGCTGAGGTAAATGGCCTTATATGAACTTATATGCCCTATATGGTTGTCATAAAAGTCCGCGCCATCCGCGTCTACTCCCGCCCCTCAAAACAAATCCTTAAAATCATACACCCCTGCGCCCTGCTTCACCAGCCATTCAGCGCCGACCACGGCTCCCAGCGCGAATCCGCGCCTGTTATGTGCCTGATGGATAATCTGGATCGTATCGATCTCGGAGGTATAGGCCACTTTGTGGCGGCCAAATATCTCCCCTGCGCGGGCATAGCCCACGGACAATTCGTTGGGCTGAGGCGCGCGGCGGCGCAGCGATTCGTCAGCGATGCTGTCTTTGCGGTCGAGGCCCTGCAGCACCTGCTGCGCCAGGCTGATGGCTGTGCCGCTGGGCGCATCGGCTTTGTGGCGATGATGCTGCTCTTCGATGAAGGGATCATATTCGGGATAGGGATTCATCAGCTCAGCAAGGCGCTCATTGAGCTTAAACAGCACATTTACACCTATCGAAAAATTGGAACTGTAAAGAAATTTGCCTTCATGATCTTCAACGATTGTGAGGACTTCCTCCAACTGATCGTGCCAGCCGGTGGTGCCGGAGACTATCGGAATTTTCAGCGGAAGCAAGGCATGCAGGTTGCCAAAAAAGCTATCAGGATGCGTGAATTCGATGATGACATCGGTATTTTCAGGATTCAACTGCTGAATCAATTCCAGCTCGCCTTTATCTATTTTAAAGCTGATTTCATGCGAACGAAGCAAGGCTTCCTGCTCTATTGCTTTTCCCATGCGGCCGTAGCCTATTAGTGCAATTTTCATACAGAGGATTAGAGGATTTGAGGATTAGAAGATTTGAGGATTTGGGATAGGATGGGCATGATGATGGCTTTTCGCTCTTCGTTGAGTGCCTTTTCGCTTTGCGATTTTCGCTTGCCGTGCTGGGCGAGTTCGCCGAGTTGGCGGCGCTCTGCGGCGGCAAATTTGCTGAAAGTTCGTCTCAGTAGCGGCACATTTTCCAAAAAAATGCTTTCATCCAATTCTGTCAGCCATTTGTCCAGCACCTTCCAAAGTTCGGGATGGTGGACCAGCAGCAGGCCGCTGCCATAGAGAAAGCCGTCCAGCCACGCGGCTGCATCCTGGGGCTGTACGCCCGGCGAGAGCACTTGCGACATGGCCTGTTCGGCCATTTCCAGCGACCAGACTTTTTGATCAAAAAGAATGCGGCCACATATCCCCCGCAGCTGCGCCTGCGCCGCTACATCTCCGGCAATCCGATCCAGGGCTTTCAGCCAATCTTCCTGAAAGCCATCGCTTTCCAATAACTGAACCGCCTGGTGGATCGCCAGCAGCTGGCTGACGCGCTTTTCCGCAAAGGCGGCATCTATAGCCCGACAATTGTCGGGCAAGGCCACGATGATCCGGGGCAACATGCCATCCACCACCCGCGCCAGGGGCGCTTGCTCAGTCTGTCGCACATCGCCATAGCGAAGGATATGGATCAGCGGTGGCAGGGCATCCATCAGATGCCCGATGTCGCTATCGAGGGCGGCCTGCTCTTCAAGCGCCTGAACCAGCGCCGGAATCACCGCATTCAATCCTGCCCAGAGGCAGTTTTGCAGCCATTCGGGCAGATCAGGCAAGCTGATTTTTTCATCCAGCAAAGCGCGGATACGGCTTATGCAAGCCTCTTCAAGCGTATTGCCCCATGCGGCGGCATGGATTATTTGCAGCTCCAGCTCGGGATACCAGTTGAGCTGCCAGTATTCATGGAAAGTACTGCTCGTTTTTTTGTTGTCGAGCAGGGTGCCAAAGGGAACAAGGACGAGCTGTAGACGATGCAAAAAGTGGCTTTTCTCCCGCTGACGGTCCTCCCGAAGATCCAGGTCCAGGGGTTTTTGTTTGGTAGTATGGTCTTTCAGGCGAAATTTTTTCTTCTGATCGAGGATGTCTTTTTGCAGGGGAAATTGCGGTGCCTGCCTGGGCACCTTGCCCATTTTCTGGCCGATGACCAGGGATTTTTCCACCAGCATCATGGGCCCTTTTTGTCCATGGCAAAAAATGGTTTCCACCGCTTCTTTCATTTCATCCAAACCCGGAATCGCCTGCCCGCGCAAAGCCGCGAGCGTCTCGGCCAAACGCACCGCCTCTATCACATGGGCGGGAGAAGCATCGAGGCCTTCTTTTCTAAAAGCCTGAGAAACAGCGCTTAACCAATAGGTAAGCAGTTCTTCTTTCGGTCGGTGAAACATCATTTCATACCATGCCGGCGAGTGAACGCCCGCGCCATAGCCGCTTTGGTACGAAAGGCGCTCATAGGTCCAGGGGATCCAGCAGGCTTCCATTTTGGTCTTTTTCATGCCTTTGAGCAAGGCAATGTCCTCCTTTGCCGGAGGCAAATCCTGCAGCACCGGCGCATGAAATGCGCCGCAGACAACGGCTATGTTTTCATAGCCTTCCTTGATCGCTTTCCTGATCTGCTGACGCATATAAGCCTCCCGCAGCTCCGTCCCGGCATCAGCCTTCCCCTCCCGCAAACCACCCATCAATTCGCTGATCGCTGCAAAAACGTCCTCTCCCTCTATCCGCTTCTCCACCCACTCATCCCACCACTTTTCGCCATCGGCATAGCCCGCCTGCTCAGCAATCCGAGCCAAAGGGGACGAATTTCGTTCCTGCTTACTGCTTACTGCTTCCTGATCTTCACTTCCTTGTTCCTCTGTTCCTTGTTCCTCTGTTCCCTCTTCCTCCCTCCTCTCTCCTCTCTGCTCTCTCCTCTCTCCTCTCTGCTCTCTGCTCTCTCCTCTCTGCTCTCTCCTCTCTCCTCTCTGTTCTCCAAAAGGCAAATCAATAAACCGCACCGGAATCTCCTCCTCCAATCCATACTGTATGGCCTGCCATTCAGGCGAAAAGACAGCAAAGGGGTAAAAAGCCGCTTTCCCCAATGCGGCAGGATTATAGACCAGGAGCGCCACCGGAGGCTCCATCTCCGCATGTGCGGCGAGATCGAGCATGCCATTGGCGTCGGGAGGTCCTTCGATCAGGACGATATCGGGCACCAGCTTCTTCAGCGCCTGCTGAAGCTTGCGGGCGGAACCGGGGCCGTGGTGGCGGATGCCGAAGATGTGGGTTTTATTTTGGCTCATTTGAAGAGGGGACGCAGATTTACACGGGTTTTTATGATTTTCAGTGTTTCAATTTTTCTTAGGAATAGCTTCAGTACAGGACAATTTTTCAGGAAAGTCCCCCAAAGTCCCGAAGGGACGCCATATTCAGCATGGGGCGAAGCCCCATGAAGGTAAACGCCTCCAATAGAAGTCCTGAAAGGACGGCATATCTTAG
>JAUIGE010000046.1 GCA_030430205.1 Bacteroidia bacterium | reverse complement strand
TCGGTATTTGTCCCCCCATCGCCCAGCTGACCATTGCTATCCCATCCCCAGGCGAAGAGCTCCCCATTGCTGTTGATGGCCAGGGAGTGATAAGTTCCCGCTGCGATGGCCGTCCAATTGCTTGCTGTACCCACCCGCACCGGGCTGCTTTGGTTGGTATTTGTCCCCCCATCGCCCAGCTGACCATAGCCATCCCATCCCCAGGCGAAGAGCTCCCCATTGCTGTTGAGGGCCAGGGAGTAATAAGCTCCCGCAGCGATGGTCGTCCAGTTGCTTGCTGTACCCACCTGCACCGGGCTGCTTTGGTCGGTATTTGTCCCCCCATCGCCCAGCTGACCTTGGGCATCAGATCCCCAGGCGAAGAGCTCCCCATTGCTGTTGATGGCCAGGGAGTGATCTCGTCCCACTGCGATGGCCGTCCAGTTGTTTGCTGTACCCGCCTGCACCGGGCTGCTTTGGTTGGTATTTGTCCCCCCATCGCCCAGCTGACCATAGGCATCATATCCCCAGGCGAAGAGTTCATTCATGCTACCGGGGGGCGGGGGCGGGGTCATACCCGGGAAGGTGCCCTTTCCATATACCCTTATCGGTTGAGGGGCAGCAAGGGGTTCTGTGGAAACCGCTGCTGCTGATGAAGGCGAAGTTGACTTAACAGAGTAAGTAACGACGCCCACTGAAGCGGCAAAAAAGGCAACAAGGAGGAGTTTTGTAATAGATGTATGTATTTCAGTACAGGACAATTTTTCAGGAAAGTCCCCCAAAGTCCCGAAGGGACGCCATATTCAGCATGGGGCGAAGCCCCATGAAGGTAAACGCCCCCAATAGAAGTCCTGAAAGGACGGCATATCTTAGGAAGCCATAGCTAATATATCGCCCTTTCAGGGCTTTATGACCTGGTGTGAATCGAATGATCGGGCTTTGCCCGATCGTAGCATATAGCGTCCCTTCGGGACTTTGGGGATGTTCATCATTCATGGGTTTTATTTTTTGTCCTGTACTAAGCGCATGCATAGTAGAAGGCATTTATTTCGGATGATGAGACAGAGGTGGGGAGAGGTGGGGAAAATAGGCTTCTTCTATGGGGAATAGGGCCTTTACCTGGAACTGTCCGGCAGTTGGATTCGGGAAAAGGTCGAAGTGATGGTTGTCAACAAAGTCCATCCTGATTTCGACTTCTTCGCTCCATACAATCCGGCCATCGGCCAGCACAAGTTTCAATCTGTACAGATTGACATTTCCCATGCCGCTTTCATCCGTGAAATGGTAGGCACCATTTCCCTCCCAGGCGACTTCGCCTACGGCTTCAAATTCGCCGTCATTCCGCTTTTTCTCCACTTCAAAGCGGATGAGGGTCAAATTTTATGTTATCTGTTGGCTGCCTATCCCATTCCCAAGGCAATAAGCGTAATCCCACAAAAAAGAATCAAATACCCTACAATCAGCACTTTCCAAAAAGGATTTGCCTTCCTCATTTCCATAAAGCTAAAAGTTACGCCCATGATTTTGAGGCAGGCCAACAGTAATATGATTGGAATCAGAAAGGGGATGGAAGCGCTGGAAACCAGGCCTGCAATGACTGTCAGGATCATGAGTACCCCCCAGGTGATGATGTTTCTTTTTGTCATGCTTACAGGATTAGATAGATGACAGGAAATAGCAATAACCAGATCAAATCACACATGTGCCAAAAGGCGGCACTGCCTTCTACATGCTCCATTTTAAGGGGCTGATTCGCCTTTCGGATTCCCCACAGCACAGTGGATAAAATCACCAGGCCTACGATCACATGGATGACATGAAAGAATGTGAGCATCCAGTAAAAACCGAAAAAGTCATTTGTATCCATGACTAATCCGGCCTCTATTTTTGCAGCATATTCTATCACTTTTAAGACCAGAAACAGCAGCCCAAACAGCATGGTAAGTAGCAGGTATCTCTGGGCTTTTGATCGGTTGTTTTGCCTCAATTCATGAACCGTATTGGCCATGAAAAAGCCGCTTGTCAACAACAGAACCGTATTGATGGTTCCGATTGTGACGTTGAGCTGCAACCTGGATTCGTGAAATAATACCGGATCTTCTTTTGCAAAGAAAAGCATGACGAGCAATGCAATGCCAAAGGTTGTTAGCTCCAGTGCAATGATCATCCAGAGGAGGAGGCCTCCCGGAGGATAGAATACGTTTTTATACTCTATTTGCTGATTCATTCTCCCTATCTCATCAAAACAAGATGGCTTGATTTCACGCCTTTCACCCAATGTTTTTCCATGGGTATGATTTCCAGGAAGTCTCCTGCGGCCAGGGCTATGGACTCTCCTCTTTCGTATTCAAATAAAACTTCCCCTGAAACACAAAGCAGGAAGCCTTTGGTTGCTGTGAAATGCTTTTGCAAGGTCTCCCCTTCAAGAATTTGAAGGGCCATGGCATTGCCGGTCTCTGTCTTGAAAATCACCTTTGCAGCAACGCCTTTGTCAGCGGGATGTACTGTTTTTAAATTCATTTGAAATAAGTATGGTAAGTGTTGAATGATGCTTTCAATTGTTCAATCTGTCTATTGGCCGCGGCCAGGTTTTCTGCCTTCGCCAGCTTGCTGATCATATCCATGTGGGGGTGCAACCATTTGTGCAATTCATCATGGCTTTTGCCCTTCATCGTACAGCTCTTAATCAGCTCGGTGTTTTGCGCTTTTAGGTCTTTTGCCAAAGTCTGATAATCTGTGCCATTGGCATCGATATAGTCCGTAAGGATGTCATTCCCTTTTTGGATAAAAGGGCGCATTTCAGCGTTGACGACCCATTTTTCGCCATCATTGAGTGAGATGGCGTTGGTGGAGTCGCCTGTGTCATGTGTTTGGCTTGAGTTACAAGCAAAAAGCGACAGCATGATGGCTGTCATGAGAATCCATTTCATGGTGTGATTAATTTTATGGTGTTTGTTATGAGTTCGTTTCCCTTTTGGGAGAAATCAAATGCGAAATTTGTAAGCCTCCATTTGAGTACCAGCAAGCGAAAGCTGCCCATCAACAGATGTGCGAAGTCCTCAGCCGCCATCTCATTTTTGATCGCATTCGTTGCAATACAGTCCTCCAGGATAGGGATGAGGTACTTCTTCATGGTAGCCATGAGGCGCAGGATTGCATCATTGATAAGCATACTTCCCCCCAATAGCCCATCAGGAAATATCGCCCCAATGAAAAAAGGCTTCGCCGCAAAAAAGTCAATATGACTGCTGAAAATAAGCTTCAGCTTATCGATCGGCTCCGCTCCCGGCAAGAGGATGAGGGCATACCTTGTATCCATCTCCTGCGCCAGATATTCCAACATGGCCTCGACAATCTTCTCCTTGCTCGAAAAATGCCTGTATACGGCACTCTCCGCAAATTGCATCTCCTTTGCGATATTTTTGATCGTCAGGCTGCCTATGCCTGAATAGGTCAGGATTTTGGCGGATGCCTCTATGATTTCGAGCTGGCGGGGGGTGATGGTTGTGGTCACATTATGTTTGTTTGTGAATATTCACTCACAAAGATAGGATAAAAAAAATTAGTTTCCTTTTTTTTCGAAATTCCATTCCTGATCTAATTCGGAGCCACATACGATACACTCATAGACCTCCTCTTTTATCAAATTATGCGAATCAAGGATTGATTCAGATAAAAAGATCATGCTCATCGGGCTGGAGCGTGCCGCATACCTCCCAAAATTTCCGTAAATTTGCCCCCTCAAACGCCACAACATCATGCAACAAGTAAAACCATACAGACCCAAGCATAAAATCCGCATCATTTCCGCTGCATCGCTTTTCGATGGGCATGATGCTGCCATCAATATCATGCGCCGCATCCTGCAGGCGACAGGTGCCGAGCTGATACATCTCGGTCACAACCGCTCCGTCCAGGAGATCGTCAATACTGCGATCCAGGAAGATGCGCAGGCCATCGCCCTGACCTCCTACCAGGGAGGCCATGTGGAGTACATGAAATACATGCACGACCTGCTCCAGGAGCGCAATTGCGGCCACATCAAAATCTTCGCCGGTGGCGGAGGCGTCATCCTGCCGGATGAGATCGCCGAGCTCCATGCCTACGGCATCACCCGCATCTACTCGCCCGACGACGGGCGCGAGATGGGCCTGCAAGGCATGATCAATGACCTCATGCAGCAGGCAGATTATCCGACAGGAATCCTGGATGTAGACAAATGGCAGCATGCCGTAGAAGATGCTTTGGGGAAAAGTGCCAAAAAGGCCAAGGCCAATGGCGCAGCCATGCTCACCAAAGTACGCGAGCAGGTCAGCGACCGCGCCATCGCGCGCCTGATTTCGGCTGTTGAAAACAACCCCGAGGTGGTAGAACCCATCATGGAAGATGTGCGCAAGCGCATGCAGGGCATGCCGCAGCCGCCTGTGCTGGGCATCACCGGAACCGGTGGTTCGGGCAAGTCATCGATGGTGGACGAACTTGTTCGTCGCTTTTTGCGGGATTTTCCCGACAAGCAGCTGGCCATCGTGTCGGTGGACCCTTCCAAGCGAAAGACGGGCGGAGCCCTGCTGGGAGACCGCATTCGCATGAATGCCATCAATACGGAGCGTGTCTATATGCGCTCCCTGGCGACCCGCCAGTCCAACCTGGCCCTCTCGAAGCACATCATAGAAGTGCTCAATATCCTCAAAGCGGCGCAGTATGATATGATCATCCTCGAGACTTCCGGCATCGGCCAGTCTGATACGGAGATCGTCGATCATTCGGATGTATCGCTCTATGTGATGACGCCCGAGTATGGCGCTGCCTCGCAGCTCGAAAAAATCGATATGCTCGATTTTGCCGATGTGATCGCTGTCAATAAATTTGACAAGCGAGGCGCGCTCGATGCGCTGCGCGATGTCAAAAAGCAGGTCCAACGCAACCGCGGCCTTTGGCATACTCCGCCAGATGAGATGCCTGCCATCGGCACCATCGCCTCCCAATTTAACGATCCGGGCACCAATCGCCTCTACCGCCTGATCATGGATACCCTCGTAGAGCGCACAGGCGCTGACCTGAAATCCTCCATGGAGTTTTCCGACGAGCAGTCCGAAAAAATATACATCATCCCGCCACGCCGCGTGCGCTACCTCTCCGAGATCACGGACAGCATCCGTCAGTATGACGAGTGGGTGGAAAAGCAGGCAGAAATAGCTGATAAGCTCTTTCAGGTGGAAGGAGCCAATAGCCTACTCGAAACCCAAAACCCAGAACTCGAAACCCTCTCCTCTACCCTCCGCCAGGACCTCGACGGTCAGGCTCTTCGCCTGTTGGAAGGCTGGGAAGAGAAAAAAGCAGCTTATGCCGCTGATGAATATGTTTACCAGGTGCGGGGCAAGGATATCCGAGTGAAAACCTTTTCTGAATCGCTTTCCCATAGCCGCATTCCGCGGGTTTTGCTGCCGCGCTTCAAAGGCTGGGGAGACATCCTCCGCTGGAGCATGCAGGAGAATGTGCCGGGAGAATTTCCCTATACGGCAGGGGTATTCCCCTTTAAGCGCGCTGGCGAGGATCCCACCCGCATGTTTGCGGGAGAAGGCGGTCCGGAGCGGACCAACAAACGCTTTCACTACGTCTCGCTGGGCTTGCCGGCCAAGCGCCTTTCTACCGCTTTTGACTCGGTGACGCTCTATGGAGAAGATCCCGACCATCGCCCTGATATTTATGGAAAAATCGGCAATTCCGGCGTTTCCATCTGCTGCCTGGATGATGCGAAAAAGCTGTATTCCGGCTTTGATCTTTGCGATCCGCGCACCTCTGTGTCGATGACCATCAATGGTCCTGCGGCCACGATTTTGGGCTTTTTTCTCAATGCAGCCATAGACCAGCAGTGCGAGAAGTACATACAGGAGCACAATATGGTCGATGAGGTGAAGGCGAAAATAGCGCGTATCTACAAGGAAAAAGGATCGAAAGTACCGGTTTATCAGGGGAAATTGCCGGAAGGCAATGATGGGCTGGGACTGTTGTTGCTGGGAGTGACCGGCGATCAGGTCTTGCCGGCAGATGTGTATGCAAAACTGAAAGCGAAGGCGCTTTCGTCGGTGCGGGGCACGGTGCAGGCGGATATTCTGAAGGAAGATCAGGCGCAGAATACCTGTATTTTCTCCACTGAATTTTCCCTGCGGGTAATGGGCGATGTGCAGCAGTATTTCATCGACCACAATGTCCGCAATTTTTATTCTGTCTCTATCTCCGGCTACCACATCGCTGAGGCTGGCGCCAACCCTATTACGCAGCTTGCGCTTACCCTCGCCAACGGCTTTACCTATGTTGAATATTACCTCTCCCGCGAGATGGATATCAACGCTTTTGCACCCAATTTTTCTTTCTTCTTTTCCAATGGCATCGACCCCGAATATGCGGTGATCGGCCGTGTAGCACGGAGGATTTGGGCCAAGGCCATGAAACTCAAATACGGCGCTGACGAGCGCGCCCAGATGTTGAAATACCACATCCAGACCTCAGGTCGTTCGCTGCACGCCCAGGAGATCGGATTCAACGATATTCGCACCACTTTGCAGGCGCTTTACGCCATCTACGACAACTGTAACTCCCTGCATACCAATGCTTATGACGAGGCCATCACGACTCCCACAGAAGAATCTGTGCGGCGCGCCATGGCCATTCAGATGATCATCAACCACGAGTTGGGCCTCGCCAAAAACGAGAACCCCATGCAGGGTTCTTTCATCATCGAGGAACTCACCGACCTGGTCGAGGAAGCCGTCATGGCGGAGTTTGACCGCATCACGGAGCGCGGAGGCGTGCTCGGAGCCATGGAGACCATGTACCAGCGCGGCAAGATTCAGGAAGAATCCATGTACTATGAGACCCTCAAGCATACCGGCGAGCTGCCGTTGATCGGGGTCAATACCTTCCTCTCAGATGATGGTTCACCGACGATTGTGCCTAAAGAGGTTATCCGCTCCACCACGGAGGAGAAGGAATACCAGATCAGCATGCTGCAGGAATTTCACAAAAACAATGAAGAAGAGGCGAAAGCCAGTCTGCATCGCTTGCAGCAGGCTGCCTTGCACAATCAAAATATTTTTGAGGAGCTGATGTCGGCGGCGAAGGTCTGTTCGCTCGGACAGATTACGAATGCTTTGTATGAGGTGGGTGGGCAGTATCGGAGAAATATGTAGGGATGATTTTTGACGCAGGTTTTCGCAGATTATTATGATTTTTTATGTTCAATCGAGCAGTACAGGACAATTTTTCAGGAAAGTCCCCCAACGTCCCGAAGGGACGCTATAATATAGCATGGGGCGAAGCCCCATGAAGGTAAATGCCCCCAATAGAAGTCCTGAAAGGACGCCATACCTAATATATCGCCCTTCCAGGGCTTTAAGGCCTGGTGTGAATGCCCGAATGATCGGGCTTTGCCCGATCGTAGCATATGGCGTCCCTTCGGGACTTTGGGGATGTTCATCATTCATGCGTTTCATTTTTTGTCCTGTACTAAGATTAAATCGAGCAGTCGTTAAAACATAATCTTCTCATAAAAATCAGTGTAAATCTGCGTCCACTCTTCAAAAATAATTTTACCTTTATCGCCAATATCCCATATACAAAACCTTAATCCTTAACCTATGTCCCTGAAAATCAAAAACTTCCTTGGCCAAACTTCCTCAGACTTCGAGCAGGCCGTCCAGCATGGAGGCCGCTTTGTCATGTATCAATACACCATTTCGATTGTTGTGATGACATTTCGCAGGCCCAGCAATATCTATTATGTAGAAGGCAACGAAAAAATCACCAGCGGCCTGAAGTACTCCGGCCTCAGCCTGATTTTGGGCTGGTGGGGTTTGCCCTGGGGGCCGATATATACGATCGGCTCTTTTATCAAAAACTTCGGAGGCGGCACCGACATCACAGAAGATGTGCTTAATAGCGTCCGGGGCAATAGCCTGAATGAGATGTTTGACAGGCAGGAATCGCAGTATTCCAAGGAATAAGCTCCCTAGTCAGTATGATTTATTGAGATTTTTCCATGGATATATTTTTATCTGTGGAAAAATCTATGCCTTTCGACCCGCATTTTTCCACGGATATGATTTTATTAGTGGAAAAATCTTTATTTTTAGCACGTAAATATGCTATCATGAATAACCTATTTATTGGTCGAAAAGCAGAAAAAGCCATTCTATTAGAGGCACTTGAGACCCCTGAATCTGAAATGGTCGCCGTAATCGGGCGGCGCAGGGTCGGGAAGACCTACCTCATCAATTCTGTTTATGGCAATCGGATTGCTTTTGAAATAACAGGTTTACAAAATGCCTCGAAAAAAGACCAGTTAGAAAATTTCGCTCTCCAATTGGCTGAGGCATCAAGAAATGTTTTTCCCATCAAACCTCCCGAAAGTTGGTTGCAGGCTTTTGCATTATTGATCTCCTTTCTAAAACAAGAAGATCTATCTGAAAAAAAGGTTGTCTTTTTGGATGAACTCCCCTGGATGGCTACACATAAGTCAGGTTTCCTGAATGGCTTGAGCTATTTTTGGAATAGCTGGGCGGTTAAACAGAATATTGTCGTGGTCATCTGTGGCTCGGCAGCTTCCTGGATGATCCAAAAAGTTGTCAACAACAAAGGAGGCCTTCATAATCGAATCACAAAACAGATACAACTTAATCCTTTTACATTGAATGAAACGGAGGCCTTTTTACAAGCCCGGAATATTCACTTTGACAGGTATCAAATCATTCAACTATACATGGCTTTGGGGGGAATACCCCATTATTTAAAGGAAATCAAAGGAGGAAAAAGCGCCATTCAGAATATTAACCAAATTTGTTTTGTGCCGAATGCCCGCTTGAAAAATGAATTTTTGCGTTTATACCCCGCCCTTTTTGCAAATGCGGAAAGGCATATCTCTGTCATCAGGGCATTAGCCACCAAATGGCATGGACTTACCCGAACACAAATAGCTCAATTGTCTGGATTGGTGGAAGGAGGAAACCTATCCCGGGTTTTGGAAGAATTGATACATGCTGGATTTATCTCTAATTATCGCCCTTTTGGAAAAAAGAAGAAATCAAAACTATATCGCCTGACCGATGAATACTCCTTATTCTACCTGAAATTTATAGAAGGTCAGGAACACGAAGGAAATGATGTGTGGCATCACCTGAGCCAAACGCAACTCTATAAAACCTGGAGTGGTTTTGCCTTTGAAAATATGTGCTTACAACACATACCCCAAATCAAAAAAGCATTGGGTATCTCAGGAATATATTCCCTTTCTTCCTCCTTTTATCATAAGGGAAACGAAACCTCGGCTGGAGCACAAATCGATCTTTTGATAGATCGCAATGATCATGTCATCAACCTGATTGAGGTGAAATATTACAACGAAGCTTTTTCCATAGATAAAGGGTATGCTGAGAATTTAAGGAATAAGCGTCGCGTATTTAGGGAGGTTACGCAAACTAAAAAACAGTTGTTTTTTATCTTAATCTCCACTTTTGGCTTGATTCCCAATAGCCACAGCATGGAACTTATTTCTAAGGAGCTCACTATGGATGATTTATTTTCTGAAGTCTTTTAGTACTCCAGCACAATCTTCCCAAAATGCTTCCCTGAAGCCTGATACCTAAAAGCATCCGCCAGCTCATCAAAAGCAAAGCTTTTGTCAATGATCGGCTTCAAGCCGCTGAGGTTGATGGCGCGGACCATCTCCTCCTGCATCACGCGGCTGCCTACGGCTATGCCTGTCATGCGGAGATGTTTGAAAAAGAGTTTGGGGAAAGTGATTTCCCCTTTGCGGCCATCGCTGAGGATACCGATGGAAATGATATTTCCATTGATGGCGGCGGCCTCGATGGAGTGATACATGGTGGAACCTCCTCCCACGTCGAGGACGTGATCTACGCCCCCATGGGACATCTTAAAAATGGTTTTTCCCCAGCGCTCATCTTCTCTGTAATTGACGACTGCCTCGGCTCCCAAAGCCCGCAGGCGTTCCGCCTTTTCAGGCGAAGAACTGGTCGCAAACACGCGCGCGCCAGCGGCTTTGGCGAGTTGCAGGCCAAAGATAGACATGCCGCCTGTGCCTTCTATCAATACGCTCTCACCCATCTGAAGGCCTCCTTCGACCATCAGGCCGCGCCAGGCGGTGACACAGGCACAGGGCAGGGTGGCGGCCTCAGCATAGCTGTAACCCTCGGGCATGGCTGTCACAGCAGAAGCTTTGACAAGCGATTGCTCTGCCATAAAGCCATCAAGCGTTTCTCCCGAGATGCCTACCGTCTTTTGAAAAGATGGCTTCCCATCTGTCCAGTTGGGAAAAAACATGGACATGACCTTGTCTCCGACTTTCCAGCTATGCACGTCATCACCACAGGCGATCACTTCCCCTGCCCCATCGGACATGGGGATGCGCCCTTTTGGCACTTTGATGCCGCCCGTGGCGACCAGGTAATCGTGGTAGTTGAGGGAGGTCGCATGCCAGCGAACTGCGATCTCGCCCGTACCGGGCTGAGGGGCTGGCCGGTCAGCGATATGTAAATTTTCCAGGCCTCCGCCTGCTTTTATTTCTATGACTTTCATGGGGCTAAGATAGGGAAAAGAGGCGAGAGGCGGTCTACTCTTCTTCTTACCCTTTCAGGTTCAAATCCACCCCACCATAAAACGCCAAATCCTCCTCCGTGAGCATCTTTGTATACCATGCGATCTGCCCTATATGGTAGGAGAAATGCTCTGTGACATGCACGAGAATGGAAATGCCATTTTCATCAAAACCCTGTACTTTGTAGGTCTCAGCCAACTGCCCGGCTTGAATGTTTTCGAAGAATGCTTCTATTTCTTCCTGCAACTTTGCCATGCGCGCAAACAGCTCTTCCCTCGGCAGCGGTCCCCGCTCGTCAAATTCGCTATCGCGCAGGCGCCTATCCTCGGCACCGCCGAGGCCGCTCAGCACCCACTGTCGCACATTGCCGCAAAGGTGCAGGACGAGGTTGCCCATGCTGGCAAGTTGTGCATTGGGGCGCAGCCATATCTGCTCATCGCTGAGTCTTGCGAAGCAATTGTGGATGCGGCTGTAGCCTTCGTCGAAGATTCTTCGATGGACTTCGGCGAGCAGGAGAGCTGTTAGCTCATGAGAATGGGTGCTCATGTTAACAAGAATTTTTGACCCAGATTAATTATGATGTTTATGAATAAGTAAAAGAGCAAAAATAAGTAGCTCCAATTTGAAGAGGAAGAGTTGACGCTGATTTACACAGATCTTTATGATTTTTTATGTTTTAAGAAATGACCCAATCATAAACATGTAACCTCTTTAGGGTCCAAACATAATTTTATCATAACAATCAGCGTAAATCTGCGTCCACTCTTTTCTTTGTATACAAAATCAATTATTGGAGCCATTTATTTTTGACTCGTTACTAAGAAATCTGCGTCAAAATAATTTCATCGGAAAATAAAGCGCCCTCGATTCAGTGCTTTTTCTCCATCACGCAAGACGAATGCATACGCTCCAGCGGGAAGTTGATCGCGGAAAAGACGGATAGAGCGAAGACCTGCTTCATATCGTACAGGCAATTTTCGGCCTGAAATATCATAGACATCCAACTGGATGTTCATGCCCGGGGAGGGGAGTTCCCACCTTAATTGTACAAAGTCCTGCGCTGGATTGGGGAAAATAGTGAGTTTGTCAAAGGGGAGATCATTGGGCAGGCCACTAGCCAGATCAGAAGTCTCCACCACATACCCCATTGGGAAAGTGAAATCGCCTGTAGCGTACAGTTTCTTATTTGACATCAGCATATCTGCGACGGGACGATTGAAAACGCCCATCGGATCAATAAAGCCTCCAAAGGAGGAATCATAAACCCCAAAATTGGTTCCCTCTATCAGAGAGAAGCTTGTGAAAAAACTGCCTGAAACATACACCTGACTTTCAAATACCTCTATATCAGATATATAAAAGCTGGTTGTGTCGACAGAAGGGATTGGAAAAACAGTGGAATAGCTGGGAAGCAGGTAGTCCCAGCCTTGTGAGGCTACTTCCAATCTGGCCAGGCCAAAATGATCTCCGCCATCCCGGTTGGCGATTTCGCCACCGGCGTACAATTTTTGGCCATCAGCGAAAAGGGCTTTGACGGGTGCGTCCAATGTATCTCCGCCGGTCTGAAGCGGCTGCCATTGGCTGCCATCCCAACGGGAGATATAAGACATTTGGCTGGGGTTATTGGTAACAAAACTCCCCCCTACGACCAATTCATTTTGGTAGCTGCAGATCGCATCGATAGAGCCGAGATAGGAGCCAAATGGCGCCCACCATCCGCTGGTTGTATCGTATTTCGCCAGGTTATCATAGATACTGCTCAGGAAATCGCCACCGGCGTAGAGTTCTCCATTGTGGATGTGAAGACAATTTACGGCCCCAAATCCTACATAGTTTTGTTCCCATTTGCTGCCATCCCAGCGCATCAGGTTGTAGATATTTCCCATTTGTCCGGGAAAAGAGCCTCCCACCCAGATATCCCCCTGGTATACTACGGCCGTTTTCGCTCCGCTAAGAGGGAAGGTGTCGAGAGCTGTAGTAGTACTTTCGCTCACACGCACTGCGCCATGGCAGGCTACGCCATTGAATTGTGTGAAGGCACCAAAGATAAGCAGGCTGCCATCGGCAGGATCTTCTATGATTACATCAGCGGGCGCATTGGCGCCTGTGCCACCGACAGCCTTCCACAAGGTGGAAGGCGGGTAGCCTGGCTGTATCCAGGCGAGTTCGGCCAGACTGAAGCCATGGGCTTCGGCCCAGGCTGGCAATTCCCCGAAAGGAATTTCGCGTACGTAGGCATTGTTCATTTCGGCACGCACGCGCTCGGCAACCTCTTCAAAACCGCTTGTTATCAGCAGTTGGCCCACTGCACAGGGCGTGCCGTAGGTATCTATAAAATAAGGAATCCGATAGCTGTGTCGTGTATTTTGGGGAAAATTACCTGCTTCCTGGTATAGGCGAAGTGCATCCAACAAGGCCAACCTTTGCTGGCGTTGCTCAGGAGAAAGGGAAAGTTCAGCCGTACGTTCGCGGAGGATTTTTTCTACCCACCAGAGGTGTCTTTGGATCCGCTCTGTATCATTGGCAAAACTTGCCGGCAAGGCGAGTTCGCCCAAAGATTCGGCCTGGTGAAGCCATTCCTGGTTGACTTCGACCAGGTGGTCGTGGAGGGGAGCATAGTATGCCGGATGCAGAGCCTGAAGTAATTGTGTACTACACAAAAAAAACAAACCAACTAGCAGGGTGTGTAAGGATAATTTCATAGCCAAGTAAATTGAAGTGAAAATAAAAAAGAAGGTTGCTCTCCCTAAAGACGGCATTCGGTCTGGCCTCGCTGCTTCATCCTCAAATTAATCCGTAAAGTTGTCTCTCTGCATCATTTCACGCGCCTTTTTTTCATCCTGTAAGTGGATGGGCATGCTGAGGTAATAGGGCAGGGTGACAGGGGTCTCACTGAGTTCGATGATTCTTCTGTCCTTAATCAGCACTTCAAGCAGATCAAGTAGAACCTTATCCAGGTTCTCAGGGACTTTCTGAGAAGCTTTGTATTGAGCTTCAATATCCCTTATCATTTGGCTTACAGTCATATCCCCTACTGCACGCATAAAAACATGTTCCTCCCAGGGAGTCATGGGGATCACGCTGGGATTGTGATCCGAGTTCAATACCTTCAACTCCTTCCCTACCCGCATAAAGCGGGAGGTGCGGTGAAGGTAGCGGTCTTTGATTCCACTAGCTTCCAAAACCGGAAAGCTGTGGGGCTTTCTTTTGGGTCGAGGAAACAAGAATTGAAACATGCTTTTTAGGTTATGGGGTAAATATATTAAAAAGATAGTCTTCCGATCCTGGATAAAAGCCATTTATAGCATTTCGCTCCAATTTGGATCGGAAAAATAGCTGTGCCGTGAGCATGTCACTATTGTAGAGAGACTATCTTGTGCAGGGAATCTGCACTCTTTTACGGAAGCCTTTGGCTATCCGTTTCGCATCAACATGTTTTCCTTCCGAAAACTTTCAAGCAAATAAAACAATCAAGCAAAGTTAGCAGGTAAAGAACGTAGGGTAAATATAGTATTATGAATTCATTTTTACAACTAAAAAGTTTAATTAATTGCCATTATAATCATTTTTATTTAACTTAAAGATTGAATTTTTTTAATAAATGTGTCATTTTCTCACTTCCACATGAAAATCCCTCATTTGGGGTATTTTTAGTATCTTGATTATCAGCTTGTTTTGTCCTTCACACCCATAACTTGCCTGGAAAATGAAAAAATCAACTCAACCGATCTTACTTTTGGGTCTTTTGCTGGCGATCCTTTCTCTTCCTGCTCAAAAGCAGGATTGGCGTTGGCAAAACCCCTTCCCCCAGGGAAATACCCTCCGAAACTCTTTCTTTTTAGATAAAAATACAGGCCTTATGGTGGGAGATGCCGGAACTATCCTCAAGACCAAAGATGGTGGCAAAAACTGGGAAAAGCAGGAAAGCGGCACAAAGGCGAATCTATACGCCATTCACTTCAGGGATTCCACCCTGGGCATAGCTACCGGGACAGATGGCACGATTCTGTCAACCCGCGATTGCGGGAAGAGCTGGAAGAAACTGAACAGTGGCAGAAAGGATACCTTGCGGGGCGTGAGCATACTGAATGCGAAAAAAATCATTTGCGTCGGTGATACAGGCACCATCATCAGGAGCAATGATGGAGGCAATACCTGGGTGTACACCCCTTTTCCAGGCTTAAAATCCAACCTCAATGATGTTTTCTTTCCCGCTCCTGATTTTGGCAGCATCGTAGGTGATTCTTTTCCTTCCTTTGGAGGGCCGCCTATTATTTTTAGTGGGGATAGTGGAAAGAATTTCTCTCCCTGGGGAGGAGGAAATGCTGCCTTCACAGGCATCAATATCAATGCTGTCTGGATGCCGGAAAAAGATCCCGACAAAGCTATTTTGGTTGGTGACGAAGGCACCATCGTTTCCACCACAACGGCAGGGCAAACATTGAGCAAGCCCATCTCACCGGTCACGGTGAACATCACTGATGTTTGGTTTTTTGATGGAAACAATGGCTTTGCCACCGGTCCCCTTGGCACCCTCCTCCGCACCAAAGACTGCGGTGATACCTGGTCCCTTATTACTCCCCCTTCTCCCCTCAACAGAGAGATACTGACCGTGGCTTTTCCTGATAGTTCAAAAGCCTATTTTGGGGGAGGAAATGGCCTGCAATTTGGCACCGATGATGGGGGACTCAGCTTTACCCCTTTTCAGATTGGTTTTTTTCCCAACTTTACAGATGTTGCTTTTTTGGATGACAGTTTTGGTGTTGCTGTAGGAGGTTTTGGTGCAGTCCTACGGACACCCAATGGCGGAAAAGACTGGATATCCCCTCCTTTCCCCCCCACTTTTCATCCTTTTGAAAGTGTCACTACTACCCGTCTTCCAGAGCAGCGCAACAAGTTATGGGCTGCCGGAGGCACCTATCTCGATACGGCCCGCATCTTTTGCTCGGTGGATAGTGGTATCAGCTGGACGCCGCAGCGCGTGCCTTCTCCCTTCAAATTTTTTGATATCACCTTTTACGATTCACTCCGGGGCTTTGCCGTGGGGCTGGATGGAGCCCTGTTTTGCACCCAAAATGGCGGCAAGACATGGGTAAAGAAAAATGGCAATACCACGAACTGGCTACTCGATGTGGAAATGCCCAATGACAGCACCATCTTCGCTGTCGGAGGCTTTGGCACCATCATCAGAAGCCCCGATTTTGGCAATACCTGGAATCCGCTCAGCAGCGGTACCCAGGAGTGGCTCACTTCCGTGAGCTTTATAGACGACAGTTTTGGAGTTGCTGTGGGCAACCATGGTGTGGTCCTGCGAACGCAGGACAGGGGTGACAGCTGGTTTGACGTTTCTCCTCCCAAGGCAGCAGAAATTGATTTTACAGATGTATCGCTTACCCGTGCTGATTTTGCTTCCAACAAAAACGGATCGGGCGGCATAGGCGTGACAGCTGTAGGCTTCAATGGTGTGATTTATTACTCGCCGGATTTTGGCGATACCTGGATAGAACAAAATAGCGGAACGAATTTTCCGCTTTGGGGCTGCTACTTCCTTGACTCGCTCAAGGGCTGGGCCGTCGGCGAATTTGGCACCATCCTGCATACGGATGGACATGTCAAAACGAATGTTTCGATAGATGAGGAGCTGGAGCGGCCCCGGCTCGCCGATTTGGGTAGTTGCTACCCCAATCCCACCTACTCGTCTACGACGATTCCTTTTGAATTGAAAGCGCCCGCGCAGGTGCATCTGGCAATCTATGATTGGAACGGCAGGCTGATTCAGACCTTGATTCAGGAGAAAAGGCAAGCCGGGAAATATGAACAACTGCTGGAAGTGGGAAACCTGGCCCAAGGCTTTTATGTGTACCGACTGAAAGTGGGTGAGGAGCTTTTTGTGAAGCGACTGATTGTATTAAATTAGGGGATGAAAAAGACTAATGCCATCCGCATCCTGCGCAAGAGCCACTGAATCAAGTTCAGCGCAGGCTACATCCACGTCAGCTTTTCTTTGAAAAGCAAATACAAGCTGCTTTTAGCAGCAAAAAACGAATTGCTGGAGCGGATTTCGGCCTTAGGGTGGGCTCTTGCGCGTAATCCGCTCCAGAAGTTTCCTTATACTTTAGACCTGATAGAATGTCCGTTTCGACTTCTGGCCATTTTTTTGAACCATATAAGGCATTTGAGGGCATCTAAGGTCAAAAAAGGAGGTTTTCTTCTGTGTTCTTATATGGTTTTATTTACAGAACATTTCACACAGTCTAAAGTATAAATTAATGACATGGATGGGCAAATTAGCAGATGAGAAGATGGAGATTCCCCTTCGGAGAAGGTGGGCTGAAATTGGGGCAGTGGCAGCAACGGTACTGCTAAAATTTGTACTGGTGGATGGACTGGATCCCTGGTTACAAATTTTTTAGTCAATAGCACTGAAGAGTGGGAGAGGGAGTATGTGTGAGGGTGGGTGATTAGAAATACCCCAAATGAGTGATTGTCTCTTGCAAAGCCATTTTTTATCTTTGTACTACATCCAAAAATCATAATTACTTCAAACCATGAAAACAATTGTAAGCCTTTTCGCCCTTTTATTGTGTCTTTCCTTTGCCATGCCTCAGGCAAATGCTCAGGAGAAAATTTTGAGAAAATTTGAAAATAAAGTCAAGCAGCGCGCCGATCGAAAGATAGACCAGGCGATGGAAAAAGTGCTGGACAAGGCTGAAGATGCGGCAGAAGAAGCGATCAAAAAGGAAAAAGAAGAAAATTCCAGCGAGACGAGGCCTACGGATGCGCCCAGCTCGGGTAATTCCGGATCGGAAACAGAGAGTGAATCTATGAACAGCTCGCCCAATATAGACCTGTCCGGCATCATGGGCATGGGCAAAGAGATGGAGCCCTTGCCTGAAGGCAATTTCTCCGGCGGCTCTGCCGACAAAGGCGTAACCGGCAAGGGGCCCTTTGGCGTAGCCTCTGGGATGATCGTAACGGTTACAAAAACCGATAACAAAATGATGAAAATCCACCAGCTGGATACCCTTTACTTTGATGACTATGGCAACCGCCAGGTTCGCTACCAACACAGTGAGCAGTCAGTCAATATGATGGGCATCAAGAATAATGAAAGTTCCTATACCATCAGCCTGATGCTTGGCGATTCGCTCTTTAGCATTGACCCTGCCAAAGGCACAGGTACAGCCATGGCCAATCCCGCCAGCGAAATCTACAATGGCATGAGTGAGCAGGAAATCGAAGAAATGGCAGAATCCATGGCACAGGGGATGAATACGAAAGTGGAACGCAGAGGCACGGACAGAGTCCAGGGCGTGGTCTGTGAAGTCTACGACGCCAATATGTACAATGAAGAGGGCAAGCGCATGGCGCAGGTACGCAGCTGGATGCACAAAGGACTTGTCTACAAGTCACATACCCGAGCCTTTGGCTCGGAGATCACCCAGGAGACCACCCTGGTAAAGGAAGGCGTGAGCGTCAATGCTTCGCATTTTGCGAAGCGCAAGGGTATTAGCTATACCACGCTGGACGTTTTTGATAAAAACTAACCGGAAATTGTTTCGGGTTTCGGGTTTCGGGTTAAAGAGACACCAAACCAGAAACTCCCCCCTTCTAACTTCTCATTCTGCATAGCTGGCTGGCTATGCCCAGGCATGTTATTCTCAAATTTTTACCTTATGAAAAAATATTATCTATCCATCAGTTTGCTTTTCCTCAGTTTTCATATCCTGACTGCTCAGGTCGATTGGGTCACCGCTTCTCAGCAAATGCTGCCCGTGGCAGCGCGTAGTGGCGGAAATACCTTCAGCCAGGATATGGCCCTGGATGGGGATGGAGATATCTTCATCACCGGAGAATTTAGCAATATGACTTCCTTTGATACCATCTCCCTGGTAAGGATGGATGAAGGTCCCGTATTTCTGGCAAAATATAACAGCCAGGGCCAGGCACAGTGGGCATTGGGAGTCGATGGCAATTCCAATAACAAAAGCCATTGTGTGGCTGTGGACGACTCAAACCACATTTATTTTGCAGGAGAATATGTCCACACAAACAGCAATACAATCCTCAATTTTGGCAATATCAGCCTGATGGGCAATGCTTCTCCCAGCACTTTTCTCGCCAAAGTTGGCGATGATGGCGTGCCCATCTGGGCCGTCCGCATCCTGGCTACGGATGCACCGAGCAACCAACATGTGCGGCCGAGAGACATGCTCGTTGATGCCGGAGGCAACATTCTGCTTTTCGGAGATATGGTAGAAGCGGTAAGCATCGAGGGGCAAATGTACAACACCAACAATGGGGATGAGCAGATGATGTTTCTGGCCAAATTTAGACCAGATGGCTCGCTGATGTGGTTTCGGCATACAGATGCACATGGGAAACTCCTTTTTGTGGATGCGGTAAGCATGGAGATGGATGCCAGCGGCAGCATCTACCTGCACGGCAAGTGCGCGGATAAGATGTACTATGGTCAGGACAGCCTGATCGCTCCGGGTATAGGAGGTGATCCCTACTTCCTTATGAAAGTAGATGATATGGGCGATTTGCAGTGGTGGACAGCGGCACGCGCCAACTCTCTTTCGCAGCTTCCCCACTCCTTCGGCCTGGACGGCCAGGGCAACAGCTATCTCACCCTTCGGACAGGTGGAACCCTTCACTTTCCCGATACCAGCTTTTTCCCTGCTGACTTAAAAGGGCGGTATCTCCTGGTTAAATACAATGCAATGGGCCAACGCCAATATATCAGGGAAATAGCTTCCGGAGAATTTCCTGCTACAGGTGGCATCTCCGACCTCAACATGAGAATGGTGACCCAGGCGGATGGAAAAACATTTATCACCGGAACTTATGGTGGCTTTGGAAACTATATGGTGTTTGGAGGAAGAGATACCTTAGCGATGCCTGATTTTTCAACAGAAGGTTTTAGGCAGTTTATCGCTGCCTATGATGCAGAAGGCCAGTATCTGGATGTGGGTTTTGTCATAGATGAATACCTCTCACAGCCCGCTATGGACTGGTTATGCAAGGATATGCTTGTTGACAACCAGGGAAAACTCCTCCTGAGCGGGCACTATTATGGCAGCCTGAAAATTGGCAGCGACACCCTCTACAGCTTCAATCAGCAGGATGAAATGCACCTTGTCAAGCTGGATCTTCAGACATTTTTTGACTTCAATACAGCGATTGACAAAAACCGTTTAGCCCCCCTGCAGCTTGCATCTTATCCCAATCCATGCACAGACTACCTCTGCTTTCGCTGGATGGACAGACAAGCATTTGAACCGCTTCACATATCTCTTTTCAATGGCCACGGTCAGCAAATCCTGCAGACAGAAATGAAAACCGAATATTTGCAATGGCAAATAGGGCAATTGCCCGCAGGCACCTATATCCTTCTCATGCAGACCGCAGGAAAGCATTGGACCAGAAAAATTACGATTCTTTAATTTGAGGTAGTTTTATCATTTTTGGACATTGCAGAGCCCTGTTTGTGGGTTCTGCATTTTTTTGTGGGAAACATTTTCAAGCATACTACAAGCATCTTCGGCAGGGAGCATCCCTTTTTTATCAGATAAAAATGCTAATTTTAAGGTATGGAAAACTCCTTCCCGCCAAAGCCGCCATTACCTAAAGAGGGCAAGCCCTCTACCAATCGCTCATTGACGAGCCTGGGTATTTTTTTGTTATTGTTTTTCCTGCTCTTTGGGCAGGACCTGCGCTTTCTGGTCGTGATGCTGGGCGTTTTGGCGATCCATGAGTTGGGGCATTTTATCTATATGCAGCGGCTGGGCTATAAAGATGGAGGAATGTTTTTTGTCCCTCTTTTGGCTACTTATCTGGATGGCGAAAAAACGGATATCTCCCAAAAACAGCGCCTGACGATTATCATGGCCGGGCCTGTACCGGGCCTTGTTTTTGGCTTGTTGCTCTATTGGGTTTCGCGTCAGTTTGAGCAGCCCGACCTGCTGCTGCCTGCGCAGATTTTCCTTTTCCTCAATGTCTTTAACCTGCTTCCTTTCACCCCACTGGATGGCGGCAGGCTGTTAGAGACGCTTTATTTCGACCGAAATCATACGATCCAGATTGTCTTCATGATTCTCATAAGTGTATTGCTGGCGATGCTTGCCCTGATCACAGCCAATTACTTTTTGCTCATTGTACCTATATTTTTGGTTATGAGTGTGAGTGCCCGCATGCGCATAGACCGCATCCGCAAGATATTGCTTGAGAACGGTATCAGTTACAAAAAAAATTATGAAGAACTGACGGATGAGGAATATGGAAAAATCCGTGAAGCCCTGATTGAGAGCACGCCTTTTTTCAAAAACAACCAGGGAAATATCAGTCCTGACTCTTTGCTATCAGAAGATCGCATTCAGGCTCAGGTTCGCTTTATGCTACAAAAGCCACCGGCAGAAGACCTCAGTCCTTCCGAACGAACGGCCATTCTGCTCGTCTGGATTTTGTTATTTATCGGGCCGATCATCCTGTCGGCCCTGTGGACAGATTGGGAATCACTCAATCCCTAATTCCTTCAGCTTGTCTTCTTTCGCCAAAATGCGCAACACCATGCCCTGTGAAAGGCTGTCATTGGGCATTTTATTGATCAGTTTGATGATCTCGACTTTGGTGCCGTAGGTCACAGAAATGCTCCAGAGCGTCTCACCTGTCGAAACAGTATGGTTTACCCAACGGGTTTTAGGACCGCTGTAGTCACGGGGTGGAAGGTCTTCCTGCTCTGTTTCCTCTGCTGCCTCATCGCCTGGCGATTGTTGGTTGCCCGGAAGTGTAGGGTTTTCAGGGGGGGGAACCGGCTGAGAATGAGTTTGCGTATTTTCCGCAGGTCCATGCTTGAGGACTGGCTTTTCCTCTGGTTTATTTGTCTGGGTAAAAGGAATGCCTACCACTTCTTCCTTTTCTTTAAAAGGATTGTCTGCCTGCAGGATAATGATTTTTTCGCCTTTGGGCTTCTTTCCCCCTACATACAACTTCTGGCCAATATAAATGTCCCTCTGACCTTTTGCATAGCGGTTTTTCTTGTAAATGGCTTTCGCAGAAGTTTTATGCTGAGCAGCGATTTGATTCACTGTTTCGCCTGCCGAAACGATGTGAAAAGCCACCTTCTCAGGCTTGCTCAGGTAGAGGTAGCTACCCGCCTCCGGCAACTGCCCGCCGCGGAAGCCATTCCAGCTCGCCAGCCTTCCCAAAGGCACTTTGTATTGTTTGGCGATTTGCCCCAGAGAAACACCCGCTTCCACCAGGATAAAATCCTCTCCATAGTTCAAATCCGCTTTTGCAAAAAACAAAGCATAATCCAGGTCCGGATCTTCCGAAACCTTCATGGCTTCACCCCTCAAAGCCCTTTTGGGCTTTGAGGAAGCAGGCTCCATTTCAGGAGTTTCAGCTTCTTCCTTTACGGCCATTTCGGCAGGGGGGACATCTGTCTTGTCCTCGTCAAGTTGCTGGTTTTCAGCAGGTTTACCCTGCTCTTGCCCAGCGAGAGTCTGCTCCGTCGGCAAATCTGACGAGATGTTTTCTTCCTGCTTTTGGGCAGGAGGTTCTTCGGTTTTGGTGCTGGCTTGTGCCAGAGATTTTTTCTTTGTGGGGTCAGGCTTATGGCCTGGATAAGGCTCGGAGAAATGCGGGATATAATAGGTCAAAGATTCCCCTTTGGGTAAAACGGTCCGGTTGACCGCCCATTTGTTATACTCTATGAAAAGCTCCGGCGGAAGGCCATTTTGATCACAGATCGCAGCGATCTGGGCCTCTCCCTTTGAGGCTTTCGCCTCCAGCCAGACGCGCGGCGCGCGCTCCATCTCCAAAGCCACCTGATAAGCCAGCTTATGAGCGATCGCCTTCATGGCGTACCAGTGCAATTGCTCTGTGATGACCATCTCGGTCTTGCCATAGTATACCGGATCGGTATAGCGAACCGCCCCAGTCAGGCCTTCATAATAGGCCACGACAGCATACACCCAGTTGTCAAAGTCATAGTTGGCTTTGTGGAAATACTGCGCAGCAGCCTGGCTCGCACGGAAAATGTGCTGCCTTTCATCCACAAACTCATCCACCCGCAGTCCATACTCCAGCGCCGGATCCAGCTTAAACTGCCAGTAGCCCACCGCATCCGAATCCGAAACAGCATCCGCCTTCAGCGAGCTCTCCTGTATCACCAGATACTTCAAATCCTCCGGCAAAGCCGCATCCGAAAAAGCCTCCTCTATATAAGGCATATAGGTATCAGCCTTCTCCACCATGGTATTGAAAAAGCGAGGGCTCTCATAAATGGCGTTGATATAAGCCTTCAGCTTGACTTTGGCACCCGGCGTCAGCTTGAGCGTAATGCCACAGTATTCAATGCGGTCGGGAATCTCCTGGGCGAAGGCTATGCTTGCGGAGAGGAGGAGGAGAGTGATTGCTAGTATTGTTTTGCGTATCATGGGAATTGAGTTTCGAGATTCGGGTTTCGAGTTTGGGGTTCAATTGGGAACTGTACTCTGAAAACGGAGAATCGTTTCTTATTATACAAATATCCTTCCGAAAAAAGTAATCTACCACTTCCGCACCAAAAACAACCCATCTTCCACCCCCAAAATCATCCCTTCCACCCGCTCATCCGCCATCACGGCCTCATTAAATGCCTTGATCCCCAAAATCTCCTTATTCGTCCCTTCGCCCAGCACGTGGCCGTGCCAGAGCACATTGTCGGCGATGAGCAGGCCCCCGCTGCGCAGCAGCGGCACCACCAGCTCAAAATAGAGCGGATAGTTCGCCTTATCGGCGTCGAGGAAGACGAGGTCGAAAGGAGCTGATAGCTCCGGGAGCAGGGCGGCCGCATCGCCGATGCGGAGGTCTACGCGCTCGCTGAGCCCGGCTTTAGCGACATACTTGCGAATCAGGGATTCGCGCTCGGGATTTTGTTCGAGGGAGATGATCTCCCCATCGGGGGCCAGGCCTTCGGCCAGGCAGAGGGTGGCGTAGCCAGTGAATGCGCCGATCTCGAGGATGCGGCGGGGACGGAGCAGTTTGCTGAGAAAGGCGAGCCAACGGCCCTGTATGGCAGATGAGATCATCTGCGGATAGAGGATTTTGAGGTGTGTCTCGCGCCGAAGTTCGGCGAGGAGGGGCGGCTCGGCAGGGCGGTGCGCTGCTACATAGGCCTGAAGGGCTTCTGACAGGAATTTCATGCTCTCATCATGTTAGAATTTGAACGGAGAGGCAGAGAGGCGGAGAGATATGGATCATCTTCCTCTCCGCCTCCGCGTCACTCCGTTCATTATTGTTAGATCTGAATCGATTCATGCTTCTTCGTCCTCTTCTTCGTCGGGTTCGGGCATAAAGGTCAGGCGGCTGGTATTTTCCTTCGAAAATATCTCATTGGCGGTGTCCTGCAACTCCTCGGCGGAGATGGCTTCCATCTTTTGGATGTAGACATCGAAGGGCAGGATCTCGCCATAGTCGAGCACATCTTTGGAGAGGCCCAGCATCTGGCTGAGCAGGTTTTCGTAGCTCAGGGTAAACTGCCCGACGAGCTGTTTTTTCACCTGTTGCAGGCGCAGGCCGCCCAGTTTTTCTTCGCGTATGCGCTTGAGTTCTTTGTCTACCAGGCGGCGTACCCGCTTAAGGTTGGCGACATCACAGGCATAGTAAATGCCCCAGAGGCCGCTGTCTTCATAGGGGTTGTAAAAGCTGCTGATGCTGTAGGTGAGGCCGTGTTTTTCACGTATGTTGAGGTTGAGGCGGGAGTTCATCGCGGGGCCACCCAGCAGGTTGCTGAGCAGGACCATGGGGTAGTAGCCCGCTTCCTCCAGCGGAAATGAGCGGCCACCCAGCACTTCGTGCGCCTGGCTGAAAGGGATTTCGGTTTCGCGGATTTCCTGCTGATAGGGAGCCGGAGCGATGCGCTCCCGCTTGCCCGTAGGCAGGACCTGCGGCGAGAGATATTTGGAGATGATGCGGCGAAGCGTCGCCTCGGTCACATTGCCTACCAGGCCAAAAACGACATTGCCGGCGGTATAGCCTTCCTGGATAAACTTTAAAATATGGTCCCGACGGATTCCCTGAACACTTTCTTTGGTCCCCAAAATAGGGTCTCCCAGCGAGTGTTTGGGAAAAACGACTTCGTCAAAATCTTCAAAAATCGCCTCTTCCGGCGCATTGCGGTACATATCAATTTCTTCAGCGATGACTGAGCGCTCCTTGTCGAGTTCCTTTTCAGGGAAGGTAGAGTGAAAGACAATATCTGTCAGCAGCTCCGTGGCACGCTCCGCATAGGAGGCGGGCAGCGAGGCATATACGCAGGTCTTTTCCTTGGTGGTATAGGCGTTGAGGTCCCCGCCCACGGATTCGAGGTAATTGAGAATATGGAAAGTTTTGCGCTTTTGGGTGCCTTTGAAAATGCTATGCTCAATAAAATGCGCAAGGCCCATGCTCTCGGCTCCATCATCCCTGCTACCCGCATTCAGGATATATCCACAATGAACAGTCAGAGTATAAGGAACATATTTATACACTATCCGAATGCCGTTGGGAAGTTCAATTACTTTCGCTTCCAGGCTGGGATAGGTGTTTTTTCGCACTTTTTGCTTATAGGACATTTTGATTCTTTTCGGTTGAAAAGCGTATGAAAACAAATTTTCAGGGCTGAGATTACGTTGAATATTCGTGCAATATCCGAATAATCCTTTTTATCTTTGACGGTAATCTCAATTTTTCCCTTATGAAATTGTTAAAACTTCCTTTTGCTTCTTCTTTCGTTTTGGTTGTGCTGTTTTTTTCTGTTTTCTGGACAGCTTGTCAGGAGCCATGTGTACCTGAGCCAGACCCCAAGATTGGCAGCCAATCTTTCACCGTAGAATACAAAACGCCAGATGGTGAAAATTACCTCAAAAGCATTTACAACAAGGCCAATATCACGGTCTACGTTGATTTTGATGGTGGAGAGCGCCCCAATATTCAGTATACCCGGATTGAGCCGGGATATGCGGATAACAAATTTGGCCCTTTCCATTATACCGAAAAGTTCTACGACAGCACCAATTTCAAAGCGAATCCGGTCGCCCTATTGGGACGCACTTACCGCTATGATTATTATATCGAAAAGGATACCTATGGCACAGATAAATTCACAGTAGAATTTCTGCTTGCTTTGGGTGATTGCAATGAATATTGGGCCTCGATCAAATACTATCGCAACGATGAGCATTTGTCTGCTTATGACGGGCAATTCAATCCAGCGATTGAGATCGTGGAGTAACAAAACTCCCCACTATCAACACCAGTCCCAGCGGCATCAATGCCGAAACCAAGGTCAACAGGAGATAATAGCCGGGCAAAAAGCCCATGGCTGCCCAAAACATGCTGCCTTGCAGGAAGAGCACGGCTTCACTCAGCGCAAAGCCTGCCATAAACAATATCAATCCCAGACGTACGATCAGGGAAGAAACCGGCAACAGCCGCGTCCAAACGGCAAAGCCGAGGATCATGTGTGTAGCTATGCCCAGCAGCATCAGGTGAAAAAAACCGATCACATAGTTGCGGATCGTATAGGCCGCCTGTGCAATAAAGGGGATCACCACCGCTGCCTGCACAAGGATTTTTACAGAAAAACAGAGGAAGGCTATCAGCAACAGCCATTTTACCCACAGGGGAAATTCTGCTTTTAGGGCTCCCCAATGCGGCTGCAACAGCCGCCAGAAAAACAGCAAGGCTGCCACCTGGATCAGCACCCCGCTGCCATTGATGTAAAAAAGATAATCTTTGGGATTGGCCCATGTGAGCGCCAGCGCATAGGTAATTAAGCAAGAGGCAATCAGCAGAATAAAGAAACGCTTCTCCAGGCGAGGGTCAGGCTGAATGCGTTTGCGCTCCAGCATCCGAAAAAAGAGGGCCAGCGCAGCAAAAATAAACCAGCCGTTGAACTGAAAATGCAGGTAAAACTGGATGACCATATAATAGGCAGTGCCTTTGGCCGGGTCCAGTATCATCACAGGGGCGAGGCCCCATAAGCCCAGGCTGGAGATGACCATCATCACCAAAGCGCCTTTAGCCCAGCGCACAGATATAGGGCGATCTATATGATGTTGATCCAGGTCCTTGATAAAACGGACCACAAATAGGTAGGAAAAGAGAACATGTAGGGTCGAAAAAAAGATGGAAACAAGGCCGTAGCCCGAGATCGGAAAACTGATAAGCATCCCCAGCACACTGAACTGGGTTAGCCAGAATACATTTTTGTAAAAAGGCCGTTCACCCGCTTCTTTGGGTAAAAAGGCATGAATAAGCAAGGCATAAAATGCCAGATAAAGCCAGCCAAGCATGGCCACATGAGAGTGGCCATGCATGACATGGCGAAATTTCATCCAGGGAATTTCTTCTACGAAGGCGTAGCGGAGCAAAACACCCAGCAATGCCGCGAGGAGGAAGTTACCAAAGGCTATTTTAAGCCATTTACTGATCATAGAAAGACTTACTCGTGACCGTCATTTGCATAAATAAACTCCAGCACATCCCGGGCATCTCCGATGGAGAGGTTTTGGTTGGGCATGCGCACCAGACACTCTTTGAGCAATTCTCTGGCAGTAGGGTCAGATTCCAGCATGGCTTCTACATTGGTGGTCATGTTCATGATCCACTCAGGTTTGCGCTTGGTAGTCAGGCCTTTCCAGCCTGGTCCTACGACCCGCTGGTCGGTGAGCTTATGGCAGGCGGCACACTTCATCTCATAGATGCTTTTGCCACGGGTGACCATGGTCTGGTCGAGGGGGCTATTGAGCTTGACTTCGGTGATCTCACCGATGCCTTTGCCGTCGTCGGCTTTGGGGGCCTGCTTGGCCATCTCACTGGGCGAAAGCTTCTTTTCGCCTCCTTCTGAATTGCCATTGCTGCAGGCAGCAACAACCAGAACGATCAGTACAAAAAATGCGAATTTTTTCATGAATCAAATTAATTGTGTGTGAAAAGGAAAGGGATTGATGGCGTCAAAAATCACCATCTCGCCTATTGATTCGTTCAGCAACTTCTTGCACAGTCTGATCATCCAGTAAATTGAAAAAGCCTTCCCGATAGGCATTATATAAGCTGTGCATCGCACAGGGATGTTCATGATTACATTCATGAAAGCCCAGCACGCAGCCTTCCATAACTTCCGGCCCATCCATGCTCAGCACGATCTGTCTGAGGGTGATGCTACGGTTTGCCTCAGTGAGGTAAAAACCTCCTCCGGGACCTTTGGAAGAACTTATCAAACCCTCCCGCACCATTTGCTGCAATATTTTCCCCAGAAAATGCATAGGAATATCCAGGCTTTCTGCGAGAACTTTTACCCCAAACTTGGCTTGAAGATGAGAATGTGTGGCTAAATACAAGGCAACCCTTATGGCGTATCGGCAGGCTTTAGAAAACATATTTACTGTTTGATGGATGAAAGCAAAAAATGAATAAAATACTTTTGTGGCTTTTATTCTCTCCGAAGCTTATCCAGACAGTGCAAGTCAAAGAACGAGAACTTGCGTTATCCGGCGCAAAAATATAGCAAATCAGCTCCCCTGGCAAGTGATCGTTATCATAAGTTAATATAACAAAAGTCATTTCAGAGATTTGGACTACTCACCTACTTGCGAATAAAAGACAAACACCTCTTTTATCGTGTTTTATTCAACATAGTAACTGTAAGTAAAAACGAATCCTTTAATCCAACAATATTTTCATGAAAAACCAATTGCATTTTTCTCGTTTCTTCTGGTCCTTGATACTGCTCGTATCCTTCGGACTTTTGGCCAGTTGTGGCCAGCAGGGAAGCACTCAATCCAGCGCCACGCTGAGTGGCGGCGATGTAGCTTCAGCTGTATATGTCGCACCAGGTGAGCATGACGAATTTTACGGTTTCTTCTCAGGCGGATTTAGCGGACAGGTCTCTGTATATGGCTTGCCATCCGGCCGCTTGCTCAAAATCATTCCTGTCTTTTCAGTAGATGCTGAAAAAGGCTATGGTTTCAACGAAGAGACCAAACCTATGCTCAACACCTCCTTTGGCTTTGTGCCATGGGACGACAGCCACCACCCTGAGCTTTCGCAGACCAATGGCGAGACCGATGGACGCTGGTTATTTATCAATGGCAATAATACCCCACGTGTTGCGCGACTCGACCTTTCAACCTTTGAGACTGCGGAGATCATCGAGATCCCCAATAGCGGTGGTAACCACTCTTCACCTTTTACTACCGAGAACACAGAGTATGTCGTAGCGGGAACACGCTTTAGCGTGCCTTATCCTCAGGCTGACGTATCCATCGACAGCTATGCTGAGAACTTCAAAGGCATGCTGACTTTCATCAAAGTGGGCGAAGACGGAGACATGGAAATCGCTTTCCAGATCCTCCTTCCTGCTTTTGACTATGACCTGGCTCACTCAGGCAAAGGTAAATCTCATGGATGGACTTTCTTTACCTCTTATAATACAGAGCAAAAAAACACCCTCCTGGAGGTAAGCGCCTCACAAAACGACAAAGACTTCATCGCTGCCATCAACTGGAAAAAGGCGGAAGAGTTTATCGCTTCAGGTAAATACAAGGAAGTTCCTGCCAGATACTTCAACAATGAGTATGACGACCATACACACATGGCAACTTCCAAGGAAGTCAAATCTGTCAAAGTCCTGACTCCGGCAGACTGCCCGGGTCTGGTGTACTTCCTGCCTACTCCCAAGTCGCCTCACGGCGTAGACGTAGACCCTACGGGTGAGTACATCGTCGGCAATGGTAAGCTTTCAGCTGACCTGACTGTACACTCTTTCACCAAAATGCAGGCAGCTATTGAGAACAAAGCTTTTGATGGTGAGATCGCAGGCGTGCCTGTTTTGAAATTCGACGAAGTCGTAGGCGGTGTCGTCAAAGAGCCCGGTCTGGGCCCGCTTCACACCGAGTTTGATGCCAAGGGCAATGCCTATACTACCTTCTTTATTTCTTCAGAAATCGTGAAGTGGAAAGTCGGTACATGGGAAGTGCTGGACCGCATCCCTTGTTACTACTCTGTAGGTCACCTGATGATTCCTGGTGGCGACTCCAAAAAGCCACAAGGCAAATACATGGTGGCGCTTAACAAGATCACCAAAGACCGCTACCTGCCTACCGGCCCCGAGATGGCGCATTCTGCACAGTTGTATGACATCTCTGGCGATAAGATGAAACTCTTATTGGACTTCCCTACCATGGGAGAGCCGCACTATGCGCAGGGCATCTCTGCCGACCGCATCGTGTCTAAGTCCAAGAAGTTTTACCGCATAGAAGACAACAAGCACCCTTACCGTGCCATGGGCGAAAAAGACGCACGCGTCGAGCGTGACGGCAAAACCGTGCATGTCTATATGACGACCATCCGCTCGCACTTTGCACCGGATAATATCGAAGGTGTGCGAGTCGGAGACAAAGTCTTATTCCATGTCACCAACCTGGAGCAGGACTGGGACGTACCTCACGGCTTTGCCGTGATGGGCGCCAACAATGCAGAGTTGCTGATCATGCCTGGTCAGACTGAGACCCTACTTTGGGAGCCTGATCGCGTAGGCGTTATTCCGTTCTATTGTACAGACTTTTGCTCAGCGCTTCACCAGGAAATGCAAGGATACATACGTGTATCTCCAGCCAACTCCAATACACCTCTGAAGTGGGGATTGGGGGATGAGTTCAAGGAAGGCGTAGCAATGAATTAAGAATGATTAAAAAACAAATTCCACGTATGCTGATGGCCCTTGCGGCCATCAGCCTTATTACCCTCTTTATCTGGCCCATGTGGCGGATAACACTTATCGCACCGCAATATCCGGAAGGTGTGGACCTGTTCATATACATCAATAAGATCGGTGGGGACTCGCCCGGCACGCTCCAGAATATCAACATCCTGAACCACTATATAGGGATGAAGTTTATAGAGCCGGATTCCATACCGGAGCTGACTTACTTCCCTTACATCATCTTCGCGATGATAGGTTTGGGTTTGGTGGCTGCGGGTATCAATAAGGCAAGTGTTTACCTGGGCTGGGCAATCCTTTTTGTCATCCTGGCTATCCTGGGCATCTATGATTTTTATTTGTGGGAATACGACTATGGGCATAGCCTGAGTCCCAATGCCCCCATCAAGATTCCGGGAGCTTCTTTTCAGCCGCCTCTTTTTGGGAAAAAAGACATTATCAATTTCACGGCTATTTCCCTGCCACATACAAGTGGGATAATAGCGGGCTGTTCGATTTTGTTGGCGGGCCTGGCCTGGCGGTTGAGGAGGAGAGGATGAGTAGATGAGAGGATGAGTAGATGAGAGGATGAGTAGATGAGAGGATTTGCAGATGGAAGAATTTTGAAATTTTTTTCTGGATGAAAAATGTATTTATAATTATCCTGATCCTGCTGTCGCTGACAGCTTGCAAGCCGGAGCCCCGGGCTATCGCCTTTGGTCATGATGCCTGTCATTTTTGTAAAATGACGGTGGTGGATCGGCAGCATGCTGCTGAGCTTGTGACTACCAAGGGAAGGGTCTATACCTTCGATGCGATCGAGTGTATGATCAATTATGTGGCGGAGTCGGAGGAAGGCGAAAGGGCTTTTGCCCATTTGCTGGTCAACGATTACGAAAAGCCTGCGGCTTTGATCCCTGCGGAGAAAAGTCATTTTCTCATCAGCAAAAATATCCCCAGCCCTATGGGTGCTTTTCTTACTGCCTTTGCTACAAAAGAGGCTGCAACAGCCATGCAAAGCGCAAAAGGCGGCCAGCTTTATGATTGGAATAGTATTCAAAAACACATAACCGAATGAGAAATCACCTCATTTTTAATGCTGCTTTCGATAAACTTCCCGCAGGCACGCTGGAAAATTTGTTGAAGGAAGAAAATCTGCCTACCCTGGCGCGCATCATCAAAGGACACGCCTCTCCGGGTAGCTTTACCAAAGACCAACTAAAAGATGGTCAGAATGTATATATGGCTACAGGCAGATATGTCAAAGTAGAAAGAAAAGGGGAGGATGTTTTTGTGGACGGTGCCAAGGTCCTCGGCTCTGTCAAGGCCAGCAACGGTATCGTGCATGTA
Source organism: Bacteroidia bacterium (assembly GCA_030430205.1). GTDB lineage: Bacteria > Bacteroidota > Bacteroidia > J057 > J057 > JAUIGE01. The sequence continues at coordinate 16,177 of JAUIGE010000046.1, read as the reverse complement.
GTGGATGCCGTGATCCTCGAACCAACGAAATAGCCGCATGATGCTTCTTAAAAAGCTTTTCCTTTTGGTAATCCTCTGCCTGCTGCTGGGCCAGGTCGATGCACGTCTGGATGTGTGTGCAACTTGTCCTTATAAAGCCATCAAACCAGCCATCGCAGCATCTCAGGCAGGGGATACCCTTTTTATTCACAGCGGTCTGTATCAGGAAGGAAATATCCTGATCGACAAAGCCCTGACGGTCATCGGGATAGGCTATCCCGTGATCGATGGGAAAAACGAGACGGAGGTGATCACCGTCACGGCCAATCGCGTCAGCCTGATAGGCCTCCACATCAAAAATGTGGGCACCAGCTATCTCGAAGATCGCGCCGGCATCCGCATCAAAAAGGCAAAGCATTTTCTTGTCAAAAACAACAAATTAACTGACACCTTTTTTGGGGTGTATCTGGAGCATGCCCGGGAAGGGAAAGTCGTAGGCAATGTCATGAAGGCCCAGGCCAAAAATGAAGCCTCTTCCGGCAATGCCGTTCACGCCTGGTACTGCCGCAAGCTGGTGGTGGAAAACAACCATGTGTCGGGGCATCGCGATGGCATTTACTTCGAATTTGTCGATAGCAGCATCGTGCGCCACAATGTGAGCGAGAACCAGCTGCGCTATGGCCTGCACTTTATGTTTTCGAATAATGACAGCTATGAGCACAATACTTTTCGTAACAATGGCGCGGGCGTAGCGGTGATGTTTTCGAAGAAAATCAATATGTGGGAGAATCACTTCGAACACAATTGGGGCGGGGCGGCCTATGGCCTTTTGCTCAAAGAAATCAATGATGCAGACATCGTGCGCAATGTTTTTGAGGAAAATACCATCGGGATTTATGTGGAAGGCTCCAACCGCATTCATTATTTGAATAATGTATTTCGCCACAACGGCTGGGCGATCAAAATCGCCGGTGGCTGCATGGACAATGATGTCTCCGGCAACAATTTCATCTCCAATACTTTCGACCTTGCCCAGACTGGCAAAGGCACCTACAACCGCTTTGATGGCAATTACTGGAGTGAATATACAGGATATGACCTGGACCGGGATGGAGTGGGCGATGTGCCCTTTCGCCCTGTCAAACTGTTTAGTTATGTGGTGGATCAGACGCCAGAGACCATGGTCCTGCTGCGTTCCACCTTTGTAGATATCATCAATTTTTCCGAAAAAATCAGTCCCATTCTCACGCCTGCACAGGTGCAGGATCATGCCCCGCGCATGCGGGAGATAGACATTCCTTTCACACATTAACCCTCCTCTCATGATTTCCATTGAGCATCTCTCTAAGTCCTTTGGAAAAAACACAGTCTTGCGAGACGTCAGCCTGGAGCTCAAGGCGGCCAATATATCCGCCATCCTGGGCCCCAACGGTTCTGGCAAAACAACGCTTATCAAAAGCATACTCGGCATGGTGATCCCCGATCAGGGCACGATCTCCGTGCAGGGCCAGCCGATACGCGGCAAACACAAATACCGTGACCAAATAGACTATTTGTCCCAGATCGCCCGCTTTCCCGAAAACCTGAAAGTGCGCGAATTGCTGCGGATGATCCAGGACTTGCGCACGCGCAAAGCATACCCTGACGCGCTCATTGCGCGTTTTGAGCTGGAGCCATTTATGGAGACGCGGCTCGGCCACCTCTCCGGCGGTACCCGCCAAAAGGTCAACCTGGTGCAGGCTTTCATGTATGACAGCCCCATCATCATCCTCGATGAGCCCACCTCGGGCCTCGATCCCGTGGCGACCCTTCGCCTCAAAGAACTGATCCTCAAAGAGCGCGAAAAAGGCAAACTTATCCTGATCACTTCCCATATCATGAGCTTTGTGGAGGAGATGGCAGAAGACATCGTATTTCTGCTGGATGGGCACATACACTTCGAAGGAAGTTGTGATGAGCTGAAGGAAAAGTATCATGCCTCGCAACTGGAGACTGCCATTGCGCGCATGATGATGCGCACGGAAAATAACCCACATCATGAACAAAATATTCAAATATAGCTTTTTCGATCTCATCAGAAGCCGCTGGACGCTGGTCTACCTGGCGTTTTATTTACTTCTGACTTTTGCCTTGCTGACGCTTACGCCGGATACTTCCAAGGTAGTCATCAGCCTGATGAACATCATCCTGCTGCTGGTGCCGCTGATTGCGAGCATGTTTAGCGTGATTTACAGCTACAACTCGCGGGAGTTTGTGGAGCTGCTGCTGGCGCAGCCGATACCTCGCCGCCAGATATTTCTGGGGCAGTACCTGGGTGTGGCCAGCTCGCTGGCGCTGAGCTATCTGCTGGGAATCGGTATTCCCTTTCTGGTATTTGGCATATTGGGCTCTGCCCAATTGGGGCATTTTTTGACCCTGCTACTGGTGGGCCTGCTGCTCTCCTTTATCTTCTCGGCGCTCGCCTTTCTGATTGCCCTCAAGCATGACAACAAGCTCAAAGGCTTTGGCCTGACGATCCTCGTCTGGCTGTTTTTTGCCGTCATCTATGACGGGCTATTTCTGGTCGCGATGATGTGGTTTCGGGATTACCCGCTGGATAATTTTGCGCTGGGCGCATCCCTGCTCAATCCGATAGACCTGTCGCGTATGCTGATCCTGTTGAAACTGGACATCGCAGCTTTGCTGGGCTATACGGGTGCTGTTTTTCAGCAGTTTTTTGGCTCATCCATGGGCATACTGCTTTCTGTCGGCTGTCTGCTGCTTTGGATTGGGGTGCCGGTGTGGCGGATTTACCGGATATCGGGGAGGCGGGATTTTTAGGGGGGGAAAGAGTGGACGCAGATTTTCGCGGGTTATTATGGTTTTTTATGTTTTAAGAATTTATGCGAATCAAGAGTTGAATAGATGGAGCGGATTACGCGCAAAGCCAGCCGCTAGGCCAGAAATCCGCTCCAGCTATTTGTGAAAACCACTTCTTTAAGCAATTCCCAAAGCCTCGAAGAGGCGACAGACGTTAACACAGGGCAAGGCCCTGTTACAGACAGGTTTCGCATAGTAGCCCTGCAAGGGCGATATACCTGATACTTCGCCCTTGCAGGGCTCTCACGGTTTTTCGGGGACTGGCTACTATAGGGCTTTGCCCTATGTTGATATTTACCGGATATCGGGGAAGCGGGATTTTTAGGGGGGGAAGGGCCTCCTTAACGGCATCTTTTCCATTTTTTATGCAGATCAAGAAAAAAGGAAATTTCCCCTTCTATGGTTTTGCCATCCTCCGTTGCAGGTTGAAGCAAGGGCAATATTTCGATTATTCTATTTACTTCCTTGGTTACTTTTTCGTCTTCAAAAGACTCAATATTCGAGTCAAATATTATCCCTTCTTTATCAACTTTTAGCGTCAGCAAAAACGTAGGCCGATCTTTTTTTGATTTGTATTGCTTCAGCCATTCATTCTCTAATTCACAATGGAACAATTTCACAAATTCTGACTGCCCATTTTTATAAAATGCTTCTCTATCACCTTTTCCTTCCTTATCCAATTCAATTGCTTCAAGATTTGTCCTTTCAAAAATATCTTCACCCAATCTCTCTTTAATTAAGGGAATGGAAATCTCACTATAGCAACTCATGAATTCATCTCCCATGCACAAACCTGTGTGATAAGCATAAACTCCGTATTTTCTTATCATCAATCTTTCGAAAGTTAGCGAATTGTCTCCGTCGAGTCCATGTAAAAAAGCGGCATACCTTCCATTTTCAATGTCGCTCCTGGCTATATTTTTGGCCGTTTCGCATAGATTTTCATCAAATATGATGGTATCCATTTCAGTTCCCATTTCAAAAATTAATTCCTCATTGGAACTTTGAGCTACCAAATTTGCTCCCAATATCAGGAGTAGAATGATTAGATAAATGTGATGTTTCATTCAATATCCGTAATTTTTTTATCAACATCCCTCAGTCATGATACCTGACAAAACTCAGCCTTTCGCCCATCCGAATATCCAAAACCTTTATGATCGTTTGCCCATTCGCAATAAACTCAACCCTCAATTCACTTTGTGTGGGAAGTGTATATATGCATGAATTGCAAAGTATTTCCACCTCCCCGACACAGCTTATACATGCCAGCCAATCTTTTAGTGCCTCCAGGTTTTCTGTGTCCTCGTTCTTTTTTTGGCCTTCAAGAAAGTCGTTTATGATAGAAGCCGTTTGGTCAAAATCCTGGCTGTCTACGAAAGAACAGAATTCTGTATCCTCTGCCCTGGAAATCCTGTCTTTTGTGCAGGAAACAAGGGTGAAAAAGATCAGGAGGCTAATCGCCGATTTTAGGAAGGTTGGGGATGTCATCATTGTAAGGATTTTTTTATGATAAAGGCTATTCACCTCAATAGCTCTTACATGACGTTTTGGAGATTTCTTTTGCTGCTTTTGTGTTGCGTTTATCGAATCCTGGGGAGGGGGGGGGGTAGGGGGCTTGTAGAAAAGGCCTGAATACTTTATGATCTTTTCCTTTTTATCGAAGATTTCTATATACAAATAATAGCATGAGAATTTTTCGATTTTACGTAACTCTTTAAGCAGAAAAGTTCCGACAATACCTTCGGAACTCATTAATGTACTGATTAAAATGTTTGTGTCAATTACGATTTTTATGAATCTCCTTTAAGCCTCTTTTCATTGATTTTTCCCAGGTCATTATTTATTTCATCCGTCAATTCCTGGATTTGATTATCTGAAGCTTTACTTTTTGAAACAATGAATTTATATCTCAGAAAATCAATAAAATCCTGAATTTCACTAATATCAAAAACCCCTTTAGGGATTGAAATGATAAGTTCATTTGCACTGTCTGTAATTTTCATTTTTTATCTGGCTTTACGGTTTCCGCTATTATAAGTAGTAAAGTACTTGGCTTTTTTGAGAATTCAAAGAGAGGCCGTTTGGCTTGTTTATCGTATCTCCCAAACCTACCGCCTAACCGCCAAAAAAGGCAGATCATGCAAGCATGCATCTTTATCCTGCCGCAGGGCGCTTTTCACCCTTACCAGCTGATCTCCGTGGAAGAGGAATTTACTACGCGCTTGTGTTGGGGTTTAACCCTTAAAAAAATCATCCACACCCAAACAAGTAAGCTCAAAATCAGGGTAAGTCGCCATAAATTTCTTGTACTTATCTGGCTTAAAACTCCCCGGATTCCACTTAATCTCATAGGCTTTTCCCTGATTGAAGCTTTCTTCGATCACAAAATCAACTTCCTGTTTATCGGCCGTCCGCCAAAACATGATTTGGTTGAGGGCATATTGCTGACGAAATGCCAGGAAATAGTAATTTTCCAGTAATGCCCCTTTGTCAGGACGATTTTCTACTGCTCCAAAGCGATTCAATAAGGCATTGCGCAAACCCAAATCATTGAAAAATATTTTGGGCATTTTGGTGAGTTCTTTGCGGAGGTTGCGGAAATAAGGCTTTAGGAGATGGATATGATGGCATTTTTCGAGAACATAGAGGTAATGATCTACCGTGGTAAAATCGATCTGAATGGTATTGGCAAGTTCATTTCTGTTAACCACACCGCCTACCTGATCCGCTAACAATTGAAGGAGTACATAAAACTTATTTCCTTTGCCTACGCCTGATCCCTGAATATCTCGCTGGATATAAGCGTTTTTTAATTCATTCAACAAGATCTGCTTTTCATCTTCCCCTTTAGCTAAAACTACTTCCGGATACCCTCCATATTGGAGGTACTTCATGAATTGATGCTGGATAAGCGCCCTATTTGGAGATTGATATGCAGGTCGCGCTTTCATGACCTCCAATTCCTGATTTAGTTCAGCAAGCTTGTTAAATGACAGATATTCAGTGAAAGATAAAGGATAAAGGTTGAAAACGCGTTTTCGGCCGGCAAGGGAATCTTTAAACTTACGATCTATATAAAATGCACTGCTACCAGTAGCTACGATCTTTACATTCTCCTCATATATATCATATAGGTATTTCAAAAAATGAGTTGGATCAGCAGCATACTGCACTTCGTCAATCAGGATATATATTACCTTCTCTGACTTTCCTTTGAGGAGAGGTTGAGGAATAATGGGAATTTGCTTGAAAATGTGCTCAGGGTTCTGATTAATAGAATCTAAAATCTCATGATTTTCGAAAGTGAAAAAGAAGACCTGTTTATCCTCCGATTTTAATTGCTGATACAATAATCGTAAGAGGGATGTTTTCCCTACCTGTCTTGCACCCGTAATGATAGTATATCTTTTATCGGAGACATGCTGATGAATATCTGCAAAACTTGCCCTTTCCTGAAGCATATTGATACTTGATTTTAGGTAAAAATGATAATATTAGGTTTAAATCCAAATATTATCCGATAATATTTGGAACCTATCCAAATATTATCAGTTTACCCTTCGAAAGTCTTCGCCGAATCCGCCACCAGGCGGTGGATCTCTTTCAGCTCAGCTTCCGTCAGGTCGCGCCACTTGCCTACCGGCAGGTCGAGCTTGACATTCATGATGCGTACACGCCTGAGCCTGACGACCTCGTACTCCAGGTACTCGCACATGCGCCGGATCTGGCGGTTGAGGCCCTGGGTGAGGATGATGTTGAAGTCAAATCGGTTGATTTGTTTCACTTTGCAAGGCCTGGTGACCGTATCGAGGATCGGCACGCCTTTGCTCATCTTTTGGATGAAATCCCTGGTGATGGGCCGGTTGACGGTCACGATATATTCTTTTTCGTGGTTGTTGCGGGCGCGCAGTATTTTGTTGACGATGTCGCCATCGTTGGTGAGGAAGATGAGGCCTTCGCTGGGCTTGTCCAGCCGCCCGATGGGGAAAATGCGGCTGGGATAGTTGATGAAATCAATGATGTTGTTGCGCTCCACGCCGGTATCTGTGGTGCATACGATGCCCACGGGCTTGTTGAAAGCGAGGTAAACGGGTTTACTCTGGGGCTCGGAAATCAATTTCCCGTCCACCCGGACTTCGTCACCGGGAGCTATTTTGGTGCCCATCTCGGGCACTTTGCCGTTGAGGGTGACGCGACCCTCTTCGATGAGTTTGTCGGCGGCACGCCGGGAGCAGTAGCCGACCTCGCTGAGGTATTTGTTGATTCGGGTGAGTTTGGGTTCTTCCATGGTTGGGTTTGTCTTACTGCTGACTATATTTTCACAAATTTTCTAAAATTTTCCCGGTTGATAACCATTTCACTCGCATCATACCTTTCAATAAACGTTTTCGGCAAACGAACCTGTTTCCCGGGCTTCCACTTAAATTCATATCCATGTATTTCGCCTCCTATTTCTTCAACATAATCAACCTCTTGCTGTTGTCGGGTTCTCCAAAAATATGATCGTGCTAAACTCCTCTTGTAATTATTTTGCTTGAGCCTTTCTGATATCAAAAAGTTCTCCCATAAAGCGCCTTTATCCATTCTCAGGGACAAATCATTGAAGTTGCCAATGATCATATTTCTTACCCCATTGTCATAAAAATAGATTTTCTTGTTTACCTTAATCTCATTCCGCAGATTACGACTAAAACTGCCTAATTTGAATATCACATATCCTTTCTCTAAAATATCTATGTACCTACTGATTGTATTTTTGTCTACATGAATTAACTGTGCAAGTTCATTATAACTCACTTCACTTCCCACCTGAAATGCCAAAGCCTGAACCAGCTTCTCTAATACCTCTGGCTTTCTTATTTCTGCATAGGAAAGGATGTCTCGATACAGATAGCTATCAACAAGATTCTTTAATATCTCCTGTTCTTCTCCTGGATTATTCAAAACATCAGGGTAAAAACCATATAATAATCGGGTTTCTAATTGCTGGTCTGCCTTCAAATATCCTATATGGTCTTCAAATTCTTCCCAACTAATAGGCAGCAATTCATATTTCCACTTTCTTCCTGTTAAGGGTTCATTCAATTCTTGTGACAAAGAAAAAGAGGAAGAACCACTTACCCATAATTGAACGTCTTTAAACTGGTCTGTAATGATCTTCAATGTCAATCCTATTCCTTCAATCCTTTGAGCTTCATCAATAAAAACAATCTTGCTTTTTCCTAATATCGCTCTTATTTGTTCTGTATTTGGTTCTTTTAATAGTCTTCTTACGGTGGGATCATCCCCATCAAAAAATTGATACTCACTTCCTTCCAATTCCTGTAAGATGAGAGTTGTTTTCCCAACCTGCCGAGGGCCGATTATCATGATTGCCTTTCCTTTGCCTACCTTATTGGTAACGATTTCACTGAGCGTTCTCTTAAACATATTATTCCTTTTCACCAAAAATAATAACTTTTGGTGAATACAAACACTAATTGTTATGCTTTTTGGTGATTAGGGGGACTTGGCAGGCCGGGAGCAGTAGCCGACCTCGCTGAGGTATTTGTTGATTCGGGTGAGTTTGGGTTCTTCCATGGTTTTGCAGGAATTCCTTGCTAAAACCCCGAAATTAGGATAATTTTTAATCCAATTCCCGATCTTGCCAATCTTTGGGGTTGCGAGAAGTGTGAAACACTGCGATAACGACAAGCTCCAATTCTACAATCTCAAAATAAACATTATAGGGAAAGCGAGACATAACTGCTTTTCTCATTTCGTCTTTTACTATGGGGAAAGCAAAGGGATTGGCTTTGATTCTTGTTATTAAGGCCTCCAGGGTATCAACAAAGTCATCTCCAAAACCATCTTTTTTCTCTTCATACCAAACAAAGGCATCACTAATTTCTTGCCTGACTTCTTTCAGGTATCTGATTCCGTACATGCTATTTCTTCAATCCAGATTTGATTTCTTCCCAGCTAACAAATTCAGCCGTTCCATTCCTGAGACTTTGAGATCGACGGCTTAATTCAGCTAATTGTTCATGAGATACATCATCTCCTTCCTCCTCCCGAAGGCTTTCAATAATGTATTGTGCCAGGAAAAGTCGTTCTGCGCGGCTCATCTTTGCTAATTCTTTTTCTATGATTGGCTTAATTGACATATTTTTCATTTATTATCAGACATTAATTTACGAAAAAAATGCATGTGGAGCTATATTTTTGCAAATTGAAACAAGCCTAAATTTCTGCCAAAATGCCTGCTACAATCATTCATATTCTTCTGTTTGTCTTATCTTTTGGGCCTATGATTGCTCAAAATCTATCCCCTAAAGGCTTCTCTGAAGAAGATCAAAAATTTCTTTTTTGTGCTTTTCATAGAATCAAGGATGATGGTTTTCCGTCCAAACAAAGCGAGAAACAATGGTATGGAAATAGAAACCCAGAAACCACCTCCTTCTTTTATTATCAGGATGGTCCGACAAAGTACCTTCCCTTTTTAAGTCCTTTTGACAAACCAAATCGGCATGACAGTACTTCTAGCGATGGTATTTTTATATACCGCCCTGTTGGCGTGATTATGTGCGGCCCACTTGTGAAATATGCGTATCTGCCCGTCATCCGGTATAAGGGAAAACTCTATTGCAGAAATATGAATTATAAACCCGCTTTGCGGGCGATTATTGATGCAAATTTGAATGACCTAACCAAGGAAGATATCAAGCAATTGAAAAAAGCTTTTCGGAAGAGTTTGGTCATGTTTGTGGAATTCGGTTACGCCCACATCTTCTTTTATGAAGACGGGGGTTAATTAAGCGATATTTGATACAGATGTTTGAGTATGGGGTATCCAGGATTTTATTTGTTCTTACAAACTAACCCCCAGCGTCACATAAAAACTCTGCCCATTCGCCGGAATAATCCCCGGCCCAGGATAAGCCGTCGCCCGGCGCGTAAAATAACGCGCATCTGTCAGATTATTCACACCGCCTTGCAGGCGGTAGCGACCCAGGGCATAGCCCAGGGAGAAGTCCAGTACGGTATAGGCGGGTATCAACCCGCGGGTCGCATCCACCACATAGGTGGCGTTGGTCGCGTCACTGAAATGCTCAGCTACGTAGCTGCCCTGGATACTCGCTTTGAAGTTTTGGTAGCGAAAGCTGAGGCCGCTTTTCAGGCTGAAGGGAGGAATCAGTTCCACCTGATTGCCGACGACCTCCGGGCGGCCGGAGGTATAGAGGCCGTGCAAGGCACTGGCGTTGAGGAAGAGGAGGAGGGAGGGAGGAGAGTTTGAGTTCGAGTTGGAGTCTGAGAAAAACCATTTTAGCAGATCGGTTTCACCGTAAAACTCCAGGCCGAGGATGCGCGCATCGCCGATATTCGTGCGGAAGGAAATGGCCTGCTCGCTGCCGAAGCGATCTCTTTGGATGATTTCGCCCAGACCGATGCGATCCTGATAGCTCAGGAAAAAAGCGCTGAAGTCAAATTGGATTTTGTCTTTTGCAATTTTCCCCCGCAGCCCCAGGTCCGCGTTGAAACCGCGCTCATCCCTGAGCAGGGAATCGACGATAATATTCGGATTGACGATCGCCAGATCGGAGAAGTTGATGGAACGGTAGTTCTGGGAAAAGTTGAAGTAGGCTTCCATATTTCTTTTCACCTTATGCCCTAGTCCCAGCCCCAGGAGGGCAAAAGAACGGCTGTTTTCGCGCATCTCTTCGTTTTTTTCCTCAAATATCATTTGCCCCCCCGAAAACACCTGCCGCTTGAAATAGCCTTCTGAATTAGTCTCAATATGCTCGATGCGTATGCCGGGCGTGACGGTCCATTTGGGCGAAAGGTAAAAGAGGTTTTCGACGAAAAAAGCGAGGTTTTGAGAGGGAAATTCGTAGGATGAGCGCTCCGGATCCGCCGGATTCAAAAAGCGGAAATCCGCATCGCTGCCATCGCTGGCCAGGCCTTGCATGCTCTGGGAGTAGCCCTGATAGTAGCGCGCGCCCACCAAAAAATTGCTGGGCAATTGGAACATATTGTATCGATGAATGAGGCGTGCCTCCGTGCCCCAGTTGCGGTACAGACCGCGGATGAGGTCGCGCTCGCGCAGGGGATCCGGCCGATGAATCGGCCCCAGTTCTCCCAGCGCTTCGCGCTGGGCATGGAGCAGGAAGGTCCTGCTGTTGAAGCGCGTGCGCTCGCCGATGCGCCAGTCGGCGGTCAGGGCCGCGAGATTCCAGTTGACCTGAAACCAGTTGCGCGTGCGCTTCGACTGCTGCGCATCCTGCGCAAATTCAAAGTCCATCAGGCCGCCCGCCTGTTGGGCGAGGTAGTTCATGTGGGTCGTTTCGACCCCTATTTTCAGTTTGTCTTTGATCTCTTTGGAGACTTTGGCGTAAGCGGTATTTTGGAAAAAAGACTCGTTGGCGCGCCAGCCATTGCCTTGTTTTCGCTGAAAAAAGGCGTAGTAATTCCAGCCGTTTTTCTCGCCTCCGACGCTGTTGAAGCTGCTGAGGAAGCCAAAGGAGCCTATTGTGTTTTCAGTCAGAAAGCTGAAGCTTTTGTCCTTTTCGCCTTCTTTGAAGACGAAGTTGAGCAGCCCGCCAAATTGCGGGCCGTATTGCAGCGAGGCGGCGCCTCGCACGATTTCGATGCGCTTGAGCGCCTGCGTAGGCGGGGTGTAATAGCTTTCGGGATAGCCCAGCGCATCGGCGCTGATGTCGTAGCCGTTTTGGCGGGTGTTGAAGTTGGCAGTGCGGTTGGGGTCGAGGCCGCGCGCCCCTATGCTGAGCTGCAGGCCAGCGCCATCGCTTTCCCAGATGTTCAGGCCCGCCACGCCTTTGTAGACTTCGCGGGCGTTGTTGGTGGCGAGGTTTGCCTGTATGTTGGAGAGCTGGATGACTTCCGTTTTTTTGCCGGCGTAGATGGCGGTGCCTTCGACATTGCGCAGGCTGCGCAGGCTGTAGGGGGCTTGTTTGTTGCGGATTTCTACTTCGTCGAGCTGGTATGCTGCGCTGTCCTGCTGCGCGCAGAGGAAGTGGAAACTGCTAAAAAGGAAGAATATGATGATGCTATTTTTCATTTGTTTTTTGTAAAGCGAAGAGTGGACGCAGATTGATTATGATGATTATGATTGACGCTGTTTCTCTTACATATTCTTAATCATAATGATCAGCGTAAATCTGCGTCGACTTCTTCATTATCCATTCCCTATGCCCAAAGCCATCCCGCACCCGCGTCAAATCCACCTCGGGATCCACCAGCCGCTGGCTCGCCTTTCCATTCAAAGCCACAAAGACATCCGCCCGGACAAGCGGGTCTTCCAGGCCGTATTTTTCCTCAAACTCCTGAGCCAGGAAATGCGCGTATTGCAGGATAAAGTCAGGCTGCATCGCCATTTGCTTTTCCTGAAAGGCTGTCAGGTAGTTGCTGTTGATCACTTCGGACCTGCGTCCACTTGCCCGATCTTCCACATAAAATGTGGCCTGTCCGGCTTTTTCCAAAAGCATCACCCGCCAGGAGAAACGATAGCCTTCTTCCGTCCAGAAGAGGTCGCCCGGATAGAGGAGGTAGCGGAAAGGGAGGAGGAGTTGGAGGAGGAGGTAAATCGCAAGGGCGATAGATGTAATTCTTCTTTTGAAGAAAGAGTTTTCCTTGAGTTTGAGTTTGAGTTTGAGTTCGGAGTTCGAGGGCGATTGAGGGCTTTCTTTTTTATGAAAAAAGGCTTGGAAGAAGCGTATGAAAACGCTTTGGAGTTTTTGATGCCATTCCCCCGAAAAAAATACCAGGGTACTCATTGTCATGATAAGCGGAAAAAGCCCGATGTTGAAGAGCAAATGCGTCATCGTGTGAAAGATTATCACGACGATATAGGCGTAAGGGCGCGTGACGCGCCACATCAGGAAATAAGCGATCGTCAGATCGTAGATCGCGCCTATCCAACTGAATGCAAAAGGCATCCAGCTGAGTTCAAAAAGCGGCCCCAGCAGGGGCATATCTGTATGCTCCGGCAACCAAACCGCCAGCGGCATGGCGCGCAACAGCCAGTCAGGATTGAGCTTGGCGATACCTGCGCAGGTATAGACCAGCGTGAGCTGGAAGATCAGGATATAAATACACCAGGCAGGCACGCTCTCCTGCCGCAACTTCGGATTGCGGCGCACATCCAGAGAAAGCGCCCGATTGGCGGGCAGAAAAATCAGCAAAAAGCCCAGCAGTACCACCAGGTAATAGTGGTTGAGGTAATGCGTGGCATCGATCAGCTCAGCATAAGTAAAGCTGAGAAAAAACAAAACCGCCCCCAGGCGGTAAAACAAGCCCAGCATGATCAGGATCGCGCTGCAGGCGATCAGCCCATAAAGCATATACATGCCCGTCTCCCCCAATGGCTGCACCCATTCAAATCCATAAAATTTGAAGAAAAACTGCGGCTCCACATAGAGCTTTTCTACCCAACCACTCACCATAAAGCGAATAGCCCCAAAAGCCATCAAGCCCCCGAATAATATTCGGAAAGTAACCAAAGGCGCTATATCTATTCTTCTTCGCATCAATTCTCTTATCTCTGCTCTCTAATCTCTGCTCTCTAATCTCTGCTCTCTAATCTCTGCTCTCTGCTCTCTGCTCTCTGCTCTCTGCTCTCTCTTCTCAATCAGAATCACTAGGATTATCCACATAAGTAATCGCCACACAGAGCACAGACGGCATATCCGTCTTGGTATGCACCAACTGCTGGCTGAGCGCTGCATAGGCCTGCTGCACAGCTTGCTGGTCGTTTTCGACCGTGGCGGAGAGTGGTGCGGGGAGCACTTGCAGGGCATTCATGGCTTTGGCAAACTGCGCCTGGATGACGGCATCCAGCGTCTCATTGCCTTTCATCGCGCCCGCTGCCTGCAGCAAATCATCCAATCCCTGCCCACTGCCGCCTGTATACTGCAGGATGCTGGCCTCCAGCGAGGCGATGGCAAGATCCAGCGAAAGACCGCTGTAAAAAGCCTCCACCTTGGTTGGATTGGCGATGTCAAGCGTAAGCACGCCGGAAGGCAGACCGATGCGGTCGCGCTTGAGGATTTCGTAGTTGGCATTGAGCTGGTTGATCAGCAGGCTGAGCGAAGTGCCGGCAGCCGTGCCGGTATTCTGCACAAAACTGTTGCGGTAGCCATTCGCCCACTCCGCTTTTGTCTGATTCAGCCGACTTTGGATATCCGTGACAATATCTTTTACATACTGCGAATAGGCATTGCCAGGGGCGTATTTAGCCACGATTTCAGCTTCATTATTCCCCAGCCCAAAAAGCAGATAGTCCAACGCAGGAAAGCCTTTGTCGTAGGCATCCGGTAGATTGAAATCGTAATTGCCGGAGGCAATGTTTTCTTCTATTTCAGCTGTATTTGCAGGAAAATTATTCAGGCTGCTGCGCAAAAAGACCGTCTCCGCCGGTCCAAAGTTATAAGGCGCTACCGCCTGCCAGCTCAGCCATGCGGCTTTCATGGCATCGCGGACAGCCTCCAGTCCGCTCTCATCCGGCGAAGCCGTAAAGCTGTCCGCTGCCACCTGCAAACTGCCAACTGCCTCCTGAAACTCCGCCAGCGCTGGCTGGATGAGCTTGTCGGCAATATTGGCAAACATGGCTGCCTGATCGAAAGTGATATCGCAGGGATCGCCTTTGTCGTCTTCTTTGCAGGCGAAGAGCAGGAGGGAGAGGAGGAGGGGGAAAATGATTTTTTTCATGAGAGGGGGGGTAAATAGTAGAAGAGTTGACGCAGATTCACACTGATAATTATGATTTTTTATGTTAAAGAACCTTCTCAAACATCTTAAATCATAATGATCTGCGTCAATCTGCGTCAAAATTCTTTAAAACAAGTCCTTTTTATCATCCAACAAAAAAGCCGCCGCCAGCTCATCCTTCGCCTGCTGCAAATTGGCCTTAGTCGTCTGATACAAATTCATTTTATCAAAATCAGCAGAGCCTGCCACCAGCGTCAAAAGCGCATCTATCTGGCTGTTGCTTATGCCTTTTTCAGGATTGAATTTGAGGGCATACAGAAAGCCGAGACATTCAGAAAGTCCGTGTGCACGGAGCGCCATATCGTCAAAATTGGCGATGCCGCTATTCAGATAATGCAGGGCGGAGCCAACAGCCACCAGCTCCCAGGCGCTGCGCGCCTCGCTGATCGCCTCATCGCGGGTCGCGATATCATCGTTGGAGATGGCTGCACGGCCTTTGAGGAAGGCATTCATGACGGCAGCATTGCTGCCGAGGACATCATTTCTTTCATTCAGATAACTTCCCCAGAATTTCAGACCATCGGTATTGGAAGGAAAATCTTTGGGCACGCCCAGGTAGCCAAATGCCTCATCCCAATGATGCTCCATCGCAGTGCCTTCTCCTTCGGTGATTTCCACATTGTCTACATTCATTTTCTCCTCACCGAAATACACAGCGGTTGACTGATAGTAAAAACAAGCGCCCATCAGGCCCTTTTGAATCAGCTGGGCATGATCCAGCCCGTCCTCTCCGACGAGGTATCTTTTTGCGCCATCCAGGCTTTCAATAACACCCGAAACGCCCGCTGAACCAGCGACTGTCGATTGGCTGGCAGCAGCCAGTTCCTCCAGCAATGCTTCAAATTTCGCCTGCTCGCTTTCGAGCGTTTTGCTTTTGAGCTGCTTGCTGGCTTCATAGGTGCCCGCAAACTGAGCGTTTGCGGCGTCGTTGGCGTACATCGCCTTGAGACGGGTCGCATCCAGGGCCGTACCGGCAACTTTCGCAGTAGACATATAGCTGTTCAATTCACTCATCATGTTCAGACGCTGGGTCTGGCCCGAATAGTTGACATGGGTGAAGTTGTAGGAAGTAGGAATTTCGTAAGAAGGTGTGGGATCATCTTCCTGGCAAGCGGTAAAAATGAGACTGAGCCCCAATACAAGGGCAATAAGTTGAGAGGGAATTCTATACATGAGTATATTTAGTTTAGGTTATGTAATATTAAATTAGATTAATTCTAAATAAGCGCGCTTCGGGCGCAAAATTATTTCTTTTTAGAATGATTCCAAATAAGAGCGGAAATAATCTCGGATGACTTTTGTTAATGTGTTCCATTCTGGACCATCCAGGTGTTCATTTTTGAATGATTCAGGGGAAAGAAGCTGGAATACTTTTTCTGTAAAATACTGATGGTCAATGGAATATTTCATGGTACCCCTTTTGACTTCTATTTAAACAAAATCGGTTCATCGAGATCTTTAGTGGAATCACTAAAAAGGGTTTGTCATTTCGATGAGGCTTTGCGAAGAGAAATCTCCTGAGTTATTGATAATCAGTATTTTAATGAGTTCATGAGATTTCTCCTCGAAG